>NZ_LGTB01000027.1 GCF_001238275.1 Bradyrhizobium viridifuturi
CCGCCGGCGAACAACGCGCCGGCGGCAAATGGCGAGAGGCTGACGCCGGCGGCGCCGGCCAGGCGCATGAGGATTGCGACGATCCAGCTCATGCGTGTTTCCCCGCGCGATAGTCAGCGAGGCGGCGCCGCTCGAGCGTGTCGGCGACAAACCAGACCAGGACGCCGACGCCGGCGACGACGACCAGCGCGACGACGCCGATCACGATCGCGTCGATAGCCGTCGACGACAGGCCGAGGCCGCCGACCGCGTCCTTTGCAGCCGAGACCTGCGTCGCCTTGTCAGTGATCCAGGTCAGCACGCCGGCGCCGCCGAGGCCTGACGCACCGCCGAAGACCTTGCCGGCCCATCCCTTGGCGCGATCGGTCAGCGCGATGGTCTGCGAGCCCTCGTCGCGCAGATCCTCGACGGTTGCAGTTGCCCGCGTCTCGGCCACCTGGCGCGGCGCCTGCGGCTTGCCGAGCTCGGCGATCAGCTGGTCGTCGATGTCAGGCGTCAGCGGCAGGCCGCGCGCGTTGCGATAGGCCAGGATCATTCCCTCGGTCCGACCCTGCGGCGATTGCTCGCCGTCGACTTGGCCGACGTCGTAATAGCCGAGCTCGCGCAGCCGCCGCTGGACATAGGCGACGGCGTCCGGATCAACCGGCGCCGGCGTCGCCGCGAGCTTCGCATGCTCATGCGGATGCGACGTGGCGAGGCCATGCTCGAAAAGCGCCGCCTCGTCGTCGCGGCGGATGCGCAGGCCCTTTTCGTCAGGCCAGAGCCGTTTCATCGATCGAATCAGGCCAGGAATCTTGGCGAGCTCGCCGCTGCCGATCGCCGCCTTGATCTGCCGCATCTCCGACCAGCGCGGCCCCGGCTTGTTGAAGCCAGAGGCATCGCGGTTAAAGGCGATCGAGAGGACGACGCCGACGCAATCCGGCGAGAGCTCGTCGAGACCAGGCAGCAGCCGCCGGCAGATCGCCAGATAACGCGGGATGTCATGGTCCGAGAACACCTCGAGCGCGACGTCCCACGGGATATCGATCATTCCCCGCGTCTTGCGACAATAGGCGGCAGCCTTGTCGCCGCGCAGGCCGGCAGCGCCGACCAGGACCTTAAGCATTGCGTCGTTCACGCGCCCGCGCCAATCGGCGCGGATCTGCGCTGCGGTTTGCGTTCCGAAATCGTACCCGATCGCGCCGGTCGGCCCCGAGTTGTCGCTCGGGTGCTCGAGGACGGCCCGGTAACGCTTGTTATAGAACGCCTCGCTGGTGACCTCGGCGCTGACGATCAAGTCAAACGCCGCGCGGGAGATCCCATGCAAATCGATAGCGCTCGCAGAAATGACTGCGCTGGTCATCGTGATAGTCCTTTTGTGATGGAAAGGAGGAGCGCGGCCCGGTCAGACCAGGGCGTTTGCGCGAATGAGGAGCAAGTCGACTTGCGCGTCAGAGAGGCCGAGCGCAGTAATCATGCGTTGCACCAAAGGATCTGTACGCCGGAGCTCGGTCGCGAGATCCCATTCCTCCTGGACGGCCGCGTCCGCCGCGATCGCGGCCCTGACGATCGCCCAACTGCCGAGCTCGTCGTAAGCCCGTTTCAGTCCGAGCTTGGTGCAGGAGGCCGGCACCGGCGCCGGCGACGCAAGGAACGCGACGACGGTCGGATCATCGTCGGCAACCTCCTCGAGCGCCAGGTCAGGCTGCTCGCAGCGAAACCATCCGACAATCGCGCCTGCACTGTTTCGTTCTACAAATCCCATACGATCAACCCTCCAATGGATCAAACCAGCCGCGCGTAAAGCAACGATACGTGGTGTTGGCTGTGGTCGATCGCGCGCAAATCTGCGCCGACGTGTTCGTCCACACGCGCAAATCGGCGACGTTACCGGATGTCACGGTCGTTACTTCCAAACCGTTGCCGCCGACACCGTAGCCAGGCCCGTTGTCGGTTATGCCGACTTCGTGCGTCCACCACATTGTATTTTGCGCCGTGCTCCACCCGATGATGTTGACGAGCGCTAACACCTGAATCCCGGAAGGAACGCTTGCCAGTGCGAACGTCGTCAGCGTCGGTCCAAGAGTGGTCGTGCCATAGTCCATCGCCGAACCGGGCCAAAAGAATTCCCGACCGCGTTGCAAGAGCTGCGAGAAAAGGCCGCCGGAATTGTACCAAACCGCTCCGATACGCCGGAACAACGTGTATCCGTTTGGCAACCACGGCGCGGTCGCGCTTTTCGACATGAGAATGTCGACTGAGCCACTACCTGTTGGATTCCTGATTACGAAGACATGGTAGAAGCCGTTGGCAAGCGCGCCGGTGTCGAGACAACCTTGATTGTTGCCAGCCGCAAACGCCGCGCTGGTTTTGGTCAGTCCAGCGCTGAGGATAATCATATCTGCCGCGTTTCGGTCGCAGGCAACGCCAGGACTGACGCTAAACGACGAAACCGCACCCGGCGAAGTGATCTTGAGGCCGGACAGATAGCCAGCAAGCACACCAGGGACGCCAAGATTGACTAGCGCCGCAGGCTTGTTCGTCAGCTCCGAGAGGTTGAGACTGGACGTCAGATCACCCGCGCCGGGCTGACCGACGCGGTTGAAATTCCAATCTCCAAAGGTGCCGGCGCCGCCGGTCTTGTCGACCGTCATGGTGATGATCTGCGCCGCAGGATCGTAGAGGCAAACACCCTCCATCCAGTTGGTAGGCGAGCCATTTGACGATGCACGCAGGCGAACGCCGTTCTGGTAGGAAAAGCCTGTAACGGCCGAGAACACTCTCGTTCCGACGCCGATCGCGAGCGCGGTGCCGCTGGCCGCCTCCGTCGCGCTCTGACTAATGAGCAGCCATTTGCCTGCGGCAAGGTCGGTTGCAAAATTCCCCGACAGATGCGGAACGATACACACATAGAGGTTTTTGTTGATCGGATGCACGACGACCGACGCCGGCGGCGCGGCGACGTAATTCGTCCCCGTCGCCCAGGTCGTCGCGTTGCTCCACGGCACGGCGCCGGTATCGCCCTTGTCGCCCTTGGCCGCCAAAACCTGCCAGTAATTCGCATCCGGCGCAGGATGCCCCGATCCCGGCGCCGGGTTGATCCAGACATAGGACGTTCCCGCGGTCGTCTGCACGTCTCCGACCGAATAGACGGCCGCGTTGTCGTAGGCCCCGCGAAAGCTGAAGCCCTTGTAGATCCCGAGATAGGTCCAGACGCCGGCGGCATGAACCCACATTTTCCCGGTCGTCGGCTGCAGCGCATACTGGCCGTCCGAGCCGAGCGAGGGATCAGGCGCCGCGAGCGACACGTCGACGAACCAAAAGAAGCCGGTCGTATTCAGCGCCGCGACGAGCGCCGAAACATCGGCCATTGCCTGCGCGCCGGCGATGCGCTGCTGCGATACTTTCCAGACGACATAGGCGACGCCGGCCTGCGCGCCGCCGCCCCATGGCGGGATGACGAGATGCGTCGGATCAGTGACGTCCGTGATGATCGTCTGAAAATTGCCGATCTGCAGGATATCGCCAGGCCGCACGTTGGTCCCGGACCAGATCGTTCCGACGCCAGTGACGGCCGTCCCGTTCGCCGCGACGGAGATCGTCCCGGTTGAATAGCTAGTGATCGCCGTCATCGGCTACGGTCCTTCCTGCAAAAAGATGCGAGACGTCGCCGGCGGCGACGCCGCCGCATCGGCCTCGGCCTGGATCGCCTCGAGCTCGGCGACCGTCTTGGCCGCGCGCGTTCGGACGACCATGGATCGCCGCTTGTTTTCCTTGGTCATCAGCTCATCCGGCTTTGCCAGGATCGTCTGCGCCAGCGCCTGCGGCGTGACGCCCTCGACGGCCGCCGCCGCGGCGAATTCGGCGGACGGCTCGGCGCCGGCCGCGACGGCCGCGGCCAGCGTGCGCTTGCGATCGTGCGCGATGTCGTGGCCGTCGACCATGTAACGCTGGTTGACGGTCGCCTCGACGCGCTTCCGCTTGACCTCGACAACGCTCACCCTCATGGCGCGATCGCCTCGACGTCCAGCCGCTTGGCACGATACGGATGCGCCGGCACGACAAAAATCGAGTAGCTGCCTGGATGATCGACCGCGAACTCGAGCCTTCCATCGGCCACATGCTCGGTGTGAACCAACGCGCCGTCTAGCGCGACGGTCGCATCGAACTCCGCCGGCGAAACCGTGAGCTCGAGCAGATCCTCGCCGTCTGCCTTGACCGACCGGAGCTCGCCGGAGATCTCGACGTCGAGTTTCGGCACTATCTGGCCGTCCTTCACCCAGGCGTCGGCGATGTCGACCTCGCCGTCATAGAGAATGTGCGGGATGCCCATCTCCGCGTATCGCTCCGACAGCACGTCCATTCCAATCTCGACCTGCAGCGTGACCGCCGTAATCAAGCCGTTGTCGTCATGCCGCACGATCACTTGCGGCCTGCTCGCCGGCGCCGGATCTTCGACAACGGACGGCGCCGCGGCGGTCGCCTGCCCGTCAACGCCGGCTGGCATGTAGCCAGCGACAGCCCAAGCCGCGTCGAGCGTTACCCCCGTCATCCTGCGATCCTCCTGAAAAGTGCGTAGTACAGCCGGCCGACCTGGTTGCCGAACTTGAACCGGAACTGCAGCGACGAGGTCGTGACCTGCGCATAGTTCCAATAGTCGGAGCTGTTGCCGCGGAAATTGGTAAAGCCCAGATACTGAGTGCCAGGGCTAAGCGTGATGTTTGTGTCAGTGTAGCCGGCCAGGAACGGCACGGCGTCAAGCGTCGACGGAAAGAAGAACGTTGCGACGGAGTCTTGCGAACTATCGAGGATGCCAGAGGCGTAGAACTGATGCCCCGACCAGCGTGAATCGAAAACCATCTGGTCGATATTCGCCGCCGTAACGTCGACGCCCGGCAGGCTTACGCTCATTGCGGCGCCGGCGCCGGACTGGATCAAAACACGCTTGACCATCAGAGTCCGAGGCTCCGATGAAAGATCATGTAATCCACGTAAAAGTTATAATCCGCATTGCTGTTGTTGATCGTGATTTTGTCGTTTGAGAACTTGAGGCCGATCCCGACCTCATAGGTCAGGATGCCGCTGACCGTGATGTCGCGCGCAGCCATGCCCTGGTTGTAGGGGTACGCGACCACGCCGCCGTCGATATAGGCCTCGAACCAGACATAGGGCGTTCTGGTGAACGTTGCCGGATAGGGAATGTTCTGGTCGCCGCTGTTGATCGGCAGATAGATCGACCCCGACATGACGATCTGGTCATTCTTGGTTTCCGATCGCAGCAAAAAGTCGGCATTGCTCGAGGTCGACAGCACGTCGACGCCAGGCCGCGACAGCCAGACGCCATAGGCACCTAAAAACGAATTCAGGCCCGCGTGAAAGCGCCGCGCCATCACCAGACCTGCCAGGCGATATAATAGAGGTTGACGCCCGTTCCCATGACGCGCGAGCGCCTGTATTGCCAATCGTCCGAGATCAGAAAGCCATCCCTGTAGAGGATCGGCACCCAGCTCGAGCGCTGGTAAGCGATGCTCGAATTCGCATCCCGGCAAACCATCGCCTTCGAGTACAGCGCAACACCAGCTGAGATGCTATAAGCGACGATGTCGATCGCCGGCGGATGCGGATAAGTCGTCGAGTAAAAGACCTTGCCGCCGCCAAACACGACGCTCGGAAACAGCCCGACCTCGAGCGGCCTGCCCTGGTTCAGACGAGAATCCAGCGACAGGTATTTGTAGTCGACGGCCGGCGGATTCTCGGCGTCATAGCCCGGCTTTGAAACCGTGACGCGGTCCACGGCGATATAGATGCGCTTGGTCACGAGTCGGAAATCGTGATCGTGCCGGCCGTCAGGTTGATGACCATCAGGCCTGACGTGCTTTGAATGACGCCTGCCGTCAGCGTGCCGACGTTGGCCGTGATCGCGCTCAACACCCCGATATTCATCATGCGCGCCGTCAGGACGCCGTCGAGGTACATATTCGCCGTGATGCCGATCGAGGCGACGCCGCCGATCGTGCCGATCGTAAAGACCGACTTCGGCACGTTGCCATTGTAACCCGGCAGCTGGATCTGGAACTTGTCCGCGACGACCGTAAAGGCCGACGCACCAGATCCGCCGTTGACCAGCTGAATTCCGGTCACATAGCCGTTGACGTTGAGCGTCAGCGACCAGGCCGCGGCGGCGTATCCGTCGAGCTGCGCGATCGCCGTCGACTGCTCAGTGATCGAGGCATTGACGTCGCCGAATTGTGCAGAAACCGACGTGCTGAGATCCGCGACGGCCTGCTGCGCGTCGACCGCGACGGTCTGGACCGTCGCGATCTGGGCGAACGCCGCCCCGACGCGGGCTGTCATTTCCGCCTTGATCGACTTTTTGTCGAGCCAGTTGCGCGCGTCCTGGTTGGCAATAGCCGCTGTAGTCGCCTGCAGCGCGGCATTGATCTCGTCGTTATTCTGGCTCTCGATATCCGTGACCTGTTTTTTCAAGGCCGCGTTGAAGGACTCGAGCGTGACCATCCCAGGCGACAGCTTGACCGTCGGCGCCTCGAGGTCGACGGTCGAATAGGCGCCGCGCATGGTCGCATTGACCGCCTGGACACGGAGGCGGACCGCCGCCAGGCTGACGACCGTATCGAATTGGTTTTCGGCCGCCTCATAGACCTGCGTCCAATTCTTGCCCTCGTCATAGGAGACGCCGGCGACGTAGTAGATCGCGCCTGCGGTCGGAAACCAGCTCGCGAACAGCCGCGGCTCGGCCGTGCCCTGGCTGATGTAGGCATTGAGGCCGAACACCAGCGGGACCTTGTCGTTTGACGGATACTGCGCGCTCGGCAGCACCGGCGGATTGCCGAGATCCGTCGCATGAACCCGCTGGTCATCAACCACCATGTTGACCGTGAACTGGTCGCCATTCGGCGAGCCATCCAGGACCACGCACAGGCGCGATTGGCTCACGCCCGTGCCGAGGTCAAACGACGGATACTCCGCACCATCCTCGCGCGCCAGGACGACGGCCAGCGTCGTCGCCTGCGCGGCCTGCGCGGCTGCCAGGCTCGCCGCATCAAGAACGGCATGCCCGTCGTCGACGCCGCGGCTGCAAAGGACCGGACCAAAGAATTTTCCGTTAGGCTTCCGCAGGCGGATATAGAACGGCCCGCTATCCCAGATCGGCGCCGGGTTGAGCGCCAGCGTCGCGCCGGCGACGCCGACGACGGCGCCACCATAGCCATAATTTTCCGGCAGGTCGGATTGCACCCGGACCACAGATCCGCGCGTGATCGCCCTGCCCTCATACTCCGAGCCGAGCGCGACGTTTTCGCGCCGATAGATCGATTGCAGATAGTAGAACGCGCATTCCCGGAACGCCTGGTCACGGTTGACGATGCCGTCGACACGCTTGGTCTCGGCATTGACCGACGTGAATGCGTCGCTGTCCGGCGGATACTGCACCTGCGCCGGCCTCCAGGTCTGCTCGTCGACATACTCGACCACGACGGCGTCGGGATCTTCCTCGCCCAGCATGGTGAAACTGACCTGCATCGAATCCCGCACGATCTCGCGATCGGTCAGGAGCATGGTCGGCACGTCGCGCCACTCGTCGCGGACGATCGACACGGTATCGCCGAGCCAGAAATGCTGCGCTCGCGACGGCGCCAGGATCTTGTTTAGGGCATCAGGCACGGCGACGGCCGTCGCAAAGCGATAATCGAACGTGTCGCCGCGCGCATCGCAGCCGGCCGCATGATTTACAACGGCATTGAAATCGACCTTGGCGATCGAGAGGCCCGAGCCATACTGCCCGCTGGTGACGGCGTCGAGAAACGCCCAAGCCGGGTTACGGGTCGCCTGCGTCACGAAGGCCGCGCCGTTCCAAACCGGGACCTTGCGCGTGCCGAGGACGCCGAACTTATAGGAGCCCTGCGTCGACTGCGACGCCTTCAACCGGATCGCGATCGTCGAGACGTCAGCAAACGAATTGTTGCCCTTTAGGAACGACCGCAGGCCGGCCCAGAGCACGGAGTTACTGCCGGCAGTGCCGGCGAGCTCGGCATCCTCGCGGCGAAAGCGGACCAGGTAGCGGCCAGGCGCAACGTCGACCTTGACGCTGTCACGGACCGGCGCCTGCGAGGCGTACTGCCGCACGATAGAGAACAGCGGATTAAACGGCCCGGTCTGCGCGCCGGCGTTGTCGCAGGTTGCATATTCAGCGGTCAGGCCGACGTTAGAATAGCCGATAGAGCCATCCTTGCCGTTGACCGTGTAGCAGCCGGCCGCAAAGACGAAATCGACCGCGAGCGATTGCGCCAGCGTTCCCGCCGGGTTGGCCGCGAACGGTCCAATCCAGGCGCCAGGCGTGCGCGCCGAGGCACCGAACGGAAGGCCGTTTGAATCATACTGGCCGCCCGACGTTCCAGATCCCGAGGGAAGCTGCTGGCCGCTGACCTCGGCCGACTGGTCCACGTTGGTCGGAAACAGCGTGACCGGGCTGCCAGGCTCATAGAACGCGATCTGCGCATCGCTGAAAGCCGCCGCGATCCCGTTGGTCGCGTCCCAAAACACGGTATCGTCGATATAGACGGCCTCGTATTGCATGCTGCCCATGGTCGGCGACAGCAGCACATTGAGATATTGATCGTTGGCAACGAACTCGCCCCAGGGCGTCGCCGCAAAATCCGGATAGTCCTTCACGCGGCCATACCAGACCGGTAAAGGCTGGCCGAGCTTGGCGACATTGCCCTGCGCGGCGACCGAGTAAATCTGGTCCTGCGTTGCGGTCGGCGTATTGGTCGCGCCGGCCTTCGGCGCAACCAGGGCGTTGACCAGGAGCGAGCCGCCGATGCCGATCGCGGCCGTCGTCGCGAGCGCGCCAAACGTGCCGGCGCCGAACAGCGCAGGCCCGGCCCAGATCGCGAAGGCCGAGACCGCGACGAGCGCGACCAGACCGATGATCTGTTTGGCAGCGTTGCCGCCGCCCTGGCCGCCGAGCGGATAGGACGTGAAGCGAACCGCGTCGGCCGGCCCGATGCGCCGCGACTGCCAATCCCTGCGCAGCACGGCCTCGCCGTTGATCTCGAGCACGGTCGGCAGGCCTTTCTTGAACTGCCAGCCGAAATCCCGATCGCGCACGGCCCAGCCCGTGCGGCGCAGGAAGGCCGCGACGGTTTCCCGCGGCCGCGGCTCGGCGCGGTCGACCTCGAGGCCAGGCATCACCAGATGCAGCACCGGCTGACGCGCGGCGTCGCTGCGCCGCTCGCGACGAGCTCGCGGACGCTCCGGCGAGCTCGCCTGCGGCTTGGGCAATCGCTTCACAGATCCGTGCATGTCACCGGCTCAAAGAACATGAGGTTTTTCCAACCCACCTGGCGCAGAGCCAGGACGGTTTCGCAGGCAACGCCCGCGTGGCTATCGCAGTGGATCACCCGGCCCTCCTGGCGCAGCCAAACGCCGATATGCGCGGGAAACCGCGCGTGGGCCATCAGGGCCAGCGCGCCGTCAGCGGCCATCACCAGTCCGCTAGGACCGTCCGGCACCTGGCGCCAGCGCGCGCGCTCCGGATGGCCGGCGAACTCCTCGAGCACCCAGCGCCGGCTGAAATCAGCCGGCACCGAGATTTGTGGCAGCATCCGGCCGAACAGCTCGCGCTGCACATGGCAGGCGAAATCCCAGCAGTTGCGAGCCTGCCACGCCCACGGCTCGCCGATCAGCGGTGCGAGGAATTCGGATCGCGTCACGGCAGCAGGCTCGGAAACTGGATATAGTCGTAATTCCGTGTGAGGCGCGGAAACCGCTTGTTCTGCAGATTTTTGACCATGACCGTTCCGGTCAGCGATGCCCCGACCATCTGGACGCTGCGCAGCTCGAATTCGATTGGCCCATAGGCCGGCTCGGTCAGGTCGCTGCCGAGATATTCGCGATACAGGACCTGAATATATTCGCGCGTCCCCTGCGCCGCGCGGATCTTCGGCACCAGCTCGCGATTGACGTTGTCGATCTTGATCGTCGTCGACGGCGGCTGGCCTTCCTTTTGCTCCGGATAGGCGGCCTCGAAAGGACATGCGATAAAGGTCACGGTCTCGCCGCCGTTGCGCGGCGCGCCGACCTCGAGCCCAAAGGTCATATCGTCGCCGACATTGGCGACAACCCGCGCCGGCTGGTCGAATGACGACTGCCAGAGCTCGAGCGTGTAATAGATCCGCGCGCTAGGCGGACAGGAGGCATAGGCCTCGATCAGCGCTTCATTGTGCGTCGGCATGGCTAGACGTCGTAAACACGCAAGGTCATCCGGACGTCGACCTGGTCCGGATTCGGCCAGCTCGCGACCAGGCTGGTCCCCGGCTTGACGAACTGGCAGACCTTGTTCGCGAGAGACGTGCCGAGCCAAACATCAATGGTGAAACGCGCCGTTCCGAGGTTGAGCGTCGTCTTTACCCACTCGACAAACGTATCGTAGTCGGCCGCATAGAAACGAACCGTCTGCGTCACCGCGCCGACATTGTCGCCAGGCCGCGGCCGTTGCCGGACGTTGCCCTGCTCCATGTCGGTCGCGATCGGATCGCGCATGCGCTGCAGGCCGAACCCGTCTTTGAGGATGACGGCGTTTGCAATTGGGAATGCCGGCAAAGCCATTGTTTACTGCCCCGTGAACGGTTTCAGGCCGTACTGGCCGCCGAGGACACGCCGGCCGGTCCCAGTCGACAGCGAGTCGCCGACCGCGCCGTCGACCATCTTGCGCAGCGTTACAGTGATGTCGCCGTTCGGCGCCTGCTCGACCGCCGGCGACGCATCCGTGTAATTGTTGATCGTGACCTGCGGCGATCGGCCGCCGCCGGCGCTGGCGCCGAGCGCAGCCATCTGGCCCGGCGTAAAGACGCCCTCGCCGCGCTGCGCGATGATCGGGACCTCGTTTCCTGCGATGCCGCCCGTGTGGAAACGCGGCGCGTCGTCAAAATAGGCGCCGTGGACGTAGCGCATTGACGTCGGCTCCGAGCCGATGATGCCGCCCGTGTGATAGAGCCCGCCGATACCGCCGCTAAAGCCCGTCGACGACGTTGCGCCCCCGCCGATACCGCCGAACGAAAAGCCGCCGAGGCCAGACGATGCCATCTGCAGCGACCGCATCAGCGGCTCGACGATCGTGATCTTGATAATCATCTGCTCGATCGCCTTGACGATCGCATTCGACATGTCGGTAAAACCCTGCCCGGCCGACTTGGCGCCGGTCGTGATGTCGGTCAGGCCGTTGACCAGGTCGCCCTCGATCGAGGACGAGATCCCCTTAAAGGCGCTGTTGGTGCGGATCGCCGCCGCATAGCTGCTGTCCAAAGCCGCCGGCACGTCGTTCCCATAGATACCCTTGAGCTGCGAGGCGATCGCAACATCGTCGGACGACAGGAACGCCGTCTTGCTGTTGAAATCGATCTGCGAGCCCACCTTGGCCCGCGCCAGAGCGTCGGCAGCGGCAGCGGCTCGATCGCGCAGCTCGGCGAACCGCGCGGTCTGCGCGGCGGTTTCCTTGCCGCCATTGGCCTGGACCGCGGACGTCTCGGCGGCCGTCGCGCGGAAAGCGGCGAGCGCGGCATCGCCCAGCCCGACCGCCCTCGTATCGGCCTCCTGAACCTCGGTATGCTTGCGCAGTGAGTTGATCGCCCGATCTACCGGATCTTCCGCCGTGTCTTTGCTCGCGACGTTGGACCGCGAACCGAATTGCAGGCCAGTCAGGCCTGCCTGCATCGACTTGAGCGATGCCGCCTGGTTCTGCCAGGCCCAATCGCTTTGCGCCGTGCTCGTGTCAGTGATCGAGGCGCCCGTGCCGGCGTACCATTTGACCTCATCCGGTGAGAGAGATCTAAATTTCGCTAACGGCTGGTTGGCAGCTACGACGCCGAGCAGCTTGACCCAACCGTCCCACAGCGAGCCCGCATTCGAGAGCTCGTCAACCGCCTGCTTGGCTTCCGGCGTGATATCGATCCTAAGCCCGACCGTTTGATCCGCGTTGGGACC
This sequence comes from Bradyrhizobium viridifuturi, assembly GCF_001238275.1. Lineage (GTDB taxonomy): Bacteria > Pseudomonadota > Alphaproteobacteria > Rhizobiales > Xanthobacteraceae > Bradyrhizobium > Bradyrhizobium viridifuturi. Next base: position 11,980 of record NZ_LGTB01000027.1, read on the forward strand.
GCCGACGCTGTTAGACAAGGCGGTGAGCTGCTCGTTTGCTGCCTTCTCGATCGAGTCACGGTCCAGCGACTTGAAGAATTTCGCCGCCCGCTCGATCAGATCATCCATGACCGGCAGCAGGCTCGCCGCCGCCTCTTTCATGTAGAGCGACCATTCCACCGAGCTCTTGCGCCACTCCGCATCAAAATCTGCGGCCCGTTTAACAGTCTCGTCGTCGATAACGGCGCCGGCGGCCTGCGCCTGGTTGCCGAGATCCGCCATTGCGCCGGCGCTTGCTGCAGCAGCGGCACCCATTCCTTGGTAAAGCCGAGCATCTGCGCGATCGCGGTCGCATCCTGCGGATTGCGCGCGCGGCTGACCAGGTCGGCCGAGATCTGCAGCAGCTGATTCTGGCTAATCAGCTGCCCGTTTGCATTGCGCAGGCTGATGCCGTTCGCGTCGAACTCTTTCGACAGCGAATTAGCATTGCGCTGCGCATCGTTGAGCAGCTGCGAGGATTTCTCTAGCCCCGCGTTGACCTGGCTCTCGGTCAGGCCGGCGATCTGGCCGCCGAACTGGATACCCTGCAAATCCTTGAGCGACAGGCCGACACGGTCGGCGAGCGTTCCCATATCGGCCAGCGACTTGTTAAAACTGACGATATAGTCCAGCGCCTTATTGACCGTGGCAGCAGCAGCCACGCGCCGGCGCCGAGCGCGATCAGACCGACGTTAAAATCGGTCGCCGCGTCCGTGCCGCGCTGCGCTGCGCCGGCGGCGCTATCCATCGCCCGCTCGTAATCGGATGCGCCCTGCGTGTTCGCATCGATGACGAGCTCGGTCACGACCTGGTCGGCCATCACTCCTCCGTTTGCAGCTTTGAGTAATCGACCAGATAGAGATCATCGAGCATTTCGAGGATCTCGAGCTCCCAGGGAGCCAGGTCGGTTTGCGTCCGACGCAGGAAAGCGTCGATGTCCTGCCATTCGATCGGCGACAGCGCGAAACCGTTGCCGCCCTTGCGCCGGCGCAGCCGGTCATAGATCCGCCAGAGGTAACTCAGCGCCCGCGGAATCGGCGGGACCGTTAGGATCGCTTCCCGCTCGGCCTTGCGCTTCGGATCTCGCGTGCGCTGGACCAGGCCCTCGAGGACCTGGCGATAGGTCTCGCCGGCATCGCCGGCCCTCGAGGACAGCAGAAAGCTGCGCTCGGCGAATGCCCTCAAGTCTGACTTGAGGGCCTCGTAAAAGCCCGCTCGCTCGTCAGATAGTCGGTCACCTGGACGAAAAAGCTGCCGAGCTCCGGCCGCAGGAACAGCTCGACGGCGTTCTCGATCGAGAACGGGATCGGATCGGGCGAAACGATCTTGAACGTCGGATTTGGCGACCATCCGACGATCCGCCGGCAGACCTTGGTCACGTTCTGCCGGCGCCGATCGGCGACGGTCTCATCCTCGGTTTTCCACTTGCGGCCGTTGACCTGCGCGAACTCGATCGCCTTTTCCTTCTCGATCGCGTCGCGGGTCGATTCATTGTTGAGCGCAATTGTCTGCGGATGCGCGGGACCGGCGAGATCGATCGCCCAGCCGATCGGCGTATCCGTTCCGGGCTTGCGGATCTGCAGCCGGAACGTGTCGACGGGCAAATGGGCGGAGAGGTCGAGGGTTGCAGTTGATTCAGTCATTGTCGGTTGCCTTTTGTCGGAAAGGTTGGCCGCAGGGTCCGACAACCCTGCGGCCGGTTCTCGCGAGAACATTCCATCGGCCTATGGTCGGCGCCGATCACTCAGACGCTACGCTGCAGTGGTCTGGAACGAGATCATGCTGTTATTGCCGGTCGCCGAGGAATCGATGCCGACCAGCGCCGGCGGGACCGTGATCGTCTGCGTGCGCCCGCCGCCCTGCTTGGACAGCGCCGAGGGATCGACGCCGCCGAGCGTGAAATTCGGCACCGTGATCGACATGAAGTCTTTCGGCTCGCTCATATTGTCGACGGCCAGGATGTTGAGCGAATACTGCGTTTCGGCGACGAAATCGGCGAGCAGCTGCAGATCTTTGCGCAGCATGGTCAGGTTGAGCCCAACCCGCAGCGGCCCCGTGAACACGTCAGGCGCATATTTGATGTTGCCGGAGCCGAACGTATCCGGCGCGGTCGGCTGGATATCGAGCGACACATCGAAAGAGGTCAGCTCGACCAGGTCGACGCCGCCGAGGCGGATCGTCGCGTCGACAACAGCGAACGGCGTCCCCGGCGCCGCCGCCGGGTTGGTGAAGTATGCGGCATCGAGCGGCCGGATCTTGCCGGTCCCGATGCCGCCCGGATCGAACGTGATGATCCCATTCGGCGCCATCGAAAATTTGCCCGTGCCCCAGACGAAATCGTCGAGGACGGTCGCCTTGCCGATGTCACTCTCGAATTCCTCGAGCCCGAAATAGCGCCGGACCAGCGCCGCCGGGTTGGTCAACCGCTTGCCCGGCCGCGTGATCGTGCAATTCGTATCTGGCGTAGCGTTGACGGTCAGCGTCTCCGGCACCGTGATCTTGGTCGACGAGAGCGCCGAGATCCGCAAATTGCGGCCGTTGTTGCCGGCGTCTGGCAGATTGGCCGCGCGGATGATATCGCCGACCTTGAAACCCATGTCGATCGGCGAGCCGGTTTCAAAAACGATGCCGTCCGCGACCGTCGTCAATCCAGTGAAATCGGCCTGCGTCTTGCTAAACGGGGTCGCATCCCAAGTGCCGCGCATGATCGCCTCGACGATCGCGTCATGAGATCCGAGCCACATTTCCGCGTTGTAGCTCGACGAGGTTTTCTGCGTGCCGTGACGGCCGCGGATCGACATGCCGTCGTTACGGATCGTCTGCGATTCCGTAGCGGCTTTCGACAGCTTGGCGCCCGGACCGCCGGAGATCGGCAGGACGGTAGCGCCAGCGCCGCCGGCAGCGATCTGGCCGAGACCGGCCTGCGCCTTATAGGCGATGCGGCCAGCGGAATTGCTTTGATAGACCATTGCGATCAGTCTCCTGTTTGGATCAGCCGATGAAAAAGAACTGGAACGGAATCACGACGACGGCGCCGAACCAGTTGCCGTCGTCGGATGCGCTATCGCCGCCCTGGACGGTCGGCCCTTCGCCGTTCTCGCCCCAGCAGCGCACACATGCGCCAGGCTCGGCGTTGTAGAACGTCGCATCCTTGAACAGGTCGCCCGCCTGGCCGGCGAGCGCGAGATGCGCGGCGAACCCGTAGCCCTTCGGCACAAACACATGCACGAAGATGTTGCCGGTTATCAGCCAGGTCTGGTTGCCCGGCGTGCCGACGCCGCGCTTTCGCCGCAGCGTCTCGATCACCTCGAAATAGCACCAGGGCTGCCCCTGCGGCGGCCAGGGCAGCTGCGGCGGATCTTCATTCTGGAACGAGCTCGGCGCGGCGTTGAAGCCAGCTTCATAGCGCGCGCGCATCGCTGCGACGGCGCCGGCATAGTCAGCCATGGGATAACCTCCAGCGTGCGCGGATCTCGAGGGCCGGCTGACGCACCAGCCAGGCCTGCCGCGCCTTGTCGGACATGCGGCGCCGGCCGGCCTTGATCTGCCTGGAAAACGCGGCATATGCCGCGATATCGCCGAACCGGACCGGCATGAAGGTGAACTTGACCGCGGCGCGGTTGCCGTATCGCGCGGCGACGATCAGCGCGGTCTCTTGATAGATCTTCGGCGCGACCTTCATTTTCATCCGGCCGATCTCGATCTTGCGGGCGTAAGGGACCGGGTTGGAAATGTTGATCTGGTCACCGCGCCGGAACGCCGAAACGTCGCTGACGACATGGCCATTTAGAAAAACCATGTGGCTGTCACGGTAGAGACCAGGATGCGGATCTCCGACCGAACCGACCGGCGAGCGCTGCCGCAGTGTCTCGAGCGCGAAATCGACGACGTCCTGCATCGCCAGATATCGGAAAACGATGCGCATCAACTGTCGACCGAGGCGATCTCGTCATGCGGCCCGGTGACAATCTCCTCGACCTCGGTCGGAACGAGATCGTTGAGCGCGTGGTCGGCCTGTTCCTGGTTGATCCGATCGAGCATCTTTTTGCGCGCTTTCAACAGCGCCCGCTCTTTTGCCTCCTGAAACGCCTTGCGAGCATTGAGGCCGGCCAGGTCGCCCGTGATGACAAATCGGGCTTCCTCGCTGGTCGAGATGCCATTGCGCGCGGCGTCGAGCTTTCGCTGATAGTCGGCCTCGTCAAACACCTTGCCCATCAGCCCCGGACCTGCAGCTCGAATGCGATGACCTGCCCCTGCATCCGCCTCGTCGCGTCGTCGACGCCCTTGATGCTGACCTCGCGCCGGCGATCACCAGGAAATCGCGATCCGTCAGCGGCAGCATGGTCGACAAGGCCACCTTGCCCGCCGGCACCGGCGCCGAGGGATCATTCAACAGGATGACATGCCGATCGCCCTGCCGGATCTCGCCGACGAGCTCGGCCGGCTGATAGCCCTTCACCTTCGCCAGGACGGCCGCCTCTTTCGCGACCGCGCGCGCCGGCCCGACGCCGGCGTAACGGCGGACCAGGACGGTCTCGCCGTTCTCCTCGAGCGCGCGGATATGCTGGTCTAGGGACTCGTCCGACGTCACTGGCCGTCAACCTTGCTGGTGATGACCTGGCCGACCTCGGAGCCGCTCGAGCCGGCCTCGCCATCGTTTGGGGCGCCGTTGTCCCCCGCGACCATGCTGCGCAGCACCTGACCAAGCTGCGCCGACTCGTTCTCGAGCTGGCCGACGTGCCCCTGCAGCGCGGTATGCTGCTCGTCGATCGCATCCATGACCTGGTCATAGCGCTTGCCCGTGAAGGCGATTCCCTCCTCGAGCTTCTTTGCCCGCGCCAGGCGCGAGCGCATGCCGGCGAGCTCGATCGGCCGTTTGATATCGATCATGTCGATTCCCTCCAGGATCTGCGGATGCCGCTCGAGCAGCTCGAGCCGCAATTTCAGATGCGCGATCGCGACCAGCGCCGTGACGCGGTCCATCGCAGGCTCATTTTGCGCGGATGCGCAGCTTGACGACGCGCTCGAGCTGCTGCCCGGTCGCGGTCTCGATCCGGTTTGTGATGCTGTAAACCCTGCCGAGCTCGCCGCCGGTCAGCATCACCAGCGCAGCGATCGCCGAACTGCTCGAGGCGCTCGCGACGATCCCCTGCGGCAGCACATAGCTCGAGGTCTTGATGCCGTCCGCCGGCGTCACGTCCTCGCCGGCCGCCAGGCGCGCGAGCTCGGCCGCCGAGAGCAGGACGTCGGACCAATCGAAACCGCGCTCGACGACCTCCTCCGGCGCCTTGGCAGGCCAGAACAGCAGCGTCCGCGCGTTGCGCGGCGCCTTGAGGATGCGATCGGCCATCACCAGACCTCCGAAAGCATCAGCAGCGTGACCGCGTCAGGGATCAGCGTTTTGACGTCCGGCGACAGCTGCCAGGCCTTGTCGCTGACGCCTATGACGAGATCGCGCACCAGGGCGGGATTTGTCTCGCCGACGCTGTAGAGATGCCGGATCTGCAGCATGACGCAGGTTTTGACGACCGCCGGCAGGTCGTCGATATCCTCGTACCCGGCGTCGAATTCGATGACGATCGGCTCCGGCGCATGCGAGAAGGCGAGCGGCCAGGACATGCCGAATTTCGGAAAGATGCGCACGCTATCGCCGGCGGTTTGCACGACATAAGTCGCCGGATCGAGCGTCTGCTGCGTCTCGGTCGCCCAATCGACATACTTGATCGAATGGACTGCATCATGCGTGACCGGCGCGATCGGGATCTCGATCACAGGACGCCAGCACGGCAGCACCCATTGGAACGTCCGCGGCACAAATGCGCGCTGGACCAAGGCCTCACAGTGCCCCGTCGCCGCGCCGATCAGGCCGGAGATCAGAGCGTCGTTTTTCGTGCTCGAGACGCGCAGCTGCGCCTTGGCCTCGTCGAGAGTGACGGGATAGCCCGCCGAACGCTGAGAGATGCGGAGCATGTCGGGAAGCCCTGCCGGGAAAGGGAAAGGCGCCTCGGCCTGGTGCAGCCGAGGCGCGAGGCTGGATCAGCCGACGACCTCGTCGACGGTTGCCGCATCGTTGTCGGTTGCGAAACCGTACCGCGCATCGAAGCCCAGCACGGAACAGCCGACCAGGCTCGCGGCGACGGCCGGCGTCACCGACACCTGGAAAAAGCCGAAGCCGTTATTGATGTCGAGGTCCTCCTGCTTGAGGTTGACCAGGACCTGCTTGTTATCGTCGGCGCCGGCTTTCGTCAGCTGTGTGATCGCCTTGCCGACGATGTCCTTTGCGCCGGCGCCCGCGACCGAGGTCGCCTGCTGGATCTTGGCGTCGACGGTCGCCGCGGCGCCGAGCGCGCCGACCGAGATGACGGCCATATAGTTGTGGAACTTGCCGGCATCGATCCAGCCCGTGGTCACCACGGCGGCAGCCGATTGCGGGTTGATCGAGTCGACGACGCTGACGCGCTGCGACGGTTTAAGGTTGGTGTGCATTTGTACCCTCATGGTTTCGGGAAACAGGAAACGGGCCGTTACTCGCGCCGGCCAGGTCAGGCCGGCGCGCCGTTATCGTCTGACGAGCTCGAGCTCGATCAGCGCGCCTCGAGCGCGACGAAATGGGATTTGGTATTCGGCCCCTTGGCCGGCGCGACCGGCGCCGACAGATAAGGCTGTCCGCCCATCCGGAAGATCCAGCGGAAGGCCGCCAGGTTGTAGTCAAAAAACAGATGGATCGAGGCGGCGAAATCGATGCCGCCGCCGGACTTGGTCGCAAGCGCATAGCCCGACAGGTCGACGCAGGTCAGGTCGCCGAGATCGCCGAGCGTCGCGCTATGCTCGTTGAAGATCAGCGGGCGGCCGAGGAAGACGCCACCGTCCGGCGCGCCGGCGAGCGGCTGATTCAGCGGCAGCCAGGCCGGCACGTTTCCGATCGTCAGCTGGCCGAGCTGCGGCAGCGTGTCGGAATTGGCAAGCCACATCGGCCGGCCGCCCATCCGCAGCAGGCGCGAATACATCTTGAGGACGTTGGGGACCGTGATCGTATCGGCCGCCTGCCCGCCTTCCTTTGCGACGGTCACCAGCGCCGGCGCGTTCATGAAGCCGAGCGGCTTGCCCTTGCCGTCGCCAGTCATGACCGCCTCGAACGCCTTCCAGCGGATCGCGTTGGCGGCCTGGTTGAAGATCCGGTTCTGCAGCCGCGGCGCATCGTCGAGGACCTCCTGCGAGGCCAGCACGAAGGCGTAGAGCTCATGCAGCTGGATGATCTCGCCGGTCATCGCGGCCTTGTCCGCGATCATCTGCGTGCCCTCCGAGCGCCAGCGCGCCTGGACGCCGGAGGCGCCCCAAGGCGTGGTCTCGTCCTTTGCGATCGCGATCGAGTTGCCCTGCGTCGGCTCCGGATTGCAGAAACCGAGCAGGTTCTGGTCGTCGAAAACGAGCGCCCAGATCTGTTCGCGATACTCGGTCGGCACCAGGAAGCCCTCGCCGCTGCCGCCCTGGTTCTGCTGGAAATTGGTCGGCGCCGCGCCGAGACGCGGATCGAGGCCGCCGCCGGTCATCGCGGTCCGGACGGAAACCGCAAATTCCGCGACGCTACGGAAACCGCCGGTCCGCTCCGGGTTGATGTCGTTCACGACGGTCGCCAGCGCCGGACCGCCGAGCGCGGTCGAGGAGCCAAACAGCGCCGTGCGGCGCAGCTTCTTTTCTTCGGCTGCGATCTGCTTGTCGAGCTCGGCGACCTCTGCCTCGAGCGCGTCGACCTTGGTCTCGAGCTCGCCGACCTGCGCGGTCTCGGCGTCGGTCAGGGTTGCCTTGCCCTGCAGCGTATTGAGCTGCTCGAGCGCGGTTTTGCCGTCCTTTGCCTTATTGGCGCGGGCTTGGCGCAGCTGCTTGATGTCCACTCGCATGGATCCGTGACTCCTGGTTGGTTAGGTGGTTTGCCTGGACGGGAGAAATAGCCCGCGTTCCCGCTGTCCAGGCGACGGCGCGGGTCGAGCAACTCAGGAACTAAAAAGGGAAAAAGCGGCCTTGCGGCTGCGGACAATGAATCAAGGGCTGAAAATAGATCAGCCGGACAGACGTCCGGTCTTCTCTAATAAGCCGACGTTCCAAACATCAGAGCGCCATTCCGCTAAGGGCCAGCAGGCAACATCGCGGGAGCCCGATGAGACGATGTTGGAGGCGCTAGAGGACTACGTGAAGCGCCAGAAAAAGCGTCTAGTGAAGCCGACCGAACGCTTTCGGCTGCAAACGCTAGATGAGGAATGAAAGAGGCCGCCAACTCAGGCGGCCTCTTGTTTAAGCGGCCCCAGCAACTTTGGGGGCCTGTGTAGGGGGAAGGCTTGTTGCTGGGACCATCTACCAGCCCGCTTGGCGCGTTGCGGGCCAGGTTCGCGCTACTGCACGTACATCGCTATGCCGAGGATAACGACCGGGCTCAGACCGAACGCTTTCAAGTATGTCATTGAGTCATTGCCCATGACGCAACCCCTGCGTTGAGCTGGAACCCTACGCTCGGGGAACTCGGCCATCTAGTGTAATCTGTGCCATCGGTCAGGAAACCCCGGGCCATTCCTTACGGAGAACCACGTAGGGAACGAGTTTGCCGTCCTATAAAAACACGTTATGCCCAAGACCCTGCATGGGGTCGGTAGTCCTACTGAGAACACCGCCCAACCAATTCAGGCCACTGCGATTTTCCAACTAGGCCACCAGCGTCGGAAACAGGCCAGCGCCGGGCGCCTAATGAGAACGAGTGGAGAACTGCGAACGATTTACGAACTTCCGCGCCCTCGTCCGGATTGGGTCACAAGCCAACCATGGCGGCCCGCCCGATCCGGGTCGGCTCACCTCCCGAAAGCGGACGTTGGAGGGCTCTGAGCGATGGTCAGCTAAGGGCCACAAGTGGAAATTCATCGTAACGCTCCATAAATCGCATGCTAGGCATCGGCTGCCGGGTGAAAGTCAGGTTCGTGGCGGGTTGCTGTCGTGGTCAACACGTCGCGCTAAGGTCAGGCTTTGGCAATCAATCTTCGAGACGGTCAGATGATTATCCAAAAACTTCGGCTGCAAAGGGGATGGTCTCAGGAACAATTGGCCGAAATAAGCGGCTTAAGTGTTCGGACCATTCAACGGCTGGAGCGTGGCCAATCAGCAAGCAACGAAACGCTGAAGGCATTGGGGGCCGTATTCGAGGTTGATTTTTCAACCCTGAAGGAGCCGGACATGAACCCGATGGCAATCTCCAGCGTAAGTCCAGAAGAGGCGCTGGCCTTAGCACGCGCACGCCGCATCAAAGGCTTTTACGTTCATCTAGCGCAATTTTTAGTCGTTACCGCAATCCTCGGCGTGATCAATGCTGCTACCTATCACCATTATTGGTGGTTTCTCTGGGTTGCGTTTGGTTGGGGGACCGGTGTTTTGGCTCACGGCCTAAGAGTGTTCGACAGAGTTCCATTCCTCAACGGTGACTGGGAACGTCGCCAGGTCGAGAAGCAGCTTGGCAGGAAGCTGTGAGGCCTCGTTCAAAGCGGAGGAGGCTGATCGCATGCCTTAGCTTCCGCAACGGGTCATTTGCGGACATTCTCGACCGGTCAGGCGACGTCCGCTTACCCCCAGAAGGGTAATCTTGAATGTATAAGCACGGGCGCCCTAATCGAACACCAGCGCCGATCGCCTGCGCGAGCTTGGCCGCGGCGAGCGCTGCTGCAGCATGCCGCCGATGACCTGGTCGAGCGTCGCGATCCGGTCGGCCATGCCGCGCGCGACAGCCTCGCGCGCGCCGACCATGCGGCCCTGGCCGAACTCCTCGCGGACCTTGGTCTGCGTCACGCGCCGGCCGCTCGCGACAGCCTTGATAAAATCCGCGCCCGCCTCGTTTGCGCGGCCCTGCAGATAGGCTTTGGCGTCATCCGACAGCGGCGCGAACGGATGCGCCTCGTTTTTCAGCGGCGACTGTTCCGACCGGACGATCGTCATCTTGAGGCCGACCTGGTCGAGCCATCCGGAAATGTCCTGATGCATAATCATCGCGCCGATCGAGCCGACGTCGGCAGACGGCGCCATGACGAGCTCAGTGCCCTGCGAGCCGAGCCAATAGGCGGCCGAGCCCATCAGCGTGTTTGCAACGGCGATTACCGGCTTTTTAGTCGCCGCTGCGGCGATCGCATTCGCGGCCTCGACCGTGGCCGCGACCGTGCCGCCGGGACTGTCAACGTCGAGGACGATGCCGGCGACGTCCGGGTCATCGGCCGCGCGCGTGACCTGCGACGCAATGCCGTAGAGGCTCGAGCCGAACCAGCTGCCGCGCGGCGTCAGGCCGCCGGCGACGGAGACCAGCGCGATCTTGCCGGCCGAGCTCGAGGCCTGTGCCGCGGCGGCCGCGGCCTGCGCCTGCCGCTGCTCGGCGCGCGCCAGGCAATCGGCGAGCGCCGAGACCTCGAGCGCGACAAGGGCGTCGATCGACGTGATCTGCGTAAGCACCTGGCGCAGATCCGGCGCAGCGGACTCGATCTTAATCATTGTTGCCGTCCTCTTTTGGAGAGCTCGAGCCGCCGCCAGCGCTGGCATTGTCGTCGACGCCTTGCGCGCCGCCGGCGGAGTCCTTTGTCAGCGGGTTTTTGTAGTCATTGCCGCCGGGATCAGTCCGCGGCGACATGTTCTCAAACCGCAGGATGTCGTTGGCAGACAGCCATTCGCCCTGGCGGCCGATCAGATATGCCCGATAGCGATTCAGCAGATCGCCGCGCAATAGGCCGAAAAAATTGAACTCGAAAAACAGATCGCCGTTTTCGTTGTCGAGCAGCAGATCCCGCTCGACGCCCTGCTCGATCTCGATCGCGAGCGGCGCCACACATCCGACGACAAAATCGAGCGACTGCTGTTCGACGTTGTTATTTGTCGCGCGTTTAAGCCGCGATGCGCGATGCAGCGGATAGCTCCAAAGGCCGAAAACGGCAGTGTCGGCGGCGTCCTCGGTCTCGAGCAGCTGCGCCTCGGAATTCGTCACCTTGATCGGGGTATATTTGACGCCGTGCGTCAAAAGCCGGTCCTTGTGCCGGTTCATTCCGGTCCCGGCTGCGCGCCAGTTGTCGAGAAACTCGTTTCGGTCGGCCTTGTCCTTGAACACGCCGGGATGCTCGAGCGTGCCGCCGGACTGGCCGTTGTTCTTAAACCAGATGTCGCCGTACTCATGAACGGCGATCGCGCGCGCGAAAACATGCTTGGCGCTATGGAAAATCGGCTCGCCGAGCAGGCCATCCTCCCGCAGTGGATTCGAGCGGATATGCCAGAGCTCATCGTCGCGATAGGTCGTCTGTTTGAGCTGCGCGCCCTGGACGATCGTCGTCGGCGGATTGAACGTGTAGTACAGCCGGCCGTCGATCCCGCGCTCGACCATCGCCAGCCGCCGCGGATGCAGCCATTCGAGGCCGCCGACGGCGTAATATTCCGACGCGCGCGGACCGCCAGGCGGCAGGATCGCGCAATAGGAATTCCGATAATAGGAGACGTTCCAGGCGAGCTCGCCGACGAGCTCGGCCGGCGTTTGGCGCGCGTTCGGGTTGGCGGCAAACATCCTGGTGACCGGATGATCCGGCAGCGCCTCTCGCGCGCCGTTCGCGCCGCGCCGATAGACCGACGCCGGCAGCGACTTCATTGCCGACGAAAGGCCGTGCCGGACAGCCTGAACCGCGCCGAGCTGGCTGACGTTGCTGTCAGTGACCTCGACGCCGGCGAGCGACATGCGCCCGCCGTAATCCGCCCAATAACGCGGATCAGACATATCGCGCGGCGCGCTGGGATCAAATGTATTGGCCACGGCGCGAAACGCCGAGCCGAGGCCGCTCAAAATTCCCATCAGATCACCGTCAGGATATCAGCGCCGGTCACGAGCAGCCCGGCTGTTGGATTCCAGCTCATGAGGATCGCGGCCTCGAGCAGCGCGATAAACGGATCGATCTTGGCGCGGCCGGCGACCTGTTTGGTCACCATGTCCGCGTTGCCTCGCCGCTCGGTTTTGGCGTTGCCGACAACCCACGACATGAGACCTTGCCCGGCATGCCAGAACGTCGCATCGGCGAGCTTAAAATCGAGGCCATAGACCGCTGGCGCGAGCGCCGAGCCCTGCAGCAGGCGCCGCAGCATGTCGTCGGTTACGCCGACAGCGGTCAAAGCCTCGATAATCGCCGCCGCCTGGTTCGGGTCGATGCCGACGCCGTTTTTCTGCGGCAGCAGGCCGCTGGCGACGATGCGCGCGACAAGGACGCCGAGATCCGCGATCGCGTCGGCCATATCGACGATCGTCAGCGACCCCTCGTCGACGAAATCCTGCAGTTGGGCGGCGATATCCTTCCGGCGTTCCAGGACGATCGGATCTGCCCATGCATAGGACCAGGACAACCAATGGCGCGTACCGCGCTCGCGGCCGATTACCGCCAGGCCGAGCAGGTCGTCGCGACCGCCGGAGTCAATTCCGATCGTAACGACCTCGCAGCGCGTCAGGATCGCGTCGAGGTCGAGGCCCTGGATAACCTGCGCGTCCCAGAGATCCGCGCCGCCCCAACCCTCGTTATTGATGCCCTGGCCGATCTCGATATTGAGATGCTGCGAGGCCCAGATCCGGATCGCCTCCTCGCCCTTGTCGCGCTCGCCTTCCCAATCGGCGGCGAGCTCGGCAAGCGACGGACCGGAGCGGCCGAGGTTCGGCATGACCATCGACCAGTTTGCCGGGTCCATCCAGCGCGGCTCGACGCCTTTTTTCCGCTCCTCGCGCGTCAGCGTCGCGATATCAGGCGGAAATTCGTACAGCAGCGGCAGCATTGGCCGGATGACCTTGCCGCGATAATTGCCGTCTCGGACGTTGCGCGCAAATTTCAGCTCAGACTTGAAGATTCCGGCCGGAACGTCGTCGCTTTGCGTTGTCGTCATGACGAGCAGGCCTTCGGGCGTCTTGTCGAGGCCGCCGCGGATCTGGCGCAGCACCTTTGCACCCTTTGCGTTAAATCCGAGCAGATGGATCTCGTCGAGCAACACGAAAAACAGGCCCATCGCGCCGGTCAGGATGTTGACGTCGAAGGTTTTGACCTGCGCCTCGGCCTTGGTGACCAGGTCCTCGATCATCATCTCATGATCGTGCGTGCGGAAACGCCGCTTGAGATCCGGCGACTCCTCGATCATGCCGACCGCCTGGTCATATGCGCGCGTCGAGATCGCCTGCGTCGGACCTACGAACAGCGCTTTCCCGCGCGGGCGGCGGTTCATCAACATCGAGACGATCAGCAACGCGGCCGAGTTGGTCGTTTTTGACGATCCTTTCGGGACCAGCGCGAGAATGTCGCGGATATAGCGGACCTGGTTGGCCGCATCCCAGCTGCCGAACGCCGCACGAACCAACTCGCGAAACCATGGGCCAGAGGCCGTCCGCATCTTCGGCTTGCCCGGAACGTCAGGCAGCTGGATTTCGTCATAGAACGCCTGCGCGATGTCCGCCTCGCCGGCGAACAGCTGCAGATCCGGCATCAGCGAGCGGCCGTCGCGAATGCGCTCGGCCCAATCGACGCGGGACAGATCCCACGGGACGATGCTAGGCGCCGCAACGGTCTCGATCGAGCTCGGCATCAGTGCGAGGTCCCTTCCTGCTGGCGGCGCATCATGAGCTCGCCGAGCGGCGTACCGACGTCGGGGTTATGCGCTGCGGCGAGCGCGGCAGCTTTCTTGCCGACCTTTTCGGCCGGCGCTGGCTTGTCGGCAGCCTTCGCAGGCTTCTGCGTCTGGCCGTACAGCATGAGATCGTTGCGCTCGAGATACTTCTGGAATTCCCGGATCGCCGAGACGTTTCCGTCGTTGACGCCGTCCATCAGCTTGACCCCGACCTGTGCGACCAGGCGATCGCGCGCGACCTCGCGAAACTTGAGCTCTGAAAAATAATGCTTGCGCAGCGTCGGCTGCGTGATGAACAGCGCCGACGCGATGCGCGCGTTACTCCAACCGAGCGCGACTAACAGGCTGACGCGATTCCGGTTTTGCTGGTTGGCGACATGCTCCGGCCGACCACGCCCGCCCCAATTGGCAGGCACAGGATCACCGAACAGGTCAAAAACTTCGGCCATGATGAAAAAAACCGTCAATGCGAGATGGGCCGGTCCGTGGAGAGGGCCTCGCGAAGGAAATGCCCACCCCCTATCCCTCAATCAGTCCCAAACGCCGCGCGTGTGCAGGCTCGCCTGCTCCTCGCGCTGCTTGTTTCGATCGTGGCAAGCCTTGCAGAGCGTCTGCAGGTTGGCCTCGTCCCAGAACAGGCGCTCATCGCCACGATGCGGGATGACATGGTCGCAGACCAGGCGAGACGTGTTCGGCTCGGCCCTGCCGCAACCCTTGCGCTGGCACGTGTATCGATCGCGCAGGAAGATGCGCAGGCGCAGCGCCTGCCAGCGCGCGAGCTTGTACCAAGCTTTCCACGACAGTTGAGGCATAGGCAGGCTCCACAACCTGTGATACAATCACAATCCAACCACAGCTAATGGGAGAGGACGGAATGGCTGATGATCTCAAGAACCGAGGGCCGGCAGACCGCAAACGCATCAACGTTCATGAGGACTGGGAAGTCAGATACTGGTGCGGCAGATTCAGCTGCACGAAGGCCGAACTCCTCGACGCCGTCAAACACGCCGGCGTGATGGTCGACATGGTGGAGAACTACCTTAAGCAGAAGAAGAAACGCTAAAACGAAAAAGGGCCGCTCGAACGAACGAGCGGCCCAAGTCTAGGGAGGAAACGCCCAAGGAGGGCAGCGACAGCGCCGAGGCGCTACCGCACAACCTATGCAAATGGAAACGCCGACCGCATCAGCTGCGATCGGCGTTGGATCGGGTGTGGATGTCGAGGCGCGCTGCGCGCGTACGCCTGGAATCAGGCTCTGCACTTTTAGCCGAGCTGCCGCGCATGCACCGCACCGCGAATTAGTCGATCAGCTCGATCTGCGCCTCGGTCAAACCGCTTACCTTGACGCCGTGCTTTCCGTCGGTGACTAAGACGCTGAGTCGGCCTTTTGAGTCAATTCGCTCGATCAGCGCGCGAAAGCCAGAGAACAGCCCATCGGCGACGCGGATCTCTCGACCTACTCGCATTTCAGTCTCGTCTTTGACCTCGGCAACGCTGATGAAGCCATAGCGCAGGAACAGCTGCGCAAGCGCCCATCGTCGACGTGACGGCAGCATGTTCTCGATCTTGACGATATCGCGCAGCAGCTGCATTTCGGTCGTGTTGAGCCATGATCGCAGCTCGCCGAACTCGAGCAAGTTGTCGACGTCGGGAATGCTGCGGATCTCGGTGAGACGACCGAGCTCGAAATCAGGCAGAAAGATCAGACCAGGCAGAAACGGCTTTTCAATCCGGCGGCCGAGATGCGGACGCCGCGCCGGCTGACCGCTACCACGCTGGACGAAATGCGCAACGGTCGGCGACCAACCGCTAATGCAGCGCTCACCGAAAGCCTTGATGACCTTGGCGTCGCGGCCAGGCATGACCTGCAGCACGCGCCAGCTTTGCGGCATCGCCGGCACCGCCAATCGGTCGGAGGCCGCGACATAACCGACGATCTGCCCCTTGCGGTATTGCATGTTCATTCGCTCTCCCCTGCCTCGTCGCTCGACTGTGATGCGATCGTTCCATCCTTGCGCGGCGGCCAAGGCCACGGCGCCATGAACCCGCGTCGCGCCTCGGCACCCGTGCCGCGCGTCGTCGTCAGATCCGGTCGGCGCTGATGGATATGCTCGCTGAGAAATTTGGACCACGCCGCGAGTTGCGCAGGCGCATCGATCCAATGCCATTCGCGCTCTGACGGCAGCTCGGCGAACGCAAGCATCCGCGCCGTCACGGGCAGCGAGTAATTGACCAGGCCGCGATGCTCAAACGGCGACATGCGCGCAAAGCGATAGAGCGCCTTGATCGCCCTGCCCTCGACGCTGTCACTGATGTAGCCACTCCGAGACTGAGAGGCCTGCGAGCTCTCCTCGAGGACAGCGGTCGGGAATTCGCGAAAGCCGCGATTGCGTACCCAGATATGGAAGTTTGGAACGTGATCGCGTTTGAGGTGCCGCAGCATCTTGAGGAAATGCGGGATCGCCGCGCGGCACAGCCGCCGCTCCTCGGCTGACAGCTTGCCAAACTCGGCGAGAGCGAGATCCCGCCGCATCGCCTGGTGACCGGGCCACGCTTCCCACGCCTCGCCGAAATGTTCCGGTTCGCCTTCCTCCTCACCTTGCGCCGGCGCGCTCGCGCCCCCCAAGGGGGCTTTGGGGGAATCTTCCGGTTCAGGTTCAGAGATTAGCTGGTCGCACAGCTGCGAGGGCTGGCCTAGTGCTGGCCGAGGGCTGGCGTCGTCGACGTCGGAATTTAGCCCTTGCTGCCAGCTAGGGCTAATCACCTTTGAATTTACAGGCGTTTCGTCGACGGCGCGACCGGCAGCGCGCGCCTCGATCGCGTCGGTATCCGCGTCGACCAGCAGACGGACCAGATCCGTTGTGCGTTTGCCGCGGCCCTCACCATTGCGACGGCCGTTCTCGTCGACCCATTGCCCCGTCCGGCCGATTGCGCCGATGTCCTCGAGCCACGCGAGCCGCCGCCGGACCGTGTCCTGCGATAGATCGCAGTCCATTGCCAACTGCGGAATGCCGACCCAGCACATTCCCTCGCCGTCGACATACTCGCCGAGCGCGCGCAGTACGCTTTTTGCGTAAGGGTTGCCCAGCTCCAGATTACGCGCCCATCCGGTCGCCACGTCAGAGCCGATGCGCAATCGCGCCCGCTTTTTCGCGGTCATCTTAACTTCCTAATCAGAGAGAATTCGGGAAACGCTGGACGCAACAAACACTGGAAATTCATGCCCGCGGCTGCAGCAGGCGGTCGACGATGTCGCCCGCCGACATGCGCAAGAACGCGTCCCGCTCGATTGCGACGTCGAGCCGCTCGAGCCATTCGCGGCGGAAACCGCGACGTTTGAGCCGCGGCGGATCGACGACGCCGGCAGCGATCGCGGCTCGATTCGGGATCTCGTATTCCTCGAGCTCGCCGAGCTCGGCGCCCTTGACGATCAGCTGGCAGATGACCTCGGCAAGGGCCATCGCCTCCGGCCCTTCGGCGGCCAGGCAGCGCACGATCGCGTTAGCCCGCTGCATTGCTGCGCCGCGCATCGCAGGCCGGCGTCGCTGTGCAATGGATGCGCTCCTCGTCGCGCCAGAATTCATCCCAATAGCCAGCAGGACCGCCCTCGCGGCGACCGACCTTGACCATGTCGCAGCGGCTGCATTGCTGTTCGGTCTTGAGCGGAAATCGAACCTTCTCGCCCCACTTGTGCCGCGTCGAGCTCTTGCGCGCGGCTCTCATTGCAGCTCGCGCCCTTCCGTCGCGGCCTCACGCCAGATGCGGCGGACCTCCTCGGCCTCGGAAGGCGACAAGGCTCGATCCATGCAAAGGCACTGCCCTGCCCGATCGAACCAGATCCGCCCGCCCCGCCCGCGCTGCATCCAGCCGAGCGAATAGCCGAACATGAACAGGCCGAACGCGCCGACCGCGAGCGCTGCGATCTCGATCTGCGTCATTGCCGCTGCTCCTGGGTCGCAAGCGGTCGCCTCAAACGCGCCGGCACTCCGGTCGGATTCCGGTTGCGATCGAAGCGCTCGCCCTCGGCGATCGCCAATGCGACACCGCGGACCAGGTCGCGCCGATAGCCGGCCGGCTTCCACCATTCGCGCGTCCAAGGCCATTCGTGCGGGACAGCAGGCGATTCCGTGCCGGCGTGCAGAATGAACGCGGCGCCAGCCCGGCCCAGCGTCCCGCGATCGTATCCGTCGTCATGCTCGGTCGACCAACCCTCGCGCTCGACCTGGCGAAAACGCTCCGAGATCACAGCCTGCATAAACGGCGACAGCGGCCGGCGGATATGCAGCGCCTCGAATAGCCGGCGCAGCAGATACGATCTGCAGATCGAGATCGCGGTCATGATTAGGGCGAACGTGACGTTCTGCGAGATCGAGACCGTGACGCCGAGCAGCGGCAGGAAATAGACCTGCGCGGCAAGGCTGATGACGAAACCAACTAGGACGTTGATCGCGCTCTCCGCGAGTGATGCCAGTTTCGTTTGCTTCATTGCCGCATTGCCCCTTTGATGCTCGCCTCGTTTTGCTGCAACCAGCGCAGCGTATTCGCAGCGGCTTCGAGGCCGTCGCGTTGATAGATCGCCGCAGCCGAACTCAACTTGCCGCGCGCGCCGCTGCGGCGATCCTTGAGCTCGGTCTCGACGGCAGTGACCTGCCTGGTCATCGAAATTGCGCAGGCCGGCAACCGCGCCGCTGCGGCGATGCGCGCCTCGTTTTGCAGGAACCAGCGCAGTGTTTTCGCGCCAGCCTCGAGGCCGTCGCATTGGCGCTGCGACGCCGAGCGATCGAGCCTCGAGCGTGCGCCTGCGCTCCGATCCTTGATCTCGTTCTCGACCGCGGCGATCTGCCGGAACAAGGCGACTTTGTCCGTCACGCGAACGCCCCGCTTAGGCAGAGGATCGCGATCACCCCGAGGACCAGCAAAATCAGATAGGCCCAGATCAGGCAGCCGCCGCCGTGAGGTCCAACGTCCATCGGTTCACCCTCTGACCTGCGAAGCACGGCCGACCTCGACCGGCGCCGGCGACGCAACCAGCTGCGCCAGGAATTCGCGGCCGGCGTCGCTGACCTTGACGCTGGACCTCGAGCAATGCGCGAAACCGGCACCGACCAGATGCCGAACCATGTCGCCGTCGATCTTCTCGCCGGCGTCGATCGCGAGCAGCGCGGCCTGCATGTCGAGCTCATCCTCGGTCAGCGGCAGCCGCGTTTGCAGGCGATTGTCGACGACCTCGGCCGGCGCGCGATCGATGCGCGCGAGATCCATCTCGCTTTGTCTGACGAGGAGCTCCGGCGCCGGCTTGGGCGCGCGGCGCAGAAACGCCGGGATGTCGAGGCCGTCGTCGTCGGGAATTTCGCGCCCAGGTCGGTTCGCCGGCGGCTCGGCTGCATCGGCGCGGCCAGTGACGGCGACGCTCGAAACGACTTTCCCAATCGGAGACGCGGCAACTGCGTCCGACAGGGCTGGACGATCGCCGGCGTGAGCTCCGGCGTCCGCTAACTGTGAGGCCGCAGCGCTATGGCTACCCGTTGCGGCCTCGTCCGATGACCGACCATCGGCAGTCCGATCGCGCGGCGGTTCTATACCCGCTGGCGCCCCGTCAGGCGTCGAGCTCGCGCCTGCGATCGCTTGGGAATCAATTCGCTCGATTGCGGCGATGTCAGCCGCGACGACCTCCTCGCGCGTCATCCAGCGCGAGCCGCCCGGCTCGCCCGCCGGCGGCGCGCTCGCCTGGTTGCCCCATGCGTGCCAGCCAGGCGGCAGCGGATGCTCGGCGTCGACGCGCGCGAACAGCTCGAGCGCAGGAACGCCGCCGCCCATCGCCGCGATCATGCGGCGGTAATGCTCCGGCTTGCGCGAATGACCGAGCGGCCTCGAGCGCTCGCGATGATTGGAGCCGAACTTTTCGCCGTTCGCCGGCTTCGGCAGGCCCTTGCCCCGCTTGAACAGCAGCAGCAGCTCGTCCTGGTCGCGGACCAGGACAGCGCCGCCGGCCTCGTCCGGATGCTCGTCGTCGTTTTTCGTCCAGACGAACGCCGTCGAGTAGGACTCAAAGCCCCACGACAACGCGACCGCCGAGGCGAGCGGCATCTGGCAGCGGACCTTGATGACCTCGCCGGTCCGCAGATCCGTCGCCTCGATCTCGGCCTCATGCCACGCCAGCAGATGCGCGCGCGGAATCCATAGAAACAGCCAGGCGTCCGGCAGGGCCATGTCCTTGACCGGCAGATCGCAGATCTCCGACCACGCCATGGTCGGATAGTGGTTTTCATAGGAGCGGCTGGTCACGCCCTGGTTTCGATGCCACGGCGGATCTGCATAGATGATCGGATACTTGCGACCGGTTGGCTGCAGCGCCGAGGCGTCTGACAGCGCCTGCGCCAAACCGCGGCGATGCTCCCTGCCCTTTTCCTCGGCGGCAACCTTGGTCAGATCCATCGCGACGCGACCGGCGCCGGCGCGCATCTCCTGCTCATGCCGGCCGAGCGCTGCCTCGAATTCCGACGCATCCATCGCGGCCAGGCGCTGCGCCTTGGACGAGAGTTTGCGATCGATGCCAGCCTCGGCCAACGTCGGCCGCTCGTCGGATTTAGGCTGTTCCGGCTCAGAATTGCCTAACCGCGGCCGACCAGCACCAGCACGGCCACGGTTGAGACCGACAGTTTCCTTTTGCAGCTTGACTAGCTCGCCGAGGCGCCGCTCGGCGCGAAACCGGATCTTTGCGGCCTGGACCTCGAGATCGATGTTCTTCGCTACCCTGCTCGCGAGCCGCATCGCCTCGGCCTGGTCGCGGATCGTCATGACCTCGTCGGCCGCAACAGCTTCGGCCAGCGCGCGGCAAGCCGCCTCGTATCGGACGAGCTCAGTCAAAACGGGATCTCCTCGAGCTGCCACATCTGCGGCAGGCCGCCGACGAGCTCGCGGACAATGTCCCCGAGCGTCGGCGCCGAGCCCCGACTGCGGCGGTTGGCAGCGTTTTCTTGCTTGGTCGCCCAGCGCAGATTTGCGCGGCGGTTGTCGAGCGTCTGACCGTTGATATGGTCGACAAAATGCGCGCGCGTGTACGCCTCGTCCCGCGGATCTGCGAGGATCATGATCTCGCGATGCATCCGGATCGTCGCACGCGAGACGTCAACGTTGCGCTTGGCGTAGCGCATCCAATCGCCGCGGCCGGCGTGCCAGACGTTCCAGATATTCTCCGACAGCCAGCCGTAATCGGCAGCGTCGACCAGCGTCCAGATCGGTTCCCGCGTCGACAGCCAGATCCGCCGCCATGGCGTACCCGTCAAGTCGGCCAGGTTGGCCGATGCCTCCAGCTCCTCGCGCGTCTTGGCGAAACAGCCGTGCATCAGAGCATTCCCAGCGCCTGCATGTAGGTCTCGAGGATCGCCTCCTCGGCCTCGCGGTCGATCGGATCTTGCTGGCGAATGCGAATGATCACGCGCAGCGCCTTGACGTCAAAACCGTTGCCCTTGGCCTCGGCGAAAACGTCGCGGATATCGTCCGCGATGTTCTTTTTTTCCTCGGTCAGCCGCTCGACGCGCTCGATGATCGATTTCAGTTGGTCCTTGGCGATCGTCGTCGCGCGGGTCTCTGCAGCGGGCCTGGTCATCGGCACACCCAACGAAAGCCGGCGCCGGCGTCGCGACGTGGAGCTCGCTGCGGCCACGCGATGACGCTCAACACGGCCGCCACAGCGAGGCTGAGGAAAATCCCCATCACCGTGTAGAGCTGGGGGTCAGAAAGCCGCTCCGTGATCATGGAATTATCCCCCTCTCAAGCGCGGCAAGCCGACGCTGCGCCGCCTCAATGTCCCCGCGAGCCTTGGCGATTTCGTAGGTCCGCCGCATAGCGACCGCCCATGGCTGGTCGCTGCCCCTGGTCATGGTCAGGAGCACGAGATCGCCAATGTCGCTGTTGATCAGCCGGTCCAGCGCCTCAAAATCCGGCGCCGCCTTGCCGGTTTTCCACCGGTAACAATCACGCTCGGACCGCCCCGTTCGAACGTGCATTTCCCAAACAAAATCAGCCTTGAAGCGCTTCTGCAGCACCTCGAGCAGCCGCGACCAGGACTGACGATTTCGTCGTGATCTACTGACGACTTTGTCACTGACGGGATTTGACTGTTCCCGCGCGGGTTTTACGCTACGGGTCATGTGTTCAGTTGCTCTGTTTTTTTCTCGTCCGATCGCGGTCCAACCCCGACCCAATCGTTCGGCGTCACATCACCGCGCGTCAGCGCGAAAATCGTCGCCATTGCCGCATGGTCAGGCTCGCGCTCGCCCGCGCGGTAACGACGAACCGTCTCACCTGACCAACCAGCCTTCCGGCCGAAATTAGGGTTCGTTTCACGTTGCCAGATCATCCAATCGTCGAAGCGCATGAACTGTATCCACACCATATTGGTGTTGATTCGCAAGAGGATTACCCCGTTTTGGTGTTTGAAGCCCACACCAAATTGGTGCCCCCATGCGTGCCATGAAAGGCAAATTTCCAAACGGTCTCGCGGAAGCATGGAGCGACGGGCTATCAGCCAAGGCGCCCTCGCAAAGGCAATCGGCACCACTCAGCAGCAGATCAGCAAGCTGGTGCATGGGGAGCGCGAGATGACGGCGCTCTGGGCAGAACGACTTGCGCCACTTTTGCGAACCTCGCCCGAAAAGCTCGTTTTCCCAGGTCTCAAGACCTTCCGCGCACCTCTGCTTTCGTGGGTTAGCGCGGGCCGACTGGCTCATCAGGAGGGGGTAAAACGTTCGGACGTCCGAAAATATGTTTACTTGGCGGACTTGCCGAAAGGCGATTGGATCGTTCTCGAGGTCCAAGGGGACTCCATGGATAGGATCGCACCCGATGGCGCTTACATCTGCGTCAACCTCTCCGATCACCGCGTCCTTAACGACAAGTTCTACGTTTTCGGCACGCCGGAGGGCGAAGCCACCTTCAAGCGCTACCGCGCCGGTAACCCGCCACGGTTGCAGCCGTACTCTACCAACCCCGACCACGAAACGATCCACATGACCGGCGAGACCATCGTTGTTGGGCGCGTTGGCAGAGTCATCCATGAACTGAGTTGAGCGGTAAATACACACCAACCCAGTGCAAAACATAGACTCACACCGATTTGGTGTTGACTTAACCCCAAATTGGGGTTGGAAGTATTCCCGTGAAACAAACGGGGAACTCCCATGCGACGAACTTTCTGTAATCGCCTTCCCGCTGCCGGCCGCGCACTCTCTGCCCTGGCCATCGTCCCTGACTACATTGATACCGCGCTTGTAAAGCCGCGCGCCCCCCTCTCGCCGAGCGAGACGGTCAGGCGTATGGCCGATGACATGCGTGAAGCCTCTTATCGCGAGGGCGGCCTCACCGAAGACGATCTCGAGCGGAAGGGCTTCACGCGCGCGCAGATCAAGGCGCATGCGGCTGATGCCCGCGCATTGGCGCAGCAGCTTGCTGGACCGAGCCTTTGAGAGCAGCTCATCTCTAATGAAGCGTCTTCAACGCAATCACTACATTGCGCTTGCGCTGCTCGAATACAGTCCATTCGAGCGGCATCCGCGCGGCGGCTGGCGGTTTGGCGCCAGGAGGATCACGAGCGAAATGGCCGACCGCCTGATCGCCGGCGGCCGCGCGCAAATCATTGACGACACTTTGCGGCCGGTATTTCGGACTGCATCCGCGAGGTCTCGCCGATGACGCTGGCGATCTTCATCGCAGCCAGCTTTATGGTCGGCCTTTTGGCCGGCCTTCGCGTTGGATACCGCCGCGGCTTCGAACGTGGAGTAGAGGCAGCAGAGCGCCTCTATCCACCGATCAGGGTTTATGGAGACAGCGTCGCCCAACGTAGCGAG
The DNA here is from genome assembly GCF_001238275.1 of Bradyrhizobium viridifuturi. Lineage (GTDB taxonomy): Bacteria > Pseudomonadota > Alphaproteobacteria > Rhizobiales > Xanthobacteraceae > Bradyrhizobium > Bradyrhizobium viridifuturi. Next base: position 35,496 of record NZ_LGTB01000027.1, read on the forward strand.
CGCCGCGCATGACCGCGCCGATCACCGAGAAACGACTGCTCGACGCGATCGCCGTCGTTTCGGAGGTGATCATCCTGCACGGCGCGAAGTATGCCCCGCTTCTCGACCGTCTCGAGCAGGAGCTCGAGACTTTAAGATTGTACGATGATCCGGTTAGCCGCGCTCGGCGCCATCTAGCTAAGCTGGTACCGGTGCAAGAGGTCCCTCAGTCACCTACCTCGTAGGCTCGTTTTTAAGCTTTAATGAGCTCCTCGCGCTCCATGACAAGGCGCACCTCCTCGAAAGCGGCGCTGATCTTGCCCTTCGGAAAGCGAATTTGCCCTAGCCCCTGCACGTTGCTGAATTCGGCACAGCCATCTTCAAGTAATAGGATAGCCCTGGTGAAGCCTAGACGCCCCTGAAATAAACCAGCTTCGTGCACGACGTTCATGCGCGCCTGAACTGCGCCATCTGCCATCTCGTCCTCGCCAGTCATCACGAGCAATGCGATGGATGCCGCGTCGAGCATCTCTGAAAGTCGGGCGATGTTGGTCACGCCGGCAACCGGGACCCGGTTAAACTCATCCCAGGGCAGACTGAGCCGGTCCTGAACGAAATCCTTGAGTTCTCGCCACGCGCCGGAACGACCATGACCGATGAAAACGTTAGTCCCAATGCGGTCAGCCACGATTTTACGCTTTTCCTTTCGCTCGAGGTAGGACGCCCCCTTCGTTGCGAGTTCCGACATCGCCCTGCACAGTTCGAATGACGTTTTTATCGATGCGACTTCGGCAAGGACATCGATGTGCGGGGGGACTTGATTGCCCTGCCCCACTACAATTGTATCGCGGGTCATGTGTTGCCCCTTCGGCCTCCAATGCTCAGCTACGTCCATCTTGGAGGCCGGCTCCAGCTTTTCGAGATCGTCCTTCAACTTGGATAGGAACGCGTCAGGCTGTCCTGACAACTCGGTTTCGATGATCGATTCGATTGTAGATTTCGACGCATTGGCGAATTTGTTGGCCTTACGTGCGGCGTCGCGCGCCGGCTCGATATCGGGCTCGCCAGCCTGCATGCCGATTAGTCGAATTACGTGGTCAAACTGGTACTCCCGCCAGTCGCCCCGCGATCCGAAACTTGTGTACGACGTATCCTTTACCCACGACATTAACCCGCAGCCACGGCTCGTATCCTGCCGTAACAAGCCCTGAGACCACGTGCTCCGCAGTGACCAAGTGTTGGAAGAACTGCTCATTCTCGAAATACGAAACAAAAAAAGCCGTAGCTCTCGGTTTGAACCTGCCGTTTTTTTTAACCCCGATGAAAGCGACGGTTTGTAGCGTGTAGTCTGAAAGATTCACGACCGGCACCTATCCGAAAACTCAGTAAGTGAAACCCGCGCACAGGATGAGTAGAGCTTGCGCAGCGAAATGCCATTCATAGCGAACAGTTCGAGAACGACTCATTCTTAGTTGGCGTCCAACAAAACGTCCAACACGCACAGGGACAAAACCCTAAGCATTTGAAAAACCGATGAAATTTTCGGAGGATGCGCGCGATGGCGCTCCCTAGCGGAATCGAACCGCTCTCTCCACCGTGAAAGGGTGGCGTCCTAACCGATAGACGAAGGGAGCAAAACTCCCGGCAAATCAATACGTTAGACGTGAGATGCGCCGGACTGGCCGCTACCGGCGAACGGCTGCGACGGGCGAACGTATAGTGGCGATTGGCCGGACGGGCAAGCGTTCAGAACGCTTTTCCCGGATCGCCGCCAGATTACCCGCGACGGTTCACCTGCAGGACAATCCGGCCTCGATCGAGGTCCAGAAGCCGCAATGCGACGGCACATGTGCATGGGCCCGCGAACCGCCCACATGAATCAGGATGGCGGCCGCAAGCGCGACGACGGCAACGGGAACAATCAATCCTCGGAGCGACATTTTTCGGAACGGCATGGGCCTGCGCATCGAACCATATCGTGGCCTAACTAAGGCCGGCAGATCGGACGGCAGCAACACGCTCCGCGCCAGCCGCTAGTGGTTGCTGGCGACGTCCTGACGATTGGTCGGCTGCGCCGCCGCTACCGCCGGCTTCTGCTTGATACAGGTGCTGCAGATCACGAGCTTGCGCGCCAGCCGGTCGTCGGCATCCTGTTCCGACAATTGCGTCTCAGCTACCGCCGGCGACGCATTGCGCGCGTGGCGGCGCGGCTGCGGAGCATTGGGATCCTGGCCGGCACCGTCCCAGGCCAGCGGACCTGTTCCCGGCGGCGGGGCCGTCATGCTGTATTGCTGCGAATATTGCGCGCAGGCGCGAGCGCGATCGGAAGAAACAGCACAGCGGCCTTGCGAGCCCAGTTCCGGAATGCAGACATGATCACACTCACACGCTATTCGTACCGCGACACCAGTACCGCGACCTAAGAGCAGAACCGCTAAGAAATCGTTCACCCTGATTGTTCCGTCGCATTCAACCACGACGGCATCAAGACGGGATTGCGGCGCGAAGCTGCAAAATCGAGCCGCAAATCAGAGACGCAAATCCGGAGTCCAACCATGCCAGGCATCAACGGTCGCTTCGACGGCAAGCGCGTGCTCGCCGATCTCAATGCGCTGCGCGCGATCGGCGCCTACAAGACCGGCGTACACAAGCCGACATTCTCGGAACCGCATCTGCGCTCGCTCGACTGGCTCGCGGCGCGGTTGCCCGATGCCGAGCTCACGGCAACGATCGACGGTATCGGCAACGTGTTCGGCACCAGCGCGAAAGCGGGGCCGAAGCTGCTCGCGGGCTCGCATCTCGAAAGCCAGAACCATGCGGGCTGGCTCGATGGCCCGCTCGGCGTGATCTACGCCCTGGAGGCCGCGCGCGTCATCAACGGCGACCCCGGCATCAACGGCGCGGTCGAAGTTGCCGCATGGTGCGACGAGGAAGGCCATTTCGGCAGCTTCCTCGGCAGCCGCTCGTTTGCCGGCGCGGTGACCGAAGCCGATATCGATGCGGCACGCGACCGCTCCAGCGATCGCACCATGCGACAGGCATTGCTCGATGCAGGCTTTGCCGGCCGCCCGCGCCTCGCCGCCGAAGCCGGCCGCCATATCGGCTATCTCGAAGCGCATATCGAGCAAGGCGACACGCTGGAAGCGAGCCGGCTCAAGATCGGCGTCGTCACCTCGATCGTCGGCATCTGGCAATATCGCATCAATTTCACCGGCGAGCAGAACCATGCCGGCACCACGCGGATGGCGGTGCGCCGCGATGCAGGCCTGGCCCTGGCGCGGTTCTGCGTAGCGATCGACGACAGCTTCCCTGCCCTGTGCGGACCGCGCACGGTGTGGACCACCGGCCGCATCACGCTCGACCCCGGCGCGCCGAGCATCATTCCCGGCGGCGCGAGATGCTGTTTCAGATCCGCGACGATAATCCCGAGGTGATCGCGCGTCTCGAGGCGCACCTGCATCACCTGGCGGAACAAGCTACCGCGCAGGGCCGTTGCGGCGTCAAGGTCGAGCGCATCCGCACCGGGGTGCCCGCCATGATGACGCCTGCGTTCCAGGACGCGATCGAGGCCGCGAGCGCGGCCTGCGCCGGCGGCAAATCCATCCGCATGCCGAGCGGCGCCGGCCATGATGCCCAGGTCCTTGCGACCCTCATGCCGGCGGCAATGCTGTTCGTGCCGTCGATCGGCGGCATCAGTCATCATTGGAGCGAGAACACCGACGATGCCGACATCGTGACCGGCGCCGAGGTGTTCGTCGACACCTGCCGGCGGCTGCTGGCCGGCTAGCCGCTTCATGGCGACGCCGCCGCGATCAGGTCGGACCGCCCCGGTTGCCGGATCTCAGCGAGGCCAACGCGTGCGAACTCTGTACCGTCCCTCTCCTCGCCGTGAAGAAGACGTACAGCAAGCAGACGTCGATCAGGATCGTGGCAGCCATGACGCCGTAGGCCCACGGGCTTTCCATCAGCTTCACTTCGATCAACACGCGTGACAGGCCAAACCCCACGACCCACGCATCAAAGCTCATGCAGATCCGGCGAAACGTTTCGGCATCCAGCCGCCGGATCAGAAGGGCGCCGAGCGGTATGCCGACGACGACGCAAGGAACGAGCACGAACAGGATGCTCCGGCTCTCTTCGATGAACAGACCGAGCTTGTAGTACGCGATCGCGGTCAAGCCGGACTCCGTCACCCGGACCAGCGCGAGACCGGCCCGAAATTCATCTTTGACGAGGCCCTGATTGTTGAAGAGGATCGCCAGCGGCGGTCCCGAAATGGTCGTGACCGAGTACAGGACACCCAGCATCGTTCCAAAAGGCAAGCCGACCAGCCATTTCGACTGGATCGCTTCCGCCAACCGGCCGCCTGCACCAGGATCAGCGGCAGAATAATCGAGTAGGTGGCGAATTTGGTCCATCCGGGCTGAAGCGACGTCAGCGCGAAGGCTCCGACTGCGATGCCGGGCAGCATGCCGACGAGGATCGGCAAGATGCGCCGCCACACGGCCGGGACACTGCCCAGGTTGATGCAAAGAACGTAGAGGTTGACGAAGACTTCGACGATGACGATCGCGGGATTGAGGATGCGGTTGGTGTAGAACACCAGCGCGACCGGCACGGTGAGCGACGAGAACCCGTACCCCAGCGCACCGTTTACAAAGGCCGCAAACAGAGCGCTCACGGCAAGAACGATCACAGCAGAATCAATCGAAGGCATCTTTGGCTTTTACCGGATCAGTCACTGCCCGCTGCATTATAACTCAACGAAGCGCACGCGGTGCCCGAAACTTGCGGTGGCCTTGCAAAGCCCTGAGCGCGCCGCGACAGCGCAGCACTTCGTTTGCGCGGCAAAGAGGCCGACGCCGCGCGCCGTGCAAATGCGCCGCAATCGGCGGATCGGTGGTGCCGTCGCAGCGCGGTGCCCGGCACCCTTCCGCCGTCAGGAACCTTCCGGCAGTTGCTCTCCCTTGCTCTGATCGAGGCGTTTCTGCCGCGCTTTCGCAGGCACCGTGGCATATTGGACACGAGATCGGCGCCGAACGAACCGATTCCGCCAATCGTCCATTTGCAATCCGCTGAACTTGCTGCCATTTCTTCGAAACGCACCGCTGTGGTGCCATTGAAGGGGCCCGTTCGGCTCATGTTGTTGCTTGAGTCGCTTCCGACTGTGATCGGCGCCGCCGCCATCGCACCCGCGCTGCTGGTGCTGTGGCTGGTGATAGCCGCCGACGAGCGCCCCGGACCGCCGGTGCAGGTATGGCTCGCCTTCGTGCTCGGCGCGGCCAGCATCTCGCTGCTGGGCCTGGCGCGCATTCCCTTCAATGCGCTGCTGGCCATTCCCGACAATCCCTGGGCGACGCAGGCGGTGCGGGCGCTGTTTGGCGTCGCGGCTCCGGAGGAGATCGTCAAGGTCCTCGTCATCGTCGCCATCTCGACGCGGCGCCGCGCCTTCGCCGATCCGATGGATACCGTGGTGTATGGCGCAGCTGCCGGCCTCGGCTTCGCCGCCTATGAGAACCTCGCCTATCTGGTCCAGCACAAGGATATGTGGCGCGCGCTCGCGGCGTTGCGCAGCGTGCTCACCGTGCCGTTCCACGGCGCGCTCGGCATCATCGCCGGCGCCTATCTCGCGATCGCGCGCTCGGGTGGCGCGCTCGGCGCCTACCGGGGTCATCGCGACTGGGCGCGCATCACGAACTGGGCGCTGGTGCTGGTCGCACCGGTCCTGCTGCATGCGGCGTTCGACTTCCCGCTGCTTGCGCTCCAGCGCATCCCCGATCTCAGCGCGACCGCGCACCTGCTGCTCGGTTCGGCCAGCGTGCTGATCGGCTTCTCCTCGATCGGGTTCGCAGTCCGCTTGGTGCGCCGCCTCGGCAGGCATCATGCCCCGCGCACCGACGTCGCGCGCGAGCGGCTGAGCCAGCTGCGGCGGATGTGGGCGCTGCTGCTGATCGGCGGCGGCACCGGCTTCGCCGGCGTTTCATTCCTGCTGACCTCGCTGCACCACTGGTATGTCAATCCCGAGCGCAATGCGTCCTTCATCCTGATCCCGATCGGCTTCACCTCGATCCTGATCGGACTGGCGCTGCTGATCGCGACCACCGCCGTCTACTTCCTCGGCCGCAACCGGATGCGGACCGCCTCGGAGGGCTTTCCGTCCGCGCCGGGCCAGGGCTAGGATACGCACGCAGATCCGGAGAGCCGCGATGCCCCTGTCCAACGACCTCGACAAGCTGCGATCCGAGATGCAGGCCGCCGTCAAGGCGCACTGGAAGGCGTTCCTGTTCGAGGGCATCCTGCTCGTGGTGCTCGGCATCGCGGCGATGATCGTGCCGGCCTTCGCGAGCCTCGCCGTCACCATTTTCCTCGGCTGGATGTTCCTGATCTCGGGCGTGGGCGGGCTGATCGCGACGTTCTGGGCGCGCAACATGCCGGGCTTCTGGTGGTCGCTGATCTCGGCCGCGCTCGCCGTGCTGGCCGGCATGCTGCTGCTCGCCCGTCCGATGCAGGGCGTGCTGACGCTGACCATCGTCGTCGGCGCCTATTTCATCGCCGAGGGCGTCGCCACCATCATGTATGCGCTGGAGCATCGCCGCGAATTGTCGGGACGCTGGTCGTGGCTCATGATCGCCGGCCTGATGGATATCGTGATCGCCTTCTTCATCATCGCCGGCCTGCCGGAGTCGGCGGGCTGGGCGATCGGCCTGCTGGTCGGCCTCAACCTGATGTTCGGCGGCGCAACGCTGATCGGGATGGCGTTGGCGGCGCGCAACACCTGACGGCGAACCGCGTCGGGCTTGCATTTGGGGGGTGACAGCACCAAATCCCTGGGCTATAGAGCCGCCCCATGATCACCACTGCCACCAGCTATTTTTGGTACTTTAGCTACGACAGCTCGCTGGCGGCAGGAGGATCGCGCTCAATCTGAAGAATTGCAGCAAACGTCCAAAACAAGCCGCCAGACCTGGCGGCTTTTTTGTTGCCGGCAGGTCCCGAAATCCAAAGGAGCCAGCCGTGTTGAGTACGACAGACGATCTTCGCATCAAGGAATTGAAAGAGCTGAGTGCGCCCGAAGAGGTGATGCGGGAAGTCCCGCGCACCCTGACGGCGACGCGCGTCGTGATGGGCGCCCGCAACGCCATCCACGCGATCCTCAATGGCACCGATGACCGCCTGCTGGTCGTCGTCGGCCCCTGCTCCATCCACGATCCCGCGGCGGCCGTCGATTATGCCGAGCGCCTCGCCGGCCTGCGTGAACAGCTCGCCGACCGCCTCGAGATCGTGATGCGGGTCTATTTCGAGAAGCCGCGTACCACCGTCGGCTGGAAGGGGCTGATCAACGATCCCGATCTCGACGGCAGCTTCGACATCAACAAGGGCCTGCGGCTTGCCCGCAACGTGCTGTCGGCGGTGAACAATCTCGGCCTGCCGGCCGGCACCGAATTCCTCGACATGACGACGCCGCAATACATCGCCGATCTGGTCTCGTGGGCCGCGATCGGCGCACGCACCACCGAAAGCCAGATCCATCGCGAGCTGGCTTCCGGTCTGTCATGTCCGGTCGGCTTCAAGAACAGCACCGACGGTGGCGTGCGGATCGCGGCGGACGCGGTGAAGTCGGCGTCCCACCCGCATCATTTCATGGCGGTCACTAAAGGCGGCCGTTCGGCGATCGCCGCAACCAGCGGCAACGAGGACTGCCACGTCATCCTGCGCGGCGGCCGGGTGCCGAACTATGATGCAGCGAGTGTCGATGCCGCCGCGGCCGAACTCGGCCGCGCCGGCGTCGCAGCGCGGCTGATGATCGACACCAGCCACGCCAACAGCAGCAAGAAGCCGGAGAACCAGCCGCTGGTCGCCACGGACATCGCAAAGCAAGTCGCGAGCGGTGAACAGCGCATCATCGGCGTGATGATCGAGAGCAACCTGGTTGCTGGACGCCAGGACGTCGTGCCGGGCAAGCCGCTGACCTACGGCCAGAGCATCACGGACGGCTGCATCGACCTCGCGACGACGACTGACGTCTTGAAGCAGCTCGCCGATGCCGTCGACGCAAGGCGCAGCGTGCGGCGCGACGGCCTGCAGGAGCGTTCGGCGTGACGCGCCGGACGGATTGAGCGTTAGCGGCGGGGCGCACATCGCGCTCCGCCGGTCACTTCCGTGACCTAGCAGCCGCGGCAGATGCTCTTGATCTTCTTGTCGAGCGCCGCGTCTTCCTTGTTGGCCTGGCTGTTCGGATCGCTGATGTTCTTCTCGTTGCCAATATCGCCGCGGCGCGGCTGACGATGTCCGATCGGCGCTTCCGGCACGCCCGTATTCTTCTGCATGGAGGACGATCCGCCCTGCTGCTGTGCCCAGGCATTGGACGCCCCAAACTGGGGCGCACCGACCGCAACCACCATCAGAGCCATCAACAAAACTGTCTTCCGCATCTCGCGTCTCCGCTTCTCAACCCTATCGCGCCCGTTCCGGCACTTCGACGGTAGCACAGTTGCGACGCCCTTGCGCTGCGCAATCCTGTACCTTCCGTATATCGGCGATCGTACCAAGGAGCCAGATTCCCGCGGCGGCCAGCACCACAAAGAAGCCGAACATCACAGCATTTTCGATGCCGCGGTTACCCTCGTGCTCGGGCGGCTCCTGCCGTCCGTCCCCGACCCCGCCCACGGCCGGCTCAAGATTGCGGTGGGTAGAAATGAACGTCACCGCAATAATCGACGATACGGTATCGCCGTTCCATGGAATCTTCACGATCGCGCTGCGACAAATAGGTCGGGCCGATCGGCGCCTTGCCGTGACCGCCGGGAATGTCGAGTACATAATCCGGCTGACACAGCCCGGAGACGCGTCCGCGCAACGCCCGCATCAGCTCCTGCCCGGCTTCGATCGTGGTGCGCAAATGCGCGGTGCCGGGCGCAAGGTCGCCGTGATGCAGGTAATATGGCTTGATCCGGCACTCGACGAAGGCGCGCATCAGCGCCGTGAGCGTCGCGGCATCGTCGTTGACGCCGCGCAGCAGGACCGACTGGCTCACCAACGGAAGGCCGGCATCGACAAGGCGCGCGCACGCGGCACGGGCATTGGCGCCGAATTCGCGCGGATGATTGGCGTGGATGGCAATCCAGGTCGCAGCCCCCTCGACCCGCAGCGCCGCAATCATCTCCGGATTGATGCGACCGGGATCGGCGATCGGGACGCGGGTGTGAAGACGAATGATCTTCACATGATCGATGGCGGCGAGATCGGCCATGATCTCGGTCAACCTGCGCGGCGACAGCATTAACGGATCGCCGCCGGTCAGGATGACCTCCCAGATCTCCGGATGGCTGCGGATGTAGTCGAGCCCCGCGCGGTAGGCGTCGTCCGACAATGCCGAGGCCTTTCCCGGCCCGACCATTTCGCGCCGGAAACAGAACCGGCAATAGACCGCACAGACGTGGACCAGCTTGAACAGGACCCGGTCCGGATAACGATGCACAATCCCGGCGACCGGCGAATGCGCATCGTCGCCGATCGGATCGGCGTTCTCGCCGGGCTGCTCGACGAGCTCGTCGGCGCTCGGGATGAACTGCCGCGCGATCGGGTCGTTGGCGTCGGCCGGATCGATCAGCGCGACGAGCTCCGGCGTCACCGCGACCGCGTAGCGCGCCGCCACCTGCTCGAGCTCGGCAAGCGCATCGACCGGCGCGAGGCCGGCATCGATCAGCTCGCGCGGCTGGCGCAGCGTCGCCGCCAGTTTCGGATCGATCCTGTTCATGGCTCTCCTGCAGGCGGCGTCCAGACCACCTGATCAATTCGCGGCGCGCCGCTCGCCAGCATCACCAGCCGGTCGAAACCGAGCGCGACGCCGCTGGCTTCCGGCATCTGGCCGACCGCGGCGAGGAAATCGTCGTCGAGCGGATAGCGCTCGCCATACCGCCGGGCCTTCTCGTCCATTGCTGCGGTGAAACGATGGCGCTGCTCGGCCGCATCGGTCAACTCGCCAAAGCCGTTGGCGAGCTCGACCCCGCAGGCATAGACCTCGAAGCGCTCGGCGACGCGCGGCTCGCCGGCCTTGGTGCGCGCCAGCGCTGCCTCCGGCGACGGGTATTCGAACAGCACCGTCAAGCGGCCCTGACCGAGATTGGGCTCGACATGCTCGACCAGCACCTTGCTGAAGATGTCCGACCAGGTGTCGTCATCGGCGATCCGCACCCGCTCGCGCGCGGCTGACGCCAGCGCCTCGCGATCGCCCTCGCCGCCCGAGATCGTCGCCAGCAGGTCGATGCCGGCGAACCGCTCGAAGCCGGCGGCGACGGTCAGCAGCTCCGGCTCGGCAAAGGGATCGGCCGTCTTGCCGCGGAATGAAAACCGGCCGATCCCGGTCGCCTGCGCCGCATGGGCGATCACGACGATCGTATCGGCCATGATGGCGTCATAGCCGGCGTTGGCGCGGTACCATTCCAGCATGGTGAATTCAGGCAGATGCAGGTCGCCGCGCTCGCGATCGCGGAACACCCGTGCGAATTCGTAGATCTTCGGCTCGCCGGCCGCGAGCAGCTTCTTGCAGGCGAACTCCGGAGAGGTGCGCAGATAGCGCGTTGCCTGTGAGCCATCGGCCTGCCTGAGCTCGGTCCGCGGGGCGTGCAGATGCGTCTCATTGCCCGGCGATATCTGCAGGATGGCGGTCTCGACCTCGGCAAAGCCCTGCTCCTCGAACCATGCCCGGAGCGCCCGCGTGATCGCGGTCCGCGCCTGCAGGAACGGCCTGCGGTCGGCGTAGCGCTGCGGCGTCCACCACGGCGAGGGCTGGTCGTGAGCCGTCATGGCTGGATCACCCGCACGGATTCGACATCAACGAGCCGCCATCCATCCTCAAGAGTCGGATACAACCAACTGATATTAAACAGGTTCATTGCTCATCCAGCCCAAGCCTCCACGGAACGCGGCGAGGCTGATCCCTTCTTTGTCGAAAGATGCCGGCGTTGTCCATGCGCGGGCACGGCTGAACCTGAACGGGGACTCGCGCGTCCCATCCGCAGATTCGCTGAAACGGATGAACCCCATGGCCGGTTGGTTACGCGGAACAGCCCTGCTTGTGTATCTCGGTCTTGCCTTGGCCACGCCGGCCTTCGCCGCAGGCCCGGGAAAAGAGTTCAAGCGCGTCGCCGATGCCCCAACATTCACCTCACCGGACGGCAAGATTCGGCTCGAGCAATATGCGCGCGACATGGGCGACGATGGCCTGCTGTTTCAGTTCTGGACCTTTGACCGGGCCCACAAACACGCCGCTCTCCTCAACACGGGCGAAACCACCGATCAGGCCGGATATCAGGCCGGCTTCCGCTTCAGCCCGGACAGCCAGTGGCTGGTCCGGATGCAGAAGATTGGCTCGGGGGTTCAGACGCTGTTCCTCTACAAGCGCAACGGCGACCGGTTCGCACCGGCAACCGGAAAGCCGCTCGGCGATGCCGCCTGGGACTATTTCTTCACCCAGCCGGCCGCCACAGGCGTTCGGCACGATCCCAACGATCCCTATTCGCTCGACCATATGCGGGTCGGCCTGATCAAGGGGCTCGAGGACAACTATGCCTGGCTCGGCCAGCATTGGCCCGATAACCGTTACCTCGTGATCGGCCTGTCGTTCGACATTCAGGGCGAGGAAACGCCGTTTCCCTGGGTCGAGGACTGGCGCTGCCTCTACGACCTGACGACCGGCACGTTCTCGGTTCCGGAGAGCTTCGCCGAGCACAACCAGAGCGCACTGAAAATGCCCGATCCGGCCCGAAAATAGCGCCGATTGGCACCGGCGGAGCGGTTGGCAACCTGCCGAATTCGGCCGCAAAAGACTGGCATCTCAGGGACAAATCAGTATGTTGCAGCCCGAAATCGCCGCCACGGCCGAGGGGCTGCCGGTCCGGTTTGCGCCCCTGTTCTCAAATTCAGGAAAACACCTTTGAAAGTCATCGCCAGTTCCATCCGCAAGGGCAACGTCATCGAGCAGGACGGCAAGCTCTATGTGGTCCTCTCCGCCGAAAACATTCATCCCGGCAAGGGCACCCCGGTCAGCCAGATCGAAATGCGCCGCATCGGCGACGGCGTGAAGGTCTCGGAGCGCTACAAGACCACCGACCAGGTCGAGAAGGCCACCGTTGAGGACCACAACTACAACTACCTCTATGAAGACGGCGACGGCTTCCACTTCATGAACAACGACAACTACGACCAGGTCCAGGTCTCCAAGGAGATCATCGGTTCGTCTGCGCCGTATTTGCAGGAGAACATGACCGTGAAGCTGTCGATGCACGATGGCAATCCGGTCGCGATCCAGCTGCCGCAACGCGTGACGCTGGAAGTCGTGGAGACCGAGCCGGTGACCAAGGGTCAGACCGCCTCGTCGTCGTACAAGCCGGCCGTGCTGTCCAACGGCATCCGTACCGGCGTGCCGCCGCATGTTTCCACCGGCACCCGCATCGTGGTGATGACCGAGGACGGCTCCTACGTTGAACGCGCCAAGGATTAGGCGTTAGTCTCTTCTCTGGAGACTCGAACCGGGGGGTGCAGTGAACAGGAAGGTGGTCAGCTTCATCAGTTGCTGGCTGGCAGCCCTGGTCTCGCCTCCTCCCGGCGCTCATGCCGACGAATTCCGGACGCCTTCGATCTCGGCCATGCGGGTCGAATGGCGCTCGGTGCTGGACCAGCTCCGGCAGGAGATCGCCACCCGTCCGGCCATCGCCTCCAGCTTCAGCTTCGCGGCACAGCGCCGCGTCCCGGCCTCCGATCCTCGCACCATGCCCGCGCTGGTGCAGCTGAACGCGCTGACCTCGCCGCTATTCCCCGGCATTGCGCGCAGCCCGGTCCCGGTGCTGCTGCCGTTCGACCCCGCAAGCTATCTCGATACACGGCAAGGCGGCGCGCCGGACAGCCTGCCGGTCGCGCGCTATCAAGCCGGCTTCCGCGCCGCGACGTCTTCCACGCCGGCGCGTCCGGCTATGACGCGGTGTTCTCGCTCGACCCCGGCGCCGGCGACGACATGCCGCCGCGAACATTTGCCAAGCCGGTCGAGGTGCAGATCACGGGCTCGATCCTGGTCTACGACCTCGCCGACCGGCTCGGCGGCAAGGGCGAACCGGTCAAGGCACTGGCCACGCAGTTTCCGGACCTGCGCCGTTTCATCCGCGAAGGTTATCTCCGCTACGCGTTCACCCGCTTCGGAATCCCCTATGTCGTCTCGATCCAGTGCCTCGACAGTGCGCCGCGGCCGAAGCGGCTGGCGTGCCGCGAGGCCTCCCCGGTGGCCGAACGGTTTCTGATGGCGCTCCACATCGCCGGTGGCCAGCCGTCACGGCCGCGCAGCGACACCGCCGCCGACATCTCCGGGAGGCCGATGGCGCAGTCGGCCGATTTCACCTACCGGCCGAGCGGCGACATCGTCGCAGGCAGCGGCGGCCGCAGGCAGCAAGGCGGCCACGCCGACTTCACCGTCTACTCGCAGATCCGCTTTCCGCTCGCAAAGGCACCGGCCTTCGCACATTCGCAGTCCTTTCCGAAGCGCGGCCGGGTCGACGAGTATCCCTGGCAGGACAATTTCTGCGAGGCGCGCAGTTTCGAGGTCGGCCAATGCGCCAGCGGCTTCGGCCATCAGGGCCAGGATCTCAGGCCCGGCGCATGTCCGGCCGACGGCAAGGACGGTTGCGACCCCAGGCAGCAGGCCGTCGTCGCGGTGCGCGACAGCATCGTGATCCGCTCGGCGCAGCAACAGGCGGCGACATTGCAGGTCAACACCCGGACCGAGCACGTCCGCTTCCGCTACATGCACATGAACCCGTCCGCGATGGATGCCGACGGCCTGCTCAACGGACGCCGCCTCAGCGAGGGCGAGAAGATCGGCGTGGTGTCGAACTATCTCGACTATCCCAACGGCACCTCACGACATCTGCATTTCGACGTGCAGGTGTTCACGCGCGACGGCTGGCTCTGGGTCAATCCCTACACCACGCTGGTCTCGGCCTATGAGCGGCTGATCCGCGGCCGCGGCCACGAGATCGGACCGGAGCCCGGACCTGCGGCAGCCGTTGCCCACGCCCTGCCCGACGACGTCGTGCGCCGCATCGACACCCAGGAAGGCGGCGGCAATTAGCCAGGCCGCGCCTGCGATTGTTTCCGGCACGTATGCTTGATACGCGGCTTATGTCAGCTCGCCGGTGATGAACTGCGCGCGCCCCATGCCGAACGACCAGTCCTCATCGTCATTGATCACGAAGTTGATGACGAGGTCGCTCGGCGCGATCCCGCAGACCGACGACAGCCGCTCGGCGAGCACGCGATAGAAATCCAGCTTTGACGCCTTGTCGCGCGGACGGCTGGTCAGCTGCAACAACACCAGTTTGTCGGTCCGACCGATGCCCAATCCGGTGTCGAGCGCGACGACGCGGGATCGCGGATGAACGTGCACGACCTGATAGCGGTCGCGTTGCGGCACGTGGAGGGTTTCGACCAGCACGTCGTGGGTGACATCGAGCAGCCGCTGGATCTCTGCATCGCTTCGTCCCTCGATCAAATCAAACCGCAGAAACGGCATGTTGATGGCTCCTTGCTCGATCTGCCGACGACTGGGACTTCGGAGCAACTGCCGGCGATCAGTTGCCAACGCATAGCGGACTGGCCGAAGTGGAGCTGATCCAATCCGCGTCAGTTTCGATGTTTCGAAATGTCACACGCGACCGCAGCCCTCGGTTCCACCCATAGGCAAAGCGAGCTGCTCTCGTCCGACTTGCCGCACTAAAGCACGCAGCCGGGCAGAGGAATAATGATTATCCGAGATGGTTACGATCTGAATCCCAGATCAGGTCTCGTCGCGGCGCCGTAGTAGCAAGCCGATGGCCGGCGCGTCTGCTTACTTCTTCCAGGGCGCGTCGCCGCGCGCCGCGGCCGCCGCGAAGACGCCCTGCTCGTAGTCGATGAAGGCGCGGATCATGGCGCGGTAGGCGGCTTCCGCAACCTTGGGCGACAGCCCGTCCGCCTCCGCAAGCGCCATCGCCTTCTTCACGACGGCTTCGGCGCGCTCGGGCGCCTCGACCTGCGCGGGGTTGGCCTTGAAGCGGGCGGCCTCATGGACGTAGCGGCCGCGCTCGGCCATCAGGCGCACGATCTCGCGGTCTAGCCGGTCGATATTGCTGCGCACCTCGCCAAGCGTCTTGCAGCAGCCGCCATTGTCGACGGTGGGGCTGCCCCACAGTGCCGGCGCATTGGTTGCGGGCTCCTCGGCCCACGCCGCGACGGGAATCAGAATCGTCAACACAACCACCAGCAATCGCATCGAACGCCTCCCAGTCAGCGCACACGCCCCGGCCGATTGTTATGCCGATTTTGTGCGCCGATGGAAGCCACGATGGCCGGATCAATCTCGGCGGCTTTGGAGCAATCAACCGACGTCCATTGCGGCCAACACCTCACCCACCCTCTTCTGGGCGTCCGGAGGCAGCGGCAAGATCGGACGCGGTGGCTCGGCCGCGCAGATCCCCCTGAGATTGGCGATCGCGTAGACGACCCGCAGGCTCGAGAATGTCTTGAGCAACTGCCAGACCGGCTGCAGGCGCGCATCGAGCTGCCGCGCCCTGGCGGCATCTCCGCTTGCCACGGCGCGGACGATCTCAAGACAGACCCTGGGGAAGATCCCTGCAAGGACGCTGTACCAGGTCTCGCCCCCCGCCAGCAGCGCCTCGGTGCAATTCCAGTCGGCGCTGTAACCGAGCGAGAAGCCGCCCGGCACCACGGCCCGCAATTCAGCGACATGGTCCGCCAACGCAGACGCGTCCAGCGCAGGACTCTTCACCGCAATAATCCCCTCCACGCGGCTCAAACGGCAGATCAAGGCCGGCGTGAAGCGGAAATGCGTGGTGCCCGGATTGTCGTAGATGCAGATCGGCAATTTGCTTTCACGCGCCACCGTTTGAAAATGCTCGAAGACCTCGTCATCCGTCAGCGGCGTGTAGGAAACCGGCGCCAAAAGGCCTGCCGCCGCGCCGGCGTCGCGTGCATCTTGCGCCAGCTTCACCGCATCGTCGGTGCGCAGCGCGCCGACGCCGACCAGGATCGGCGTCTTGCCATCTGCGAGAGCTGTCGCCGCCTGCACCGCGCGGCGCCGCTCATCGCGGCTGAAATACGGATATGAACCGGTGCTTCCGAGCAACCCGATCGAATCCACCTTCGCCGCGATCAACGGCTCCAGCAAGGCACGAAGCGCGCCCGCATCGACCTGTCCATCTCGAGACGAGGGCGTGATCGGGAAGGCGGAAAGCCCCCTGAGATTGACCATCGGTTGCTCCTGTTCGGTGACCGCTGCACGCGGAACGGCGACATTGTGCTCCGGACGTCATCGCCGCGCCCAACGCGGCTTGCAAGGTCCAGTTTGCTGCGGACTTCACGGCAAACTGGTCCAGTGCTCAACGCCACGTACGGAACTGCACGGCTTCGATTTGGACGCTGCCGACGGCTATTCCAGCATCGTGGTCAGCTGCGCGCCTTCATCCGCGACGAACACTGCGATCAGCTCCGCGGGCTCCGTGGTGCTCGCATTGGCCGACACCATGTGGGTCGAGCCCGGCGGCTCGAAGAAGGACTGGCCGACCTTGAAGGTCTCGACCGGCCCCCCGCCGAGTTGGGAACGGATCTCGCCCTTGGTGATGTAGGCCGTCACCGAACCGGAGTGACGATGCGGCGGCGTGAAGCCGCCGGGACCGTAGAACACGCGCACCACGGTGACGCGCTTGCCCGGCACGTTCGGCAACGCGTGCGAGGTGATGACCTCGACCTTGTCGAGCGGCGACGCCGCATTCGCACTGGCGCATAGCGGCGCGATCACCGAGGAAATCGCATCCATCGGGGTCGGCAGCGACTTGCCGATCACGAAGGCCGAAGCAAGTCCCGCGATCGCGGCCAGCAAGACGGGCCGCGGCGGCCGCACGAATGAAACGGATGGTGTCATTGCTATCGAGGTCATCGGTCGTTCTCCCCTGTCGATTGCTCCCGAAATCGTCTCACGACGCCGCAGCGGTGGCGACCCGTTGCCGGCGCGGCGGCGGGGTCCAGCGGTAGGCCGCGCCGAACCGGTTCCAGACATTGATCGAAGCGATCGCCGAGGTCAGGTAGGTCAGCTCCTTTTCAGAGAACTCGGCGGTGACCTCGGCATAGACCTCGTCGCTGACGCCGTTCGGCAGGGTCGTCAGCGCCTCGGTCCAGGCCAGCGCCGCGCGCTCGCGCGCCGAGAACTGCGGTACCTCGCGCCACACCACGACGAGGTTCAGCTTGTCGACGGGCACGCCGAGGCTCTCGCTCTGCAGGATGTGATACTGCACGCAGAAGGCGCAGCCATTGATCTGCGAGGCCCGCAGCTTGACCAGTTCCAGCAGCTGCTTGTCGAGACCGGCCTTCGCCGCGAACTGGCCGAGCTCACGCACGACGGCGAAGACATCGGGGGCGAGCTTCTCGAAGTCGGCGTATTCCTTGCGGGCATGTGACATTGGCTTGGCCTCATGTTATCAGTGTACTGACATATTATCAGAGCTCTGATATAGAGCAAGGCGCGGACATTCGCGAAGGCATCATGGCGGCAATGCAGAAACGAGGGAAATCCGGTACGGCCGAGCGGCGCCCGGCAGAAAGAGCGGCGGGCAAGGTTGCGACGGCGGCCGGACCGGCCGCGGACGCCCTGCCCGCCTCCGCCGTGCCGCCGCCCGGCGAAGGCAAGCGCGGCGAACAGGGCTATCTCGCCTATCTGCTGCGGCAGGCGCATGCCGCCTCACGGCTGTCGATGGAGCGCCAGCTGGGGAGCCTCAACGTCACCTCGCCGCAGTTCGTGGTACTGACCATGCTGAAGGCCTATCCGGGGCTCTCAGGCGCCGATCTGGCCCGGGTGGCGCTGCTGACGCCGCAGACCGTCAGCGTGATCATCCGCAACCTCGAGCGCGATGGCGCGATCCGCAAGTCGCCGCATCCCGTCCATGGCCGGGTGCTGCAATGGACCCTGACCAGTCATGGAACCACGCTGCTGGAGAAATGCCGGCATATCGCCCAGGCCCAGGAGCGGCGGCTCGCCGCCGGCCTCGATGCCAAATCGGAACAGGTGGTTCGGCAATGGCTGTCAAAAATCGCCACAGATTTGCAGGATAGCTAGAGCATGCCCCGGAAAAGTGGGAGCCGGTTTTCCGACAAGGTCATGCTCAAATCATACTTCCTGCGGCGGCGTGGCTTTTGGCTCACCCGATCGGCGCCGCTAGACTGGCCCGATGAAACAGCCTGATTCTCCGAATTCCCCTGCACGCCGCACCTTCCTGAAGGGCGGGCTCGCCGCAGGTGTGACGCTTGCCAATCCGTTCGGCGCGCTGGCCGCCGCCCCTCCGGGCTTCGATCAATGGCGCGACAATTTCCGCGCCCGCGCGCTCGCCAAGGGCATCTCGGAGGCGACCTGGAATCGCTGCATGGGGCGGGTCGAGCCCGACATGAGCGTGTTCAGGCAGATGCGCAACCAGCCGGAATTCCACGAGCAGATCTGGCAGTACATCAACCGCCGCGTCTCCGACTGGCGCATCATCCACGGCCGCGAGGCGCTGAAGAAGAACGAGGCGCTGTTCGCCAGGATCGAGCGCGACTTCGGCGTCGAGCGCGGCACGCTGCTCGCGCTGTGGGGCGTTGAATCAGCCTATGGCGATCCGCTGGTGCAGCAGAACCACATGACGCCGGTGTTTCCCTCGCTCGCGGCGCTCGCCTGGAACGAGCCGCGCCGCAAGGCCTATTGGGAGACGGAGCTGATCAACGCGATGAAGATCGTGCAGCGCGGCTGGAGCACGCCCGAGGAGATGAACGGCTCCTGGGCCGGAGCGATGGGCCATTCGCAATGGATGCCGGAAGTCTGGCTCAATGTCGGCTTCGACTATGACGGCGACGGCAAGGTCTCGCCGTTCGGCCGGCCCGACGATGCGTTGGGCTCGACCGCAAAATACCTCGTCAATCGCGGCAAGTGGCACCGCGGTGAGCACTGGGGCTACGAGGTCCGCGCGGCGAGCGGCGGCGCCAGCGGCAGCCGCACCTATGCGGCCTGGGCGAGCGCCGGCGTCGTCAGAGCCGACGGCCAACCATTCCCGCAGCCGAATGCGTCGGCGCAGCTCTGGATTCCCGTCGCCGGCGGCCCCGCTTTCCTGCTGGGCCCGAACTTCAACTCGGTGAAGAGCTACAATCCCTCGATGAACTACGCGCTCGCGATCTGCCATCTCGGCGACCGCTGTCTCGGCGGGCCGCCCTTCATCCAGCCGTTCCCGGGCTCCGAGCGCGCGCTGACGCTGGCCGAGGTGCAGGAGATGCAGACGCGGCTGACCAAGGCCGGCTTCGACACCGGCGGCACCGACGGCCGCGTCGGCAACGACACCATGAAGGCGATCAAGGATTTTCAGATCAAGGCCGGCCTGCTGCCTGCCGATGGTTACGGCGGACTCAAGGTGCTGGCGCGGCTGCGGCAGGGAAGTTAGCTCTCGTCATCGCGAGAAGCGCGCGACAAAACTGCAAGGCAATTTGCGCTGAAGCTACCGAAGCAATCCATGTTCTCCGCAGTGATTGCTTCGCGGGGCCCGTCATCGGGCGCGCCGTCATGCGTTCTGGTGCCGACGAGGGCTACGCGCTGACCTGCCTCCCAGGCATCCACACGGGCACCAGCGCCACGACGGACGTCTTCCGTACCTGCCCTTAGGGAATCGACCTGAATTTCCTCCTGACATCTCCAATGCTACCCAACCACCGTGAGGTCCTGCCTGAAGGAGACGGACAATGGGTCAGCTCTATTTCCACTGCTCCCACCCGAAGGGGACATTGATCGACCGATGCGGCGCCGCCATAGCCGATCTGAACGAGGCCCACGATCATGCCACCGGCGTCGTGCGCTCTTTCCTCATGAAGCTTAGTCCTGAGGACTGGCGCAGCTGGGTACTGCATGTCTGCGATGATCGGGGCGACGACGTGTTCTTGATGCCCTTCTCCTTCGTGCTCGGCAAGCCACACTGAGAGGCCGCCATGTCCATCACACAGTCACTCCTGGTCCTTGAACAGCCACTGAAGACCTCCATCGCGAAGTGGTGGGAGCTGCTCGACAAAGCCCGCGATCCCTACCGTCCAGAGCGCTACTACATGCGTGGCCCGGGCCCGAAATGGCGCGCCAAGCATGGCAACGACGCCTTGTAGATTGGAGCCTTGTCCGGCTTTCCCCCGGAGCAGCATCCAGGTTTGCGCGGCACGATCAATGTTGACGATGTTCGCGATTACGGGTGCCACACGACAATCCAGCGGCAAATCAGTGCTTCCGTCGTCGAGCCAGTTGCCGTGGGAATGCGAACTTACATCCTCGTTGCTGTTTGACGACTGAATCCGAAAGCCAGCCTCGTCATTGCGAGAAGTTGCGCGACGAAGCGATCCATCGCTCCGCGGATGCGGAACCGTGGAGCGCTTCGCCTCGCTCGCAATGACGCGTCAGACGCGCCGCCGTCGTCCACGCAGCGTGGACGATGCTTGCTCCGCTCAGGGCTGCCGCACCACGCCGCCGGCGTTCATGCCGCCATCGATCACAAGCTCGCTGCCGGTGACGTAGCGCGAGGCATCCGAGGCGAGATAGAGCACGCCCTGCGCGATCTCGATCGCCTGGCCGGCGCGGCCGAGCGGCGTCGCGAACCTTGCGCGCTCCTCCGGATCGATCGGTGCGTTCTGGCCGGCGCCCGTCGCGCCGGTCGGAATCTTACCCCAGATCGGCGTGTCGATGATGCCGGGATGCACGGAGTTGACGCGGATGCCATCGCCGACCTGCGCGCATTCCATTGCGATCGACTTGGCGAACAGCCGCACCGCGCCCTTGGTCGCGCTGTAGCCGGAGAGCGACGCCGCACCGCGCAGGCCGGCCAGCGACGACATCATGATGATCGAACCGCCGCCATGCTTGCGCATCAGCGGCAGCGAATGCTTCACCGACAGAAACACGCCATCGATGTTGATGGCAGTCTGCCGGCGCCAATCAGCGAGCGACATCTCGACGATCGAGGGCGCGCCGATGCCGATGCCGGCGTTGGAGACCATGATGTCCAAGCGGCCATGGCGCTTGCCGATCTCAGCGACGACCTCGATCCAGCGCTCCTCGCTGGTGACGTCCTGCGGCAGGAAGCTCACCTTGCGTCCGGCCTTGGTGAGCCGCGCGGCAAGCTCGGGCCCCCTCAACTCGTCGATATCGGTCGCAATGACGGTCGCGCCTTCCTGCGCCAGCAATTCGACGATCGCCTCGCCGATCCCAGATGCGCCGCCGGTCACCAGCGCGACCTTGCCTTCAACCTGTCCAGACATGTCCTCTCCAACGTTTCTTATCGGATCACCGTCGGGCCCTGATCCGGCGCCGCGACGTCGAGGACACGGAATTGCACACGTTCGGTGCCTTGCCAACGGTCGACTGCAAGAGAGCCCGCCACGTGCAATTGCTGACCGCGATTTTGCGTCAAGGCGCTGCCGAGCTTCTGTCCGATGGAGCGGAATGCGATACCGTTGACGATGGAACCGTCGCCGGACTTGAAGCGCAGCCGCAAATGCGCCTGCCCGACTTCGTCGGCATAGACCAGCTGGTGCGACGGCAGCGCGATCACCGGCTCCGGATTGGCGCTGCCGAACGGTCCTGCGCGATTGAGCGTCGCGGCAAATTCCGGCGTCACTGCGCGTGCGGTGACGGCGCCATCGATGAACAGCTCGTTCTCGTGGCGCGAGTTGGCGACGTCGGCCGCCAGCGCGCTTTCCATGTAGGCACGAAATTCAGCGAGCTTCTCCTTGCGCAGCGTGACGCCCGCCGCCATCGCATGCCCGCCGCCCTTCATTAGCAGGCCGTCATGCACCGCCTGCCGCACCGCCTTGCCGAGATCGACGCCGCCGATCGAGCGGCCCGATCCGGTGCCGATGCCGCCCGGTTCGAGCGCGATCGCAAATGCGGGACGCGCGAACTTCTCTTTCAGCCGCGCCGCAACCAACCCGACCACGCCGGGATGCCAGCCTTCCGCCGCGGTGACGATGACAGCGCCCTTGTCCTCGAGCCCGAGCGAAGCCAGTGCCTCCGCTTCGGCCTGGGCTTCAGCCGCCTGCTCGATCACGCGCCGCTCGGTGTTGAGACGGTCGAGCTCGGCCGCGATCCGCGCCGCCTCCGAGACGTCGCCTTCGAGCAACAGCCGCACGCCGAGATCGGCGCGCCCGATGCGGCCGCCGGCATTGATCCGCGGCCCCAGCATGAAGCCGAGATGCCAGGCCTCCGGCGGGCCATTGAGCCGCGCCACATCCATCAGCGCGGTGTGGCCGACATGATCACGGCGGCGCATCGCGATCAGGCCCTTTGCAACGAAGGCCCGGTTGAGCCCGATCAGCGGCGCGACGTCGGCGACGGTGCCGAGTGCGACGTGGTGCAGTACGCTGAGCAGGTCCGGCTCCGGCATCTCACGGCTCCAGAAGCCACGCTGGCGCAGCTCGCGATTGACGGCGACCAGGGTAACGAACACCAGGCCGACGGCGGCGAGATGACCGAGCCCGGAGAGATCGTCGGGCCGGTTCGGATTCACCAGCGCGTCGACCTCGGGCAATTCATCGCCGGTCTGGTGATGATCGATCACCACGACCGACATGCCGAGCTTCCTGGCTTCAGCCAGCGGCTCGATGCTGGTGGTGCCGCAATCGACGGTGACCAGCAGTGTCGCGCCCTTGGCCGCCAGCGCGCGGACGGCGTCGACGTTCGGCCCATAGCCTTCGAAGATGCGGTCGGGAATGTGGATCAGCGGGTCCAGCCCGCAATGACGCAGATGCCAGGTCAGCAGCGCCGCCGAGGTGGCGCCGTCGACGTCGTAGTCGCCGAAGATCGCAACTTTCTCGCCGCGCACCGCGGCATCCGCGATGCGCTTGGCCGCGTGCTCCATCTCGGTGATCGTGTACGGATCCGGCATCAGCTTGCGGATGGTCGGGTCGAGGAAGTCGGCAACCTCGTCGATTGCGACGTCGCGCCCCGCCAGCACACGCGCCAGCATTTCCGGCAGGTTGTAGCGCTGCACGATCGCGAGCGCCCGCGCCGCCCCTCGCGCATCCAGCCGGTCGCGCCAGAGCTTTCCGGTCAGCGACCGCGTCACGCCGAGGAACGCCTGTGGCGCCTCGATCGGCAGTGCGGATGCGTGGAGCGTCATGATTCCTTGTCCATTCAGCAGGAATCGTAGCGCTTCAGTGAATCCCAGGCCAGTTCTAGCAGCCCATCCGGCTGGCGATTTCCCCGAAATCCTTGGCCACGATGTCCCAGCTGCCGGTGGCCTCGAAATCGACCTTCTGCAACGGACCGTACTCGGTCGGCCGCGCCACGAAGGCGGTCTTCAGGCCGTGCTTCTGCGCGTGCTTGAGGTCGTAGTTGTGGGCGGCGACCATCATCACCTGCTCCGGCGGCAGGCACAGCAGCTTCGCGGCGCCGAGATAGGTTTCCGGATCGGGCTTGTAATGCTCGAATAGCTCGGCCGACATCACGAGGTCCCAGGGAAGTCCTGCGAACTTCGCCATGTTGGTCAGCAGCGCGACATTGCCGTTGGAGAGCGGCGAGATGATGTACTTCGTCTTCAGCCGGGTCAGGCCAGCGACGCTGTCGGGCCACCCATGCAGGCGATGCCAGCCCAGCGTCAGATGATGCAGGTCGGCTTCGGTCAGCCCCTTGATGCCGAGCTGCGCGACCAGCTTCTCCAGCGAGCGGCGGTGCAAGACGTCGAGGATGACATAGCCGTTCTGCGGGTTCTTGCGCACCTCGTCCATCGAGGCCGTATAGACCGCGCGCCAGCCGTCGACCAGCGCGGTCCAGTCGGCATTGATGCCCCGCGTCTCGCCCCATTTGGTGAAGTCGTTGATCAGGCTGGTGCGCCAGTCGACCACCGTGCCGAACACGTCGAACACCAGCGCCTTGACCCCGGACAGATCGGACATGCGCGTCTCCCTTTGTTGTTCTTGTTGGTTCGTCATTCCGGGCCGAAGCGAAGCGTCGAGCCCGGAATGACGGAGATCGTAGTCCGCCTTTGGTTAGTCGAGGTGGAACTTCTCGAGCTGGCGGTGCTCGGCCTTGATGTAGCGCACGGTGCCGGTGACCGAGCGCATCACGACCGTCTCGGTCTCGATCACGTCCTTCTTGAACTTCACGCCGGTCAGCAGCGAGCCGGTGGTGACGCCGGTGGCGGCGAACAGGCAATCGCCCTTTGCCATGTCCTCGATGCCGTAGATCATCTTCGGATCGATGACCCCCATCTTGTGCGCGCGCTCGCGCTTCTCCTCGGTGTCGAGGATCAGGCGGCACTGCATCTGGCCGCCGATGCAGCGCAGCGCGACCGCCGCGAGCACGCCCTCCGGCGCGCCGCCGGTGCCGATATACATGTCGACGCCGGTCTCGTCCGGCTTGGCACAGTGGATGACGCCGGCGACGTCACCATCGGTGATCAGCTGCACGGCGGCGCCGGTCGAGCGCACGCTGTTGATGATGTCGGCATGGCGCGGACGGTCGAGCACCAGCACGTTGATGGCGGTCGGGTCGACGCCCTTGGCCTTGGCAAGGCGGCGGACGTTGTCGGCCGGCGGCGCGTCGAGCTCGATCACGTTCTTGGCGTAGCCCGGACCGATCGCGATCTTCTGCATGTAGACGTCGGGTGCGTGCAGCAGCGTGCCGCCGTCGGCCATCGCCATGGTGGCGATCGAGCCCGGCATGTTCTTGGCGCACAGCGTGGTGCCTTCGAGCGGGTCGACGGCGATGTCGACCTTGGGACCGGCATTGAGGCCGACCTTCTCGCCGATGAACAGCATCGGCGCCTCGTCGCGCTCGCCCTCGCCGATCACGACCGTCCCCTCGATCGGCAGCTTGTTCAGCTCGCGCCGCATCGCGTCGACCGCAGCCTTGTCGGCGGCCTTCTCCTGACCGTGGCCGCGCAGCCGCGCGGCCGACACCGCCGCGCGCTCCGTCACGCGCACGATTTCGAGCGTCAGGATGCGCTCGAGCAGCATCTGCGGCGGAACGGAAATATGGGTCGACATCGGCGTACTCCTTAAGCCTCGGGGACAGGCCAGCCTGCCCGCATCAATCGTCTCACGCCCGACCCGTTCAGGCCATGCGTTAGTTTTTCTCGATCCGGATCACCTGCGGCCGGCCGCTGATGACCTTATCGCGCTGCACTGCGGCCAGCGCCCGATGCACGGCATCCTCGCTGGTCGCATAGGTAATCAGAATGACCGGAACCGGTGAAGGTTTTTGGCCGCTCCATTCACATCGACGCCATCCGGGTGGCGCTGCACGATGGATTCCAGAGATATCTTCTGTTCCGCAAGCCGGGTGGCGATTGTTGCGGCAGTGCCTGCAAGATCGCGCGCCATCAGGCGGATATAGTAGCCACCTTCATGGCGTTCCATCGGCGCCTTGGTGGTGTCGCGCAACCGCTCGACCGGCCGGCCGAACGGCTTGGCGCGGATGCCGCGGGCGACGTCGGCGATGTCGGCGACCACGGCCGAAGCGGTCGCGCCGCCGCCGGCGCCCGGGCCGACCAGCGTGATCGGCGGAATCCCCTCGCCGTCGATCGCGACCGCATTGGTGACGCCCATCACCTGCGCGATCGAGGATGATTTCGGCACCATGGTCGGGTGCACGCGCTGCTCAATGCCCTTTGCCGTGCGGACGGCAACGCCGAGCAGCTTGACGCGGTAGCCGAGTTCCGAGGCCGCCTTGAGGTCTTCCGGCGTGATCGAGGAGATGCCTTCGACATAGACCGCGCTTTCCGCAACCTTGGTTCCGAAGGCGAGGCTCGCCAGGATCGCAAGCTTCTGTGCGGTGTCGTGACCATCGACGTCGAATGACGGATTGGCTTCGGCGTAGCCGAGACGCTGGGCGTCCTTCAGGCATTCCTCGAACGACAAACCCTCCTGCTCCATCCGGGTCAGGATGTAGTTGCAGGTGCCGTTGAGGATGCCGTAGACGCGGTTGACGCTGGTGCCGGCAAGGCCTTCGCGCAGCGTCTTTACCACCGGAATCGCCGCACCGACGGCGGCCTCGAAGTTCAGCGCACCGCCATGCTTCTCGGCGGCCGCGGCGAGACGCAGCCCATGCTTGGCGATCAGCGCCTTGTTGGCGGTCACGACCGACTTGCCCGTCTTCAGCGCGGTCTCGATCGCGGACAGCGCGGGATCGCCGGCGCCCCCCATCAATTCCACGAAGCAATCGATATTGGGATCCTCAGCCAGCGCCTGCGGGCTCTTCGCCCAAGCGATGCCGCGCAGGTCGAGGCCGCGCTTCTTGGCTTTCGAGCGCGCCGTGACGGCGACGACGCGAATGGGCCGGCCGCTGCGCTCGGCCAGCGCCCGTCCTTGCGTTTCGATGAGGCGGACGACATCGGCACCGACGGTGCCGAGCCCCGCTATGCCCACGTTCAGGGGTGCGACCATGGATTTAAGGGACCTGGAGATTAAGCAACCTGGAAGGATTAGCGTCGGTTGGCGAGAGGAACGACGTTGTGCAACGTTTCGATGCCGCTTTCAAGGAAGCGGCGCACGCCGCGCGCGGCCTGCCGGATGCGCTGCTCGTTCTCCACCATCGCGATGCGGACATAACCTTCGCCGTGCTCGCCGAACGCGACGCCGGGCGACACCACGACGCCGGATTTCTCCACCATCAGGGTCGCGAACTGCATGCTGCCGACCGCCTCGAACGCCTTGGGCAGCGGCGCCCAGGCGAACATCGAGGCCTGCGGCGGCGGAATGTCCCAGCCGGCGCGGCCAAATGACTCAACCAGCGCATCGCGCCGCTTGCGGTAGGTGTCGCGCATCTCGCGGATGCAGTCGTCGGGACCGTTCAGCGCGGCGGTCGCCGCCACCTGCACCGGCGTGAAGGCGCCGTAATCGAGGTAGGATTTGACCCGCGCCAGCGCTGCGATGATGCGCTCATTGCCGACTGCAAAGCCCATGCGCCAGCCGGCCATCGAGAACGTCTTCGACATCGAGGTGAATTCGACGGTGACGTCGAGCGCGCCGGGCACCTGCAGCACCGACGGCGGCGGCTTGTCCTCGTCGAAATAGACTTCGGCGTAGGCGAGATCGGACAGGATGAAGATGTCGTGCTTCTTCGCGAACGCGACGAGATCCTTGTAGAAGTCGAGGTCGGCGACATAGGCGGTCGGGTTCGATGGATAGCAGACGATCAGCGCGATCGGCTTCGGGATCGAATGGATGATCGCCCGCTCGACCGCCTCGAAGAATTGCGGTGTCGGCTCCGACGGCACCGAGCGGATCACGCCGCCCGCCATCAGGAAGCCGAAGGCATGGATCGGGTAGCTCGGGTTCGGGCACAGCACGACGTCGCCGGGCGCGGTGATCGCCTGCGCAACGTTGGCAAACCCCTCCTTCGAGCCGAGGGTGGCCACGACCTGGGTGTCGGGGTTGAGCTTGACGCCGAAGCGACGCGCGTAATAGGCGGCCTGGGCCTTGCGCAGGCCGTTGATGCCGCGGGAGGCCGAGTAGCGGTCGGTGCGCGGCTTGCCCAGCGTCTCCTTGAGCTTCTCGATCACATGCGGCGGGGTCGGCAGGTCCGGATTGCCCATGCCCATGTCGATGATGTCGGCCCCGGCGTTGCGCGCGGCCGCCTTGGCCTGGTTGACCTTTTCAAAGACGTAAGGCGGCAAACGGCGAATGCGGTAAAAATCTTCCATGGGACCCTTGCTCCGACAACCGCGATGCCAGAATCGCCCCCTTTGCTGGCTTTGCGGAGCCTCAACGGCCTCCTCCAGAAATCACACCAAATCAATGACTTAGAGCGAATTCAGGGGCGCGATCTGGGGGCTGTGCCCGGATCTGCGGTTGAATTGGATTTCTTTTAGCACGGACACCGGGCGGCGCCAGCGCTGATCGGCCGCCTGGTGGGGCCTTACTTGCCGGCCTGGGCCGCCGTCGAGGCCTGGTGCTCGCGCGCGGCGATCAGCTCCTGCTCGATCTTGGCTTGGTCCGCCGGCTTGATCGTCGGATCGGCGCGGTCGGGCGGAAGGTCATGGACCGGGAGGTAGCCGTTGGCATCCTTTTGCCGCGCCGGCGCATCGGCCGGCATCGCCATATCGGCGATCGTGCTCGAGCAGCCGCCCAGCGCCAGCGATGACGCGAGCAGCACTGCGGCCGCGAGCCCCCTGTTCTTTCGATCGATCGGCATGCGCCGAATTGTCCCCAACAAGCTAGCGCGCACGTGGCACGGTTGCCGACACGGGTCGCACTGGTACGAGCCTTGCAGCGTCCCCGCTGCGTTAATCCTGGCTTCAGCGTTTCAAACCATTGTCGCCCGAAACGCTTAAAGCGTGAACAGCAAAAGCGACCCCTGAGGCTTCAATATGACGGAACAAAGATTTTTTGTCGCACCGCAACAGAGCGAAACGTCTGATTTTCACTGATTTTCGTTGCCGCACCGCGCGATGACGCCCCCTAAACGACGCGATATTGTCCCTGAAATGAGCAACGTCAGCACCGATACCCAAGCCCCCCCGAAATTCAACGCCGAAGCCTTCGCCATGAACATCGCGCGGGCGATGGAGAGCAGCGGCCAGGCGCTGGCAGCCTATCTCAAGCCGCGGCAGAGCGGGGAAGTCCGCGACAAGCCGCCGAACGAGTTCGGCGAGGTCATCAAGACCTTCAGCGTGATCGCCGAATACTGGCTGTCGGACAAGGAGCGCGCCTCGTCGCTGCAGATGCAGCTCGGCAAGGATTACCTCGATCTCTGGGGCTCGGCGGTGCGCCGCATGGCCGGCGAAGCCGACGCCAAGCCCGCGATCGCGCCCGCTCCGCGCGACAAGCGCTTCCAGGACCCGGAGTGGAAGTCGAATCAGTTCTTCGACTTCATCCTGCAGCTTTACCTGTTGACCTCGAAATGGGCGCAGCAGCTGGTCAACGACGCCGACGGCATCGACCCGCACACGCGAAAGAAGGCCGAATTCTACGTCCAGCAGATCACCAACGCGCTGGCGCCGTCGAACTTCGTCCTGACCAATCCGGAGGTGCTGCGCGCCACGGTCGAGACCAATGGCGACAATCTGGTGCGCGGCATGAAGATGCTGGCCGAGGATATCGAGGCCGGCCACGGCACGCTGAAGATCCGCCAGTCCGATTCGAGCAACCTCGAGGTCGGCGTCAACATGGCGACGACACCGGGCAAGGTGATCTACCAGAACGAGCTGATGCAGCTGATCCAGTATTCGCCGGCAACGGAGAACGTGCTGCGCACGCCGCTGCTGATCGTGCCGCCCTGGATCAACAAGTTCTACATCCTCGATCTGCGTCCTGAGAAATCCTACATCAAATGGTGCGTCGACCAGGGCATCACGGTGTTCGTGATCTCCTGGGTCAATCCGGACAAGGAACTCGGCAAGAAGACCTGGGCCGACTACATGACCGAGGGCCCGCTCACGGCGATGGACGTGATCGAGAAGGTTACCGGCGAGATGAAGGTGCACACCGCCGGCTATTGCGTCGGCGGCACCATGCTCGCCTCGACGCTCGCCTACCTCGCCGAGAAGCGCCGCCAGCGCGTGACGTCGGCGACGTTCTTTGCTGCGCAGGTCGACTTCACCCACGCCGGCGATCTGCTCGTCTTCGTCGACGAGGACCAGATCTCGGCGCTCGAACGCGACATGCAGGAATCCGGCGTGCTCGAGGGCAGCAAGATGGCGATGGCCTTCAACATGCTGCGCTCGAACGACCTGATCTGGTCGTATGTCGTGAACAACTACCTGAAGGGCCAACCGCCCTCCTCGTTCGATCTGCTGCACTGGAATTCGG
This sequence comes from Bradyrhizobium viridifuturi, assembly GCF_001238275.1. GTDB lineage: Bacteria > Pseudomonadota > Alphaproteobacteria > Rhizobiales > Xanthobacteraceae > Bradyrhizobium > Bradyrhizobium viridifuturi. The sequence goes on from NZ_LGTB01000027.1 coordinate 65,316, forward strand.
ATGCGACGCGGATGCCGTCTTCGAACCATTCCTACTATCTGCGCAACTGCTATCTGGAGAACCGGCTGTCGACCGGCACCATGGTGCTCGACAATACGCTGCTCGATCTGTCGAAGGTGAAGGTTCCCATCTACAACCTCGCCGCACGCGAGGATCACATCGCACCGGCGGAATCGGTGCTGTACGGCTCGCAGTTCTTCGGCGGACCGGTGAAATACGTGCTGTCCGGCTCCGGCCATATCGCCGGCGTGGTCAACCCGCCCGCCTCGAAGAAGTACCAGTACTGGACCAACGACAACATCAAGGACATGAAGCTCGCCGACTGGCTGAAGGGCGCCGAGGAGCACAAGGGTTCGTGGTGGCCCGACTGGCGCAACTGGCTGGAGAGCCATGATCCGGAGACGGTGCCGGCACGCATGGTGGGCTCGAACGGGGCGCAGGTGCTCGAGGACGCTCCGGGCAGCTATGTCCGCGTCCGCGCGTAGCGCCAACTCTTCCGCTCAGCTATAAACGGACGATCCCGGCGGTCGGGAATCGAATTCACGTGAGGGGGAGACGATGACGCGCGAACTGTTCTGGCTGTCGCTGACGGTGATCCTGACCGGGCTGTTGTGGATCCCCTACATCATCAACCGCTGCCAGGTGCGCGGCCTCTCCGGCGCGATGGGCAACCCCTCGCGCACCGACAAGCCCCAAGCCGAATGGGCCAACCGGCTGATGTTCGCGCATGACAACGCGGTCGAGAACCTCGTGATCTTCGCGCCGCTGGTCCTGATCCTCAACGCAGCCGACTACTCCACCAAATGGACGGTGCTGGCCTGCGCCGTCTATTTCTGGGCCCGCGTCGCCCATCTGATCGTCTACACGCTCGGCCTGCCGGTGTTCCGCACCCTGGCCTTCACGGTGGGCTTCCTCGCCCAGGCCGTGCTGGCGCTCGCGATCTTCAAGATCGTCTGAACCGCGCGGTCACGCCGGCGGCGGCAACCGCCGCGCCGGCGCTTGTGTCTTACCCGCGCACGACGATACCTGCCGCCGGCGCCTCGCCGGTCGTCTTGATCATGCGTGTAACCGGCGAAAGTCGCATCGATGGCCGCCCACCCTCCTGCGCGCCGAGCGGGTGGCGGCGAGATCACGCCATCGCGATCGCTGCTGCGAATTCACCGGCAAGGGAAACTGCTCCTCGCACCCCGTACATCAGGTTCAGACTATTTCGCTTGGCAGGGTCGAAGGCAGCATTCGCGGAACGCAGTTGATTGCCGTCCCGCACGATCAATATGTTCTCCCGTTTTCTACCAGCGGTAGTATAATTGCGGATCAATACTGAATCGTGTCCTCGATCGAAGGCGTCCCGAATTGTCGCAGACACCGCCCGAAAATCCTCGTCACCAGTCCATTTTAGAGTTGCCGGATTCTCCGCCCGGTGAAGAAGTTTATACACCTGCGGATATTCGCGGGCCGCGATCCGGGGCCCGCAACGCAAACTCGCTCGCAATCTCTGGATTCAGACTTAGCGAAACTCCGGGTAATACCTGTCCCGGCGCATCTGTGGGGACGCTTTTTATTGCGTCGAATGTCCGCCCAGTACCGTGATAAAGAGGCGTCTCAGTCCTGAAGCCCATTTCACTGGCTCGCGCCATGCGCGACTCGATATCCATTGCCAGTTGCTTCCCCGCGCCACCTCCCGGCACCATACCTGCCGCCGCCTTGGCCGCGCCCCATAAGTCGTCGCGGTTCTTTGCATCGATCAGATCGGCCGCAAAGAACGGTACGGCGAAAGGCGTCAACGAGAGTATGTTGCCCATACCGTTTACGAGGTGACGGGGGCATAGGCGTCCGCACCGAGTGCCATAGGGCCGTCTACAACACGATCGCCAACCCATTCGCTCGGCGTTGATCTCGTTGCTTTCAGCTCGCCGGCGGGCCGGAAGGACTGTCTCCAATCGTAAGCCGGCGCGTCCGGACGGCCGGGCATCGCGGGAACATCGTCGGGCGCCTGCGTGTCGTTTGATCCGTATCAATGCCGTGCCCACGGCTCCTGCAATGGTTTCGATTCTGTCGGACCCGAAGCGCGGGACATCTCGCGCGGTGCTAAGCTGGGAGGCCTCATGAGAAAGAGCACGATTGGTAGTTTGCTCCTGGGTCTTGTGCTTTTGCCTGTCGTCTCCCTCGCTGCCCAGGCGCAGAGCACCGTCACCGAGCAGGAGGCGCAATCCATTGCCAGGGATGCCTACGTCTACTTCTATCCTCTGGTGAGCATGGATGTGACCCGCAAACAGCTTACGAATGTCGAGCCCGGCAAAGGGTACGGCGCCCCCATGAATTCATTTTCCCACGTTCCGACCTTTCCCACAGCCGACATGAGGCAGGTCGTCCGACCAAATTTCGATACGTTGTATTCTACCGGGTACCTCGACCTCACCAGGGAGCCGATGGTCCTCTCGGTCCCGGACACGGATGGGCGTTATTATCTTCTGCCGATGCTCGATATGTGGACGGACGTATTTGCTTCGCCCGGTTGGCGCACAACGGGAACGCAAGCGCGCAATTTCCTCGTCACGCCGCGCGGCTGGAGCGGAAACTTACCGGCGGGATTTATCCAAATCGAAGCGCCGACCCCGTACGTCTGGATTATCGGTCGCACCAAAACTGACGGACCGCCGGATTACGATGCGGTTCACAAAATTCAGGCCGGTTATAAAATCACGCCACTCTCGGAATGGGGCAAACCGTCCAAGCCCGTGGAGGTGAAAATCGATCCGACGATCGATATGAAGACGCCTCCAAAAACCCAGGTCGATAGCATGAAGGGCGGTGATTACTTCGTCTATGCGTCCGAACTTCTCAAGCTGCAACCGCCCCACCTCACTGACCAGCCGATTATTGCCCAGATGAAGCGGATCGGCATTGAGCCGGGCAAGAGCCTGGACATCAGCAAGCTTGATCCCGTGGTGAAGAAGGCGCTGGAGGATGCGCCGGCGGCCGGGCAACAACTCATGGAGTGGAAAGTGCCAACGATCGCCAGGATCGCAAACGGTTGGTCGATGAATACCGATACGATGGGCGTGTACGGCAACTACTACCTCAAGCGCGCCATTATCGCGCAGCTTGGCCTCGGCGCGAACGTACCGGAAGATGCGATCTACCCGCTCAACCTCGCCGATGAAACCGGCAAGCCGCTCGACGGCGCAAGCAAATACACCATCCACTTCGACAAGGGCGCGACGCCGCCGGCAAATGCCTTTTGGTCGCTCACACTCTACGACAGTAGCGGCTTTCAGGTTGCAAACAGTCTTAATCGCTTTGCGGTGAGTAGCTGGATGCCGTTCAAATACAACCCAGACGGCTCGCTGGACCTCTACTTCCAGAACGAGAGCCCGGGATCGGATAAAGAGGTCAACTGGCTGCCCGCGCCGAAGGGGCCGTTCAACTTGACGATGCGCGTCTATGCCCCAAAACCGGACGCTCTCACCGGCAAGTGGAATCCGCCGCCCATCACCAAGGTTCAGGGGGCGTCGAACCTGACGGCTCAGTAAACACCCAGGCGGGCATCACGTGGCTCAGGCATCTGTGCTCACGTTTCGCTGAATGTCGGCTCATGGCCCTTTTGCGGCCCCGAGAGATGTCCGCCTTTCCGCCGCTGTTGCGGTTGAGCGGACATCAGGCGGCCGGCCGCTTTATGAGTACACGACCTGGTCACCCGGCTTTGCGCACGACGATATGCAGCATCGTCGCCGGCGCTTCGTCAAAGCTCCTGATCTCGCTGGTGTCGGACGAGACTTGCGTCCAAGCACCTGACGATGCGTAGGTCGCCGCCAGCCAGTCGGCCTCGGGATAGTTGTAGTAGCGGCCGATGCTGTCACGGCCGTCGCCATGGCCGATCTTGTAGCTCGCGTAGAAGACGCCACCGGGTTTCAGCGCGCGATGGATGCGGCCGACGATGCCGGCCAATTCGTCGCGCGGCACGTGCAGCAGGCAGGCGCTAGCCCAGACGCCGTCATAGGCCTCGCGATCCCTTAGCTCATCGAACAGCATCGCCTCGACGGGGTGATTGATGCGACGCGCCGCGACCTCGGCCATCTCGGGTGAGCCGTCGGTCGCGCGCAGCACGAAGCCTTCGGCAAGCATGACGGCGGCATGATTGCCGGCGCCGCAGCCGAGTTCGAGGATCGCCCCGCCCGGCGGCAACAGCTTGAGAAAGCCGATCAACCGGGTGGACGGTGCTTTCGCCCACCCGGCATAGGCCTCGGCATTGCGCCGGTAGAATTGCAGCGTGGCGTCGTCCACGGTGCGTGCCGTCAGATGTCGGAGAGCCCGAGCATCAGCCGCATGTTCTGGACCGCGGCACCCGAGGCGCCCTTGCCCAGATTGTCGAGCCGGGCGACCAGCACCGCCTGGCGATGCTTGTCGCCGGCAAACACGTAGAGCTCGAGCTGGTTGGTCTCGTTGAGCGCTTCCGGCTCGATCTTCCCGCCCGCGGCGGCCTCGTTCTGCAGCGGCATCGCGGTGACGTATTTGCTGCCGGCATACCACTTCGCCAGAACGGCCTGCAGATCGGCTCCATCAGGCTTGCCCGGCAGCGCGTCGAGCTGCAGCGGCACCGACACCAGCATGCCCTGCCGGAAATTGCCGACCGACGGGACGAACAGCGGCCGCCGCGTCAGATGCGAGTACAGCTGCATCTCCGGCACGTGCTTGTGCTCCAAGCCGAGGCCGTAGAGGTGGAAGGCCGGTGCCGAGCCGTCCTCGAAGCTCGCAATCATCGACTTGCCGCCGCCCGAATAGCCGCTCACCGCGTTGATGGTGACGGGATAATCGGCAGGCAGCAGCCCGGCATCGACGATCGGCCGCAGCAGCGCGATCGCGCCGGTCGGATAGCAACCGGGATTGGAGACCTTCGGCGCGTTGCGGATCTTGTCGGCCTGGCCGGGCGCGAGCTCCGCAAAGCCATAGGCCCAGTCCGGCGCGACGCGATAGGCGGTCGAGGCGTCGAGCACCTTCGGCGCTGAATTCCCCATCGTGTCGATCAGCGCGACGGTCTCCTTGGCGGCATCGTCAGGCAGGCAGAGGATCACGAGATCCACCTCCTCCATCAGCGCACGCTTGGCACCGGCATCCTTCCGCTTGTCCTCGGCGATATGCTTCACCGCGACGTCGCCGATCGAATGCAGCCGCTCCTGGATGCCGAGGCCGGTGGTGCCGGACGCGCCATCGACGAACACGGTCTTGGTCGCACCGCCCTTGGTCTTCGGCTGATCGGTATCGGTGAGGGTCATGGCACGTTCCTTTCAAGCTCATTCGTTTGGTTTGCTAACACATCTGGCCGCGCCTGTGCTGCCATAGATTGAGCGCATCCTCGTCCGCGACAACAACCCCCGCTCACGGAAACAACGCGATCTGCTCCAGTCCGGTGGTTTCGGGCAAGCCGAACATCAGGTTCATGTTCTGGATCGCCTGTCCGGCCGAACCCTTCACGAGATTATCGAGCGTCGAGAGCACGATGGCGCGGTTCTTGATCCGGTCGGCGACGACACCGATCTGAACGTAGTTCGAACCACGCACGTTCTGCGTCTGTGGCAGCACGCCCTTCTTCGTCACATGCACGAACGGCTCGTTGGCGTAGGCCTTTTCCAGTTCGGCGCGCAAATCGTCCGGCGTAGCCCCGTTGAGCTTGACATAGGATGTGCAGAACTCACCACGCGCCATCGGAATGAGATGCGGGGTGAAGTTCACCGTCACGGCCGAGCCGGCGGCTGCGCCGATCTCCTGCTCGATCTCCGCCGAGTGTCGATGGCTTCCGATCGAATAGGGCGACAACCCTTCGCCGGCCTCGCTGAACAACGTGTTCTGCTTCAGTCCGCGTCCGGCGCCGGTCACGCCCGACTTTGCGTCGATGATGATATCGTCGACGTCGATCAGCTTTGCCTTCGCCAGCGGAACAAGCGCCAGCAGCACCGCCGTCGGATAGCAGCCGGGACAGGCCACCAGCCGCGCGGCCGTGATCTTCTCCCGGTAGAGCTCGGTCAGCCCATAGACGGCCTCGTCCTGCAATTCGAGCGCCCGGTGCTCATGACCGTACCATTGCGCGTAGCTGTCCTTGTCGCGCAGCCGGAAATCCGCGGACATATCGAGGATCTTGATTGCGGGATTGGCTTTCAGCACCGCGGCGATGATCTCTTGCGTCGTCCCGTGCGGCAGTCCGCAGAACACGGCATCGAGCCGCGTCCAGTCGACCTTTTCCCATTCCACGAGTCTTGGCAGGTCGAGCATGAAGAAGTGAGGAAACACCTCGCTCATCGTCTTGCCGGCATGGGTGTTGGCGGTAAGCGCGGTGATCTCGGCATTCGGGTGCCGCGCCAACAGCCGCACCGCGTCGGAGCCGGTGTAGCCGGACGCGCCCAAAATTCCGATTTTCTTCTTCGTCATCACTCGCCCCTCGGAAGCGCAGTCAGTTCGGTCTGTATTGTCGCGAAAGCCTGCGGGCGCACCTCGCGCATCAAGGCAGCGATGTCCCGGGCACCGGCTTCGGCCTGCAGAGCGAGCGCGTCGCCGACCGCCGCGAAATCGGTTTCGGACTTGTGCTGGTTCAGCTTGAAGCTGCCCTCCACCTCTTCCACCGTCATCTCCAGACCCACGATGGCCTTCTTCATTGCTTCCAGCCGCGCGGCGGTCATCTTGCCCGACACCCACGGCTTTTTCGGCAGCAGCCGGCCCTCGAACTTGGCGCTCAGTGCGTCGATCTGAACGGCAAGCTCCTGATCCGACAGTGTCCGCACCGGCCCGGTCAGATGCACCGCCTGATAGAGCCAGGTCGGCACCTGATCGGGTGACACGTACCAGTCCGGCGAAACATAGGCGTCGCGCCGGTGACGGCCAGCAGCCAGGGTACCCCGCCCGCCAGCTTTACCAGCGGATTGTGACGGGCAACATGAAACAGCGCCCGCGGCGTGCCGTCGGCGGCGTAGGTCAGATAGAACGGCAGCGCGGAGGCGATCGGCTTGCCGCCGTCCCACGCGCAGGCAAGGCCGAAGCCGCGCGCCTCAGCGAAGGCGAGGCTTGCGGCACGGTCGGGCTTGAAAGGCTGCGGCGTATACATGGTCGAAACTCCTGCATAACGAGGAGCCGCCAGATCGAACCGCGTGTCTTTTTGAGGAGAGCGCCGCGGGATCAGATCCGGCGGCAGAGGCGATGGTCTTAAACGCGAGCGACCGCCCATACCGCGAGAATGCGGCGGCGGCGGGCGATGATGATGGTCGCGGCGTTGATCATGCGCGCGGCTATAGGGCCGCGCCCCTCTTGCGTCAAGATGTAGTCTCGTCATTCCGGGGCGCGCGCCTTGCGCGCGAACCTCAGATGCGCAATTGCGCATCGGGGAACTAGAGATTACGGAGCGAGATTCCGGGTTCGATGCTCACGCACCGCCCCGGAATGCCCCGCTAAGTCTAGATCACCGGATTCCACGGAGCCGGCACGACACGGTAGCCGCTGCCGTCCTTCACCACATTACCGAGGCCCGGGAACGGATAATGGAAGCCCTGCACCTGGAGCCGCTCCGCGACGATCATGTCGTAGACGCGGCGGCGGGTCTTCTCGGCGACGTCGGCGTCCTGGTCGAAGAACGCGTGCCAGCCGGGATTGGTCGCGAACAGATACGGATTGTTGGTGACGTCGGACTGGATGAAGACCTTCTCCGAACCCGAGGCCAGCACGTAGGAGGTGTGGCCCGGCGTATGGCCGACAGCCTCGACCGAGGTGAGGCCCGGCGCGATCTCCTTGCCCCATTCATAGGGGCTGACCTTCTTCTTGAGGGCAGCCTCGAAGATGTTGCGGTTGTTCTTGAACAGGCCCTGCATGCGGCCGGCCGGCGCCCGGCTCATCTCGCCATCGTCCATCCAGAACTTCCATTCGGTCGCCGGCACCAGCACTTCGGCGTTCGGGAACGCCGGCGCGCCCTCGGCGGTGAGCAAGCCGTTCACGTGATCGCCGTGGAAATGCGAGATCACGACCATGTCGACATTCTTGGGATCGAATCCGGCTGCGACGAAATTGTCGGCGAACAGACCGTTGGCGCCCTTGGAACTGGCCTTGGCCAGCGCGCCATTGCCGGTGTCGATCACGACCAGCTTGCCGCCGGTATTGAGCACCAGCGGCGCGTACCAGATCGTCACCATGTCACGCGGCATGAACGCCTTGTCCAACGCCGCGTTGACGTCGTCCCGCTTCGCGTTCGGGATGAAGGAGTCCTCCAGCTTGAAGACGGTCTTGCCATCGGACACCGCGGTGACCGTGATGTCACCAACCTTGTAGCGATAGAAGCTCGGCGCCTGCTTGTCGGCCGCGGGCGACGCGGCATTGGCCGGGAGCGCCGGCAACAACGGTGCAGCGGCGATGCCGGCAGCGCCGGCGAGAGCGTGACGTCGTGTCAATTCCATGTGTTGTCCTCCCAGTGAAATGGCGCCCGATGAACTCGCGCTTGGTGACGCGGTTGTAACAACGTTTCGATGCTCGCGCGATGGTGGCATCACGAGCACTTGTCATCCCGCCTAACCCCTGCATTGCAGCCTTATTCCGGCTCCCGCTACACCGCGCGCCACATCCATTCGAGGGCCTGGGCAATGACGTCGCCGAACAAAAGGAGCGCCGCCGACCAGACCAGCGCGGAGACGAAATTGGCGATCTGGAACTGCCAGTACGACATCTCGAAAATGCCGGCTGCCAGCGGCACCGAGGCGCGGAGCGGACCGAAGAAGCGGCCGATGAAGATGCTGGGCACGCCCCAGGTCTTCACGAAGGCTTCGCCGCGCGGCAGGATCTCCGGATAGCGCGACAGCGGCCACATCTGCGCGACCTGCTCCTTGTAGCGATAGCCGAACCAGTAGGAGACCCAGTCGCCGAGCGCGGCGCCAATGCCGCCCGCGATCCAGATCGGCCAGAAATTGATTCCGCTGACGCCGATCAAGGCGCCGATCGCAACCAGCGCGCCCCAGGCGGGCACCAGCAACGAAATGAAGGCGAGTGATTCAGCGAACGCCAGCAACATGACGATCGGAGCGGCCCAGGCCTGGTGGTGGCGGACGAATTCGGCCAGGGCCCGCGCAAAGTCTTCCATCTCGTCGTGTGCCTTCCGCTCCGTTGAACCTCGAATGAACCTTTCTAGCGGCACGCAGCCTAAGAACAGGTAAGCCAGCCCATTGCGTGACATCAAGTCACAAAGGCGGGGATCAAACGTGATTTCCGGTAAGGCCCCTGCGGTCCGGCTGGCTGGCATCTCCCTCACAAGAAAAAGGAAATACTGGATGATCGGGTCGCTGATGATGTGCGTGGGCGTTGTCGTCTTGCTGTTCGGAATGCTCGCGGGCATCGCAATGGGTATCCAGCACGACTTCACGCTGGGGCCGGCGCACGCGCATCTCAATCTGGTCGGCGGCGTGCTGCTGTTCCTGTTCGGCCTGTACTACCGGCTGGTGCCGGCGGCCGGCCGCATGCTGCTGGCTAAAATCCAGGGCTGGCTCCATATCATCGGTGGCGTGCTGTTTCCGGCCGGCGTGGCCGCCGTGCTGTTGGAAGGTCCAGCGTTCGAGGCAGCGCCCATCGTGGGATCGCTGATGGTGGTCGCGGCAATGGCCCTGTTCACGGTCGTTGTATTCCGCACCTCGCGGGCGTAATCGCAGGCTCCTATCTATGGAGACGGCCGGGCCCGAGGCGCGGTCGCCCCCATTGGCAGCCCGTTCCGTGGCATAGTCAGAGCAACCGATTCGCCGCGCCAGGACTGGCGCGCCACTTGAAGAAACATGGCCAAATCATTGAAGTCGAACGCCAAAAGCAAATCTGCTGACGATCTGTTCGGAGCGCCGGAACAGAAGGCGCGCACCCCGGCGAAGGCCGCTTCCCGGCCCGCGGGAGGCGCCGAAGCCGGCTATACCGCAGCTGACATCGAGGTCCTGGAGGGCCTGGAACCGGTCCGTCGGCGCCCCGGCATGTATATCGGCGGCACCGACGAGAAGGCGCTGCACCACCTGTTCGCCGAGGTGATCGACAACTGCATGGATGAGGCGCTGGCCGGTCACGCCACCTTCATCGACGTCGAACTGACCGCCGACGGCTTCCTGACCGTGACCGACAATGGCCGCGGCATTCCGGTCGACCCGCATCCGAAATTCCCGAAGAAGTCGGCGCTCGAAGTCATCATGTGCACGCTGCACTCGGGCGGCAAGTTCGACTCCAAGGTCTACGAGACCTCGGGCGGCCTGCACGGCGTCGGCGTCTCCGTGGTCAACGCGCTCTCCTCGCGGCTCGAGGTCGAGGTCGCGCGCAGCGGGCAGCTGCATCGCATGACCTTCGAGCGCGGCCATCCCAAGGGCAAGCTCGAGGACCTCGGCAAGGTCAACAACCGCCGCGGCACGCGGATCCGCTTCAAGCCTGATACCGACATCTTTGGCGCCAAGGCGGCGTTCAAGCCGCAGCGCCTGTTCAAGATGACGCGCTCGAAGGCGTATCTGTTCGGCGGCGTCGAGATTCGCTGGCACTGCGACCAGGAACTGCTGAAGGGCGTCGAGGACGTCCCGGCAGAAGCAAAATTCCACTTCCCCGGCGGCTTGAAGGATTATCTCGCCGCGGCGATCCACGCCGACACGCTGGTGCATCAGGATATCTTCTCCGGCAAATCCGGCCGCAGCGGCGCGCATGGCGCGTGCGAATGGGCTGTCGCCTGGACGGCCGATGCAGATGGCTTCCTGTCGTCCTACACCAACACGGTGCCGACGCCCGACGGCGGCACGCATGAATCCGGCCTGCGCAGCGCGCTGCTGCGCGGCCTGAAGGACCACGCCGAACGCGCCGGCCAAGGCAAGCGCGCAGCTCCATCACCTCGGAAGACGTGATGGTGGCGCGGCCGTCATGCTCTCGGTGTTCGTGCGCGAGCCCGAATTCCAGGGCCAGACCAAAGATCGCCTCGCCACCGCCGAAGCGCAGCGCATCGTCGAACAGGCGATGAAGGACCCGTTCGATCACTGGCTGTCGGGCAACCCGAACCAGGCCAACCGGCTGCTCGATTTCGTGATCGATCGCGCCGAGGAACGGCTGCGCCGCCGCCAGGAAAAGGAAACCGCGCGCAAGACCGCCGGCAAGAAGCTGCGCCTGCCCGGCAAGCTCGCCGACTGCTCCGACGCCGGCACCGAAGGCTCCGAACTCTTCATCGTCGAAGGCGACTCGGCCGGCGGCAGCGCCAAGCAGGCGCGCGACCGCAAGACGCAGGCCGTGCTGCCATTGCGCGGCAAGATCCTCAACGTCGCATCGGCCGGCAAGGACAAGCTGACCGCCAACGCGCAGCTCTCCGATCTCGTGCAGGCGATCGGCTGCGGCACGCTCGCGCATTACCGTGAAGAGGATCTGCGCTATCAGCGCATCATCATCATGACCGACGCCGACGTCGACGGCGCGCACATCGCTTCGCTATTGATCACCTTCTTCTACCGGCAAATGCCGCGGCTGATCGACGAGGGGCATCTCTATCTGGCAGTGCCGCCGCTCTACAAACTCAAGCACGGCACCAAGTCGGTCTACGCCCGCGACGACGCGCACAAGGAAGAGCTGCTCAAGAGCGAATTCAACGCCAACGCCAAGGTCGAGGTGAATCGCTTCAAAGGCCTCGGCGAAATGATGCCCGCGCAGCTCAAGGAAACCACGATGGATCCGACCAAGCGCACGCTGCTGCGCGTGGTGCTGCTGGCCGACGATCGCGAAGGCACCGCCGACTCGGTCGAGCGGCTGATGGGAACCAAGGCGGAAGCCCGCTTTGCCTTCATCTCCGACAAGGCCGAATTCGCCAGCGACGACCTGCTCGACGTCTAAGCCCAACCGGCTGATCTGAAACGATTTTTTGGCCGCCTCCGCTCGGGGCGGCCGTTTTTCATTCGGCTGTTTGGAGAGCGTCGGCGGCTTCGTTTTCGGGCGGTTGTGTCTCACCCGCAACAGCATTTCCGGCGGAACCACGTATAGTCCCCAACATGAGTTTCGGGAATCGGTGCCAGCGCACTCCCGTCAGCGACCCGATCGAACGCTAGTCGAGGATTTGGATATGAAGAAGATTTTGCTCGCTCTGACCGCGGTTGCTGCGATGACGGGTTCCGCGTCGGCTGCCGATCTGGCCGCCCGCCCCTACACCAAGGCTCCGGCCCCGATCGCGATGGCGCCGAGCTGGACCGGTTTCTACATCTTCGGCGGCGGCGGCGGCGGCGTCTGGGACGCTGACACCGGCGTGCAGTCGACCGTCACCGGCGCGCCGATCCTCGGCTTCAACCAGCGCCAGGGCGGCGATGGCTGGTACGGCACTGTCGGTGCCGGTTATGACTGGCAGACCGCCAACAGCTGGGTCCTCGGCGTATTCGCCGACGGTCAGTTCGGCAGCCTGAAGGGCACGATCCAGGATCAGGGCCTCGGCGTCGCCGGTACCATCAAGAACGACTATAACTGGGCCGTCGGTGCACGCCTCGGTTACCTGATCGCGCCGAACGTTCTGTCCTACGTCAACGCCGGCTACTCCAGCTCGCACTGGAAGGGCACCACTCTGTTCAACACCGCGACCGCGCTCCCGGTCGGCGGGCACACCGACGGCTTTGACCGCAGCGGCTGGTTCGTTGGCGGCGGCGTCGAGAACAACCTGAACATCTTCGGCATCACCGCGCCGGGCTGGTTCATGAAGACCGAATATCGCGCCGCCTACTACGACAGCAAGAACATCTCTGAGCTGGCTGACGTCACCAACATCTCGAACGGTCGCGACATCACCTTCAAGCCGCTGGTGCAGACCATCAGCACCTCGCTGGTCTACCGCTTCAACTGGACCGGTCCGGTTGTTGCCAAGTACTGAGCTACAGACTGATCCCTGCTGATCCAGCAGACGAAAAGCCCCGGCATTGTCCGGGGCTTTTTTGTTGCCTGAACACTTCCGGGAGCAATCTCCCGCGCACCCTTTTGCTGCAGGGCCGACCGGCCGCGCCCGATCTGGTCAGGCCTGTGACGATCAGGCACTCTCGCGACCGGATTCAAACCACAGCGGACAACAACAATGAGAAACGGACAGTTTGATCTCTCGGGCCGGGTCGCGATCGTCACCGGCGGCAATGGCGGCATCGGGCTCGGCATGGCGCGCGGTCTCGCCGATGCCGGCGCGGCGGTTGCCGTGGTCGGCCGCAACGAGGCGAAATCGAAGGCCGCCGTCGAGGAGCTCGGCAAGCGCGGCGTCAAGGCGATCGCGGTGGCCACCGACGTCACCGACAAGGCCGCCGTCGCCGCCATGGTCGAACGGGTAATCGGCGAGCTCGGCCGGATCGACATCCTCGTCAACAACGCCGGCATGAGCATCCGCAAGCCGCCGCACGAGCTCGAGCTCGACGAGTGGAGCAAGGTGATCGACACCAACCTCACCAGCGCCTTCCTGTGCTCGAAGGCGCCTACCCTGCGCTCAAGGCGTCGGGCCACGGCAAGATCATCAATATCGGCTCGATGATGTCGATCTTCGGCGCCAGCTTCGCTGCGGCCTATGCCGCGAGCAAGGGCGGCATCGTGCAGTACACCCGCGCCTGCGCCAACGCCTGGGCTCCCGACAACATCCAGGTCAACGCCATCCTTCCCGGCTGGATCGACACCGATCTGACCAAGGGCGCGCGTCAGCAGGTTGCCGGGCTGCACGAACGCGTGCTCGCACGGACGCCGGCGGCGCGCTGGGGAGCGATCGACGACTTCGCCGGCATCGCCGTATTCCTGGCCTCGCCGGCGTCGGATTTCGTCACCGGCACCGCGATCCCGGTCGACGGCGGCTATTCGGTCATGGCCTGAGACCAACGCGCGCCAAAACACAAGAGCCCCGGCGCGCCGCCGGGGCTCTTGCATCCTGTTCGCCTCGTAGAACTCAGTAGCGCGCGATCACCGGCGCGTCGAACTTGTAGTTCACGCGCACCACCGCCCACTGGATATCGCGCGGCTTGGCGTCGAACGTATAGGTGCCCACCGCCGTGCCGGCGAGCTGATAGGTCTGACGCTCGAACGCTGCGTAATTGTATTCGACGCCGATGGTCCAGTTGCGGGTGATGCCGTACTCCCAGCCCGCACCGACGGTCCAGCCGCTGGCCCAATGGGTCTGGCTGCCGGAGCCGGTCGCCGGCGGAACGTTGTCGACGACCGACAGGCGATTGTTCACGCCGGCATAGCCGCCCTTGAAATAGAGCAGATTGTTCTGGATCGCGTAGCCGGCGCGGCCGACGATCGTCGCCATCGCATTCGAGCGCCAGTTGAACTGATCGTCGCGGCCGGCGCCGAACACCGTGTTGGTGACGCGGCCCGAATTATCGAGCCCGGAGATCGTGCCCTCGACGCCGAACACGAAGTTGTTGGCCTGCCAGTTGTAGCCGATCTGGCCGCCGCCCATGAAGCCCGAGCCGCGCTGCCGAAAGCCCTGGCCGGGTGCGAGATCACCGAACACCGTCGTGTTTGCGCTGTTGACCCACTGCTCGTTGGTCCAGGCGCCGCCGAGATGGCCGCCGATGTAGAAGCCGGACCAGTTGTAGAGCGTTTCGACATAGGCCGGCGCCTTGGTGTAGGGACGCGCGGCGAGGTCGGCGGCCGCAGCGGCGCTGAGGCCGAGCGCGCTGGCTGCAGTCAAGGCGGCAATGAATTTGGCATGAAACACGGCGGCACCCCCAGGTTGTCTGATGGGCACAGCTTTCACAGAGAGCCCTTACCAAAAGAAAACCGCGGGAACCGGCAGCGCAGATTCCGTGTCCGCCGGTTTCGAATCATGTCCCGCTGTTGCAGCTACGCAACTTCTAGCGGCCAGATTAAGCAGCTGTTATCCCTGATAAATTCCATCCAAAGCGCGGCCGCGCGTCAGCTCGCGGCCGGCGAATGCACGTGCTCCGGCCGCACCCCGACCGCGACGAGACGCGCCGTCAGGCCCTGCAGCCAGGGCATCGCCGTGATCAACCGCAGCGCGAACGGGACCGGCTGATCGCCTGCCTTCAGCGCGGCGCTGATGATGTTGTCCTGCGCGATCACCTGCATGCGCTGCGTCACACGCACCGGGAATTCGCGGCGCCGGCGCACCGCGTCGAGTTCATTTTCGGACGGCACGCCGTGAACGAGCTTCGCCGCCAGGACGTTGGCGGTCGCGACCGCGTCCTGCACCGCGAGGTTGACGCCGACGCCGCCGATCGGCGACATCGCGTGCGCGGCGTCGCCGATGCAGAGCAGGCCCGGAAGCGTCCAGCGCGTCAGCCGGTTGATCGCGACCGTGAGCAGCTTGACGTCGTCAAAGCTCTTCACGTCGGCGATGCCGGCTTTCAGGATCGGCGCCAGTCGCAGCACGTCGTCGAGCAACGCCGGCAATCCCCTCGCCTTCACCGCCTCGTATTGTCCCTTGGCGATCACGTAGGCGCATTGCCAATAGTCGCCGCGGTCGAACGTCACCATCATCTTGCCGTGGTCGATCCGCGCGAACAAATTCTCGGTCTCGTCCGGACGCCGCCCGACGCGAAACCACAACACGTCCATCGGCGCGCCGATCTCCTCGACGGCAAGACCGGCGCGCTCTCGCACGATCGAATGGCGGCCGTCGCAGCCGATCACAAGATCCGCCTCGATGTCGATCGGGCCATCCGGCGCGTTCGCACGCACGCCGGCAACCGCGTCGCCGCGCCGCATCAGGTCGGTCGCCTCCGCGTTCATCAGCACCTTCAGCGAGGCAAAACGCTTGCCGCTCTCGCGCAGGAAATTGAGAAAATCCCACTGCGGCATCATCGCGATGAAAGGATATTTGACGCTGAGGCGGCTGAGGTCGGCGATCCGGACCGAGGTGCCGCCGAACATGCCGTCGAGCTTCTGGATGTCCTGGTGCGGCAGCTTCAGGAAGCCGTCGATCAGACCGAGTTCGTCCATCACCTGCAGGGTCGAGGGGTGCACGGTGTCGCCGCGAAAGTCACGGAAGAAGTCGGCGTGCTTCTCCAGCACCACGACGTCGACCCCGGCGCGCCCGAGCAGATAGCCGAGCATCATGCCCGCCGGCCCGCCGCCGACCACGCAGCAGCGCACCTTCATCCGACGTCTGTTCGATCCTGCCGGATTGCCCGCATCCATGATGCTGTCCTTACGGTTGTCTCGCCGCTCCCTTGGTAACGCGGGTCGGGCGACAAGGATAAACTATCGCCTGAAGGTCTTGATCTCCGACACGCTGCCGTCGCGATAGGTCAGCTCCACCGAGACCGATTTGGTCTGCGGCGCGAGCTTCAGATAGGGTTGCGCATCGGACGGGATCGCGCTCGGATCGCGCGAATTGCAGGACGGCATCTTCAACACCTTATCCGGCACCGCGCTGTCGATGCCGATCCGCACCTCGCGGATCGCGCAGCGATACGACATCAGGTGGGTGTAGTAGACGAGCAGCCCGTTGAACTCGCGGAACGACAGCCAGCTCGTCGCGGTCATGTCGAGGATCTTGCGCTGGTCGCGGATCAGCGCGGCGTCGGGATCGAACTTGATCGGGAACGGTCCCTGCATCTCGCCCTGGGTGTCGACATAGCGAAGCTCGATCGTGGCCGCCGGCGCGTCGGCCGGCAGCTCGATCGACGGATTGGGCATCCGCTTGCGCGTGCGCGGATCGAGCGTGTCCATGAAGCCGGTCTCGCGGAAATCGCCGCTGTCGCCGATCCGCCAGGAAATGCCGAGCGTCGGATCAGCGATCGAGAACACCACGGTCCAGCCGCCATTGTGCCGCGAGAAGCTCGCGATCGGCGCGTTGATCGAGTCCTCCTTCGGCAGTTTCGGCACCGATACCGGCGGCAGCGCAGCCACCTGCTGCGGCGGCGCGGACGGCTTGGCCGCCTCGGCCTGCGCCTTGGCGTTCCCGTTCAGGAAGACGTCGTCGACCATCTGGTCGAAATAGACCGGGATCTGCTTGTGCTTCACGGTCTCGGCCATCTCGCTGACCAGGCGCCGCGTACGCTGGGCGACCTGCACGAGGTTCTCGCCGGGCTGCAACAGCTCCTTGGCAAAGGTCCGCGTGAACACCGAATTGGGATTGGCATCATCGTTCGACAGCCGGTCGAGCGCGGTCTGGCGCGGCCCGGCCGAGAACACCGAGAACACGCCTTCCGGCAGCTGCATCATCGGCGCAAGGCCACCGCCGCCGGCAACCGCGCGCGTGCCGGCCCGCTCGAACGGATTGTTGCGGCAGGCGTCGAACACCAGGATCGAGGTGCGCGCCTTCTTGTTCTGCAATCGCTCGATGATGCGGTCGGCGAGAACCGAGGCGTCGCGCACCAGCTCCTCCTGCCCTTCGGTCGCCGCCGGCACGTCGGTCGGCAGCAGGAAGTTCTGGCCCGCGATCTCGAAGCCGTGACCCGCATAGAAGAAGAACGCGGTATCGCCGGGTTCCACGGCGCGGTCGAACGCGAGCAGCGTCTCGGAAAACGCCTGCCGGTTCAGATTCTCGGCCACCATGACGTTGAAACCGAGCTGCTTCAGCGTGTCGCCCATGGTGCGGGCGTCGTTGACCGCCTTCTGCAGCTTGGGCACGTTCCTGTAGTCATTGTTGCCGATCACCAGCGCGACGCGCTTTTCGGCCTGGGCAGGCGCCGCCGATGCAACGAATGCGACCGCCAACAGGGTCGCCGAAAGTCTTGAAAGCCAGCTCTTCATCCCAATTCCCGCCTGCGCCGCGCGTGAGACCGCCGCCTAATAGTCGGATCAGCCGTTTGGCCGGTTCAAGGCCCGCGGCGGATGGCCGTCATGGCCGCCCATCCCTGGTGACCATGGGGCGCCCCACCCGTCCCAGGTCAAGTTTCTTTTTACGGCCCGCGTGATAGATTTGGGCCCTCACTCCCGCGCGAGCTCTCCACAGGTCCCAAGGGCTTTTCCGTGTACACATGGTCCACTGAGCAGGTCGATCCCCGGGATCGCTTCGACTATTGGCGCGAAGTGCGCGCCAAGGGGTTATTCGGTGTCACGGCCGAACTCGAGTCCGAGCACCGCCGCAATTTCTTCGGCGAGTTCTCGCTGCGCAAGCTCGGCGATGCCGGCCTGGTCGAGCTGCGGGCCTCGCCCTACCGCGTCGAGCGGCGCGCAGGCGACATCGCCGATGCAGCCAGCGACAGCCTGTGCATCTACCAGCAGCTCGGCGGCGGCGGCTGGTTCGGCGGCGCGCGGCTCGATGAGTTCGCGGTGCGCGACGGCATGTTCGCGACCAGCTATTCGGATCTGCCCTATCGCACTCTCCCGCTGCACCAGGACGGCTTCCACCTGCGCATCATCAAGATCCCGGTGACCGACATCGTCCCGCCGGGCGCCGAGCTCGGCGAACTCGTGGCCAGGCCCGTGCAGGATGAGACCGCGCTGCAGCCGCTGCTGGAATCATGCTTCCACGACCTCGTCGACGGTAACGATGCCGCGGCGGCGGACCCGGCCCCGATGGTGCAGGCGCTGGCCCATATCGCGCTGATCGAGCGCGGTATCATGCGGCCAAAGAGCCGGCTTGCGCAGCAGGCGTTGCGAACCGCCCACCTGTCGCTGGCCCGCCGCCTCATCCGGCGCCATCTGTCGAATGCTGCAATGACGCCGGGCCTGATAGCCGGCCTGCTCGGCATCTCGGTCCGTCACCTGCACATCCTGTTCGAGGAGACGGAGAAGAGTTTCTCGGAGACCGTCACCGCGCTTCGGCTCGCACAAAGCCGCCGCCTGCTCCGCGAGCAGTCCGGCCAGACCATCGCCGAGGTTGCCTTTGCCTGCGGCTTCGAAAGCCTTGCGACGTTCTACCGCCTCTTCAATGCCTCGGAATCGATGACGCCGGGCGACTACCGGGCCCGCCTGGCCTAAGCGTCCACCCGGACGCGCAGGCGCACCGGGCTCTTGCGGGTTGCTAAAGCGCGCTGATGCCCGTAATCGGGATTCCCGGCGTCACGCGCCGTTCCTCGTCGTCCCCGGACTCCTGATGTCGAAGAAGATGATCAAGCCTGGTCCCGACCTGCTGACGCAGGTCAATCAGGCTTTTCTCGACTACGGCTACAGCGGGCTGTCGATGGTCGGGCTGGCCAAGGCCTGCGGCTTCACACAGCGCGCGCTGTACTACTACTTCAGCAACAAGGAAGAGGCGTTTCGCGCCGTGATCGCCTGGCGCCACGTCGAGGACGTCGCGCTCGCGCTGGAGGCCGGCCGATCGGTGCGGGCAAAGGGCGGCGGCGCGCTGGATATCTTCGCGACGATTCTCGACGTCCGCTACGGCGAGACGCGACGCCGCCTCACCGGCTCGCCGCACACCGTCGAGCTCAATGCCGAGGCCTTCAGGCGCTGCCGCGACTTGATGGTCAAATCTGCCGTCTCGTTCCAGGCCGATCTGGAAAGACTGGTGATCGACTTGCAGGCCGCGCGGCTGCTGAAGCTGAACGGTGAGTTCACGCCGGAGCAGATCGCACAGGCGCTTGCCGACGGGGCGCGCGCCGTCAACCAGGCATTGCCGCCGATCGCGCGCGACGACTTCTCGGCCCGCTACCGCCAGATGTGCGCCATGGTGCTCTACGGCTGCGCCGTGATGCCGAAGCGGAAGTAATCCGCGCGACCACCGGCGCGCAGCCGGCGCTGATCCACAAACCCCTCCGACAATCGGCCATTAGGCGCCGGCCGGACCGTTTCGCCGGCCTACCGATAAGTTTTGGCACGTGTTAGCTATTTCATATTTTACATGACTATGTGAAATATACGATATTGCATCGCAAGACCTTTTGGGGAGTCTCGAATGGCTGACACGGGGCAAACGGACGATCCGGCCGACCGTCGCGCGATCCGGCATCCTCTGGATCGAAGTGAACAGCCTGCGCGCATTGAGAAGATAATTTCCGTCGACTTCGCCAGAACCGCGCTGGCGCTTCGCCCGGTCTCGGCACAGCCGATTTCCTTACCTGCGAGGCGCGCTCTGATGCAGAGCGAGGGGTTTTGCACGATGCGCACAAAGCTTGAGGACGGCACGCACACGCGCGCCGGCGATGCCGTGGATCAGACCGCAGCTCTCGAGCTTGCCCGTCGGGGTTCTCCGACGACCAGCAATCGCGGCTGGGCACCGCTGCTCGAAGCCTGCCTTGCCGACTTCAAGGACGCGACGGAGGCCGGAGATACGGTGAGCATTCCTGCGCTGGTTAAGATCGTGGCCGACCTTGCGCTGATCGAGCGCGGCGCGATCAGGCCGGGCAGCCGCCGCGCGCAACAGGCGCTGCGCGTCGGCCGGCTCAGCCTCGCGCGCCGTCTGATCACCCGCCACCTCGCGAAGCCCGCGCTGTCGCCGGGCATGGTCGCCGACATGCTCGGCGTCTCGGTCCGCTATCTGCACGTCCTGTTCGAAGCGACCGGAGCGAGCTTCTCGCAGACCGTCACCGCCCAGCGCCTGAGCGAGAGCCGCAAGCTGCTGTGCGAAAAGCCGCCGCGGCCGATCGCCGATGTCGCCCTCACCTGCGGGTTCGGCAGCCTCGCTACCTTCTACCGGATCTTCAGCGCATCCGAAGGCCTGACGCCCGGTGAATACCGGGCTGCGGGGCTCTAGCCGCGACAACGACCTGATGAGGCCATACGGCCACAGTTGGCTGCATTTTCGCAGCAAGTCCGCTTTGGATCGACGGTATGCGCGCACTGAGAAGACGGCGCACGAATGTTGCGCCAGAAACAACCAGTTACATTGGCATGCGGGGGCAAGGTCATGGCGAGCGGCGGCAGGCCGGGGATGTGGCGCGGCGCGCTGCTTGGATCGGCGTCGTTGATCGCGCTGAGCTCCACGGCAGAGGCTGCGGTCTATTGCACGGGCGTCGGCACCGCCAACGTGCTCTGCGATGCCGCCCATCCATCGGACGGCGGACTCAACACGAGTTTCGGCGGTGATCTCACGGTCAACATCACGCCGGCGCCGGGATCACGACCCGCGGCGTGACCGCGAGCAGCAGCGGCAACCTCACTTTCAATCACAATGACCCCGCAGGCATCACGGCACAACAGCCGTACAATGGCATCGGCCTCTCCGCCCTCGGCACGATCACCTACACGGGATCGGCCGACGTCACCGCCGACGGGTACGCGATCACTGCCGGGATCGGCAACGGTCTGACCTCCATTACACAGACCGCCGGCACGATCAGGGGCGGCACCGGCATCCAGGCCATGGGCAGCGGACCGAATGCCAGCGTCAACATCAACACGGTTGGAAGCCAGATCGTGGCCGGCCTTGGAATCTACGTCCTGACCGACGGCAGCCAATCCGATGTCACGATCGCGACAGGCGCAGTCACCGGCACTGCGCCCATGGGCGCCAGCGCAATCTTCGCCCGGATGGGACAGAGCCTCCATACTGCGCGCAATCTTTCCGTCACCACCAACGGCGCGATCGTCGGCGACATCTATCTTCAGAACGGCGGCGTCGGCACTGTCGACCTCACCACCAATGCGAGCGTCTCGGGCAACATCACCCTCGAGGGAAACAATTCGGCGAACACCAGCGCGTTCACGGTGAAGCTCAATCAGGATGTCAACGGCTCCGTGACCTTGCAGAACTACGGTACCGGCACCACGACGGTCCGAACGCACAGCATCACCGGCGGGACGCTTTCGGTGTCCGCCGGCGGCGGTGCCAACAACAGCCTTGTCGTGGACGGCAATATTGCCAGGGGAAGCGGCCCCGATACGGCCTACTACGGCGCCCTGGCGTCCGTCGTCTTCTCTGCCGCCAGCGGCACCAACACCGCGACCTTCAATGGCGACATTTCCGGAACCTTCGACACCAGGACGTCGACCTCCGCTTCGGCCGGTGGCACGGTCGTCGGCCTCGCGGCCCGGCTGGGAAGTTCATCCAGCAACGGATCGGCGACACTGAATGCCAACGGATCGATCACGGTCACCGGCATGACAAGGTCCGGCTACGTCGCAAATGTGACCGGAGCGTCCCTGTCGGCCTCCGGCGTGGTCCCGGTCGACTTCAACCTGCACGGCGCAGTGACGGCAACATCGATCAGCGACATTGCGTCGGCAGTTGCTGGCATCAGCATGGTACAAAACAATCTGGGCGCAGTTCGGTTGACCGCCGACGGCGCCGTGACGGCGACCGCGATCGGCGCTGGCAGCACGGCCACCGGAATCAGCGCGTCAGGCAGCAGCTTTGCTCCGAGCAACATCAACACCGGCACGCTCACCGTTCACGCCAATGGCGATGTGAGCGCGACTTCGGACGGCGCCGCAATCGGCATCACGCTGAACCGTGGCAGCACCAGATTCGCTGCCCTGACCGCGGGGCTGGGCGGCATCGATCTCGATACCAAGGGGACCGTGAGCGCAACCTCGGCAAGCGCGGCGGCGATCGGCATCAGCGGCGTCATCGTCAATGGCGCCGACAACGCCGCAGCGCTGTCGCTGCGCGCCGAGGGCAATGTGATTGCGAGCGGCAAGGCGCCCGGAAGCTACGGCATCTTCGCCCAGCGCGACGGTCTCGGCGACATCAGGATCGAGGCGCTTGCCGGCGTGCAGAGTTCGGGCATCGGCATCGCCGCCTCGCGCTCGACGCCGGGCAACATCTTCATCACGACCGGGACGTCAGTCACCGGCACCACCGGCATCGTGACGTCGGGCGGCACCACCACGCTGATCGCCAACGGCACCATCACCGGCACCGGCGGCACTGCCGTTCAGTTCGGCGGCACCAACGATGTGCTGCAGGTGCAGTCCGGCGCCGTGTTCAACGGCAACATCGTCGGCAGCGGCACCAGTATCGTGCAGTTCGGCGGAACGACCGCGTCGAGTTTCGATCTCTCGAAACTTGGTATTGGCTTTTCCAATTTCGGGGTTCTTGCCGGCTCGAACTGGAGCTTCACCGGCAGCAATTCGAGCTTTGCCGGGACCGTCAACGTCGACAGCATGTTCATCCTCAACGGCGCAATGCCGAATGCCAATGTCACGGTCGGCCCGAGCGGGACCCTCGGCGGCAACGGCACGATCGGCAACACTGTGATCAGCGGCACGCTGTCGCCCGGCAATTCGCCGGGGACCATCACGATGGCAAGCCTGACGATGACGACGGCGGCAACCTATCTGGTGCAAGTCACGAACACGGTCAGCGACAAGGCGGTCGTGACGGGCACCGCCAACATCGCCGGCAACGTCATTGTGCAACCGCTCGAACGGATCACCAGGAAGACCACCTACACGATCGTCAACGCGGGAACGTTGAGCGGTACCTTCGGCTCGGCAAGCCTGTTGCTCGCCAACAACCTCGCGCGCAATCCGATGCTGAGCTATGTCGGCAACGACGTGCTGCTGTCGGTCGATCCCGGCCTGCTCTCCCCGATCCTGCCGGCCAACGCGGGCGGCAATCACAGGAGCGTCGCAGGCGCGATCGACAACAGCCTGCTCGGCGGCGGCAATCTCTCCGGCGCCTTCAGCGCGATCTTCAACCTGTCGGGCGACAATCTGCTGAACGGCCTGACCCAGCTCTCCGGCGAGAGCGCGGCCGGATCGCAGCAGACCACGTTCAACGCCATGAACCAGTTCATAGGCACGATGCTCGATCCCTTCGTCGACGGCCGCGGCGCCACGGCGACGCCGGCCGGCGCGACGCCTTACGCTGACGACAATTCGCTGGCCTACGCGGCAAAGCATCCGACCGGCGACGCCACCGCCGCGATCTATCGCAAGGCGCCGGTTGCACAGGGCTATGATCCGCGCTGGAGCATGTGGGCGGCGGCCTACGGCGGCTCACAGTCCACCGACGGCAACACCGCACTCGGCTCGAACAACACCACGAGCCAGGTGTTCGGCACCGCCATCGGTGCCGACTATCGCTTCTCCCCGAACACCATCGCCGGCTTCGCGCTCGCCGGCGGCGGGACCAATTTCAGCGTCGCCAACAGCGGCGGCGGCCGCTCCGACCTGTTCCAGGCCGGCGCTTTCATCCGGCACAATATCGGCGCGGCGTATCTTGCAGGTGCGTTGGCCTATGGCTGGCAGGACGTCACGACGGATCGCACCGTGATGGTCGGCAGCGTCGATCGCTTGCGTGCCGAGTTCAAGGCCAATGCCTGGTCGGGGCGCGCCGAGGGCGGCTATCGCTTCGTCGCGCCATGGATCGGCGGCATCGGCCTCACGCCCTATGCCGCCGGCCAGTTCACGACGTTCCGGCTTCCGGGCTACGCCGAGCAGGCCATCGTCGGCGCCAACACCTTTGCGCTCGCCTACAACGCCAAGAGCGTCACCGACAGCCGCAGCGAGCTCGGCCTGCGCGCCGACAAATCCTTCGCGCTGTCGGATGCCGTGCTGACGCTGCGCGGCCGCGCCGCCTGGGCGCATGATTTCAATCCCGACCGCAGCATCGCCGCGACATTCCAGACCCTGCCCGGTGCAAGCTTCGTCGTGAGCGGCGCGGCGCAGGCCGCCGACTCCGCGCTCACCACCGCCTCCGCCGAACTGAAATGGGCAAACGGCTGGTCGGCACTCGCAAGCTTCGAGGGCGAGTTCTCCAACGTGACCCGCTCCTACGCCGGCAAGGGTGTGGTCCGTTATGCGTGGTAGCGCCATCGATCCGCGGCGGAGCTGTCACATGTGGCTATAGGCCATGACGACGTGGAAACGTGCATCTGCGCGATTTCTGAATATTAGAAACGTACCCGCGAGTTGCCCGACGTGTCAACCTGCCTGGTCGAACGCCGGCCGCCCGCCGCCTCCTTTGCTTTGCATGGGGTTGTTTTCGATATTTTGGCGACGCGCCCCCCGCAAAGGCGGCGCGGGGTCTCGTCATCGGATCCGGGACTGGCGATTCATTTGACCGCCAAATGACGGAAATGGCGGTTATTTTGGCGAAAACGTTAAGGTTTTTCGGATATCCGGCCGGTTCCAAGATTGACTTTACCGGTTTCGCCCCTATGTTGCGGGGCAACGCGGCCCTCGGATCGAAACGCGATTCGTCAGGTTTGCCGTCCGTCAGCGTTAGTCAGAGCCCCCGAGCTTTATAGAAAAGCGAGCCGTTTCGGGGCCGAACGCGACAGCCTTTTACCTTCGATTCCGAACGGCGGTTTCGACCAGAGGCTCAATGTCTTTTTCCAATCTAGGCCTGTCCGATAAGGTCCAAGCCGCAGTTGCGGCCACCGGTTACACCACCCCCACCCCCATCCAGGAACAGGCAATCCCGCACGTTCTCGCCCGGCGCGACGTGCTCGGCATTGCCCAGACCGGCACCGGCAAGACCGCTGCCTTCGTTCTTCCGATGCTCACCATCCTCGAGAAGGGCCGCGCCCGGGCACGGATGCCCCGCACCCTGATCCTCGAGCCGACCCGCGAGCTTGCCGCGCAGGTGAAGGAGAACTTCGACAAATACGGCGCCGGCCAGAAGCTCAACGTGGCCCTCTTGATCGGCGGCGTCTCGTTCGGCGACCAGGACTCCAAGCTGATGCGCGGCGTCGACGTCCTGATCGCAACCCCCGGCCGCCTGCTCGACCACACCGAACGCGGCGGACTGCTGCTCACCGGCGTCGAGCTGCTGGTGATCGACGAAGCCGACCGCATGCTCGACATGGGCTTCATCCCCGACATCGAGCGCATCTGCAAGCTCGTCCCCTTCACGCGGCAGACCCTGTTCTTCACCGCGACGATGCCGCCGGAAATCAGCCGCATCACCGAAGCCTTCCTGCACAACCCGGCCCGGATCGAAGTCTCCAAGCCCGCAACGACTGCGGTGACCGTGACCCAATCCCAGGTGCCGGCCGGCCGCGAGCCGCACGAGAAGCGCGAGATCCTCCGCCGCCTGCTGCGTGACGCCAAGGACCTCAACAACGCGATTATCTTCTGCAATCGCAAGCGCGAAGTCGCCGTCCTTCACAAATCGCTGCAGAAGCACGGCTTCAGCGTCGGCGCCCTGCATGGCGACATGGACCAGAGCGCACGCATGGCCGCGCTCGATCAATTCCGCAAGGGCGAGCTGCCCCTGCTGGTGGCCTCCGACGTCGCCGCCCGCGGCCTCGATATCCCGGCCGTCAGCCACGTCTTCAATTTCGATGTGCCGCATCATCCCGACGACTACGTCCATCGCATCGGCCGCACCGGCCGCGCCGGACGTACCGGCACTGCGATCTCCATCGTCACCCCGCTCGACAGCAAGTCGATGGCCGCGATCGAGAAGCTGATCGGCCAGCAGATCCCGCGCACCGAGGGCGACTACACCGTTCACAGCGAAGCCGGCGACGAGGATGCCGCGCCGCGCCGCTCGCGCAGCCGCGACGGTTCGCGCGAGGGTGCCCGTGGCGGCCGCAAACCGCGGCGTGAGCGCGAAGCGCGCCATGGCGAACGCGAGCCGCGTCACGACCAGGAGCCCCGCCAGGAGCGTGCAGCCAAGCCGGAGCGCGAGCCGCGCCATGGCCGCGGCAGTTCGCCTCAGGCTGCTCCGTCGCACGTGCCGTCGATCGGGCGTGCCGAGCCTCGGCGGCCGCAGCGCGAGGTCGACCACGAGCCTGCCGATCATTCGCACCTGCCCGCCTTCCTGCTGCGACCGGTGCGCGCACGCGCCTGAGGCTTGCCGTGCAGCCGCCGCGCCAGCGGCGGCCAATCCGGACCGTTGACGTTGCCGCCTAGCTGTCACCGCACCTGCTGATCTCCGGCGTTTGAAGCAAATGCGCGCGGTTTTCGTATCGCACTGGCACGCAAGCGAAATGCTGCCGAAAGCCGCATGCAAACGCGACAGCGGAAGGTGCATCAACGACAGTCACGGCCGGCGTCCCGTAGTTCTACTGTTTACCTTGCCTTCACTCTCGTCCCGTACCCTCGCCCCAATAATTTAGTCATTGCTGCCGGGCACGACCGGCATGGGCGCATTGAGGACGTAACAGTGGTCAAACTGCTGGACGAACACGAACGTACGTTGGCCTTTGCCGAAGTCGCGCTTGGTCAGATCCGCTCGCTTCGCCAGACTGCCGTCCCCCGCAACTATGAGATCTGGTACGTCTACGCGACCGGATACAACGCTCCGCTCAACAAGGTCATCAACGAGACGCTGGCGCGCAGCGGCAAGCTCTCTGAATCCGATCTCGAGCAGATCTACGAAACCTACCTTTCGCACATCAAGACCTCGGACCGCATCGACAAGGTCGGCGCCCGCGTCATCGGCGAGATCGATGCCGTCATGAAGCTGATCACCGATGCGCTCGGCGTGTCCGCGACCTATGACGCCAGCCTCGTCGGCGCCAGCGACCGCCTCTCGACCGCGACGACCCGCGACCAGATCAAGACCATCGTCGAGGGGCTCGCCAAATCAACCCGCGAGATGCGCGAGACCAACCAGGCGCTGGAGAACCGGCTTGCGCTGTCGAAGTCGGAGATCAACGAGCTGCAGCACAGCCTCGAGGCGATCCGCGCCGAAAGCCTGACCGATCCGCTCACCGGTCTCGGCAACCGGAAATATTTCGACCGCTCGATGGACATGGCAGTGCAGGCGGCATTGGCCAGCGGCGAGCCGCTGTCGCTCCTGATGTTCGACATCGACCATTTCAAGTCGTTCAACGATTCCTACGGCCATCTCACCGGCGATCAGGTGCTGCGGCTGGTGGCGCAGTCGCTGAAGCAGACCATCAAGGGTCAGGACATCACCGCCCGCTACGGCGGCGAAGAATTCGCCGTGGTGCTGCCCAACACCGCCCTGCGCCAGGCGCTGACGGTCGCCGACCATATCCGCCGCGCCGTGATGGCGAAAGAATTGAAGAAGAAGTCGACCGGCGAGATCCTCGGCCGCGTCACGATCTCGGTCGGCGTCTCCATGCTGAAGCCGACCGACGATACGGATGCGCTGATCGAGCGCGCCGATGCCTGCCTCTACGCCGCCAAGCGCGCCGGCCGCAACCGCGTGATCTGCGAGGCCGATCCGGAATTCAGTGCCGAGACCCAGACCCGCGTCGCGTGACCTGGAAGCGGGATAGAGAGACGCGACCGCGTCCGATCCCGCCATCCTTCATTTCGTCGCAAGTTCAAGGCATGCCGTCTCAGACCTGCCTTCGATGGAAGCGATATAGCAGCACGCCAAGAGCGGTAGTGGCGATCGCGTAGAACAGCATGACATCGACGTTCGGATGTCCCTCGAGAAGCGTCAGCATGTTTTCCCTCCTGGCTATCGCGAGGCCGACTTGGCGCCGCATACGGCCTCAAATGTCGCTCGTGACCCATTCCTTCGCACTGGCACCGGCCATCGAGCGGACGCGCTCCTCGTCGCCGGCGAGTTCGGCCGCACTGCCGCTGTAGATGATCGCACCATCATCAAGCACGTAAGCGCGATCGGCGACGGCAAGACTGACCCGGACATTCTGTTCGACCAGCAGGATCGAGATTCCCTCCTGGCGCATTGTCTTGATGATCTGAAAAACTTCCTTGACGATCAGGGGAGCAAGTCCCTGGCTCGGCTCATCGAGCAGGAGAAGTTTTGGGTTGAGCAGCAAGGCTCTCGCGATCGAAAGCATCTCCTGCTCGCCGCCGGAAAGCTGCCGGCCGCGATTGTCCCGTCGTTCGGCGAGGCGCGGGAAGGTCTCGAAGACGCGCGTGGTATTCCATGGACCGGGGCGCACGGCGGGAACCCGCAAATTGTCCTCGACGGACAGGTTGGCGAAGATCTTGCGCCCCTCCGGCACGTAACCTACGCCGAGTCCCGCCACCCGATAGGGTGACATCCGCGTCGCATCTGTCCCGAACAGCCTTACATTGCCCTCGCGGGGTGGTGTCAGCCCCATGATGCTGCGCAGCGTCGTCGTCTTGCCGGCGCCATTGCGGCCAAGCAGAACGACAATCTCGCCCTCTTTCACCGTCAGGCCGACATCGTGAAGGATGTGGCTCTTGCCGTAGAACGTCTGCAAGCCCGAGACCTCCAGCGGCGTCATCGGCTCTCTCCAAGGTAGGCGGCCTGCACCGCCTCCGAGGCGGCGATCTCGTCGGGCTTTCCTTCGGCAAGCAAGCCGCCCTGATCGAGCACCGTGATGTAATCGGCCAGGTGAAACACCACGCGCATGTCGTGCTCGATCAACACAATGGTGTAGTTCCTCTCCCTGTGCAGACGGCGAATGAGCGTCGTGATCTCGTACGTCTCCTGATCGCCCATGCCGGCCGTCGGTTCATCGAGCAGCAGCAAGCGCGGAAGCTGCGCCAGCGCCATTGCAATCTCGGTGGTCCGCTGGTCGCCGTGGGAGAGTTCTCCCACCAGGCGGTCCGCTTTGGCCGTGAGTCCGACAAGCGCCAGCATCTCGGCTGCGACGTCGTTGGCCAGCTTGGCGTCGGCCCGGTTTGGCAGCATGTGCAGGGTCTGGCCCGCCTTGACCTCGGCCGCGGTGAGCACGTTCTCGTGGACGGTCAGCTCCGGAAAGACCTCGGTGATCTGGAAAGTGCGCCCCATGCCGAGCGCAACCCGCTGATGCGCGGGCACGTGCGTCACGTCCTCGCCCTGAAACAGGATCGATCCCTTCGTCGGCGGAAAGTACCCGCTGATCATGTTGAAGAACGTCGTCTTCCCCGCCCCGTTCGGGCCGATGATGGCGCGCAATTCGCCGATCTTCACCGACATCGACACGTCCTTCACGGCAACGAGATTGCCGAAACGCTTCGTGATGTTCCGAACCTCGAGCATCGCTACGCCGATCCGCGGATCCGCCGCATGCCGAGCAAGCCGCGCGGAAAGAACAGCACAACCAGCACGAAAATCGCGCCGACAAAGGACATCCAGTTCACGGTCATCGACGAGATGTAGTCCTGCAGCACCACGAACAACGCCGCACCGACCAGCGGCCCCCAGAACGTCCGCATGCCACCCATCACGCACATGACAACGAAATAGCCCGATAGCGAGTAGTGCAACGCCAGAGGATCCGCGAAGTTGTTGAGCAAGGCATAGAGCGTGCCCGCAAGCGCGGTGAAGAAGCAGGAGATCGAGAACGACAGCCATATCTGACGTTCGACCGGGATCGCCAGGAAGCGCGCACGACGCTCATTTTCCCGGATCGCCCGCAACGTATGGCCGAACGGCGAGCGCACCAGAAGGCCCATCAGGCCGACGGCAGCCGCGAAGACGGCGAGAAGGAAGAAATAGAAGCGATCGCCACCTTGGGCGATGTCGAGCGTCAGCCGGCCAAATCCGATCGGCTCGCGGTGGAAGTCGCGCAAGCCATCAAAGCCTCCGGTGAAGTCATTCCAGCTATAGGCCAGGTAGTACCAAAGCTGCCCGAACGCGATGGTGCACATCGCAAAATAGACGCCGCGGCGGCGAACGATCAGGAGGCCGAACAGGCTGCCTGCCAACCCACCCAGGAGCGTTCCCAACAGCATGGCGAGCGGAGTGCTGTGCGCGAGATACCGCAACGTGAGGCCGGCGCCATAGGCGCCGAGTCCGAAATAGGCGGCATGGCCGAAACTGAGGACGCCCGTGAAGCCGAGCAGCAGGTTCAGTCCCATCGCGGCCAGTCCGAACACCAGCACGCGCCCCGCGAGCGCCGTGTAGCCACCAAGCAACGGGAGCCAGTACGGAACCGCGATCAGGACGGCCCAGACCAGGATGAGCACACCCCATCGCGGGACGATCGGGCTCCGCCTGGCCGCGACCGAAGTGATGGCCGGGCTCGTGCCGACGTCGGTGCTCATGCCATCATTCCTTCCTCGCCCATCAGGCCCCGCGGACGAACCAGAAGGACGATCATCATGATCGCATAGATCACGGCCTCGCTTCCGGCCGGAAAGAATACCGTCGTAAGCGCCGCCGCCACGCCGATCAGCAGCCCGCCAAACAGCGTGCCGATCAAGCTCCCGACGCCGCCGACGATGATCGCGATGAAGCTCGGCATCAGCAGATCATCGCCCATGTTGGGATTGAGGCCGATCTGCCCGGCGGCGAGCACCCCGCTGAGACCGGCCAGCAAGCAGCCAAGCGCGAAATTGAAAGTTCGCAACAGGCTGATATTGACGCCGAGCGAAGCCACCGTCTCGAGATCGAGCGTGCCGGCCCGGATGCGTATGCCGATGCGCGTGTAACGAAGGAACGCGAACAGCCCGAGCACGGCGACGATAACGACCGCGACCATGAAGACGCGATACCAGGTGATGAAGAACAGGGTTGGATTGATCGGCTGCGACAGGAACTCGGGCAATCCGAGCGGCAGCCCGTTGGGTCCCCAGATGAAGCGAGCGGCATCCTGCATCACGAAGGCGAAGCCGAACGTCAGCAGCAGGCTGTAGACCGGATCGCGATTGTAGACGCGCCGGATCATCAACCGCTCGACCGCGAGACCGATCAGCGCCGTGATCAGGGGCGCGACCAGTAACGCCCCCCAGTAACCGAGCGTCGGCGACAAGGTGAAAGCAAGATAGCCGCCGAGCGCCAGGAAGTTGCCGTGAGAGAAGTTGATGACGTTGCTGAGATTGAGGATCAGCGACAGGCCCAACGCCATCAGCACATAGAACGCGCCGATGATGAGACCATTGGTGACGTTGAACAGTATGACCTGGATCATCCGCCCCTCCGGGCCGCCAATTGTTCAGCCGATGGGTCGGGTCAGGCCGGCTCCACCATCTTGCAGCCGGTGTCAGCCACGGACCCTGCGGCCTCTTCGCCAGGGACGAGCGTCGCGGCCGTGAACACGTCATCCGGCGAGGACTTCGACGGGTGCACTTCGCCGACGAAGATGTTCGGCATCAATTCATGATCTCCGGCCCGGTAGCGCACCTTTCCCGGCTGCAATGCAACGTCGGGCGGCAGCTCGAGGTCCTCGAGCGCCTTCGCCATTTTCGGGCCTTCCAGCGATTTCGCCCTCTCGGCCGCAAGCCGGACCGTGTGCATCGCCACGTAGCCGAACCAGTCGCGGGCGGACGGCGTCTTCTTGGTGGCCGCGCGGAAATCGCTCACGAACTTCACGACCTCGGGTACGTTGGGCTGATTCCACCACCACTCCATTGTCCACCAGCCGGTCTGAGCATCGGGCGGACATCCCTTGATGCTCTCGAGTTCGAACAACGCGCCCCCGAGTGCCATCTCCTTCTGCATTCCGAACTGCGTGAACTGCTTCATGCAATTGATCTGGGTCAGGCCCCCCATGTTGTTGAGCAGGACATTCGGCTTGTAGGCCTTGGCCTTGATCAGCGTCGCCGAGAAATCGGTGTTGTTGATCGGGAGCATGTCTCCCTCGTACGTCCCGCCGGCCTTCTTCAGCGCCTTGATGAAGGCGTCCTGCAACGTGTGCCCGTATGCGTAATCCGGCGTGACGAAGAACCACTTCTTGCCAAACTTCTTCACCAGCTCCGGCGTGACCGCGTTGGCGTCCATCGTCGTGGTATTGCAGATGCGGAAGACATTCCATTTGCAGTTCGTGCCGGTGATCGGATCAGTGTGACCGCCAGGAACGATGTGGAAGACCTTCTTCTCGTTGGTCACTTGCGACATCGCATAGGCGATGCCGGAATTCACGTCGCCGAGAATCACAGCGACATTGTCCCGATCGATCAGCTTTCGGGTCTTCTGCACGCCGGTGCCGACGTCGTTCGCGGAGTCTTCGACCAGAAGCTGGACCTGGCGACCCAAAATGCCGCCCTTCTTGTTGATATCGGATTCGGCGTATCTGGCGCCGTCAACCTCGCTTTGAGCCAGCGCGGAAAGCACGCCGGTCAGAGGATTGACCATTCCGATCTTGATCGGTTCGTCCGCCAACGACTTGACGATGAATGGCACACCAATCACCTGGCTTCCAGCCAGAGCGAATCCGGACTTGATGAGCGTACGACGATTGATCGAAAGCCGAATCGTAGCCATTTACGTACCTCCCGGTTTTGTCGTCTTTTTTGCGAACGCTATTTCATGAAGACAAACTCATTCCTGCTGCCCCAAATGATCCCGAAGAGATCACAGTCTCGAAGACCAAGGGCGATTTGACATCGCTGTTAGGAATTGGGCGCGCGGCGCGGCTCTCTGTTCTTCCTGCATCGCAGGATGCGGCAGCTACGGCGCTCCGATGCGGCAGATTGCCTCACTCCTTCCGAAGCACAAATTCGCAATTCGTCTAACTTTGCTGCGGTTGTCCCGTCTCGACTAACGGACACGCCGTGTTCGACTTGCTGCCGTGCAGCATCGGACGTTCGCCGCAACATGAACTTTGCGAAGGAATCCCGATCGCTCGGGAAAATGAATCGGACATCGCCCGCGGCGCATCGCAAACGTCCGATACGGCTACCGCATCGTGCGGAAGAGCGCGAAGCGGCCTTCCGGAAAAATCATGCTCGAACAAGAATCCAAAGCGCGATGATGCATCACCCGATTGCATCGTGCTTTAGCGAGTCCGGCGCACCCGCTTCGCTTTGCTTCGGCTGGATTTCTTTTTCGGGTGCGCTTTCCGGAGCGACGATCGTTTTGTGGCGGGCTTCTTCACCGGCTCGCTGCTCAGAACCGTCTTCGCGCGAGGCTTCGCCTTGCGCGTGCGCGGCCGCTTGCGCAACGCCGCACGTTGGGCCGCGCCGAGCGCAAGGCGTGCCCAGACGGCGAGCTCCTCGGCATCGTCGAACAGCCGCGCCGGCAGTTGCCAATAGGAGTTCACCGTGACCGTCTTCGAACTCGTCTGGTACTGGAACGGCTTCGAGCCCTCCGCCTCGAATTGCGGGATGGTCTCTTCGTCGGCGCGAAAGTAGAGCCCGGCACGCAAGGCCAGCGCGAAGTTGGTGCCGTCGGCGGAGATACCGTAACCGGAGAACATCCGGCGCAGCGTGACCGGGCCGAAATCGACGAACAGGTCGGTGAGAAATTCACGGTCCATGTGCCCACCCTCATTGCAGCGCAACCGGACACGCCTGCCGAGCCCGCTGGCTGAGCAGTATGGTCGACGAGTACGTCGACCCGCAACGATGGTGGCATCTGGTTCAAAGCGCGAGCGCGATTGCGCGCTCGCCGGTGCGGCAGCGATCAGACCGTTGCCGGCTTGAGCTGCACCGATTCGCCGCAGCCGCAGGCGGAGACCTGGTTCGGGTTGTTGAACACGAACTGGGCCTGCATCTTGTCGGCAACGTAGTCCATCTCGGTGCCGAGCAGGAACAGCACGGCCTTCGGATCGACCAGGATCTTGACGCCCTTGTCCTCGACCACTTCGTCGGTCGGACGGATTTCATGGGCGTATTCGACGGTGTAGGACTGACCGGCGCAGCCGCCGTTCTTGATGCCGACGCGCAGGCCGACGATCTCGGAATCGGCGCGCTTGGTGAGCTCGCTGATCCGCTCCGCCGCCGCGTCGGTCAGCTTCATGACCTGCGGTCGCGGCCGCTTCGGCTTGGCTGGGGTTGGTGAAGCTTGCGTCATGTCACTCATGTGGTCAGTCCCAGCGGCAAATCAATTGCCGATCTTCTCGAGCCTAAGTCCAATCCCCTAACGCATCACCACATATTGAGGACGAGGCGCGCCTCGTCCGACATCCGGTCCGGCGTCCAAGCCGGATCCCAGACCAGATTGACGTTGACGACACCGACGCCGGGAACGCTGGCAACCGCGTTCTCGACCATGGTCGGCAGTTCGCCGGCAGCCGGGCAGTTCGGCGTGGTCAGGGTCATCAGGATGTCGACCGAACGATCATCCTTCAGGTCGACCTTGTAGATCAGGCCGAGCTCGTAGATGTCGGCCGGGATTTCCGGATCGAACACCGTCTTCAGCGCCGCGACGATCTCGCCGCTCATGCGCTCGGTCTCCTCCGCCGGCAGTGCCGAGGTGGTTTCCATGGTGGCCGTCTTGACTTCGGCTGTATCGGTCATGCGAACAATTCCCGCGCCTTGATCAGCGCCTGCGCCAGATGGTCGACTTCTTCCCTTGTATTATACATCCCGAAGGACGCACGGCAGGTAGCCGTCACGTTGAACCGCTCTAAAAGCGGCATCACGCAATGCGTGCCGGCGCGCACCGCGATGCCCTGGCGGTCGATCACGGTCGCGACGTCGTGGGGGTGCGCTCCCTTCATCTCGAAGGAGATCACCGGGCCCTTGTTGCGGGCGGTTCCGATCACCCGCAGCGAATTGATCTCGCGCAGGCGATCCTGCGCATAGGTGAGCAAATCATGCTCATGCGCGGCGATCCGCTCCTTGCCGATGGAATTGACGTAGTCGATCGCGGCGCCGAGCCCGATCGCCTCGACGATCGGCGGCGTCCCGGCCTCGAACTTGTGCGGCGGATCGCCATAGGTGACCCAGTCCTTGGCCACTTCGCGGATCATCTCGCCGCCGCCGTTGAACGGCCGCATCGCGACCAGATGCTCGTGCTTGGCGTAGAGCGCGCCGATGCCGGTCGGCCCGTACACCTTGTGGCCGGTAAAGGCATAGAAATCGCAGTCGAGGTCCTGGACGTCGATCGGCAGATGCACCGCGCCCTGCGCGCCGTCGACCAGCACCGGAATGCCGCGGGCGTGCGCCAGCCGGATCACCTCCTTGACCGGGACCAGCGTGCCCAGCGCGTTCGACATCTGAGTGATGGCGACGATCTTGGTGCGCGACGTCAGGAGCTTCTCGAATTCCTCGATCAGGAAGTTGCCTTCATCGTCGACCGGCGCCCACTTGATCACGGCACCCTGGCGCTCCCTGAGGAAGTGCCACGGCACGATGTTGGAGTGGTGCTCCATGATCGAGAGGACGATCTCGTCGCCCTCCTTGATGTTCTCTCCGCCCCAGGACGACGCCACCAGATTGATCGCCTCGGTGACGTTGCGGGTGAAGATGATCTCCTCACTGCGGCGCGCGTTGATGAACTGCGCGACCTTGCCGCGGGCGCCCTCATAGGCCTCCGTCGCGGCATTGGCGAGGTAGTGCAGGCCGCGATGCACGTTGGCGTATTCGCTCTTGTAGGCCTCGGTCATGCGGTCGAGCACCGCATTCGGCTTCTGCGCCGAGGCCGCGTTGTCGAAATAGACCAGCGGCTTGCCGTAGATCTGCATGGCGAGCGCCGGGAAATCCTGCCGCACCAGCGCGACGTCGTAAGAACCGTTGGCGACCGCCTTGTGCATGCTCACGCCCTCGCCTCCAGCCAGCGCTGCGCGGTGGCAATTGCCACCTCACGCAACGCGTCGCTGGCAATGCTTTCGATCGCCTCGCCGACAAAGGCCTGGATCAGAAGCGCCTGCGCTTCCTTCTCGGGCAGTCCGCGGGCGCGCATGTAGAACAGCAGGCTCTCGTCGAGCGCACCGGTGGTCGCACCGTGACCGCAGGTGACGTCGTCGGCGAAGATTTCGAGCTCCGGCTTGTTGTCGGCTTCCGCGTCGTCGGACAGCAGCAGCGCGCGCGTCATCATCTTGGCGTCGGTCTTCTGCGCGTCCGGACGGACGATGATGCGGCCCTGGAATACGGAATGGGCGCGGTCGTCGACGACGGCACGGAAGATCTCGCGGCTCGCGCAGTGCGGCACCGCGTGATCCATGAACAGCGTGGTGTCGGCGTGTTGCGTGCCGTTGATCAGGTTGACGCCGTTGGTCTCGACCTTCGAGCCCTCGCCGGCGCAGGTCACCGTCAGCTGGTAGCGGCTGACATGACCGCCCGAGGTCAGGCCGAAGGTGTTGAAATGGGCGTGGGCGCCGAGCGACACCGTCGCCGAGGAAATGTTGAAGGCATCGACGCTGTCTTCGATCAGACGCACGTGATCGAGCCGTGCGTTGTCCCCGATCGAAACGATCAGCCCGTCATGGGCCTGATAGGCCTTGGCGCCCTCGCCGGCGAGATAGCTCTCGACCAGCGTCACGCCGGCATCGCGGCCGAGCCGGAGCAGCGAACGCGTGAACATCGAGGCCGGGGCCGTTCCGGATGCGACGTGTACGATGTGCAGCGGCTGCACCAGCACCGTGCCGTCCGCGACCTCGATGACGACGCCATCGGTCGCCATCGCACCGTTCAGCGCAATCATCGGATTGGAGACGTCGGTCGCGATGGCCTGCGTCGAGAGTGCGCCGTCGCCGGCGTCGAGCACTTCGCGCAGCGGGCGGATGGTGAGGCCCTTGTCGAGATTGCCGAGATCGGAGAGATCAGCAGCGAACGCGCCATCGACCAGCACCAGGCGGCGTACGCCGTCGATCGCCCGCAGCTTGACCGCGGCAGCAGCGCGACCCAGCGCCGCGGCATCCGGCGCAGGCGCGAGCGGCAGCACCTCGCGCATCAGCGCGCGCAGGTCAGTGTATTTCCAATCCTCGATCCGGCGATGCGGCAGGCCCAAGCGCTCATAGGCGTCGAACGCCTGGCGGCGCTGATCGGCGATCTTGCCCTTGCCCGGCAGACGGTCGCGCGCGACGGCGAATGCATCGCTCAGCGCGCGCCCGGTCTCGGTCTTTGCGACAACGTTCATCTGAGAACCCGTATCCGTCAGGCAGCGTCTTCGAACTGCGCGTAACCGGACTCTTCCAGCTCCAGCGCCAGTTCCTTGCCGCCGCTCTTCACCACCCGGCCCTTCGACATCACGTGCACGACATCCGGCACGATGTAGTTGAGCAGCCGCTGGTAGTGGGTGATCACGACCATCGCGCGTTCCGGCGAGCGCAGCGCGTTGACGCCGTCGGCGGCGATCCGCAGCGCGTCGATGTCGAGGCCGGAATCCATTTCGTCGAGGATGCAGACGGCCGGCTCGAACAGCGCCATCTGCAGAATCTCGTTGCGCTTCTTCTCGCCGCCCGAGAAGCCGACATTGACGCCGCGCTTCAGCATGTCCTGCGGAATGTTCAGCGATTTGGCGACCTCACGGACCTTCTTGAGGAAGGCCGGCGACGAAATCTCGTCCTCGCCGCGCGCCTTGCGCTGGGCATTGAGCGCCGCGTGCAGGAAGTTCCAGGTAGTCACACCGGGAATCTCGACCGGATACTGGAACGCCAGGAACACGCCCTTGGCGGCGCGCTCGTTGGGCTCCATCTCCAGGAGGTCCTCGCCCTTGAACAGGATCTGGCCACCGGTGACTTCATAGCCCGGCTTGCCGGCGATGACGTGGGAGAGCGTCGACTTGCCGGAGCCGTTCGGCCCCATGATCGCGTGCACTTGCCCCGGGTTCACCGTGAGCGACAGCCCGTGGAGGATCTCGCGCTCCTCGACACGAACCTGCAGATCTTTCACTTCAAGCAGAGACATCTGATTTTTCCTGAGCATCACCCCGAGGCGCGTCGGCCGCGCCCTCACACGGGATGGATTAGCCAACCGAACCTTCAAGGCTGATCGAGATCAGCTTCTGCGCTTCCACCGCGAATTCCATCGGCAGTTGCTGCAGCACATCCTTCACGAAGCCGTTGACGACGAGGCCGACGGCTTCCTCCTGCGAGAGCCCGCGCTGGATGCAGTAGAACAGCACGTCCTCGGAAATCTTCGACGTCGTCGCTTCATGCTCGAACGTCGCCGAGGAATTCTTGGCCTCGACATAGGGCACGGTGTGCGCGCCGCATTTGTCGCCGATCAGGAGCGAGTCGCAGGCGGTGTAGTTGCGCGCGCCCGTGGCCTTGCGATGTGCGCTGACCAGGCCGCGATAGGTGTTCTGCGACTTGCCGGCGGCGATGCCCTTGGAGATGATCCGGCTCGACGTGTTCTTGCCGAGGTGGATCATCTTGGTGCCGCTATCGACCTGCTGGAAACCGTTCGAGATCGCGATCGAGTAGAACTCGCCGCTCGAATTGTCGCCGCGCAGGATGCAGCTCGGATACTTCCAGGTGATCGCCGAACCGGTCTCGACCTGGGTCCAGGAGATCTTGGAGTTCTTGCCGCGGCAGTCGCCACGCTTGGTGACGAAATTGTAGATGCCGCCCTTGCCCTCGGAATTGCCGGGGTACCAGTTCTGCACCGTCGAATACTTGATCTCGGCGTCATCGAGCGTGACGAGCTCGACCACGGCGGCGTGCAGCTGGTTCTCGTCGCGCTGCGGCGCGGTGCAACCTTCGAGATAGGAGACGTAGGAGCCCTTGTCGGCGATGATCAGCGTGCGCTCGAACTGACCGGTGTTGCGCTCGTTGATGCGGAAGTAGGTCGACAGCTCCATCGGGCAGCGCACGCCCGGCGGCACGTAGACGAACGAACCGTCCGAAAACACCGCCGAGTTCAACGTCGCGAAGTAGTTGTCCGAGGTCGCACCACGGTGCCGAGATATTTCTGCACCAGTTCGGGATGCTCGCGGATCGCCTCCGAGATCGGCATGAAGATCACGCCAGCCGCCTTCAGCTCCTTCTGGAAGGTGGTCGCAACCGAGACCGAATCGAACACGGCATCGACCGCGATCTTGCGGTTCGCCGACGGCGGTCCGCCCGGCGGGGGCTCGACGCCCTCGAGGATCGCAACCTCGCGCAGGGGGATGCCGAGCTTCTCATAGGTCTTGAGGATTTCCGGATCGATCTCGTCGATCGACGACAGCGTCTTCTTCGGCTTCGGCGCCGCGTAGTAATAGATGTCCTGGTAGTCGATCTTCGGATAGTCGACGCGCGCCCAGGTCGGCTCGGTCATGGTCAGCCAGCGGCGATACGCCTCCAGGCGCCATTCCAGCATCCAGGCCGGTTCATTCTTCTTTGCTGAGATGAAGCGGACGGTGTCTTCCGACAGCCCCTTTGGGGCCTTGTCGGACTCGATCTGCGTCTCAAACCCATATCGATACTGGTCGACGTCGATGCGCCGGACGCGCTCGACCGTCTCTTGTACAGCAGGCATTCATATCCTCCGCTCGCGGTTTCAAGGACCGCGGTGGATCTCAGTTCCGAAATTCTCTTACGATGCTTGAAGACGAAATCCGCTTAGAACAGTTCAAGCTGTGTTTCGTCGTTCCCCCTTAACTAAGGTATCGGCGAGCTTTCGCCAAGCCTTGAGGGTCAAATCCACGTCTGTCTCCGTGGTAGACCAGCCAAGACTGAGCCGCACCGCTCCCTGGGACACCTCCGAACGGTACCCCATTGCCTCCAAGACGTGGGACGGCTGGACCTTGCCGGACGAACAGGCGGAACCGGAGGACACCGCGATTCCCCCGAGGTCGAACCCGATCACGGCCGTTTCGGCCTTCATCCCCGGTGCGGTGAAAAGAACGGTATTCGGCAACCGTTTTACGTCGTCGGAGAACACCAGCAGGTCCGGCGTCTGCCGCAGCCCGTGCTCGAGCCGGTCACGCAGTCCCCTGACGCGGGCGGCGTCGGCCTTCAACGCCGCCATCGCGGCCTTCGCAGCCGCACCAAAGCCTGCGATCCCCGCGACGTTCTCGGTCCCGGCCCGCCGCCCGAGCTCCTGCCCGCCGCCGCGCAGCGACGCCTCCAGTCCTTCGACGCCTTCGGCGAGCACCAGCGCGCCGGTGCCCTTCGGTCCGCCGATCTTGTGCGCCGACAGCGTCACGAGATCGGCCTGGGTCGAAGCGAGGTCGAACGGAATCTTGCCGAACGCCTGGATCGCATCGACATGCAGCAGGCCGCCGGCCGCGTGGACGATCGCGGCGACGTCGGCCACTGGCTGGATGGCGCCAGTCTCGTTGTTGGCCAGCATCACCGAGACCAAAGCTGGCGGACCTTCCGCCAGCAGCGCGCGCAGATGATCGAGATCGATCACCCCGGCGCGCGTGACATTGATGGTGCCGATCGCTTCACGCGAAAACCGCCCGCCCGCGAGGACGGACGCATGCTCGATCGCGGACACCAACAGCCGCTCGACCGGCGCGCCCGCACCGCGGTGCAATCCCGGCGTCAAGGCGAGCGCATTGGCTTCGGTCCCGCCGGAGACAAACACGACGTCCTGCGACCGGCCGCCGACCGCCTTCGCCACCGCATTGCGCGCATCCTCGACCAGCCGGCGCGCGCGGCGTCCTTCGCTGTGCACCGAGGACGGGTTGCCGCTCAACTCCCACGCCGCAGCCATCGCCGCTTTCGCCTCCTGGCGAAGCGGCGTGGTGGC
Organism: Bradyrhizobium viridifuturi; assembly: GCF_001238275.1. Taxonomy (GTDB): domain Bacteria; phylum Pseudomonadota; class Alphaproteobacteria; order Rhizobiales; family Xanthobacteraceae; genus Bradyrhizobium; species Bradyrhizobium viridifuturi. Next base: position 106,215 of record NZ_LGTB01000027.1, read on the forward strand.
ATTCCAGTCGAGATAGACGCGATCGGCCATCGAGCTTGTCCGCGGCAACCACCGTGGTTGCGGCCTTCCATTGCGACATAACGACAGTCGGGCGGCGAGACCAGATCAGAGTGAGCGGCGCCGGAGATTTTTCACGCCCACGGAAGACCTCACCTGTGCTGCCAGGCGAGACATCCGTTTGCGGCAAGCGCGATAGCAATGTGACAAACCAAAACTTCAGGTAGCCAACGAGCAATTCGGCGTGTTGATCCGGATCGCGCGTCGCCGCGCGGATTCACGCCGGCCAAGCGGCACAATTTCCTTGATTTTTGCCCCTTGCGTCATGCTAGAAGGCCCTCCAGCGTGCCGCCCAGCGGCGCCTGTGCCGATTTCATCATGAGCCGCCCTGTTCGCGCCCCGCCGCTGAAGATGGCTCCAACCGGTTGATTGATCGACGTCAATCAAGGGAACGCGTCAATCAAGGGAACACAATGCCTGAAGTGATTTTCACCGGCCCTGCTGGCCGTCTCGAGGGCCGCTATCATCCGGCCAAGCAGAAGAACGCGCCGATTGCGATGATCCTGCATCCGCATCCGCAGTTCCACGGCACGATGAACCACCAGATCGTCTATCAGTGCTACTACGCGTTCGCGCATCGCGGCTTCTCGGTGCTGCGCTTCAACTTTCGTGGCGTCGGCCGCAGCCAGGGCTCGTTCGATCACGGCACCGGCGAACTCTCCGATGCCGCAAGCGCGCTCGACTGGGCGCAGGCGATCAATCCCGAGGCGCGTGCCTGCTGGGTCGCGGGCTTCTCGTTCGGCGCCTGGATCGGCATGCAGCTCCTGATGCGCCGGCCGGAGGTCGAGGGCTTCATCTCGATCGCGCCGCCCGCCAATCTCTATGACTTCTCGTTCCTCGCGCCCTGCCCGTCGTCGGGCCTGATCGTGCACGGCGACAAGGATGCCGTGGTGCCGCCCAAGGACGTCAACACGCTGGTCGAGAAGCTGAAGACGCAGAAGGGCATCGTGATCGACCAGCAGGTGATCCCCGGCGCCAACCACTTCTTCGACGGCAAGCTCGAGCCGCTGATGGAGACGGTAACCGGCTATCTCGACATGCGCCTCGCCAACGTGCGGTGACGCCGACGCTTTGGTAGCCCGGATGGAGCCAACGGCGCGCGCGAACGGGCGCCCGATGGCTCCATCCGGGCTACGCATTTACTCCGGCGCCAGCTTCAGCGCCGCGATCCCGATCAGCACCAATGCTATCCCCGTGACCTTCATCGGGTTCAACGCCTCGTTGAACAGCAGCACCCCCATGGTCAGCGTGCCGACCGCGCCGATGCCGGTCCAAACCGTGTAGGCGACGCCGACGCCGAGCACCTGCAGCGCGCGTCCGAGCAGGAACACGAACGCTGCGAGCAGCACGAGCGAGACCAGCGTCCAGCCGAGCCGCGTATAGCCCTCGGCATATTTCATCGAGATCGCCCAGCCGACGTCGAGAAGACCGGCGACGACCAGCGCGACCCAGGCAATGGAATGCGACATGGCTTACGCGGCAAGCTTCAGCATGTGCGCGCGGTGGCCGACCAGGAACGCGTGCAACAGCGCGGGATAATCGGGCGACACCGCGCTGCGCACGCTCGGCCGCTGCGCCAGTGCGCTGCGCCAGGCACGGAGTTTTGGCGTATGGGTGAATACCGCGAGGTCGGTCAGCTGATCGAACAGATCGAAATAACGGAAGATCGGCGCGAACACCGCATCGACCAGGCTGAACTTCTCACCGGCGAAGAACGGGCCGGCGCCGAGCGCAGCCTCGACGCGCGCGAATTTTGCCGCCACCGCCTGCCGCTTGCTCTCATGCGTCGCAGCATCAGTTGCGGTCTCCAGTCCCCAGAGATCACCGAGGATAGCCGAGCCGAACTCCATCCAGGCGCGATGCTCGGCGCGGGTGAGCGGATCCTGCGGATGCAGCTTCGCGCCGGCTTGCGTCTCCTCGATGTACTCGCAGATCACGTTGCTCTCGAACAGCGCGACCTCCTTGCCGTCGTCGCGGGTCACGACCAGCACCGGCACCTTGCCGAGCGGCGAGATCTTCAGGAACCAGTCCGGCTTGTTGGCGAGATCGATGTCGATCCGCTCGAACGGCACGCCCTTCTCCTGCAGCGCGATCACCGCGCGTTGTACATAGGGACAGAGCTTGTGGCTGATCAACTTCAGGACGGCCATGACGAACCTCGCGTTCAATGCAACTGCATCCAACTAAATGCAGCGGCATGGAACTGTCAAGGTAGATGCATTTGCATCTAAATCACGGTCGCGCGATAATGCCACCGGTCATCGGGATCGGCACCCCCGTGGTGGCGGGGTAGCTCAGCGGCAGGCCCTTCATCCCGCGCGCGGCCAGGAAGCCGAAAGCCTGCGCCTCGATCGCGTCCGCGGCCCAGCCGAGCGCCTCGGCAGGCTCGACGGTCGCCGGCGCCAGGCGCTCGCGCAGCATCCGCAGCATCGTGAGGTTGGAGGCGCCGCCGCCGCAGATGATCCAGCTCTTCGGCCGTTTCGGCAGCAGCGGCACGACGCGGGCGATCGCGGCCGCGGTGAACGCGGTCAGCGTCGCGGCGCCATCGGCCGGCGCCACGGCGCCGAGCTTCAGGCCGGCAAAGTCGTTGCGGTCGAGCGATTTCGGCGGTGGAACCGAGAAGAACGGCAGCTTGAGCGCCTGCGCGATCCAGGCCTCGTCCGGCTTGCCGAGGGCTGCGAACTTCCCGGCGGTGTCGAACGGCTGATGCATCTGGCGGAACATGAAGTCGTCGAGCAGCGCGTTGCCCGGCCCGGTGTCGCAAGCGATCAGCGTGTCCGAGCCATCGATATATGTAATGTTGGAAACACCGCCGATATTGACCACGACGATCGGCCCCTCGCGGTTCAGCGACTGGGCCAGCGCACGGTGGTAGACCGGCACGAACGGCGCGCCCTGCCCGCCGGCTTCGACGTCGGCGGCACGGAAATCATGCATCACCGGGATGTGGATCGCCTTGGCGAGAGCCAGGGCGTCGCCGATCTGGACCGTCAGCCTCCGCTCGGGGCGATGCAGCACGGTCTGGCCATGGAACCCGACGATATCGATCTCCTGCGCCGAGATCCGGTTCTGCGCCGTGAAGGCGGCGACCGCCTCGGCGTGGGCTGTGGTGACGGCCTGCTCGGCCTGCCGCAGGATCCCCGGCCGGGCGTCGCGTTGCGACAGATGAACGGCCTCGGTCAGCGCCTGGCGCAGCAGGCTGCGCTCGCCCTCGCTATAGGGACGATAGCCCGAAGGTCCGAAGGCCTTGATCTGCCGGCCGTCGGTCTCGATCAGTGCCACGTCGACCCCGTCGAGCGAGGTCCCGCTCATCAGACCGAGTGCCGTTAACATCATTGTAGAAGCGCCCCAGCCGGGAACCCCCGGCTTGTCTCAAACAAGTACATCCTATAATGCCACTGCGCGTCCGCCTGCGGCAGCCTCAAGCATCAGGGTTCCGCAAATAGATGCAAAAACCGTAAAACAAGAATGATCTGGCTCGCCGACAAATGACTGCATTTAAATCGGATTTCCTGAACACTCTACAGGAACGCGGCTTCGTTCACCAGTGCTCCGATTTCGAGGGCCTCGACGCGCTGGCCGCGAAGGGCGAGGCCACCGCCTATGTCGGCTATGACTGCACCGCGCCGTCGCTGCACATCGGCAACTTCCTGACGATGATGATGCTGTACTGGCTGCAGCAGAGCGGCAACAAGCCGATCACGCTGATGGGCGGCGGCACCACGATGGTCGGCGACCCCTCCGGCAAGGACGAGACGCGCGCGATGCGTACGGTCGCCGAGATCGAAGCCAACAAGGCCTCGATCCGCGGCGTGTTCGCCAAGGTGCTGCGATATGGCGACGGCAAGTCCGACGCCATCATGCTCGACAACGCCGAGTGGCTGACCAAGCTGAACTGGATCGAGATGCTGCGCGACATCGGCCGGCACTTCTCGGTCAACCGCATGCTGACGATGGATTCGGTGCGGCTCCGGCTCGAGCGCGAGCAGGAGATGAGCTTCATCGAGTTCAACTACATGGTCTGCCAGGCCTACGACTTCGTCGAGCTGTCGCGCCGCGCCGGCTGCCGGTTGCAGATGGGCGGCTCCGACCAGTGGGGTAACATCGTCAACGGCGTCGATCTCGGCCGTCGCATGGGCACGCCGCAACTGTTCGCGCTGACCACGCCGCTGCTGACCACCGCCTCCGGCGACAAGATGGGCAAGACCGCCAAGGGCGCGGTATGGCTCAACGCCGACCAGTTCTCGCCGTACGACTTCTGGCAGTACTGGCGCAACGTCGAGGACGCCGACGTCGTCAAGTTCCTCAAGCTGTTCACCATCCTGCCGATCAGCGAGATCAACAAGCTCGCGGCGCTCGCGGGCGGCGAGATCAACGAAGCCAAGAAGGTGCTGGCGACCGAGGCGACCGCCCTGCTCCACGGCCGCGACGCAGCCGTTGAGGCCGCCGAGACCGCGCGCCGCACCTTCGAGGAAGGTGCGCTGGCCGAAACCTTGCCGACGGTGGAAATTCCGCGCGGCGAGTTTGAAGCCGGCGTCGGCGTGCTCGCCGCCTTCGTCAAGGCCGAGCTCGTCGCCTCGAACGGCGAAGCGCGCCGGCAGATCAAGGGCGGCGGCCTGCGCGTCAACGACGCTTCGGTCACCGATGAGAAGATGCTGCTGACGCCGGCCAATCTGACGCCGGAAGGCGTGGTGAAGCTGTCGCTCGGCAAGAAGCGCCACGTCCTGCTGAAGCCTGCATAGGCGCATTCGCTTTTGTCGGTTGTCGGGAGTGCGGAAAACGCGCTCCCATCTTTCCGATGGACCAGACCACGCTTCCGAACGACGTGTTTGCCGCACCAGCCAAACAGTCACGCACGGCGCTGAACGTGCTCGCGCTCTGCTTCGTGCTGTCGGTGCTCGGGCGCGGCCTCAGCGACAGCTTCACGGTCTTTCTGAAACCGATCTCGGAAAATTTCGGTTGGGATCGCGCCTCTGTTGTATCGGTCTATTCGCTGACCTGGCTCGCCAGCGGCCTCACCGCGCCGCTGGTCGGACGCTTGTTCGACCGCTCCGGCCCGCGCCTGGTCTATGCGCTCGGCCTGTCGCTGCTCGGTTGCGCCTTCCTCGTCGCCTCGCGCGCCGAGCAGCTCTGGCAATTCCAGCTCAGCGTCGGGCTCTGCGTCGGTTTCGGGACCGCGCTGATCGGCAACGTCTCGAACTCGATCCTGCTCGGCCGCTGGTTCGGGCCGCGGCTGACGACCGCGATGGCCGTGATGTATTCCGCGACCGGCGCCGGCCTCCTGCTGCTGCTGCCGCTGTCGCAGGTGCTGATCGACCGGATCGGTTGGCGCGAGGCCTATCAGGTGTTCGGCATCGGTGCGCTCTGCCTGCTTGTTCCGCTGGTCTTGCTGCCGTGGCGGCTGCTCGCCGGCGGCTCGCCGCATATCGTGAAGAAGGCCGAGAGCAATCTGGCCGATGAAGGCTGGACGTTGCTGCGCGCCATGCGCCATCACGCCTTCTGGGCGCTGTTCTCGACCTTCTTCTTCACCGCGGTCGCGATGTACGCGCTGACGGCGCAGATCGTCGCCTATCTGATCGATGTCGGGTTCCCGCCGCTGCAGGCGGCCACCGCCTGGGGCTTCTCCGGCGTCGCGCTGTTCGTCGGCATGCTCGGCGTGTCGACCCTCGACGGCATCATCGGCCGCAGGCCGTCGGTGCTGTTCAGCTACGGCGTCTCGATAGCAGGCATCATCCTGCTCTGGCTGCTGCAATGGTATCCGAACTACTGGCTGCTGACCGGCTTCATCGTCTGCTTCGGCAGCATGATCGGCTCGCGCGGCCCGCTGATCACGGCGACCGCGCTGAAGATCTTCCGCGGCGAGCGCGTCGGCACGATCTATGGAACGATCATGATCGGGAGCGGTCTCGGCTCCGGCCTCGGCTCATGGGGTGGCGGCCTGATCCACGACTGGACCCACAGCTACAACCCGCTGATCGCCTTCGCGCTCGTCAACGTCGTGCTCGGCCTGATCCCGTTCCTGGTGGTGCCCGCGCTTCGGCGCTGACGGCCGATCGCCATCGACTTCGCCGCACCACCCCCGGTTCATCACGGACAAACAGCTTGCCGGGCACTGGAGCGTCTATCCATCAACTATTTGGTGCAATGCAAAGAAGTCGCCGACCTATCCGCAGCCGGTGAAGTTGTCGGCGCGTGTGACGCGGTTTAGATTGAGCGATGCCGAACATCACGAACGATCGCAACGTAAGGAGGCGTGATCGCATGGGGATTTTCGCTCCTCAATCGCCTATGATCTTGACTTGAATATCTTTGCATATGCAAAATCAATCCTCGCCAACGCCCGAAGAGCTAGCGAACACTCTTCGCGAATATTCGAAACGCACGGCGATCATAAATGCAATGCTCGCCTTTGTGGGTTTGGGCGTGACCCTGTACGTCTACCTGAACTTTCCAATCCCCTCCCAAATCATCCGTCATGGACTCGATAAGTTTGGTAGACCGCTTGAGCCTGAGAGCTCAATATCCTACCTCTTTTCCATCCCATGCTTTCTGATTTGGCTTGTCGTGATGCCATGGTTCGGAGGCAAACGAGCAGCCAGCATGACCGCTGATGCAGCCGCCACTAGAGTGCGGGAGATATCGCCTTTGATCGGTTGGGCAAGACCGATAGAACCATCCGCCGCATTCTATCAAGTACTGTGTATCGGCCTAGTAGGCTCTCAAGTCCTCGTACTCAGCTTCACAATCTTCCGCGCCGTCTCAGTCGCAATCGGCAAGTTCTGACAGTCCGCTGCTGAGCCCCGCAACTTGCGCTCGCCTGTCTCGGAATTACAATCCGAGCGGCGCAGCCAGCCCTTAGCCCCACCACTGGGCCGTCGCTATCCACTTTACATAGCCTTATGGTGCTGGAGGAGATTTAGGTCCAATGCCTGCTTGGTTTGATCTGCTCATTGTGTGTTGGGTCGTCGGCTTCGTGATCTTGGGGACCCGGATTTGGTGCCGAAACCGGCCCAGCGCGCGCGGCGAACGCATCGCACTTGTCGTCCGGGCGATCGTCGTTTCCGGAAAGGGCTCGCCGGCTCGCAGCTGATATCGCAGCCGCTGTCGCGGCCGAGTTCGTGCGACAGCGTGATATGTCGCGATGGGCCGCATCCGGAAATGGCCACCCGCCTCTCTTTGTCAGCTCGTCGGCGGTCGCGAGCAGGCTGGTCAATTGGGGCAATATTTGAATATGATGATCCCTGCGGGCCTGCGCACGGTGCATGACAATTGCAAATTCCTCGACGACCAGGGAGGAATATCCATGTTTCGCAAACTCGTAATTGGCGCGCTGGGCGCCATGACGGTCTTGTTCTCCACGACGGCATTCGCGCAAGGCACTGCGTCGGACGCTAAGGCCATGCTTGAAAAGACGGTAGCAGCCATCAAGGCCGATAAGGCCAAGACGCTGGATGCGATCAACAAGGGGGAAAATGGCTTCCTTGTCGGTGACCTCTATCCCTTCTGCTTCAATCTGAGCGACGCACTCCTCGTCGCGATCGGCAATCCCAACGTCAAGGGTTTGCTCGGCAAGGATGCGAGGACATTCAAGGACCCTACGGGCGATGTGTATGGCCCAAGGCTCTATGACGCGGCAAAAGAGGGCAAGGTCAGCGAGGTCAGCTACATGTCGCCCAAGGCCGGTGCCGACAAGACATGGGTGCCGAAGGCGAGCTTCGTCACCGCGGTCGCCGGCCTCGGATGCGGCGTCGGTTACTACAAGTAATCCGACCAAACCAACCGTCACATGGGCGCACCGAACTCGAGCGCCCACGCAATGCTATTTTCTCGCGTGACCGGGCAGTTGCGATGCCCTTCACGCCACCGGCGCCGTTTGCCGGCGCGGCTGGTCAGTTCTGGCTGCGCCTCAATGAGTGCGTATCCTAGTTGTTCGTCGTCGGCAGGTCGTTCGGGCCGTATTGCTTGAACTCGAAGATCTTTCGCGTCAGGCCGGGCACAAAAGCGCGGAGATCGGGTTGACGCGCAGCATCGGCTGGCTCGGCGTTCCCACTACGGCACCATCATGATCGGCAGCGGTCTCGGTTCTGGCCCCGGCTCATGAGGCGGCGGCCTGACCCACGACTGGCTCCACAGTTACAATCCGCTGATCGTGTTCTCTCTCGTCAATATCGTGCTCGGCCTGATCCCGCTCCGGGTGGTGCCGGCGCTACGGCGCTAGCATCTCGGGGTTTTTCATCAAGGAAGTCGCATATCTCGGCGACAAAGACAGACCATGCCGGCTCGTCTGGAAGCAAAATATGATTGCGGCTCTCAATCGGAACGAACCGCGCGCTTGGAATAGCGTGCGCGAGTGCCAGACCTTGATCGAACGGAACCAACGCATCGTCGCGGCTGTGCATGACGAGCGTCGGCGCCGCGATCTGATGCAGCGCATCGGAGACGTCGATGTCGCCAAAGGCCAGGAACAGCGACGCAGCGTTCTCCGGTGATGTCGATATGCGCTGCACCTCGTTGAAGTCTCGCATTTGCTCCTGCGTCGCGTTTGGATGCACCAGCGAGGTAAAGACCTGACGGAATGCAGGGGTATCCTTGCCCCACCCTTCCCGGATCAGAGTCGCGAGAGCTTCGCACCGGGCAATCTGGTCTGGAGCGCGCCGTTTGCGGAAACCGCGCACATATCCACCGTGCAAGACGAGGCGTGACACACGGTCGGGATGTCGCGCGGCATATGCGATGGCAACTGCAGCGCCCTGCGATATACCGAACATGGCAAAGCGCTCGAGCGACAGCGCATCGACGACCGTCTCAAGGTCATGCACGAGGGCCGCAAACGAAAAGTCGGCGACGCGCCAATCGGACAAGCCGTTACCGCGCTGATCGTATCGAACCAGCTTGTGCCGAGCAGCCAGTTGAGCGTGGAGCGGACTCGAAACCTCTATTTGCCAGTCATGCTCGATATGGGTCAGCCAATTCGCCGTCTTTACGATCGGAGAGCCTTGGCCAACGCTCGCTACGGCGAGATGGACCCCGTCAGGCGCTTCGCAGAACGTAATCTCCTCGCGTAACCCGAGTTCCTTGGGCGGCCCTGCCGCCCCCTTTGGGAAACGGGATGAGATGTGCTCTGAGGCCGGTCGTGCTTCCTCCTGCTCCACTTCACCAACGAAGCGGATTCCCCGCCGCGCAGCTGTCCGAATATATCGCTGGTTGATGCCGTCATCTCCGATAGCGCGGCGAGCCGCGTTGATCCGGCTGGCTATCGTCGAGTCGGAGACGATCCGGCCGCGCCAAACCGAGGTCACGAGATCATCTTTGGAAACCACCTGATCACGGTGCTGGATGAGGTGCAGAAGCAGATCGAAAACCTGCGGTTCGACCGTAATCGTTTGAACGCCGCATTGCAGCTCGCGCCGCCCTGCATCCAGAACGTAGTCGCTGAACTTGAAGCGCATCAGGCTCCTCGGGGCCGAGCTTGGCTCGCGTACAAATCACAAGCTTCTCAAGCGAAAATCAAGGCTTTCTGAAAGGCAAAATGACTGCCGCTTGCTAGTTGCCAAGTGGGCATTTGGCTCGCCCCGCTCTGGAGCCATCCATGGCGGCGGGGGAATAGATGAGCAGAATCCTGGTTTGCGGTGGCGGCTTGATCGGATTGTGCGCTGCGATGATGCTCGGCCGCGACGGCCACCGCGTCACGGTGCTGGAGACCGATCCCGAAGATCACCCTTCGACCTCTGTCGAGGGATGGCACTCGTGGCAACGCCCGGGAGTTGCCCAGTTCAGACAACCCCACAGTCTCCATTCGCGATTTCGAATGGTCAGCGATCGAGAATTGCCTGGATTGACGGAAGGCCTGCTTCGCGCCGGTTGCGTCTGGGTGGATTATCTCGACGGTCAATTCCTTCCCCCAACCATCACCGACCGGGCGCCGCGCCCGGGCGATGAAGCGATGCGCTGCGTCGCCGGCCGCAGGCCCACGGTTGAGTGGGTGGTGGCCGCGATGGCGCAGGCGGCACCGAACGTGACCATCCGTCGGGGAACTAAGGTTCGCGAATTGATCACGGGCACATCGGCCATCCCCGGCGTGCCCCACGTTGCCGGGGTCCGCATGATGGCCGGCGAAGAGATTCGTGCAGATCTGGTCGTCGACGCCATGGGACGGAGAAGCCCGGCCTGCGAATGGATTCTCGGTGCAGGTGGCCGCAGTCCGATCGAAGAATCCGAAGATGGCAACTTCGTCTATTTCGGACGCTATTTCTCGGGGCAGCAGCGGCCTCGCCGGATGGGTAGCACGCTTACGCCGATGGGCCTGTTCTCGATCCTGACGCTGGACGGAGACAACGACACTTGGTCGGTCACCTTGTATACCTCCTCGAAAAACAAGGCGATGCGAGCCTTGCGTGATCCCGTCACATTCCATCGCGTCGTTTCCGCGTGCCCGCTTCAGGCCCATTGGCTGGATGGAGAGCCCATGACGGACGTCCTGTTGATGGCGGGAGTTCTCGATCGGTACCGGCGATTTGTCGTCGACGGCCGGCCCGTCGTCACGGGATTCGCCGCCGTTGGTGACGCATGGGCCTGCACCAACCCCTCCGGCGGACGGGGGCTGAGCGTTGGTTTGCTCCACGCACAGGTGCTCCGCGATGTCGCGCGCCGGCACATCAACAATCCCGAAGCGTTCGCCCGGGACTACGACGCGGAGACCGACCGCCAGGTAGGCCCGTACTATCGAAACCAGATCGCGGCGGACCGCGCGAGGGTTGCCGAGATGAACGCGCTGGACCAAGGCTTGGCAATGCCTGCGCCCAATCCAGTCACCGCCAAGCTGCTCGCCGCCGCATCCGAGGACGCCGACGTGTTTCGCGGGATTCTTGAAATCGCAATGTGCGTTGCGCTGCCTCAGGACGTCATCGCGAGGCCGCGCGTCGCCGCAAAACTAGCCGAACTGGAAGGCGAGCCATTACCGCCGCCCCCGGGCATCATCGATCGACATCGGTTGGCGGCACTGCTGGATAGCTGATCTTCGACACAGCGCGGTTTATGTCTCTTCACCAGCTCGAAGCGCGACAGGCATCCGCTTCGCTCACACGCGGCCTAGTTGTTCGTCGTCGGCAGGTCGTTCGGACCGTACTGCTTGAACTCGAAGATCTTGCGGGTCAGGCCGGGCGCCAGCGCGGAGATCGGGTTGACGCGCAGCACCGGCTGGCTCGGCGTTCCCACCACCTCATATGTCACGCCGATCAGGCCTTCATTGCTGCCGGCGCCGAGAAAGATCCCGAAGAACGGGATCTGGCCGAACATGTTGTTCAAGCCGTACATCGGAATGAAGGTGCCGTTCATCCGCACCTGGTTGCCGACATAATCGATGCTGCCTTCGATGGTCGCGCCGATGCTCGGTCCCTTGACCACGCCGTTGCGGATCGAAAGCTGACCACTCTGGCGGGTGAACTCGGCACGCAACGCGTCAAATCCGATGCCGTTCTGGGTGCTGACCGGCCCGCCAGCGACGGCGCGATCGAGTTGGGTTTCGCCCTTCACCGAGAAGCCGGAGATGTTGATAAGACCTTCCCTCGGGCCCGGCTCGGGGATCGGCGGCTCCATCGCGAGCGTGAGCTGGCCGCCGACCACCTTCGAATAGGTGTCGATGAAACGCAGGAACGCGCCGGCGTCGCCGGTTTGCAAATAGATCACCTCGCGGCCCTGCTGGCGGCCGCGCATGTCGACCGAGACGGGGGTGTCACGGCCGACCTTGCCGCTCAGCGTGAATGCCTTGAAGAACCCGTTGCGGCGCGAGATCTTGGCGTCGACGCTGCGCAGCGCCTCGCCGTTGAAGCCGGCCACCGCGCCGAGTTTCAGATCGACATCGAAATCGGTGGTCTTGGTCTTGCTCTTGGGATCGCTGTCGCGGCCGGAGATCGCCGACTTCAGGAAGCCGCGGCCATCGAACACGTCGCCGCGCATCGTCACCTTGATGACGCCGTCGGGCCCGCGATCGGCGCGCAGCGATGTCTTGTCGCCTTCCGACGGCGCGTAGGTCGGGAAGTTCGCATTCATGAGATCGCCGTTCTGGTCGACCTCGAGCGCGCCCTTGATCGAAACGCCGGCGCCGTCGATCGAGATGTCCTCGAACCGCGTCGATTGCCCCTTCGGCACCACGTTGAAGGTCGCCTTGCCGGCCCTGCCCTGCGTCTTGACCCAACCGGGCAGGATGTTGTCGAGCTTGAGCTGGGTCAGGTCAGCCTCGACGCCCATCTTGGTGGTGGGATTGTCGCCGCTGCCGATCTTGCCGTTCAGCTTGATCGGGATGGCACCGGAGACGGCAGGACCGAGATCGAGTCCGAGGCGGGCGCGGCTCGCATCGTCGAGCGTCGCCTGCAGCTTGACGTCGGCATCGCCGTCGGTCGGCTTGCGATAGTCGAGCGAAGCCGCCTGTCCGTTGATCTTGACGTCGCCCTTGACCTGGAAGCCGGCGTTGCTGGCAACCAGCTTCAGCGTGTTGGCCTCGAGCTTCTGGTTCATCACCAGCTTGTCGACGGCAACGCCGGTGATGTCGGCCGCGACCGAGTACATCGTGTCGGCCTTGGTGAGCTCGCCCTTCACCGGCATGCCGAGATTGATCGTCGCCGTGACGTTGCCCTTGCTGGCGTTGGGATCGATCGGCGGACCGGAGAGGTCGCTGAGCCGGTCGGATGCGAGGATCTCGGCGGCGGCCGGCACCGGACAATCGACCCGGAACTTGACCTTCGACGGCGACGGCTTCGGCGCCATGTCGGGCACCTCGAAGGTGAAATCCGACAGCGTGATCTTGCGGCCCGCCGGCGTGTCGGCGATGCCCTGGTTGATGGTCACGGTCGCGGTGCGGCCGGTCACCCTGGCCTTCAGATCCGCATCATGCACCGCGGGCATCTGATCCACCGGGCGCACCGTGACGCCGGACGCGACGATGTTGACCGAGAGACCGTCATCCGGGATCGGCGGTCCCTTGCGCGACAGGTTATGCACCGGCGAATTGACGCCGACATCGATGCGCTGGAGCGTACCGCGGTCGATCCGCTCGATCACCCATTCGCGCACCTCGGGCACGATGATGACCGGCCACATCCGCTTCAGGGCGGACGCCGACATCGGCGTGCCGGCGAATCCGAGCTGCAGCCGCGGCTCGCCGGAATAGTCGATGCTGCCGGTGCCGGCGACGCCGATCTCGCCGTTGGAGATGTCGGCCTGGGTCAGCAGCACCCGCTTCTTCTCGGTGTCGAAGCGGAAGCCGATGTTGATGCGATTGAAGATCAGCGGCGGTTCGTTCTTGTCGGCGCCGGCGAGCACGATGGTGCCGCCGGACAGCCCCGCCTGCCAGTCGGTGACATTATCGTTGGGCGGCTCAAGATGCCCGAGCAGCGTGATGCGGTTGGCGCCCGAGACGATCTTGATCGGCGCCAGCAGCACCCGCCGCCCCGAATCCCATTCGACGCTCATCTCGGCCGAATCGACCGGCATCGGGTAGTCGGGCGTGTCGGTGTCGATGATGTTGCCGGCGCCGACATTGATCTTGCCGCGGAAATAGGTCGGCAGCCCGTCGCGGCCGAGCTCGCCCTTCATCTCGCCCGACAGCGGCAGGTCGGCGGTGTAGGTGAGATCCTTGGTCCGCATCGCGAGCAGGATGTTCCGGGTGGACACCTTGTCGGCCTTGATGTCGACCGAGCGCACGCCGTTCTGCTGCGGTCCGACCAGGACGCGCACCGACCAGGGCTTTGCGCCCTCCTCGCCAAAGCTGAGCGCAACGCCGCCGCCGCTCGGGCGCCGCAGGCTCAGGCTGATATTCTCGAAGCTCCATTTGTTGCCGCGCTGCTGGTCGTCGACGACCAGATTGCCGTTCTTCAGACCGATCTCGTTGAGGTTCTGACCGTCGAGGCCGGTCATGCTGAGGCTGTCGAGCCAGTCGAGACCAGCCAGCAGCCCGCTCTGGGCCGAATCCGGCGCGGCCGCCGAGGGCTCGGAAGCAACCGGCGGCGAGGCAGCCGGCGGCGGCGCTGCGGGCGCCGGACGCGGGAATGTCGGCGGCAGGCCCGCCTCGCGCTTGGAGGCGACGCCGGTCGCCAGCGGTTTTGCGGTGTCGCCGGCGGACACGGTCACATTGCCATCGGGCGTGATGCGGACCGACAGTTCCGCGTCGACCAGATTGAGGCTCTCCGCCCGCAACTGGCCCATCAGCAGGGCCGTCCCCGACAACCGCACTTCGGCTTTCGGCGCGCTGGCAACCACCGCGTGGTCGCGGTCGCGCACGATGATGTCGCGGATGCGCACCGCGATCCTGACCCGGCCGGCGCGCTCGATCTGCGTTCCGCCGACCTCGACCGTGTTGCCGTGGCCGATATTCTCCTCGATCGCCGCGGCCAGCCACGGCGTCGCCAGATCGAGATTGATCGGACCGGCGCCGAGCCGCCACCACAATGCGCCGAAACAGGTCGTGAAAAGCACGACCAAGACCACGAGAACCAATCCGATGCGACGGATCCAGCGCTCGCCATGCAGCCAGCGCTGCATGCCGGAGCAGAAATCGGTGAAGCGATGCAGATTGGTGTTGGAACGCGACAGCAATTGCCGCGCACGGTTGCCCGCCGCCTCATCCTGCTCGTCCCACGCGGCGTCGTCTTCCCATTGCGAGAAGTCAGACCCGGCGCGCGGATTTGGACCCTGCGGCGACGTGTTCCTTGCCATTGCCTCTCGGTGCTGACGGCGAAGCTGCTCGCCGTCATCGGGGTGCCCGTCGATTCGTATCGAGCGCTCCCGTGCCGGCATCGCCGCCTATCCTCGCCTAATCATGTTACTCGCCGATGGCCCCCAGAACGGACCAAACCAACCAATCAAAAAGCCAATTCAGCAAGCGGACGGGTTACGCGTCGAATTCCTTGTCACCATACTCCGCGGCCATCAAACTTGCCCAGCGGCCGACGCGAATCCGGCCACTGCGAATAAGACCCGCAATACCCCAATGGTTGAGCTTCGGAAAGCGACGAAAGGAAGGCGTATGTCCAAGAAAACGCGCAAGAAATCCTCCAACACAACCGGAAAGCGGGTCGCAACAAAGGTTGCGCGCACCGCAAGCGCAAGCACTGGGAAGTCCGCGACGAAAACCCGCACAACGGTTGCGAAAAAGCCTGTGGCCAAGACAGCCAACAAGAAGGCCACAACGAAGCCAAAGGCCAAATCCGCAGCGGGTGTTCAAGGCAAAGCCTCGCACAAGGCTGCATCGAAACCGTTAAAGCCGGAGCCGGGCCCGACCGTGACCAAGTCGCCCGCTGTCACACTTGCCGAGGGTGCCGCGGCGCCTGGCTTCGACCTGCCGCGCGATGGCGGGGGCAGCGTTTCGCTGAAGGATTTCGCCGGCAAGAAGCTGGTGCTGTTCTTCTATCCCCGCGCCGACACCCCCGGCTGCACCAGGGAGGCGATCGACTTCACCCGGCTCAAGGGCGAGTTCGTTGCTGCCGGTACCGAGGTGGTCGGCATTTCAGCCGATACAGTTAAGGCGCAGGAGTCATTTCGAAACAAACACCAGCTATCGGTGCCGCTGGTCTCGGATAGCGCCCATCAGATGCTGGAGGCGTACGGCGCCTGGGGCGAAAAATCCATGTATGGCAGGACCTTCATGGGGATCATTCGCACCACGGTTCTGGTCGATTCCAGTGGAAAAGTCGCCCGAATCTGGCGCCATGTGAAGGTCGATGGCCATGCCGAAGCGGTATTGGAGGCCGCCCGGTCGCTCTGACGGAAGGGGTTCCGTTTCCTGAAAATTAACCATGGCGGGCTCAAATCGGCCCCGCAAATTAGCCGTACGGAGCTTGGTCCGACCGGCCGCGGGAGTACCGATGTCGAGCCGGTCCGGTCATCACCAGGAATACCAGAAACACCATCATCCCCAGGACCATGGCCGCGCACCGGCGCGCCGTTCGGCCGCCCATCACGCCGCACCGGCGGCGGCCTCCGGCGAGGGCTATACCCTGGTCCATGCCGGCAAGCAGGTCCGGTTCGGGCCGGTCGTGTTCTGGATCGCGGTTGGCACGGTGGTCCTGCTTGGCATGTGGTCGGCGGCGACCGCGACCTATTTTGCGTTCCGTGACGACGTCCTGACCCGGCTGATCGCGCGCCAGGCCGAGATGCAATACGCCTATGAGGACCGCATCTCCGAGCTGCGCGCCAAGGTCGATCGCACCACCAGCCGCCAGTTGCTCGACCAGGAGCAGTTCGACCAGAAGCTCGACCAGATCATGAAGCGGCAGTCGACGCTGGAATCGCGCGCCACCGCGCTCGGCGCGATGCCCGATGCCACCTCGACCGGTTCGATCAAGCCGCAGGGCCGCGCCGAGGCGGCGCCGTCATCCGGCACGCCAAAGCCCTCCCCGATCAGCGACACCGTGATCTTCGTGGCGCCGCCGGATCGAGAGGCGCGGCTGGAATCGCGCGCCCCGCTGATCGCCAAGGCGCAGCCGAACCAGTTCGCCAAGGCCCAGGGCGTCGACAACGTCCTGGTCCGTCTGCAGACCTCGCTTGACCAGGTCGAGCGCCGCCAGGTCGCCGCGCTCTCCTCGGTCGAGGACGGCATCGAATCGCGGGTGCGCCGGATGCGCGGCGTGATCTCTGATCTCGGCCTCAACATGTCGCAGCTCGAAGCCGCGGTGCCGCGCTCCGGCATGGGCGGCCCCTATGTGCCGGTGAAGCTCGCGCCCGACGCCGGCGCGTTCGAGCGCCAGCTCTACCGCATCAACATCAACCGCGCGCAGATGCAGCGCCTGAACCAGACATTGGCGTTGGTGCCTTACCGCAAGCCTGTGGTCGGCGAGGTCGAGTTCACCAGCGGCTTCGGCGTTCGCAGCGATCCCTTCCTCGGCCGGCCGGCAATGCACACCGGCCTCGACTTCCGCGCCGCGCAGGGCGACCCGGTACGCGTCACCGCCAACGGCAAGGTGGTGTCGGCGGGCTGGGCCGGCGGCTATGGCCGCATGGTCGAGGTCGACCACGGCAATGGCCTTTCGACCCGCTACGGCCATCTCTCCGAGATCGGCGTCAAGGTCGGCGAATACGTCAAGATCGGCCAGGTGATCGGCGCGGTCGGGTCGACGGGCCGTTCCACCGGTCCGCATCTGCACTACGAGACCCGCATCGACGGCGAAGCGGTCGATCCGCAGCGCTTCCTCCGCGCCGGCATCCGGCTCAGCGCGGGCTAGCTCAATCCCACGACCATCGATCTGAACATCGGCGCAAGCGTCTCGCTTGCGCCGATTTCGTTGTGCTTCAGCGGCGGCCGCCGCCGCCCACTGCCGCCACCCGGCCCGCCGCCACCGAACCCGCCACCGCCGAATCCGCCGCCCGGCCCGAACGGGCCACCGCCGCCACCGGGACCAAACGGTCCGCCGGGCGAGCCAAAGCCGCCGGGGCCAGGACCAGTCGTTCCGCCACTCAGCGGATCAGGTGCAGGACCGCCGCCGCCGCCAGGCGGCAGTCCGCCTGATGGTCCGGACGGCCC
>NZ_LGTB01000028.1:0-82500 GCF_001238275.1 Bradyrhizobium viridifuturi
CTCGCTCCGCGAGCACCTCTGGGTGACGGGGATAAGCTGAGGCAGTTGTTTTCAATGCCGTGCGGCTACCCCGTCACCCGCTCCAGCTTCTGCAGGCAGCGCGTCACGCGCACCGCGGCCGGCATCTCGGTGTCGGGAAAGCTGGTCTTCCAGTCGGTGACGCCGACCTCGCCGACATAGATGTCGCCGCGCGAATCCAGCGCGATGCCGTGCGGCGCCAGGAATTTTCCGGTCTCGACCCCCGGGCCCTGCTCGCCGCCGAGCCGCGCGATGCGCTTGCCTTTGCCATCCACGATCGACAGCCGCGGGCCGAGATTGGGCACCTTGCGGTTGACGGCCATGCCGGGGCCGAGCTCGCCGATCACGAAATTCGGCTGCTTGCCGCTTCCGCAGCAGCACAGCGCGCAGGGCCGATGCAGATTGTTCCACTGCGTCTCGTATCTGCCGTTGCCGTCGAACACCTGGACGCGGTGGTTCTCGCGGTCCGCGACATAGACGAAGCCGTCGGCGTCGGTCGCGATGTTGTGCACGATGTTGAACTGGCCGGGATCGGTGCCGGGCTCGCCCCAGGTTTGATCAACCGGCCGTCCGGGGTGTATTTGTGGACGCAGGCGTTGCCGTAGCCGTCCGAGACGTAGATCTCGCCTTTCGGCGACAGCGCGGTATGGGTGCAGCGATGGAACGGCTCGCCGCTCATGAACGGCGCCGGCTTGTTCGGAATGCCGATCGTCAGCAGCACCTTGCCGTCGGTCGAGCATTTGCGCACGGTGTGGTCGCCGTCGTCGGTGCAATAGAGATTGTCGTCGGCGTCGATATGCAGACCGTGCGCGCGGGCGAACACGCCTTCGCCCCAGCTCCGGAGGAAGTTTCCCTCGCGGTCGAGCACCACCATCGGGTGGTCGCCGCGGTTGAACACATAGACACGGTCCTTGCTGTCCACCGCGACGGACGCGACATCGGTCAGGCTCCAGCCATCGGGCAGCTTTGCGAAATTCTCGACGACGCGATAGCGGTGCTCGCCGTCGCCCAGGATGGTTGGCATTGTCTGTCCTCTCTCTCTCTCTCGTCATTCCGGGATGCACGCGCGTGGGCCAGGAATCCATTCATCCGCAGAGCGTGGGGCCCAATGGATTCCGGGCTCGACGCTTACGCGTCGCCCCGGAATGACGGTGGTGGTTGTTACGCAAACTTCGCCACCGGCGCGACGTCGCGCGGCAACAGCCCTTCCTCGATCGCCTTGATCTGCAGCGCCAGATAGCGCGAGTTGATGCGGCATTGCGCGAGGCTGCCGGCGATGAACCAGAGGCCGGGCTGCGGCGTGCGGGTGTACATGTTGCGCAGCTCCTGGCCGTCGCCAAAGCCCCAGATCGGGCCGACGCGTGCGGCCATCGCCTCGCCGAACAGTTTCTTCACCAGCCCTTCCTGCGGCCGGTAGCCGGTCGCGAGCACGATGAGGTCGGCCTCTATCGTCTCGCCGTTCTTCAGCCGCGCGCCGTCGCTGACGAAGGTCTCGATGTCGGAAAACTGCTTCAGCGCGACCGCGCCGCTCGCGACGAGGTCGGAGCAGCCGACGTTGAAGTAATAGCCGCCGCCACGGGTGAGGTACTTGAACTGCCAGCCGGTGCCGCCGTCGCCGAAATCGAGCTTGAAGCCCTTGCGGGCGAGACCGTCGAGCAGCGGCTTGTCGAGCTCCTTCGACTGCTCGGTCATCAGCACATGGCTGCGCTTGGCCAGCACCAGCGGCATCGAGGTCGCGATCAAATCGTTGTCCTCGAGCGAGCCTTCATTATAGGCGGCGTAGGCCAGCTGCGCCGACGGCTCGATATTGGTGATCAGGGTCGGGGAGCGCTGCACCAGCGTCACCGCGGCGCCGGAGGAATGCAGGTCCTGCGCGATGTCGTGGCCGCTGTTGCCGGTGCCGATCACCAGCGCACGCTTGCCGGTCCAGCTCTCGCCGTCCTCGTAGCGGCTGGAATGCAGCACCTTGCCGGAAAAATTCTTCAGGCCTGACATGTCGGGCAGGTTGGGGATACCGCTGACGCCGGTTGCCATCACGACATGGCGCGGCCGCATGGTCCGCGTCGTGCCGTCGGTGCGGCGCAGCTCGACGGTCCAGCGGCCCGGGGCATCGTCGTAGCTGCCGCCCAGAAATTCCGTGCCGGTCCAGAAGTTCAGCTCCATGGCATCGACATAGGATTCGAACCAGTTGGCGAGCTTGTCCTTCGGGATGTAGGTCGGCCAGTTCGGCGGGAACGGCATGTAGGGCATGTGATTGACCTGCACCTGGTTGTGCAGGGTCAGCGCGTGGTAGCGCTTGCGCCAATTGTCGCCGACGCGCGCCTCGCGGTCGACGATCAGCGCGTCGATCTTGAGCTGTTGCAGCCGGGCGGCGATCGCAAGCCCCGCCTGTCCGCCGCCGACCACCAGCACATCCGGATCGCGATCGGCATACTCGGTGGATGCCTTGCGCAGGTCGAGCCAGTTGGGGCCGCGGAAGTCGCGGGAATAGGCCTGTCCGCGCGGCCGCGTATGGCCTTGCTGCTCCTCAAAACCCTTGAGCTCCTCGAGTGCGGTCAGCAAGGTCCAGGCCTTCAGCCGGTCGCCGTCGGCGGCGTCAGGGATCAGCCGTACGATACCGTGGCCGCGGCCGGTGGCGGTCTCGAACTTGAAGATCGCCTCGATCGAACTGGTGCCCGCGCGCGTCACCCGGCGCGGCGCCGCGCGCTCGGCATCGATGCGGAAGTCGTGCGGCGCACTGCGGCGCGCATGTGCCGGCAGTTCCTCGATGATCGCAAAGGCGCGGTTGACGGTCTGGATGTTCCAGCTCAGCGCCAGCACGTCGCGCCAATAGCTGTCAGGGTGGAACAGCGGCTTCAGCAGCACATCGTCGGGGCTCGCCAGCGCATCCTCGAACTGCACAAGCCAATTGTCGGCGGCGACCGAAATATCGTCCGTCTTGTCGAGCATCGGGCGTTTCCCGTCATCGGCCGCCCTTGGTCAGTTGCCTGGCGGCGTTCCCATTGCGGCAAAGCCTATACCCATTGGCGAGGCCGCAGAAAGGGCGCGACGGGATATCGCCTATTCGGCCAGCGACAGGATCAAGCCCTGATCCGGCGGAACGCGGCCCTGCAGGGTATCGAGATAGGCCTCGCGCACCGCGGCCGGGCCGCGCCGCTCGACGACATCGAGCCAATCGGGCAGATGTGGCACGAGCTCGGTCCATGCGGCGCCAAAGCGCTGGTCGATGCCGCCGGGCCCCCATTCCTTGGCGCGCTTGCGGATCTGGTCGGGTGCGAAGAACCACATCGGTTTGGCGCCGGGCAGCGTCGGCTCGGCCGGCTCGCTCGCGCGATGCGTGAGGCCGACCCGGCCGGAATAGACCATCTGATCGCCGAAGTGCCGGTGCAGGGCCTCGCGCAGCGCGCTGTTGCCGGCCATGTCGACATAGGCGACGGGCTCGGCCGGCGGAATCGCCGCGACCTGGTCATAGGTGACGACGTCGTCATAGCAGCCGAGCGAAGTGACGAAATCGACATTGCCTTTCGAGGTCAGACCGATCACCCGGATACCACGTCGGTGCAGCAGATGGGCGAGGCCGAATGCGGTCTTGCTCGAGGCCGATGACAGGATGACGCGGCGGGCGCCGTAGAATTCATTCTCGGCGAGGAAGTCGTCGACCAGGAACGACAGCATGAACAGCGGCAACATCAGCGCGCGGAAATCGCCCTGCTGGCCGGCATAGGTCGGATCGCCGGAGACGCGGGCGTAGGCGTTGTAGACCGGCGACACCTCTTGCCGGTGCGCGGCGCCATCGCGCAGGCCGCGCTTGCTGACGTCGGCGGCCTCGATCACGAGATGCGTCGCCATCGGGAAATAGCCGAACAGCGTTTCGCCGACGGCGACAGCGGGATGCTTCGAGGCCAGCACCTCGCCAAAGCCCCACACCGGAATGATGCCGTAGCCCTCGGGCGCCGGGAACAGGTGCCAGTATTTCAGCTGCTCGCCGATCACGGCGTAGGTGATGTTGTTGGCGGTGAAGGCGAAGCGCGTCACTTTCACCAGCAGCGCATCGGGCGGCAGCGCCGCGGCATCGGGCAATCGCGTCTCGATCACCTTGCACTGCTGCAGGTCGTTGCGGATGACGATGAAGTCGGTGGAGTTCATGGCGATGATCCCGGCTTCAGATCATGATGCGTTTCCATGGAATCGCATCATGATCTAATCTTTGTTTGGGCATGATCTTCTCGGAAACCGGTTTCCACTTTTCCGGATCATGCTCTAGATGCGGCTGCATCGTTGCGTCGATTGCCGGTCGTTTGCAACAGCAACTAAGTTTCAAACGCCGTTCGCTTCACCGTCACATCGTTCAGCGAAGCTGCCCTTCGCGGTAGAGGTCGCGCAGCTTGCGCTTGAAGATCTTGCCGGTGGCCTCGCGCGGCAGCGCATCCATGAAGCGGATGTCGCGCGGCACCTTGAAATTGGCGAGCTTGCCGCGCAGGAAATCCTGGATCGCTGCTGCCGACAGCGTGGCGCCGGTCTCCGGCTCGACGCAGGCGAACAGCCGCTCGCCATACTCGTCGTCGGGCACGCCGAACACCGCGCAGTCACGCACGCCGTCCATGCCGATCAGGGTATTCTCGATCTCCGCGGGATAGATGTTGACGCCGCCCGAGATCACCATGTCGCGCTTGCGGTCGCACAGGAACAGATAGCCGTCGGCGTCGAGATAGCCGACATCGCCGACGCTGATCAGGCCGTCGCGGTCGGCCTCGGCGCGCGCCTTGGCGTTGCCGTGGTAATCGAAATCCGAAGTCGCGGTCTGGCGCATGAAGATCTCGCCGGGCTCGCCGACGTCGCATTCCGTCCCGTCGGGGCGGAAGGTCTTGACGATGCCGCCCTCGATGGCGCGGCCGACGGTGCCGGGCTTGGCCAGCGCCTCGGCCGACGAATGCCAGACCGGGATGCCGGTCTCGGTCGAGCCGAGATATTCGTTGATCACAGGTCCCCACCATTCGATCATCGCGCGCTTGACGTCGACCGGGCAGGGAGCCGCGCCGTGCACGATGAAGCGCAGCGACGACAAATCGTAGCGGCGACGCGTCTCCTCGGGCAGCCGCAGCAGCCGCACGAACATGGTCGGCACCATGTGCATGTGGGTGACGCGGTGGCGCGCGATCAATTGCAGCAGGTCCTCGGGATCGAAGCGCGGCTCGAGCACGATCGCGCAGCCGTTGCGGAACGCGAGCATGCCGTAGGAGTGCGGCGCCGAATGGTACATCGGGCCGTTCATCAGGATCACCTGGCCCTCGTTCGGCTTGACGCCGTAGGTGAGGGCGCCGACGCGGGCGGCCGCCGCCTGTTGCTCGGGCCGCATCGGCTTGCGCTTGACGCCCTTCGGCAGTCCCGTTGTGCCCGAGGTGTAGAACATCGGCGCCGCGCCGATCGGCGCGTCGGTCAGCGGCTGATGCGTGTCGCGCCAGTCGTCCCAGTCGGTCATGCCGTCGGGCACGCGGGTGAGCGCGGGCGTCACGCCATAGGCCGCGGCGATCTCCGGCGGCGTGGTCACGACCAGCAGCTTGATCGAAGGCGGCAACCCGTCGCGGATCTGCGGCAGCAGATCGGCGTGGCAGACCAGCGTATCGGCGCCGCTGTCGGTGAGGATGTAGGCGACCTCGTCGGCCTTCAGATGCCAGTTGATCGGCACCACCGGGCTGCCGAGCGCGGCGGAGGCAGCGACCACCTCGAACAGCGCGAAGTCATTGCGCAGCATCATGCCGACCGGCTTGCCGCCCTGCACGCCGAGCGCGCGCAGGCCGGTGGCCGCCCGCGCGATGCGGGCGTGAATGTCGCTATAGCTGATCTGTCGGTCGCCGCTGATGATCATACCGGGTCTCTCCAGGCGATCGTCCAGCGTCAGGCGCTGGCCTTCATGAAGTCGTTGCGCGCCTCATTAAACTCCGCCTTCAGCCGCGTCACCAGTTCGGCGACCGGCGGGGCGTCGACGATCTGGCCGATGCCCTGGCCCGAGCCCCAGATGTCGCGCCAGGCCTTGGCCTTGGTGTTGCCGCCGGAGCCGAAATTCATCTTGGACTTGTCGGCAACCGGCAGGTTGGCCGGGTCGAGCCCGGCTGCGGCGATCGACGGCCCGAGGTAGTTGCCGTGCACGCCCGTGAACAGGTTCGAATAGACGATGTCGTGCGCGGCGTGCTCGGTCAGCGCCTGCTTGTACCTGATGTCGGCGTTGGCTTCCGCGGTCGCGATGAAGCGGGTGCCCATGTAGGCGAGGTCGGCGCCGAGCGCGAGGGCGGACGCGATGCTCCAGCCGTCGGAGATCGCGCCCGACAGCAGGATCGTGCCCTTGAACCACTGCTTGACCTCGCGCACCAGCGCGAACGGCGACAGCGTGCCGGCATGGCCGCCGGCGCCGGCGCACACCAGGATCAATCCGTCGACGCCCTGCTCGGCGGCCTTGCGGGCGTGCTTCACGTTGATGACGTCGTGGAACACGACGCCGCCGTAGGAATGCGCGGCCTCGACGATCTCGGACGGCGGACGCAGCGAGGTGATGATCACGGGCACCTTGTGCTTCACGCAGGTTTCCATGTCGCGCATCAGGCGGTCGTTGGAGGCGTGGCAGATCTGGTTGACGGCGTAGGGCGCGACCTTCTTCTCCGGATGCAGCGCCTGGTACTCGCCGAGCTCGTTCTCGATCTGGGTCAGCCATTCGCCGAGCTTCTCGGCCGGGCGGGCGTTCAGCGCCGGGAACGAGCCGACGATGCCGGCCTTGCACTGCGCGATCACGAGCTCGGGCCCCGACACGATGAACAGCGGGGAGCCGACGACCGGCAATTCGAGCTTGTTGGCGAGCGAAGCGGGCAGCGACATTGTTCGGATCCTCCATGGGGGAACCGCCCGGACGGCAGCCGGAGCGGATCGCGATGTGTTGTGATGGCCGGAGCGACGGCTCTTCTGGCGCCGCAATATAGGGCTGGACGGCCGCATCATGGCGTTCAATATTGAACGGCCGATTGGCCAGAAATGAACAGGGCGCAGGCGGGCGGGCGCATGGACTGGGAGCTTTGCAAAACATTCGTCGCGGTGGCGGAGACGCGGAGCCTTGCCGGCGCGGCGCGGCGGCTGCGCATCAGCCATCCCACCGTCGGCCGCAACGTCGCGGCGCTCGAGAAGCAGCTCGGCACCCGGCTGTTCGCCCGTTCCAATGACGGTCTGTCGCTGACCTCGCATGGCCGCAAGTTCCGCGAACATGCCGAAGCGATGGCGGCGGCGGCGCTGCGCGCGGAAGCCTCTGCCTCCGCGACCGGCGAGCAGGCGCGCGGCGTCGTCAAGCTGTCGATCGGCGCGACGCTGGCGGCGCACTGGCTGATGCCGCGGCTCGGGCCGTTCCTGCGCGACCACGCCAATATCCAGCTCGAGATCATCACCCATCCGTTTCCGGCCAGCGTCCGCCGCCGCGAGGCCGACGTGGTGCTGCGGCCGGTCGATGCCGGGGATGAGAACCTGATCGGGCGCAGGATCGGGCGGCTCGGCGCCGGCTTCTATGCCTCGCGCACCTATGCGGCCGGCCGCAAGCTTCCGGAGCGGCCGGACGAATGGAAGGGCCACAGCGTGATCGGGTTTGCCGACCAGGCCTCGAATGCGCGGCTGGCGCGGTGGAGTGATGTCATCACCTGGCAGGGCACGACGGTGATGCGCTGTTCCTCGCAGGGCGACATGCTTGCCGCGGCGCGCGCCGGGCTCGGGATCTGCGCGCTATCCTGCCTGGTCGGGGCCGACTATTCCGATCTGGTTCGGGTCGCGCCGCAAAAGCTCTCGAGCCTCTCCGATCTCTGGCTGCTCGCGCATCCCGATCTGGTGGAGCTTCCGTCGGTGCGGGCGGTGATCGGCTTCGTCACCGATTGCGCGCGCGAGGACCGGATCAGGCTGCGCGGCTAGAACGCATGTTCATAAAATCCGAGATGTCTGTTTTGGAGAATGAAGCGGCCACGCGATCTGATCAAAGGGATTCCGCCTTGTGACCCGAAGCGGACTCCGTGCCTATCCAAAAGAGCTGGTTTTTCGAACTAGGAGCGTGCAGACTTCGATCCGGCAACCTATGCTCGTGCGGAGGGCTTGGATGGGAAGCTCGGTGAAAAACAAAAACGACAAGGGTCCAAATCGGCGCGACGTTTTGCTGGCAAGTACAGCGCTTGCTGCTGCGTCTGCGATAGCGGGTTCAAATGAGAGCGTGTTGGCGCAATCTCGTCCTACGCCGGCTGGGCCTCCCAACATCGTCTACTTCCTGGTTGATAATCTTGGATATGGTGAGCTTGGCTGCTACGGCGGCGGCATACTGCGGGGCGCAGCTACCAACCGAATTGATGCATTCGCGACCGAGGGGATGAAGCTCCTCAACTTCGCGCCGGAGGCGCAGTGCACTCCGTCGCGATCCGCTTTCCTGACCGGCCGCTACGCGATCCGCTCCGGGAACCACACCGTCGCGCTGCCCGGCGATGATGGCGGCCTGGTTGCCTGGGAGCGCACGATCGGTGACGTTCTGTCGGCCAAGGGCTACGCCACGGCGTGCGTAGGCAAATGGCATGTCGGCGCCTCGCAAGGCCGTTGGCCGACCGACCATGGTTTCGACGAATGGTACGGGCCGCCACGGACGTGGGACGAATCTTATTGGCCAGAAGATCCCTGGTACAATCCGAAGCGCGACGGCGTCACGAGCATGCTGGAGGCGCGCAGAGGAGAGACGCCGCGGCCGGTCAAGCAACTCGATCTAGCCGTTCGACGTGATGTCGATGTCGAGTTCTCGATCGCGCCAAGTCGTTCATGAAGCGGAGCGTTGCAGCGAAGAAGCCGTTCTTCCTCTACTTCAACCACTCGATGATGCACATGCCGACGATTCCCCGCGCGGAGTTCAAAGGAAAGTCGGGCCAAGGCGAATGGGCGGACTGCCTGCTCGAGCTCGACTCGGACTTCGGCGCGGTGCTCGACACGTTGAAAGAACTGGGTGTCGACGACAACACGATCGTGGTGTTCTCAGGCGACAATGGGCCTGAGGAGCTGGAGCCATGGCGCGGACATTCCGGCTTCTTTGACGGGTCTTATTTCACCGGCATGGAGGGATCGTTACGCACGCCGTGCCTGATCCGATATCCAGGCCGGGTCCCGCCTGGGCGTCAAAGCAACGAAGTCGTTCACATCACCGACATGTTCACGACACTGGCGCGTTGGGCCGGAACCGACGCCCCGAGCGATCGGGTGATCGACGGCGTGGATCAACGGGACTTTCTGGAAGGTAAGCAGGAGGCGTCGGCGCGTGACGGCTTTCCGTACTGGATGGGAGATACGCTCTACGGGGTTAAATGGCGCAACTTCAAGATGGTAATGTATCTGCAGCGCAGCAGCCTCGAACCGTCGCTGAAGTTGGCAAGCCCGCATATCGTGAACCTGACGGTCGATCCGAAGGAGCGTAAAGCGATCGACCTGCCTTACATGCACAGTTGGACTGCGGTGCACTTCGGCGAAATCCTGAAGAACTTCGGCGCAAGTGTGAAGCGTGAAGCATTGATTCCTGCCGGGGCACCGCTGGACCACGTACCTGCTCGAAGGGCATGACGCTTCACATCGTGGGGGAAACGATGAAACAAGCAAATGTGCTGCGGACCACGGCAAGGGTTGGTCTCTGCCTGGTCATGATTGCCATCTCTGCTCCGACGCGCGCCGATGAAGGAGGTCTCAGCTTCTGGCTGCCCGGCACCTTCGGCAGTCTTGCCGCTACCCCGACCACGCCTGGCTGGTCCTGGGCAACCTTCTATATTCACACGGAGGCAGCGGCGGGCGCCGGTGCTCAATTCCCGCGCGGAGGTCGCGTCGACATCGGCGTGAGCGGCAGGGGCGATCTGGTCGGCTTCGGTCCGACTTACACATTTGCAACCGCAGTGCTCGGTGGGCAATTGGCGGTTAGCCTTCTGGGCACGGCGGGCCGGAGCGATGCGTCGGCCGCGTTGTCCCTGACCGGCCCACTAGGCAACACGATCGGAATCAATCGATCGCAGGACCTGACGTCCTACGGCGACGTGCTGCCGCAGGTCTCGCTCAAGTGGAACACGGGCGTGAATAACTGGATGGTTTACGGCGCCGGCGATATTCCGGTTGGTGACTACGACCCCGCAAGGCTGGCGAACCTCGGCATCGGGCATGGAGCCATCGATTTCGGCGGTGGCTATACTTACTTCGATCCGAAATCTGGACACGAATTTTCCTGGGTGGCCGGACTCACCTACAATTTCAAGAACCCCGACACACAGTATCAGAACGGCGTCGATTTCCATCTGGACTGGGGCGCATCGCACTTCTTCGACAGCAAGCTCCAGCTCGGACTGGTTGGATATTATCTGCAGCAGATATCGGACGACCTAGGAACACCGCCCGCTCTTGGCGGCTTCCGCTCGCGTATCGCGGGAATCGGTCCGCAGATCGGCTATCTTTTTCCGGTCGGCGATTTTCAGGCTACGTGAACGTCAAGGCCTACAAAGAGTTCGCAGCCCAGAACAGGCCGGAAGGATGGAATGCCTGGGTGACCTTCGCCATCTCGCCTGCCGCACCGGATGCAACTGCCGCCAAACCGCTCTCTCGCAAATTTTAGAGATGAAGTCCGGCTTTAGCCCGCGCGGAAGGCGTCCGGCGAGGAGCCGCTTGTGGCCCGTTGCTGACCTTCCGGAGACACCGCCGAGACGTCCGAGGCCGGGACCAAAGCGGACGCGAAGCCCCGAGGCCGGGATGTCGCTCCTTGACCCAAAGCCGACATTCACGTCAGTGGGACAGTCAGTTTAGCTATAACCTCGGCTGTCGCCGGTCTTACCCCGCGCCACCAAGCGAAAGCCTCGGCGGCTTGCTCGACGAGCATGCCGACGCCGTCGCAAACTCGGGCGACGCCCGATTCGCGGGCAAGGCGCAAGAATGGGGTCAACCCATAGGCGAGTTCGTAGGCGAGCGAGGCATTCCTGAAGAGGTTTTCTGAGACCGGGAGAACTTCGCCCCGCAACGCCGCCGACGTGGCGTTGATCACGACATCATAGCGTTTCGCATCCTTTAGTTTGTCATAATCGCTCGCGATGACCGAGCCATACGAGCCGAAGGCTTCAGCGAGCGACCGCGCTTTCTCAAACGTCCGATTCACGATCACAAGCTCTGCCGGTCTGGCTTCCAAAAGGGGCAGCAAGGCGCCGCGCGCTGCGCCACCTGACCCCAATAGCAAAACGCGCTTGCCTTGCAGGGGAATGCCTTGGTTGTATTCGATATCACGCAACAGGCCGACGCCGTCAAAGTTGTCAGCCTCGACGACATCGCCAACGAAGGACATCGCATTGGCGGCACCCGCAAGACGTGCGCGATCGCGCAACTCGGTCGCATAGGAAAAGGCATCGAGCTTGAACGGTGCGGTGATGTTCAAGCCGCGTGCGCCCTTGTGGCGGAAAGAATCTACAGCTGCCGCGAAGCCCCCTTCGGGGGCCTCGATCGCCGTATATTCGAGCTCTTGGCCGGTCTGCTGTGCGAATGCACGATGGATCATAGGCGACTTGGAGTGGCCGATGGGATTGCCGATGACGGCGTATCGATCAGTCATGGTCAATATGCCTTTCTGCCAAAGTGCTCGGCGACGGCCGGTTCCGCGTACAGCACGTTGGGAACACGTTCATATCATGCGAATCAAGGATGTCGGCTTTTGGCCCATGGCACTTCGTGGCCCTCACGGCGAGCGGTTCGTCCAGCCCCCTCGTGCAATTGAAATTATCTATTAACCCACGGTTGCATCTGACCTTGGCTGTTGCCGGGTGGATGCTAAGTCTTGAGCATTGTGATGCAGGGTCGAGAGAATGAAGAGAGGCTGGGTCTATCTCGTATTCGCGTACCCTAGCCGTCGGATCTGAGAAACTCTCGCGCGCCTATGCTGACGCGCTTGAGAATCTTTGTTTGGAGACTGTTTATGGCTCAAGAAAGTTCGAGGCCGCGCATCGGCGAAGGGCGCATCGGCAGTTCTCTCTGCGCCGCGATCGGCGTGCTCAGCGTCGCTGCGGTGCTATGCCTGCGCTACCCCGCCTTTCTCACGACGCCTGAGCTGCGCGTCCATTACGACGTCGAGCTGCTCCGCCTCACCCTCGCGATCGCCATGGTCGTCGGTGCCTGGCTGGGCGTCATCGGGATCGTGCTTGGCGGCCCGCGGGTGCCCGCTGCGATCGGCCTCAGCGCGCTTTTCCTCGCCACGCTGCTTGGCGGGCCCTACGTGCCGACACCGGATTTTCTCCAGCCGCGCTTCTATCTCGGCCTCGATTGGCTGGTGCTCGATCTATTCTTCACCGGAGCAGCATTCGTGCTGCTCGAGTGGGTCTTCCCACGGGTGCGGCCGGAGCAAGGGCCGCTCAGCCCCGGCTGGAGGCTCGATCTCGCCTATTTCGGCGTCAACCACCTGCTGATCGGCATCTTCCTGGTGGTCTCGACACATTTTGCCCATGACTATTTCGCCTGGGCGATCAGCCCGTGGCTGCAGGCGCATGTCGTGGCCCTGCCGGCGATCGTCCGTTTCGTGCTGATGATCCTGGCGGCCGATGCAGTCGAATACATCTCCCACCGCGCCTATCACGAGGTGCCCTGGTTGTGGCGAATCCATGCGGTCCATCATTCGCCCGAACACATGGACTGGCTCTCGGGATCGCGCCTCCATTTCTTCGAGCCATTGGCAACGCGCGCCCTGGTGCTGGTGCCGATCGTCCTGCTCGGCTTCCCGCAGGACACGATCTTCGCCTATCTCATTTTCATCTCTGTGCAATCGGTGCTGATCCATTCAAACATCAAGATGGATATCGGCTGGCTGCGCTACCTAATCGTCACGCCGCAATTCCATCACTGGCACCACGCGTCGGACGCCGAGGCCATCGACAAGAACTACGCGGCACACACGCCGCTGTTCGATATGCTGGGCGGAACTTGGCACCTGCCCAAAGACCGCTGGCCGGTCAAATACGGTACGGTGAAGCCGATCCCCGGCGGCATGCTCGGCCAGTTCGTGCACCCCTTCGTCGGGCCGGTGAAGGAATTCCTCGAACATCGGAATCCATGAAGTGGCGTGTTCCGCTGCTGCCAGGCGGCTGAGGCTGTTGTCCCTTCGCGGACATTCAATCTGCCATCGTTGATGTCTGCTTGTCAGCGCAATTCGGACCCTGCCATTTCGGCACGCCTGTACCGAATTCATGAGTACGCGCCCTAAAGCTAGAACGCATGCTCAGGCACGCGCCCGCCACAGCGTCGCCGCGAGCACGATGAAGACCGCGCAGGTCCACAGCGCCTGCCAGTTCTCGAGCCCTTCGTTGAGGACCGTATAAATGGCGGCTCCGACAAAGATCCCGGCAAAGATCGATTCCGCCAGCGGGCGGGTTCCTTTGGTGGGCGGATTGAGCAGCGTCATCGCCGCAAACGGCACGGTCGCCATGGTGAGAGGTGCAAAGGGAAAATCGATGAAGCGCGGATCGAACACGAGGCCGAGGGCTGCCGCCGTACCGACCAAGACGGTGACGATCAGCGCCAATCCGTGCATGGTCACCAGCACCGACTCCGTGTGGTAGCCCTTCGGACCCAGCAATTCCAGGAAGCTCGAGGGAGCGCGACCCGACATCAGGGCGTTGGCGCCGAATACCGGCGACGCCGTTGCCGCCACCAGGAGCGAGCCCCACAACAGCCAGCCTCCGGTGCCGTAGCTTTCATAGACCATGCGTTGCGCGGCGATCCCGAGCAGGATTCCCCCTGTCGTCGCGGATACGCCGACCGCCAGCCATGATCCGAATTCGGGCTGCCTCGGCTTGCGGCGCAGGGTCAGCCATGCGACGCCGAACACCAGGATCGCGAGCGCCATTCCGCTGTACATTTGCAGCTTCCAGGCCGGAAAATTGCTGACCGGCTGGCCTGGCGGATATTTCAGCGCGCGCTGTTCGGAATCGAACAGGCCCCAGGAGCCGCCGATCGTGCCCTCGATCTCGCGCTTCCACCCTTCGTCATAGGCCTCGAACAGGTTGACGCGGAAGTGCTCGCGCCGCGCCAGGTCGAGCACCTCCGCGACCACGCGCGCCTGATTGGTGCGCGACGGCAGCGCGGACTCGCGCATCCGCCCCTCGCTCGGCCAGCCGACTTCTCCGATGAAGATTTCCTTGCCCGGGAACGCCGCCGCCACCTGCTTGCGAATCTCGTCTGCGTGCGCGGCGGCCCGATCCGCCCGGATTGGAATATTCTCCCAATAGGGCAGGATGTGAATGGTGACGAAATCGACGGCCTCGGCAAGCTCGCGGTTGCTCAGCCAGAACTCCCAGACCTCGGCATAGGTGACGGGGACACTGACCTGCGCCTTGATCGAGCGGATCAGGGCGGCGAGGTCGGGTGCCGCCATTTCCTTGCGCAGCAAGACCTCGTTGCCGACCACGAGTGCGATGATCGTGTCCGGATATTCCCTGGCGAGGCGGATCGCCGTTTCGACCTGCGTTGCATTCTTCTTCCGGTCGCGATCAAGGAAGATGCCCTGAATGACCTTCAGCCCTGCCTTGGCCGCAAGCCCGGGAATCTGGTCGAGGCCGAGATCGGTCGCATAGGTGCGGATGCAGTGGGATATCTTGGCAAGCTGGGCGAGATCTTCCGCGATCTGTTCCGGCGTGACCTGCGTCGCCGGCGAAAGCGATGTCTGATTGTCGCGGAACGGGGCGTACGAGATGCACTGAACCTTGTCGTTCGGATCGATCGGTGCGCGCGGCAGATTGACCGGGGTGCCCAGCCACCACCACGCCGTGGCGATAGCGCCCAAGGATATCAGGAGAAGCGTCAGCGGGGTGCGAAGCGATACCAGGTCGGTCCCCCTTGCAGGAAGGAAGTGCAGGGCGTGCGAGATCGGTGACGCCGGCAAATTGAAAAAGTATGTTGATGCTATATCACGCGACCACGCAATTGGCGTGTCTTTCTCGACGGCCTACTTTGCACCGGCGATCACGCCTTCGCGATTCTTGAGTACGCGATAATAGGCCCACCACAGATGGGCGGCGGCGCCGCGCAGCGGCCGCCACGGCTCGGCAAGCGGCGCCATCTGCTTCGGCGTCGGCCGCTCCTTCAGGCCGAGCCCGACCTTGACCGCCTCCTGCACCGCGAGATCGCCCGCCGGCCACGCATCGCCATGGCCGAGGCAGAACAGAAGATAGACGTCGGCGGTCCACGGGCCGATCCCGGGCAGCGCGGTCAGCGTGTTGTGCGCGGCATCGGCCTCCTCGTTGGCGAGCACGTCGAGGTTCAGCCGCTCCTCGGCGAGCTCGCGGGCGATATGCTTCAGCGTCTTGATCTTCGCGGCGGACAATCCGAGCCGGCCGAGCCGGTCGCGCGCGCCTTGCGGATGGCATCATGGTGGAACGGGTCGAAGGCCTGGCTGACGCGGCCCCAGATCGCGGCAGCACTCGCGGTCGACAACTGCTGGCCGCAGACGATCGCGGCGAGCCCGGCAAAGCCCGGCTCGCGCTGCCGGATCGCCGGCATGCCGGTCGCTTCGAGGATCGGGCGCAGGCGCCGATCCTGGTCGACCAGCTTGTGGACGGCGTCGTCGAGGTCGGCCTGGGTTTCGAGATGAATCAGCATTGCGGAATCGGCTTCGCCAGACGGACGTGCTCTTGCGACTCGGGCACCGCGCCTTGTGGACGCTTCAGGAGGTCTTAGAGTATGACAACTTCCCTTGATTTCGGAAGTACTCGATGAGTTTGAGAAGCATTCCTGCCGATATGGATGCAGGGAAGGTCGCCTCGATCGACGCGATGCTCGATCGCATCGCCGATGAACACCGGGTCTTCTTGCCGCTGGCTGTCGAGAGCGGAAGCCGGGCGTGGGGATTTGCCTCTCCTGACAGTGACTACGATTGCCGCTTCGTGTACGTCCGCCGCACTATCGATCATATTACGGTCTGGCCCGTACGGGACGTGATCGAACTCCCGCTGGAGGGCGATCTCGATGCCAATGGCTGGGATTTGCGCAAGGCGCTTCAACTGCTGCTGAAAGGCAATGCGGTCATCGTGGAGTGGCTTTGCTCTCCCGTGGTCTATCGGGGCCAGGCTTGGTTTCGCGATGCTTTCCTTGAATTTGCGCGCCGTGCGGCGAGCCGGGAGGCGATCTGCCGCCACTACCTGCACCTCGGGGAGCGCCAGCGACGGGTTTATTTCGGTGATGAGAGCAGCGTTCCGCAAAAGAAGGTTTTTTATGCGCTGCGGCCGGCGGCGGTGTTGCGCTGGCTGCGGATGCATCCGACCGAAGCCGTTGCGCCGATGCATTTCCCCACCCTGATGGTGGAATGCGACCCCCCTGCCGAGTTACGGGAGGAAGTCCGCGATCTCATGCAGCGCAAGGCCGTCACGCACGAACTCGGCGCCACGCCCCTGTCGCGGGCTGTTGCCGGCTTCATCGATTCGGAGTTCGAGATTGCGCGCAGCGCATTTGAGGATGGCTCGGCAGACGCGTCCGAGGAGATGATATCGGAGGCGCAGCACTTTTACCGCATGGTTATCGAACGGTTGGAACTGGGGCCAGATTTTGTACCGGGCGCGTCGCGCCGCGCGGGATCGCCTTGATGCCACCCGTTTTCCGTTTCGCACCGAGTCCGAACGGCTATCTGCATCTCGGCCACGCCTATTCGGCCTTGCTCAACCATGACCTCGCACGGCAGACGGGCGGGCGCTTCCTGCTGCGGATCGAGGACATCGATGCGACGCGCTGCCGACCGGAGTTGAGCAGGCGATCTACGAAGATCTCGCCTGGCTCGGCATCGCCTGGGAGACCCCGGTGCGGCGGCAGTCCGAGCATTTTGCCGCCTATCGCGCGGCGATCGACCGGTTGTCCGCGCAGGGGCTGGTCTATCCGAGCTTCGAGAGCCGCGCCGAGATCGCGCGGCTGGTCGCCGAACGCGAGGCCGGTGGCGGCTGGCCGCGCGATCCCGACGGTGCGCCGCTTTATCCGGGGGCGGCGAAATCGCTGTCGGCCGGGCAGCGCGACCGGCTGATCGGGCACGGCGCGCCGTTCGCGTTGCGGCTCGATATGGCCGCGGCCTGCGCGGGGGCCGGTGGCCTGCACTGGCGGGAAGCGGGCGAGGGGCCGGCCGGCGAGAGCGGCGAGGTCGCGGCCCGGCTCGAGGCCTGGGGCGACGTGATCCTGGCCCGCAAGGAGACCCCGACCAGCTATCATCTCTCGGTCGTGATCGACGATGCCCTGCAGGGCGTCACCGATGTGGTCAGGGGCGTTGACCTGTTCTGGTCGACCAGCGTGCATCGTCTGCTACAGGCGCTGCTCGGCCTGCCCGCACCGGCCTACCGGCACCATGCGCTGGTCCTCGACGCGACGGGTCAAAAACTGTCCAAATCCACCCGCGCGACCGGGCTGCGCGAATTGCGGGATGCGGGGGCGAGCCCCGCCGACATCCGCCGTCTGGTCGGTCTGGAGTAGTCCTCGACTGACGTGCTGCGCTCCTCTCCCTCTGGTGGAGGCGATGGGGCTTGCGTGTTTTCGGAATAATAGAAAAATATCCCCGAATTGCCCGACAAGTCAAGTTGCGGCGTCAGGCGCCGGCGCGGCCGCCGCCTCCTTTGCATGGGGTTGTTTTCGACATTTTGGCTGGAGGTGCGCGCTGTTCTTGCAAGGGAGGGCGCCGCAAGTGGATGGACCGCTTACCATCATCCTGATTTGCCTTGGCTCCTCCCAAACAGCGCCGTGACTCTGCCACTGCTGGCATGCCATGTTGCCTCCGGGGCGGGGTCACGAGATCATGGCGGCATCATCGCGCGGACGGCGCAGCAAGCGGCGAGCAAAGGGCGCGCCGTCGACGACCCGCGCCGCCGACACCCGCAAGGCCAAGACTCGCAAGTCCAAGACTCCCAAGTCCAAGACTCCCAAGTCCAAGACTCCCAAGTCCAAGACCCGCAAGCCCAAGCCGGCGGCCAAGCCGCGCCACACGCGGCCCGCGCCAAAGACATCAGCCAAGTCCGGAGCCAGGTCCGGAGCCAAGTCCGGTCCCGGCATGGTCGAGACCGCACTCGCCGCCTTTGCCCATGAGGTACGGACCCCGCTGACCGGTATCCTCGCGATCAGCAACCTGCTCGCGACGTCGGAGCTCGGCGAGCGCGAGCGGCGCTGGGTCGACACCATCAGGGCCGGCGCCGAGCATCTGGCGAGCCTTGCGACCCTGTTCGTCGATGCTGCCCGCAGCGAGGGGCCGGGGCTCGAGATCCGGCAGGACTTCTTCGACCTGCACACGCTGGCGCGCCACGCCGGCGATTCGCTGGCCGGCCGGGCGGCAGCCAAGGGACTGCGGGCCACGATCGAGATCTCCGCCGAGCTGCCCGCCTTCGCGGTCGGCGATCCCGTGCGCCTGCGCGCGGCGCTGGAAAACCTGATCGACAACGCCGTCAAGTTCACCGAGCAGGGCAGCATCGAGCTGCGCGTGACGCCGGTGCCTGCGGCTAAGAACGCGGCGAAGCGACGGGCGGACGGCAGGGTCGGCGTTGCCTTTGCCATCGCCGACAGCGGCATCGGCCTGACGCTGTCGGAGGTCAAGCGCCTGTTCCGGCCGTTCTCGCAGGCCAACGTCTCGATCGCTGCGCGGTTCGGCGGCTCCGGGCTCGGCCTGTCCTCGGTCAAGCAGCTTGCGCGCGCCATGGGCGGCGACATCGTCGTGGCCCAGCGCTCAGGCGGCGGCACGGTCTTCACGCTCAACGTGGTGCTGGTTTCAGCCGAAGGCACGACCGGCGCGCCCGCGGGCGAAGGCACGGCGGCGCCGTCGTCGCAGGGGCTGCGGCTGCTCAGCGTCGAGGACAATCCGTTCGGCCGCGTCGTGCTCAACACCATCCTGACGGAGCTCGGTCACCATGCCGAATTCATCGGTCAGGGCGAGGGCGCGGCCGACAGGCTCGGACAGGGTGCCTTCGACGCAGTGCTGATGGACATGGTGCTGCCCGGCATCAGCGGAGTCGAAGCCATCAGGCGCATCCGCGCACTGCCGCCGCCGCGTGGCCGGATCGTGATCGTCGGGATCTCCGGCCGTGCAGAGGACGAGGCCGCCGCGCGTGCCGCCGGCGCCGACGCCTTTTTGGTCAAGCCTGTTTCTCCGCGGGCACTCGCAACTGCGCTGCATGAAGCGACACGCCGCGCGGCAGCCGCGACTTGATGATCGCGGCGTTGAGTTCGCCGCCGAACACGAAGATCGCGGCGATGAAATACATGAACACCAGCGCGATCACCACCGAGGCGAGCCCCGCATACATCGTGACGTAGTTGTTGGCGAAGCGCGCCAGGTACATGCCGAAGCCGATGCCCGAGATCAGCGACGCCACCATCGTGAAGATGATGCCGGGCAGGATCTGGGTGAAGCCGCGGCGCCCTGCCGGCAGCCAGGCATGCAGGATGAACAGCGCGACGACCAGCGCCAGGATCGTGACGCCGTAGCGGGCGATGTTGAGCAGGCTCTCGTTGGATTCGACGAAGAACGGGATGTAGCGCCGCGCCGCCTCGATGATCAGCGGTCCGAGCACGATCAGGAACGCCATTGCAAGCGAGGTGAACGCTGCGACCAGCGTGTAGCCGATCGATTCCAGCCGCAGCCAGTACCAGCGCCGCGGCTCGATCACGGCATAGGCGCGGTTCAGCGCCACCCGCAGCGCCTCGACGCCGTTGGATGCGAAGTACACCGCGAGCACCGCGCCGATGGTCAGGATGTCGCCGCGGGTGTTGGTCAGCACGTCGTGGATCTGGCCGGACAGCGCCTCGGCGACCTGATCCGGCCAGACCTGGAGCAGCAGCCCGACCGCCTGGTCCGCGAGCTCCTTGGAGCCGAAGAAGCCGGCCAGCGACGTCAGCACGATCAGGAACGGAAACAGCGCCATCAGGGTCGACAGCGCGATGTGGCTTGAGATCGCCCAGCCGTCATCGGCGAGGAACGTGTAAAAGGCATCCATCACGACGTGGGTGACGTAACGAAGCTGCTTCACATTCCACCCGGCATTGTCGAAAACGGCTCGGTCCGAGAACGGACCCAGCATCTGATATTACGCACTGAAAAGCCAGTTGGTTGCATCGGTCGCCTGTGTGGAAGTCCGCGTCACGCGGTGTTATGTACCGCAGATGACATCTCTTCTCAGCACGATCATTCTTCCCATCGCAGTCGGCGCTGTCGCGCTGGTGCTCCTGCTCGGCCTCGTCAATATGATGAAGGGCGGCTCGCCGAACACATCGCAGAAGCTGATGCGGCTGCGCGTGCTGCTGCAGTTCGTCGCCATCGTCATCGCGATGCTCGCGGTGTGGGCGATGGGGCGATAACAGCGAAGTGCAAATCTTAGGAGATCACGGCCATGGTCGTTCTCAATCGGATCTACACGCGCACCGGCGATGACGGCACCACCGCGCTCGGCTCCGGCGAGCGGCGGCCGAAATACGATCTGCGCGTCGCCGCCTACGGCACGGTCGACGAGACCAACGCCGCGATCGGCGTGGTGCGGCTGCATCTGGCCGATCGTCCC
This sequence comes from Bradyrhizobium viridifuturi, assembly GCF_001238275.1. Classification (GTDB taxonomy): domain Bacteria; phylum Pseudomonadota; class Alphaproteobacteria; order Rhizobiales; family Xanthobacteraceae; genus Bradyrhizobium; species Bradyrhizobium viridifuturi. The sequence continues at coordinate 20,580 of NZ_LGTB01000028.1, forward strand.
GAGGTCGATGCGATGCTCGGCCGGATCCAGAACGATCTGTTCGATCTCGGCGCCGACCTTGCGGTGCCGGAGCGCGAGGGCAAGGCCGAACGCCTGCGCGTGCTGACGAGCCAGGTCGAGCGCCTCGAGCACGACATCGACAGCCTGAACGATCAGCTCGCGCCGCTGACCTCGTTCGTGCTGCCCGGCGGCACGCCTGCCGCTGCATATCTGCATCTCGCCCGGACGATATGTCGCCGCGCGGAACGGATGATGGTGGAACTCGCCGCCCGGCCCGACGAGCCGGTCAATCAAGCTGGCATCCAGTATATGAACCGCCTGTCGGATTTCCTGTTCGTTGCCAGCCGCTTCCAGAACAATAAGGGGGCGGGCGACGTGTTGTGGGTACCGGGCCAGAACCGTTAGACTGGCTCAAAACCGGGTGACGGTTTTTTGGCTTTGGCGCGTTGACCGGGGGAAACGGGACCTTTAGGTTCCGCGCCAGCCAACCGAAACCCATAAAATCAAAGCGAAAGAGGATCGATGAAGGTTCTTGTGCCGGTAAAGCGGGTCGTCGACTACAACGTCAAGGTCCGCGTCAAGAGTGACGGGACGGGCGTGGAGCTCGCCAACGTCAAGATGTCGATGAACCCGTTCGACGAAATCGCCGTCGAGGAAGCACTGCGGCTGAAGGAAGCCGGCAAGGCGACCGAAGTGGTGGTGGTGTCGATCGGACCCGCGCAGGCCTCCGAGACCATTCGCACCGCCCTTGCGATGGGCGCCGACCGCGGCATCCTGGTCAAGGCCGAAGGCAATGTCGAACCGCTCGGTGTCGCCAAGATCCTGAAGGCGGTGGTCGAGGCGGAGCAGCCCGGCCTCGTTATTCTCGGCAAGCAGGCGATCGACGACGATTCGAACCAGACCGGCCAGATGCTGGCCGCGCTGCTCGGCTGGTCGCAGGCGACCTTCGCTTCCAAGCTCGAAGTCGAAGGAAGCGACTTCAAGGTCACGCGCGAAGTCGACGGCGGCCTGCAGACCATCAAGCTCAAGGGCCCGGCGATCGTCACAACTGACCTCCGCCTCAACGAGCCGCGCTATGCGTCGCTGCCCAACATCATGAAGGCGAAGAAGAAGCCGATCGACGACAAGAGCGTCGCTGACTACGGCGTTGATGTGACGCCGCGTCTGGAAGTGCTGAAGACCGCGGAACCGGCAGGCCGCAAGGCGGGCGTCAAGGTCAAGGACGTCGCCGAACTCGTGAACAAGCTCAAGACCGAAGCCGGGGTTCTCTGATGACGACGCTGTTGATTGCTGAACACGACCACGAGACCCTGAAGGACTCGACCAACAAAGCGCTGACCGCGGCGAGCCAGCTCGGCGGCGACGTGCATGTGCTGGTTGCCGGTGGCGGCCAGGGCACCAAGCGGCGGCGGAAGCAGCCGCCAAGCTCGCCGGCGTCAGCAAGGTGCTGGTGGCCGAAGGCCCCGCCTATGAGCACGACCTTGCCGAGCCGCTGGCTGCGCTGATCGTCGCGCTGGCGCCCGGCTACGACGCCTTCGTCGCGCCCGCGACCTCGCGCTTCAAGAACGTGATGCCGCGCGTCGCAGCGCTGCTCGACGTCATGCAGGTCTCCGAGATCATCAAGGTCGTCGCGCCCGACACCTATGAGCGGCCGATCTATGCCGGCAACGCGATCCAGACCGTGAAGTCGAAGGACGCCAAGAGGGTGATCACGGTCCGCACCTCGACCTTTGCCGCAGCCGGCGAAGGCGGCAGCGCGGCGATCGAGAACGCCGCATCGGCCGCCGATCCGGGTCTGTCCACGTTCGTCGGCGAGGAGGTCGCCAAGAGCGACCGTCCGGAACTGACCTCGGCCAAGATCATCGTCTCGGGTGGCCGCGCCATGCAGAGCCGCGAGAACTTCGCCAAGTACATCGAGCCGCTCGCCGACAAGCTCGGTGCCGGCGTCGGCGCCTCGCGCGCCGCGGTCGATGCCGGCTATGCGCCGAACGACTGGCAGGTCGGCCAGACCGGCAAGGTGGTGGCCCCGGAACTCTATGTCGCGGTCGGCATCTCGGGCGCGATCCAGCATCTGGCCGGCATGAAGGACTCCAAGGTGATCGTCGCCATCAACAAGGATGAAGACGCGCCGATCTTCCAGGTCGCCGATTATGGCCTGGTTGCCGACCTCTACCAGGCGGTTCCGGAGCTCACCGAAGCGCTCGGCAAGCTCGGAAAGTAACCGACAAGACACCGGCCGGATGGGTAAGCTCCGGCCGGTGTTATGATTTTCGAGGCAATGATCTGGAAACGTTTTTCCGGAAGGATCGTGCCCGACAGGGGGAAATGGGATCGGGATGTGATGACCTGTCATCACATCATGGTCCCGGGAAGCGTTTTCCGGCGGATTGGGCAACCCGGAAGGCTGCACTTCGGGTATCGTTGGGATTGGGCAGGCGCGACATGCGCGCCGTTCCGGTGGATGACAAGATGACGGTGGCAATCAAAAAGGTCGGCGTGATCGGTTCGGGCCAGATGGGCAATGGCATTGCTCACGTGGCGGCGCTGGCCGGCTTCGACGTGGTGCTCAACGACGTGTCCGGCGACCGGCTGAAGTCGGCGCTGGCGACCATCAACGGCAATCTGACCCGCCAGGTCGCCAAGAAGGCGATCAGCGAGACCGAGCGCAAGCAGGCGCTCGACCGCATCACCTCCGCCGAGACGATCGATGCGCTGGCCGACTGCGATCTCGTGATCGAGACCGCGATCGAGAAAGAAGAGACCAAGCGCAAGATCTTCCACGACGTCTGCGCGGTGCTGAAGCCGGACGCGATCGTCGCGACCAACTCGTCGTCGATCTCGATCACGCGGCTCGCCGCCTCGACCGACCGCCCGGAGAAATTCATCGGCATTCATTTCATGAATCCGGTGCCGGCAATGGAGCTGGTCGAGCTGATCCGCGGCATCGCCACCGACGACACGACCTTCGACACCGCCAAGGCGTTCGTCGCCAAGCTCGGCAAGCAGGTCGCGGTGTCGGAAGATTTCCCCGCCTTCATCGTCAACCGCATCCTGCTGCCGATGATCAACGAGGCGATTTACACGCTGTATGAAGGCGTCGGCAACGTCGAGGCGATCGACGCCGCGATGAAGCTCGGCGCGCACCATCCGATGGGCCCGCTCGAGCTCGCCGATTTCATCGGCCTCGACACCTGCCTGTCGATCATGCAGGTGCTGCACGAGGGGCTGGCCGACTCCAAGTACCGGCCGTGCCCGCTGCTAGTGAAATATGTCGAAGCCGGCTGGCTCGGACGCAAGAGCCAGCGCGGTTTCTACGACTATCGCGGCGACAAGCCGATCCCGACCCGGTAATCAACGCGCCTTCAGATCAGTGCCCGCAGCAGCGCAAGCGTCGCGGGCACGAGACTGACAACCATCGTCACACCCGTTCCAAGCCCGAGCAGATGCGCCGTCAGCGCGAGCCGCTGGCTCTGCGCATGAGGTGTCATTGCAGTGCCTCGCAGGCGCGCTTCAGCCGCCTCGCGGCTTCCTCGATGGTCGATGATGGGTTGGCGAAGCTGATGCGGACATAGGGCGACAGCCCGAGATCCTCGCCGGGAAACACCACGACGTCCGCTTCCTCGAGCAGATAAGTCGAGAAGTCTCGGTCGGTCTCGATCACCTTGCCGTCAGGCGAGCGCTTGCCGATCACGCCGGCGCAGTTGACCAGCAGATAGAACGTGCCTTCCGGCGGCGTGCAGGAGAGCCCGGCGCATCCGTTCACGAGTTCGGCAAAGCGATCGCGCCGCGCGCGAAGGATGGCGGCGCGCTCGAGCAGCACATCCTGCGCGCCATCGAGCGCGGCGACCGCGGCAGCCTGGCTGATCGACGATGCGCCGGACGTGGTCTGCGACTGGATCGCGATCATCGCGCGGATCAGCGCCGCTGGTCCGGCGGCATAACCGATCCGCCATCCCATCATCGCGTAGGACTTGGCGAGGCCGCTGACGGTCAGTGTCCGCGGCTTCAGGCGCGGCGCGATGTTCGCAAGCGTCGGCGCAGGCACGCCGCCGAACACGATGTGCTCGTAGAGCCCGTCGGCCAGCACAAAGATGTCCGGATGCTTCAACAGCACCGCGGCGATCTCGGTGAGATCTTCGGGAGAATACAGCGCACCGGAGGGATTGACCGGGTTGTTGATCACGATCCAGCGCGTCCGCGCCGAGATCGCCGCCTGCAGATCCTCGGCACGCAGCTTGAAGCCGTTGTTCTGCACGCACGGCATGACGACGGGCGTGCCGCCCGAAAGCCGCACCTGGTCGAGATAGGGCGCCCAATAGGGCGCGGGGATGATCACCTCGTCGTCAGGTCCCAGCGTCGCCAGTAGCGCATTGAACAGCGCCTGGGTCGAGCCATTGGTGATGACGATCTCATCCAGCCCATAGTCGAGATGATGGTCGCGCCGAAGCGCGGCCTGCACCGCTCGCTTCAGCTCCGGCGTGCCGTCGACATCGGTGTAACGGGTCTCGCCGCGCAAAGCCGCGTCATGCGCCGCCGCGATCACATGGTCAGGCGTCGGGAAATCCAGATTGCCCGACGACAGCTCGATGATGTCGCGTCCGGCGGCGCGCAGCTCGCGGGCGCGCCGACGCAGCACCGATGCGGGCGATGCCTTGATGCCGCTCATGCGCGGCGAGAGGGTTGGGATGGCTGACGCAAGCGCCATAGCGGTCTCCTGAGGTCGAATTGTCTCCGACCCAACCTAGGAGCTTCTTGATCATTGAAAAATCATATGGAATGATATTTCAATGATATCATTTTTAAATGTAGCTCCATGAAGGCGCTCGATGTCGAGGCGGTGCAGGCCTTTGTCCTGGTCGCCGACCTCAGCAGTTTCACCCGCGCGGCGCAGGTCATGGAGACCACACAGTCGGCGGTCAGCCTGAAGATCAGGCGGCTGGAAGACGGGCTCGGACGGCGGCTGCTGGAGCGAACGCCGCGGCTGGTCCGGCTGTCCGCCGAGGGCGCCGCCTTCCTAGGCGCGGCGCGCAACCTGGTCGCCGCGCATCAATCGGCGATCGGCTCGTTTGCAGTCGAGCATCGGCGCCTGGTCGTCGGCATCAGCCATCACATCGTCGGATCGGAGCTGGCCTCGCTGTTGAAGCGGATGAACGCCACCGATCCGGGGCTGGTGATCCAGCTGCATGTCGATACGTCACGCGCGGTGCTCGGCGCATTCGACGACGGCAAGCTCGATGCGGCGGTCGTGCTGCGTCATGACGCCAAACGTCGCGACGGCGACGTGCTGTTCGAGGAGCCGTTCGGCTGGATGGCTGCACCCGATTTTCATCATCGGCCTGGCGAGCCGCTGCGGCTCGCGACGCAAGCCGAGCCGTGCAGTGTGCGGGCCATGGCGGTCGAGGTCCTCGACGCTGCCGGCATCGCCTGGACCGAGGCGTTCGTCGGTGGCGGGCTATCGACCATCGGGGCCGCGATATCAGCTGGTCTCGCGGTTGCCGCGCTGGCGCGCCGGGTGGCGCCAGCCGATACCATCGACCTCGGGCCGCGGCTCGGCCTGCCGCCATTGCCGTCGCGCGACGTCATGCTGCACTCGAAACTGTCGGACGCGCGGACACGGCAGGCGCTGCGCACCCTCGGCGCAGCCTTCGCGGCGAACGCGGCCTAGACGTCCGTCATTCAGCCAAGCGACACCCGGCGCGCCTGAGCATGTCGCGGATGATCAGCGGCGTGGCCGGCGTCTCGGCTGCGGCGGTGGCGGGAGCAGTTGCGATCGCATCGCGGGCCTGCTGGGCGTCGAGCGTCAGCCGTCGGGTACAGGGCGGCAGGCCGCGCGCGGAATCCAGCAGCCAGCCGGCGGTTTCGCCCGACCCGGCCAGATACGCCGTCAACGTCTGGCGCGCGGTCGGATTGGTGGCGGCCTGATCCAGCATGGCCCTGACCTGCGCCACCGAGATCTGTCCGCGCGATGTCGAAGGCTGCGCCTGCGCGGCTGTCGCCAGTAAGAGAAGAGCGCAGATGGCGTGCGCCGGACGATCGAGCATGAGGTGGACCTTTCGAGGCATGTTGACTTGCAGATATTAATTATTGTAAAACAATAATATCAGGTCAACGGTCCCGAGGTCGAGCATGTCTGTGTCCCTCTCGTCAGAACTTTCCCGGTCGACACGGCCGGCCCGGCTCGCGCGCATCAGCGCGATCAGCCGCCTGCTTGCCTATGCCTGCACCGGCATCTCGTTCGTGCTCGCCGTGGGATTGCTGGCCTATTGGCTGGCGAGCCCGGATGAGGCGATCCTGCGCGATGCGGGGCTGACCGGCATTGCGTTCCATCCGATCGGCTGGCTGGTCCGCCTGATCGCTCTCGTGGTCTCGGCGCTGCCGCTGGCCGGTCTGATCTGGGGACTGTCGCGGGTGCGGCGCTGCTTCAATTCGTTCGCGGCGGGACGCTTCTTCACGGCGGATAATGTCGCGGGGTTGCGCGACCTCGCGATTGCGATGCTGGCCTCGACCGTGATGAAGCCGCTGATCGGCGCGTTGCTCTCGATCCTGCTGAGCTGGCAGACCTACGCGGTGGGGAAGTCCGTCGTCATCGCATTCGGCTCCGACACGCTGCTGGCGCTGTTGTTCGCGGGTCTGGTCGCGGTCACGGCCTGGGTGATGGCTGAAGCCAATGCGATCGCCGACGAGCACGCGCAATTCGTCTGAGGCGGTTGCGATGCCGATCCGGGTCCGCCTCAACGTGATGCTCGCCGAGCGCAACGTGAAATCGAAGGAGCTTGCTGAATATGTCGGGATCACCGAGGCCAATCTGTCCCTGCTCAAGCAGGGCAAGGTGAAGGGCGTCCGGTTCGACACGCTGGAGCGGATCTGCACCTATCTGAAGTGCCAGCCCGGCGACCTCCTGCGCCATGAAGACGACGATGCGTCAGCCTGACGCGGCGATCCGTTACCCAAGCATTAACTTTCGCGCGCTACCTAAGGTCGAACTTGGGAGTACCGCGTATGGACACGATGAGCATGGTCAGCAGCATCCTCTCGATGCAGCAGGGCAATCTGCAGGGTGAGATCGCGACCCGCGTGACCAAGCAGAACCTCGACGCGGAAAAGTTCGCGGTTCAGACCCTGCTCGGCAGCCCCTCTACCGCGAATCTGGCGCCCGGCGTCGGCGGCAACCTCAACGCCGTCGCCTGATCAGAAGCCGGCCGCGGCAGGCTGTAGAGCCGCCTTCACCAGCTTGATCGCATCGTCGCTCGCCCATTCGGCGGGGCCGGCGATATTGGCGATTTCGCAGCCCTTGCCGTCGACCAGCACCGAGGTCGGCATGCCCAGCGCCTTGCCTATGTTCTTAAGGTCCTGGAATACCTTGGCTTTCTGGTCGCTGAAATAGCCGAGATTGGTCAGATTGGCCTCTTTCAGGAAGTTTTTCGGCTTGTCCGGGTCGCGGGTGTCGATGTTGATCGCGACCACCTCGAAATCCTTGCCGCCGAGCTTGGTCTGCAGGCTGTCGAGCGCCGGCATTTCCTTGCGGCAGGGCACGCACCAGGTCGCCCACAGATTGACCAGCACGGTCTTGCCGCGCCAGTCCGACAGCTTCTTGGGCTGGCCGTTGGCGTCCTCGAAGGCGAGATCGGGCAGCCTCAAGGGGGTGGTCGCCATGGTCAGCGCCGCGACCTCGCCATGGGCCAGCGGGGCGATCTTCTTGGCCAGGTCCACCGCGCTGTTGCAGGCGACGTCGCCGCCCGCCGGATGCCTGAGGCCGGAGACCCCGACATAGCCGAGCACGGCTCCGACCAGCACGGCGCCGATCACCAGCGGGATGCGCCATTTGGCCGTCGGCTTGGCGGTCGGTTCGGACGGGGTCGTCTCGGGCATATCGTTTGTCATCCTGGGTCAGATATGGCTATGCAGTGCCGGGAATACGTTGGGAACCGCCATGCTGTTTCGCCGCCACGGCCAATGAAACAGCACGGCCTGAAATACAAATTCGTGAGCGAGATGTCATGAGCAACAAGATGTGGGGCGGCCGGTTCTCGGAGCGTCCTGACGCGATCATGGAGGAAATCAACGTCTCCATCGACGTCGACCGGCACCTCTATGCCCAGGACATTGCCGCGTCCAAGGCCCACGCCGCGATGCTCGCCGCGCAAGGCATCATCACGTCAGCTGATGCGAAAAATATCGGTAAAGGTCTAGACACGATTTTGTCAGAAATCGGCAAGGGCGATTTCGACTTCAAGCGCGCGCTCGAGGACATCCATATGAATGTCGAGTCGCGGCTGTCCGAGCTGATCGGGCCCGCGGCGGGCCGGCTGCATACCGCGCGCTCGCGCAACGACCAGGTCGCGACCGATTTCCGGCTCTATGTCCGCGATACCATCGACGAGGCAAACGCGGCGCTGGCTGCGTTCCAGCAGGCGCTGGTCACCCGCGCGCTGGAGCATGCCGGAACGGTGATGCCGGGCTTCACCCATCTGCAGACCGCGCAGCCGGTGACCTTCGGCCATCACCTGCTGGCCTATGTCGAGATGGCCGGCCGCGACCGTGGCCGCTTCACCGATGCGCGCAAGCGGCTGAACGAATCGCCGCTCGGCGCCGCGGCGCTCGCCGGCACCTCCTTTCCGATCGACCGCGCCGCGACGGCGAAGGCACTCGGCTTCGACCGGCCGATGGCCAACTCGCTCGACGCGGTATCGGACCGCGATTTCGTGCTCGAGACGCTGTCGGCGGCCGCGATCTGCGCGGTTCACATGTCGCGCTTCGCCGAGGAGATCGTGATCTGGACCTCGCCCCTGGTCGGTCTGGTCAAGCTCAGCGACAAGTTCACGACCGGCTCGTCGATCATGCCGCAGAAGCGCAATCCGGATGCGGCGGAACTCGTGCGCGCCAAGACCGGCCGCGTGATCGGCGCGCTCACCGCGCTCCTGATCGTGATGAAGGGCCTACCGCTCGCCTATCAAAAGGACATGCAGGAGGACAAGCAGGGCGCGATGGAGGCGTTCGAGGCGCTGTCGCTCGCGATCCGCGCCATGACCGGCATGGTCGAGGATCTGGTGCCTGATGAGGCGAAGATGAAGGCTGCGGCCGGCGAGGGCTACGCCACCGCCACCGACCTTGCCGACTGGCTGGTGCGCAGCCTGAAAATGCCGTTCCGCGATGCCCACCACGTTACCGGGCGGATCGTCGGCCTGGCCTCCAGCAAGGGCGTGGCACTGCACGAGCTGCCGCTTGCGGCCATGCAGGAGGTCGAACCGAAGATCACCGCCGACGCGCTCAAGGTGCTCAGCGTCGAATCCTCGGTGAAGAGCCGGACCTCGTTTGGCGGCACGGCGCCGAAGAATGTGATGGCGCAGGCCAAGGCCTGGGCCAAGCGGCTGGAAAAAGAGCGAAAATTGGGCTGAACCGCAAAATTTGGTCGTGATTTCTCAGGCCACCGCCTCTCGCCAGAGCACGCCAATGTTTGTATGGTGCCGCCCGAATTGGGGAATTCGTCGTGATTAGCAAGAACCGCCTGACCCCCTCGGGATGGGCCATGATTGTGCTGAGCGTGTCAGCGCTCGCGCTCGGCGGCTGCGGCCGCAAGGGACCGCTTGACCTGCCGCCGACCGCGAACGCCGCGCCGGGCGCAGCCGCGAGCGACACCGAGAGCGAGCGGGCGGCGCAGCCCAGCGTGTTCAATCCGACCTATGGCTCGGATGCCGCGCCGGCCGCGACGCGTGGCAATAAACGGCCCTTCGTCCTCGATCCGCTGCTCGGCAATTAATATCTCGAGCATGATGCGGAAAAGTGCGAAGCGGTTTTCCGAAGAGATCATGCTCAAACAATAAAGCGCGTCATGAATCATTTCGACTATCGCAACGGCGTGCTGCATGCCGAGGCGGTCAATCTCATTGAGCTCGCGGAAGCCGTCGGCACGCCGTTCTATTGCTATTCGACGGCGACGCTGGAGCGGCACTACCGCGTCTTCACCGAGCTTTCGCCGGCGAGAAGGCGCTGGTCTGCTACGCCATGAAGGCGAACTCCAATCAGTCGGTGCTGCGCACGCTGGCCAAGCTCGGCGCCGGCGCCGATGTGGTGTCCGGCGGTGAGTTGAAGCGGGCGCTGGCGGCCGGCATTCCGCCGTCGAAGATCGTATTCTCCGGCGTCGGCAAGACCGAAAGCGAGCTGCGCGCCGCACTCGCTACCGACATTCTCTGCATCAACATCGAGTCCGAGCCGGAGCTCGAAATGCTGTCGCGGCTGGCGGTCGAGATGAAGACCACGGCGCGGATCTCGGTGCGGGTCAATCCCGATGTCGATGCCGGCACTCACGCCAAGATTTCCACCGGCAAGTCGGAGAACAAGTTCGGCATTCCGATCGCCCGCGCCCGCGAGGTCTATGCCCGCGCGGCGAAGCTGCCGGGCATCAAGGTCACCGGCACCGACGTGCATATCGGCAGCCAGATCACCGATCTCGGTCCGCTTGAGGCGGCCTTCCGGCTGCTCGCCGAATTCGTGCAGACGCTGCGCGCCGACGGTCACGATATCTCGCATGTCGATTTCGGCGGCGGCCTTGGCATTCCCTATTACATGGACCGCGCCGCGCCGCCGGAACCCAGTGCCTATGCCGCGATGGTCAAGCGCGTCACGCACAATCTCGGTTGCACGCTGATGTTCGAGCCGGGCCGCATGATCGTCGGCAATGCCGGCATCCTGGTTGCCCGCGTGATCCATGTGAAGCCGGGCGATGCCAAGAACTTCGTCATCATCGACGCCGCGATGAACGATCTGATCCGGCCGACGCTGTATGAAGCGTATCACGACATCCTGCCCGTGCGGCAGCCGGCGCCTGATACGCCCACGATGGTCGCAGACGTGGTCGGCCCGGTCTGCGAGACCGGCGACTATCTTGCGCTCGACCGCGCGCTGCCGCAGCCGAAGGCCGGCGATCTCCTCGCGATCATGACCGCGGGCGCCTATGGCGCGGTGCAGTCCGGCACCTACAACACGCGGCCGCTGGTGCCGGAGGTGCTGGTCAAGGACGACCAGTACGCCGTCGTGCGCCCGCGCATCGACGTCGATGCGCTGATCGCGATGGACAAGCCGGCGCCGTGGCTGTGAGGCGCTGATGGCGCCTCACTAACGGTGTCGTCCCGGTGAAGGCCGGGACCATAACCACCGCACCTGATTGTCATGCCGAGCTGGAGCTCCAGCTCAGCTAAACCACAAACGCCTGTGGTTATGGGTCCCGGGTCGCGCTTTGCTTGCCCGGGACGACGTCTTTTTTTCACGGCGCTTACTTCGCGGCGTGACTACCGCCCTTGGCCCCGCCGACGATCACGCCCGCAGCCTTCTCGATCGGCTTGATCGCCGCGGTGAAATCCGACTCCGGTCCCTCGTCGCGGATGATGACCTCCCAGAGCCGGCCGACCGCTTCGGCGACTTCCATCGACAGCCCGAGCGCGCGCATCTCCTCGACGGCAAGGCGCACGTCCTTGACCATCAACCCGGTGGCGAAGCCGAAGTCGAAGCTGCGCGGCAAGACCGAGCGCGGAAACTTGTCGCGGCTCGCGGTGTTCAGCCCCGAGCCGGCATTGATGACGTCGATCATGACTGCGGGATCGAGCCCGGACTTCACGCCCATCACGACGGCCTCGGATGTTGCGACCATCGCGGTTGCGGACAGGAAGTTGTTGGCGAGCTTCATGGTCTGGCCGGAGCCGGGCTTGGTGCCGATGAAGAACACCTTGCCGATGACGTCGAGCGCGGATTTCACCAGCTCGAAATCGGCGCGCGGGCCCGACACCATCACCGCCAGCGTGCCCTTCTCGGCGCCTGACACGCCACCCGAAACCGGGCTGTCGATCTGCACGATGTTCTTGTTCGCCAGCAGATCGTGGATCTTCACGGCCATCCGCGAGCCGACGGTAGAGAGATCGATGAAGCGCTTGACACGCGTGCCCTCGATCACGCCGCCTGGGCCGGTCGCAACCTCGAGCGAGGCCTGCAGCGACGGCAGGCTCGCCATCACGGTCTCGACGCGGTCGGCGATGTCCTTCGGCGACGATGCCGCCGCAGCGCCGAGCGCAACCAGCCTGTCGAGCGCGTCCTTGCTGGTGTCGAACACGGTGAGCTTGTGGTCGGCCTCGATCAGCCGGCGTGCCATCGGGAAGCCCATCTTCCCGAGGCCGATGAATCCGATTTCCATGGGTCGTTTCCTTTTCTTTGTTATGCGCGATGTTCCGCGCCCCACATTCAGTGTCGTCCCTGCGAAAGCAGGGACCCATAACCACCGCTTTTGATTGTTGTGCGAGGCTGGCGCCCCGGCATCTCTAACCACGAAGGCCTGTGGTTATGGGTCCCGGCTTTCGCCGGGACGACGATGCGGAGGCAGCAGCGCCTCACGCCTTGTCGAGTTCGGCGAATACCTCGCGCGCGATGCGGAAGCTGTCGACGCCGGCCGGGATGCCGGCATAGATCGAGACCTGCATGAAGATCTCGCGGATCTCGTCGCGGGACACGCCGTTGGTCAGCGCGCCCTTGATGTGCGCCTTCAGTTCGTGCGGCCGGTTCAGGATCGAGATCATGGCGAGGTTGAGCATGCTGCGGGTCTTGCGCGGCAGCTCCTCGCGGCCCCAGACTGCGCCCCAGCAATATTCCGTGACGAGTTCCTGGAACGGCTTGTTGAAGCTGTCCGAGTTCTTCAGCGCATTGTTGACATAGGCCTCGCCGAGCACCGCCTTGCGGATTTCGAGCCCCTTGTCGTGCGTCTTCTGGTCCATATCGTTTCCTCGTGCGTTAAGGCGTTGGTTCGGGCCGGGAAGTTACGGGGTCGAACCGCCGCAGTCACGCCTTCGTGTTATGCGTATTTCCCGGTGTGGGTTACGCCCCGGAACGGGTGCCTCAAAGCCGCCGCCGTGCTAGGCTGACCTGCCGGCTACCCCGGAGATTTTATTGAGCGGAGCCAACATCGACCCGTCTGACAACGCCTCACGCGCGGTCCGCGACAGCGATGCGATCGCGCGGCTGAAATTGACCGAGGCTCTGCAGCGGGCAAGATTCGCGATTGCGTGGGAGCGGGCCTGGCCGCATCTGGCGCGGTTCCTGACGGTCGTGGGTTTGTTCCTGGTCGCATCCTGGGCCGGGCTGTGGCTGCTGCTGCCGTTTGCCGCACGCGTCGCCGGTGCCGGCCTGTTCGGTCTTGCCGCGCTCGCGGCGTTGGCGCCGCTGGTGCGCTTCCGCTGGCCGAGCCGCGAGGAGGGCCTGAGCCGGCTCGACCGCGGCGCCGGCATCCCGCATCGCCCCGCGACCACGCTGTCCGATACGCTCACCAACAAGGATCCGTTTGCGCTGGCGCTGTGGCAGGCGCAGCGCGAGCGCACGCTGGCTTCGATCAAGCGCATCCGCGCCGGCCTGCCGCGGCCGCGCGTCTCGCTGCACGACCCCTGGGCGCTGCGCGCGCTGGTCATCGTCATGCTGGTCGCAAGCTATATCGCGGCCGGCGACGAGCGCGGGCTGCGGGTCGCCTCCGCGTTCGACTGGAACGGCATCATGGCGCCGGCCAATGTCAGGGTCGACGCCTGGGTGACACCGCCGAACTACACCGGCAAGCCGCCGATCATCCTGTCGAACGCCAACAAGGACGCCAACGCGGCCGACACCACCCCGCTCGCGGTTCCCTCGGGCAGCACGCTGCTGGTGCGCTCCAGTGGCGGCACCATCGACGTCGTGGTCGGTGGCGGCGTTGCCGAGGTGGCGCCGGAAGGGCAGGCGCCGAAGGGCACCAATGAGCGGCATTTCAAGATCACCGGCGACGGCACCGCGCATGTCCGCGCGCCGGCCGGCCAGCCGCAGTGGAAATTCACTGCGACGCCCGACCGCCCGCCGTCGATCGCGCTCGCCAAGGATCCGGAGCGGCAGGCGCGCGGCGCCCTGCAGATGTCCTACCGGCTCGAGGACGATTACGGCGTGACCGAAGCGCACGCGCAGTTCGCGGCGCGGCCCGCCGATGCGCCCAAAGACGCGACCAAGGATTCGACCAAGGATGCCGACGGCAAGGCCGCGCAGCCGCGGCCGCTGTTCGAGCCGCCGCAGTTCGCGCTGGTGCTGCCGAATGCGCGCACCCGCAACGGCGTCGGCCAGACCGTCAAGGACCTCAGCGAAGATCCCTATGCCGGCGCCGACGTGACGCTGACGCTGACCGCCAAGGACGAGGCTGGCAATGAGGGCAAGAGCGAGCCCTTCAACATGCGGCTGCCGGAGCGGCTGTTCACCAAGCCGCTGGCGCGCGCGCTGATCGAGCAGCGCCGCATCCTGGCGCTCGATGCCAACCAGAACGGCCAGGTCTACGCCGCGCTCGATGCGCTGATGATCGCGCCGGAAATGTTCATGCCGGAGACCGGCTATTATCTCGGCCTCCACACCGTGGCCCGCCAGCTCGAGGCGGCGCGCACCGACGATCAGCTGCGCGAGGTCGTCGCCAGCCTGTGGGCGCTCGCCGTCACCATCGAGGACGGCAATATCAGCGACGTCGACAAGGCGCTGCGCGCGGCGCAGGACGCACTCAAGCAGGCGCTGGAGCGCGGCGCGACCGACGAGGAGATCAAGAAGCTCACCGACAATCTGCGCGCTGCGCTGGACAATTTCCTGCGCCAGATGGTCGAGCAGTTCCGCAACAATCCGCAGCAGCTCGCCCGGCCGCTCGATCCCAATGCCAAGGTGCTGAGCCAGCAGGACCTCAAGAACATGCTCGATCGCATGGAGCGGCTGTCGCGCTCCGGCGACAAGGACGCGGCACGGCAGCTGCTGGAACAGATGCAGCAGATGCTGGAAAACCTGCAGATGGCGCAGCCCAACCAGGGCGACGACGACATGCAGCAGTCGCTCAACGAGCTCGGCGACATGATCCGCAAGCAGCAGCAGTTGCGCGACAAGACCTTCAAGCAGGGCCAGGATTCCCGCCGCGACCGCATGCGCGGCAAGCAGGGCGACCAGTCGATGGGCGACCTGCAGCAGGATCAGCAGGCGCTGCGCGACCGCCTGAAGAAGCTGCAGGACGAGCTCGCCAAGCGCGGCATGGGGCCGGAGCAGCGCGGCCAGAAGGGCCAGAAAGGTCAGAAGGGCGATCAGGCCCAGCAGGGCGAGCAAGGCGGCGATCAGGGGGATCAGGGCGACGACGGCGATGGGCTCGACCAGGCCGATTCCGCGATGGGCGATGCCTCCGGCCGGCTCGGCGAGGGCAACGCCGACGGCGCGGTGGATTCGCAGGGCCGCGCGCTGGATGCGCTGCGCAAGGGCGCCCAGAGCCTTGCCGACGCGATGCAGCAGGGTGACGGCGATCAGCCCGGCGATGGCCCCGGCAACCGCGCCGGCCGCCAGCAGAGCGGCGGCAACCAGACCGATCCGCTCGGCCGTCCGCTGCATGGCCGCGAATTCGGCGACGACTACACGGTGAAGATCCCCGGCGAGATCGACGTCCAGCGCGTCCGCCGTATCCTCGAAGAGCTGCGCCGCCGCCTCGCCGATCCGTCACGGCCGCAGATCGAGCTCGACTACATCGAGCGGCTGCTGAAGGATTATTGATCCGGCCATCATCTCCGCTGTCATCGCCCGGCTCGACCGGGCGATCCAGTATTCCAGAGACGTCAGTGCTTGAATCGAGAGGCCGCGGCGTACTGGATACCCCGCATGCGCGGGGTATGACACCGAATGTGTGTGTTGGACTATTGCGCCTTCCGCGCTGCCAGCGCGTCCGCCACAGCGGTGCGGATATCCGCCACCGAGAACGGCTTGGTCACCACGTCGTGCACGATCGCCTCGAGGCCGGAGGCGCGCTCGCGCTGATGGGCGAAGCCGGTCATCAGCAGGATCTTCAACTCCGGAAAGTCGCGCGCCGCGGTCAGCGCCAGCGCGATGCCGTCCATCACGGGCATCTGGATGTCGGTGAGCAAAAGGTCGAACGCGCCTTCGTCGCGCGTCAGAACCTCCAGCGCCTCGGCGCCGTCCTGCGCGGTCACGGTCTCGTGGCCGTCCATCGCGATGCGCGCGCCACCAGCGAGCGCATCGAATCTTCGTCGTCGGCGATCAGAACACGCGTCATGGTGAGTGTCGGTTCCCGCAAGTGTTGGCGCGCAGCCTCAGGCGCGGCCGCCGGTGAGGTCATGCTTGTTGAAGAAGCGTACGTCGATATTGCGGCCTTCGGGCGGCGGCGAGGCGAGGCGCGACTTGAAGAAGGCGCGCTCGCCGGGATTGAGCACCGGCTGCTCCAGCACCGCATTCCAGGCATAGATCTCGGCGCCCTGCGCGTCGCGCACCGAGAAGCGCAGCCGCGGCAATTCGACCGGCTTCCTGGTCTGGCCGACGATCATGCCCTCGATGACCAGCACCGGCTTGCCGTCCACGGTCTCGTTGGTGATCTTGAGGTCCTTGAAGGCAAGCCCGCGCAGATTCACGTCGAGCCCGACCATCTTGTAGAACAGCGCCGTCTGCGGCAGCAGCCGCACCACGTCGTTGCGCCAGACGAACAGCGCGATGATCAGCGCGGCCATCGCAGCGCAGGTGGTCGGCAGCGCGCCGATCACGGGCATGAAGGGAATCCGGGGCAGGGCAGGCAGGCGGAACAAGCGGGGAAATCGCGGCAGGCGGAAGCGGCGCTTTCCGGTCGCTTCCTGGCCGTCGGCATGGGCCGCGGCATCCGCCTCGGCCACCGCCGGCCACGCGGTCGCGGCATCGCCCTCGGGCAAATCGGCCGAAATCGACGGGCTCTCGACCACCGGGGTCTCGTCGGTCTCCTCGCGGCCCATCGCCTCCCATTCGGCGGCAAGATCGGAGCCGGCGGCCTCGTAGGCCAGGGTGGGCGCGGTCGCCCCGATCGCATCCTCCGGCCGGGCCAGCCAGACCTCGCGGCAGCGGGAACAACGGACGGTGCGTCCGGCCTCCCCGAGGGTGGCCGGATTGATGGCATAGGATGTTGTACAATGCGGGCAAACGATATGCATGGAGCCGAATCTCCACCGTGTGGTATGCCCGGATGCTACTGAGCGACCGTTAACGAATCGGAAACCATAACGGTCGCACAAGCTTTCGGTGCGGTTCGCGGCCGCTCGGCGGGGCGTTCGGGCCGCCGTCAGTGTTGGGTATTGGGCCACCAGGCCCTCTCGAACGGAGCTAGCGCATTGGTTCGGTTCGAAAATGTCGGTCTGCGCTACGGGCTCGGCCCGGAGATTTTGCGCGACCTCTCCTTCATGATCCCGGCGCACTCGTTCCAGTTCCTCACCGGGCCGTCCGGCGCCGGCAAGACCTCGCTGCTGCGGCTTTTGTTCCTGTCGCTGCGGCCGACCCGCGGGCTGGTCAATCTGTTCGGCAAGGATGTCTCCCTGCTGAGCAAGGACCAGGTCGCCGACCTGCGCAAGCGGATCGGCATCGTGCTGCAGGATTTCCGCCTGCTCGATCACATGACCACCTATGAGAACGTCGCGCTGCCGTTCCGCGTGATGGGCCGCGAGGAATCGACCTATCGGCGCGAGGTAATCGACCTGTTGAAATGGGTCGGCCTCGGCGAGCGGATGGATGCGCTGCCGCCGATCCTGTCGGGCGGCGAGAAGCAGCGCGCCGCGATCGCGCGCGCGGTGATCTCGCGGCCGCAATTGCTGCTGGCGGACGAGCCGACCGGCAGCGTCGATCCGACGCTCGGACGCCGCCTGCTGCGGCTGTTCATCGAGCTGAACAAGTCCGGCACCGCAGTCATCATCGCGACCCACGACATCACGCTGATGGATCAATACGAGGCGCGGCGGCTGGTGCTGCATCAGGGACGGCTGCACATCTATGAGTAGGAGCGGCGACGAGAAAGTGTCGTTGGTCGATCTCGGGCGCGAGCGTCCGCAGGTCCCGGCCACGGCGCGCAACATGTCGCCGATCGTGCCGCGCGCATCGATCTCCGGCCGCGCACTGGTCGCCGTGGTCGCGATCATGACCTTCCTCGCCTCGCTGACGACAGGCACCGTGCTGCTGGTCAGCGCGTCCGCCGCCGAATGGCAGTCGGAAGTCTCGAGCGAGATCACCATCCAGGTGCGCCCTTCGCCGGGCCGCGATCTCGATCGCGACGCGCAGGCAGCAAGCGATGCGATGCGGGCGCAGCCCGGCATCCTCGAGGTCCGTCCGTTCAGCAAGGAGGAGAGTGCCAAGCTGCTGGAGCCGTGGCTCGGCAGCGGGCTCTCGATCGACGAACTGCCGGTGCCGCGCGTCATCGTGGCGCGGGTGCAGCCCGGCACCACGCTCGATCTCGCGGGCTTGCGCGCGCGGGTAACGCAGGCGGCGCCAACTGCAAGTGTCGACGATCACCGCGCCTGGATCGAGCGCATGCGCTCGATGACCGGCGCCACGGTGTTCGCCGGCGTCGGCATCCTGATCCTCGTGATCATCGCCACGATCATTTCGGTGTCGTTCGCCACCCGCGGCGCGATGGCCGCCAACCGCCCGATCGTCGAGGTGCTGCATTTCGTCGGCGCCGGCGACAGCTTCATCGCCAACCGCTTCCTGCGGCACTTCCTCCGGCTCGGCCTCGAGGGCGGGCTGATCGGCGGCGGCGCGGCGATGCTGGCGTTCGGCTTCTCCGAGTCGATCGCCAACTGGTTCTCCGGCACGCCGGTGGGCGACCAGTTCGCGGCCCTGCTCGGCACCTTCTCGTTGCGTCCGTCGGGCTATCTGGTGCTGGCGTTGCAGGCGGTGCTGATCGCGGCGATCACGGCATGGGCGTCGCGGCGCACCCTGTTTGCCACGCTCGACGACATCGACTGACGGCCGGCGGCATCGCATTGATGGCGCCGATTTCGTGGTCGCAGTTCGCGGGGTGAGTGTGATCCGGCGTGCATTCGCGCAGGTCCAGCCGCGGCAAAACCGGTTTCCACTTTTCCGGATCATGTTCTAAAATCACCGGGGGGAAGGGTAGCCGCATCACATGAGTTTGCAGTCCGACGATACGTCGCCGAATGGCCATGCCGCGCGCCCGCGCGGCTGGCTGCGCGCCGCCATCGTCGCGTCGCTGGCGCTGGCGTTCGTCGCCGCCGCGGTCGGTTTCATCGGCTTCCTGTCGCAATTGCGCGGCGTCGAGACTGACCCGCCGCACAATGCCGACGGCATCGTGGTGCTGACCGGCGGCTCGTCGCGGGTCTCGGACGCGATGGAACTGCTGGCGGCCGGCTACGGCAAGCGTCTCTTGATCTCCGGCGTGCACCCGACCAACGACGCCAGCGACATCTCCCGCTCGGTGCCGGACAGCCAGGGGCTGATGCGCTGTTGCGTCGACCTCGACCGCTCGGCGGTCAACACCCGCAGCAATGCGGCGGAGACGCGGCGCTGGGTCCACGAGCGCGGCTTCAGGTCGCTGATCGTGGTGACGTCGAACTACCACATGCCGCGCGCGATCGTGGAACTGTCGCATGCGATGCCGGATGTCACGCTGATCCCGTTCGCGGTGGTCGGCGACAAATGGCGCGACGAGCCGTGGTGGACGAGTGGCGGAACGTTCCGTCTCTTGCTATCGGAATACGCCAAATATGTCGCCGCGGAGATGCGGGTGCGGCTGGCCGATATCGGCCTCGACCTGACCTCCGATCTCGGCGAGCCGGCAGCCACGCCGCGCCGCCCGGCGACGGCGCAGGCGTCAAACAAGGACTGAAATGATCTTCCTGCGTTCGCTGATCTTCAACGTGCTGTTCTATCTGGTGCTGGTGCTGCTCTGCATCGTCGCGCTGCCGGCGCTGCTGCTGCCGCGGGGCGCGCTGATGGCGCTGGAGGCCCTGTGGGCCAACATCAGCCTGTTCCTGATGCGCGTGATCTGCAACATCCGGATCGAGTTCCGCGGCGTCGAAAAGATCCCGCCGGGACCATTGGTGGTCGCCTCCAAGCACCAGTCGTTCTGGGAGACGTTTGCGCTAGTGCGCTTCTTCGAGCACCCACTGTTCATCCTCAAGCGCGAGCTGATGATGATCCCGGTGTTCGGCTGGTACCTGAAGAAAGTGGGCATGATCTCGGTCGAGCGCGGCGGCGGACCGCGTTCCCTGGTCAAGACGCTGAAGCGCGCCGCAGCCGAGGTGAAGCTCGGCCGCCAGCTCGTGATCTTCCCCGAGGGCACCCGCACCGCGCCCGGCGCCGCGCCGAACTACAAGGCCGGCGTCGCGCAGATCTATGCCGAGAGCGGCGTGCCGTGCCTGCCGATCGCGCTCAATTCCGGGCTGTTCTGGCCGCGCCGCACCTTCATGCGCTACCCCGGCACGCTGGTGGTCGAATTCCTCGATCCGCTGCCGCCGGGGCTGCCGCGCGACGAGTTCATGACCCGCCTGCGCGACGAGATCGAAACCGCCACCACCCGCATCGTCGACGCCGGCCGCGCCGAGCAGGCCAAATTGTTCGGTGGCGTGCCGGATGCGACGGAGTAGGGCGCGATCTCGTGGACGGCGACGTTCGGCGTCGCTAGCCGCGCTTTTCTTGCCGCCGGATGTCATGGTGCCGTAGCGCATCGACGATCACCTTGAATGCAGCCGAGTTCTGCCGGGACGTCGGGTAGTAGATGAAATAGCCGTCGAACTTCGGCGACCAGTCGTCAAGCACGACAACCAACTCTCCCGACCGCACATGCTGCGCGGCCATGTCTTCGGGAAGGTAGGCAATGCCGAAGCCTTTCACGGCGGCATCGATCATCGCGTGCGAGTCGTTGAAGGTCATTTGCCCCTCGACGCGTACCCGGAGCTCAGCATCATTCTTGGCGAACTCCCACACATAGTGACCGCCCGCCGCCAGGCGCCGCTTGATGCAGACGTGGTTGACGAGGTCCTGTGGACGCTTGGGCCGGGGATGTTCCTTCAGATAGGCGGGTGAAGCGACCGCGACCAGCCGCCAATCGGGGCCGATGCGCACCGCGATCATATCCTTTTCCACGCTCTCGCCGAGCCGGACGCCGGCGTCGAAGCCGTCCTTGACGATGTTGCGGAATCCCGTGTCGACGCTGAACTCGACCTGGATATCCGGATATCTCTTCAGGACGGGCGACAGCTTCGGCCAGACGGCGGTCTGCAGCGCGTGGTCCGAAAGCGTGATCCGGATGGTACCCGATGGCGTGTCGCGCAGCGACATCAGCGCCGCGATGTCGCGCTCGATCTCTTCGATGCGCGGCGCAAGCGATTGTTGAAGGCGCTCGCCCGCCTCGGTGAGGCCGACGCTGCGCGTCGTGCGCGTGAGAAGCCGCAGCCCCATCTGCATCTCGAGGCGCTTGATCGTGTGGCTGAGCGTCGACTGTACGACGCCCAGCTTGGCAGCGGCCTTGGTGAAGCTGCGCTCGCGGGCGACCGCCACGAAGGCCAGTAAGTCGTTGAAATCCTGGCTTGCCATGGCGCCAGTATTCATGGCCCAGGTCGATTAATGCAAGCGAATTATAGCGGCTAATCGAACGTCGTGCCGCGCTCTATGTGTGACCGCGAACAGCGCCGACGCGGGCGCCTCTCTGAACATGGATGCTCGATGGACGCCACAATCGATCAAAAGACAATGCAACCAATGACCGCGTGGAGCGCCGTCTTCGCGCTTGCACTCTGCGCCTCGACCCTCGTTGCAACCGAGTGGATGCCCGTGAGCTTGCTCACGCCGATTGCAGCAGGCCTTGAGTTGACTGAAGGACAGGCCGGGCAAGCCATTTCCGTGTCCGGCTTCTTCGCCATCCTGACCAGCCTTTTCATTTCGGCCGCAACGCGCGGCGCCGATCGGCGGGCAGTCTTGCTGTGGCTGACCGGCGTCATGCTGATCTCCGGCGTCGTCGTCGCGTTTGCGCCCACCTACACGGTTTTCATGGTCGGGCGTGCGTTGGTCGGCATGGTCGTTGGAGGCTTTTGGTCGATGTCCGCCGCAACGATGATCCGCATCGTGCCAGCCGCCGATGTGCCGCGCGCGCTCGCGATCCTCAATGGTGGCAATGCGCTCGCGACGACGATCGCCGCGCCGCTTGGTAGCTTTCTCGGCCAGTATATCGGTTGGCGCGGCGCGTTCTTTTGCGTCGTGCCGATCGCGGCGCTGACGCTGCTCTGGCAATTCGTCGCCCTCCCCAGGATGCCGAGCCATGAACGGGCGAGCGCGACGGCGGCATTCAAGGTGCTGCGCCGGCCCGGAGTGCCGTACGGCATGCTCGCGGCGGGGCTGTTCTTCCTCGGGCAGTTCGCGCTCTTCACTTATTTGCGGCCATTCTTCGAGACGGTCACGCGCGTCGATGTCACGACCATTTCGGCTCTGCTGCTCGTGATGGGCGTTGCCGGTCTTGTCGGTACGACCCTGATCGGCCTTGTTATCCGCGACCGCCTTTACACGTTCCTTGTATTGATGCCGTTCGCAATGGCCGCGATTGCCGTTGCCCTCACGGCATTGGGCGGCTCGCTTGGCGCAACGACGGCGCTGATGTTGCTGTGGGGCTTCATCGGCACTGCGGCGCCCGTTGGCTGGTTTACCTGGTTGAGCAAGGCCTTGCCCGATGACGCTGAAGCAGGCGGCGGGCTGATGGTCGCGGTGATCCAGCTCGCCATTACGGCGGGTGCCGCGGGTGGTGGCGTGCTTTTCGACAGCAGCGGCTATCGTGCCACCTTCCTGTTCAGCGCCGCCATCCTCGCTCTCTCGTCGCTCGTGATTCTGGTCGGAGCGCTTCGCCGCAGGGCAAGCAATGCACGTCTTGTGCGTCGGCAAGTCCGGCTGCGTGACGCAACGTCTTGGCGAATGCGTGCTTCACCTCCCCTCGGCGAGGAGAGGTGAAGCATAGCGCTTGCTCACCGCATCACGAATGGATTGGCCGGCACGTCGGTCGCGGTCGAGATCCAGACGCTCTTGGTCTCCTGATATTCGCGCACCGCGTCGATGCCGCTCTCGCGGCCGACGCCGGAGAACTTCATGCCGCCGAACGGCATCATGTAGCTGATGGCGCGGTAGGTGTTGACCCACACCGTGCCGGCGCGCAGCTGCTTCGGCACGCGGATGGCGCGGGCGAGATCCTTGGTCCAGATGCCGGCGGCGAGGCCATAGATGGTGTCGTTGGCGATGCGGATGGCGTCTTCCTCGGAGTCGAAGGAGATGATCGACAGCACCGGCCCGAACACCTCCTCGCGCGCGATCCGCATCGAGTTGTCGACATCGGTGAAGATGGTCGGCTCGACGAACTGGCCGCCCTTGATGCCGTCGCCGGACGCAGGCTTACCGCCGAGCAGGCAGCGTGCGCCTTCGGCTTTTGCAATGTCGATGTAGTCGAGCACCTTCTTGTACTGCGCGGGTGTCGTGATCGGCCCGACATTGGTGTCTGATTGCATGGGATCGCCGATCTTGGCGGACTTCGCGAGCTCCAATACGCGCGCGACGAACTTCTCCTTGATCGAGCTCTGCACCAGGAGGCGCGATCCGGCGATGCAGGTCTGCCCGGTGGCGGCGAAGATGCCGGAGATCGCGCCGGCGGCGGCGGCCGTGAGGTCGGCATCCTCGAATACGATGTTCGGCGACTTGCCGCCGAGCTCGAGCGAAACGCGCTTCAGGCTCTTCGCCGCGGTCTCGTAGACCTTTGCGCCTGTCGTGTCCGACCCCGTGAAGGTGATCTTGGCGACGCCGGGATGCGAGATCAGCGCCGAGCCTGCTTCGGGACCGAAGCCGGTCACCACGTTGAAGATGCCGTCGGGAATCCCGGCTTCTTTCGTCAGCTCGGCGAATTCCAGCGTGCTGGCCGAGGTGAATTCCGAGGGCTTGACGACCACGGCGCAACCGGCCGCGAGCGCGGCGGCGCATTTCCAGGCGACGAACAGCAGCGGCGAATTCCACGCGGTCAGCGCCGCGACGACGCCGACCGGCTCGTGCGTGGTGTAGGCAAACGTCTCCGCCTTGTCGATCGGCACCAGGCCGCCCTCGAGCTTGTCGACGAGGCCGCCGAAATACCACCACCACTCCGGATGGTAGCGCAGCTGGCCCAGCATCTCGGCCATCAGCTTGCCGTTGTCGCGCACCTCGATCTCGGCGAGCCGCTCGGCATTGGCCGCGACGAGGTCGCCGAGCTTGCGCATCGCCTTGCCGCGGGCGGAGGCCGTCATCTTCGCCCACGGTCCATTCCACATCGCCTCGTTGGCGGCCTTCACCGCCTTGTCGGCATCGGCGGCGGTGCCGCGCGGGATCCTGGCCCAGGCCTCGCCGCGATAGGGATCGATCGATTCGAACCACTCGCCATTGGCCGGATCGACATACTGGCCGTTGATGTAGAGCTGATAGGTCTTCATGAGATCCTCCCGCAGAGACGCTGGTTCTGGTTGGCCAAACGGTATCATGCCTCGCGCGACGCCGTCATAACGCGCCTGCGTGAACGGGGTTGCTCGGGCCTCAGCCGTGCGGTGCGGCAAGCTCGGCTGCGATGATCGCGCCGAGCGCCATGTCGCTCTGCTGGCCGAAGCCGTGATGCACGATGTTGCCGTCGCGACCGATCAGGATGCTGGTCGGGGTTCCCTGCATGCCGTAGCGCTGCATGGTGACCGGGATCGGCGTGCCGTCGCCGGCCTCATCGACGCCGATCGGGAAGGTCAGCCGGTATTCGTGGATGAAGGCTTCCAGCGACACGGGCGTCATCGCCGCGTGGTGCTCGAATACGGTGTGCAGCCCGATCACCTGCAGGTCGGAATGCTTGAACAGCTCGAAGGCGCGCTGGGTCTGCGGGGTGCCGTGCGACACGCAGCCCGGACACAGCATCTGGAACGCGTGCAGCAGCACGGGGCGGCCGCGCAGCGCCGCCAGGGTCAGCGGCTCGCTGTTGAACCAGCGGGATGCTGCGATTTCCGGTGCTGGAGTCACGGCCTGGTTCCTTGCGCCTGCCACTTCGCGTCAGGTTGGCAAGATCGACGCCGATATGTCAACGACCGGCGGCGCCTGCCGCTGCTGCCCGCCGTGCGCGGCGTGCGGCGCGGCGGCGCTGGGTCCAGAGCCTGGCGCGGTCGAGATAGAGATAGACCACCGGCGTGGTGTAGAGCGTCAGGATCTGGCTCAGGATCAATCCGCCGAAGATCGCGATGCCGAGCGGCTGGCGCAGTTCGCTGCCTTCGCCGAGCCCGATCATCAGCGGCACCGCGCCGAACAGCGCGGCGAGCGTCGTCATCATGATCGGGCGGAAGCGCATCAGGCAGGCTTCGTAGATCGCATCGCGCGACGACAGCCCGCGCTGGCGCTCTGCGTCGAGCGCGAAGTCGATCATCATGATGGCGTTCTTCTTGACGATGCCGACCAGCAGGATCACCCCGATCATGCCGATGATGTCGAAATCGGTGTGCGACAGCATCAAGGCCGCGACCGCGCCGACGCCGGCCGAGGGCAAGGTGGAGAGGATGGTCAGCGGGTGGATGTAGCTCTCATAAAGCATGCCGAGCGAGATGTAGATCGTCGCCAGCGCGGCGAGGATCAGGAACAACTCGTTCGCCAGCGCCTGCTGGAAGATCTTCGCGGACCCCGCAAACCCGCCGTTGATGCCCGCCGGCATGTTGATCGCATGCATCGCATTCTCGATCGTGGTGGTCGCGGTGCTCAGCGAGACGCTCGGCGGCAGGTTGAAGGAGATGGTGCTGGACACCAGGAGATCCTGGTGGTTGACCGCAAGCGGCGTCTCGCCATGCTCGAAGCGCGCGACGCTCGACAGCGGGATCATGGTCTCGGCGCTGGTCGAGACCGCGGTTCCGGTCGAGGCGACGCCCTTGCCGGTGGCGCCGATCGAGTTGGTCGCCTGGTTGCGTACCACGTTGGCGGCGATCGAGTTGAGCGAGCTCTTCTGCGAGGACGAGGCCACGGTCCCGGCCACCGCATTGGTGCTCTGGGTGCCGGTCGCCGACCCACCCGAGGTCGAGATGTAGACCTCCTTCAGGGTCTGCGGGTCCTGCGAGAAGCGCGGCGCCACCTCCATGATGACGTGATACTGGTTGCGCGCGACGAAGATGGTCGAGACCTGGCGCTGCCCGAATGCGTCATAGAGCGTGTTGTCGAGCTGGCTGACGGTGATCCCGAGCCGCGAGGCGGCGTCGCGATCGATCACCAGATTGGCTTGCAGCGCCTTGTTCTGCTGGTCGCTGTTGACGTCGGCAAGGGTCGGCTCCTTCTGCAGCGCGGCGACCAGCTTCGGCGTCCACTCGTTCAGCTCCTCGAAGGTCGAGCCCTTCAGCGTGTATTGATACGCCGCGTTGCCCGAGCGCCCACCGGCGCCGAGATCGCCGATCGATTGCAGGAACAGGGTGGCGCCGGCCACGCTCGCCAACGGCTCGCGCAGCCGCTCGATCACCTTGTCGGCGCGCAGGTTGCGTTCGCCCATCGGCTTCAGCGAGGCGAACACGGTGCCGGTGTTGGTGCCGCCCGGGCCGACGCCGCCGCCACCGGTGAAGCCGACCGCGGTATCGACCGCCGGATCCGACTTCACGATGTCGATGAACTGGGTCAGCTTCTGCTTCATCAGCTGGAACGAGGTGCTCTGGTCGGCCTGGATCGAGCCGACCAGCAGCCCGGTATCCTGCTGCGGCACGAAGCCCTTGGGCACGACCCGGTAGAGATGGAAGTTCAGATAGAGCGTCGAGCCCAGGATCAGCATCACCAAGAGCGGATGGCGCAGCGCGAGGCCGAGCGTCGCGCGGTAGCCACCCAGCAGCAGCTCGAAGATGCGCTCGCTGATCCGGTAGATCCGGCCATGCGCCCGGTCTCCCTCCTTGCGCAGCAGCACCGAGCACATCATCGGCGTCGTAGTCAGCGAGACCACCAGCGAGATCACGATCGCGATCGTGATGGTCATGGCGAATTCGCGGAACAGGCGGCCGACCAGCCCGCCCATCAAGAGGATCGGCACGAACACCGCGATCAGCGACACGCTCATCGACAGCACGGTGAAGCCGACCTCGCGGGTGCCGACCAGCGTCGCCTCCAGCCGCGACAGCCCCGCATCCATGTGGCGGGTGATGTTCTCCAGCACCACGATGGCGTCGTCGACCACGAAGCCCGTCGCCACCGTCAGCGCCATCAACGAGAAGATGTCGAGCGTGTAGCCGAGCAGGTACATCACGGCGAAGGTCGCGATCAGCGACACGCCGACCGCCACCACAGGCACCAGCGTCGCCCGCGCATTGCGCAGGAAGGCGAACACCACCAGGATCACCAGGGCGACCGCGATCAAGAGCGTGATCTCGACATCGTGCAGCGAGGCGCGGATCGTCTTCGAGCGGTCCATCGCGAGCGTGATGTCGACCGCGGGCGAGACCGAGGCCTTGAGCTGCGGCATCAGCCCTTTCACATTGTCGACCATCTTGATGATGTTGGCGCCCGGCTGCCGGTACACGATCATCACGACGGCCGGCTTGCCGTTGGCAAGGCCGAGCGTGCGCACATTCTCCACGGAATCGATCACGTCGCCGACGTCGGTCAGCCGCACCGCCGCGCCGTTCCGGTAGGCGACGACCAGCGGCTTGTAGTCGGCCGCCTTGCGGGCCTGGTCGTTGGCGTAGATCTGGTAGCGCTGGTCGCCGACGTCGATGCCGCCCTTCGGGCTGTGCGCATTGGCGCTCGAGAGCGCGGCGCGGACGTCCTCGAGCCCGATGCCGTATTTGTAGAGCGCCGGCGGGATCAGCTCGACGCGCACCGCGGGCAGCGAGCCGCCGCCGACCGAGACCTCGCCGACGCCCTCGACCTGCGACAGTTTCTGCGCCAGCACGGTCGAGGCGGCGTCATAGAGCTCGGCCGGCGTCAGGGTGTCCGAGGTCAGGGTGTAGATCAGGATCGGCGCCGAGGCCGGGTTGAACTTGCGGTAGGTCGGATTGGCGCGCAGGTTGGTCGGCAGGTCGGCGCGCGCCGCGTTGATCGCCGCCTGCACGTCGCGCGCGGCGCCGTTGATGTCGCGGTCGATGTCGAATTGCAGCGTGATGCGCGCGGAGCCGAGCGAGGACACCGAGGTCATTTCGGTGACGCTTGCGATCTGGCCGAGGTGCCGTTCCAGCGGGCTCGCCACGGTGGAAGCGACGTCGGCCGGGCTGGCGCCGGGCAGCGTCGCCTGCACCATGATGGTCGGGATGTCGACGTCGGGCAGCGGCGACACCGGCAGCTTGAAGAACGCAATGATGCCCGCCACCACAAGTCCAAGCGACAGCAGCGTGGTGCCGACCGGCCGTCGGACAAAGGGGGCGGAGAGGTTCATTGCATCAGCGAGCGATGTTTGCGGATGAGCTTCTATCCGTCCGCGCCACGATGCAAAAGCCTAAATGTCACAGGGCGCTGCCATACACCTGCCGCGATTTGCCGGGTTGCGACCAAACCACGATCGGATTTGCGGCGCGATCTATCCGAGCCGTTCAGCTGGCGTCCGGCCCGGAGCCCTGCTTTGCGCGGACGGCGCCACGCTCCAGCAGCCAGGCCACGACCTCGCGATGCTCCGCCTGCTCCGCGATGTCGAGCGCTGTCTGCCCGGTCCAGGGAGCGGGCCAGTTGAGGTCGGCCCCGTGCTCGAGCAGATATTCTGCCGCGGCGAGTTGGCCGCCATGGCAGGCATTCCAGAACGGTCCCGAGAGCTCTCCGGCCGGGAGGGGCGCGGTCCCGAGCCGACGGACGATCTCGGGCATCATGCCGAGCGCCGCCTCGTGCCACAGCTGTGTTCGCGCGCCGCGCTCGGCCAGCCGCCGTGCCGCCGCCCATTGGCCGTAACCGACAGCCGACGACAGCGCTGGACCGCCGTCGATCGATGAGCCCTCGTGCTCGATATCGGCGCCGGCATCGAGCAGTGCATCGATCAGCGCGACATCGTCATTGCTAGCGGCCCAGTGCAGCGGCGTTTCCCGATGCCACATTGCAGCCGCCGGCGCGTCGAGATCGGCGCCGGCTGCGGAGAGGATCTGCACGATCGCAGCCGCATTGGGGTTGTGACCCGGCCAGTCGGCAAACAGGTGCAGCGGGCTTCGCCCGCCGCCCTTCGCATCCTCGACCACGCAGCCGGCAAGTTCGCGATGGGATGTGAGCAGTGCGCGGAGGTGTTCGGCCTCACCGGCCTTGAGCGCTGCCGTCAGCTCGACGGCAAGCGGGTCATCGCTTTGCAATCTCGGCATCTCGGTGCTCATCATCCGCCTCTTGCAAATCCCGCGCGCCGCTGGCTGGCGTCCGGCCTATTTCGCCGCATTCTGGCTCGCGCCGGTGAAGTAGAAATCCTCGCTTCCCGGCACCGAGCCGTAGCTGAAGGGCTGCTGCCGGCGGTCCGTCGCGGCCATGACGTCGTCGCGCACGAGGTCGAACAGCTTGCGGATCTCGATCCGCGGCGTCTGCATGCGCTTGATCAGGGCGGTCACGAACGGGCTGTGGCCGCCGTCGCCGTCGAGCGCGACCTGGCCGTGCTTGGCGGCGTAGACGACGAGCGTGCCGCTGTCGGGCTCGACCTGGGCCAGCCCCCTGCCGATCGAGCGCGACGCGACGGTGCGCTTGATCTGGTTGGCGAACGGATTGTCGCGACAGGCATCGAGGATGACGAGATGCAGCTTGCGCGCTCCCTCGGTCGCGGCCATCACCTGGGTCAGCGCGACCGCCTCGTACGGCACGTCGCGGTCGGTGGCGAGCTTGGCGTCGACCGGCACCAGATAGTTCTCGCCCGCCATCTCCATGCCGTGCCCGGCATAGTAGATCACGGCCCAATCGGCGCCGTCGGCCGCGTTGGCGAACGACTTGAGCGCGTCGACCAGGCTGTCGCGCGTGGCGTCGGTGACGAGGCGGACATCCTGAAAGCCGACCGCGCGCAGCGTGTCGGCGATCGCTGCCGCGTCCTGGCCGGGGTTCGGCAGCACCGGGACCGAGCGATATCTGGAGTTGCCGACGACCAGGGCGACGCGCCGCTCCGTCGTCGCCGCCTTCGGGCCCGTGCCGACCGGTGCGATAGGGACGGCGGCGGCGACCGTAGTAGCTGGCTTGGCCGCACTATGATCTGCGACGACGCTCTTGTCCGTGCTGGCAATTTTATCCAGCCGTTGCAGGCCGTCCCGGGCGACACGCTGGCCCTGCGTGCGGTCGAGTTGATCGAGGCCGATGACGTCGAGCGCGTGGCGGAAGTCGGCGCGGGCACTCTCGATATCGCCCTTCTTCTCGTCGGCGAGGCCGCGCCGTGCGTAATTCAGCGCGCCCTGGGCATTGAGTTGCGTGGCGTGGTCGTAGTCGCGCATGGCCTGATCGAGCTCGCCTTTGCCGGCCAGCGTCAGGCCGCGCAGCGAGTAGAACTCAGCCTGCCCGTCCTGGATCGCGATCGCGCGGTCGACATCGCGCGCGGCATTGTCGAGATCGCCGGCGCTGATCTCGATGACGGCGCGGCAATAATAGGGGCCGGCCGCGCGCGGCGCGAGCTTGATCGCCTGCTGGCAATGCAGCGCCGCGAGCCGGTCCTTGCCGCTGAAATCATAGACCAGCGCGCGATTGACATAGGCGTACCACGAGTTGGGATCGAGCTCGATCGACTTGCCATAATCGGCCAGCGCGCGATCATAGTCGCCGGTGGCGACGAACAGCTCGGCGCGGTTGTTGAACCAGCCGGCGCTGAACGGGCCGGCGGGCTTGAGCTGGATCGCTCGGTCGAAGTCGCTCAGCGCGCGGTCGTAGTCCTGGTTTTGCAGATAGACCTTGGCGCGCTGGCCATAGGACGGCGCAAACGACGGATTGATCGCGATCGACTGATCGTAATCCGCCTTGGCCTTCTCCAGATCGCCCTTGTTATGCCAGGCGAGCGCGCGGTTGTAATAGGTGATCGAAAGGTCGCGTCCCCTCGGATTGGCCGCGATCAGGCGGGTGCAGGCGGGGATCGCGAGCTCCGGGTGCGGATCCTTGGCGTCGCACGCCGCAGCGTCCTCTCTCAAACCGGCATAGGATGGTGTGGTGAACAGCAAGAGCAGGCCGAGTGCGGCGAGCTTGGGCAGTGAGGGGCGCATTCCGGTCATTCCATTCCAGCGACCGGAAATTGAGACCACAATGTTGTTCGCGCCGTGGCAGGAATTCGCGAGTCGGTTCCGTGCCCCGGCCCGGTTCGAGCCCATCAGCCGCGTGCGTCGCGATGCAAGGAGCCCGAATCATGCAGCATGACCGCGAGTTGGTGCAGCTGCGCGTCGCGAAGCCCCTGCTTCTCGATCGAGGCCACGGTCGAGAGCACATAGTCGCGGTTGTTGCCGGAACGGCCGTGGCCCTGCTGCACCAGGCGCAACTGCTCGGACAGCGACAGCCGCCCGGCGTATTGCACATGGCCGCGGTCGACCACATAGGCGAGCGCTGAGACGCGATCGCGCGCCGTGTTCTCCAGCCACACCGAGCGCATCACCTCGCGATAGACGTTGGTGGTCTGCTCGCGCGCCCGCAAATAGGCGATGGTGTCGTGGCGCTGGCGGGCGGCGACGCGGAACGCGATGCCGCGGCAGGCGCCGCCGCGGTCGAGCCCGAGCACCAGGCCCGGCTTCTCCGGCGTGCCGCGGTGGTCGAACGAATAGACGCAGAGCGCGCGATGCTCACCGATCAGCCGTGCCGGCACCTGCTCGAGGAACTCGAAGCCCGGCTTCCACATCAGCGAGCCGTAGCCGAACACCCAGAGGTCGCCGTCGGTTTCGGAATGGGGAGGATTTGCTGACATCGCGCAGATGGGCTAGCAGAACGGGCCGTCGAAGCGAAGCAGATTCCGTGATGTTTCCAAGAGTTGCGCAAGGGTTGCGCAAGAGTTGCGCAAGGGTTGCAGAAGGGTCGCAGAAGGGTTGCGTGAAGGTTGCGTAAGGCTTGCCCGCGGCTTGCTGCCGCTTAGATTTTGACAAATTCGCGCTCCAAAGGACGCCGCATGTCCGATTTGACCTCCGCCCCCCGCCGCCGCTCGCGCTTCGGCCTCTATGCCGTCCCCGTCGCGGTCCTGATCGCCGCGGTGCTGTGGAGCGGCTTCTGGTTCTTCGCCGCCTCGCAGGTCGGCGTGCAGGCCGATGCCTGGCGCGCGCAGGAGGCGAAGGCGGGCCGGGTCTATGATTGCGACAAGCGCTCGGTGGCAGGTTACCCGTTCCGGCTTGAGATCCGCTGCGGGCAGCCCAGCGTGATGCTGGTGTCGCAGACCGCCTCGCCGCAGATGTCGTTCGTGGCGCGGCTGGCCGAGATCCTGGTCGTGGCGCAGATCTATGATCCCAAGCTGGTGATCGCGGAGTTCAAGGGCCCGGCCACCATCGCCGAGCGCAACGCGCAGCCGACGCTGTCGGTCGACTGGCGTCTCGGACGCGCCAGCGTGGTCGGCCTGCCGGCGGTGCCGCAGCGCGCCTCGCTGGTGTTCGACGATCTCGCCATCGACCGCACCGGCGGCCCCGCGCCGACGCCGCTGATGCGGGTCAATCACATCGAGCTGCACGGACGGCAGGTCGACGGCTCGGCTCCTGACAGCCCGGCGATCGAGACCGTGCTCCAGATCAATGGCGGCACCTTGCAGGAGGTGCACCCGCTGCTCACCCAGCCGTTCAACGCCGACATCCATGCGCGGCTGAACGGGTTGAAGGATTTCTCGCCGAAGCCGTGGCCGGATCGCTTCCGCGAGATCCAGGCCGCCGGCGGCAGCGTCGAGATCCAGCAGTCGCGCATCGAGCAGGGCGATGTGCTGTCGGTCGCGGCCGGTACGCTGCGCCTCAACGCGCAAGGCCGTATCGAGGGCGAGCTGCAGATGACGGTCGCGGGCCTCGACCGCGTCATCCCCGCGCTCGGCATCGACAAGATGCTGGAGGACGGCGTGCCGCAGTCGACGCTCGATCGTGTCGCGCCGGGCGTGAAGAGCCAGGACCTCAGCAATCTGTTCGGCGCGCTGGACCGCGCCATTCCCGGCCTCGGCAAGGTGATCAAGCAGAACGCCAATGCCGGCATCTCGGCCGGGATCAATTCGCTCGGCACCGAGGCCACGCTCGAAGGCAAGAAGGCGCGCAGCTTCCCGCTCCGCTTCGCCGACGGCGCGGTGTTCTTGGGCCCGCTTAAAGTCGCGCAGATCCCGCCGCTGTTCTGAGCAGCGCGCTCAGTCAGCCGGGATGAAGCGGAGCGTTCCGGCGCGACGCGTTGGCTTGCCGGTGTCGTTGGTGTGGTTGACGCCGTCCATGACCGGCACGTCAGGGAAATCGAACGGGCTGACCCCGTCGAGGCAAGCGACGTTGACGGCATAGAGGTTCTGGTCGGAGCGCCGTTGATGATGGGTGTAGATTCCGCAGCGGGAACAGAAGAAGTGCTGCGCCGTTCCGCTATGGAAGCGGTAGCTCGTCAGCGCGTCCTCGCCCTGCAGGAATCTGATCCCGCCCATCTCGGCCATGGCGACGACGGCGCCGCGCATGCGGCAGTAGGAGCAGGTGCAGCGGCGGATCGAGTTGAAGCCGTCGTTGAGCGCCACCTCGAAACGCACGGTGCCGCAATGGCACTGGCCGGTCCGAATGCTCGTGTCGTCAGCCATGTTGCGTGCCCCTGTTGATCGCCTGACCACGACATGGACGTATCGCCAAAATCCGAACCGGACAACCCGGTAAAAACTCGCGCATAGCGCGAGAAAAACTCACGCGAAGGCGCGACGTCGGTGTTGTCGCTTCGTAGGGCGCATTAGCCGCAACGCGCAATCCGCCGTCCTTCAGCGCCGACAGTGCAGTGGATCACGCTTCGCTGATGCGCCCCACGATTCATTGATCCCTCGCGCGCGATATCGTTCATCACGGCAAACTATTCCCGCGGCAGCATGAGAAAAACGTGACCGCAATATTGCGGGCCGCCGCGAATATCATTCCCCGAGTACCGCTCTCTCTCGCCTGAGGAAACAACCTCGTGTGGAGGAAGCGATGCGAGTTCTCGGGGGAATTCTGCTCGGCAGCATGCTGTTGTCGGCAGGTTCAGCGTTGGCGGACGACGATGCGTCGGAGCTGAAGGCGTTGAAGACGCGCCTCAAACAGCTCGAGCAGAAGATGGAAGCGCAGGCGCGCAAAGAGGAGGCGCTGGCGGCAAGGCAGAGCGCCCTGCAGAACACCCAGATGGCGGCGAAGGCGCCGATACCGTTCGACCCCTGCGCATCGGGCAAGCTCTGCTACAAGGGCGTCACCTTCACCTTCGGCGGCTGGGTCGATCTCACCGGCATCTATCGCAGCCGCAATCTCGCCTCCGACACCGGCTCGGTCTACAACTTCATTCCGTTCCGGCAGAGCAAGAACTTCAACACCGACGAAACGCGTTTCTCCGCGCGCCAGAGCCGGTTCTCGCTGCTCGCGGAAGCCGATGTGTTCGCCGACACGCACGTCGCGGGCTATGGCGAACTCGACCTCGAAGGCGCGGCGCAGACCGCAAATTCGGTCGCAACCAACTCGTTCAACCCGCGGCTGCGCCAGGCCAGCATCGAGATCGCGCGCACCGACCTCGGTCTGCACTTCCTTGCCGGCCAGAGCTGGTCGTTGAATGCGCCGAGCAAGGCCGGCATCGATCCGCGCGGAGTCGACGCTCCCGGTGTGATCGATTTCGAATCGGTGCCGGGCTTCCTCGCGGCGCGCCAGCCCGGCGTTCGCGTCTGGCAGGATTTCGGGCCCGAGTTCAAGCTCGCCTTCTCGGCGGAAAATGCGCAGACCTCGTTCTTCGGTGGCAACACGCCGCTGGTCGGGACGCCCGCGGTCGGTCCGCAAGGCGTGCTGAACCCGAATGTCCTCGTCAACCTCACCGGTCCGGGCGGCAGCTTCTTCAACAACGCCAACAATGTCAGTCTCAACCACGTGCCTGACTTCACCGTGAAGGGCGCGTGGGATCCGCGGCTCGGGCCCTACAAGCTGCATCTCGAGGGCTGGGCGATGTATCGCGACTTCTACGACCACTTCAACTTCGCCAATCACGACGTCAACACGGTGAGCTTCGGCGGGCATTTCTCGGCGGAGATCGTGCCGAAGCTCCTGGAGTTGCAGGGCTCGGCGTCACACGGCGCGCTCGGCCGCTTCACCGCGACGCCATTCCCGGACGCGACGCTGCGCCAGGACGGCTCGATCCAGCCGCTGCCGATCACAGCGTTCCTGCTCGGTACGGTCTGGCACACGACGCCGTCGCTCGATCTCTACGCCTATGCCGGCCTCGAGAAGACCAAGGCGACGTTCTCCAATGTCGGCTCGGTACCGTTCGGCTACGGCAATCCGCTCTACAACAATCTCGGCTGCAACATCGAGAACTCGCCGGCGGCGACCTGCAACGGCAACACCTCGGAGGTCAGGCAATACACGGTCGGCTTCTACGACACGATCTTCAAGGGCAATTACGGGGCGATCAAGGCCGGCGTCCAGTATTCCTATAACCAGCGCTTTGCCTTCGAAGGTGTCGGCGGTGCGCCGAGGACCGACGACCACATCATCATGTCGCAGATCCGCTATTACCCGTTCTAGGGCGGGAAGGCGTGACTTCGGGTCGAGCAGCAGGCTCCGCTGCACCTCGCCCCGCATGCGGGAGAGACAGAGGCCGCCGTCGGCGGCCGTTCTCAAGAACGCCGAAGCGGAGCTCGGCTACGCTGGATTGGAGATGCAATCCGGGTGAGGGGGAGTCTCCGCAAGCGCAACGCTCACCGCATCTGCGGAAGCGGCCCCTCACCCCAACCCTCTCCCCGTGAGAACGGGGAGAGGGGGCTTCGCAGGAAAGGAGACCGCACATGAGGATCGTGACCAGGCCGAAGCAGCGGGCCGTGATCGCCCGCGAGTTGATGATGGTCAGCCGCGCAGCGCATGTATTGCAGCGAACCGGCCTGGCGATGGCCGGTGCCATGGCCGGCACCTTCGTCGCCGCCCAGCTCGCGAAGGGGCACGTCGTTCTGTTCGGGACACTTGCCTTCATCGTGACGACGATCGTGATCGGTGCCGTCGGCTTCTATCTCGGCATCGATATTCCAAGGCCCGCCTTGCGCGCGACCGGGCGCATCGATGCCGTCGAGCTCATGAGCGCGGGCGGCATCTTCCTCGCGGCGCTGGCGGCGCTGGTGTCGGTCTACGGCATCATCTTCGACGAGATCCCGCCGCGGGCCTGGGAATTCGTGATCGGCTCATGGTGGTTCGGCGGCGCCGTCATGCTGGCAACCGCAGGCCTCGTCGGCCGCCAGCGGCTGATGCAGAAGGTTGCGCCGATATCGGCGGGGCCGATCAGGGATCAACGGTTGCGACGCTGAGCGAGCCCGCTGCGCCAATCTGTCCCGTAGCTGAGATCGGCCGATGCGCTACCCTCGCTGAAAAATCTGGGAGGGACCAAGATGCCAGCGAAGATCAGCCGCCGTCACGTCATCGCAGCCGGAGCAGCCGCCGCCGCAATGCCACTGCTGTCGCGCGGGGCCTCGGCGCAGGCCGCCTGGCCATCGCGGCAAATCCGCATGATCTGCAGCTACCCGGCCGGCGGGCAGACCGACCTGCTGGCGCGCGCGTTCGGTGAATTCATCGCAAGGCAGGTCGGGCAAACCGTCGTCATCGAGAACAAGGCCGGCGCCTCCGGCTCGATCGGCGCCGCGGAGGTCGCGCGATCAGCGCCTGACGGGCACACCATCCTGTGCTCGATCTCGACCACCTATGTCATGAACCGGGCGATGATGAAGAACCCCGGCTACGACATGGACAAGGATCTGACCTTGGTCAGCGTCATTCCGGGCGCCGGCCTCCTGCTGGTCGCGAGCCCGAAGCTCGGCGTCAAGACGCTTGCGGAATTCGTCGCCCACGCGCGGAGCAGCGGCAAGGTGAACTTCGGCACCTACAGCGCGGGCTCCGCCCCGCACATGACGATCAACGAGCTCAACAAGCAATACGGCCTCAACATCGAGCCGATCCATTATCGCGGTGAAGCGCCGATGTGGACAGGCCTGGCGGAAGGCACGCTCGACGTCGCGATGGGCAGCTACACCGCGGCGCAGAGCGTCCTGCAGAGCAACCGCGGCGTCGTGTTCGGAGTGCACTCCAAGAAGGTCGATGCGATCCCCGGGATTGCGACCCTGCCCGAACAGGGCGCGGCCTCGAAATTCTTCACCGTGAGCGGCTTCTCGGGCTGGGCGCTGCCGAAGGCGACACCGCAGCCGATCGTCGACCGGCTCTCCGAACTCTGCGTCGCCGCCAACAACGATACCAAGGTGAAGGAGGTACTCGCGACCTTCGTGCTGGAGCCCGCGATCGGCTTCAAGGAGAGCAATGCGCTATATCAGCGCGAGCTGCCTGTCTGGATGGAGGCCGCGCAATCGCTCGGCCTGCCGCCGGCGTAGAGATCCTGAACCGTGGAATGGGTAGAGCTAACGGGGCCGCGCAAGGTGCGGACCCGTTGATAAACTCCCCGAACCCATCAACGCCCCTCCGCGACGCCAGTGATGGGTTTCGCGGCGCTGGAAATCGCAGGAGCCAGCGGCTGCTTGTCTGCGTGACCATCGAGCGCGGCGTTTTGCCATGCCTCCATGAGGTCGGCCAGTTCTTCTGCTTCCAAACCGTAAGTATCGGGAAGCCTATCGTTCGAAAATCCGAGGCTTGCGTTTGCAGCGCTAATGTAGCGCGAACGAGGCCTTATCGCCTCGAATTGGACACCCGACGAGGACTTGAAGCGATATGGCTGGAAGTCGGACACTTCCGCCCAGAGATATTGATTTCGTCCAAAGAGAGTGACTCGAAATCCATTGCTGTCGAGCTGCAGAGCTCCGACCTGCAGAGTGCGGGCGGACATCACAACTCCAAAGCCGAAAAAGGCTACGCCAAGCATAGACATTCCTATGCCAACACCGGCACCCTTGTTGCCGGCCTGAAGACTCAAAAACGCAATGACGCAGACAAAGATAGATGCGGCAGTCATCACGGCGCTCAGCATCATCACTACCCACCACTTGAGCCGCGAAGGGGTCAACGTGACAGGTCCGGGATACTCCGCGAGGAGCTTGCCTATTTTAGTAAGATTTTCAGACCGACTGCGTCTCGGTGCTCTACCTGTTTGAGCGGAGATTTCAGCCCTGGCGCGCTTCTGGGCGCGAGCGTTCAAGGCCATCATCACGACAATTATGCCGACGCAAATGAGCACACCGGCCAATCCAGGCCAGAAACCGTGATCCATCAAATGCCGGAGTTCTCCCTTCATCAAGGCAACGACGAAGCCTACGACGAACAAAGAAAAAACTATTCTTACGATCTTCATGCTATGACCAATGAATAGCGCGAACGGAGTCAAAGGCGCGGCCCGCTGCGTTTGAGTTCTAGCCTATCCGAAGCGGCAATGCACGCCCAGCGTGTATTTCCCATTGGTGATCTGTTACTAGCCGTCCCATCGCTCGGCCGGTGCCGGCTTAGCTACCCTAGAATGGGTAGAGCGCAGCGAAGACTTCAATTACGTTCACGGGTGAGGCGATGGGTTTCGCTTCGCTCTACCCGTCCGAGCTGCAGAATGTGCGGAGTTTCAATCGTCCCGCTGCACCAACTCGAAGGTGATGCCCTCGGGGCCCTCGAACAGCCGGAGCTTTCGGCTGATGTAGTCCATCTCCTCGCTCAGCATCTTTACACCGTTGGCCACCAGATGCGCGGTGGCCGCCTCGATGTCGTCGACGCGGAAGGCGAGGTGATTGAAGCCCAGTTTTCGCAGATTGGTCGGGTGCACCCCCGGATCGGTCCCCGGCGGCGGGTCGAATGCGAGCAGCTGGATCTCGAAATCCGCTCCTTCGAGTGCGAGCGTGATGTGCTGCGCTTTCATCGCCGGCATGCCCATGTACCGGGCGGGAACGCCACCGTCGATGGTCGCGACGTGAGTCTTTTTGAAACCAAGCAG
The DNA here is from genome assembly GCF_001238275.1 of Bradyrhizobium viridifuturi. GTDB lineage: Bacteria > Pseudomonadota > Alphaproteobacteria > Rhizobiales > Xanthobacteraceae > Bradyrhizobium > Bradyrhizobium viridifuturi. The sequence continues at coordinate 59,349 of NZ_LGTB01000028.1, forward strand.
CGCGAAGAATGCGATCGCCGGGCCGGCGTCTGCCACCGCGATCGTCACATGATCCGGACTGAGTATCATCTGATGGCTCCCTGTCATCGATGCCGCGTCAGCTTACAGCCCTTCGGGCAACTCGGGAATGACGGCAGGAGCTGCGAAAAAGCAACCCGATGGGCAGCTCAGAGCGGCAAATTCGGAGTCGTCCCGGGGAAGGCCGGGACCCATAACCACGAATGGTCATTGTTGCGCGACGCTGCAACGCCGAGTCCCGTTTACGACATCTGCTGCGGCGTATGGGTCCCGGCTTTCGCCGGGACGACGAATGGAGAGAGCGATCCTACTTCTTCAAATTCGCGTGCGGGCGGCCGAAGTCGGGCGCGGCGGAGTCCTGGCCGATCTCGACGATGCCGCGGCGGATGGCGCGGGTGCGGGTGAAGTGCTCGAACAGCGCTTCGCCGTCGCCTCGGCGGATCGCGCGGGTGAGCTTCGACAGATCCTCGGTGAAGGTGCCGAGCATCTCGAGCACGGCGTCCTTGTTGGCGAGGAACACGTCGCGCCACATCGTCGGGTCGGAGGCCGCGATACGGGTGAAGTCGCGGAAGCCGCCGGCGGAGAACTTGATCACCTCGGACTCCGTCACCTGCGCCAGCTCGTCGGCGGTGCCGACAATGGTGTAGGCGATCAGATGCGGCAGATGGCTGGTGATCGCGAGCACGAGGTCATGATGGTCCGGCGTCATGATCTCGACCTTGGCGCCGAGCGCTGCCCAGAACGCGCGCAACCGATCGGTCGCGGCGGGGTCTGTGCCTTCGGGCGGCGTCAGGATGCACCAGCGGTTGATGAACAGCTCGGCGAAGCCGGAATCCGGACCGGAGTTCTCGGTGCCGGCGACGGGATGCGCGGGAACGAAATGCGCACCAGCGGGCAGATGCGGCGCCATGTCCTTGACCACGGCGCCCTTCACCGAGCCGACGTCGGAGACGATGGCGCCGGGCTTGAGATGAGCGGCGATCTCGGCCGCGACCGGGCCGCAGGCGCGACGGGGAATGCAGAGGATGACGAGATCGGCATCCCTGACCGCTTCGGCATTGGTCGCGACGACGCGATCGACGATGCCGAGCTCGGCAACGCGCGCCCGGGACTTCTCCGAGCGCGCGGTGGTGACGATCTCGCCGACGAGGCCCTGCGCGCGCGCGCCGCGCGCGATCGAGCCGCCGATCAGGCCGAAGCCGATCAGAGCGATGCGGTTGAAGAGCGGAGCCGTGGTCACGTCGTCACTTTCCGGCCAGGAAGTCGCGCAGCCCCTCGACCACGAGGCGGTTGGCTTCCTCGGTGCCAATGGTCATGCGCAGCGCATGCGGCAGCTTGTAATTGTTGAGCGCGCGCAGCACGAGGCCGCGCCGCGTGAGGTAGGCGTCGGCTTCCGCCGCGGTCCTGCCCTTGTCGGTCGGGAAATGGATCAGTACGAAATTGGCGACGCTCGGCGTCACCTTCAGCCCGAGCTTGCCGATCTCCTCGGTCAGCCAGTTGCGCCACTGTTCGGTGTGGGTGCGCGACATCTGCACATGCGCCGTGTCCTCGATCGCCGCCACCGCCGCCAGCATCGCCGGCGTCGTGACGTTGAACGGGCCGCGGATCCGGTTGCAGGCATCGACGATATGCGCCGGGCCGAACATCCAGCCGACCCGCAGCGCGGCGAGGCCGTGGATCTTGGAGAAGGTGTGCGTCACCACCGTGTTGTCGGTGGTCGCGACCAGCTCGATTCCGAGCTCGTAATCGTTGCGCGAGACGTAGTCGGCGTAGGCGGCGTCGAGCACCAGCAGCACATGCGCGGGCAGGGCTGCGCGCAGCCGCTTGACCTCGTCGAACGGGATATAGGTGCCGGTCGGGTTGTTCGGATTGGCGAGCCAAACCAGTTTTGTGCGCGGCGTCACCACCTTGAGGATGGCGTCGACATCGGCGGTGAAGTTGGCTTCGGCCGCGATCACGTTCCTGGCGCCGTTCGCCATGGTGGCGATCGGGTAGACCAGGAAGCCGTGGGTGGTCGAGATCGCCTCGTCGCCGGGCGCGAGATAGGTGTGCGCCAGGAGATTGAGGATCTCGTCGGAGCCGGCACCGCAGATGATGCGGTCGGGATCGAGCCCGTAGGCCCGGCCGATCGCCTCGCGCAGCACCCGCGAGGTGCCCTCCGGATAGTCCTCGAGATGGTCAGCCGCGGCCCTGTAGGCGGCGATCGCCTTCGGCGACGGCCCGAACGGCGTCTCGTTGGCGGACAGCTTGAACACCTTGCGGCCCGGTTCCGGCACCGGGCTCTTGCCGGGCGTGTAGGGCGCAATATCGAGGATGCCGGGGTTCGGCACAGGGCGGGACATCATCTACTCCGGATATACAGACGGCCAGTTCTGACTTCAGGTCTTGTTTCAGCTCTTGGCCGATCCGTTAGAAGGCACCGTATAGCGCGTTGCGTGGCTGCCGACGAGGGCCGAAGAGCGCACCGAGGCGCCGGCCTTGATCAAAGCGAGCTTGATCTTTTCGAAATCGTGCCCGGTAACCGAGACCAGCAGGGCCGCGCCGTCGAAGGCGGTGTCGGGGACCGCGACGATCTCGGCGAGTGGCGCCAAGCGCGGGCGACATCGGCGTTCCAGCCGGAGACGCGTACGCTCCAGGTCTGCACCTCCGTCACCATGGCGTCGTCAGCGACCCGCGAGATCAGGAACACCGGCAGCGCGGCGGGATGGTCGGCGCGCTCGAGGAACGGCAGCCGCGCGATGATCTTCGGCGCGCCATCGGCCTCCAGCGCATTCCACCACGGCGTGCGGCTCGCGATTGCGGAGACCAGCGCGAGGTCGCCCCTCGATTTAGCCACCGCCTCGACAGCTGCCTGGGCGCTGAAATGTGACACGTAGGGCACCACGAAGCCGAAGTGAAACCGCGCCGAGTCGCGCATCGCGGACTCGCCGACCGAGACATCGGCATGCACGGCGAATGGCGCCTGCACATAGGTGAAGGTCGAGATGATGACGCGCCAGATGCCCTCGATGGTGTCGAGCGGGAGAATGCCGCGATGGCGCTGCACCAGCTCGCGCATCATGCTGGCCTCGCGCGCCGGGCGGAACGCCGAGCCGACCTCCTGGGTCTTCTTGACCTGGATCAGGCGGTCGATGATGTCGCCGCGCGCCATCAGCAGGCGGTGCACCTGTTCGTCGATCGCATCGATCTCCTTGCGCAGCTCCTGCAGCGAAGGCGGCGACGGGGGTGGGTTGGACATGCTCTCAAACCTTGTCGTCCGGGCGGCCCGATGCCGTGCCGGACAGGGTCCCTGATTAGAAAAGACGGCCAGCGAAAGCAAAGAGAAACGTCGCAGCCGTGCCTTGCGCATTCGGTTAACCATGGGCGCCCGGCAAGGGACGTTCGCTGGCGCCTTGACGGCGGGGGGCCTGAGGACTACGTTCCCCTCACTCCGTGGTCATTTGAGCCGGCCGGCTTGCAGCCACGTTAAACAACTCGCTAAACAGGCCGGGGACAGATCAGCTCCCGGCCGAACCTTGTTCAGGCCGGGTTTTTTTGGCCTGATTTTCTGTTCGAGGCCTCCCCCGCGGAGGCAGGGTCGCCTAGATGAGCAACGTGCGTCCGATACCGAGCCCGCAAACCCAGAGCGATGATCGCGCCCATGAGGCCGATCATCCGTCGTCATTGGTGGCGAAGTTCGGCATGGACCAGCCGCTGAAGCTCGATTGCGGCGTCGATCTCGCGCCGTTCCAGATCGCCTATCAGACCTATGGCGTGCTCAATGCGGACAGGTCCAACGCGATCCTGATCTGCCATGCGCTGACCGGCGATCAGCACGTCAACAACACCCATCCCGTCACCGGCAAGCCCGGCTGGTGGGACACCATGGTCGGCGTCGGCAGGCCGATCGATCCCGAGAAATACTTCATCATCTGCTCCAACGTGATCGGCGGCTGCATGGGCTCGACGGGTCCTGCGTCGCTGAACCCCGCGACCGGCAAGGTGTGGGGGCTCGATTTCCCGATCATCACCATCCCCGACATGGTGCGCGCGCAGGCGATGCTGATCGACCGGCTCGGCATCACGACGCTGTTCTGCGTGGTCGGCGGCTCGATGGGCGGCATGCAGGTGCTGCAATGGACCGCGGCCTATCCGGAACGCGTGTTCGCACGCTCGCGATCGCCTGCTCGACGCGCCACTCGGCGCAGAACATCGCGTTCCACGAACTCGGCCGCCAGGCCGTCATGGCCGATCCGGACTGGCGCGGCGGCCGCTATGTCGACGAGGACACCCACCCGCATCGCGGTCTGGCGGTGGCGCGGATGGCCGCGCACATCACCTATCTCTCGGACGCGGCGCTGCACCGGAAATTCGGCCGGCGGATGCAGGATCGCGAGCTGCCGACCTTCTCGTTCGACGCGGACTTCCAGGTCGAGAGCTATCTGCGCTACCAGGGCTCGTCCTTTGTCGAGCGCTTCGATGCCAACTCCTATCTCTATCTGACCCGCGCAATGGACTATTTCGACATCGCGGCGGACCATAACGGCGTGCTGGCGAAGGCGTTCACCGGCATCAAGACCCGGTTCTGCGTGGTGTCGTTCACCAGCGACTGGCTGTTCCCGACCTCGGAATCGCGCGCGCTGGTGCATGCGCTGAATGCATCGAGCGCGCGGGTGTCGTTCGCCGAGATCGAGACCGATCGTGGGCACGACGCCTTCCTGCTCGACGTGCCCGAATTCCTGGAGATCTCCCGCGCCTTCCTGCTGGCCGCCGGCAAGGCGCGCGGATTGAACGATGGCGGTACCCAGTCATGAGCATGCAGCAGACATTGCCGTTGCCCGGTGTCGCGCCGGAGCGGACCGGCGGCGGCTATCGCAGGGATCATCTCTTGGTCGCCGAGATGGTGCGGCCGGGCTCGCGCGTGCTCGACGTCGGCTGCGGCGATGGCGAACTGCTGCAGCTCCTGGAGAGCCGCGGCATCGACGGCCGCGGCATCGAATTGTCGCGCGAGGGCGTCAATGGCTGCGTCGCCAAGGGCCTCGCGGTGGTGCAGGGTGATGCCGACACCGACCTCGTCAACTATCCCGATGATGCGTTCGACTACGTGATCCTGTCGCAGACCCTGCAGGCCACGCGGCAGCCGAAGGTGGTGCTGGAAAACCTGCTCCGGATCGGCCAGCGCGCGATCGTCTCGTTCCCGAATTTCGGGTTCTGGAAGATGCGGCTGCAGCTCTTGATCGGCGGTCACATGCCGCGGACCGAGAATCTGCCGGCGAGTTGGTACGACACCTCCAACATCCATTTCTGCACCATCAAGGACTTCGTCGAGCTCTGCGAGCAGATCAACGTCAAGATGGAGCGCGCGGTGGCGCTCGATCTCTATGGCCGCCCGGTGCCGCTCAACCTGCCCTGGTGGGTGTGGAACATGTTCGGCGAGCAAGGCGTGTTCCTGCTCAGCCGCGGCAGCGGGAAGTAGAGGCGCGTAGAAATCGACCCTCGTCTTTCCGGAGCTCGCCAACGGGTCCGCGCAAAGCGTGGCCAGGTTCCGCGAGGGCCCGGAATCCATTGGGCCGCAATCTCCATGGATAAATGGATTCCGGGCTCGATGCTGCGCATCGCCCCGGAATGACGGCCTAGACTACCAGCGACCGCGGATCGCGCACCGGCCAGCGGCCGGCCTCGACCAGCGTGATGAAGCGATCCACCATCTCGTTGAACAGCGCCGGCACTTCTACCTCTGGCTTTACCGATCAAGTGTGTCGTGCGAAAATGGAGCGAGCTGCTCAGCGGCAATGGACATCAATAGCGGGCTAATGGTGTTCGTTGCAGGCTGACGTGGAATGCTTGGTTGCCGGGGAATGCAATGCGAACTGGTTTATCGATTGCGCTGGTGCTCATTGCGGTACTGGCCGCAGTCTTTTGGGCTGTCGATTTTACCACCCCGGATGGACGCCAGCCGCATCACATGGTGCAATCGCATGGCGCCTGCGACACGCAGGCGTCTGAGCATGCCGCGGGTCACATGCCCGATCTTGCGCGCCATCGCGAGCATTCGGCGGCGCTTGACCTGGTGGCCTTGTGTTCGGAGACCCATCTCGCCGTGAGATCGGGCGACTGGAGCGCCCCCGCCACCTGGGCCGAGGGCAAGCCGCCCGCTGCCAACGCAAGGGTCCGCATTCCATCCGGACTGACCGTCAAGGTCGATCGGGAAATCCCGGCCAAGATCGACTGGATTCGTGTCATGGAGCGCTGGTCTGGAGCACCGATCAGGCAACCTCCGTGAATGTCGGAACCATCGTCGTCACCCCCGAAGGGGCGCTCGAAATGGGGACCGAACAGCAACGCGTCTCAAAATCCGTTGTCGCAAAGCTCACCTTTGCCGCGCGAACCTTCCGGGACCGAAAGCGCGATCCGTTCGACATGGCGGGCGGGTTGATTTCGATGGGCGCCATCCGGATTCATGGTGCCGAAAAGACCGCCTGGAAAATACCGCAGACCCAGCTCCTATCGGGAACGGCAGTATTCAAGTTCGATCAGCCAGCGTCGAACTGGTCGGTCGGCGATGAATTGATCGTGCCGGGAACCAGCGACGCAAATAACGAGGATGAAACGCCGGTCATCGTCAGCATCGCCGGCGAGCAAGTCACGCTCAATCGGCCGTTCAAATATTCGCATCTGACGCCGGACGGCACGTCCGTTCCCGTTGGCAACCTCACGAGAAATGTCCGCATTACCTCCGAGGTGGCGGCGCCGCTATCGGCGCGAGGCCATATCATGTTCCTGCATCGGCAGACCGGTGTGGACATCGACGGCGCCGAGTTCCGCGACCTTGGCCGAACTGATGCGAAGCGGGCGCAGACCGTGCCCGATCTCGATGAGAGCGGAAATCTGATCGCGGGATCAGACGATAATGCCGTCGGCCGATACGCGCTTCATTTTCACATCGTCTCAGGTGCGCGCATCGATATTTCGCCTCATGTCGTGCGCAACTCTGTCGTCAGGGGGAGTCCGAAGCACGGCATCGTCAACCATGGCGGCCATGTGCTGGCGGAAAACAACGTGACGTTCGCGATCGCCGGGTCGCATTTCTTTGCCGAGAACGGCACGGAGATCGGAGCGTTCCGACACAATCTCGCGGTCCGGTCGACCGGATCCGGCGAAGATCTCGTCAGTCGAATGGGGATATTCGACAACGGCCATCAGGGGCACGGCTTCTGGATGCAAAGCGCCGGCGTTCGCGTAACGGACAATTGGGCCTTTGGCCACGCCGGGGGGGCGTATGTCGTGTTCGGCTATGCCTTCGCGGAAGGAAGCAGCCGTACCTATTTCGACGCGCGCAATACCGATAATCGCGTCAATGCCGATGCGGACGGCCGCATCGCGACGTCGGATGTCGATCTGTATTTCGCACGCAACTACGCGGCCGGTTCGACCGATGGCGTGGAGATCTGGAATCACAAACTACTTGCGCCGCATCCTTCGCAGAGCGTGATCGAGGATGTCACGGTCTGGAACGTCAGCCGGCATGCGCTCTTCATCCCCTACGTCCGGGACACGCTCATACGAAATGTCTACGCCTATGGCGGCGAAGGCCACATGGACACCGATTTCGCGATCGGAGGTAATTCCCAGACCGAGAACATCACCCTCCAGAACGTCTCGGCCGAGCGGTTTCCCACCGGATTGCTGTTGCCGAGGCGAGGTATCAACACCGTCGATGGCGCGTTCCTGCGTAATCGTACCAACATCCTGATCGAATCGGCGAATCGCCCGTTCCGCATGGTCACGCTCAAGAATATCCACGTTCCATCCGAGGGAGCGACAACGAATGTCGATCTAAAGGATATGGCTGTGCCGGCGAATGGTGACATCGCCATGCTCTTCGAAAATGACCGGATTCTTTGGACCAATGCCGGCGGCAAGACGCTCCAGTTGTACTTCGGATCCCAGAACGAGAACTTTGTCCCCTTTGCCGATAAGGGACCGGCGGACCTCAAGGGACTGACCAGCGGGGAGATCAAGGCCCGATTTGGCCTCGCGTTCGGCGGCCAGCTGGCGCCGAACGATGCGAAGCCGATGCCGCGCAGCAACGCGACAATGGCATACGTCGATGCGGACGGTCTGGTGCCGACACCGAAGGAATTGGAGCTTGCGCAAAATCCCTCGAACGAACTCTATCCCCTGGCGGGACAGCACATTGTCAACACGGAAGACCATGCTGCAAAAAGCCGCTGGACGTTCGCGGACGGAGTTTCCAGCCCGGAGCATCCCAACTTTGTCTTCGTCAAGAAGACCAGCCCCAAGCTGATAGTACATCCGATGCTTCGCAAACTGGAAATTCACCCTGATGATGTGCGCTACGGCTATCGGCTTGAGGGCATCGTTGCCGATATGGTCGGCAACCGGATCACCGAAATGGCGTTCATACAGGACTTCCCGCAATTGCGGCCCGACGGGCAAGGCCAGATCGCACTCGACGTGAAGTTTCCGGATCCGGCTGGAGACATGACATCCCTGCCGCTGTCGCTCACCGTGACGAAACAGGCCGTGAGGCGCGGAAAGAACTACGAATTCTACAAGCAGGCGCAATATTGCGGGAAGTGCAGTTTCGAAGCGGAGATGGAAAGCGACATACGCGCGATGTTTCCTCAGGCGCAATGACGTCGCGGCGCAGGTGCGGACCCCCGTCGATCGCGGTGCGTCCTGGGTAAAGTGCCGGCACTATTCGAGGGAATAGCGCCAGGACGTCAGGCGCTGATTGTAGTTGAGTTGTGCCGGATTGTAGGTGTTGCCGGCGTTGAAGAACTGGAGCTTCGGCACCGAATGCATGCCGTTCTTGTCGGGTTGTGCGACCGAAATGCCATATCCAGGCCCGAAGGGCGTCTGCAGGTAGACCGGCTCGGAGAAGGTCTGGAGGTCTTTTGACCAGATGACGCCGATCTTGGAATAACTCGTCGCGGGGTCATCGTCGCGGGCGTTGGCGAAGATGACGAATTCTCCATTGTCGAGACGGGTCATCGTCATGGCATGGATGTGGCACGCGCTTTGCGGCCGGTAGCAAGGATGCTGCGGGTCCGTAAAATATTGTGGGAAGTACGCCGCTAGGTCGGGTACGATCAGGCTGTCGTCGCGATAGAGCTTGAACGTTCGTGAAAAGCGAGTGTTTGACTCCACCTTGTTGGTGGCATCGACCCCATCGAGGTCAGCGCTGCGCACGATCGAATACACCGCCTGCGACTGCTTGTCCCAGAAATGCGCCAGCGGATAGCGGTCCGCCCCGAATAGGCAGCTGTCGCCGTGGTTTGCAGGATCGCTGACGGTGTCCGCCGTAGCATCGCTCCATCGTGCGGCGAACGATCCACCATAACGTCCTTCAAAGGCGATGACGTTCTTGTAGACGGAATAAGTCACCTGATTCTCTGGACACGGCGTGTAGTTGGCGAGCACGGTCAAAATGCTGATGCTGCCATCGTCGCGGATTGCGACATGCGGATATTCCGGTGCGTAGGCGGGAGAGGGATATTCGGCGATGAGCTGCTTCGGCATCCACGGCCCGGTGTATGGCGGAAGTATCTTGATGATTTCGAGCCGGTGGCTTCGCGCAGGTCCACCGGTCCCATATCCGGCGATCACGATTTCGCCGGTAGGGCCCATCGCCCCTCCGAGGTAGCTAAGAAGCTCATCACCACGGTTCTCAAATGTTGAAAGCAAGGTCCATGGAGCGGGACCCGGAGATTTCGGATCGAGCGAAAGTAACTGGATGATGGAGCGGTGATCCTTCGCGCGGGCCCAATAAGCGACCAGCAGCCTGGTCCCGTCGGTGAACAGCAGCGGAGGATGATAGGCGAGGTCGGCCTGAAAACCCGCCGGCGCGAAGGCATGCCCCATGTCGAGCGATTCGGAGAACGTTGTGCCGTTTCTCAAAATTTCGACACAGTACAAGCCCGGATTGGCAGGGTCGCAAGGAGCGAAAATCGGCGAATACTGATCGCCGTCGATGACTACGATCATGGGGCTCATCACGGCCCAGCCGATCGGGATCGAAGGTTGCGCCTTTCCATCCCGGACATAGGACGAGTCCGCCGCAGCGCCGGCGACTTGCCATTGCATTTCCTTGACGAGGCCCTGAGCGCGGACGTTGGTGGAGACGATGGCAAGCCCAACCGCAACGATGCCGATCAGTAGACGGTAGCCCGCTCTCATAGTTCGCCCCGCGCTGCGCCGGCGTTGACGGAGTCTTTCGTCGCCAATTCCGGACGCATACTGCTCGCCCTGTCCGCGTGCATCGTGCGGGCACTGGCTGCGTCCGCCGGCCAGCCAAGAAACAGGATAGTCATCCCGCCACCAGCGACCGCGGATCGCGCACCGGCCAGCGGCCGGCCTCGACCAGCGTGATGAAGCGCTCCACCATCTCGTTGAACAGCGCCGGCTCCTCGAGGTTGAGCACATGGCCCGACTTCGGGAAGAAGGAGAGGCCGGCGGCCGGCAGATGCTGCTTCAGGAACATGCTGGGCGCGATGCAATTGTCGTCCTCGTCGCCGCACAGGATCAGCGCCGGCGTCGCCGCGCGCTTGATGGCGTCGGTCATGGTGTAGATCGAGGGCCTGCCGCCCTGAAAGCTGCGCATCGTGTTGGCCGAGCCCTTGGCGTCGTGGCGGGCGAGCGCGGCATAGAAGTCGGCGTGGCCGCGCGGGTCCTTGACCAGGAACGGAATCCGGCTCGGCGCCTCGCGCGTCACCTTGGCCACCTCGATCGAGCCGATCGCCTCGTATTGCTCGGCATTGGCGCGGCACTGCGCGCGAAAGGCATCGAGATTTTCCAGGCTGGAGCCGGAGCCGACGGCGGCGAGCGTCATCGACAGCGCGCGCTCCGGCGCGTTCAGCGCGATTTGCAGCGACGAATAGGAGCCCATCGAGAGGCCGACGAAGTGCGCTTTGGCGATGCCGAGATGATCAAGCACCGCGAGCGCGTCGGTGTAGAAGTGCTGGTAGGTGTAGACGTCGGCATTCGTTGGCACGTCCGATGGCGTGTAGCCGCGCGCCGAATAGGCGATGCAGCGGTGGCCGCGCGCGAAGTAGCGCAGCTGTGGTTCCCAGTTGGTGTGGTCGGCTGCGAACTCGTGCAGGAAGATGATCGGGGTGCCGCTGCCGGCCTCTTCGAAATGCAGCCGGACATGATCTTTCGTGACGGCGTAGGGCATTGAAATTCTCCTCTCGTTGGCCGGCCCCAGACTTGCAGTTAATTTCCGCGGCGGCAATGCGGCAGTTCCGGTTCCTTTCTCGTCATCGAATCCACGCGGAATGACCCAGAAATCGTTGTCCGGGCGCCGCATCAAATCTTCCTCTCGCCACATCCCGACTTTCAAAACGCCCGCCGCATTCCCTGAGGGAACGCGTCGGGGAGTTGGGGGGCGTTACAGAGGATCTCGTGAAGTATGGTTCAGTTGCTTGCGTATCGCCGGTCGCTTCGTGTCTTGGCGCTGGCTCTGTGTTCGCTCACTCTCGCCGTCGTTTCGGTTTCTTCGGCATCCGCTCGTCCGCGTCATTCGCATCACGCGCATTCGGCCCATGGCGGTCATCACGCGCGGCATTCCGCTCATCATCACGGCCGGCACATCGCGCGGCTGTCGCGCGCCGAGCGCGGCGCACAAGCGGAAGCGAGCGAAGGTTTCACTGAGGCCAACGCGGCCGTGCTGCCGGGCGGTGCCGAGGCCGTGCCCAACACCGGCGGCGTCAGTATGGCAGGCGGCTTCGGTTCGCCCGGCATCGTTGCCGCGGCGCGCCGCTATCTCGGCGGCGGCAACCCGACCGGCCGCTCCAGCCTGTGGTGCGCCCGCTTCATGAACATGGTGCTGCAGGAGACCGGCCATCGCGGCACCGGCTCCGACATGGCGAGCTCGTTCGCCAGATACGGCACGCGCGTGTCGGGGCCGCAGGTCGGCGCCATCGCGGTGATGGGCCGCCGCGGCGGCGGTCACGTCGGCATCATCACCGGCGTCGACGCCAAGGGCAATCCGATCATGATCTCGGGCAACAGCAGCCATCGCGTCCGCGAGCTGCCGGTCTCGCGCGGCCGGATCTATGCCTATGTGATGCCGGCGAACTGAGGCGGGACGGTCCACCTCTCCCCCAGGAATGCGGGAGAGGTGGTCACACGCGGTGAGCTCAACCGGGGCTGCCGGCCGACCTCACTTCTCGTGTTCCTTCGCCTCGATCGTGCCGACGTTGGTGACCTCGAGGTTGCTCAGGGGGACTTCGACCGCAGCGGGTTGATACCAGGCGAACTGCGAGAAGTAGTTTGCGAGCACCTGATCCTTGAAGAACCGGCCATGCCGCGCGAAAATCTCGTTTCGCGCGATGCGCAGCTCGACCGCCGACATGTCCTTGAGATCGGCTTCACTCAGGAATCGCCGATCGGAATCGGGAAAGAGAAAGCCGTCATGCGCCTTGGCGCGCTGCGTGACGGAGGCCGGCACGGCGGGCGGCGTGGTGCGTCCGACCGTGGTCTGATCATCCGATCCGCCTGACTTCACCACGGTATGTTCGAACGCGGGGCCGACGGTCCAGACGGCGAGCGCCAATGCTGCGGCGGCTACGCCTGCGCCGTACTTCCAGTAGCGCTTGATCGGCGACGTTTCACGTAGCGGCGATCGCCCGGCTTCATTCAGGACCTCGTTGATCGTGTCGATCAGGCGGGTCATGTGCATGCGAAAGTCCTGACCCGAGTCGACCCGGGCCGCGTTGCAGAAGTGCAGGAAGCGAAGCGATTCCGGCAGCTCGGCTTGCTCCGGCATGGTTGCGCCGTTCACCAGCAGCGGCAGCAGCGTCTTGTCGTGCTTCAGCGCCGTCTCGATCTCGAAACGCACGGAATCGTTGGGATCCTCCAGACGCGTGGGTTTCCCATCATCGCTCCTGCCGATCCAATGCGGTCCGATCACGGCGATCACGACGTCGCAGGCGATGATGGCCTTGGCGATCCGGTCGACGAAGTTGGCGCCGGTGCGAATGCTGTTGACGTCGAAGAATACGGATTTCTCGCCGTACCTCTCGATCAGATGGTCTGCGATGCGGCCCGCTGTATCTTGATCGACCCGCCGGTACGAAACCATGATCATGCTCATGGCGACCCCGTGCAATCAATTTCGATAAATTTGCTGCAGTTCAAAACGTCGAGTGAAGTGTATTGCACGCAACCGAACATTGCAATGCAAGGCACGTTGATGCCGTGTTCAAGAAATACGGCACTCGCCGTGACCTACTGCGGCTCCGCCGCGATCGTGTCGCCGACGGCCGCGCCGCCATCGCTGATGATCTCGGCATAGATGCCGCATTCATTGTTGCCGAAGCGCTGCATCAGCGTGTTCGGGACCGAGAGGTCGCGCGCGCCGGTGTCGGGATCGACATTGACCGCGGCACAACGTGTGATCCGCTTCACAACTTTTGCCCGCGCACTACCGATCGCAATGGTCTGGTCGAGCAGGCTGGCTTCATGCCAGGCCGGCCAGCCCTCGACATAGAGGTTGGCGCGGAAGCGCAGCGGGTGCACCGGCGCCTGCACCATCTCCTCGATCGCCCGCAGGCTCGCCAGGTTGATGATCGAGACCACCTTGCGCGGCACGTCGGAAAAACTGTGCCCGGGGCTGACGAGGACCTTGGGCGGTCCCTTGATCTGGCTCGCATGACGATCGGCAAAGTAGCGCTCGATCGCCGCGCGCCCGGCTTCGGTCTCGAGATCGCCCTGCGCGACCATCGCGCCATCCCGGTGCAGCGTCAGCACGTGGCTGTCGTCGTCGAAATGGGCGCGCAGCGGCGCCAGCCATTCGTCCCGCTGCAGCATCAGGAAATGCGGCTTCGCCAGCCATTTCGGCGCCGAAGGGTCGAAACCGCTCGGCCCGTTCTCGATCGCGTAGCGGCGATCGGAGCGCAGCGTCTCGCCGACCTTGAGCTCGGCGCGGGGCAGCGGCTCGGGTGTCAGGCCCTTGACGGGATAGCGATAGATGCCGGTGATCCGGGCGGAGGAGGCATGTGCGTTGTCCATGTGCCCGCTCTAGCCTGTTTGGCGGGCGAGGAGAACCGCCGCCAATGCGAAGGCTGCTAGTCCGGGCGCGACGCTCCCGGTGCATCCAGCACGCGCTGCATGAAGACGAGTTCGAGCCAGCGACCGAACTTGCGCCCGACCTCCGGCATCCGAGCGACCTCGACGAAGCCGGCCTGGGTGTGCAGCCGGAGCGAGGCCGGATTGCCGCCGTCGATGCCGGCGATCATGACGTGCTTGCCGAGGGCGGTGGCAGCAGTGATGAGCGCATCGACGATGACGCGGCCAAGGCCGCGGCCACGATGATCGACATGGATATAGACGCTGTGCTCGACGCTGTAGCGGTAACCGGGGAACGCCCGGAAGTCGCCGAACGTGCCGTAGCCGAGCACCACAGGCCCCTCGGCCGCGACCAGCACCGGGTAGCCCAGCGCCAGCCGGGCCTTCATCCAGGCCAGCCGCTCGGCCTCGGTGTCCTGCTCCTCCGTCCAGATCGCATTCGAGTTGACGACCGCCTCATTGAAGATCGCGGTGATGGCGGGGATGTCCTGCTCGGTGGCGGGGCGGATAATCATCGGTCTTCCTCGACAAGCCTCTTGTATAGCCCTTATCGTCTACTATATAAGACGGCATGTCAATTATAGAAGACAAGGCCGATGAGGTGCTCGGGCGGCGGGTTCGCGCCGAACGGGAGGGCCGCGGCTGGTCGCTGGCGGAACTCGCCGGGCGGGCAGGCGTGTCCAAGGCCATGCTGAGCAAGATCGAGCGGGCCGAGGCAAGCCCGACGGCGGCGACGCTGTCGCGGATTGCCACGGCTTATGGCCTGACCATGGCCGCGCTGTTCGAGGTCGCCGTGAGCAGTTCCCGCTTGCAGCGGGCCAAGGATCAGCCGGTCTGGCGCGATCCGAAGGCGGCCTATCTGCGGCGGCAGGTATTCCTGCATCCGGCCAATCCGCTGGAGCTGGTCGAGGTCGAGCTACCTGCCAACCAGGAAGCCGGCTTCCCCGCCAGCGCCTATCACCTGATCCGTCAGGTGGTCTGGGTGATCAGCGGCCGCCTCGTCTTGATGGAGGGGGCGGAGCGCCATGAGCTCGCAGCGGGCGACCGCGTCGAGCTTGGGCCGCCGTCGGACATCGTCTTCCGTAACGAAACTGCTCAGCCCTGCCGCTACCTTGTCGCCATCGTGCGGCGCTGAGCTCCACCGGGCGAAATCGCAGGCTGTGGCTCTTCCGTTTTGGAACCAAGTGCCCACATCTGCGGCAAGCCTGAAAAATGATGGCGACGACCAGAGGCTGGTTGAGGAACGTCAACGCGGCCCGCGGAAACCCAATGAAGATGCCGTTGTCATGCCTGAATGGGTGACGATGGCAGGCCGAGGGAAAACGAATGAACATCGAGAAGTACACCGAGCGCGCGCGCGGATTCATCCAGTCTGCCCAATCGCTCGCAATGCGCGACGGTCACCAGCAGTTCTCACCGCTGCATCTGCTCAAGGTGCTGCTGGACGACAATGAGGGGCTCGCCGGAGGTCTGATCGACCGTGCGGGCGGTAATTCCAGAGCGATCCTGAAATCGACCGAAGAGGCGCTGAACAAGCTGCCGAAAGTTTCGGGAGGTGGTGCCGGACAGGTGTACCTGTCGCCGGAGCTGGTGCGCGCCTTCGATGCTGCCGAAAAGGCCGCCGACAAGGCCGGCGACAGCTTCGTCACCGTCGAGCGGCTGCTGCTCGGGCTTACGCTCGAGAAGGGCAGCGAGGCAGCGAACATCCTGAGCAAGGGCGGCGTCACGGCGCAGAACCTGAACGCGGCGATCGAAGCGCTGCGCAAGGGCCGCACCGCCGATAGCGCGACGGCTGAAAACGCTTATGACGCGCTGAAGAAATATGCCCGCGACCTGACCCAGGCTGCGCGCGACGGCAAGCTCGACCCGGTGATCGGCCGTGACGAGGAGATCCGCCGGACCATCCAGGTGCTGTCGCGGCGGACCAAGAACAATCCTGTCCTGATCGGTGAGCCCGGCGTCGGCAAGACCGCGATCGTCGAGGGCTTGGCGCTGCGCATCCTCAACGGCGACGTGCCGGAGAGCCTCAAGGACAAGAAGCTGCTGTCGCTCGACATGGGCGCCCTGATCGCCGGCGCGAAATATCGCGGCGAGTTCGAGGAGCGGCTGAAGTCCGTCCTGCAGGAGGTCTCGACCGCCGAAGGCGGCATCATCCTGTTCATTGACGAGATGCACACCCTGATCGGCGCCGGCAAGGCCGACGGCGCGATGGACGCGTCCAACCTGTTGAAGCCTGCGCTCGCGCGCGGTGAGCTGCACTGTATCGGTGCGACCACGCTCGACGAGTACCGCAAGCATGTCGAGAAGGACGCGGCGCTGGCCCGCCGGTTCCAGCCGATCTATGTCAGCGAGCCGACAGTCGAGGACACCATCTCGATCCTGCGTGGTCTGAAGGACAAATACGAGCAGCATCACGGCGTGCGCATCACCGACTCCGCGTTGGTGGCCGCGACCACGCTGTCGAATCGCTACATCACCGACCGCTTCCTGCCCGACAAGGCCATCGACCTGATGGACGAGGCGGCAGCGCGGCTGAAGATGCAGGTCGATTCCAAGCCCGAGGAGCTCGATTCGCTGGATCGCGACATCATCCGGCTGAAGATCGAGCAGGAGGCGCTGAAGAAGGAGAGCGATGTCGGCTCCAAGAGCCGTCTGCAGACGCTGGAGAAGGAGCTCGCCGGGCTCGAGGAAAGATCGGCGGCGCTGACGGCGCGCTGGAGCGCGGAGAAGAACAAGCTCTCCAACGCCCAGAAGCTGAAGAGCGAGCTCGATGCGCTCCGTGTCGAGCTGGCCAATGCGCAGCGTCGCGGCGAATTCCAGAAGGCGGGCGAACTGGCCTATGGCCGGATCCCCGAGCTGGAGAGGAAGCTCGCCGACATCGAGGCAAGCGAAAGCGGCAAGCCGAACGGCGGCGAGATGATGGAGGAGGCGGTCACCGCCAACCACATCGCGCAGGTCGTCTCGCGCTGGACCGGCGTGCCGGTCGACAAGATGCTCGAAGGCGAAAAGGACAAGCTCCTGAAGATGGAGGACAGTCTCGCCAAGCGCGTCGTCGGCCAGGCCGAAGCCGTGCGTGCGGTGGCAACCGCCGTGCGCCGTGCCCGCGCCGGCCTGCAGGACCCGAACCGGCCGACCGGCTCGTTCATGTTCTTAGGCCCCACCGGCGTCGGCAAGACCGAGCTGACCAAGGCGCTCGCCGCTGACCTGTTCAACGACGAGACCGCGATGGTCCGCCTCGACATGTCCGAGTTCATGGAGAAGCACTCGGTCTCGCGGCTGATCGGCGCGCCTCCCGGCTATGTCGGCTACGACGAGGGTGGTGCACTGACCGAAGCCGTGCGGCGCCGGCCCTACCAGGTCGTGCTGTTCGACGAGATCGAGAAGGCGCATCCCGACGTCTTCAACGTGCTGTTGCAGGTGCTCGACGACGGCCGCCTGACCGATGGTCAGGGCCGCACCGTCGATTTCCGCAACACGCTGATCATCATGACCTCGAACCTCGGTTCGGAGTTTTTGGTGAATCAGCCGGAAGGCGAGGACACCGGGGCGGTCCGTGATCAGGTGATGGGCGTGGTGCGGGCGCATTTCAGGCCGGAATTCCTGAACCGCATCGACGAGATCATCCTGTTCCACCGACTCCAGAAGAGCGAGATGGGCCGCATCGTCGAGATCCAGTTCGCGCGGCTGACCAAGCTGCTCGAGGATCGCAAGATCGAGCTGACGCTCGATCCGAAGGCGCGGGACTGGCTCGCGGAGAAGGGCTGGGACCCGGCGTACGGCGCTCGCCCCTTGAAGCGGGTGATCCAGCGCAGCGTGCAAGATCCGCTGGCCGAAATGATCCTCGCCGGCGAGGTCAAGGACGGCGATCGCGTGCTGATTTCGGAGAAGGGCAATGTGCTGACCTTCAACGGTCAGGTGCCGAAAACAGCCGAGATCGTGCAGTTCGATGCCCCGGTCTCGAAGCGCAAGCTGAACTGAGCGCGACTATCGCGACAATAAGGGCCCTCTCCGCACGCCGCGGGGAGGGCTTTGTCCTATGCACTACTCCTGCGGAACGATCGGCGGACTGGGCGCGCCCGCATCGTCGTCGGGCTCGAGCTCCGTGAGGATGTCGACCAGCTCGCGGGCGCGGCCCGTTGCCAGCGGCCTGCCGGCATTGATCAGCGGCTCGTCATTGGCGAGCCAGGCCTGCGCTTCGGCAAGTTCGGCGACGGTTGCCCCGGATGCGATGATTCTCGCGATCGTGACGTCGTCGGCGTTGCTGACGGCCTTCAACACGTCGTCACGGGTGAGGCTGGCCATGCGCGCCTCCTCTGCAAGGGGTTGCCTGGCCGGGACAAGCCGAATCGGACGCGAATCGTTCCGTTTGGAACGCTCGGGGAGGTCGGCTATCAGCGGTTGGTGGTGATGGAGCGCGTCTGCGAGGTCGAACTCGTGGCGTCCGAGACGATGCGCGAGCTGCCGCGGCTCGACATCTGGGCTTCGATCCGGTCGCGCTCCTTCTCGAAGTTCGCCAGCATCGGGCCTTCCAGCGAGCGGCCGCGCGGCAGTTTCACGCGCATCGGATCGACGAATCGGCCGTTGACCAGGATTTCGTAGTGGACGTGCGGGCCGGTCGACTGGCCGGTCGAGCCGACGAAGCCGATCACCTGGCCCTGTCGCACCTTCTTGCCGATCTCCATGCCCTTGGCGAAGGCCGACATGTGGCCGTAGGCCGTCTCGTAGCCATTGGCGTGCTTCATGCGGATATATTTGCCGTAGCCGCCCTCGTATCCGACCTTCTCGAGCACGCCGTTGCCGGAAGCGAAGATTGGCGTGCCGTAGGCGGTGGCCCAGTCGACGCCGGTGTGCATCTTCACATAGCCGAGGATCGGATGGCGACGGCCGCCGAAGCCCGAACGCATGATCGCGTTGTTGACCGGCTTGCGAACCAGGAACTTCTTCGCGCTCTTGCCGGTCTCGTCATAGTAGTCGACGAGGCCGTCATCCGAGCTCTGGAAGCGGTAGTACTTCTTGGTTTCGCCGCCCACGGTCAGCGCGGCGTAGAGCACTTCGGTCTTTTCGGTGCTGGTGACGCCTTCGTCCTCGCCGGCAAAGAACACGTCGAACGAGTCGCCGGGCTGGACCTTGCGCTGGAAATCGACGTCATAGGAGTAGATCTTGACCATGTCCTCGATGACGGTCGGCGGCACCTTGTTGCGCAGCGCGGTCTCGTAAATGCTCTGATAGAGTCGCACGCCGCTGCCATCATCCTCGTCGTCGCTGGAATTGTCGGCGGTATCGGTCGTGGTGTTCATGCTCTGCACGTCGACGGCAACGTATTTGCCGAGATCGGACAGCGCGGCGACGGCCTCAACCACGGAATCATTGGCGACGATGACGCGATAGGGTTGCAGTCGGGCGCCGGGTGCTGCCGGCGCCATCAGGATCCGCACCTTCTGGCCTTCCTTCAGGCCGCCGTCGCGGCCGCGCGGGCCGAGCGTTGCAGCAATCGCCTTCGCCTCGTCGGGCGTTGCGCCCTGGTCGCGCAGGATCGAGGTGATGCTGTCGCCCTTCTTGACGAGGTGAACGCGTTCACCGACCGGATTGCCGCCGGTGACCTGCTCTTTGGTCTTCGGCAACAGGGTGACGTTCTCCGGCACGACGCGGGTCTCGAAGCCCGCATAGGGATCGGAGACATTGCCCTCGGTCGCGTAGGCCATCCGCATATCGGGACCGGCGCCGGTGGCATCGGCCGCCGCATTGGCGAGCGAGGCGTAGCGCACCGAATTGCCGGAGCCACGCCAGTTGGCGGCGTCGCGCACCCGCATCAGGATGTCGTCGAGCCCGACGCCGGCGGCGAGCTTCGCCTTCGGCAGCACGGATCCGAGATCCTTGGTGACGAAAGAGACCTCCGCATCCGGCTCGGCGGCATCGGCCGCATTCGGATCCTCGGCTGCCGCCGGCGTGTCGGAGCCGACATCGGTCAACAAGCGCTGTGCATTGAAGGCAGGTATCTTTGACGACAGATCGCTCGTAGTCATCGAGAGATTGCCGGAAATCCGGATGAAGGGCCGCACCCGCATCACGTCGCGATTGCCGACGCGGGTCACGGTCGACACGCGAACCAGGCTGCGGGAGGCGGAAGATTCGCTCGGCGGGGGGAGGCGGTCGCCCTTGTGCAGGCTGACGACGCGATCGTTGCCGGTGAAGGCGCCGCGCAGCGCGCCTTCGACGCGCTCAGGCACCTTGGCGAAGGTCATCTCGCCGTCGAGCGAGGCAAAAACGGCGCCGCCGATCAGAGCTGCGCCACAGAGACCAGTGAGGATGGTGCCGCTGAACCATTGGACGGAGACACGGCGGCGATCGATCACCGCGGCCTCGGTGCCGTCGACTGAAAGCGGCGGTTCGTGACCGAGATCGATCATCCCGGTCTCGCGCCCAATGCCGCTTCCGCGTGACGCCCGTTGGCTCAACCCTGCATCCCCCCAAATTCCAGCAATTGCGATCGACCTCTGCTCGTCCTTGTCCCACCTTGATCCCCTCAGAGAGGAATCCCGGCAGTGTGGCGAGCCACACGCATCGAAATCGAGAAGACGATGGCCACTAGCTAGCCGTACTCTCGAACGTCAATGGTGTGCAGATCTCTCGATGTTGCTCGGCCGCGAAGGGAAGAGGCGACGGGTTCTCGGAGAAAATCGCCTGGTCCCTCAGAAAAACCACCCGTGCCCCCACAGGTTACGAGCGGTTCAGTGCATCTCTTATAGCCAGAACGTCGCAGGATTGTGGCTCAAGTGCGGCATTTAGGGTGGAAAAGTTTCCTGAAGCAGGGCGGGTGCCGCCGCCCCGGCTGGAGCGGCCTGGAACCCGTTCCGAGGGGGCTGACGGGCGCTCCGGCGGCAAACTTTTTTTCAAGTTTTTTACCACGTGCGTCGGGTGGCGGATTTTTACCTCCGGACTAAGTCACGGAAAGCACGAGGATTTCTTCGCACTGCACAACGGATTTGGGCGTGCGACGATTTGTTGACAATGGCCGTTGACAATCCGGAGGGGTGGGGACTATAAACCAACCACTGAGCGCGGCGCCGCCGGGTCACTGACCAAGGCGAGCGAACGCGCCTCTGATGCTCCTCACTTAGATGAGTGACACAACAGCCGACATAAATCGGTTGAGGTTCACTGTCTGCCGGTGAAGGGTAGAACCACCCTGTAAGGGTGTGGGGTCGTCTGATCCCGGGCTGTTTGACAAGTGAAGATGAAGAAAGAGAAACGTGGACGGCGGAGTCCTTGCGTCTCTCGGAGGACTTGAAAGCTTCGGCTTTTGACTTCTGAGAGTGGACGAAAGACTTCGGCGGTACACGTTTTAAAGGTTACACCATCGCTGCCAACGATGTGAATCGCAGGCGGCTCGTTGACTTCGGTCGACGAAGAATGGTGGGACCTCGTCAAACGTTGTGATCAGCCGGTTCAAGGTTTCAAGTCCAACTTGAGAGTTTGATCCTGGCTCAGAGCGAACGCTGGCGGCAGGCTTAACACATGCAAGTCGAGCGGGCATAGCAATATGTCAGCGGCAGACGGGTGAGTAACGCGTGGGAACGTACCTTTTGGTTCGGAACAACACAGGGAAACTTGTGCTAATACCGGATAAGCCCTTACGGGGAAAGATTTATCGCCGAAAGATCGGCCCGCGTCTGATTAGCTAGTTGGTGAGGTAATGGCTCACCAAGGCGACGATCAGTAGCTGGTCTGAGAGGATGATCAGCCACATTGGGACTGAGACACGGCCCAAACTCCTACGGGAGGCAGCAGTGGGGAATATTGGACAATGGGCGCAAGCCTGATCCAGCCATGCCGCGTGAGTGATGAAGGCCCTAGGGTTGTAAAGCTCTTTTGTGCGGGAAGATAATGACGGTACCGCAAGAATAAGCCCCGGCTAACTTCGTGCCAGCAGCCGCGGTAATACGAAGGGGGCTAGCGTTGCTCGGAATCACTGGGCGTAAAGGGTGCGTAGGCGGGTCTTTAAGTCAGGGGTGAAATCCTGGAGCTCAACTCCAGAACTGCCTTTGATACTGAAGATCTTGAGTTCGGGAGAGGTGAGTGGAACTGCGAGTGTAGAGGTGAAATTCGTAGATATTCGCAAGAACACCAGTGGCGAAGGCGGCTCACTGGCCCGATACTGACGCTGAGGCACGAAAGCGTGGGGAGCAAACAGGATTAGATACCCTGGTAGTCCACGCCGTAAACGATGAATGCCAGCCGTTAGTGGGTTTACTCACTAGTGGCGCAGCTAACGCTTTAAGCATTCCGCCTGGGGAGTACGGTCGCAAGATTAAAACTCAAAGGAATTGACGGGGGCCCGCACAAGCGGTGGAGCATGTGGTTTAATTCGACGCAACGCGCAGAACCTTACCAGCCCTTGACATCCCGGTCGCGGACTCCAGAGACGGAGTTCTTCAGTTCGGCTGGACCGGAGACAGGTGCTGCATGGCTGTCGTCAGCTCGTGTCGTGAGATGTTGGGTTAAGTCCCGCAACGAGCGCAACCCCCGTCCTTAGTTGCTACCATTTAGTTGAGCACTCTAAGGAGACTGCCGGTGATAAGCCGCGAGGAAGGTGGGGATGACGTCAAGTCCTCATGGCCCTTACGGGCTGGGCTACACACGTGCTACAATGGCGGTGACAATGGGATGCTAAGGGGCGACCCTTCGCAAATCTCAAAAAGCCGTCTCAGTTCGGATTGGGCTCTGCAACTCGAGCCCATGAAGTTGGAATCGCTAGTAATCGTGGATCAGCACGCCACGGTGAATACGTTCCCGGGCCTTGTACACACCGCCCGTCACACCATGGGAGTTGGTTTTACCTGAAGACGGTGCGCTAACCGAAAGGGGGCAGCCGGCCACGGTAGGGTCAGCGACTGGGGTGAAGTCGTAACAAGGTAGCCGTAGGGGAACCTGCGGCTGGATCACCTCCTTTCTAAGGATGATCCTTCAGCGAGCTCACGCTCACTATCGGATCGTTTTAGAAACATTCAGGGGCCAACAGTTTCAGGATTGTTGAGCTCCATTGGCGGGATTTCGCCGTCTT
>NZ_LGTB01000028.1:87500-122931 GCF_001238275.1 Bradyrhizobium viridifuturi
GTGCTCGGCGGCTTCGATCCGCAGACCAAGAAATATGTCGGTCCCGAGGCGGTGCTGAAGGCGCAGATCGCCCAGGTCCAGGCCGACAAGAAGATGTCGGCCAAGGACAAGAAGGACGCGCTTGCCGACCTCAACGAAGCCCTGAAATCGCCGCCGCCCGCGGTCGAGAACAAGGGCAACATCGATATCGTGACCAAGAGCTACGACAAGCTGATGGAAGAGTTCGGCGGCAGCGACGACAACTGAGCCGCCATCCGAATCGAACCCGAATCAAATTGAGCCCCGGAGAATTTCTCCGGGGCTTTTTTATTGTCCCGACACCGCGCTTGGTTCAGGTCCGGGTGCGCATCCGCATCATGAAGCTGTCGAACGAGAGCTCGGCGACCTGCATCCAGGCCAGCGATTCGTTGCGATAGGCGGACAGGCTCGCATACATCTTGCCGAAATGCGGATTGCTCTTGGCGAGATCGGCGTAGATCTCGTTGGCTGCGTTGTAGCAGGCCTCCAGCACTTCCTGCGGGAACGGCCGCAGCTGCGCGCCGGCCACGATCAGGCGTTTCAGCGCCGGCGGATTGACCGCATCATATTTGCCGGTGACCCAGGTGAAGGTGTCCTCGGACGCGGCCTGGATTGCGGCCTGATAATGCTTCGGCAGCGCGTTCCACTTTTCCTTGTTCATCACATTGTGGCCCTGGCCGGTGCCTTCCCACCAGCCGGGGTAATAGTAGAATTTCGCGACCTTGACGAAGCCGAGCTTCTCGTCGTCATAGGGGCCAACCCATTCGGCGGCGTCGATGGTGCCTTTCTCCAGCGCCGGATAGATATCGCCGCCCGCGATCTGCTGCGGCACGCCGCCGACCTTGGCGATGATGGTGCCGGCGAAGCCGCCGACGCGGAATTTCAGCCCCTGCAAGTCCGCCATCGACTTGATCTCCTTCCGGAACCAGCCGCCCATCTGGGCGCCGGTCGAGCCGGTCGGAATGCCGACGCAGTTGTATTCGCTGAGCAGATTGTTGAGCAGCTCGCTGCCGCCGCCCCATTGCAGCCAGGAAATATGCTGGCGCGTGTTGAGGCCGAATGGCAGCGACGTGCCGAAGGTGAAAGCGGGATTCTTGCCCCAGTAATAATACAGCGCGGTGTTGCCCATCTCGACCGTGCCGTTGGAGACGGCGTCGAGCACCTGCAGGCCGGGCACGATCTCGCCGGCAGCGAACGACTGGATCTGGAATCGGTTGTCGGTGATTTCGGCGACGCGCTTGCAGAAGAATTCGCAGCCGCCATAGAGCGTATCGAGCGCCTTCGGCCAGCTTGCCGCCAGCCGCCATCTGACCTCGGGCATCGATTGCGCGACCGCGGGTGCAGCGACTGCCGTCGCCGCGAGCCCGACGCCTCCTGCTTTCAAGAAATCACGACGCTTCATGCGTAGCCCTCCTGTGTGCCGATGCCTCGACAAGGGAACGATCTTGGTGCCGTCTTTCTTCGCCGATCGATCGACGTTGCTGTGATGATGTGTCCGGTGGCCCTCGACGGGCTCTTGTGTGGAAATCCGTTTCGTCCGGTTCCATCGCTCAGGATGATGGTTTGCCGGCGGAAATCAAGCGCCGGCCTTGGTTGCAGCTGCGAAGGAAAGTCGTCGCTGTGGGTCTCATCCGATACCCGCGCGACGGGCTGCGGGGCCTGTCGCGATCTGCTACGCAGGCAGCGAGTTGATGGGAGTTCAAGGACATGGCCAACAAGAAAGTCGTGGTCGCCGGCGCGACCGGCTTGGTCGGCAGCGCCGCCTTGCGACACTTCGGCGCATCCGACGATTGCGAGCGCATCGCGCTGTCGCGCCGCAAACCACGCGATCTCTGCGGTGCGCGGCACGTGCCGATCGATCTCACCAGCGCTGAGGATTGCCGCCGCGCCGCGGCTGAGTTCGGCGGTGCAACCCATCTGATCTATGCCGCGCTCTATGAGGCGCCGAGCCTGGTCGATGGCTGGCGTGACGCCGGGCAGATCGAAACCAACGACCGGATGCTGCGCAATTTGATGGGCGTGCTCGAACCCGCAGCGCCTGATCTCAGGCATGTTGCGCTGCTGCAGGGCACCAAGGCCTATGGTGTGCATGTCCGGCCGCTCACGGTGCCGCGCGCGAGGGCCGCTCGGAAATGTACGAGCAGCCGAATTTCTATTGGGCGCAGGAGAACTTCCTGCGCGAATTGCAGCGCGGCAAGAGCTGGCACTGGAGCATCCTGCGTCCGGTGCTGATCATCGGCGAAGCCATGGGCGGCGCGATGGACCTGATCCCGCCGCTCGGCGTCTATGCGGCGGTGCTGCGCGCGCAGGGCAGGCCGCTCGATTATCCCGGCGGCGCGCCGCGCGTCGCGCAGGCGGTCGACGTCGATCTCCTGGCGCGCGCGATCGCCTGGTCGGGCGAGGCCGAGACCGCGCGCAACGAAGCCTTCAATGTCACCAATGGCGATGTCTTCACCTGGGAGAATATCTGGCCGGCGGTATCAGATGCGCTCGAAATGGCGCCGGGCACGCACGTACCGCTGTCGCTGGCACAGGAGTATCCGAAATGGATCCCGCTGTGGGACGAACTGCGCAGGAAGCACGATCTGATCGCGCCGGGTCTGGAAGAGTTCGTCGGCCTGTCGTTCCAGTATGCCGATTACAGCATGCGCTATGGGCAGACCGAATCCGGTCCGCCGTCGATCGTGTCGACGGTCAAAATCAACCAGGCCGGCTTCACCGAGATGATGGATACCGAGGTGATGTTCCGGAAGTGGTTCAGGCTGGCGAAGGCCGGCCGGCTATTGCCGTAGTTGCCGGCGCGCTCTCTCGTCTCCCTCGCCCCGCTCTTGCGGGGAGAGGCGGAGAAGCCGCAGCGCTGTGAGCTGAGCGCTAGCGCGAAAACGCCTGCTCCATCGCCTTGCGGGTCTTGATCGTGTCGTTGCGCTCGTCGACCTCGACGTCGCTCCAGCGCACCACGGCGCCGTGGGCAACGTCGTTCTTCAGCTTGACCCGATGCGCGAGCCCGATCGGCAGTGCCCCGGTGGCGAGGCTGGCGGACGCCGGCATCAGTTTGCCCCACACCGTGTAGCCGCCTTCGCCGTCCAGCATCTCGCCGGCGCGCAGATTGCGTTTCGCCACCGAAGCGACGTCGCCGCGGAAGCCGCGCGGCTGCCCGGTCGGCTCGTTGCGCAGCGCCGCCGACAGCACCGAAATATTCAGCTCGAGCCCGATCAGATGATACGGCTTGTACATCGCCGCATAGCGGCCGGATGAATCGGTCTTGAGGCCATACTGCTTGAAGCAATCGGCGGCATAGTCGTTCGGTGCCTCCAGCACCACATAGACGCCCCAGCGCAGATCGCGGAATACCGGACGGCCGTCGCGCTCCAGCGACGACACCACCTCGACGATGCCGGATTTCTCCAACACGCCGCCTTTGTCGCGCGGGCGCATCACATGCGGCAAATCGTCGACGCCGCAGGGCGGAAACAGCAGGCCCTCCGACGGCACGTCGAGCGTGCAGGCATTGGCGATCGCCGCCATCTCGATCGCGGATTTGGTGCCATCGAGGAAGGAGTTGAACATCTGCGGATTCATGCCGGCGGATTGCGCTTCGCCCGCGGTGAGCCCGTAATGCTGCCACACGCCTTCCGGCGTCACGTCGTGATAGACCGGCAGGTATTTGGTGCCCTTGCCGGCGGCGACGACGCGAAAGCCGGTGGCGCGCGCCCAGTCGACCATCTCCGCGGTCAATGCGGGCTGATCGCCATAGGCGAGCGAATAGACCACGCCGGCCTTGCGCGCCTCTTCGGCGAGCAGCGGGCCGGCCAGCACGTCGGCTTCGACATTGACCATCACGACATGCTTGCCGGCCGCGATGGCTGCGCGGGCATGGCGAATGCCGACCGCGGGATTGCCGGTCGCTTCGACGACGACGTCGAATGCGCCGCCGGCGATCGCCCGCGCGCCGTCGTCGGTGAAGGTGGTTGCATCGATCCGCGCGTCGTCCCAGCCGACCGTCCGGCAGGCCTCGCGGGCACGCTCGCGGTCGAGATCGACGATCACGGGCACCTCAAGCCCCGGCGTGTGCGGCACCTGCGACAGAAACATCGAGCCGAACTTTCCGGCGCCGATCAGGACGACGCGCACCGGCTTGCCGGCGGCGGCGCGGGTTTTGAGGAGGTGATGCAGGTTCATGTGCTGGTTACCGATGGTGCAGTCGCGCAGGGCGCGCGACAAGGAAGAAGTTGTCATTCCGGGGCGCGACGAAGTCGCGAGCTAGGATGTGCAATTGCACATCTGAGAATCCATCGTACTACGAAACGTGCGGCCAGATGGATTCCGGGCTCGACGCTTGCGCGTCGCCCCGGAATGACGGCGTCTCGGACTTTACTCCGCCGCCTGCCGCGGCGCACGGGCCAGCCGCAGCAGCGCGTCGTCGGCGACCGTCTGGATCGGCGTGAAGTCGCGGTGTGCGATGTAGTCGGGCCGCGTCGGGGTGCGGATGTAGTTCGAGACCGCGTTCAGCGTCAGATAGACGATCTTGCGCGGGTAGGGCGTGATGTTGCCGCTCGATCCGTGCACCAGATTGCCGTGGAACATCAGCATGCCGCCGGGCTTGCCGGTCGGCGCGACGATGCCGCCCTGCTTGACCAGGCGGGTCACCGTCTCCTCGTCCAGCGTCCACAGCGGGTAGGAGGTGGTTTCGAGGTCATGCGAGGCCTTGAGGTCGCCCGCGGTCTGGCTCTGCGGCACCAGCATCAGGGGGCCGTTGATCGGCATCACCTCGTCGAGGAAGATCGCGATGTTCATCGCGCGCGGCTCCGGCATGCCGTCGTCGCGCTTCCAGGTGCCGTAATCCTGGTGCCACTGCCAGACGTCGCCGGTGAAGGCCGCCTTCGCGTTGATCTTGAACTGATGCATGTAGACCTTCTCACCGAACAGCTGCTCGATCGGGTCGATCATGCGCGGGTGCGCGCCGAGGACGCCGAACGCCTCGTTGTAGAGATGCGCGGCGAATGCGGTGCGCGGCGCGCCGCTCTTCTCGCGCCACACCTCGGGGCGGTTGGCGTCATAGATCGAGATCGCCTCGCGGGCGAGGAAATCGACTTCTTCCTGGCTGAACAACTCAGGCAGGAACAGCCAGCCTTCGCGATGGAAAAATTCGACCTGCTCTTGGGTCAGTTTCATGGTGCTTTCCTCCCTTGATTATTGGTCTTCGTTCTTGCGGCGCCGTCAGGTTTTCGTTCACGCCGCTACGTCGGTCGCTCTCAATCTCTCTTCGGTCATCCGTCCAGCCGTCTGCGCATGCGCCAGCGCGGCAGCCTCCGCGGCGGCGGCATTGCCGGAGAAAATATGCGCGGCGATGGCCTCGTGCTCGGTCCAGGCGCTGTCGCGGTAATCGAGTTCGGCGAGCACGGTCGCCATCGAGCGGCGCATGTGCGGCCATTGCGGCGCGATCATCTCCTCGATCGCCGAATTGCCGGCGAGCCGATAGATCGCGCTGTGGAAGTCGACGTCGAGCGCGATCAGGCGCGCCAGTGGTGCGTGGTCGTCGATCGCGCGTCCGGCTTCGAGCGCGGCCTCGAGCTGCGCGCGTGCCGGGGCATCCTCTCTTGCGCGCCTCGCGGCAAGCCGGGCCGCCAGCGCGTCGATCGCGCCGCGGACCTCATAGAGCTCGCGGATGCGCTGCGGATCGAGCTGCGTCACCTCGAAGCCGCGCTTGCCGCTTTCCGCGACGAGACCCTGGCGATGCAGCAGGTGCAGCGCATGCGAGATCGGCTGGCGCGAGACACCGAGCCGATCGGCAAGTTCGTTTTGGGTGATGCGCTGGCCGGGCAGCAGCGTGCGGTCGATGATCGCCTCGAGCAGCCGCCCGTAGACCTGGTCGATGAGGTTCGGAAGCGGGTCCAACGGGATCATGCCGACTGTCCAATTTGGAATACGGAATTCCGTATTCAAAAAGAGACTACTGCCGGTTGTGCGAGCGGTCAAGACTCCAATTTGCGGCGGAGCTAAGCGTTTGGTAGATCGATGTTTTTCTGAAGGGTGAACCGTCCGGCGTTCGCGTCGGTTGCGCTGATCAGCCAGCCTCAATCGCGCAGCAAGCCGTCAAGCAGCCTGGTCGAACGCTGGCTACCGGCTCCTTTGCATGGGGTTGTTTTCGATATTTTTTGGCAACGGGTCTTCCCTGCACGTGACAGTCGGGGCGGGGGCCCGGCTGCCGGCGCGAAAGATTGGCGCTGCTGTATCAACGCGATGCCGTTGCGCTACTTCGCCTTGCCCAGCTCCATCAGCATCCGCGTCATCAGATAGAGCCGCGGCACGATCGAGTTGGTGTCGATGTATTCGTCGCGCGCGTGATAGCCCCAGCCAGCGAGCCCGAAGCTTTCGACCACGACCGCCTTGCCGCTGCGCGCGGCGTAGCCGGCGTCGGTGGCACCGCCGGTCATCTCCGCGATGTCAAGCGTGCGGTCGAGTTCGGCATAGATCGCCTGTCCCTGCTTGGCGAGTGCGCGGCCGCGATCATTGGCGACGAAGGGCGGGCGGCCTGCGACCACCTTCACGCTCACCTCGGTGTCCGCAATCAGTCTGTTCTTCACCTTCTCGTCCAGCGCGGCCTGCAGCTTTTGCACGCCGTCCGGATGGTGAGGCGGATGTCGGCGCCGGCAGAGGCATGATCGGGAATCTGGTTGCGCACGGTGCCGGCCTTCGCGGTGGTCCAGTTCAGCTGCGTGCCCGGAATCGATTTCGCGACGTCCTGGGTCTGCAGCAATTGATGCGCGAGCTCGATCAGCGCGTTGCGGCCGAGCTGCGGCGCCGCGCCGGCATGCGAGGCCTTGCCCTTCACATCGAGCGTGCCGGTCGCGGTGCCGCTGGCGCCGAGCAGCAGGCTTTCATTCTTGGCCACCGGCGGCGCGACCGTCGGTTCACACGACAACACCACGTCGTGCTGGTCGGCGAGCTCGGCGATGATCTCGCCGGAGCCGATCGAGCCGACCTCCTCGTCCGGGTTGAACGACACCGTGAGCTTGGCGTAGTCGCGCCAGCCCGCATCGTTCAGGATCTTCAGCGAATGCAGGATGACGGCGATGCCGCCCTTGTCGTCGGCAATGCCGGGTCCGTAGATCCTGTTGCCGTCGACTTTGTAGGGCTGGCTGTCGAGGATGCCGTGCTCGTAGACGGTGTCCATATGCGCGATCAGCATCAGCTTCTTGCTGCCGGTACCTTCGAAGGTGCCGATCACCATGTCGGCGCCGGCGCCCTTGGTGGTCTTGCGCCGTTCGGTCTTGGCGCCGAGCGCCTTCAGCCGCGCTTCGGTGTAGTCGGCCATCTTCTTCAGACCTTCGACATCGCCGGAGCCCGACTCGATCAGCACCATATCGTGCAGGCTTTCGATCACGGCGGGCTGGGCCTGCTCGGCGGCCGCGCGCAGCTTCTCATCCACGGCAGCAAGGGCGGAGGACGAGGCGAGGGCGAGCAGGCCGGCCGACGCGAGCAATTTGATCGATAGTTTCATGATTGTCCTCCCTGCATGAGCGCAGGGAGACACTAACATCGCGACCTAGCCGCGTCAGGTACGATCGAGCACCTCGACATCCAATGTTTCGATCTGCGCGGGTTCGGCGGTCGCATCGATCTCCGCGATCCTGTCGCCTGAAATCGTGACCCGCAGCACGACGCGCAGCTTGCCACCGAAGATGACGGCGACGCCGATCTCGCCGTCGACCAGCGCCGGCCGCGCCGCCTGCGCGCGTCCCTTGAAGCTCTGGGCGACAGCGGTAGCGCCGCGGATCACCGGCAGCGAGCCGAGCCGCTGCGCCGCCTGATCGGCGCGCACCACGACGTCGGGCGCGAGCACCGCGAGCAACCCTTCGAAATCGCCGTTGCGGGATGCCGCGAGGAAGGCCTCGACGATGCCGCGCTGCCGGCCGAGATCGGCATCCGGCGCGGCCGGTGCGCCCTGCACGCGACGCCGCGCACGGCTGGCGAGCTGCCGCGCGGCGGCCGGCGTGCGTCCGACGATTGGCGCGATCTCCTCGAACGGCACCGCAAACATGTCGTGCAATACGAACGCCAGCCGCTCGGCCGGCGCCAGCGTCTCCAGCACCACCAGCAGCGCCGCGCGACGGAGTCGGCCATTTCGGTCTCGCGCTCGGACGGATTATCCGCAACCGGTTCGGGCACGTGCGGACCGATCGGCTCCTCGCGGCGCGATTTGCGCGCGCGGAGAATGTCGAGGCAGATCCGCGCGATCACCGTGGTCAGCCAGCCGCCGAGATTGTCGACCGCGGCAGCGTCGGTACGGCCAAGCCGCAGCCAGGCTTCTTGCACGGCGTCGTCGACCTCCGCGGTCGAGCCCAGCATGCGGTAGGCCACCGCCCGCAACCGCGGCCGGTTGGCCTCGAACTGCTCCGCCAGAAATTTCTTCTCGTCCATCGGTCACATTCCCTTGGTCCGCTCCGTCATGGCCATGACGAACGAAAGCCGGCCGATGTGACAGCAGATCGGCACGGCGACGTCAAAAGGCAAATCAGGAGAGCGATATGATGAAAGCCCGCATGAACCACCCGGTGATGGTTGTTCCCGAAGCCATGAAGGCGCTGCAGGCGCTCAGCGAGAGCACCAAGCCGGCGCTGCCGGAAAAGCTGCTCGAACTGGTCCATCTGCGCGCCAGCCAGATCAATGGCTGCAGCGTCTGCGTCGACATGCACCCGAAGCTCGCCCGCCGCGCCGGCGAGACCGACGAGCGGCTGTTCGCGGTCGGCGCCTGGCGCGACACGCCCTATTTTACGGACGCTGAGCGCGCGGCGCTGGCGCTGACGGAAGCGGTGACCCGGCTCAGCGACCGCGAGGATCCGGTGACGGACGCGGTGTGGGACGAGGCCGCGAAGTACTTCGACGAGCAGCAGCTGGCATCGCTGGTGCTCGGCATCGCGGCGATCAACGTCTGGAACCGGCTGAATGTCGCCGTGCGCCAGCCCGTTGGTTCGTGGAAGGTGTGATCTTCTCCCTCTCCCCGCCAGCGGGGAGAGGTGCACCGCCTCAGCTTGCCAAGAACTCTAGCACGATCTCGCAGTAGCGCTGCGGGGCCTGCTCGAACATCGGATGCGTGGTGCCGGGGATCATCTCGGTGCGCGAACCCTGCACGTTGGCGGCGAGGGCGTGCAGCACCTTCGGCAGCACGCCCTTGGTGTTGGCGCCGCCGATGAACAGCGTCGGCGTCTTGATCGCCTCTGCGTCGGCCTTCGAGAACGGCGGTCGCTGGTCGCGGGTCTGGCCGATCAGCGTGGTCGCATTGTCGCGCAACAGCTGCTTGGAGGTCGCCGGAATCCGTTTCCAGGCGCCGGGGCCTTCGAGCGCGTCCATGAAGATCTGCAGGCCGCCGTCGATATCGCCCTTGGCGATTTCGGCCGCACATGCCGCGAAGCGTGCTGCCAGCGGCGAGGGGCCCGGCTTGAAGTCGGGATCAAGGGTTTCATCGAGTTCGCCGCCGGGCTCGGCCAGGATCAGCTTGCGCAGCAGGTCCGGCCGCCGCTGCGCGGCGCGGAAGCAGATGTGCCCGCCGCGGGAATGCCCCATCAGGTCGACTGGTTTGGTATCGAAGGCCTCGATGAAGGCGACGACGTCGTCGACATGCTGCGCGATCGAATAGGTGTCGCCGACGCCGTCCCAATGCGCCGGGAAGAAATGCCGCAGGCTGACCGCGATCACGCGATGGTGGCGGGTCAGCGGGCCGAGCACCGCCGACCAGATCCGGAAATCGCACAGCGAACCATGCACGCAGACCAGCGGCGGCCCAGCTCCGATATCGAGATAGGGCATGTCGAAACCGTTGACGCGGAGGCTGTGCATTTTGAGGGCTCGCGGAGGGCAGGAGATGTTGTTGATTTGGCCCAAGTTCCCACGGAATTCGGGTGGATAGCAACATTCTCCAAGCCTAGATTTCAGATCAACAGCAGGCTCACGCGTGAGCTGAAGGAATGATATCAGGGAACATCTGGAGCGAGCCATGACCGGCCAGCATTTTGCAATCTTCGACACCATGATCGGCGCCTGCGGCGTCGTCTGGGGCGAGCACGGCGTTACCGGCGTGCAGCTGCCGATGGGTAACGAAGAGAAGACCCGCAAGCGGATTTTCCAGCGCAATGGCGACGTCACCGAGGCGGCCCCGCCGGTCGAGGTGCAGCACGCGATCGACGGCATGATCGAGCTGCTCGCCGGCAAGGCGAACGACCTCGCCGACATCGTGCTCGACCTCGATGGCGTGCCGGAGTTCAACCGCGGCGTCTACGACATCGCGCGCCGGATTCCGCCGGGCAAGACCATGACCTATGGCGACATCGCCAAGCAGCTCGGCGGCGTCGAGCTGTCGCGCGACGTCGGCCAGGCGCTCGGCCGCAACCCGTGCCCGATCGTGGTGCCCTGCCACCGGGTGCTGGCGGCGGGCAACAAGCCGGGCGGCTTCTCGGCCAATGGCGGCGTGGTCACCAAGCTGAAGATGTTGCAGATCGAAGGCGCGGTGGTGAACCACACGCCGAGCTTGTTTGATTGAGGAAGAATCACCCTCCCCTGGAGGGGGAGGGTGGCAGCGCGCTTCGCCGCGAATTCAGCGCACCTCAGACCGTCTGGCACACAAACCCGTTGCCCTTCCGCCTGATCTTGCCGACGGACGGCGAGGGGAAGTGCGCGGGGCAGCACAGTGTGTCGGTGTCGCAATATCGCTCCAGGAAACCGCGGCGCGTCTTCGCGGCCTGCGCCGGGTCGACGTCGAACTTCGGCGACAGCTCCGGATAAAGCGTCTGGATCGGCGAGTGCATCAAATCGCCGGCGAACACCGCATCATCCTTGCCGCGGCCGAAGGTGAAGGCGAGATGGCCGGGGGTATGACCGGGTGTCGGCAGGATGCGCATGTGATCGCCGATCGCGAAATCATTGCCGACGAGCTCGGCCCGCTTGGCTTCGACCACCGGCAGCACGCTGTCGACGAACGGCGGGACTTCCGCCTTGGCGTTGGTCTCGGTCCAGTAGTCGAACTCGGTCTTGTCGAACACGTAGCGCGCGTTCGGGAAGGTCGGGACCCAGCGGCCGTTCTCGAGCCGCGTATTCCAGCCGACATGGTCGACATGCAGATGCGTGCACATCACATAGTCGATGTCACCGACCGCAAAGCCCGCCGACGCGAGGCCGCGCAGATAGTTGTCGTCGGTTTTCATATTCCAGCTCGGCCGCCCCGGCCGCGGCTTGTGATTGCCGATGCAGCTGTCGATCAGGATGGTGTGGTGCGGCGTCTTCACGATGTAGGACTGGAACGCCAGGATCAGCGTATCGCTGTCGTCGAGCGCGCCGGCGGCCTTCATCCAGCCGCGGTTCTCGGCGAGCACTTCGGGTGTCAGGCCAGGCAGCATGTCGTGCGCGGGCAGGAACTTGCCTTCCTCCTCCACGATGCGATGAATGGTGAGATCGCCGGCGGCAAATTTCAGGCTCATGGGTGATTTCCTTGAGAGATCAGTGCGCGTCGCGCACGGCGGGAATGATGATGTTGGCGAGGATATCCATCGCCGCAAGCCCTTCCTTGGGCTGGCCGTACTGGGCTGCCGTCGTCATCATCACAAGATCGAGATCGGGCACGACGATGATGCGTTGACCGCCCCAGCCGAAGGCGCCGACCCATTTCACTTCCTTGCCGTTGGACAGCGAGCGACCCATCCACCACTGATAGCCGTAGAACAGCGTACCGCCGAAATAGCCGACGGCCTGGAAGCGCGGCGTGATCGATTGCGCGATCCAGTCGGCCGGCACGATCTGCTGCTCCTTCCACCGCCCGTGGTCGAGCACGAGCTGCCCGATCTTGGCGGCATCGCGCGGACGAAGCCGGAGGCCGGCAGCGGCGGCAATCTTGCTGTTTTTCGGATAGGCCTTCCACTCGAGATCGGTGATGCCGAGCGGCTGGAACAGCGTCTCCCGCGCGAAGGCTTCGAGCGGCTTGCCGGAGACCTGCTCGATGATGTTGCCGAGCAAATCCGTGCCGCCGCCATTGTAGGTCCACAGCGTGTCCGGCGGTGCTACAATCGGTTTGGCCAGGACATAGCCGATCGGATCGGCATCGAAGGCGAGATGCGGCTCGTCATTGTGCGGATCGGTCCAGGGCAGCGCTTCGTCCCATTGAATGCCCGACGACATCGTCAAGAGATGGCGCAGCGTGATCGCGTCCCATCCCGCTGATTTCACCGATCGGTGCTCGGGAAAGAACTTCACCACGGGTTCGTCGACGCCGGCGATCAGCTTGCGGTCGATGGCGATGCCGACCAGCAGCGACGTCACGCTCTTCGATACCGAACGCATGTCGTGCCTGGTCGTCGCCGTGAATTCGGTGCGGCCCTCCGGATAGCCCCACGGCTGGTCGATGCCGGCGAAATACTGCTCGAACACCAGCCTGCCGTGACGTGCCACGACGACGGAATGAATCTCGCTGCTGCGCAAGCCGAGCCGCGCGGCGATGCTGCACAGCCGCTCGCCATCCATGCCGACGCTGTCGGGTGACGCGATCGTCCAGCCATCGTCGAGCGCGGCCGGCGATCCGCAGGGCTGGCCGTTTTGTCCGGTTTTCATGTCGTCGGCCCTCAGCGTGGTGATCGAGGCCGTCAACGCGAGCACGAGGCTCGCGCCGAGAAGCAGGAGGCGGGGGAGGCGATGGGGCATCGTCATCCTCCCGCCTTGCTCCGCTACGCCGCTGGCGGCGCCGAGATCTTCACCGACGGCCGTTCCTGCATGCGCTGGTAGAAGGCGTCGAGCTTCGGATAGGCCTTGCGCCAGCCGCAATCGGCGAACCGGAAATCGGCATAGCCGAGCACACAGACCAGGCCGATCTGCGCGATGTCGAACGACGAGCCGTCCAGCACGTCCGGCCGGCTCTCGAACCGCGCCATGCCGGCCCAGGCCCTGTTCCAATGATCGTCGTACCAGGCCTGCCACAGCGAGCCCTGCGGCCGCACCATCTTCTCGTAGCGGCAAAGCAGCATGGAATCGAGCATGCCGTTGAGCAGCGAATGATCGGTCTTCAGCTTCCAGCGCCGCGGGCCGTAGCCCGGGATCAGCCGGCCGCCGCCGATCTCGTTGAGATATTCGACGATGACGTAGGAATCCAAAATCACGTCGCCATGGTCGAGGATCAGCACCGGCAGCTTCTTCAGCGGCGAGATCCTGGAATATTCGTCGTTGGCCGTGCCCGGTGCGACGGTGGCCGGCACGAACTCGATCTTGTCGATCAGGCCGAGCTCGATCGCCGCGATGCGCACCTTGCGGGCGAACGGGGAGGCGGGAGAGAAGGTGAGTTTCATTGGGGCTCCTCGGTAGAGCTATCGTATTGGAGCGTCATTGCGAGGAGCGAAGCAATCCATTCATCCAGCATGGTTGGATAGATGGATTGCTTCGCTTCGCTTGCAATGACGTGGTAGCGCCGGTGTCCGGCGCCGGACCTCAAGCCGCGACGATTTCCTGGCGCTGCTCGCCGAGGCCTTCGATACCGAGGGTCACGACGTCGCCGACATTGAGGAAGGTCGGCGGCTTCATGCCGAGGCCGACGCCGGGCGGGGTGCCTGTGGTGATGATGTCGCCGGGCAGCAGCGTCATGAACTGCGAGACGTAGGAAATGCACTTCGCCATCGTGAAGATCATGGTCCTGGTCGAGCCGGTCTGGCGGCGCTGGCCGTTGACGTCGAGCCACATCGACAGGTTCTGCACGTCGGCGATTTCGTCCTTGGTGGCAAGCCACGGGCCGACCGGACCGAACGTGTCGTGCGACTTGCCCTTGGTCCATTGTCCGAGCCGCTCGGTCTGGAAGTTGCGCTCGGAGACGTCGTTGCAGACGCAATAGCCGGCGACGTAGTTGAGCGCGTCGGCTTCCGAGACGTACTTGGCGCGGGTGCCGATGATCGCGGCGATCTCGACTTCCCAGTCCAGCTTGGTCGAGCCGCGCGGCTTCTCGACTGCATCGTTCGGGCCGGACAGCGAGGTGTTCGCCTTCATGAAGATGATCGGTTCGGTCGGGATCGCCGCCCCGGTTTCCTTGGCGTGGTCGGAATAATTGAGGCCGATCGCGACGAACTTCGAGATGCCGGTGACGGGGGCGCCGAAGCGCGGCTTGCCGGAAACGGCGGGCAGGGAGGCGGGATCGAGGGCAGAAAGCTTCTTCAGCGATTCCGGCGCGTAGGCTTCGCCGGTCAGGTCCTTCACATGGGCCGAGAGGTCGCGGAGCTGGCCGGATTTATCGATCAGACCGGGCTTTTCCGCACCCTTTTCGCCATAACGAACAAGCTTCATGTTGATCACTCCCTACGGTGTCTTGAGGATTGTTACTGGTATACCTCGACATGCTTCATGGAACAGCGCGGGCGGAAATTCAACCGCTTCGCGGTCACGACATTGCAGCCATCACCTTCCGACGTGGCGGTTTTGAGCTGCTCTTTCAAATAGCGGTCATGATCGCGGGCGCGGCACGGCCAGCATCCGCGTGAACATCTCTTCCAGCAGCCGGCACGGCGGCTCGGGATCGCGCATGCCCGCGATGATGGCATCGTCCGCCACCGCATGCATTCCGTCGAACACGATCAGCGCGGCACTGCGGGCGTCCGGGAACGTCCAGACGCCGGCCTTCCGGCCGTCCTCCAGCACGGCGACGATCTGGGCGATCACATCGTCCTTTTCCTGCGATTGGCGCTGATGATGCGGGAAGTCGTGAAACACGACGTCATGCAGTTCGACATTGGCAAGATAGGTTCCGACGGCGCCGCGTAGCCAGGCCGACAGCCGTCCGGCGTGATCGTCCGGAGCGCACGCGCCGATCGCAGCCGCGACACGGGACAGGAAGTCCTGCGTGAAGCGTGCGCGCAAGGCGAGGATCACGTCCGCCTTGGTCGAGAAGTAATGGTAGAAGGTGCCCTTCGCGACGCCGGCCCGGGCGACGATGTCGTCGATCGTGGTGGTCTCGATGCCTCTTGAGATGAAGAGCGCCGCTGCCGCCGACATCAGCTCGTCCACCCTGACCTCGGCGGGTTGAGTCCGCCGCCAGTGCCGCGATGTGTCGCGCCTGGTCGCCTGCCGCTTCCCGATCATGCCGTTAGCATCCATCCGTACCTGATATCCGATTCTTGGATCGCATATTTAGAATGACTTTGAAATGGCTTAGTTGAATTGACCGACCGTCAGTCGATATGTATCTGTGATCCGGCCACGGCAGCTGCCCGATCAGCATGGCGAGGCGCCGTCCGTATCACGAGGAGTCTTCATGAAATTCTTTCGCGAGGCCGAGCCCGGCATCTTCATCACGACCGGTCGCCTGCAAACCGAGCAGGATGGTTGCGACTGGACCGCGGAATACAGCGAGCTTCTTGCTGCGGATCGTCCGCTTGCCGTGATCGTCAACGTCAACGATCAGCCGGAGGTCGCCGCCGGCAAGCCGATGGTGCTGTGGATGAAGGCGCGCAAGGCCGAGCTCGGCCGGCTGATCCGGGTCACCGTCTATATCGCCGATGACGATGCGGAACGCGCCGAGCTCGAGCGCACCCTCCCGGACGGGCCAAGGCGTTGCCCTATCCGGCTGCGATCGC
Source organism: Bradyrhizobium viridifuturi (assembly GCF_001238275.1). Lineage (GTDB taxonomy): Bacteria > Pseudomonadota > Alphaproteobacteria > Rhizobiales > Xanthobacteraceae > Bradyrhizobium > Bradyrhizobium viridifuturi. The sequence continues at coordinate 103,109 of NZ_LGTB01000028.1, forward strand.
CGCCAGCGAGGCGGACGCGCTGTTCCTCGCGCGCGCCAGCTTGATCTAGCTTACCCCAGCGCGATGAACCTGAACGCGTCGCCGTCGCGCTTGATGTGGCCGGCGTTGAAATGCCCGCCGATCACCAGCGTAGGCGTGTCGGCAAAGCGCGAGAACAAGTCGCGCCGGGTGGCCGCCGATTGCTTCTGGTCGGAGTCCGCGGTCGACGACCAGTCGAGGTGATACATCTGGCAGGGATGATGCGCGGCATCGCCGGTCAGCAGCCCTTCCTCGCCGGCCGACTTGATGTGGATGCTCATGTGGCCCGGGCTGTGTCCCGGCGTCGGGATCAGCGTAATCTCTTCGGTCAGCCGGTGGTCGCTCGGCACCAGCTCGGCCTTGCCGGCATCCGCGATCGGCTTCACGGAATCGGCGAACACGGCGGCATGCGCTGGATCGTCGCTGTGGTCGCGCCAGTGCTCATACTCGGTCTTGCCGAACACGTAGCGCGCATTGGCAAAAGTCGGCACCCATTTGCCGCCGGCCAGTTTCGTGTTCCAGCCGACATGGTCGACATGCAGATGCGTGCACAGCACGGTGTCGATGCTGTCGGGTGCAAAACCAGCCGCGGTCAGCGTCTCCAGGAACGGATCGCTGCGGTTGTTCCAGGTCGGCACGTTGCGGCCCTGCTTGTCGTTGCCGAGCCCGGTGTCGACGATGATGCGGTGCTCCGGGGTCTCCACCAGCAGCGAATGGATCGACATTTTCAGCCGGCCGTCCTCATTGGCGAAATGCGGGATCAGCCAGGGCAGGCGCTGGATCTCCTCGCGGCCTGCGAGCGGCAGGATGAAGCGTGTGCTGCCGACGGTCTCCAGCTCGACGACCTTGGTGATCCTGACCTTGCCTACGGTCCAGTGCATGCGGCGTATCCTCGGTTCTTGTTATCTGGCGCAGTCGACGATCACGGTGCCGATCTTGTCGCCCTTCTCGACGGCAAGGTGGGCATCGGCGGTCTCGGCAAGTGCGAATTGTCCGGCGATGTTGTGCACGCGGGTGCCCGATTCCAGCCATTTCGTGATGTCGGCCTGCGCGGCGGCGAGCAGCGGCGGCGGCAGCGCGAACAGCACCAGCGAGCGCACCGTGATGCACTTCTCCATCAGTTCGCGCACCGGCAGCGTGGGCGTGCGGTTGCCATTGGTGGCGTACACCGCGATGGTCGAGTTCAGCGCCATGAGCTTCAGCGTGGTTGCGAGGTTGCCGCCGAAATCGACGTCGATCACGCGGTCGACGCCGCGGTTCTCGGTGAACGCCATGACCTTGGCGACCACGTCCTCGGTCCGGTAGTTGACGACCATGTCGGCGCCGCCAAGCCGCGCCTCGACGTCCTTGACCTGCGAGCTGACCGTCGCAATCACCCGCGCGCCGCCCCACTTCGCCAGTTGCACGGCGTAGTGGCCGACCGCGCCGGCGCCGCCGGTGACCAGCACCGTCTGGCCTGCGACCGGACCGTCGGCAAACAGCGCACACCATGCGGTCATGCAGGGAATGCCGAGCGTGGCTCCGGCCGCGAACGACACGTCCTGCGGCAGCGGCGTCACCAGATAGTCGGCGAGCGTGATGTACTCGGCGGCAGTGCCGAAGGCGCGGCCGTTGCGCTGGCCGTTGAACAGCCAGACGCGATCGCCGACGGCAAAGCGCGTCACGCCTTCACCGAGCTGGTCGATGATCCCGGCGCCATCGCTGTTCGGGATCACGCGCGGAAACTCCATCGCGCGATAGTTGCCGCTGCGGCGGCCGACATCGGCCGGATTGACGCCGGAGGCTCGAGGCGAATGCGGACCTCGCCGGGACCAGCGTCGGGCGTCGGCATCTCGCCGACGGTGAGAACCGTCGGCGCCGCGCCGGTCCGTTCGTACCAGACCGCTCTCATCTAGCGCCCCTTTCCGAAGTTCGTGAACTCGTCCAGCGACCTCTTGCGCGAACTTCGGAAAGCAAGAGGGCGCTAGAAGACTCTTGAATCTCTAGTGCCGCTCGATCGATTTGAAGCTCCCAATTGGCCTCGCGGCATACGGTGCAGGAGCTTCAAATCGGCGGCACTAGAGCGTGCCCGGGAAGGCGCCGCCATCGAGCAGGATGTTCTGCCCGGTGATGAAGCCGGCCTTGTCGCCGCACAGGAAAGCGCAGGCATAGCCGAATTCGTCGGGACGGCCGAAACGGCCGGCGGGGTTCAACTTGGCGCGCTCGGTCAGGACTTGATCGGCCGAGATGCCGCGCTTCTCGGCCTCGGGCTTGGCGGTGCCGCGCAGCCGGTCGGTGTCGAACGGGCCCGGCAGCAGGCCATTGATGGTGACGTTGTTGATCACGGTCTTGCGCGACAAGCCGGCGACGAAGCCGGTGAGGCCGGCGCGCGCGCCGTTGGACAGGCCGAGGATCTCGATCGGGGCTTTCACCGCCGCGAGGTGATGTTGACGATACGACCGAACTTGCGCGCCATCATGCCGTCGACGGTCGCCTTGATCAGCTCGATCGGCGTCAGCATGTTGGCGTCGATCGCCTTGATCCAGTCGTCGCGGGTCCAGTTGCGGAAATCGCCGGGTGGCGGACCGCCGGCATTGTTGATCAGGATGTCCGGCTCGGGGCAGGCTTTCAGCACCGCTTCGCGTCCCGCCGCCGTCGTGATGTCGCCGACGATCTCGGTCACGGTGACGCCGGGGTGGCTTTTGCGGATCTCTTCGGCGGTCTGCTTCAGCGCCTCGGCGCCGCGTGCCGTCAACGTGACATGCACCCCTTCATTGGCGAGGGCGATCGCGCAGGCGCGGCCCAGTCCCTTGCTCGATGCGCAGACGATGGCGCGGCGGCCTTTGATTCCAAGATCCACGAGTTTTACTCCCTGTGATGTCAGGTGGTTTTTAAAGGTTTGATAGCGGCATTCTAGCCAAGCCCGGCGGCGTCGGTAAGAGAGGTGCAATGCATAAGTGCATGCCGGGCAGGAACAACGGGTCGTCTCGATCAACTAGATGCGCTGCTCCCGGCGCAGCCGCTCGATCGCCATGGTGGCTTCCGGTGGCAGCGAGCGGAATCCGGCCTGCCCGGCCGCGGAGAACAGCGGCCGCAACTGCGATCCGTTGAGGAACTGCGGCTGCCTCGCCAGCGGCACCAGCTGATCGAACACCAGCACCAGCGTGGTCACGACGAGACCGACCCTGACCGCGCCGAGCAGCGCGCCGCCGAGGCGGTCTCCGATCCCGATCTCGGCGCCGATGGTGTCGTCGAGCATCGTCCGCGCCATCTTTCCGAGAATGACGCCGATCACGAGGAACAGTCCGAACAGCAGCACCCCGTTGGGCGGAAACGGCGACGACGGCAACGTCGCGATGTGGGGCCCGATCATCGCCAGCGCCGCGACCGCGAGCGGCATCGCGACGAGATAGGCCAGGATGGTGACCGCGCTGCGCAGCAGGCCGGTCGTGAAGCCGGTCACGACCGCAAACAGCAAGCCGAGGATCACGGCGGCATCGAAGAGGTTCATGGGTAAGAATTTCCTGCCCGATCTCCTACGGTCCCCAGGTTGATGAAACCGGCTTGCATCCAGGACAATTGTAGCGATCAAGCGCCTACTTCCGGCAACCTGTCGATGTCCGGCCTATTCGATGCCGGTAAAGAAATCATCCTCGTCACCGGCGCTCGCCGTCATTTCGGGCGCGATGAAGTCGCGAGCCCGGAATCCATCGAGCCGCGGGTTCAATGGATAAATGGATTCCGGGCACGCGCTCACGCGCGCCCTCAGGTGCGCAATTGCGCACCGGGGAATGACAAAGAAGTTCACCCCGCGCGCATCTCCGCCCGGATCATGTCGGCGGCCTTCTCGCCGATCATGATGGTCGGCGCATTGGTGTTGCCGCCGATCAGCGTCGGCATGATCGAGGCGTCGACCACGCGCAGGCCGTCGAGCCCGTGCACGCGCAGCGTCGGATCGACCACCGCGAGCGGATCATTGGTGCCCATCTTGCAGGTGCCGACAGGGTGATAGACGGTGTCGGAGCGCGCCCGCAGGATGCTGCGGATATCGTCGTCGGTGCGGACATCTGCGGTGAACATGTCCTTCTGCTGCAGCGCGCGCAGCGCCGGCGTGTCGAGCAGCCGCTTCGTCATCTTGAAGCCGGCGACCATGGTCTCGACGTCGCTTTCCTCGCCAAAGAAATTCGGATCGATCGCGGGAGCTGCCATGGGATCGGCGCTGTTCAGCCACACGCTGCCACGGCTCGCCGGCCGCAGCAGGCAGACATGGCAGGAGAAGCCGGTGCCCCAGCGCGGCTTGCGGCCGTGGTCTTCCACCATGGCCATGCAGAAATGCAGCTGAATGTCGGGGACGTCGAGGTCGGGCCGCGTCTTCAGGAAGCCGCCGCATTCGGCGACGTTCGAGGTCATCGGGCCGCGCCGCTCGCGCCGGTATTGCCCGATGCCCTTGATGATCCGCCCGATCCCGCTCCACGACAGTCCCGAGAAATAAGGTGCGTCGGAGGCGAAGCCGAACACGAAGTCCGGATGATCCTGCAGGTTCTGTCCGACACCCGGCAGCTGATGCACGCTGGCGATCCCGTGCTTGCCGAGCGCTGCGGCGTCGCCGACGCCCGACAGCATCATCAATTGCGGCGACTGGAACGCGCCGGCAGCGAGGATGACCTCGCGCCGCGCGCGCAGCACCTTCTTCTCCTTGCCCTGCATGTACTCGACGCCGACGGCACGCTTGCCCTCGAAGAGGATGCGGGTCGCGTGCGCCTGCGTCTCGATGCGCAGATTGGGCCGGCGGCCCATGTGGGGATGGATGTAGCCGCGCGCCGCGCTCCAGCGCTCTCCGTTCCGCTGCGTCACCTGGTAGATGCCGAGGCCTTCCTGCTCGGCGCCGTTGAAATCGTCGCGGATCCGGAACTGACCCTCGCGCGCGCCTTGCAGGAACATCTCCTTGACCGGATTGTCCGACTGCAGGCCCGTGACGTTGAGCGGCCCGCCCTTGCCGTGATATTCGCCGTCGAGCTCGGTGTTGTTCTCCGAACGCTTGAAGTAGGGCAGCACGTCGGCATAGCTCCAGCCGGTATTGCCGAGCGAAGCCCAGTGGTCGTAGTCGGCGCGATGGCCGCGGATATAGACCATGGCATTGATGGCCGAGGAGCCGCCGAGGCCCTTGCCGCGCGGCTGATAGCCGATGCGGCCGTTCAAACCCTTCTGCGGCACCGTGTCGAACGCCCAGTTGTTGATCTTGCCCGAGAGCATCAGAATGATGGCGCCGGGCGTGGTCACCACCCAATTGTCGTTCTTGCCGCCGGCATCGAGCACCGCCACCGAGGTCGCCGGATCCTCCGACAACCGCCCCGCCACCGCGCAGCCGCCGGAGCCGGCACCCACCACCACGAAATCGAATGTGTCAGTCATTTTTGTTTCCCCCATGCAAGTTATTTGTTGTCATTCCCCGGTGCGCAATTGCGCACCTGAGGGCGCGCGCAGCGCGAAGCCGGAATCCATTGCGCCGCATCGATGCGGATAAATGGATTCCGGGCTCGATGCTTCGCATCGCCCCGGAATGACGCCGCTAAGACAACATCCGCATCAGCTTCTCCAGCCGCGCGATCTTCGCGCCATAGGGCGGATAGAGGTCGGCGAGCCTGTTGAACCGCGAGCGGTAGAATACCGGCTTCAGCTTCGTGAGCGTCCTGAATCCCCATTCGCCGTGATAGGCGCCGGTGCCGGACGCGCCGACGCCGCCCATCGGCTGATAGGCCTGCGCGAAATGGAACAGGCAGTCATTGACGGTGACGCCGCCGGACACCGTGCGCGCCAGCACCGCGTCGCGGGCGGCGTGATCGGTGCCGAACCAGTACAGCGCCAGCGGGCGGTCGCGCTTGTTGATGAAGGCGATCGCCTCCGTTGAGTCACGGGTGGCGATGACCGGCAGCAGCGGCCCGAAGATTTCCTCCTGCATCACGGTCATCTCAGGCGTCGCATCGACGATGACGGTCGGCGGGAATTTGCGCCGCTGCTTCCACTCCGGATCGTTCGGCGCTGCCGGCTGCATGATGGTCGCGCCCTTCGCGGCGGCGTCGGCGACGAGGGCCTCGAGCCGGGCGTAGTGCCGGTCCGAGACGATCGAGGTGTAGTCGGGATTTCTGGGGTCGGTGCCGAACATGTGCTGCATGTGGCCCTGCAACCGGATCGCGAACGGCTGCACCGAGGCTTGCGGCGCCAGCACGTAGTCGGGCGCGATGCAGGTCTGGCCGGCATTGAGCAGCTTGCCATAGGCGATGCGTTGCGCGGCCTCGTCGATGTCGGCGGAACCGTCGACGATCGCGGGCGATTTGCCGCCGAGCTCGAGCGTCACCGGCGTGAGGTTGCGGCCGGCCGCCTCGGCGACCAGCCGGCCGATTCGGGTCGAGCCGGTGAAGATCAGATGATCGAACGGCAGCGCCGCAAAGGCCTTCGCGATGTCGTCGTCGATATCGGTGACCGCGAGCTCGGCGGTGTCGAATTTCTTGGCGATCGTCTCCATCAGCAATTCGGAGAATCGCGGCACCAGCTCGCTCGGCTTGATGATGGCGCGGTTGCCGGCCGCGATCGCCGCGACCGCGGGCGCCAGCGTCAGCTGCAGCGGATAATTCCACGGTGCGATGATCCCGACCACGCCGAGCGGTTGCGGGATCAGCCGGTTCTTGGCCGGCGCGAACTGTACCGTGGTCGGGATCCTCTCGGGCGCCATCCAGCCCTTGAGGTGCTTGGCGGCACGCCTGATCTCGCCAAGCACCAGCATGGTCTCGGCGATCGCGGTCTCGACGGTGGAGCGGTGGCCGAAATCGGCCGAGATCGCCGCCTCGAATCGCGCCTCGTTCTCGGTCAGCGCGGCGCGCAGGCGCCGCAGTCGGTCCAGCCGCGCCTGCAAGGTCGGCGCCGGCTCGCTGCGCGACAGCTCGAATTGGCGGTGAAAGACCTCCTCAAGCGCGTACAGCCCCGGGCTCTTCAATGGCCGGTCCATTGGCGTTTCCCCTCGGATGACGATTCCTTGACGGATTTTATTGGCGCCAAGCTCCGCTTTTGCGTGCGATCTGGCAAGGCCCGGTTCCCGGCGGTAATTCTGTCAGGAAAACCGGTGATTTGGACGTCACAAAATCCTCAAAAACCCGCATCCGGGGCTTTCCAAACCGACCTCACGTTGATACATACGCCCCGCACCCGACGGCTTCGGCCCGGGTCGCCTTCTCAGGAAGCTCTCCGGACGGATCGATCGGCGCCGTTACAAGCGTTGGCCGGCAGGTTCGGGCACCCTTCCTGAAAGGCACGCAACGGTTTAACGCGGGGTGGAGCAGCCCGGTAGCTCGTCAGGCTCATAACCTGAAGGTCATAGGTTCAAATCCTATCCCCGCAACCAAGTTCGGACCTACCGGTTCCGATGAAATGGCCCGCATCTCGCGGGCCATTTTTGTTTTGGGAGAAGGTTCGCCTCGATCGTCGGTACCGGAGGACCGATCACTGCCTCCCGGCAAACCGGTCCGCGCGCTAGACGATGAAGTGAAATTCCTGCCAGGCGCTCCACATCATGCCGTCTTTGGCGCGAACCCAGAGGTCGTCGGTGACGGTTCCGCCCTGGAAGGTGGTGCTGGCAAGCTGGGCCGCGCTGACATTGATGGCGGTGTTGGTGGGCTGCGCGTTGCCGCCGATGCTCCAGTGACCGCTGTTGGCTGACGTGGTCGAATCCCAGAATTGATATTGGGTGATGCTGTCGCCGTCGGGATCGGTCACCGAAAACAGGTTCGATGCGGCCACGCTCTGGTTGGCCGTGGCGTGGAAGTCGGCCGCGGAGACGATCGGAGCCTGGTCGATCGGTGCGGTGACGTGAAATTCCTTCCACGGCCCCCAGGCAATGCCGTCGTAAGCCCGCGCCCACAGATCGTCCGAACCGGAGCCGCTCTGAAAGCTCGTGCTCGAGAGCTGGGCAGCAGTGGCATCGATCGCGACGTTGGTGCCCTGAGCCACTCCGCCGACCACCCAGTGCCCGCTGCTCGGATCCGACGTCGAATCCCACACCTGAAAATTCGCGATGGTGTCTCCATCCGCGTCGGTGGCGGAGAACAGCGCGGAAGCCGCGATATCCTGGCCGTGGCTCGCCGCAGCGTCGGCGGCCGTCACGATCGGAAGATTGTCGAGCGGCGCGTTGACGTGGAATTCCTTCCAGTTGCTCCAGACCATGCCATCGAAGGCTCGCACCCAGAGGTCGTCGGAGCCTGAACCGCTCTGGAATGATGTATTGGCCAGCTGTGCCGCGCTGACATCGATGGCCTGGCCCGCCGGCTGTGCGGCGCCGGCCACGACAAAATGCCCGCTGGCGGGATCGGTCGTCGAGTCCCAGAACTGATAATTGGTGATCGTATCGCTGTCGGGATCGCTGACCGCGAACAGGTTGGACGCGGCGATGTCCTGACCATGCGTGGCGGTCATGTCCGACGCGCTGACCACCGGCGCGTGGTCGATCGGCGCGTTGACGTGAAACTCTTTCCAGGCACCCCATGTGATGCCGTCATTGGCTCGCACCCACAGGTCATCCGAGCCGGAGCCCGACTGGAAAGAGGTGTTCGTCAATTGAGCAGGTGAAACATCGATCGCGATGTTGGCAGCCTGCGCCACTCCGCCGACCACCCAATGACCGCTGGAGGGATCGCTCGTTGAATCCCAAACCTGATAGGCGGTGATCGTGTCGTTGTCGGCGTCGGTTGCGCTGAAGAGATTGGATGCGGCGATATCCTCGCCATGGGTCGCCGCAAAATCGGTCGCGCTGGCCACCGGCGCATGATCGGGACCAGGCGTGACCGTGAACGGGACCCATGCGCCCCACAGCGTTCCATCGTAAGCCCTCACCCAAAGCTGGTCCGGAGCCGAGCCGAACTGGTAGCTGGTCTGGGCAAGCTGCGCCGCAGTGATGTCGATTTCCGCATTGGTGGCTTGAACGGCACCGTTCACCACCCATGCGCCGTTGCCGTTGCTGTCCCACAGTGCGTACTGGGTGATCGGATCGCTATCCGGGTCGGAGGCGCTGAACAGGCTCGAAGCCGCGATCGACGTTTGCCCGTGTGCCGCCGTGAAGCCGGAAGCGGAAACGACGGGAGGATGGTCGACGCCTGGCGTCGCCGTGAACGGGACCCATGCTCCCCAGAGATATCCATCATAGGCGCGGACCCAGAGCGTGTCGGGGGCCGAACCGAACACATAGCTCACTTGCGAGAGGTTGGCGGCCGCGACGTCAATCTCGGCGTTGGTGACTTGCGCAACACTGCCGATAGTCCAATGGCCGTTGCCCTGCGTGTCCCAGAATGCATATTCGGTGATCGTGTCGCTGTCCGGGTCGCTGGCGGAGAACAGGGACGAGGCAGCCGCCGCGAGCTCCATATGCGCGGCGGTCACGTTTGCTGCCGTGACCACGGGTGCATGATCGGCCGGCGAGATCACGAAGGATTTCCAGTCGCTCCACAAATAGCCGTCGAACGCTCTCACCCACAATGTGTCCGAGCCGGGTCCGGCCTGATAATTGACCTGAGCCAGCTGCGACGCGTTGATGTCGATCTCGGTGTTGGTGCCCTGGGCGACGCCTCCCACCGTCCAGTAACCGTGGCCGTTGGTGTCCCAGAAGGAATATTCGGTGATGGAATCGCCGGTGGCCATGTTCACCGAGAACAGCGACGAGGCCGCGTAGATCTGATTTCTTCCTGCGGACTGGTCGCCGGCGGTGACGACCGGCGTCGTCCGGATGCTGTACCCCAGATCCTTCAGAACGCCGATGTCCAAATTGGAGATCGCGTACTGGTAATCGGGGTAGAAGACGATCCCGTTCATCAAATCCAGCGTGAGCGGATCCTTGACGGTCGACGGGGTGGCGTAGAAGTCGGATTGCTGGTTGCCGAAATGATAGTAGTTCTGGGTGGTGCTGTTTGTGGTCAGGGGCACCGGGCCGCCATAGGCGGCCTCGGCATTGGCGCCGATAAAGTATGCGCCCATCGCGGTCTTCTGAATCAGATTGTCGAACGTCGATTCGTATTGGCCGGCAAGCTGGCCGCTCTGGTCGTACCAGCCCGTCATGCCGAAGCCGTGCATCAGCTCATGCAGAAAGACGTCGATCGGATTGATCACGTTTCCAGGCACCTGACTGGCGTAGGTCAGGCCATAAGCCATGTCGATGTACTGGAAATAGCCGGGATCGATGTTGATGGTGATGTCGCTTGTCGCGCCCGAGACATGCTGCCCGGTGGTCAGCTCGTATTGGCTTGACGGCTCGTACAACGGGAGCGTGCCATTTGTTCCGACATAGTAGCTCGTGGTCGGCCCGCCATCGGCACGGCCAACGCTGGTGGGCAGGATGTTGAGCTGCACCACCAGGGTGCCAATGCCCAGGATATAGCGCTGCCAGACATTGAGGGCCTGCTCGAGATCGTAAACAAGCGAGGCTTCGGCGGACGCGCCTGCGTTCGAAGAATCGTTCAATGTTACTGAATAATTCCAAGGCATCTTGGTCGGACTTTCAATCTATGGTAGCGTACCAATAATAAGTACTATTCATGCTGATCAGTCACGGGTAGTCAACAGACGTCGAGCGCGGGCTGCGGTGGTGCGTGAGGCTGTTCATGTACAGCGCCTCGGGTGCGATCGGCCTGAACTTGGGCGTGGAACAGAGTTCGCGCCATTTCTGCAGGCTGTAATATCAGCTCGGCACGACACTCTTATACGTCACCCGGCCGATGCGATCGTCGCTGCGACGCCGATGACGGCCATCTCAAGCGCCGCGGCCCGTAAGACTACGGAGCGTGGTTCAGCTGCGGGCGGTTCCGACGAGGGATTCCGGGATCGGCATGATGTTGCTCGTGAATTCGGTCGTTCGTTCACAACGCCAATTGCATCCCGCCAAAGAGACATAGTACTCTGGGCGTCATATTCATCTGCTGCTCTGTCGGTTCGTTGCGAATAGTCGGTTTGCGCTGGCGACGAGGTCGAAGGAGCAGGGACGGGGCGCTCCCGACGGTGTCGGTTCGCGTTCGACGGCAGTTATTTTCAGCTACTGAGCAGATTAAATCGCGAGATGATTGAAACGCGGAGCGGTACGGCAGCAGACAGCGGGATCGTTGCACTCGCGATGCTGCTGCGTTTTCACGGCATCCCCGCCGATGTCGACCAGATTCGTCACCAGTTCGGCAATGGACCGGTCGGAACGCCGGAGATGCTGCGCTACGCGCGCTCGACCGGCGTCAAGGCTCGGGAAGTGACGACCAACTGGCTAAGGCTCGAGAAGGCTCCGCTTCCTGCCATCGCGTTGTTGCGCGACGGTGGCCATTTGATCCTTGCCAAGGTCGGCGCCGACAAGATCCTCGTGCAATCGCCGCTGTCGGAGCGCCCGGAGTTGATCACGCGGGCCGATCTGGAAGCGGTGTGGTCAGGCCGGATGATCCTGGTCAGCCGCCGCGCCGGACTGGTCAATCTTGCACGCCGCTTCGACCTGTCATGGTTTCTGGGCGCGATCCACAAGTATCGATACCATTTCGTGGAGGTGTTGATCGCCTCCTTCTTCCTGCAGCTGTTCGCGCTGGTGTCACCGCTGTTCTTTCAGGTGGTGATCGACAAGGTCCTGGTCAATCACACTCTCAGCACGCTCGATGTGCTCGTCGTGGGATTGATCGGCATCGCGGTGTTCGAGACGGCGCTTGCGATATTGCGGACCTATCTGTTCTCCCACGTGACGAACCGGATCGATGTCGAATTGGGAGCCCGCTTGTTTCGGCACCTCATCGGGCTGCCCATTGCCTACTTCCAGGCTCGCCGGGTCGGCGATTCGGTTGCGCGGGTCCGCGAGCTCGAGAACATCCGCAACTTCCTGACCGGCTCCGCCCTGACGGTCGTGATTGACCTGTTCTTCACCGTCGTCTTCATCGCGGTGATGTTCGTCTACTCGCCGATCCTGACCTGGATCGTGCTCGGATCCTTCCCGCTCTATGTCGGCATCTCGGCCGGCGCGACGCCGCTGTTCCGTCAGCGCCTCGACACCAAGTTCGAGCGCGGGGCCGAGAACCAGGCCTTCCTCGTCGAGAGCGTGACCGGGGTCGAGACCATCAAGGCGATGGCGCTCGAACCGCAGATGCAGCGGCGCTGGGAGGAGCAGCTTGCCGGATACGTCGCGGCCAGCTTCCGTGTGCTCAGCCTCGCCAACGTTGCGAGCCAATCGGTCCAGTTCGTCAGCAAGCTCGTCACCGCGGTGATCCTTTACGCCGGGGCCAAGCTGGTGATCGACGGCAGCCTCACGGTCGGCGAGCTGATCGCCTTCAACATGTTCTCGTCGCGCGTCAGCGCGCCAGTCCTGAGGCTGGCGCAGCTCTGGCAGGACTTCCACCAGGCGAGGCTCTCGGTTGCGCGGCTCGGCGACATCCTGAATACGCCGGCCGAGCAGACCTTCAGCCCCGGCCGCGCAGTCCCGCCGCCGATCAAGGGGCAGGTCACGCTTGAGCACGTGTCGTTCCGATACCGGGTCGATGGACCCGAAGTGCTGCACGAGATCAACATCAACATTCCCGCCGGCCAGGTCGTCGGCATCGTCGGCCCGTCGGGGTCGGGCAAGAGCACCTTCACGAAGCTGGTTCAGCGCCTTTACGTTCCGGAGAAGGGCAGGGTCCTGGTCGACGGCATCGACCTTGCGATGGTCGATCCGGCGTGGCTGCGCCGCCAGGTCGGCGTCGTGCTGCAGGAAAACGTGCTGTTCAATCGCAGCGTCCGGGAAAACATCGCGCTCGCCGACCCGGCCGCTCCGATGGAGAAGGTGGTCGCCGCGGCCCAGCTTGCGGGGGCTCACGAATTCATTCTGGAACTGCCGGAAGGCTACGACACCGTCGTGGGCGAGCGCGGCTCCAGTCTGTCGGGAGGACAGCGCCAGCGCATCGCGATCGCGCGCGCCCTGATCACCGATCCGCGCATCCTGATCTTCGATGAAGCGACCAGTTCGCTGGACTACGAAAGCGAACGGGTCATCCAGGACAATATGAACCGGATCGTGAAGGGGCGAACGGTCTTTGTCATCGCGCACCGGCTGTCCGCCGTCCGGCGCACCGATCGAATCATCACCATCGATCGCGGCCGGCTGGTTGAGCAGGGCTCCCACGAGGAGTTGCTGAGCTCGGGCGGAAGATACGCGTCGCTATACCGGTTGCAGGCGGGGATCCATGAAGTCGGCTCGTGAAGCGCCTGCGGTCGGGCGTAAAACGCGGGACGAGCTGGCGTTCCTGCCGGCGGCCCTCGAAATCGTCGAGACGCCACCATCTCCGACCGCCAGGCTGACGGCCATCTTGCTTGCCGCCCTGTTCTGTTGCGCCGTGGCATGGGCCGGCCTCGGCAAGATCGATATCGTTGCCTCTGCTCCCGGAAAGATCGTGCCGGGCGACCGCGTGAAGCTGGTCCAGCCGCTTGAGATCGGGGTGGTGCGGGCCATTCACGTCCGCGACGGTCAAACCGTCAAGGCCGGCGAGATTCTGATCGAGCTGGATCCGACCAGCAATCAGGCCGAGCTTCTGCACCTGAAAAACGATCTTCTCGCGTCATTGCTGGACATTGCCCGCACACGCTCTGCGCTCGACGGCAACACGAGCGCGCTCGACGGCGCGCCGGAGGACACGCCGCCTGCCTTGATTCAGATGCATCTGGAGTATCTGCGCAGTCAGGATTCCGAGCAGCGCGCCAAATTGTCCGAGCTGGATCGGCAGCGGGTGCAGAAGGTGGCGGAGACCAAGACGATCGACGCCGGCATCGCCAAGATTGAAGCCTTGCTGCCGGTGCTGCAGGAGCGCGTCAACGTCCGCAAGTACCTCGCGGACCGGGAATACGGTTCAAAGCTGCAATATCTGCAGGAGCTTCAGGAGCTCGTCGGGATGCAGCAGGACATCCTGGTGCAGAAAAGCAAGCTCCAGGAGGGCAATGCTGCCGTGGCCGCGCTCGACGAGACGCGCGCCAAGCTTGTCTCGGAATACCGGCATCGCCTGTATGACGACCTGGCCAAGGCGACGCAGAAGGCCGGCAGTCTCAAGGACGAGGTGTCCAAGGCCGAGCACAAGACCAATCTTCAGAAGCTTGCGGCGCCGATCGACGGCGTGGTGCAGCAATTGGCCGTGCACACGGTCGGCGGTGTCGTCACGCCCGCCCAGACGCTTGCGGTGGTCGTGCCGAGCGACAATCTGATTGAAATCGAGGCGATGGTTTCGAATCGCGATATCGGATTCGTGCACCCCGGGCAGGACGCCGAAATCAAGGTCGATACCTTCAACTTCACGCGCTACGGCCTGCTGCACGGCAAGATCGTCAGCGTCTCGCCCGATTCCGTCTCCCGCGACAAGGCACGGGATTCCGCCCGCGAGCCCAATGCTGCTGGGACGGAGGAGAGCAGCGAGCCGAAGGGGCAGGGGCCGGTGTATATCGCGCACGTCTCGATCGACCGGACCAAGATGGTCGTCGACGACAAGGAGATCAGTCTTTCGCCGGGAATGACCGTCACCGTCGAAATCAGGACGGGTGCCCGCAGCATCATGAGCTATCTGTTGTCGCCGATCATGCGCTACCGGCAGGATGCCCTCCGCGAGCGGTGACGACGCCCGGCGGTCAGGCCGTCACGACGTGGTCCGGGATTCCACGTGGCTCAGGCTTGGATCTGATTCGTGGATCGCAAGGCAGTTTTGCCCCGCGTCGTAGGTGCGGTATCCATGATCGTTCAGCGTACGAACCAGGGCGGCCTTGTCGGTCTTGATGAATTCCGCATGGATGATCGGATGATGCTGCCGGATCGTGGCGCTGGCGCCCTCCAGCACCTTCAACTCCATCCCCTCGACGTCGATCTTGATCAGGTCGCAGCGGCCCAGGTTCAGCGAGTCCAGCGTAATCATTGTCGTCTCAATCCCGCTAGCCTCTGAATAATCGATTTGCTGCCCGATCTGTTCCGTGGCGGAGCGTTGCGTCACCTCCAGGCTGCCGAAACTGGCGGGCTCCTGATGACTGAGGGCCGGCACCCGGGTTTTTCCGGCTTCCGACGAAATGACCGCGTGCATCGCCCTCGCGTTGAAGCAGTTGTTGATGGCGATGTTGCCGGCAAGGGCGTAGTAGACCCGCTCCTGCGCCTCGATGGCAACGACCGAGCCCCAGCCGTCCATGTGCCTAGACCATTCGATGGTGTGAACGCCGATGTTCGCCCCGCAGTCGATCGCGACCACGCCATCGCCCCGGTAGGTTCTTCGCAGTGCAAGAAGACCCTTCGTCAGCTCGATTTCAGTGGCGTCGAACGTGCCATGCTCGAGAATCTGAATCCCGACTCCAAAAGTGTGGCCGCCCGCGATGTGGTAGTCCAGCCGGTTGACGATCAGCGGGCCATGCGTCGACGCTGCGATCACAAACGGGATCTTGCTGGGATTGCGGCTCATCGTTGTGTGTTTCTTTGTGTCTGCCGCGTGGGAACGGCTGCGAGGGGTACCCGCTAAGGTTTTCGTCCGTTGACGCGGTTGTCAATCTCGCTTACCTTCGCTGCACTTTTTAAGAGGCTGTTTATTATTTCAGGGCAGGGGATATTTCGTGAATGCCATTGCCGTTGCGCCGGCGATCGGGCTGAAGCGTTCGATTGACGATGTCACCGACCAACCCAAAATAATCGTTGATCGTTCGACGAGCGCTGTATCGGGCAAGCCGGACGCTGTCGCGTCGGGTGCCGACGCGCCGAAACCTGCCTATCCTCCTGCAGCCGAACAGCCGACCCAAGTGGGTCCGAAGGGGCTGCGCTTCGACTTCAACGACGGCGCCCGGGTGTTTTGTCCCCCGGGAGAAAGCCCATGGCGCGTGCGGCTCTGGGACGCCGAGACCGGCAACCTTCTCTTCGAGACGCAGTTCGCGGGCGGTCGCGTCAACAGCTCAAAGCGCTACTACATTCGCTTCCGCATCGAAGTCTTGCAAGGCGATGATGTCATCTTCTCGC
The DNA here is from genome assembly GCF_001238275.1 of Bradyrhizobium viridifuturi. Lineage (GTDB taxonomy): Bacteria > Pseudomonadota > Alphaproteobacteria > Rhizobiales > Xanthobacteraceae > Bradyrhizobium > Bradyrhizobium viridifuturi. Next base: position 119,103 of record NZ_LGTB01000028.1, read on the forward strand.
ACGAGTACAACGCGACGGATCGTCACGTTCTGATCCAGCTTCCGATCGGGACGCTGGGAGACACGGTCGGCTGGTTTCCCTATGTGGCGAAGTTCAGGGAAGCTCACGATTGCAGGCTGACCTGTGCAATGGCGGAGAAGTTGATTCCGCTGTTTCGGGATGCGTACCCCGACATCAACTTCGTCACGCACGAGGAGATTCAAACCGATCGCTACTACGCCACGTACAGCGTCGGATTGTTTTTCGACGACAAGAACTTCGTCTATCAACCATGCGACTTCCGCTTTGTCGGACTGCATCGGACCGCCGGATACATCCTCGGCGTCGATCCGACCGAAGTCGCGCCACGCATCTCGCTGGCTGATGACCAAAGGCCGATCCCCGAGCCTTACGTCTGCATCGCGGTGCAGAGCACCACGCAATGCAAGTACTGGAATAACCCCAACGGCTGGCGGGAGCTGACCGGTTTTCTCACGCAGGCCGGCTACCGCGTGATCTGCATCGATCAGAAACCGACGCACGGCCACGAGCTCGTCTGGAATCACATTCCGAACGGCGCGGAAGACTGGACCGGTGACCGTCCCATTCAGGAACGGGCCAATCTGCTCCAGCACGCGGACTTCTTCGTCGGTCTCTCCAGTGGGCTTGCGTGGCTGGCCTGGGCGGTCGGCACCCCGGTCGTCATGATCTCGGGCTTCACGCATCCGACAAATGAATTTGCTACGCCATATCGCGTCATCAATTACCACGCGTGCAACAGCTGCTGGAACGATCCGGCAGTTCGATTCGACCACAAGGATTTTTTCTGGTGCCCCCGTCACAAGGGGACGCCGCGTCAGTTCGAGTGCACAAGGCTGATCACCTTGGATCACGTCAAATCGGTGATCAGGACTATTCCCGGATTCAAGCTCTAGCCGATTTTTTTAAGCACTGACGATTTTCATGGGGGAGCGCTGCCATGACCACCACTTTTGTAAGCTCGGGTTTTACCAGCTCAGGTTTGATCGAAGCGGGCGGCGATACGCTTGAGGTCCTCAACGGAGGCTCCGCGGTCTCGACGACGCTGAGTAGTGGTGGCCAGCTCCTGGTCGATTCCGGCGGCTACGTAGACTCGACCACGATTTCAAGCGGCGGCAGCGTGACCATCAGCGCCGGCGGCGTGATGAGCGGTACCGGCAGCGGCAGCACGGGCGTTTTCAATAGCGACAACGGCACCGTCAACGTGCTGTCCGGCGGCGTGGTGGATCATATCCGTGTCAGCAGCGGCGGCGTGCTGAACATATCGTCAGGCGGCTTCACCAGCGGCGGTATCGGTTCGGGCACCGGCGTTTTCTCAGGTGGCGTGGAGAACATCCTGGCCGGTGGTTCCGCGTCTTTTATCGCGGTCTATACCGGCGGTGTCATGAACGTCGCCGGCGAAACGCTGAGCACCGTCGGTATTTCGGGAGGCGTCGAGAACGTCCTTTCGGGCGGCTTCATCAGTGGCGCCTCGCATTCGGGCACGGGGGTTTCTGCGGGAGGCGTCCTCAACATCTCTGCCGGAGGTTCGGGCGCCTTTGTGGGCGTGTACACCGGCGGCACGGCCAATGTGGCCGGCGTCATTCTCGGCAATAGTGTGATCTCGAGCGGCGGCGTCGAGAACGTGTTGTCGGGCGGCTTGATCTCAGGGTCGGGCGGCACGTTCACGGGCGATTACGGTACGCTCAATATCGAGGCGGGCGGCTCGGCAACTCGTTTCGACGTGTTTTCTGGTGGCATCGCCAACATTGCCGGATCGGCGGGCAGCGTCGGTGTCTGGGGCGGTACGGCCAGGCTCCAGGTTGGTGGCTCCGCCGGCGAGTTTGACTTCTCCGGGCCTGGCGTCTCCGGTGGGACCGGGTTCTCGGGGAATGGCGGCAAGCTGGAGATTGATGGCCTCTCGATGCCCGGAGCCACAATCTTTGGCTTCGTTGTTGGGGATACGATCAACCTTACCGGCGAGGGCGCTTCGCACGTTACCAGCGTGGGCCTCGGCGCGAATAACGTTCTGCAGATAGCGACCAACGATCACGGCACGCTGACGCTTCAGCTGGACCCGAGCCAGATCTTTTCCAATCCGTTCGGCCGCACAGGCGATGCCTCCGGCACCGACATCTTCCTCTTCACCAGCGCCGGTGGTAGCGGCAACATAACCGTGAGCAGTGGTCAGACTGACTTGGGGCTGGTTATCAGCAGCGGTCAGACGCTCAACGTTCTGTCCGGCGGAACGGCCATCGGCACCGTGCTCAGCGGTGGCACCGAGAATGTTTTCGGAGCCGAGCAAAACGCCACTGTGAGCAACGGGGGCGTGCTCAACGTCTCCGCCGGCGGAATCGTGCACGGCGTCGCGGTGTCGAACGGCGGCACCTTGAATGTGGCGGGCACGATCACCAGCAACACGGCGGTCTTCGGCGGCGGTGTCGAGAACATCCTGTCCGGCGGCTTCATCTCCGGCCAGATCGGATCCGGAACGGGAATTTCGGGCGGCACCCTCAACGTGCTGGCCGGCGGCTCGGCCTCCTATGTCGGCGTGTCGGCGGGCGGTACCTTCAACGTCTTCGGTACGGTGCTGAGCATGGTCGGCATCACCAGCGGCGGTGTCGAGAACGTGCAGTCGGGTGGCCTGATCTCCGGCGCAACGAGCTCCGGGACCGGCGTTTCCGCCGGCGGCGTGCTGAACGTTCTGGCCGGTGGTTCGGCCGTCCACGTCGGTGTGTCGAGTGGCGGCACGTTCAACGTCTTCGGCAACGTGCTGAGCAACACCGCGGTCTACAGCGGCGGCGTCGAGAACGTCGAGGCGGGCGGGTCGATCTCCGGTGCGAGCGGGTCCGGAACGGGAGTTTCGGGCGGTACGCTCAACGTACTGGCGGGCGGCTCAGCCGCCTTCGTCGGCGTGTCCGCTGGCGGCATCCTCAACGTGGCGGGCGTGACGCTGAGCAATGTCAGCATCACCAGCGGCGGTATCGAGAACGTGCAATCGGGCGGTCTGATCACCGGGGCGATCAGCTCGGGGACCGGCGTTTCCGCCGGCGGCGTGCTGAATGTTCTGGCCGGTGGTTCGGCAGACCACGTCACCGTGTCGAGCGGCGGCACCATGAATGTGTCGGGCACCGTGCTCAGCAATGTGGCCGTCTTGTCCGGCGGCGTTGAGAATGTTGCCTCGGGTGGCGTCGTCACCGGCGTGACGGGTTCCGGGACGGGCGTATCCGGAGGTACGGTCAACGTATTCGGCGGCGGCGCGCTGGATCACCTGACGGTTTCGAGCGGCACGCTGAATGTCTCCGCTGGCGCCACGGTGCACAACATCACGGTGTCGAGCGGCGGCACCATGAATGTTGCCGGCGCGATGACCAGCAACACGCTGATCTCGGCCGGCGGTATCGAGAACGTGCTGTCCGGCGGATTGATCTCCGGCGTGACGAGTTCGGGGACCGGAGTTCTCGGCACATTGAACCTTCTGGCCGGCGGTTCGGCGGTTCACGTCGGCGTCTCGAGCGGCGGCACGTTCAATGTTGCGGGCGTCGTGCTCAGCAATGGCGCCGTCTATGACGGCGGTGTCGAAAATGTTCTTTCCGGCGGTCTCGTTACCGGCGTGACGGGTTCCGGCACCGGCATCTCCGGCGGCACGGTCAATGTCCTTGCGGGTGGTGCGCTGGATCACCTGACGGTTTCGAGCGGCACTTTGAATGTCTCGGCTGGTGGCACGGCACACGACCTTACGGTGTCGAGCGGTACCCTGAATGTTGCGGGTACGATCATCAGCAACACGCTGGTCTCGAGCGGCGGTGTCGAGAACGTGCTGTCCGGCGGG
>NZ_LGTB01000029.1 GCF_001238275.1 Bradyrhizobium viridifuturi
GGCTCTCCAGGCACCGTGCTCTTGGAGACTCCCCCTCACCTGTATCGTATCTTCGATGCGATACGGCCTCTCCCCGCAGGCGGGGCGAGGTAAGCAAGGCGGTATCAGTTCCGCGCATTCTTCGCCGCTTCCCGTCCGGCGACGCGGCCGAACACGCTGCCGATGGTCATGCCGATGCCGGCGGCATAGCCCTTGCCGAGCACGTTGCCGGCCATGATCTCGCCGGCGGCGAACATGTTGGCCGACGGCTTGCCGTCCTTCATCAGCATCCGCGACTGCTTGTTCACGCGGGTACCGAGATAGGTGAAGGTGATGCCGGGCCGCACCGGATAGGCGAGATAGGGCGGCGTCTCGATCCTGCGCGCCCAATGCGTCTTCGCCGGCGTGATGCCTTCGGTCCGGCAGTCGTCGAGGATGGTGTGATCGAACGTGCCGGTCTGCACCGCGGCGTTGAAGTCGGTGATGGTCTTTTCCAGCGCGGCCGCGTCGAGCTCGAGCTTGCCGGCGAGCTCGGCGATCGTCGCGCCCGCGATCGGCGGAAACAGCGTCGGCATGAAGCTCGTCACGACAGTCGAATCGAAGATGATGTAGGCGATCTGGTCCGGTTGCGCGGCGACCAGGCGGCCCCAGATCGCGTAGCGCTTCGGCCAGATGTCCTCGCCCTCGTCGTAGAAGCGCTCGGCATGCTTGTTGACGACGATGCCGAACACCACGGAGTCATGCCGCGTGATGATGCCACCGTCGAACTTCGGCGCGCGGGCGTCGATCGCGACCGCGTGGCACTGCGTCGGATCGCCGATCTCCTGCACGCCCTTGGCCAGCAGCATCTTCAGGATCGCGCCGCGATTATAGGGCGTGCCGCGGATCAGGAAATTGTCGGCGGCCTCGCCCCAATATTCCTTCAGCCATTCGATATTGGCCTCGAAGCCGCCGGCGGCCGCGACCAGCGTCGAGGCGCGCACCTCGGTCCGGCCGCCGACCGGTTGCTTCAGCTGCGCCGAGAGAAACATGCCGTGCTCGATATTCAGATCGATCACCTCGCATCGTAGAGGATATCGACGCCGAGCTCCTCGGCGGTGCGATACAGCGCGTTCAGCATCGCACGGCCGCCGCCGAGGAAGAACGAGTTGGTGCGGCCGAGGCTGAGCGTGCCGCCGAGCGAGGGCTGCCAGCGCACGCCCTGCTCGACGATCCAGTTCAATATGTCCTTGGACTCGTGGATCATGAAGCGGGCCAGTTCCTCGTTGGTCTGGCCGCCGGTCACCAGCAGCAAATCTTTCCAGAATTCCTCCTCGGTGTATGGACCGGTGAGAATCTCGGTCGCCGCGTCATGGGCGCAGCGCATGTTGCGGGTGTGGCGAGTGTTGCCGCCGCGGTAGAACTTCGGGGCGCCTTCCAGCACCAGCACAGAGGCGCCGGCGCGCCGTGCGCTGATCGCAGCGCAGAGGGCAGCGTTGCCGCCGCCGATCACCAAGACGTCGAACCTGCGCGTCAGATCAACCATGCGCTCTTGTTATCGTTGTTGGCATGGAAAGCAACATGCCGGGGCAGGCGATCGGCCTGCCCCAATTGCATGCTGAAGATCAGGCCGCCACCGTCTCGCGCTGCTCGACGGTCCGGCCGCCCCGATAGACGATCAGGGCCGCGATGATGCCGAGCGCCGCGCCGAACATCAGCCAATAGGCCGGAGACGCCTTGTCGCCCGTACGTGCGATCAGCGATGTCGCCGCGAAGGGGGTGAAGGTGCCGAACAAGCCCGCTGCCAGCGCGAACGCTATCGAGAAGCAGGTGGTGCGGACGTGCGCGGGCACGATCTCGACCAAACATCCCAGCATCGTGCCGCTGTAGACGCCGAAGTAGAACGACAGCATCATCTGGACCGCCAGCAGCTTTCCGAGCGTGGGCTCGTGCGAGAGCCAGGACAGCGCCGGGTAGGCGGTCACGAACGACAGGCACGCGATCGCGATCAGCACCGGCTTGCGGCCGATCCGATCCGAGAGGGCCCCTCCGACCGGATTCCAGATGAAATTCGTCACCGCGACGAGCAGGGTTACGAGCAGGGTTCCGGTCGCCGAGAGATGGAGCTCCTTGCCGAAGCCGGGCGCGTACACCGTGATGAAATAGAAGGTCGTGGTGGTCAGGACCGCGATCATCATGCCGAGGATGACGATGCGCCAGTTCGCGAGGGCCGAGGCGAACACTTCGCTCGCGGTCGGATGTTTCTTCATGGCCAGAAAGACCGGAGTTTCCTCGAGCGACCGCCGCAGCATGAAGATGACGGGAATGATCAAACATCCGACAAAGAACGGGATACGCCATTTGGCGATGCCGCCCATGGCATCCAGGAACGTGTCGCCCGGAATCGCTTCTCTCAATATGAAGCCGAGGATCGCTGCGACGAAGATCGCCACCTGCTGGCTGGACGATTGGAACGACGTGTAGAAGCCGCGATTGCCCGGCGTCGCGATCTCGGACAGATAGACGGACACGCCGCCGAGTTCGACGCCGGCCGAGAAGCCCTGGATCAGGCGGCCAACCAGGACGATGATCGGGGCGGCAATGCCAATCGCGGCATAGCCTGGACAGAACGCGATCACGACCGTGCCGAGCGCCATCAATGCGAGCGTCACGATCAGGCCCTGGCGGCGGCCGATGCGGTCGATGTAGGAGCCGAGCACGATGGCGCCGACGGGGCGCATCAGCGCGCCGAGCCAGAACACGCCATAGGCATTGAGCAGTGCCGCGGTCTCGTTCTGGGCGGGAAAGAACGCCTTAGCGATGTCCTGCGCATAGAAGCCGAACAGGAAGAAGTCGAACTGTTCGAGGAAATTGCCGCTGGTCGCGCGCAGGATGGCGCCGAGGCGCGATTTGACTTGCGGGACTTGCGATGAACTCGACTGCGACATAACGCCCTTTCCTCCCCGTGGCAAAACGGCCGGCGCAAATTGTCTCGCCGGCCAAGGCAGTTGACTGCCGTATGCGGCAATTTGGCACGCCCGTCCGGCGTGACCAACCCGAAATCGCGCCGCCGCTATCGGAAAAAAGCCGTAGAGACTGCGTGCGCCGCATCAGGCCGCGGTATGCGCCGTGGCGCCGAGCCAGGAGCGGAATGCCGACAGCTTCGGTGAATCGGCGCGGCCCTGCGGTGTGACCAGGTAGAACCCGGCGTCCGCCGGCAGTGCGATCTTGAAGGGAACCACGAGACGGCCCTTGGCGATGTCGTCCTGCACATAGGAGGTGCGGCCCATCGCGATGCCGATGCCGTCGATCGCGGCCTGGATCGTCACGAACAGCAGGTCGAAGGTCACCCCCGGCTGCTTGGAGATGTCGGTCGCAAGGCCCGCCGCAGTCAGCCACAGCCGCCAGTCGTCGCTGTTGGCGTTACTGGTGTGCAGCAGCACGTGATCCCTGAGGTCTTCGGGGCATTTCAGCGGTCTGGTTCCCTGCAGTAGCGATGGGCTGCACACCGGAAACAGCTCATCCGCCATTAGCCAGTCGGCGCGCAGGCCCGCCCATTGGCCGCGGCCATAGCGGATCGCAGCGTCCACCTTGTCGCGCTGGAAGTCGACCAGGCTGGTCGAGGTGGTGATGCGGACGTCGATGCCGGAATGCGCCTCCTGGAAGGCGGACAACCGCGGCAGCAGCCACTTGGCCGCGAGGGATGCCAGCGTCGAGACGGTGAGCACGTGATCGTCGTCGCGGCGCAGCAGGCGGTCGGTCGCGAGCCTGAGGTCATTGAAGGCGGCGCGGATACCGGGGAGGTATTCGGCAGCCTCCGGCGTCAGGCTCAGCGAGCGGTTCTGGCGGATGAACAGGCGGACGCCGAGCTCTTCCTCGAGCCGCCGGATCTGATGGCTGATCGCGGTCTGCGTCACATTCAGCTCGGAGGCCGCCAGCGTGAAGCTCATGTGCCGTGCGGCGGCCTCGAATGCCCTGAGGCCGTTCAGCGAAGGCAGGCGGCTGGTCATCTCTGGCACGTCTCCAAATGCATGACTTTAATTCATGCGAAGCGGTACAAAGTGTCGTTTGTGAACGGGCCGAATAGCTCCGATATTACCGCCAACAGGTTACCGATAGGAGCCGCAAATGTCCATTTTCACCCATGAATCGATGACAAATCATCATATGCCGGGCCTTTTGCATCAGGTCGGCGAGACCCTTCACGTCTGGTGGGAGCGCTATGAGCGCCGCCGCGAGCTGTCGCAGTGGACCGAGCGCGACCTGCACGACATCGGCATGTCCCGCAGCGACATCGTATTCGAGACCGAGAAGCCGTTCTGGCGGGCCTGAGGAGGACGCCTTTGCCGGCGCCGCCTCTATGAGGGGCGCCGGCCAATTTTCACCGAGGAGCGTGTCATGACTGCGCTGCATCTCGACGATCTCAAGCAATATTCTGACGTGCTGCGCGCCAAGAACGGCAGCGAGATCAAGGTGCGCTTCGTCGAGCCGCGCGACCGCGAGGAGCTGCAGAGCTACATCCGCTCGCTCTCCGCGGGGTCCCGTTACAACCGCTTCCTGGGTGCGTTGAACGAGCTGCCGAAGACGGAGCTCGAGCGTTTCGTTCACGTCGGCGAGGCTGACCGGTTCACGGTGGTCGCGACGATGCTGGTCGATGGTTTCGAGACCATCGTCGGCGAAGCCCGCTACGCCTTCCATGCCGATACGTCGAGCGTCGAGTTCGGCCTGTCGATCGATGACCGGTGGCAGGGCCACGGCATTGGCAAGGCGCTGCTCAAGAATCTCGAATGCCGCGCGGCGTCCTTTGGAGCCGAGCGCATTTTCGGCGACACGTTGCGGTCCAACGCGACGATGATCGGCCTCGCCCGCAAATCGGATTACGCCTTCACTGCTAGCCCCGGCGACTGGAAGCTGGTGCGCTTCTCGAAAGAGATCCACGTTGAACCGCAAGACATTCCCTGTGCCAGCTGGCGGCTTGCCGCCACTTCCCGCTTGGCCGCGATGTCCTCGCTTGCGGTTTGACTGACTAGGCCCGGTTCTGGCCCCTCCAGAACCGGGCCCTTTTCTTTTTGAATGCTGTTACGGCTTGCTTCGCTGTCGCCTCTCCCACAAGGGGAGCGGTGACTTCAAAGGCGCTACGCGGCTAGCTCCCCCGGAACACCGGCTTGCGCTTCTCGATGAAGGCCTGCACCGCCTCCTTGTGATCTGATGTCGTGGTCAGGCGGATCAACCGCTCGGCCTCGTGGTCGCGTGCGGTGGCGAAGTCGAACTGCAGTGCTTCGTCGAGATTGTCCTTCATGTAGCGCAGCGCCAAGGTCGGGCCTTCGGCGATCGACTTTGCCAGCGCAAACGCCTCGTCGTGCAATGCCTCGTCCGGCACCACGCGGTTGACGAGGCCGATTTGCTCACACCTTGCCGCATCGACCTTCTCGGAGGTGAACATCAGCTCGCGGGCGCGCGAGGTCCCGACCAGGCGCGTCAACAGCCAGGCCATGCCGTAGTCGCCGCTCAGCGCCACGCGCAGGTAACCAGTCGAGATGAAGGCGGATTGCGCCGCGATCCGGATGTCGCAGGCCATCGCGATCGCAAGGCCAGCGCCGACCGCGGGGCCGGGCAGTGCGGCGATGGTCGGCTTGCGCACCGAGGCGAGCGCGCCGGTGAGCAGGCGCTGGCGCTCCTGCAAATCCGCGACCTTGTCCTCATAGGACATTTCGAGCTTCTTCGGGTCGCGATTGGCGCCCATGCCCTTGACGTTGCCGCCGGCGCAGAACGCCTTGCCGGCACCGGTGACCAGCAGCACGCCGACCTCGGGATTCTCGCCGCAGGTTCGGATCATCGTGCGCAACGCCGGCGTCAGCGTGTCCGACAGCGAATTGCGGGCATCCGGGCGGTTCAGCGTGATGATGGCGACGCGGTCGCGGATCACGCAGAGCAGTTCGTCGGTGCCGGTTTCGATCTTGATTTCAGCGGTCATGTTTCCTTCCCCTGTTTCCTTCGTCATTGCGAGGCGCGAAGCGCCGAAGCAATCCACTTCACCGCTTGTGGTGGATGGATTGCTTCGCTCCGCTCGCAATGACGAGTGCGGCGGATGGTGCCCCTGAACGTTACGCCGCTTGCATGATCTCCGTCATCTCAAAACTTCTCAACCCAGGGCCGCAATTCCAGCTCCCAGGTCCAGGCGCTGCGCGGCTGTTGCAGCACGTTCCAGTAGCTCAGCGCGATCGCGTCGGGATCGAGCATCGAGTCCGGCTTGTCGGCGGGCTCGGTGCGGGCGGCGCTGCGGATGCCGCCGTCAATCACGAAATGCGCGACATGGATGCCCTGCGGCGACAATTCGCGCGCCATGCTCTGCGCCAACCCGCGCAATGCGAACTTGCCCATCGCGAACGGCGCCGATTGCGCGTAGCCCTTCACGCTGGCGGAGGCGCCGGTGAGCAGGATCGCGCCTTTCTTGTTAGGCAGCATGCGCTTCGCCGCCTCTTGCGCCACCAGGAAGCCGCCGAACGCCGAGACCGCGATCGCCTGCTCGACCTCCGAAGGCACCAGTTCAACGAACGGCCCGCGCGAGCGGCCGGAGGCGTTGTAGACCACGATATCGGGTGTTCCGATCTCGCGCTCGACCAGACCAAACAGACGCTCGACATCCTCGGCCTTGGAGGTATCGCAGGCATAGGCCTTCGCACCGGTTTCGGTGCAGAGCGCGCCGAGCTTCTCGATGCTGCGGGCGCCCAGCGCCACGCGAATTCCCTCCCGCGAAAATAGCCGCGTCAGCGAGGCGCTGAGGCCCGCGCCGGCGCCGACGATCAGGGCGATCTTGTACTTTGGAATATCCATTGGGCTTTCCTTTGCTCGGCCGGAGGAGGATAGTCGTGCCCAAACAAATGAGCACCGCAGCCGGGAATTCAATGCAGCCGCACAAGCAGGATCCGAAAACGTCGTCCGCCAGTCAGCCGGGCCTGCTGGCGCCCGATACGACGGGAATGAATTTCTACCGGGCCGATCCCGCGCTGACTGATCTTCTCAAGCTGCATCTGCCCGAGGCGTTGTTCCGCCACATCGAGCCGCATCTCGACCGGCTCGGCGGCCTGGCCGGCGGCTATCTCGACGAATGCGCGCGGCTTGCCGACCGGCACACGCCGGTGCTGCACCAGCGCGACAAGTTCGGCCGCGACGTGCAAACAATCGAATATCATCCGGCCTATCGCGAGATCGAGAACGCCGCGTTCGGCGAGTTCGGTATTCATGCGTTGTCGATCCGCAAGGGCATCATGGGCTGGCCCGACAAATATCCAGTCGTCGCCAAGCACGCCTTCACCTTCCTGTTCAACCAGACCGAATTCGGCATGGGTTGCCCGATCAACGTCACTGACGGCTGCGCCAAGCTGCTCAATAATTTCGGCAGCGAGGCGTTGAAGGCGAAATATCTCGACGGCCTGACCCAGACCGACATGAGCAAGCTGACCCAGGGCGGCCAGTTCATGACCGAGAAGGAGGGTGGATCCGACGTCGGCACGCTGACCACGCGCGCGGTGCAGGACGGCGACCACTGGCGGCTCTACGGCGAGAAATGGTTCTGCTCGAACGCCGACGCGAAGGTGGTGATGCTGCTGGCGCGGCCGGAAGGTGCGGGGCCGGGCACGAAAGGCGTCGGCCTGTTCCTGATGCCGCGCTTCCTCGATGACGGCTCGCAGAACCACTACCGGATCGTGCGACTGAAGGACAAGCTCGGCACCCGCTCGATGGCGTCGGGCGAGATCAAGTTCGATGGCGCGATCGCCTACGCGGTCGGCAAGCTCGACCGCGGCTTCGTGCAGATGGCCGAGATGGTCAACTCGTCGCGACTGTCCAACGGCGTGAAATCGACCGCGCTGATGCGTCGCGCCTGGCACGACGCCGTCACGGTGGCGCGGGGCCGCGTAGTGTTCGGTCAGCGCATCATCGATCTGCCGCTGGCGCGGCGTCAGCTGATGAAGATCATGCTGCCGACGGAGCAGGCGCTGTCGATGAGCTTTCTGACCGCCGACGCGCTCGACCGCGCCGAAGCCGGTAGCCAGGACGCGGCGGCGCTGCTCCGCATCCTGACCCCGACGTTGAAATTCCGCGCCACCCGCGATGCCCGCAAGGTCTGCGGCGACGCCATGGAGATGCGTGGCGGCATCGGCTACATCGAGGAATTCGTCACGCCGCGGCTGCTGCGCGATGCCCATCTCGGTTCGATCTGGGAGGGCACCGGCAACATCGTCGCGATCGATGCGTTGAAGCGCGCGATCGGACGTCATGGCGCCGACAATGCGCTCGCCGCCGATCTGCATGCGCGGCTCGATGACAGCGCCAACGTGCCGCAGGCCTGGCGCAACCGGCTGCGTGAGCTCAGCGACCGCGCGATCGGGTTTGCACGCGAGGTCGCGGGCCGCATCGACAATGAGGGCGACGCGCGGCGAGCGACAAGTCTGCTCTATCATGTCGCAAGCGCGGTGGCGCTGGCATGGGAAGGCGGACGCATCCATGAGATGCGCGGCGACGCGCGCCGGTTGTTGCTGTCGCGGATGGTGGTCGATCACCGCGTGATGCCGGGCGATCCGTTCCGGCTTGCGGAAAATACCGTTCAGCGCAGGATGACCGAGCACCTGCTCGGCGATCGCGCGATCGGCATGGCCGAGGTTGGCGAATTGCTCGTCGCAGCGTAGGCTGCGCACGAGCGCACTTTTCAAACAATCAAAAACGTCAAGGGAGACCCCGATGAAGGCCGCCGTCCTGCATGAAGTCAATCAGCCGCTGGTGATCGAGGATGTCAGCGTGCCCAATCCGGGGCCGCGCGAGGTCCTGATCCGCACCGCGGTCGCGGGCCTCTGTCATTCCGACCTGCATTTCATGGAAGGGCTTTATCCGCATCCGCTGCCTGCGGTCCTCGGCCATGAATCGGCCGGCGTGGTCGAGAAGGTCGGCTCCGACGTCAATTACGTGAAGCCCGGCGATCACGTCGTGACTTGTCTGTCGGTGTTCTGCGGCACCTGCGACAACTGCACCACCGGCCGCACGGTGCTCTGCACCGACACCACGGTGAAGATGCTTCCCGGCGCCTCCAATCGGCTGTCCTGGGGCCGGAAGGAGAAGCTCAACCAGTTCCTCAATCTGTCGTCGTTCGCCGAGCAGATGCTGGTGCACGAGAATGCCATCGTCAAGATCAAGAAGGAGATGCCGCTCGATCTCGCCGCACTGATCGGCTGCGGCGTCATCACCGGCTACGGCGCGGTGGTGAACACCGCGAAGGTGACCGCCGGCGAGACCGTGGCCGTGATCGGCTGCGGCGGCGTCGGCATGGCCGCGATCAACGGCGCGCAGATCGCCGGCGCTGGCCGCATCATCGCCATCGACACCAACCCGGCCAAGCTGCAGCTTGCGACCAAGCTCGGCGCCACCGACATCGTCGACCCGGCCCGCGGCGACGTGGTCCAGCAGGTGCGCGAGATCACCGGCGGCGGCGTGCAGCACTCCTTCGAGGTGCTCGGCCGCAAGGACACCGCCGAGCAGGCCTTTGCCATGCTGGCCGCGGGCGGCACCGCGACCATCGTCGGCATGATCCCGTTCGGCCAGAAGATCGAGCTGCACGGCTTCGACTTCCTGCGCGAGCGCCGCATCCAGGGTTCGTCGATGGGCTCCAACCACTTCCGTGTCGACATGCCGCGCCTCGTCGACTTCTACATGCGTGGCAGGCTGCATCTGGAAGATTGGATCTCGGCCAAGCTGAAGCTCAGCGAGATCAACGAGGGCTTTGCCAACATGAAAGCCGGCAAGACGCTGCGCAGCGTGATCATGTTCGATAGCTGAGATTGTTTCGTCCCGGCTCTAGTCGCGCAGTTGCGCACGCGAGCCGGGACCGATACGCCGTGGCTGTGCTTTGGGCAGTGGTGGACGGCCTTCTTGGCTAACCACAAACAATGGTGGTTATGGGTCCCGACATTCGCCGGGACGACGGTTGAGATTGTGATCGGGTTCACCGCGCGACGTGCGCGGACACCGCGAGCCATTTCCCGTTCTGCCTCGCCCAGCAATCGGTGTAGCGGCCATAGGCCTGTTCGCCGTCCGCGGTGGTGTAGCTGGTACGGGCGTGGATGATGGCGAAATCGCCGAGGATGCGGATCTTGACGTCCTCGGCCTTCAGGCCCTTGATCTTCACCGGGATCGCCGTCTGCTTCAGGAAGGCGGCGCGGTCGACCAGGCTCTTGTCGGGATTGGAGCAGTAGAAGTCCTGCGCCAGGATTTCATCGAAGCGCTTGACGTCGCAGTTCTGCACCGAGTCGACGTAGTCCTTGTTGAGTTTCGTCAGCTCTTCGAGGTCGTTGCTCATTGGTTTCCTCCCTGGTCCCTTCGACATTGCGAGGCGCCAACGGGTCGCGCGAACGCGCGCCCGATGACAGGCTCGGCGACGAAGCAATCCATGCCTCCGCATGTGCGGATATATGGATTGCTTCTGCCTTCGCCAAAGGCTTCGGCGGACAAGTCGCTTCGCTCGCAATGACGGCGCGCGTCATTCAATCGTTGAACATCTTCGGCGGCGCGAAGCCGCCGAACTCGCGCTCGATCAGCTCGGCGAGCTTCAGCGGCGTGCGGTCCTCCAGCATGGGGCCGACGATCTGCACGCCCACCGGCAATCCGTCGGGCGCAAAGCCGGTCGGGATCGCGGTGGAGGGCAGGCCGGGCAGGGTTGCGATACCGGGCCAGGCGAGCTGGTCGGTGTAGACGTGCGGCTCGCCATCGATCGAAATCCGCCGCTGCTCCTGGTCGGGCGCGTGATCGTGCGGATAGGCCGGCGTCGGCATGATCGGGCAGATCACCGCGTCGAACGATTTGAACAGCTCGCGCCATTGCGCGCGCAGTCGCGAGCGGGCGTAGGTCGCCTGCACCCAGTCGCGATGGCTGAGCGCGATACCGCGGAGCCGCTCGGCCTGCAGGCTGTTGTCGCTGGCAGGCAGCGTGGCCGCCGCGGCGCAGGCGCCGGCATAGACCTCCGGCGGGAAGGACGCCGCAAGGAACGACAGCAGCATCCGCATATAAAGCCGCGAGGACGTCGCGAAATCCGGCAGCAGCGGGCTCGAACGCGATACCTTCGCGCCGGCCTTGTCGAGATTGCTGGCGAGCTTGTCGATGCTGCCGCGAACCGCTCTGTCGGTCGGCAGCACCGGATCGGTGTCGATGACGAGGACGCGGAAATCCTTCAAGTTGGTATGCCGTGCCGCCGGCAAGTCGAGCTTGTAGGCCTTGCCGGCATCGAGCGGATCGGGGCCGGCCATCACGTCGAGCAGCAGCGACAGGTCGGCCGCGCCGCGCGCCATCGGGCCGATCACCGCAAGGTCGCGCTCGTAGATGATCGGCGGCGCCGGCGGTGCGGTGTGGCCGCGCGACGCCAGCAGATTGAAGGTCGGCTTATGCGCATAGATGCCGCAGTGGAAGCCGGGCACGCGCAGTGAGCCGCCGATGTCGGAGCCGAGCGACAGCGCGCCGTAGCCCGCGGCAAGTGCCGCCGCCGATCCGCCGGAGGAGCCGCCCGGCGTGCGGCCGAGGTCGTAGGGGTTGTTGGTGGTGCCGTAGATCTCGTTATAGCTCTGCCAGTCGGCGAGCCCGACCGGCACGTTGGTCTTGCCGAGGATCACGCCGCCGGCATCTTTCACCCGCGTGATCGCGAGCGCGTCCTCGGTCGGCGTAAAATCCTTGTGCGGCGGGAAGCCCCAGGTGGTCGGCAATCCGGCGACGTTGAAGGATTCCTTCACCGTCATGGGAATGCCGAGCAGCGGCCTGTGCTCGCCGCGCGCGATTGCGGCATCGGCGGCACGGGCGGCAGCGAGGCCTCGCTCGAAATCGCGCACGCAGACCGCGTTGACCTTGCCGTCATGGCGCTCGATGCGGCCGATCGCATCCTCCGCGAGCTCCACGGCCGAAACCTGCTTGTTGCGCAGCGCCTCCGACAATTCGACGGCGGTCTTGAAACTCCATTGCGATTTGGCCACGGCGTGCTCCCTGATTTTGGCGGATCATGCGCAGAATGGAGCAGTCGGGCAAGGCCGGCTTGATCGCGATTGCGCCGACAACCTAGCCCGGGAGCATACGCTGCATGATGCGGTCGCGGTAGATCAATAGGTGCACTAGCGCTGTCGCGACGTGGAGGCAGATCAGCACGAGAAGGGACCATTCAGCGGCCTGATGCAGGCCATCGATCGCCTTCCCTGCCGCCGCATTGTCCGAGGCCAGCATAGGCAGCGGCATCATGTATAGGAACGAGACGGTCCAGCCGCGAAATGATGCAAACAGCCAGCCGCTGACGGTCGTTGCCAGCACAAGAACATAGAGCATCCAGTGTACGGCTTCCGAGCTCAGCCGTTGCCAGGCCGGAAGCGTACTCTCCGGCGCAACCGGATGTGTCAATCTCCAGATGAACCGAACCAAGATCAGAACCAGGATGATGATGCCGAACGAAATGTGAAAGGTCATGGCGGCGCCAGGCGCCTGGCCGCGATGAATGTCCGGCATCAGCCAGCCAATCGGATATTGCACGGCCAGCAGGGCGACGATCACCCAATGCAGCAGCTTCGCGGTGGTGCCGTAGTGCGGACGGTCGGTCATGGACTCCTCAAGCCGATTCTGAAGCCGTCCGGACAGTCTAATACGGCGTGCTGCGCGCCGACAGATGCGCCATCGGATTGATGGCTCCGCTCGCGCTGGCGCGCTGGCTGTCCTGCTTCGCTCCGGGCACTGGAAAGGCATAACCAATGATGGTCTTGACGACGAACCGGTCGGATGCGCGGGTCAGGCCGTAGCCGACGCCGAAATCGATGTCGACGTCACCCACCTTGAAGTCGGTCACTGCGAACAAGGTATGCTGCTGTTCGGCGAGGGGGCCGAAATTGCCGATTTTGCCGAAATCGGCATAGTATTCGAGCCCGACATACAGATCGTCCTTCAGCTTGCGCGCCACGCGTGCGGCAGGCGCGAAATCCGCCTCGCCATATCGGCCGAAGCCGATATCGACGATCGGGTTGACGATGAATTCATAGTCCGCATTGCGCACGCCGACGATCGGCCGGATCTCGAGACCCCAGCGGGTCTGCGCGAATTTCGGCATCTCGTAGCTGAGCTCGAAATTGATGCCGTAGAACAAATTGCGGTTATCGGCGTTGGGCGAGACGAACAGCGTGCGCAGCTTGAAGGCGTCGGACAGGAACTGCCGGTCCTGCACGGCAAACGGCAGATAGAGCCCGAGCTCCCACCAATCCGTCATGCCATAGGCAAATTCCGGCGTGCCGTTGAGGCTGTGGTTGGACGGAAAACCGCCGGGAAAGGGCGGATCCTTCTGGCCGATGCCGACATAGTTGAGATGCTGCTGGACGGTGAGCTGGCCGACCGCCGCGATCCCGGCGTTGTAGACCTGGATTTCGTCGGTTGCTTGTGCCTGGCTGCTGTATCCGACCGCAGCGAGCGCAAGCAGCGCCGCGCCGGCAGTATCTCGATATTGGTGTCGGGATCGCATCGGTGACCTCGCCGTCCTATGCCGCGCCGATCAATATGCCGACCGCGAGCACGATCGCGCCGCCCAGCACGATCTGGAACACCGCCTGCAGGAATGGTGTGTCCATGTAGCGCGAGCGGATGAAGGCGATCGCCCACAATTCGAAGAACACCACGATCCCGGCGATCGCGGTCGCGATCCAGAACGCATTCGCCCACGAATCGGGAACGAGATAGGGGATGGTGTGGCCGAGACCGCCGAGCGTCGTCATCAATCCGCAGGTCATGCCGCGCAGCCAGGGCGAGCCGCGGCCGGTCAGCGAGCCGTCATCGGACAACGCCTCGGCAAAGCCCATGCTGATGCCGGCACCGATCGAGGCGGCGAGGCCGACCAGGAACGTCTGCCAGTTATGATGGGTGGCGAAAGCGGCAGCGAATAGTGGCGCGAGCGTCGAGACCGAGCCGTCCATCAGTCCGGCGAGGCCCGGCTGCACATATTGCAACACGAACATCCGCCGCCGGGTGCGGTCTTCCTCGGCGCGCACATCGGGCTTGAGGATGTCGCCGGTCAGCTTGACCGCGAGTTTCTCGTGGCCCTTCTCCTCCTCGGCGAGATCGCCGAGCAGGCGGCGTACGCCGGTATCCTCGGCCTTCTCGGCGGCTTGGCGTAGAAGCGCTCGGCCTCCAGCTCCATGGTCTCGACTTCCTTGCGGATGGTGTCGAGCGGCAAATTCTTGGTCAGCCAGATCGGTCGCCGGCGCAGGAAGCCTTTGACGTCCTCGCGCCGGATCGGCGGCAGATGCGCGCCGAAGCGCTGCTCGTAGGTTTCGAGCAGCCGGTGGCGGTGGCCGCGCTCCTCCTCCGCCATCTCCTCGAAGATCTTTGCGGTATCCGGATAGCGGCTGGCGAGGTCCTCGGCGAAGGACATGTAGATGCGGCTGTCCTCCTCCTCGGAGGCAATCGCGACCGCCAGCACCTCGCGCTCGGTCAGATCGGCGAAATTCTTCACGGCAGCGCCTTCTTCAGTAAGTTTAGAATTAGAATAATTCTAATATTGTGTGGGGCGGTTCGGGTCAATCCGGACGCCGTTTCGTCGTACCGTTTGTGATCACGATCACGGGAACCGGGTGATCCCTTGCCCGTTCGAGTTCCTGCTGCTCATGACCGGGGGACGCAATGACGACCGTCAAATATCGCCTGAACGACGCGCGCCTGGCGCCGCGGCGGACCAAGCTCGAGATTCCGGGCTGGTCGGGCACACGTGAACCGCGCACCGACGGTTCACGTGAGCAGGTCTGGCATTGCGTACCGTTCTCGGAGGGCGCGCAATACGGGATCGAGCTGTTCTACCCCTACGCCTTCGAACTGCACGTCACCACGCGTGACGGCCGTTTGCATCTTGATGCGGATTGGGGCGAGCCGCCCGACAGCGGCGTGCAGTGGCCGCCATTCCGGAATTTCGGCGACACATTCTACACCTACCAGATCCTGCTCGATCTCAAGGTCGAGCAGGGCATGGCGGTCCGCACCGAGCCGCATCCGCGCTTCTACACCGACCGCACCGACACCGTGCCGATCGCCGTTCCGGCGCTGATCCGCAACTGGTGGCCGATGATGTTCTTCTGCGTGTTCAAGGCGCCGGCCGAAGGGCGCACGCACATCTTCCGGCCGAACGAGCCGTTCGCGCAGATCATCGTGATCCCGGAGGAGGCGAACTTTCAGCTCGAGCCGATGGGCGAGGAGGAAGCCGCCGAGCGCGAATTGCAGGCGCGCCGCATCTACAGCAATCGGCCCAAACTGGCGGCCGGCACCGAATGGACCTCGTCGACCGACACGGTGTTCGACGGCACCTATCGCCATCTCCACCGCGCCGCCAAGGAGAAGGCGCGAGGAGACTGAGGCGTCGTCGCATCATCGCAGGCAAACCAACGGGGCCCGCAGGCCCCGTTGTCGCATCGCCCAACCGCCGCGGCTCAGTAGTCGCGCCGATAGAAGCTGTGGTGATGATGGTGGTGGTGATGATGGTGATGGTATCGCCGATAGCGCGGCACCACGATGACCGGAGGTCCGTAGCCACGATCATAGCCGCGATAGTAGCCATGGTGGTGGTGATGGTGATGATGGTGGTGGTGATAGAACTGCGCGAGCTGGACGGTCTCGCGTGCCGGAGGAGGCGTCGCCTCGTCCAGGGCTTGCAGTTTTGCCGAGGCGTTGGTGATCGGCGCCAGCAATTCCGCGTAGGAGTTCGCCTGTAACACGTCAGTCGGCGCGGGTGCCGGCGCAGCTTGCGCGACCCCGAGCGCGCCTAGCGATGCGACAGCTCCCAACAGTCCGGCAATCTTCTTTTCCATAGTCCTCCTCCAGATCGGTCTGCCGGACAAGACCGGCTGACTGCAACGCCAGGTTCCAGGGAATGTTCCCGGAAATTTCCGGAGCATTTCCCTAAGCGTCAGCTCGCTATTGCGCCGCACGCGCGAGGAACTGGAGCAGCAGCCGGCTCACCTCGTCCGGCTGCTCCTGCTGCACCCAGTGGCCGGCGCCGTCGACCAGATGGCAGCCGATCATTTTGGTACAGGCCTTCGTCTGCATCGCCTCGAATACGCCGGGCCGTTGATAGGTCCCCCAATCCTGTTTGCCGGAGATGAAGGCGGATGGCTGGTCGATGCTACGGCCGCTCCAGGTCTGCAATTCCGCCGTGAATGCGCCTGATGTGCCGCAGCGATACCATTGCAGCCCGCCCTGGAATCCCGTGCGCCGATATTCCGCGCTGTAGTAGGCGAGCTCGCGATCGGGCAGCCAGGTGTTGACGGCGATCGCCTCGCGCGACGGCATCTCCTCGGCGACCGTCGCGGCCATGTCCTTGGCGAGATCCATCACGTAATAGGTCGGCAGTTTTGCCAGTTCACCTGCGGACCATGACTGCAGCGGATACGGCGTGTTGTCTTTCCAGTCCGCGCTCTTGTGATGGTAGTAGGCGCGCAGGAAATCGTGCACGCCCTGCGGCGCGTGATGCATGTCGCATTGGCCGGTCGAGTCGAATAGTACCATTGGTAATGCTTGCGCGGACGCGGCAGCGCGGCGAGGTCGCGATGCACGGGGTCCTCAGTCGCGGCTTCGCCGGTTCGTTGGCGATGTTGAACGGCAGTGACGGCGGACCCGCGAACGGCGCGCTCATCATCACGACGGCGCGGAACACGTCGGGGCGGATCAGCGCGCACCACGCTGCAACCGACGAGCCGAAATCATGCCCGATCACCGCATCGACGTGCTGGTAGCCGACCGCCGCGACCAGTCCGAGCGCATCGCGCACCAGATTGGGCAGGCGGAAAGGGGCGAGATCGCCGTCATAATCCGCGCTCCAGCCCGTGGTGCGGCCATAGCCGCGCTGGTCCGGTGCGATCACGTGATAGCCGGCGGCGGCGAGGACAGGCATCACCTTGCGCCAGGAAAACGCCAGCTCCGGAAAGCCGTGCAGCAATAGCAGACAGGGCCGGCCTGCCGTCTCGAATCCGGATTCCAGCACATGCATGTTGAGGCCGTTGATCCCGTCGACATAGCGCGAGCGGATGGTGGAAGGCAGCGGGACGTCGGGGAGGGCTTCCATCTGGGATCACCTGTTGGGCATCGCCGCACAACCAGCGCATTTGGCTGTATGCTGGCGGTCATTGTCGTGACGATAGCAACTTTGCCCAGGGGGTGCCTACCGCATGCGCCATGCGAGAATTGCAAAGAGGATTGCAAGAGGGACTGCAGGGCTGCCTGGCCGGATGGCGCGCCTCGGTCTGACGGCCGCGGCTGCAAGTCTGGTGCTGATGTCGGCCGCGCGCGCCGCCGACATCAAGCAGCTGACCGAGAAGCTGCCGCGGGCCTATATCGGCGAGTTCCTGTGGGACGGCGACAACACGGTGCAGAACGTCGTCATCACCTTCGACAAGATCAAGGCCCTGAACGAGCAGAATGCGGAGGCGCGCGGCTGCGGTTCATATGAGGTCGGCCGTCACGTGACCAAGATCGGCGTGGAGATGTTTATCCGGCTGTCCGACCTCGAGGTCGAAATCTTCGAACGGTCGCCGGACGACGGGGGAGCGTTCGAGGCCAACGGCAGCCATCGCGGCAAGCTGTCGGCAGATTTGCAGCAGATCGACGCGCAGTGGACCACCACGGCGTCAGGCAAGCACGGCCAGCTGCATCTGCGCGCCGCAGCCTCCGCCGCCTGCGAGCCGGCGGCGGAGTTGTAGGTCTGGGTCGGCAAAGTCCGCAGGTGGGGAGCGAGCGCCGCCCCGATGCACGCTTCACCCTCCCCTGGAGGGGGACGATAAGGAGATCTAGGCCTTCGCCGGAGCCTTCGGCCAATAACGGTCGCGCAGATGGCGCTTCACCAGCTTGCCGGTCGGCGTGCGCGGCAGCTCCTGCTCGAAGTCGATGCTCTTCGGGCATTTGATCGGCGACAGATGCTGCCGGCAGAACGCGATCAGCTCGGCTTCGAGCGCCTTGCCGGCCTTGCCGATGTCGTGCGGCTGCACCACGGCCTTGACCTCTTCGCCCATCTCCTCGTTCGGCACGCCGAACACCGCAACGTCGGACACCGCGGGATGCGTGATCAGCACGTCCTCGGTCTCCTGCGGATAGATGTTCACGCCGCCGGAGATGATCATGTAGCTCTTGCGGTCAGTGAGATAAAGGAAGCCCTCTTCGTCGAGGTAGCCGACGTCGCCGAGCGTCGACCAGCCCTTGGCATTGTAGGCCTTCTTGGTCTTCTCGGGATCGTTGTGATAGCTGAACACAGGCGCGTCGGCGAAATAGACTTGGCCGATCTGCCCGGTCGGCGCTTCCTCGTCGTTCTCGTCGAGGATCTTGACCTTGCCGACCACGGCGCGGCCGACCGTGCCGCGGTGGGTCAGCCATTGCTGCGAGGTCGAGACCGTGACGCCGTTGCCTTCGGAGCCGGCGTAATACTCGATCAGGATCGGCCCCCACCACTCGATCATCTTGGCCTTCACGTCGACCGGGCAGGGCGCCGCGGCGTGAATTGCGCCCTTCAGAGAGGAGACGTTGTAGCGGGCGCGCACCTCGTCGGGCAGCTTCAGCATGCGCACGAACATGGTCGGCACCAGCTGCGACTGTGTCACCTTGTGCTTCTCGACCTGCTTCAGGAATTCCTCGGCATCGAAATGCTCCATGATCACGGAGGTGCCGCCCAGCACCGTCGCCATCATGTTGAAGCGCAGGGGAGCCGCGTGATAGAGCGGCGCCGGCGACAGGTAGATGCTGTCGGCGTTCATGCCGCACATGTCGGCGGTGAGAATCCGCAGGAACGGGTTCGGCACGTCGATCCGGTTGCCTTCGAACTCCTTCTTGATGCCCTTGGGCCGGCCGGTGGTGCCGGAGGAATACAGCATGTCGTAGCCGGCGACCTCGTCGGCAACCGGCGTGGTCGGCTGCGCGGCGGCCTCCTTGTCATAGGAGCGGAAGCCCGGTGCCGGCTCGTCCATCATGTAGAACAGCGGTTCGCCCACCTCGCCCTTGATCAGGCCCTTCACCTTGTCGGCGCATTGCGGCGTGGTGATGAACACCTTCGCCCCACAATCCTTGATGATGTAGGCGATCTCCTCTTCGGTGAGGTAGCGGCTGATCGCCGTGTAATAGAGCCCCGAGCGCTGCGCGGCCCAGCAGATCTCCATGAAGGCAAGGCGGTTCTCCATCAGGAGCGCGATGTGGTCGCCGGGCTTCATGCCGAGCGAGCGAAACAGATGCGCGCCCTGGTTCGAGAGCTCGTCGAGCTCGCGATAGGTGATAGCCTTGCCGCTGCCCGCCATCTGGTAGGCGATCTTGTCCGGATGGTTGCGCGCGTGGATCGACGGATGGGTCAAAGACGTTTCCTCGGGTGATGCGTCGTCCCTGCGAAAGCAGGGACCCATAACCACCGTGTTGTGTTGTTGAAATGAGTTGGGGCCGCAGCCCGGCATAACCACATCGACCTGTGGTTATGGGTCCCGGCTCAAGGCCGGGACGACACCTTTTGCATGGAGGCAGCTACGGCCTCAGCGGAGGCCTCTTACAGCCGCTCGACGATTGTCACGTTCGCCATGCCGCCGCCTTCGCACATTGTCTGCAGGCCGTAGCGCTTGTTGCGCTGCTTCAGGGCATGCAGCAGCGTGGTCATCAGCTTGGTGCCGGATCCGCCGAGCGGATGGCCGAGTGCTATCGCGCCGCCATTGACGTTGAGCCGGGCCGGATCGGCGCCGGTGGTCTTCAGCCATGCGGTCGGCACCGAGGCGAAGGCCTCGTTGACCTCGAACAGGTCAATGTCGTCGATCTTCATGCCGGCCTTCTGCAGCGCGCGCTGGGTTGCCGGCAGCGGCGCTTCCAGCATGATCACGGGATCGCCGCCGATCATGGTGAGATGGTGGACGCGCGCCATCGGCTTGACGCCAAGCGCCTTGAGGCCCTTCTCGTTGACGACCATCACGCCGGAGGCGCCGTCGCAGATCTGGCTGGCGCTGGCCGCGGTCAGCTTGCCGTTCTCGGCGATCAGCTTGACGCCCTTGATACCGTCGAGGCTGGCGTCGAAGCGGATGCCTTCGTCGATATGGTGGGTGTCGGTCGAGCCGTCGGCGCGGGTGATCTTCACCGGCACGATCTCGTCCTTGAAGTGACCCGCTTGCGTGGCCGCAATCGCGCGCTGATGGCTGTTGTACGAGTATTCGTCGAGCTCATCCTTCGACAGGCCGTACTTCTCGGCCATCATCTCCGCGCCGGTGAACTGGCTGAACACGATGTTGGGATACTTCGCCTCGATGCCCGGGCTCTTGTAGTGGCCGAAGCCGTTCTTGGCGGGCAGCGAGGAGGCAAGCCCCATCGGCACGCGGGTCATTGATTCCACGCCGGCCGCGATCACGCAGTCCATGGTGCCGCTCATCACCGCCTGCGCCGCAAAATGCAGCGCCTGCTGCGAGGAGCCGCACTGGCGGTCGATCGAGGTCGCGGGCACGCTCTCCGGCAGCTTCGAGGCCATCACCGCATTGCGCGCGATGTTGGTGGACTGCTCGCCGGTCTGCATCACGCAGCCCATGATCACGTCCTCGACCTGCGCCGGGTCGACGCCGGTGCGGTCGACCAGTGCATCAAGCACGGTCGCGGCCAGATCGGCCGGATGCCAGCCGGCGAGGCGCCCTCCCTTGCGGCCGCCCGCGGTGCGAGCGGCGGCGACGATATATGCCTCGGCCATGTCTGATCTCCCTGAGGTTTTCTTGGGGGTGGTCTTCAAGTTGGGCCGGATTTAAGGGGCGGTCCAGCATTTAGTCAATCAATCAATTAACTCTTGAGTGCAGCCCCGCCATGGGCTTATGTGCGGCCTCGATTTACCGTCGAGACACCAAGCGGGACCAGAGCGCAGTTGAATACCAGCGTACCGACGAAACTCGCCGCAGGCAGAAACGCCACTGCCGACAAGCTATTGGTCGCAGCCAGCGAGCTGATGATCGAACGCGCCTCGATCGAGGTCTCGCTGTCCGACATCGCGCAGAAGTCCGGGGTCAACGCTGCGCTGGTGAAATATCATTTCGGCAACAAGGACGGGCTGTTGCTGGCGCTTTTGGCGCGCGACGCCGCCACCGAGATATCGCAGC
Source organism: Bradyrhizobium viridifuturi (assembly GCF_001238275.1). Classification (GTDB taxonomy): domain Bacteria; phylum Pseudomonadota; class Alphaproteobacteria; order Rhizobiales; family Xanthobacteraceae; genus Bradyrhizobium; species Bradyrhizobium viridifuturi. The sequence continues at coordinate 21,087 of NZ_LGTB01000029.1, forward strand.
TCGAATATCTGCTGGCGCAGCCGATCACGCCGGCGGAGAAATTGCGCCTGCATATCGGCGGCATCATCCGCGCCTACCACCAGTTCCCCTATATGAACCGGCTGATCCATTATCTCCTGCACGAGAGCTCGGCTGGCGCTGCGGACGAAGTGTCGAAATTCTTCGTCGCGCCGCTGCTGGATTTTCACCGCCGACTGCTCGCCGAGGGCATCAAGCCGGCCAATTCCGCAAGATCGATCCGGTGCTGTTCTACACCAGCCTGATCGGCGCTTGCGATCACCTGTTCTTCGGCCGCCACGCAATGTCGCGCGCGGTCGGCGTCGGTCCGGTCACCGACGAGGTCTGCCGCGAATATATCAAGCACATGGAAGCCTTGATCTTCGGTGGCGTGCTCAATCCCGATAAGGAAACGGCAGCGATCGCCGCCGGATAACAAGCTCGAAGTCTAGAGAAGAAACGCCCAAGGAAAGGTTGCTCTCATGCAGTTGAAAGACGTTGCCGTTCTCATCACCGGCGGTGGCTCCGGCCTCGGCGCCGCAACCGCGCGCGCCATGGCCGCCAAGGGCGCCAAGATCGGCGTGATCGACCAGAACAAGGAAAACGCCGAGAAGGTCGCCGCCGAGGTGAAGGGCGTTGCCCTGCACGCCGACGTCACCGACGAGGAAGCGATCAAGGCTGCGATCGCCAAGGCCGAAGCCGCGCACGGCGTCGCGCGCGTGCTGATGAACTGCGCCGGCATTGGCGGCTCGCAGCGCATTATCGGCAAGGACGGAACGTACCCGCTGGCGAAATTCGTCCGCATCATCAACGTCAATCTGATCGGCACATTCAACGTGCTGCGCCTGTTCGCCGAGCGCCTTGCCACCGCCGAGACGATCGGCGAGGAGCGCGGCGTCGTGATCAACACCGCGTCGGTCGCGGCTTATGAAGGCCAGATCGGCCAGATCGCCTATTCCGCCTCGAAGGGCGGCGTGGTCGGCCTCACGCTGCCGGCCGCGCGCGACCTCGCCAGCCTGAAGATCCGCGTCAACACCATCGCGCCCGGCCTGTTCCTGACGCCGCTGCTGATGGGTCTCAACGAAGAAGCCCGCAAGAGCCTCGGCGCCCAGGTGCCGCATCCGGCCCGTCTCGGCGACGCCTCGGAATACGGCAACCTCGCCGTCCACATCGTCGAGAACCCGATGCTCAACGGCGAGACCATCCGCCTCGACGGTGCCATCCGCATGGCGCCGCGCTAACGGCATACTCCGCCGTCGTCCCTGCGAACGCAGGGACCCATACTCCGCGGCGTTTGTAACAGGCAAACCTGGCAGACGCCGCGCAAAACAACAAAAGCCTGTGGTTATGGGTCCCGGCTCGCGCTTCGCTTGGCTGGGACGACGGTCGGGAGGACCATGCGCGTGTCTCAACCGCTGCTGATCGAACATCATGACGGAACAGATTGGGTCACGCTCAATCGTCCCGAGAGCCTGAACGCGCTCGATCCCTCGCTGATCGATGCGCTCAATGTCTATTTCCAGGGCTTGCAGCGCAATCGCGACACTCGCGTCGTGGTGCTGAAGGGCGCCGGCGCGAATTTCTGCGCCGGGCTCGACCTCAAGCACGCGATGGCGCGACGCGGCGGCCAGACCGAACCGCCGAGCGTCACTGACTCCCTGGACTCGCAGCGCCGCATTGCCGACATCGTGATGCTGATGCGGCGTGCTCCGCAGCCGATCATCGCGCTGGTGCAGGGCGCGGCCGCCGGCGGCGGCTTTGCGCTGGCGCTTGCCGCCGACATCCGCATCGCGGCGAAGAACGCGCGCATGAACTGCGCCTTCATCAAGCTCGGGCTCGGCGGCTGCGACATCGGCACCAGCTATTTCCTGCCGCGCCTCGTCGGCGTGTCGGTCGCCTCCGAATTGATCCTGACCGGGCGCTTCATCAACGCCGATCGCGCGCTCGCCGTCGGTCTCGTGTCTGAAGTCGTCGAGGCCACCGATCTCGATAGCGCTGCCAATCCTTGTGTCGATGCGATGATGACAGCCTCACCGGTCGGTCTGCGCCTCTCGAAGGAATGCATCAACATGAGCGTCGATGCCGGCTCGATCGAGGCCGTGATTGCGATGGAGGATCGCAACCAGGTGCTGTGCAGCCGCTCGGAGGATTTCCAGGAGGGCATCAGGGCCTTCCTTGAGAAACGAAAGCCTGTCTATATCAGGCGCTGAGAACAGATCCTCAAAAGGACAAGAATTCCGGGAGACGCAAAATGGATGGAGACGCGGCGATGCTGACGAAACCCGCCTTCCGCAAGGTGGATTGGCTCGCACGTGACATCGCGATTGATCGGCGCGACGACGGCACCGTCGTCCTGAAGTCGCGGATCCCGCTCCAGGCCTACGAGACGCACATCCCGGCCTATCTCGCCAAATGGGCGGCGCAGGCGCCGGAGCGCATCTGGCTCGCGCAACGCGGCGGTCCCGACCGGCAGTGGCGCAAGGTCTCCTATGGCGAAGCCAAGCGCACCGTCGATGCGCTGACGCAGGGCCTGCTCGATCTCGGCATTGCCGAGGGCAGGCCCGTCGCGATCCTCTCGGGCAATTCGATCGAGCACGCGCTGATGACGCAGGCCGCGATGCAGGCACGGCTGCCGGCCGCGCCGGTGTCGCCGGCCTACTCGCTGATGAGCCAGGATCATCTCAAGCTCAAATATCTCTTCAACCTGATCAAGCCCGCCGTCGTGATGGTGCAGGATGGACCTGCCTTCGAGAAGGCGCTGAAAGCGCTCGATCTCAGCGGCATCACGGTCGTCCACGTGCTGCGTCCCTGCGAGGGCATCAAGAGCGTGGCGTTTGCCGATCTCGCGGCAACGAAGGTCACGGCCGATGTCGACGCGTCGATCGCGAAGATCACGCCTGATACCGTCGGCAAGCTGCTGTTCACCTCGGGCTCGACCGGCATGCCGAAGGCCGTCATCAACACCCAGGAGATGATGTGCGCCAACGCGGCGATGATGATGCAAGTGCGGCCACGCGAAACGGCCGGGCCGATACCGACCGTGCTCGACTGGATGCCGTGGAACCATACCATGGGCGGCAACGCCGCGTTCAATCCGGTGCTGGTCGACGGCGGCACGCTCTATATCGACGACGGCCGGCCGATGCCGGGCCAGCTCGCGGAAACCATCAGGAATCTGCGCGAGGTCTCGCCGACCTATTACGCTAACGTGCCGGCCGGCTATGCCGCGCTTGCGGCCGCGATGGAGAAGGACGAGGCGCTGTGCGAGAGCTTCTTCAAGAACCTCTCGATCATGGCCTATGGCGGCGCGCGGCTGCCCGACGATCTCTATGACCGCATGCAGGCGCTGGCGGTGAAGACCACGGGCGAGCGCATCGTGTTCTACACCGGCTGGGGCTCGACCGAGACCGCGCCGACCTCGACCGGCACCTATTGGGACACCGAGCGCGTCGGCCTGATCGGCCTGCCGTTCCCGGGCGTCGAGCTGAAGATGGTGCCGTGCGGTTCGAAATACGAGTTGCGGCTGCGCGGCGTCAACGTCACGCCGGGCTATTTCGGCCAGCCGGACCTCACGGCGAAGATGTTCGACGAGGAAGGCTTCTATTGCATCGGCGATGCCGGCGTGTTCGTGGATCCCGAGGATCCGCTGCAAGGCATCATCTTTGCCGGCCGCGTGGTCGAGGACTTCAAGCTGACCACCGGCACCTTCGTCCATGTCGGCTCGCTGCGTACCGATGCAATCGCGGCCGCGACGCCGGTCGTGCATGACGCGCTGGTGGCCGGGCAGGATCGCGAATTCATCGGCCTGCTGTGCTGGCCGAACCTGCATGCCTGCCGTCAGCTCGTCGGCAACGCGGACGCGAGCTATGAGGACGTGATCCGGCATCCGGCCGTGATTGCCTGTCTCGAAAAGGGCTTGCAGGCCCACAACGCGTCCACCACAGGCAGCAGCATGCGGATCGCGCGCGCGATGCTGATGGTCGAGCCGCCGTCGATCGACGGCAACGAGCTCACCGACAAGGGCTACATCAACCAGCGCGCCGGCCTCGAACGCCGCGCTGCACTGGTCGAGAAGCTTTATGCCGAGCAGCCCTGCGGCGAGGTGATCGTGCTGTGCTGAGGCAAGACTCTCTCCACTCGTCATTCCGGAGCGCGCGAAGCGCGAGCCCGGAATCCGTCTTTCAGCGAATCCGGAGTCCGATGGATTCCGGGTTCGCGACTTCGTCGCGCCCCGGAATGACGAAGAACACGTGACAGCAAGAAAAAAGGAAACGCCATGAATTTCGATTTCTCCGACGAACAGAAGCAGATGCGCGACGAGGCGCGGAAATTCCTGAGCGAACAGTGCCCGCCGAAGGCCGTGCGCGAAGTGCTCGACGCAAGGCGCCGTACGACAAGTCGCTCTGGAAGGGCCTCGCCGAGATGGGCTTCCTCGGGGTTGCGATCCCCGAACAGTTCGGCGGCGCGGGCGCCGGCCATCTCGAGCTCTGCGTGATTGCCGAGGAAATGGGCCGCGCGCTGGCGCCGGTGCCGTTCTCCTCCACCGTCTATCTCGCCGCCGAAGCGCTGCTGATCGCGGGCAGCGACGCGCAGAAGCAGAAATGGCTGCCGAAGATCGCCTCCGGCGATGCCATCGGCACGCTGGCGCTGTTCGAGGGCAAGGGCAATCCTTCGCCGAAGGCGGTCAAGGTCACGGCCAATGGCGGTGTGCTCAACGGCGTCAAGAAGCCGGTTGCCGATGGCGCTATCGCCGATTTCGCCGTGGTCGCCGCGCGCACCGGCTCGAGCGGACGCGAGTCCGATATCTCGCTGTTCATCGTCGATCTCAAGGCCGGCGGCGTCGAGGTGAAGTCGTTGACCAACATCGATCTCACCCGCGGCCAAGCCGAGATCACCTTCAAGGATGCCAAGGGCGAGCCGCTCGGCGCCACCGGCGAGGGCTGGAGCGTCATCACCCAGGTGCTGGATCGCGCGGCCGTGCTGATGGCGTTCGAGCAGGTTGGCGGCGCCGATCGCGCGCTGGAGATGGGCCGCGACTACGCGCTCGACCGCATCGCGTTCGGCCGTCCAATCGGCTCGTTCCAGGCGGTCAAGCACATGCTGGCCGACATGTACGTCTCGGCGACCCTGGCGCGCTCGAACTGCTACTACGGCGCCTGGGCGCTTTCCACCAACGCCGGCGAATTGCCGGAAGCGGCCGCCGCCGCGCGCATCAGCGCGACGCAGGCGTTCCAGCACTGCGCCAAGAACAACATCCAGGTTCATGGCGGCATGGGCTTCACCTGGGAGTTCGACTGCCACATGTACTACCGCCGCGCCAACGCGGTGGCGCTCGGGCTCGGCAGTCTTTCCTATTGGGAAGACGCGCTGATCGATCGCATGCGCAAGAAGAACGCGGCGTAAGCGGGGACCGTCATGAATTTCGACGATACCGCGCAGGAGGCCGCATTCCGCGCCGAGGCGAAAGCCTGGATCGGAGCCAATGCGCCGAAGCAATATGAAGACGAACTGCGCAAGGCCTCGCTCGGCCGCGTTGCGCTCAAGGGCGCCAACATTCTCGAGGTCGCCAAGGCCTGGCAGAAGAAGAAGGCCGATGCCGGCTGGGCCTGCCTGCACTGGCCGAAGGAGTATGGCGGCCGCGGCGCCTCGCCGATCGAGCGCGTGATCTGGCAGCAGGAGGAGGGCCCGTTCGGCCGCCTCAGCTCGATGTTCATCATCGGTCACGGCATGTGTGGGCCGACCATGATGGCGTTCGCCGGCGAGGAGCAGAAGCGCAAATATCTGCCGCCGCTGCCTCCGGCGAGAAGATCTGGTGCCAGTTGTTCTCCGAGCCCGCCGGCGGCTCCGACGTCGCCGGCCTGCGCACCCGTGCCGAGAAGCACGGCGACGAATGGGTGATCAACGGCCAGAAGATCTGGACCTCGGGCGCGCATTATTCCGACTACGGCATCCTGCTGACCCGCACCGATCCGACGGTTGCCAAGCACAAGGGTCTCACCATGTTCTTCCTGGACATGAAGAGCCCGGGTGTCGAGGTCAGGCCGATCAAGCAAGCGAGCGGCGCGTCCGACTTCAACGAGGTCTACTTCACCGACGTGCGGATTCCGGACTCGCAGCGGCTCGGCAATGTCAATGACGGCTGGAACGTGTCGCTGACGACGCTGATGAACGAGCGCATGTCGATCGGCGCCGGCGTCGCCACCGGCTTTCCCGAGCTGTTCGATTTCTGCAACAGCCTGATGCTGGAGGATGGGCCCGCGATCGAGAACCGCGCGGTCCGCTCCAAGCTTGCGAGCTGGGCGGTGAAGGCGAGCGGGTTGAAATATACCAGCATGCGGGCGATCTCCGCGCTGTCGCGCGGTGAGCGCCCGGGACCGGAGAACTCGATCGGCAAGCTGGTCGCCGGCTCGATGATCCAGGATGTCGCGACCTATGCGCTCGACCTGCAGGGTGCCGCCGGCGCCTTGAGCGGGCCCGAGGATGCTGAGGTCGCCGGCAAGTTCCAGGCGATGCTGCTCCGTGCGCCGGGTACCCGCGTCGAGGGCGGCACCGACGAGATCATGCGCAACATCATTGCCGAGCGCGTGCTGGGCCTGCCCGGCGATATCCGGGTCGACAAGGACGTTCCCTTCAACAAGATCCCGACCAAGGGCCGCGCCTGAGCGCGCGTGAAATCAAAAAGAGGTTCGCCATGAATTTCGATGACACGCCGCAGGAAGCCGAGTTCCGCACCACTGCGCGCAAGTGGATCGCCGCCAACGCGCCCAAGGAGTTCGAGCCCGAGCTCTCGAAGTCGTCGCTCGGCCGCATCAGGCTCGCCAAGCACGACATGGTCGAGGTCGGCAAGGCCTGGCAGAAGAAGAAGGCGGAAGGCGGCTGGGCCTGCCTGCACTGGCCGAAGGAATATGGCGGCCGTGGCGCCACCCCGATCGAGCGCGTGATCTGGCAGCAGGAAGAGGGCGTCTACGGCAAGCTCACCCAACCGTTCCAGATCGGCGAGGGCATGTGCGGCCCGACCGTGATGGCCTGGGGCAGCGAGGATGCCAAGCGCCGCTATCTGCCGAAGCTCGCTGCGGGCGAGGAGATCTGGTGCCAGCTGTTCTCCGAGCCGTCGGCCGGCTCCGACGTCGCGGGGCTTCGTACCCGCGCCGAGAAGAAGGGCGACAACTGGGTCGTCAACGGCCAGAAGATCTGGACCTCGGGCGCGCACTACTCCGATTACGGCTTGTTGATCGCGCGTACCGATCCGAATGTGCCCAAGCACAAGGGCCTCACGATGTTCTTCCTCGACATGAAGAGCCCGGGCGCGAAGTGCGGCCGATCAAGCAGGCCAACGGCATGCAGGAATTCAACGAGGTCTATTTCACCGACGTCGTGATCCCGGACAGCCAGCGCCTTGGTGCGGTCGGCGAGGGCTGGAGCGTGTCGCTGACCACGCTCATGAACGAGCGCATGTCGATCGGCGCGCGGCTTGCGACCGGCGTGCCCGAGATGTTCGAGTTCTGCTCCAACCTGATGCTCGAGGACGGGCTTGCGATCGACGATCCGGCGGTCCGTTCCAAGCTTGCGAGCTGGGCGGTGAAGGCGAGCGGGCTGAAATACACCAGCTACCGCGCCATCTCAGCGCTGTCGAAGGGCGAGCGGCCGGGGCCGGAGAATTCCATCGGCAAGCTCGTCTCCGGCCTGATGCTGCAGGACATCGCGACCTATGCGATGGACCTGGAGGGCGCAGCCGGCAGCCTCACCGGCACCGATGAGGAGCAGGCCAACGGCCAGTTCCAGCAGATGCTGCTGTCGTCGCCCTCGATGCGCATCGCCGGCGGCACCGACGAGATCCTCCGCAACATCATCGCCGAGCGCGTGCTGGGCCTGCCCGGCGACATCCGGGTCGACAAGGACGTGCCTTACAACAAGATCCCGACCAAGGGGCGCTGAGCATGGATGCGAAAACGAACACGCGCTATTCATCCGAAGACCGCATCGGTGCGCTCGAGGAGTTGCTCAACGAGCGCTACTCGGTGCGAGCGTTTCTGCCGCGTGAGGTGCCGCGCGAGGTCATCGAACATATCCTCAGTGTCGCGCAGCGCACCGCGTCCTGGTGCAACAGCCAGCCCTGGCAGGTGCTGATCGCGAGCGGCGAGGCCAAGGAGCGTTTCCGCAAGGCGATCTATGCCGAGGCCGCGTCCGGAGCCAAGGACGATCACGACTTCACGCCGCCGCGCGAATATGTCGGGGTCTATCTGGAGCGGCGCCGCGAAAGCGGCTTCCAGCTCTACAACACGCTCGGCATTGCGCGAGGCGACAAGGCCGCCTATTCGAAGCAGGCGCTGGAGAACTACAATTTCTTCGGCGCCCCACATGTCGCCGTCATCCACACCAACGAGCCGCTCGGCATCTATGGTGCAATCGACTGCGGCGGATATGTCTCGAACTTCATGCTGGCCGCGCAGGCGCTCGGGCTCGGCACCATCCCGCAGGCCGCGCTCGCCCGCCATTCCGGCTTGATCCGCCGCCATTTCAACCTGGCTGACGATCGCCGCGTGGTCTGCGGTATCTCGTTCGGCTATGCGGATCATGCACACAAAGTGAACAGCTACCGCACGTCACGCGCAACTGTGGCTGATACTGTCACATTCGTTGATGTATAGTTTCCTCAAGGCGGGACTTACCCCTCTGCCGAGGACAAGAAGAAGCGACACGAGAAACGTCAAGAAGAACAATGGCGAACAACGCCGCTCCGACGCCGGCTGAGATCAGCTGGCAACTGCACCGGCTGCCTGCGCTCGAGCGCGACGCGTACATCGCCGCGCATTATCTGGGGCAGGGCGTCGCGTGGAAGACCCGTTTCTTCGACGCGATCGACTGGGGCGCAGGTTCGGTGCTGCAATTCAGCTTCCTGCAACGAGGTTGGCACCGCCATGCGCGGCTCGACAATCCGATCTATGCCTATATCGATATCGAGCAACATCCGGAAACACGCGGCCTGCGCCGCGGCCGTCGGATCGATCTCCAGGGCACGATCAAGGCGATTGATTTCGTGACCGGGATTACGCTGACGCTCGACAAGTTCGAGATATTGCCGGTCAATCTTGTCGATCGCTTCGTCATCAGTTCGGACAGCCGTTACTGACCATTGGCCCGGCGCTTTGCCACGCGCCGCGGCGGTGCGTCGGCATAGCGCTCAGCCATTGCGCCGGTGAGTTCGGCCATCTTCTCGCGCAGTTCGTCGGGCGCGATCACCTCGGCCTCGGCGCCGAGCCGCAGCAGCTCGCTCGCCGCGTGCCATACGGTCTTGCCGACCGGCATGGTGGCGACGCGCCAGCCGTCGGTGTCGGTGCCATCGGCGAGCCGCATCCGCGCCTTCACGTAAGGATGCGCCAGCGCATCGAACAGCTTCAGCCCGAGCGGCGACAGCCGCACCGTGGCCTCGTTCGGATGCAGCTCGGCCTCGAGCCGCTCGATCGAGTCGCGCCAGTAGGCCGCGAGGTCGAAGTCTGCCGGACGCGTGAACGGCCTCTCCAGGATCGTGCAATCCAGCACCCGCGCGACGCGGTAGGTGCGCACATTGCCGTCGACGAGACCGGCAAGATACCAGCTGCCGCCCTTCAGCACGAGGCCGAGCGGCGCCGCGCGCCGCCGCTTCTCGGCCTTCCAGCTCTGGTAGCGGATCTCGATCAGGTTCTCGCGCAGCACCGCGCCGGCAATCGCGCGCAGATGCTTCGGCTCCTCGGTTTCGCCGAACCAGTTCGGCGCGTCGAGATGGAAACGCTGCTGCAAGCGGTTCGCGTTGGGGCGCAAGTTCTCCGGCAGCGCCGCCATCAGCTTGGTCTGTGCCGCCATCATCGCGGCATCGAGGCCGAGCGCGGCGGCGGGTCCCGGAAGCCCGGTCATGAACAGCGCCTCGGCCTCGCCCTGCGACAGCCCATTGAGCCGCACCCGGTAGCCGTCGAGCAGCCGGTAGCCGCCCTCGGCGCCGCGGTCGGCATAGACGGGCACGCCTGCGGCCGAGAGCGCGTCGATGTCGCGATAGATCGTGCGCACCGAGACTTCGCAGGCCTCGGCCAGCTCGGGCGCGGTGACCTGTCCCCGCGCCTGCAGGGTGGTAAGGATGGAAAACAGCCGGCTCGCGCGCATGGGAAAATCATACCTGACACAGGATGTCAGGTATAGGCGGACATAAAGGGATCATGCCCCTGTCGGCGCAAGGAGACCTGCCATGACCACCGCTGCCCCCACCGACCGCCTCACGCTGTATTACTCGCCGCAGAGCCGCGCCACCGGCACCCGCGTGCTGCTCGAGGAACTCGGCGCGCCCTATGATCTGCACATCCTCAACATGAAGGCGGGCGAGCAGCGCAAGGACGCCTATCTCGCCATCAATCCGCTCGGCAAGGTGCCGGCGATCCGCCACGGCGACGCGCTGGTGACCGAGCAGGTCGCGATCTTCATCTATCTCGCCGATCTGTTTCCGCAGGCCGGCCTGACGCCGGCGCTGAACGACCCCCGACGCGGCCCGTATCTGCGCTGGATCGCCTATTACGGCTCTTCGTTCGAGCCGGCCGTGATCGATCATTTCATGAAGCGCGTGCCGGCGCCGATCACGCAATCGCCCTATGCCGATTACGACACCATGCTGGCCGCACTCGAGGCGCAGCTCGCCAAGGGGCCTTATCTGTTCGGCGAAGAGATCACGGCGGCCGACATCCTCTGGGGCGTTGCGCTCTCCTGGACCATGATGTTCGGTATCGTGCCGAAACGGGACGTGTTCGTCCGTTACGCTGAACGCATCGTCGCGCGTCCGGCCTTCGTCCGGATCTCGAAGGCCGACGACGAGATGGCGGCGCAGCATGCCGTCGCCGCCGGAGTGTGATACGGATCGTGCCGATGGCGAAAGTCCTGCACAGCACCAACTGCTTCAACACCCTGATCCGCGTCGCCGAGGATTGCCCGGCGCAGCGCGGCGAGGAGCCGCAGCCGCGCGGCGGCCAGCCGACGGTCGCCGTGCTGCAATACCGGATGATTGCCGGCGCGCCCTATAAATACACGTCCGACGATGTGGTGTTCGCCACGTCGTCGGCCGGCCGCGCGCTTGATGGCAAGGCGGGGAAGAAGGAACGCGGCCTTGCCCGCGAGACGTTCTTCTCGCGCGGCCAGGCCTGCATGCGCGCCTCGCCGCTCGGTAAGCGTTTCGGCTGGGGCGTGCACGCCGACGCCGAAGGCCGCATCGCGATCTACGCCGTCGACAGCAAGCGCTACCAGGCGCTGGCTGGTGATCCCGAGGTCGCGCAGACGCGCGCGATGCGGAGCAAGCGGGCGTAGCGGGTCGCTGCTTCACCTCCCCCTCCAGGGGAGGGTGAGACGCTATCCGGCCGTTCGACTAAAACCTTGGCGCCCGCTTCTCGGCGAACGCTTGATGCCTTCCTTGATCTCGTCGCCGCGCATGCTGTCGCGATGGCGTTGGTCGGCCGCGGCCTCATCGAGCTCGCCGCGGGCGAATTCGTTGATGGCGCGCTTCATGCCGGCCATCGCCTTCGGCGCGTTGCCGGCCAGGATCGTCGCCAGCCTGTCCACTTCCTCGTCGAGAATTTCGGGCGGCACCATCGCGGTGAGGTAGCCGATCCGCAGCATCTCCGGCGCCGAGATCTTCTGCGCGGTCAAGAACAGCATCTTGGCGTTGTCGACGCCGAGCCGCGTCACGTAGCGCTGGATGCCGCTCTTGTAATAGTGCAGCCCGAGCCGCGCCGCCGGCATGAACATCTCGGCGGTATCGACGCCGATACGGAAGTCGCAGGCGAGCGCGAGGTCTGTCGAGCCGCCATAGACGCCGCCATTGAGCCGGCAGATCGTCGGCACGCTCAAATCCTCGAGGCGGTTGACCACGACCTCGAACGCAGAGCCCGCGCTCTGCTGCTCGCTGGCGCTCACCGCGCGCTCCGCCACCGAGTTGAGATCATAGCCGGCCGAGAACGCGCGGCCGGTCCCGGTCAGCACCAGCACCCGGATCGCCGGGTCAGCCTCGATACGGTCGAACAGCCGGACGAGCTCGCCGAGGTCCTCGGCCTGCAACCGGTTGAGATGCTTCGGCCGGTTGAGGCGGACCGTGGCGCGCGCGCCCGCGATTTCGAGCACGGGTCCGCTGGCGGTGTCGGCCGCATCAGCCATCTTGGTCTCCATCATTGGTTCTCACGTTCGCGCCGCCTCGCCTCGGCATCGATGGTCTCGGCGAGATCGGGATGCCTTGCCATCAACAGGCGGAAATCGACGAGGTCAAGCACCAACAGCCGGGTCACCTTGCTGGTCGAGACGCTGGCGCCGCGCTTGGCGTTGCCGAGCAGCGCCATCTCGCCGAAGAACGCGCCTTCGCCGAGCTTGACCTTACGCCCCGGCAGGTCGACCTCGACCTCGCCGGCGGCGACGAAATACATGCAGTCGCCGTTGGTGTCCTTGCGGATGATCATGGTGCGCGGCGGCAGATCCATGGTCCGCAGCATCTGGGTGACGTCGGCGATCGCGGCCGGGCCGAGATGCGCGAAGAACGGCACCTTGCTGACCGCCTCCCAGGTTCTCAGAAAATTGTCGCGGCGGGTCTCGTTGGCAAAACCGGTCGCCAGAATACCGGTCCACAGCCCGAACACGCCGAGGCCCGAGATCATCACCATGGCGGCGACCACGCGGCCGAGCGGGGTGATCGGCACCACGTCGCCATAGCCTGTCGTGGTCAGCGTCACCACCGCCCACCATAGCGCCGCCGGCACGCTGCCGAAGGTTTGCGGCTGGACGTCGCGCTCCAGGAAATATTCGGCGACCGAGGCGAGGAACACCACCATCAGGAAGATCACGAGCACGCTGAGCAGCGGCCCGGACTCCACCACCAGCACGCGCCGGAGCTGGCGCAGGCCGGGAATGCCGGGCACCACCTTGAGCACCCAGAGCACGCCGAGCAGCCATGCGGTCTTCGGCTCGATCCCGGAGAGCAGCGCCAGCGGCACCGCCAGCGCGCCGATCGCGTCGACGATGCCGGCGCTGGACAGCTGGTAGAACCAGAACTTGTCCTGCCGTCGCATGTGGCGCAGCCGCACCAGCCATTCGAACACGAAATACGCCAGGCAGGCCCACAGCAGTGCGTCGACCCAGCGCGGGACCGCGTCATAGGCAGGCGCGACCGTCAGCAGCGTCATCATGGCGACGCCTACCGCGACCGCGACATAGGCCGCAGTGGTCATGTTGCGACCGGCGGTGGCGGCAACGAAGCGCGTCAAGGCCGGAAGGACGAGCGGCTTGGACATCGGAACGGTGCTTGCCTGTCGCTGAACTGCGGGAATCGAGACCCCGCGCGTGGCCGGGCCGAGGTCACAACGTGCCTCTCCCGGTTGAGGCCGTCAACGCGCAGGCGGTGGCGGCATGATCGCGGCAAAAGGCCCATAGGCCGGACGAATGGCATAACCATGTTGGCCCGATTTTGCGCCCGCGAATGTGAGAAATCGGACAAATCGTCGCCTTTTCCTTCCTATATCAGGGGATGTTGGCCTGCGACGCGAGGGTCGGCAACCTCGGCAGGAATGAAGCGACTAATAAGGCGATCCTGTTCATTTCTTGAGGATTGGTTGGTTTCCGATGGATACCTCACATCTCGCGGAGCACGCCGCGCCGCCGGTAGTTTCTTCGCATCGATCTTCGTGGTCGCGACGCTGTCGATGCGGACCATGATCCCGTTGCGCGTCTTCGCCATCCTGACCAACATCATCCTGATCGTGACCGCGATCCCGACCCACAATTACGGGACGCTGATCCTGCATGCCGTGCTGCTGCCGGTGAACACCTATCGTCTGCACCAGATGCTGCAGCTGGTCCGCAGCGTGAAGCGATCGGTCAACAGCGACCTGTCGATGGACTGGCTGCGGCCGTTCACGACGGAGCGCAAATGCGCCGCGGGCGAGGTCCTGTTCTACAAGGACGAGAAGGCCGACAGCATATTCTACATCGTCAGCGGTCGCTTCCGCCTGGTCGAATCCGGTATCGAGCTGCCGGTCGGCGCCCTCGTCGGCGAATTCGGCATGCTGTCGCCGTCGAACACGCGAACCCAGACGCTGGAATGCGTCGAGACCGGCATGGTGCTGTCGGTGACCTATGACCAGGTCGAGCAGCTCTACGTCCAGAACCCGGCGTTCGGCTTCTACTTGCTGCGTCTGTTCTCCGCCCGCCTGTTCCAGAATATCGCGACGCTCGAGCAGCGGCTCGCGCAGCACGCCACCCCACCAGTCGCGGAGCCCAAACCTGCATGAGCCCCGCGACGAGTTATTGAGGCGCCACAGTGCCGGATGACGACAGTCTGCTGGCTTCGCTCCGCTACCTGTTCGCCGACATCATCGGCGATGAGGACGAGGGGCCGCCCGTGTTGCCTGACGCCTGCCCGGGTCATCTCGGGCCTGTTGTCACCGAGGCCATCCATCGCTTGATCGCCTATCAGAGCACGAGCTACGCCCAGCTCTATGTCGACCGGCTCAATCGCTTCGTCGGCCGCCGCGGCGTCGACGACGCGCTGCTCGGCGACATCGCCTGCCTGATGGCGGAGCGCATGGCCTATGAGGATGCAATCCGGATCGCACAGCTCAAGCTTGGTGAGGTTGATGCGGCGGCCGGCCTCGCCGTGCGCTCGGCCGACGACGTCAAGAAGCTCCGCCTTGACGAGTTGATCGAAGCCTTGCCGGAGATGGTCGCCGATCCGATGCTTGCCGTGCTCGACCAGTTCGGCTGGCGTCGCCGCCGGGTGTCGATCCGCTTCAGCGCCAACAATCGCTTCAGCGTTCGCCGGCTCAGGATCGAGGCGGGCCTGAAGCGCTGGCGGCTGTTCTCGGGGCGCTACGCCAAGGAGCGGGTCTGGGTCGAGCGCTGGCTGCACATGATCGACCGCAGCCTGACCAAGCAGCCGACCGCCGCCCCGGCCGTCGTGCAGACCGCGACCATGATCCAGGGGTACGGCGATCCCTATCGCCAGGGCATCGCGGACTGGCATGTGATCATCGACGGGCTGGTCAAGCCGACCTTCGACGGCGTGCTCGCGCTTGCCGACCTTGCCGGCGCCATCACCGAGGCCCGCGCCGCCATCATGCCCGATCCGCGGCAGGCGTCGCTCAAGCGCAAGATCGCGGAGATTCGCGCGCGGGGATGACGGGTCAAGAGGCGAGGGGCCTCTGAGGGATCTACCGCTTCAGATGCGGCGGCTCGTCGTAGCCGCGGCGGCTGGAATAGAACAAGAGGCCCATCAGGCCGGCGCAGACCGTGCCCAGAACTGCAATTCCGATCGTGAACATGACGATGCCGAAGGTCGGCACCGGAGCGTCTACCGTGAGCCCTTCATAGGCGTAGGCGCCGACGGCGACGAGGAAGACGAGCAGGCCGATGCTGATTGCAATGCGCATGGGGTTCTGCCTTTGCTGAAGGCCAGGAGCAAGGCAGTCTGCAAGACGGGTTGTAAGGCAGGTTGTGCCGATTATCCCGCCGCGGCGATGGCCTTGGCCAGCGCCTGCTGCCCGGCTTCGGTGAGCTCGGGGAGCGTCGTTCTGCCGCTCCTGGCGCACTTGATGATGTATCTGGCAACGCGCTTGCGGGTGGCATGTTCCTCGCCATGGAGCGCATCGGCGCAGACCTGGTCGAGCGCGAAGTTCATGGCGGCAAGCGTGCGTGAGTCAAACCGTTCCTCGATCATCGCAGCTCTCCCTGTCGGCCATCTTCGGGGCGCGGCTATTTGCGGAGTGTCAGCCACTCGCTGACTTCCATCACGGTCTCGGTCTGCCTGGCTTTCTTCATCAGCGTTTCGCGTTCCCGTCCCGGTGGCAGCTTGCGCGCTGCAAGGCGCGAATCCTCGGCGAATTTCTGCAGGCGATCTTCTAACGATCCGGGAGGCCGCGACCTGTTGCGCTTCTTCTTGATCATGCTGCCTCCAGAGTGGAACCAGCGATACTAGGCATGTTCCCAAGAGGCCGTCGTTAACCCATGACATCGGCTTAAACGAAATCGTCGTTAGCACCGCAGGAACGATCTTCGGCGCCATGCGTAACGCTCGTGCGTTCGCTGCTTGCTCCCCGAAGGCAGTGGACCACTCTGGTGACGGGCCTCGGCGAATTGCATCGCCGGGGCCCGCATAGCTTCAAGGCAATCGAACCAAGGGAACGAACCAAGGGAAACGCAATGGCACATTCGAACCATGGCATCGTGAAGGACGACAAGGGCCAGGAGCAACCGGCCGACAAGGCGCGCGCGCAGACCGCCCACAAGACGGATCAGCGAAAACCGGGAAAGCCCGAAGCGACGCGGGATCCAAAGTTGAACGACGCGGACAAAACTCCGGGATCCGGCATGATGTCGGACGATCGCGGAGATCCCCCAAGCGGCTGAACCATGTTTTGCTGTGCAGCACCTGCGGCAACGCGGCAGGAACGAAGGTGCTGCTCCATCGTTGGCCCCGGGAGATCGATGGAGAATGATATGGCGATGGACGACAAGGAGCTCGGAAACCTGATCGGCAGCGACAAGGTCGAAGGCACCGCGGTCTATGGATCGGACGAGCGCAAGATCGGCTCGATCGAGCGCGTGATGATCGACAAGAAAAGCGGCCGGGTGTCCTATGCCGTGCTCGGCTTCGGCGGCATTCTCGGCCTCGGCAACGACCACTATCCGCTGCCCTGGCAGTCGCTCAAATACGACACAAGGCTGGGCGGCTACGTCACCGGCGTGACCGAGCAGCAGCTGCGCGGCGCGCCCAAATACGGCAGCGAGCGGGACTGGAATTGGGCCGACATCGGTACCACGCGGGCGGTGAATGATTACTACGGTGTGCCGCTCGTCTGAGCGGCGACGGCTTGCAGGGCTGGCGCTTTGCAAGGCCGCCCCTTGCAAGGCTTTTGAAACGCCAACGGCGGCGATGCCCTGACAGTAACCGAATTGTACGGCGCTTGAGGACTGTAACCGTCGAGTCCTCCGGCGTCTGTACACTAGTGCACAGACGTCAATAGCTGTGCAATGTAACATACGTTATTGAAAACGGCCCGGCAGTTACCCGATTAGACATCCGGGGAGATCAATGTCGTTGGCGTCGCTAGTCCGTAAATTAGAGCAGTTCGTACGGCTTTCGCCGGTAGACCACGTCATTCTCAATCGCGCGTCGACCGAGCGTGTCCGCCACTTTGGGCCGCGTGTCGATATCGTCCGTGAAGGCGAGAAGCCGAAGGACGTCCATCTGATCCTCTCCGGTTGGGCCTGTCGCTACAAGCAGCTCGAGGACGGAAGGCGCCAGGTGGTGTCGTTCTTCCTGCCCGGCGACATCTGCGACGTGAACGTCTTCATCCTGCGCGAGATGGATCATTCGATCGGCACCATCACCGCGGTGTCGATCGCAGATCTCTCGCGCGAGTTCTTCGACAAGGTCGCGGCCGAGCATCCGCGCATCGTCACCGCGTTCTGGTGGGAAACCCTGGTCAATGCGGCGATCCAGCGCGAATGGACCATGAGCCTCGGCCAGCGCACGGCGCTGGAGCGAATCGCTCATCTGCTCTGCGAGATCTGGCTGCGGCTGCGTCTTGCCGGATTGACCCAGGGCGACAGCTGCGACTTCCCGTTGACCCAGGGCGACCTCGCCGACGCCACTGGACTCTCCAAGGTCCACGTCAACCGGACGCTACAGGAGTTGCGCGCCGAGGGGCTGATCGTGCTCAAGGGCAAGACCCTGTCCGTCCCCAATCTCGACCGGCTGATGCGCGCCGGCCTGTTCAATCCGAACTATCTGCACATGGATCACGAGGGGCGGCAGCTCGACGCCGTCGGCACGCCGTCGGACGCCGCCGCGGGATGACCGGCGCGTCCTTTCGGGGAGACGCAACGCTTGGTCCTCCACGGGTGCAAGCGGCATCAGGCGCGCAGCGGTTCGCATGAGCGCCTGGCTGTCGTCGCCCGCTTAGGAACGATTTCCCTATGCTTCGCGTTGTTGACCATTGTCGCCGACAATGATGGAGGCGATTGGATGGTGCGCTATTTCTTCGATATCAGAGATGGCACTGGGCTCTATCCGGATGAAGAGGGGCTGGAATTTGAAGATCAACGGGCCGCAGAACTAGAGGCCGCTCGTACGCTCGGCGAGTTGGCCAGAGACCTTGCGTCGCTGGACGACCGGCACGATTTTGCGATCGAGGTGCGGACCGAAGACGGCCCCGTCTTCAAGGTCGTCTTCGTTTTCGAGACGACCCATCTAAGGCAATAAGGCTGCCTCAACTGACTGTGAAGTCCGCGCACCCAAGGGCCACCCAAGGCTCGCTTTCGCGGTCTTGTAGCGCCACAAATATCCCGCACCTGGACGAGCCGACCAGCGACCCCCGGGACCGGAGGTTTGGCGGCACCAGGGGGTCGCTACTCCCGATGCGCTCGGGGGCTAAAAGTCGGGAGCTATGAGTCGACTCCCGGTGTTCCGCTTCGTTCCAAGCGGTGGCAGCCAATTCATGATCGCGAGCGCGATCAAGCGCGCCCGCAAAGTGAAGTCCCGAGCGGGTGATTCGACACGACGATGGCAACACAATGTGTCGCAATGTTTCAGTGGCGGCGCCGTCCATCTGGATTACCGAGCTGGTGAAATCTTCGGCGGCTTCACGCCGAAGCGGCGAACTCATTACGGTGACAAGTGAATAAGGCCAGGGAGAGCGGAAACGCGCGTGCGTTCGTGCGAGCACGATCGAGCCTTGGGCCTTCCGCCGTCGTCGCGTTCGCACTCCTGTAACAATCCGCCCGCAGATTGCGCGCGTCGATCCCCTCGACGCGGTGGGCAATTACGGCACTCGCTCTGCAAAAATCTTACATTGGGAGAATGACAATGATCGCCAGAGGATCACGCCTGTTTGTCGGGCTTCCGCTTTCCAAATCCGTTCTTGCACTCACGCTCGCCTCGACCGCGCTTGCCGGCAGCTTCGCGCGCGCCGATGAGGATGACATTCATTTCCGGCCGGGCCATTTGCTGTTGAGCCGCGCCGTGTTCGCCAATAACGCCGTGACCATCACGCCCGGCGTCACCCAGCTGCCTCCGAACTGCGTGTCGCCCAACTGCGTGACCGCCACGGCGGATGGCACTTATCCGACCGTGTTCAACAACGATCTCGTCGACGGCTCGTTCGGCCTGACCGCAAAGATCGTGCTCGACGAGTTGCGGCTCGACGGTGACCATGTGCGCTCGCGCGAGGTGCCGAACAGCGCCTCGCGCGGCGTCTCGCCGGGCAAGGACCAGATGGTCACGAGCTTCTCGTCGAAATCCGAGCTCGCGCTCAATCTGTCGCTCGATCACCGCACCGTATCGTTCATGGGTTACCTCGCCCCGATCGGCGCGATCGATGTCTCCAACTCCAACACGCCCTTCGTGGTCGATCCCACCAACCCGGTGACCAGCACCTATTATCGCCTGGTCGCTGAAGTCGACGAGCATGGCCGCTTCCACTTCACCAAGACCAACGCCTATAGCGGCAACAACGGCCGCGCCGCGATCCTCAACGATCGCCATGGCGGCAGGGTTTTCTACACGGTGGGCAACGCCGGCAACGGCGGCAAGACGCAGCCGGTCGGCGTGATCGTCGGCACCGGCACCCAGATCATGACGGAGGCTGATGCGGCGCTTGCCCAGCAGCCCGATCCGGCCCAGCCGACTCCGGTCGGCAGCTTCAATGTCACCGAGCTCGGCCAGCCGATCGACAAGATCGGCAAGGACACCAACTTCCGCGGTCTGACCGTGTTCGACAACGTGGTCTACCTGACCAAGGGCAGCGGCGGCAACGGCGTCAACACGCTGTACTTCATCGACACCTCCGGCAACGCCGCCAACGGCAATCCGAAGGCGTGCCCGAACGGCACCGGGGTGCCGAACCCGTCGGCGACGCTGCCGACGACGCCGATCTTCTACAACGCCGCGACGGTGCAGACGACCGGCGTCACGCCCTACAACATGTGCGTGCTGAGCGGTTTCCCGACCAATCCGGCCAAGACCGCGACCTCGTTCCCGTTCGGCGTGTGGTTCGCCGACGCCGAGACGCTCTATGTGGCGGATGAGGGCAACGGCACCACGACCTATGATGCGGCCTCGAACACCTACACCGCGGCGGCGTCGCAGACCGGCGCGGGATTGCAGAAGTGGGTGTTCAACGGCACGACCTGGACGCTTGCCTACACGCTGCAGGCGGGACTTGGCCTCGGCGTGCCCTATACGGTCAAGGGCTATCCGACCGGCAACAATGCGGCGACCAAGTTGCCGTGGTCGCCGGCGACCGACGGCCTGCGCAACATCACCGGCCGCGTCAACCGCGACGGTACCGCGACGATCTTTGCGATCACCGCGACCGTAAGCGGCAGCGGTGACCAGGGTGCGGATCCGAACCGGCTTGTGTCGATCACCGACAAGCTGTCCGCCACCACGCTTCCGGCCGGCGAGCATTTTGCCACGCTGCGTACCGCGAACGCCGGCGAAGCGCTGCGCGGCGTGTCGTTCACGCCCGGCACCGACCTCGGCCGCGATGAAGAAGCCCATGACCGCAGCTCGTGCGGCCACGGCAGGGGCGACGGCGACTGCCGCGACACCGATTGAAGCAAGGGGGTTGCGGCGCTGTCTGCCGCGCTTGTCTCCGCCGGTTCGTCATGCCCGGCCTTGCGCCGGGCACTGACGTTTCTTGCTCCAATATTCCATCCTCAACTGTCATCGCTGTCATTGTTGAGCGACGCTGGGACGACAGGTCCGATTCATTACGCCCGCCGCGGAACATGGGTCCCTGCTTTCGCAGGGACGACGCACGGGGAGAGCCGTGGACTCTCGCACCGGATCACCCGCATGCGCGGCGTGATGACGCCGAACGAGTTGCTCGGCGGTTGAAACAGAACTCACGCGTTCGCGCTCTTCACCACCACGAGATTGTCGTCGACGGCCGGGGGATGGCGCTTGAGGTGATCGCGGCGCAGGGCGATCTCGTCGCGGACCAGCTCGTAGCCGAGCTTGAAGGTGTCGAGGCCGTCGCCGGAAACCGTGCCGTCGCGCAGGCCGATCACCGCGCCGCGCAGGATCGCCTCGAGCTCGTCCTGCAGTTCGTCGAGGTCTTCGGTGCAGGTGGTGCGCGCGACGCGTTCACCGATATCGAGGATCCGGCCCGCCAGCTCGCTGGCCTTCGCCGGCGCGACGCGGGTGATCTTGGTGTAGATCGCGGCGAAGATCGAGCCGATGATGCTGAGCGCGGCGGCGCCGAGATACATCACGTCGCTGTAGCGATCCATGAACGACTTGGTGTCGTCGTTGATGTATTCGGCGGCGCCCTGATGGGCGACGATGAAGGCGTCCTTGTCGGTCGCTGCCGGCTCGATCCTGGAGGCGAAGCCGTTGTCGAGCGCGAGCTCGGACTTGTTCTCATAGACGATGCGCGCGAGCTCGGCGGCCGTCGTCGTGGGCATCCAGGATTGGGCCACCAGCAGCCATTGCAGCCCGATAGTGTCGACCTCGTCATCGGGGATCGCGGGCGAGGACGACAGCATCCCGGTCGAGATCGTCTCCTCCGAGATCGCCGGATATTTGCGCGCCAGCGCCTTTGCTTCGTCGATTGCGTTCAACGTGAACCCGCCGGAGCGCTTGGCATATTGCTCGTAGGTCTTGTCCTTGATGATCTTCGAGGCGTGCTCGATCACGACCACGGCGGCAAAGCCCGAGGCGAACAGCTTGTCCAGCGGCGTGTTCGGCGGCGCCTGCTGCACCCGCTGCGCGGCATCCGGGCTGTCGGAAATCTCGAGCGCACTGCGGACAAAATTGACGCTGTTCTCGCCGTCGCCGACGACCGCGATCTTCTTCCGCTTTAGCTCGGGCAGCGACTTGATCTTCTTGCCGCCGGGGCTGAGCACCAGCACCACGTCATGCTCGAGGATCGCGATGGCGCGGGCGCGCGGCGGCACCTTGGCGTCGGTGCGCAGGATGGCAAGCGAGGCGTCGCGGCGATCGAACTGTGCCAGCGCTTGGCATTGTCGGGGTTCGGCGCAATCTTCAGCCGCAGCCGCGACGAATTGGTCTTCAGCACGGTCGCAAGGCGGGCGGCGAACTTCGCCTCCGGGCCGTTGGCATCGCCGACCGCGAACACCAGCGTCTCGGAGTTGCGCAGCCAGAGCCGGCCGCCGGCCACGGTGACGGCGCTGAGCAGCAGTGTCAGCAGGGTGAAGACGACGATCTGCGCGCGGTTGCTCTTGGCGACCGGAGCGCGCGGCTGCGGCGGCGTTGGCGCAGGCGAGGGGGCTTCGGCACTCATGGCTGATCACCCGTCCGGGACGGCCCGTTGCCGGAACGGCGCCGCGCTGCCCGGTGAATCCGTAAATCACTATAAAAGAAAGAAAATTTCCTACGCAGGCGACGATATACTTCCCCGGGCGGAACGCAAACCGGCCGCCGGCCGTAACCTTGATCCTGGCTCGCCTGCGCCGCGCTGCGACATGACGATCGCCACTGTCGACGGCTGCACCCAGATGTGATTTTCGACGGGCCGCAGGTGCATTCCGTCGCCGGAGATGTCATAAATGAGACAAGCTTCGGTTTGCGGAATTATGCTGACGGCCTGACCCGGATTTCTTGCAATCACATTCATCGAAGTAAAGGGCGTCAGCTTGTTGTTTCCTGCCATGTCGTCGTCGGTGTCGGTTGGTGCCCTGGTGGGATGGATGTTGCTTCTCACGGCGAAGCACATCATCGCCGACTTCATGCTGCAGAACGCCTGGATGGCGATCGGCAAGGACCAGAAGACCGGCTGGGCCATGCCGCTGCTCGCGCATTGCCTGGTCCATCTCGCGGTCGCGCTGGCGCTGATCCTGGTGGTGGCGCCGCGGTTCTGGTACGTCGCCTTCGTCGACTTCGTGATCCACGTCATCGTCGATCGCTGCAAGGGATACTGCGCCTCGCATTTCGGCGTGACGCTGGAAGCGCACCATCCCTGGTTCTGGACCCTGATCGGGGTCGACCAGGCGCTGCACCACCTCACCGGCTTCGCGCTGTCGATCTACATGGCCGCGAACTGAGCGGCTGACGGACGCCTCTTCCTTCATTTCAGGCAATCGACCATCCGCCGACCGCGGGCGGATGTGATTCGCGTGCAACGGGCAAGCCTCTCCGGAGACGACCGGAGGCCGTGGTTAACCTTTCGTTAGAGGATTGCGCGGCATCTTCCCGATCGAGGGGGATTTGCAAATGTTTTCAAGCCGCGACGCCTTCGAGAACGATGCCTGCCCAGTTGCGGACGACCTGCTCGGCCAGATGTACCGCGCCAATCCCAACGGGCTTTCACTGCTGGTCGCCAATGTCGCGCCCGATGTCCGGGCGAGGCTGGCGCTATTCTGCTATCGGCGCAGCCATCTGCACGCGCTCGCGGTGGCGATCGCGTCGAGCTGCAGCGAATGGGAGCTGGTCAATTCCGGCGGCCGTGTCGGGTCGACGCTCTATGCGCTGTCGCGCGAGCCGGCTCGCACTGCGACCGTGTCGCATGGTGGCCGCAAGCCGATCACGCTGTCGACCAAGCCGCTGTCGACCTTCGCGCCCGTTGTCGATGACGAGCTCGACGACGAGGATGTCAGCGACAGGGTCACGGCTTAAGCCCTGCTCAAGTCGGTTGCGCGCCCGGAATGAGCGGCAGCCCGTGCCGGCGGCGCGCCATCGCGCATTCCGCGTCGCCCGGCAGACAAGTTCGGCACACCTCCGGCCGCACCGCATAGACGACGCAGCGCGTCGCCTCTCCGATCTTCCCCGACAACGCCGAGCAGCGATCGCCCTCGCAGCGCATCCCTGATTGTCGCGCGTTGACGAATTGCGCCGGGATCAGGTCGAGCTCTGCATCGTCCTCGGTCGTGAAGCGCGGCCAGTTCTCCGAATAGCTGCAGCAGGCGCCGCAGGACTGGCAGGGGCTTGCGCCGGCCGTATCGATCGCGTCATCCTCCATCAGGTGTCCCTCGGTGCTTCCCAGACTAGGCTGCGCCGCCAGCGCGCCCTGAGCAGGTCGCGCCGCTCCGGATACTTCTCGTCGTGGTAAACAGCGGTGACCACGCGGTCGGTGCGGAAGCTGCGGAAATCCCTGCGCAGTTCGCACCAGGCGGCGAGCAGCCGCACCGCCTCGTGATAGCCGACCGCGATCGGCCAGATCGTGCGCTCGCTGTCGCGGCCATGCTCGTCGCGATAGTTCAGCGTGATCTTCTTGCCCTCGTGGATCTGGCTGCGGGTCCTGACCATGTCGATACGGTCGGGCTCGCGGTTCCAGGCGGAGCGAGCGCGGCTCGCCGGCTCCAGCACGAACGGCCGCAGCCGGTCGGGCACGGTCTCCGCGATCTTGGCCATCAGGTCCTCGGCCGCGCGCGCCAATGCCGGATCGGCGTGGCCGATCACCCATTGTGCGCCGAGCACGCAGGCCTCGATCTCGTCGGGTGTCAGCATCAAGGGCGGCAGGTCAAAACCCTTCTCGAGGATGTAGCCCATGCCGGCCTCGCCGCGGATCGGTACCCGCTGCTCGATCAGGCTCGCGATGTCGCGATAGATGGTCCGCTTCGAGGTCTCGAGCTCGGCTGCGATCGCGTCCGCAGTCAACGGTTTGCGGGTGCGGCGGAGCACCTGGATGATCTGAAACAGCCGGTCGGCGCGTCTCATGGCAGTTCTCTTTGGTCGCTCTCTTGCAGCGGTCTTGACGACTGTCTTGACGGATCTCGCGGTGTCTCGACGCGTCGCCTTTTCGCGCCCCCTGTCACTGCTGCTGACAGCATGTTGGCAGCAGCTGGGGGCTATATCAGGACAACACCTCAAGTGAAGGGAATTTGTCCATGACGAATCTTGATGAACTCGGTTTCCGGCAAGCGCAGAGCTTCGCACTGGAACAACTGGTCACGGTCTACTCCACCTCCGGCGACCTGCGCTGGGCCCTGGTCGCGCTGATCGCACAGTCGGTCAGCACGGTCTGGTCCTACGGGCGGGCACGGCTGGTCAAGCGGGTTCGCGAGGCGGTTCGCCGCCTCGCGCCCGCAACCCCGCTCGGCAGTGAATGCCACTACTGCTGACACCATGCTGGCAGCAGGGGACAGCTAGCTTCAATTCACGACCACAGGCGATCGGGAGCTTCATATGATTACGCTTTTTGGCTTTGGCACGGGCTTCGGGCTGCCGGAAATCAGCCCCTTCGTGACCAAGACCGAGGTCCAGCTCAAGATGGCCGGGCTTGCCTACACCAAGGAAAAGGCGATGCCGCCGGCCTCTCCCAAGGGCCAGCTGCCGTTCATCGTCGACGACGGCGAGACGATCGCCGATTCGACCTTCATCCGCGCCCATATCGAGGGCAAATACGGTTTCGATTTCGATGCGCCGCTGAGCCTGCAGGCGCGCGCAGGCCTGGGCTTTCGAGCGCATGATCGAGCATCACGTCTACTGGGCGCTGGTCGGCGCGCGCTGGGTCGACGATACCAATTTCGCCAAGGGACCCGCGCATTTCTTCGACGGCGCGCCCGATCATCTGCGCGACAAGATGCGCGAGGACGCCCAGTTCCGCGTCGCCGAGAACTATCTGTTGAGCGGGCTTGGCCGCCACGGCCCCGACGAGGACGTCGATGTCGCCATGCGCTCGCTGTTTGCGCTCTCGGTGCAACTCGGCGACAAGCCCTATCTGATGGGCAACGCACCTTGCGGCTCGGACGCCACTGCATTCGGCGCGCTCGCGGGGATCCTGACGCCGTTCTTCGATTCGCCGCTGCGCGAGCGTACCGAGAAGTTCGACAATCTCACCGCCTATGTCGGCCGGATGATGCAGCAGTACTATCCGGAGTTCGCCTGGGCGCCGCTGCAGCAGCAGGCAGCTTAGGTCGGCACAGCAGGCGCGGGCTGGCCCTTTAATGCGGCGAGCTCCGCCTCGAGCTCGGCGATGCGCTGATCGCGCGCGGCGAGGGCTTGTGCCACATCGGCGGCGTCGAACTTCTGCGGAATGTGTTGCGGGCAGTTGGTGTCCCACGCCGCGACCTTGAACATGATCACCTGCTCGGGACGCGCGCGATAGCCCTGCGGCATCAGCGCGCGTGTCAGCGCCGGATCGTCCTCCACGACCCGCGCCTCGCCCCACAGCTTGACGCGGCGGCGATGCGCATAGTCCATCACGAAGATATAGGCCTTAGGATTCTCCGAGAGATTGCCTTGCGTGATGAATTGCCGGTTGCCGCTGTAATCGGTGAACGCGATGGTGTGCTTGTCGAGCACCTTGATGAAGCCCTTCGGCCCGCCGCGATGCTGGATATAAGGCTGTCCGTCCGCCGAGGCGGTCGCGAAATAGAAGCTGTTCACCTCGCCGAGGAAGCCTGCGAGGTTCTCGTCGATCTCGGTGCGCCAGCCGCCGTGCGCCTCGACCTCGGCATAGGTATCGCGCGACCCCTTGCGGGTCTGGATCGCCTTGACCGCCGGGGTGAAGGCGACGTCGCTGGGATAGGTGTGGGCATCGGACATCTTGGCCTCCCGAAACGGGCGTCCTGCCACCACAACATGGACGTTTCCGTATCGTAAGCAATCTTGTGAATTGACACTTCACTGTTGCCGATTATGCAATAGTTCCATGGACCGGATCGATGCCATGCAGGCCTTCGTCGCGGTGGCGGACCTCGAGGGGTTTGCCCCTGCCGCCCGCAAGCTCGGCCTGTCGCCATCCGCCATCACCCGGCTGATCGCGGCGCTGGAGGAGCGGCTCGGCGCGCGGCTGCTGCAACGGACGACGCGGCAGGTGACGCTGACCGACGCCGGCTCGCGCTATCTGGAGCGGGCGCGGCGGATCCTCGCCGATGTCGAGGAGGCTGAGGACGCGGTGGAGAGCGAGCGCACCCGCCCCGAAGGGCGCCTCGTGATCTCGGCGCCGTTCGGCTTCGGCCGGCTGCATGTCAGCCCGGTCGTCTCCGCCTACCTGAAGCGCTATCCCGATGTCGGCGTCGACCTGCGGCTGTCGGACCGCCGGATCAACCTCGTCGAGGACGGCGTCGACCTCGCGGTCAGGCTCGGGCACCTGCCGGATTCGACTCTGGTGGCGCGGCATGTCGGCCAGATGCGCCGCATCGTGGTGGCCTCACACGGCTATCTCAAGCTCCGCGGCGAGCCGAAGCGGCCGGCAGACTTGACCTCCCATGACACGATCCAGTTCGGCGCCATGACCGCGACGCCTGACTGGCGCTTCGTGGAGGACGGCCAGGAGATCCGCATCACCCCGACGCCGCGCTTCACCAGCAACAGCTCGGATTCCGCCATCCAATTCGCCGAGCAGGATGGCGGGCTGACCCGGGTGATGGCCTACCAGGCCGCCGAATCGCTGAAGGCGAAGCGGGTCCGAATCGTGCTCGCCGCGTTCGAGCAGCCGCCGGTGCCGATCCATGTCGTCTATCCGACATCCCGGCTGCTGTCGGCGAAGGTGCGGACCTTCATCGATCTCGTCACCGAGATCACCGACTGGCATTTCAGCTAGCTCACCGGCGGCTTCTTCGGCACCACGCGGAAGGTGCCGCTGGCGCGCGCGATCGTCACGCTATCGGCCTTGATCAGGCTCTGCGCGAAGCAGATCGTGCTGCCGGTCTTGATCACGTCGCTCTCGATCGCGAGCCACTGCCCGACATTGGCCGAGCCGACGAAATCGACCGTCAGCGAGATCGTCACATACGAGGTGGTCCAGCCGGTCGCCTGGCCGCAGCTATAGCCCATCGCATTGTCGGAAAGTGCCGCGATCAGTCCGCCATGGATCAGGCCGCGGCCGTTGGTGTGCGGTCGGGCCAGCCGCAGGCCGATGATGACGGACCGCTCGGTCTTCTTCTGGTAGAGCGGCTCCCACGGCTCGGTGAGCGGGCTCTTGCGGAACAGCGGCTCGAAGCCTTGCGGGATGTCTTGGGGAATGTCGGGAGCAAGTTGCGTTTCGGTGGTCATCTGAATCTCGCTTATGACGTTGGGTTGACGCCATTGAATGCGATGTCGATGACGGTTTCACCGCCTACAAAGTTTTAAACGGCATTTGCGCGGGTGTTTGAAAGCACCGACGCGCGGCCGCTACGCCGGCAATTCGTAGCCGACTTCGCTCTCGATCTCGATCGTCTTCTGCACCGCCGGTCGCGCCATCATTCTCTCGTAATGCGCCGTGAGGTTTGGAAACGTCTCCGGCGGCAGCTTGACCGAATTGGCGAGCCGCCAGTACAGGCGGAACAGATGGATGTCGGCGACCGAATAGCTGCCGATCGCCCAGCCGTGACCGAGACGGCGGTCGGCGATGCCCCAGACGGTCTTCGCGTAATCGAGCCCGCGCGCCCTTGCGGGATGCAGCGTGGAAGCGATGAACGACATCCACGACAGCGCCTGCGCCTCGGCCTCGAGATTGTCGCGCGGCAGCAGGTTGGCCTCAGGAAAGCGCCGGGCGAGATAGAACAGGATCGCCGCCACCTCGGTCAGCGGCCGGCCGTCGATCACGAGCGTCGGGACCTTGCCCTCCGGATTGAGTGCGAGATAGTCGGGGGCCTGCATGTCGTTGCGCTTGAACGACATCGGCCGGGCTTCGAAACCCGTACCGATCTCGTGCAAGGCGATGTGCACCGCCATCGAGCTGGCGCCCGGTGCGAAGTACAGTGTGAACATGGTGGCTGCTCCCGGAACCTTGAGACGCCAGCCTATTCCATCATCGCCTAGAACGGCAGCCCTACATAGTTCTCCGACAGCGAGGTCGACGCCGCCTTCGAGCTGACGAGGTAGTCGAGTTCGGCGATCTGGATGCGCGCGGCGAATTCGCCCTCGTCGGGGAATTTGTGCAGCATCGAGGTCATCCACCAGGAGAAGCGCACCGCCTTCCAGACCCGCGCCAGCGCCCTGGCCGAATAGCCGTCGAGGCCGGCGGAGGATTTCTCGTCGTAATATTCGCGCAGCGCTTGCGACAGATAGTGCACGTCGCTGGCCGCAAGGTTCAGGCCCTTGGCGCCGGTCGGCGGCACGATATGCGAGGCGTCGCCGGCCAGGAACATGCGGCCGAACCGCATCGGTTCGGCGACGAAGCTGCGCAGCGGCGCGATGCTCTTTTCGATCGAGGGGCCGGTGATGATCTCATCGGCGGCCTTCTGGTCGAGCCGCCGCTTCAGTTCGTCCCAGAACCGCTCGTCCGACCATTGGTCGACCTGATCGTCGAGCGGGCACTGCACGTAGTAGCGGCTGCGATGGGTCGAGCGCATCGTGCACAGCGCAAAGCCTCGCTCGTGGTTGTTGTAGATCAGTTCCGGCGAGACCGGCGGCGTTTCCGAGAGGATGCCGAGCCAGCCGAACGGATACACCCGCTCATAGCTGGTGATCGCCGAGGCCGGAACGCTGGCCCGGCTGATGCCATGGAAACCGTCGCAGCCGGCGATGAAATCACAGGCGATTTCATGGGCGACGCCGTCCTTGACGTAGCTGACGCGCGGATGATCGGTGTCGAAGTCGTGCGGTTTGACGTCGGCGGCGGAGTAGATCGTGGTCAGGCCGGCGGCCTTGCGGGCGTTCATCAGGTCGAGCGTGACTTCGGTCTGGCCGTAGATCGTGACGGTTTTGCCGGTCGCCGCATGCATGTCGATGCGGTGCCGCGCGCCGCCGAAGGCCAGCTCGACGCCGTGATGCACCAGGCCTTCCTGGTGCAGCCGGGCGCCCGCGCCGACGCTGTCGAGCAATGACACCGTGCCTTCCTCGAGCAGGCCGGCGCGAATCCGCCCCAGCACGTAGTCCGGGGTCTGCCGCTCGAGAATGACGTTGTCTACGCCGAAAGTATGAAGTAGTTGCCCAAGCAACAGTCCGGCCGGACCTGCGCCTATGATTGCTACTTTTGTCCGCAATACCTGCTCCTCCCGATCGGATAGGCTTGAGTCGGGCGCCCCGCGCCGGGCGGACACCGTCAACTTGCCATGGCAACTATATCATATAACAGGTTTGGCAAGGCCGATTTGCCGCGGACTGCTTTCGCCGCATCGCAAGATGCCGGAGCGGCCGGGTGCGACGAGGCGTCCGCCCCGCATATTCCGTCTTGAATATGCGGGCGAATTAGATAACATGTTAAGTAACGAGACCGGGCAAGAAGCCCGCCGTCATGGAGAGGAGGAGGCGTGATGAGGAAAACAGTGCTGGCGCTGCTGATGGCAGCCGCCGTCATACCGGCCGCGGGTCCCGCCATTGGACCTGCCCTGGCGCAGGACAAGACCGTCAATCTCAAGGTGTCGCTCTGGGTGCCGCCGGCGCATCCGCTGGTGCCGGCGACGCAGGCCTGGGCCGCCGACATCGAGAAGGCATCGGGCGGCACCATCAAGGTCACCGTGTTTCCGTCCGAGCAGCTCGGCAAGGCGTTCGACCATTACGACATGGCGCGCGACGGCATCGCCGACGTCACCTATGTCAATCCCGGCTATCAGCCCGGCCGCTTCCCGATCGCGGCTGCGGGCCAGCTCCCGTTCGTGTTCTCGGACGGCAAGAAGGGCACGCTGGCGCTGAACGAATGGTACCACAAATACGCACCGACCGAGATGAAGGACACCAAGCTCTGCTTCGCCTTCATCCATGATCCGGGCGCGCTGCACGGCAAGAAGAAGATCGTGCTGCCGAGCGACCTCTCCGGCGTCAAGGTGCGGCCCGCGCAGAGCACCATCGGCGAGATGGTGAAGATGTTCGGCGGCACCAATGTGCAGGCCTCCGCGCCGGAATCGCGTGACGCGATCGAACGCGGCGTGGCCGACGAGATCACCTTCCCCTGGGGCTCGATCTTCCTGTTCGGCATCGACAAGGTGGTGAAGTACCACATGGACGTGCCGCTCT
This sequence comes from Bradyrhizobium viridifuturi, assembly GCF_001238275.1. Taxonomy (GTDB): domain Bacteria; phylum Pseudomonadota; class Alphaproteobacteria; order Rhizobiales; family Xanthobacteraceae; genus Bradyrhizobium; species Bradyrhizobium viridifuturi. Next base: position 51,922 of record NZ_LGTB01000029.1, read on the forward strand.
ATACGACGGTGTTCACCTACAACATCAATCTCGCCAAATACAATTCGATGTCGGACGCCCAGAAGAAGGTGATCGACGATCACTGCACGCCGGAATGGGCCTCCAAGGTCACCGATCCCTGGACCGATTTCGAAGCCAACGGCCGCACCAAGATGAAGGCGCTGCAAGGCCACGAGGTCTATCCGCTGACCCCTGATCAGCTCGCCGAGTGGAAGAAGGCGGTCAAGCCGCTGCGCGACAGCTGGGCCGAGGCGGTGAAGAAGGCCGGCGGCGATCCGGAGAAGATCGAGGCCGATCTGCAGGCCACGCTGAAGAAGTACGAGGCGGGGATCTAGGCGACTTCGTCATTCCGGGATGCGCCACTTGGCGCAGACCCGGAATCCTTACTCACTATCGTGGTTATGGATTCCGGGCTCGCGACTTCGTCGCGCCCCCAGGTGCGCAATTGCGCACCGAGAATGACGAGCCGCGGGAAGCGAAGATCAAATCATGGCCGCGAATTCCGAAGTCACCCAGGACGGCGCGATCACCGGTCCACCCGAGCCGGTGCGCAAGAATTTCATGGACCGTTTCATCGATTCGATCGAATGGGTTGCGGCCTTCTTCGTCGGCGTCGTCGCGCTCAACACCTTCACCGCGGTGTTCATGCGCAAGTTCTTCGCGGTGACGATCCCCGACTACTACAATTTCGGCCAGTTCCTGCTCGGCATCCTGATCTTCTGGGGCATAGCGGCGACGAGCTATCGCGGCACCCACATCACCGTGGACCTGGTCTGGGCCAATGCCTCACCGCGCTATCAGCGCTGGATCGACATCTTCGCGACGTTGGTGCTGCTGTTCGTGGTGAGCGTGCAGACCTACACGCTGGTCGACAAGGTGATCGACACCAGGAACAGCCATATCGTGACGATGGACCTCGGCGTCCCGGTCTGGCCGTTCTTCCTGGTGTCGTGGATCGGCGACGTCTCGGCCGTGCTGCTGATCGCGATCCGCACCTACCGCCTGATCTTCCATCCGGAAGATATCCACGATGCCAAGATCAAGACGGCGGAGTAGACGGCCATGAGTCTTGATCTCAGTCCCGAGGCCGTCGCCGTCGTCGGCTTTGTCTGCCTGTTTGCGCTGATGCTGCTGCGCGTGCCCGTCGGCATGGCGATGGGCCTCGTCGGCATCACCGGCTTCGGCTATCTCACCGGCTTTGCCCCCGCGCTGAAGCTGGTCGGCCAGACCACGATGCGCACGGTGACGGATTATTCGTTCGGCGTGATCCCGATGTTCCTGCTGATGGGCGCTTTCGTGTCCGTCTCGGGCATCAGCCGTGAGCTGTTCCGCGCCGCCAACACCTTCGTCGGCCATTGGAAGGGCGGGCTCGGCATCGCGACCATTGCGGCCTGCGGCGGATTCGCCGCGATCTCGGGCTCGTCGGTCGCCACCGCCGCGACCTTCTCGGCGGTGGCCTACCCCGAGATGCGCCGCTTCGGTTATCCGCAGTCGTTCGCGACCGGCGTGATCGCGGTCGGCGGCACGCTGGGGGCGATGCTGCCGCCGTCCACCGTGCTCGCGGTCTACGGCATCATCACCCAGCAGGACATCGGCAAGCTGTTCATCGCCGGCGTGGTGCCGGGCCTGCTTGCGATCCTGATGCACATGATCACGATCGGCATCATCGGCGTGACGCGGCCGGGCTTCCTGCCGGCGGGAAAGAAGGCATCGTGGCACGAACGCTTGATGGCGCTGCGCGACGTCTGGTCGCCGCTGCTGCTGTTCCTGTTCGTGATCGGCGGCCTCTATGGTGGCTTCTTCGTGCCGACCGAAGCCGGCGCGGTCGGCGCGGTCGGTGCCTTCATCATCGGCCTCCTCCGTGGCAAGCTGACCAAGGACGGCATCCTGCAATCGCTGCTGCAGGCGACGCGCACCGCGGCTGCGGTGTTCACCGTGCTGATCGGCGCGCTCTGCTTCGGCTATTTCCTGACCATCACCCAGACGCCGCAGCACGTCACCGAATTCCTCACCGGGCTCGGCATCGGACCCTATGGCGTGCTGGCACTGATCCTGATGATGTATCTGGTGCTCGGCTGCCTGATGGACGCGATGGCGATGGTGATCCTCACCGTGCCGATCGTGTTCCCGGTGGTGACCGCGCTCGGCTTCGACCCGATCTGGTTCGGCATCATCATCGTCATGACGGTCGAGCTCGGGTTGATCCATCCGCCGGTCGGGATGAACGTGTTCGTGATCAAGAGCGTGATCAAGGACGTCAACATGTCGACGATCTTCGTCGGCGTGCTCCCGTTCGTGATCACCGACCTGATCCGACTGGTGATCCTGATCCTTTTCCCGCTGCTCGCCACCTGGCTGCCGCAGCGCATGATAGGCTAGGCGGATGAGCCCGGAACTCCACACCAAGTATGTCTTCACCATCACCGCCCGGATCGCGGAAGTGACGTCCGCCGGCGATATCGGCACCGGCGTCCGCCGCATCATCCCGATCATCGGCGGCGACGTGAAAGGCAAGGGGATCAACGGCAAGGTGCTTCCCTTCGGCGCCGACTTCCAGATCATCCGGCCCAATGAGCTGATCGACCTCGAGGCCAAATACGCCTTCGAGACCGACGACGGCGCCGTCGTCTATGTCGAGAACAAGGGAATCCGCTTCGGGCCGGTCGAACTTCTGCAGAAGCTGAAGCGCGGCGAGCCGGTCGATCCGAAGCTGATCTATTTCCGCACCGTGCCGAAATTCGAAACCGGCGCCGAAAAATACCGCTGGCTGATGGAGCGCATCTTCATCGGTTCCGCCGCTCGCCACGCCGACCGCGTCGTGATCGACGTGCATCAGGTGTTGTGAGGCTTTAGGCAGGTTCGTCGCGCCCGCACGAGACGAAAAGCAAAGCTCGGACTATTCACGTCGCGAGATTGCGAGGCGTGGCCCACCCACACCGTCATCGCCCGGCTCGACCGGGCGATCCGGTACGCCTCGGCCTCTCGGCGCAAGCACTGCTGCCTCTGGAATACTGGAAACCCGCTTTCGCTGGTGATGACACCGCGTTGTTGGACATCTTGAATCGAGCGCCATTTTCACGTCGTCCTGGCGAAAGCCAGGACCCATTACCCCCAATCCCAATTGTCGCGCGCGTCGATGCCACGATGCCATTCATCATCAAGTGCGGTGGTTATGGGTCCTAGCTTCGCCAGGACGGCGATCGTGAACCCATATTGACTCCTGCGATGATAGTTATAAAACATAACTATTCTGAACAGGAAACAATAACGCCATGGGAAACGCTGCCGACGCGGGTGACGCCTCGCTGCTCAGGATCGAGACGCGAGGGGCGGTGCTGACCGTCGGGCTGAACCGGCCCGCCAAGCGCAATGCGCTGAACGATGGCATTATCCTGGCGCTGCGGGACTGTTTTTCTGCCATCCCTGAGGAAATCGGCGCGGTGGTCATCCACGGCGTCGGCGACCATTTCTCGTCCGGCCTCGATCTCTCCGAACTCACCGAGCGCGACGCCACCGAGGGGCTGGTGCATTCCCAGATGTGGCACCGCGTGTTCGACCGCATCCAGTATTGCCGAGTGCCTGTCATCGCCGCGCTGAAGGGCGCGGTGATCGGCGGCGGGCTGGAGCTGGCCTGCGCGGCGCATATCCGGGTTGCCGAGCCGTCGGCCTATTTCGCGCTGCCGGAGGGGCAGCGCGGCATCTTCGTCGGCGGCGGCGGGTCGGTGCGGCTGCCGCGCCTGATCGGGGTGCCGCGGATGGCGGACATGATGCTGACCGGCCGGGTCTACTCGGCGACCGAAGGTGCGGCCTACGGCTTCTCGCAATACCTCACCGAAGCAGACGGCGCATTGCCCAAGGCGCTGGAGCTCGCCGAGCGCGTTGCCGCCAACGCGCCGTTGACCAATTTCGCGGTGTTGCAGGCGCTGCCGATGATCGCCGAGGCCAATCCGCAGACCGGCCTCCTGATGGAATCGCTGATGGCGACGGTGGCGCAGAGCGACAAGGAAGCCAAAAAGCGGATCCGCGCCTTTCTGGATCGCAAGACCGCCAAGGTGAAGCCGACATGAGCGTCACGACGTCTGCATCAGCTGCGAATGCGCATCCGCTGCGTCCGATCTCGTTCGGCAATCCCGACGTCACCGTCGAGCGCCGCGCCGACGGCACCATCTATCTCCGTCCCAAGCTCAGGCTCGCCGACTTTCCTGTGCGCCTCACCGACCGGCTGCATCACTGGGCGGCGACCGAGCCGAACCGCGTGTTCATGGCCGAGCGTGCTGCCGATGGCGGCTGGCGCCAGATCACCTACGCGCAGCTGTTCGAGGCCACGCGGCGCATCGCCTCCGCGCTGCTCGCGCGCGGATTGTCGAGCGAGCGGCCGATCGTGATCCTGTCGGGCAATTCGATCGATCACGCGCTGATCGCGCTCGGCGCGCTCTATGCCGGCATTCCGTTCTGCCCGGTCTCGCCGGCCTACTCGCTGGTGTCGCGCGACTATGGCAAGCTCAGCTTCGTCATCAAGCTGCTGACGCCCGGCCTCGTCTTCGTCGACGACGCCGACAGATTCGCCGAAGCACTGCGCGCCAACGTCGGACCCGATGTCGAGATCGCGGCAAGCCGCGGCGCGGTGCCTGGCCGCGACGTGACGCGGCTCGCCGATCTCATGGCGACGCCGGAAGACGGCGGCCTCGACGCGACCCACGCGGCCGTCGGTCCGGATACGATCGCGAAATTCCTGCTGACCTCGGGATCGACGGGCAATCCCAAAGCCGTCATCAATACCCAGCGCATGATCTGCGCCAACCAGGTGATGCTGCGCGAGACGCTGGCGTTCCTCAAGGACGAGCCGCCTGTCATCGTCGACTGGCTGCCGTGGAATCACACCTTCGGCGGCAACCACAATGTCGGGCTGACGCTGTTCAACGGCGGCTCGATGTATCTCGATGAGGGCAAGCCGATGCCCGGCGGCATCGAGGAGACCGTACGAAACCTGCGCGAGATATCGCCGACGGTCTATTTCAACGTGCCCAAGGGCTATGAAACGCTGCTGCCCTATCTGCGTGACGACGCCGACTTGCGCGCGAAATTCTTCCACCGGCTGCACGCCATGTTCTTCTCCGGCGCCGCGCTGTCGCCATTCGTCTGGAACAGCCTCGACGCGCTCGCGGTGCAGGAGAAGGGCTATCGCGTGCCCATGCTGACCGGGCTCGGCGCCACCGAGACCTCGCCGTTCTTCATGTCGGTACGTCCCGATACCAGCCGCTCCGGCCATGTCGGCTTGCCGGTGTCGGGCAATGACGCGAAGCTGGTGCCCAACAACGGCAAGCTCGAGGTCCGCGCCAGGGGCCCGAACGTGACGCCGGGCTACTGGCGGCAGCCCGAGCTGACCGCCAAGGCGTTCGACGAGGAGGGCTTCTACAAGTTCGGCGATGCGTTGAAGCCCGCCAACCCCGGTGATCTTGATGCCGGCTTTGATTTCGATGGCCGCATCGCCGAGGATTTCAAGCTGGCGAGCGGCACCTGGGTCAGCGTCGGGCCGTTGCGGGCGCGCTTCGTCGGTACCTGCGCGCCGCTGGTGCGTGACGTCGTGATCGCGGGAATCAATCGCGACGAGCTCGCGGCGATCGTGATTCTCGATCTCGATGCTGCCGCCTGATCAATCCGAAGCTTGCCGGCAACGACATCGCGGCCGCGGCCAACGATCCGCTGGTGCGTGCCGCCTTCCGCGAGCGCTTCGCGCGTGTGCTTGCGAGCGCCACCGGCTCGTCGAACCGGATCGCGCGGGCAATCCTGCTCGACACGCCGCTGTCGATCGATCGCGGCGAGGTCACCGACAAGGGCTCAATCAACCAGCGCGCGGTGCTGGAGCATCGCACTGAAACAATCGAAGCGCTTTATGCGCCGGTGCCGCCGGCATCGGTGATCACGTCAGTCTGACTCTCGAAGAGGAGCACGTCATGCAATTGAAGGATCTGGCCGCCATCGTCACCGGCGGTGCATCGGGATTGGGCGCGGCGACCGCGCGCCTTCTGGCCGCGCAGGGCGCCAAGGTCGCGGTCTGCGACCTCAACGCCAAGCTTGCCGAGAGCGTCGCGGCCGAGATCGGCGGCATTGCCGTTGTCTGCGACGTCGCCGATGCCGCGGCCGCCGAGGCTGCCGTCGCAGCCGCCGCCAAGGCGCACGGCCCTGCGCGCGTGCTGGTAAATTGCGCCGGCATCGGCGTTGCAAAGCGCGTGATCGGCCGTGAGGGGCCCATGGCGCTCGCCGACTTCGACAAGGTTATCAAGGTCAATCTGATCGGCTCCTTCAACATGCTGCGGCTTGCGACTGCCGAGATGTCGAAGCTCGAACCGCTCGCGACCGGCGAACGCGGCGTCGTGATCTCGACGGCTTCGGTCGCGGCCTATGACGGCCAGATCGGGCAGGCGGCGTATTCGGCCTCGAAGGGCGGCATTGTCGCGATGACCCTGCCGATCGCGCGCGAGCTCGCGCAATTCGGCATCCGCGTGCTGACGATTGCGCCCGGCCTGTTCATGACGCCCTTGCTGGCCGGCCTGCCGCAGGAAGCACAGGATTCGCTCGCCGCCGCGATCCCGTTCCCGCGCCGGCTTGGCCAGGCCGACGAGTTCGCCTCGCTGGCGTTGCACATGATCGGCAATCCCTATCTGAACGGCGAAGTGGTGCGGCTCGATGCCGCGCTCCGGATGGCGCCGCGCTGACGCATGATCCGGAGGCGCATGAGGCGCGCCTCCGGATCGCCCATGCTCAATCGAGGATAAACCATGTTCGTCAATCGGCGTGACGTGCAGATCCAGTGGGGCGATTGCGACCCTGCCAACATCGTCTATTACCCGCGCTACTTCGCGATGTTCGACGACTCGACCTCGATCATGTTCGAAGCGGCCGGTTGCTCGAAGCAGGACCTGGTTCACAAATACGGCCTGGTCGGCATTCCCATGGTCGACACGCGGGCGAAATTTCACATCCCGTCGACCCACGGCGACTGGATTACCATCGAGAGCCGGATCGAGAGCATCAAGCGCTCGAGCTTCGAGGTGGTGCACCGCGTGTTCAAGGGCGAGGCGCTGGCGATCGAGGCGTTCGAGACCAGGGTGCTGGTTGGCCGCCATCCGGACGATCCGGCCCGGCTGAAATCGGCGCCATTTCCGCAGGAGATCATCGACCGCTTCATGAAGGGCTGACTTGCGACCCCTCATGACTCGACTTTTGGAGCATGATCTTCTCGGAAAACCGGTTTCCACTTTTCCAGATCATGCTCTAAAGAAGGGGCTGAATTGGCCCGCAAAACCGGATTAAACCAAAAAACTTATCCGCAGGGAGGAATGAATGAGGAAGGCCACTCTCGCCGCCGCGGCGCTCGCAGCTGTCATCGCGCTGCCGGGCGCGCCCGCACTGGCGCAGACCAGTGAAATCACCATCGGCATCTCGATCTCGACCACCGGCCCCGCCGCGGCGCTCGGCATCCCCGAGCGCAACGCGCTCGATTTCGTGCCGAAGGAGATCGGCGGCGTACCGCTGAAGCTGATCGTGCTCGACGACGCCGGTGATCCGACGGCGGCAACCACCAACACGCGGCGCTTCGTCACCGAGTCCAAGGCCGACATCATCATGGGCTCCTGCATCACGCCGACCACGATCGCGGTGTCGACGGTCGCCAACGAGGCCGGCATCCCGCATCTCGGCCTCGCGCCGTTCCCGATCAACGACGCCCGCGCGAAATGGTCGGTCGACCTGCCGCAGTCGATCCCGATCATGGGCAAGGTGCTCTACGAGCACATGAAGGCGCACAACATCAAGACCGTCGGCTATATCGGCTATTCGGATTCCTACGGCGATCTCTGGGTCAACGACTTCAAGGCGCAGGCCGTGCCGATGGGCCTGACCATGACCGACGAGGAGCGCTTCGCGCGTCCGGATACTTCGGTGGCGGGCCAGGTGCTGAAGCTCGTCGCTGCCAATCCCGACGCCATCCTGGTCGGTGCCTCCGGCACCGCCGCGGCGCTGCCGCAGACCGCGCTGCGCGAGCGCGGCTACAAGGGCCTGATCTACCAGACCCACGGTGCCGCCACGATGGACTTCATCCGCATCGCGGGCGCATCGGCGGAAGGCGTCATCATGTCGGCTGGTCCGGTCATGTCGCCGGAAACCCAACCGGACAGCGCGCTGACCAAGAAGCCCGGGCTCACGCTGAACGCGGCCTATGAAGCCAAGTATGGCGCCAACAGCCGCAGCCAGTTCGCCGGCCACTCCTACGACGCCTTCGAGGTGCTGAAGCGCATCATCCCGACCGCACTGAAGACCGCCAAGCCCGGCACGCCGGAATTCCGCGAGGCGATCCGCCAGGCCTTCCTCTCCGAGAAGGAGATCGTCGCGTCCCAGGGCGTCTACAACTGGACCGAAAAGGACCGCTACGGCCTCGACGACCGCTCGCGCATCCTGCTGACGGTCAAGGACGGGAAGTACGTCCCGGCGATGTGAGCCGGTCGCGTTCCCGCGAAATGAACAAGCCGGTCCCGATAGGGGCCGGCTTTTTCGTTAGCCACACGCGTCAGCGACACTAAATCGCGCTCTCGCCCTCGTGCTGGAAGCCGAGATAGCTCGCGGCGACGCCCTTGTTGGCGGCGATGTCCTTGGCCGTGCCTGACAGCACGAACTCGCCGAGCTCCATCACATAGGCACGGTCGGCGATCTGCAGTGCGGCCTGGGCGTTCTGCTCGACCAAGAGCACGGAGACGCCGGCTGCGCGAAGCTCGCCGACGATGCGGAAGATGTCGGCGACGATGATCGGGGCGAGGCCGAGGCTCGGCTCGTCGAGCATCAGGAGTTTCGGCGCGCCCATCAGCGCGCGGCCCATCGCCAGCATCTGCTGCTCGCCGCCGGACAGCGTACCGGCGAGCTGCTTGCGGCGCTCCTTGAGCCGCGGAAACAGCGTGTAGACCCGCTCCAGAGAGGTGGCCGCGACCGCTTTCGCGATCCTGAAGGCGCCGAGCTCGAGATTGTCCTCGACATTCATCGTGCCGAACAGCTCGCGATGCTCGGGCACCAGGCTCAGGCCTGTCGCGACGCGGTCCTCGATGTCGAGCGGGGCCATGTCGATGCCGGCAAAGGTGGTGCGGCCCCTCAGCGGCAGCACGCCCATGATGGCGTTGAGCAACGTGGTCTTGCCGGCACCGTTGGCGCCGATGATGGTGACGATCTCGTTGTCGGCGACGTCGAGCGAGACGCCGCGCACGGCCTCGACCTTGCCGTAGGCAATATGGACGTCGGTCACCTTCAATAGCGCGCTCATGCGGCGGCTCCGAGATAGGCCTTGATCACATCGGGATTGCGCTTGATCGCGGCCGGCGTGCCCTCGGCGATCTTGGTGCCGAAATCGAGCACCACGATGCGGTCGGCGAGATCCATCACGAATCCCATGTCGTGCTCGACCAGCAGCACCGACATGCCGCCGTCGCGCAACTGCCGGAGCAGCGCGGCGAGCCGCTGCTTCTCCATGTGGCGCAGCCCGGCGGCCGGCTCGTCGAGCAGCAGCAGCATCGGATCGACGCACAGCGCACGCGCGATCTCGACGATGCGCTGCTGCCCGAGCGACAGCGAGCCGGCGAGCTGGTCGATCTGTTCGGACAGGCCGACGCGCTCGATCTGCCGCGCGGCTTCCGCCAGCAGCTTCGCCTCATCAGCGCGGTCGAGCCGCAGCATGCTGGAGATCGCGCCGGAATTGCCGCGCAGATGCGCGCCGATCGCGACGTTCTCCAGCACGGTCATGTCGGGCACCAGCTTGACGTGCTGGAATGTCCTGCTGACGCCGAGCTTGACCACCTCCTGCGGCGGCGCGTTCGCGACCTCGTTGCCGAGCACGGCGATCTTGCCGCTGGTTGCGGCCAGCACGCCGGTGATCAGGTTGAAGGTCGTGCTCTTGCCGGCGCCGTTGGGGCCGATCAGCGCGACGATCTCTCGGGCGTTGACGTCGAATGAGACGTCGTTCACCGCGAGCACGCCGCCGAACTGTTTTCGCGCCTTCTCGATGTGCAGCAGCACCGGTGACGATCCCGGTGCCCGCTCACGGTGCTCCAGTTTCACCGATGTGTCCGGCGTCTTTCGGGTCGGCTTGAACGGCAGCTTCGACATCAGCCAGGGCCAGACGCCCTGCGGCGCGAGCTGGAGCAGCAGCACCAGCATGATGCCGAACACGATGGTCTCGAGCTGGCTCTGACCGCCGAAGATGTAGGGCAAATAGCTCTGCAGCACCTCTTTCAGGATCACGACGATAGCGGCGCCGAGCACGCCGCCCCAGACGTAACCGGCGCCGCCGACCACCGCGATGAACAGATACTCGATGCCTGCCTGTGCGCCGAACGGTGTCGGGTTGGCGGCGCGCTGGAAATGTGCATAGAGCCAGCCGGAGAGGCCGGCCAGAACCGCGGCATAGATGAACACCAGGAGCTTGGCGCGCGGCGTCTGCACGCCGAAGGCTTCGGCCGCGACATGGCCGCGCCGCAACGCGCGGATCGCACGCCCGGTGCGGGAGTCCAAGAGGTTCATGGTCAATAGCGCCGCGAGCAGCACCGCGACCCAGATCGCGTAGTAGATCGTGTCCGGGCTCAGCATCTTGAACGCGCCGATCGACAGCGGCGGAATGCCCGAAATGCCGTCGTTGCGGCCGAGGAATTCCAGCTTGCTGAACAGATAGAACAGCCCGATGCCCCAGGCGATGGTGCCGAGCGGCAGGTAGTGGCCTGACAGCCGCACCGTGACGAGGCCGAGCAGCACCGCTGCAATGCCGCTGACCAGCAGCGAGGCCGGCAGCGTCAGCCATGGTGAGACGCCGTAGGCGGTGGTCAGCACCGCGGTGGTGTAGGCGCCGAAGCCGCAGAACGCGGCCTGTCCGAACGAGGTGAGGCCGCCGACGCCAGTCAGCAACACCAGCCCCATCGCGACCAGCGCGGCGAGGCCGATATTGTCGAGCAGCACGATCCAGAACGGCGGGATGCCCGGGAGCAGCGGGATCACCGCCATCACGAGCGCGAAGATGATGAGGGGAAGCCGCTGCGTCATCGCGCTCAGTCCTTCTCTTCTTCGACCTGGGGCGCCGCGAGCGAGCGCAGCACCAGGACGGGAAGGATCAGCGTGAACACGATGACTTCCTTGAAGTTGCTGGCGTAGAACGACGAGAAGGCCTCGACGATGCCGACCACGATGGCCGCGACCGCGGTCAGCGGATAGCTGACCAGGCCGCCGATGATGGCGGCGATGAAGCCCTTCAGGCCGATCAGGAAGCCGGTGTCGTAATAGAGCGTGGTGATCGGTACGATCAGGATGCCGGAGATCGCGCCGATGACGGAGGCGAGCAGGAATGCGATCTGGCCCGACAGCGTGGTGCGGATGCCGACCAGGCGGGCGCCGAGTCGATTGACCGCGGTGGCGCGCAGCGCCTTGCCGGTCTTGGTGTAGCCGAAGAACAGCCACAGGGCGACGATGAAGCCGACCGTCAGGCCGTAGACGGCAAGGCTCTGGCCGGTGAAGCGCAGCGGACCTGCGGTCACCGCGGCATTCGACAGTGCCGGGCCGCGCAGGCCTTCGGCGCCGAAGAACACGAGGCCGAGGCCTTGCAGCGCCAGATGGCAGCCGACCGAGGCGATCAGGAGCACCAGCACCGAGGTGTGCGCGATCGGCTGGAACGCGATGCGGTAGAGGAACAGCCCGATCGCCGCCACGATCAAGAGCGCGAGCGCGATGTTGACGGCGATCGGCGTGTGCGGACTGACCAGCGCATAGACGAGGCCGAGCAACGCGGTGGGAAAGACGATGTTGAGCGCGACCGAGCGGATCACCAGCCGCGCGTGCAGCGCCTTGCGCGCGAAGAACAGGTCGAGTGCGAAGGCGACGAGCCCCATCGCGACCGCAAGCCGCGCCGTGCCGGGCACCTGGCCGGTCGCCAGCATGGCATAGCTGAGCGCGCCGTAGGTGACGAATTCGCCCTGCGGGATCAGGATCACCCGCGTCACCGCGAACACCAGCACCAGGGCCAGCCCCAGCAGTGCGTAGATCGCGCCATTGGTGATGCCGTCCTGCAGCAGGAACAGCATGATCGTCGTGTTCAAGGCCCAGCGCTCCCCCTCAAGCGTCGGGCCGCCACAGCCGGCTGCGCCGGTCGGGTCGGCCGATATCGGCTGTTGATAGTCGCCGATATTAGATATGGCGTATAACAATTATTAGATATAATCTCAAGGTCCCCGAGTGTCCCGCGGGGTTTTGTACCGGGATTGCGAGCCTGGAGCGATGACTGTTTCCAAGACCGCCTCCGATGCCGTCCGTTCGTCGCGCGCGCTGCGCAGGGAACCCGTCGATCCTGCCGGGGACGACAGCATGCTGCAACTGGGCGAACTGTCCGGGTTGCTCGGCTATTCGCTCAAGCGCGCGCAGCTCAGGGTATTCGAGGACTTCCTGCGCTGCGTCGCGCCGCTGCAGCTGACGCCGGCGCAATTCTCGGTGCTGCTCTTGCTCGACAAGAATCCGGGCCGCAACCAGACCGAGATCGCCAATACGCTCGGCATCCTCAGGCCGAATTTCGTCGCCATGCTGGACGCGCTGGAGAGCCGCGACCTTTGCGCGCGGATGCGCTCGACCAACGACCGCCGCTCCCACATCCTGGTCCTGACCGACCGGGGCCGCGCCGTGCTGGCGCGCGCCAAGAAGCTGGTAGCCAACAAGCACGAGGCGCGGCTGATCGAGGTGCTCGGCCCGGCCAACCACGCTGCGCTGCTGGAGATGCTGGCCAAGCTCGCGCAGGAGTTTTGAGCGCCTGGCCACGGGCCTTCCACGTCATTGCGAGCCAACCGGTCGCGCGTACGCGCGCCCGATGACAAGCTCCGCGAAGCAATCCATCGTGCGGCGTACGCGGACGTATGGATTGCTTCGTCGCTACGCTCCTCGCAATGACGAGGCGAGGGCGTCAATCCACCAAAATCACCCTGACATCGTTGACGTTGGTCAGCGTCGGCCCGGTCAGCAGCAAATCCCCGGTCTGCGCGAAGAACCCCGTGGCATCGTTGTTCTCGAGATAGGCCTTGGGATCGAGGCCGAGCGATTTCATCTTCGCGAAGGTCGCCTGGTCGATCACCGCGCCTGCGGGGTCGCTCGCGCTGCCGGCGCCGCCATCGGCGCCATCGGTGTCGGCGGCGAGCGCCGAGACGTCGGGTGTTTCCCTGAGCAGGTCGGCCAGCGTCAACGCGTATTCCTGATTGGGGCCGCCGCGGCCGTTGCCGCGTACGGTCACCGTGAGCTCGCCGCCGGATATGATCGCAACGCGCTTGCCCTCGCTGCGCGCCTTGAGCGCAAGCCGTGCGTGCGCGGCCGCGACCTCGCGCGCCTCGCCTTCGAGATCGGCGCCGAGTGCGATCGTCTCGTAGCCGGCGTCCTGCGCGACCTTTACCGCGGCGTCGATCGAGGCCTTCGGCTTCGCCAGCAGTTCGAATGTCGCCCGCGCAAAGGCGGGATCGCCGGGCTTGCAGCTCTCATTCCTGGGATCGTCGAGCGCGCGGCGCACTGTGTCATCGACGGAGAGGTTGTACTTGGTGACCAAAGCGCGGGCATCCGCCAGCGTGGTCGGATCCGGCACCGTCGGTCCCGAGGCGATTGCGGAGGGATCGTCATGCGGCACGTCCGAGATCGCCAGCGTGACGATTTCGGCGGCGCGCTGGCCGGCGCGTGCCAGCCGCCCGCCCTTGATCCGCGACAGGTGCTTGCGGACGATGTTCATCTCGCCGATCGGCGCGCCCGATCGCAGCAGCGCGCGGTTGACCTGCTGCTTCTGGGCAAAGCTGACGCCCTCGACCGGCGCGATCCAGTTTGCCGAGCCGCCGCCGGTCAGCAGCACCAGCAGCAGGTCGTCGGGCGTGGCTTCCGCTGCCAGCCGCAGCGTATCGTCGGCCGCGCGCAGGCCGGCTTCATCGGGCACGGGGTGGCCGGCCTCGACCACCTTGATGCGGCGGGTCGGCACGCCATGGCCGTGGCGGGTGGTGGCGATGCCGACCAACCGCTGTGGCTCAAGGCCGAGCGTGTCGAGATAGTGCCGCTCCGCCGCCGCGGCCATGGCGCCGGCGCCCTTGCCGGCCGCGAGGCAGATCACGCGGCCCTTCGGTGCCGGCCGCAGCCGCGACGCCAGCACGACATCGGGATGCGCAGCCGCCACCGCGGCATCGAAAATCGAACGCAGGAAGGGACGACGGTCGGTCATGGCTGTACCTTTGTGAGACGGATCAGTTGCCGCCAGTTTCGCCGCTGATGACGTCGCCGAACAATTGCCAGCGCTCGCCCTTGAACTGCATCAGCTGCAATTGCTCGATCGGCTGGAAGTCGTTGGGCCCGGTCGACAGCGTCACGCCGGGCAGCAGGCCGCCCTGCGCAAACTGCTTCAGGCTCGCCGCCTGCTTCATCACATTGGCGCGGGTGAGGTCGTCGCCGCAGCGGCGCAGCACCTCGACCATGGTGGTCGCCATGTTGTAGCCGGTCATCGCCGAGGCATCGACGCGGTTGGTGTCGGGCATGTATTTGGCGAGCAACTCGTCGAACGCCTTCATGCCGGCGTCGTCCTTCCACTGCGGATCGCTGGCGTCCTTGGCGTAGGCCGCCGAGATCACGCCCTGCGCATTGTCGAGCCCGGCCGGGCGCATCACCGTCGCGGTGGAGGCCGAGACGTTGGACACGATGGTCACCGGCTTCCAGTTCATCTCGCCGAGCTTCTTGATCGCCTGGGCGCCGAACTTCGGCGTGGTGAAGAAGATGATGACGTCGGGGTTGGAGGACTTCAGCCGCACCACGTGGGAATCGATGGTGGGTTCGGCGACCTCGTAGCTCTCCTTGGCGGCGATCCGGGCGGGATCGCCGGCGAAGCCGTCTTCCAGGCCCTTCAGGTAGTCCTTGCCCATATCGTCGTTCTGGTAGAGCACCGCGACCTTGGCCGTGGGCTTCTCCTTGAGCAGGTATTTCGCGTAGATCCGCGACTCGCTCTGGTAGCTCGGCAGCCAGCCCATGGTCCACGGGAACGCCTTCGGATCGTTCCATTTGGTCGCGCCGGTCGCGACGAACAGCTGCGGCACCTTCTTGGCGTTGAGATATTTCTGGATCGCGGTGTTGGAGGCGGTGCCGAGCGTGCCGAACAGGAACAGCACCTCATCGCTCTCGACCAGCTTGCGGGCCTGCTCGACGGCCTTCGGCGGCGAATAGGCATCGTCATAGGAGATGAAGTTGATCTTGCGGCCGTTGATGCCGCCGTCGTCGTTCACCTTCTTGAACACCGCTGCCATCGCCTTGCCGACCACGCCGTAGGCCGATGCCGGGCCGCTATAGGGCACGATATTGCCGATCTTGATCTCGGTATCGCTCGCTCCGGTGTCGTATTTCTTCTGCGCCAGCGCGGCGCTGCCGCTTGCCGCGAGCAGGGCCAGGCCGAAGAGGGCGGTCGCGGCACGGTGAAGGACGGGCATGGACAATTTGCGGATCTCCTGTTCTTGCGCGCCCAGCGGGGGCGCTCGGCTTCTTGTTGGCTCTGCCGCCTCGATACCTAGCGTATCGTCCGCCGAAGTGTAAACGGCCCGTGTCCTTCGGTTTTCCGGATAGAGCGATGGCGAACGAAAGGCAAAGAAAAACCCCTGCGATCGGGTCGCAGGGGCCAGATTTTTCACGATGCGGGAAAGTTCTCAGCCGCCGACGTCGGCGCTGATGACGTCGCCGAACAGTTCCCATTTTTCGCCCTTGAACTTCATCAGCTGCAGCTGGCTGATCGGGGCGAAATCGTTCGGAGCGGTATTGATCTTGACTCCGGGCAGCAGCACTTCGGTGCGGAAGTCCTGCAGGCTCGCGGCCTGCTTCATGATGTTCTCGCGCGTGAGGTTGTCGCCGCACTGCTTGAGCACCTGGACCAGCGTCTGCGCCACGCCGAAGCCGACCACGGTGCCACCGTCGAGCTTGTCGCCCTCGGGGAAGTCCTTGGCCATGAAAGCGTAGAATTCCTTCATGCCGGGATCGTTGTCCCACTGCTTGTCGGAGGCGTCCTTCAGATAAGCGGCGGAGATGATGTCCTGCGCGTTCTCGTAGCCGGCCGGCTTGATCACGCTGCCGACCGAGGCCGACACATTGTTGAGGAAGTGCGTCGGCTTCCAGCCGATCTCGGCGACCTTCTTGATCGCCTGCGCCGCGAATTTCGGCGTCGCAATGTTGACGAACACGTCGGCGTTGCTGGCCTTCAGCTTGACGATGTTGCTGTCGATGGTCGGCTGGGAGGTCTCGAAGCTCTCCTCGGCGACGATCATGCTGGCGGCCTTCTGGCCGAGGCCGTCCTTCAGACCCTTCAGGTAGTCCTTGCCGTAATCGTCATTCTGATAGAGCACCGCGATCTTGGCGTTCGGCATGTTCTTCAGGATGTATTTTGCGTAGATCTGGGTCTCGCTCTGGTAGTTGGGCTGCCAGCCCATGGTCCAGGGGAAGTCCTTCGGGTCGTTCCACTTGGTGGCGCCGGTGGCGACGAACAGCTGCGGCACCTTCTTGGAGTTCATGTATTTCTGGATCGCCGAGTTCGACGGCGTGCCGAGCGAGTTGAAGATCAGCAGCACCTCGTCGCTTTCGACCAGCTTGCGGGCCTGCTCCACGGCCTTCGGCGGCGAGTAGGCGTCGTCATAGGAGATGAAGTTGATCTTGCGGCCGTTGATGCCGCCGGCGTCGTTGATCTTCTTGAAATAGGCGGCCTCGGTGCGGCCGATGATGCCGTAGGCGGAGGCGGGTCCGCTGTAGGGCATGATGTTGCCGATCTTGATCTCGGTATCGCTCGCGCCGGTGTCGTATTTCTTCTGTGCCAGCGCAGCGCTGCCCGATGTCGCGACGAGCGCGAGCGCGGCCCCGAGGACCGCAAGTCTGGTGGTAACGGACATCTATATTTCTCTCCCTGTTGTCAGACGAATGTGTCGCGGCCCCCTGTTTCGGGGGCTCTCTTGTTATTCGGTGAAAATACCATCTTAGCCGGGCCGTCTCAATGAAAAGCCCCTGCGACAACGCCGCAGGGGCCGCGTCTTTAGTCGACAATTCGGGGTTAACCGCCGACGTCGCCGCTCAAAATTTCACCAAAGCGATCCCAGGTCTCGCCCTTGAAGCGCATCAGTTGCAGTTGCGAAAGTGGCGCGAAATCGGTCGCCGAGGTGTTGACCTTGACGCCCGGCAGCAACCCGTCGAGCTCGAGGTCGCGGATGCTGGCGGCCTGCTTCATGATGTTCTCGCGCGTCAGATTGTCGCCGCACGCCCGCAGCACATGCTCGAGGCCCTGCGCAACGGTGTAGGCGTACATCACCGACGCGTCGGCGCGGTTTGCGTCAGGATAATACTTATCGAGGAATTTGTTCCAGGCGATCATTCCCTTGTCGGTCTTCCACTGCGGATCGGTCGGGTCCTTGATGTACTGCGACGAGATGATGCCTTGGGCGGCCTCGAAGCCCGCCGGCTTGATCACGCTGCCGATCGAGGATGAGACGTTGTTGAGGAAGTGCAGCGGATGCCAGTCGAGCTCGGCGTTCTTCTTGATCGCCTGCGCCGCGAATTTCGGCGTCGTGATGTTGAAGAACACATCGGCGCCGGAGGCCTTGAGCCTGACGATGTGGGAATCGATGGTCGGCTCCGTCACCTCGTAACTGTCCTCGGCGACGATCATCGACGCCGCCTTGCTGCCGAGCCCGTCCTTGAAGCCCTTCAGATAGTCCTTGCCGTAATCGTCGTTCTGGTAGAGCACCGCGATCTTTGCGTTCGGCTTGTTCTTCAGGATGTACTTCGCATAGATGATCGACTCGCTCTGGTAGTTGGGCTGCCAGCCCATCGTCCAGGGAAACTCCTTCGGGTCGTTCCATTTGGTGGCGCCGGTCGCGACGAACAGTTGCGGCACCTTCTTCTGGTTCATGTATTTCTGGATCGCCGAGTTCGGCGGCGTGCCGAGCGGATTGAAGATCATCAGCACTTCGTCGCTCTCGACCAGCTTGCGCGCCTGCTCGACGGTCTTCGGCGGCGTGTAGGCGTCGTCATAGCTGATGAAGGTGATCTTGCGGCCGTTGATGCCGCCCTCGGCATTGATCTTGCGGAAATAGGCGTCCTCGGTCTTGCCGATCACGCCATAGGCGGACGCCGCGCCGCTATAGGGCATGATGTTGCCGATCTTGATTTCGGTGTCGCTGGCGCCGGTGTCGTATTTCTTCTGGGCAAGCGCCGTGCTGCAGGATGCGGAGACGAGCGCGAGCGCAACGGCAGTTGCCGCCAGATGTCGTATTGCAGACATGCGGTTTCTCTCCCTGATAGCAGATGATGTGTCGCGGCCCCCTGTTTCGAGGGCTCATTGTTGTCTGCGAAGGCTATCATCTTACCTGGGGCGTCTCAACGAAAAGCCCCCGCGGCATGGCCGCAGGGGCTGCGTCTTTAGTCGCGCTCGCCGATCCGTCCGAGACAACCGTGGAGATTGCGGCGAGTTCTGGCGACGCTGTTGAGTTGAGCGCGCGGATGCCGACGGCAATCCGCGAAGATCAGTTGCTCAGATTGCTCGAAATGATGTCGCCGAACAGCTCCCACTTCTCGCCCTTGAACCGCATCAAGCGCAATTGCTTGATCGGCGCGAAGTCGGTTGCCGAGGTGTTGATGCTGATGCCGGGCAGCAGCGTATCGGGGACATAGTCCCTGAGGTTCGCGGCCTGCTTCATCACATTGGCGCGGGTGAGGTCGTCGCCGCACATCTCCAGCACCTTCGCCATGGTCTGCGCAGCGGCGTAACCGAACGAGGTGGCGCCGTCGAGCTTGTTGGCGTCAGGATAATCCTGCTTGAGGAAAGCGAGGAATTTCTGCATGCCGGGATCCTTGTCCCATTGCGGGTCGGCGCCGTCCTTGAGGTAGGCCGCGGACAGTATGCCCTGCGAATTCTCGAAGCCGGCCGGCTGGATCACGCCGCCGACCGAAGCCGAGACGTTGGTGAGGATCTGCAATGGCGTCCAGGCGATCTCGGCGGCCTTCTTGATCGCCTGCGCCGCGAATTTCGGCGACGTGATGCTGATGAAGGTGTCGGCTCCGGCCGCCTTCAGCTTGACGATGTGACTGTCGATCGCGGGTTCGGAGGTCTCATAAGCCTCCTCGGCGACGATCATCGATGCCCTGTCGCCGAAGGCGTCCTTCAATCCCTTGAGGTAGTCCTTGCCGAAATCGTCATTCTGGTAGAGCACGGCGACCTTGGCATCAGGCTTGTGCTTCATGATGTACTTTGCGTAGACCCGCGCCTCGTCCTGGTAGGACGGCTGCCAGCCCATGGTCCATGGATAGTTCTTGGGGTCGTTCCACTTGGAGGCGCCGGAGGCGATGAACAGCTGCGGCACCTGCTTCTCGTTCATGTATTTCCGGATCGCCGCATTGCTTGCGGTCCCGACCGAGCCGAACAGCAGCAGCACCCCGTCGCTCTCGACCAGCTTGCGCGCCTGCTCCACCGTCTTGGGCGGCGAATAGCCATCGTCATAGGTGATGAACGTGATCTTGCGGCCGCGGATGCCGCCGGCCTCGTTGATCATCTTGAAGTAGGCCGCCTCGGTCTTGCCGATCACGCCATAGGCCGAGGCAGGACCGCTGTAGGGCACGATGTTGCCGATCTTGATCTCGGTGTCGCTGGCCCCGGTGTCGTAGGTCTTCTGCGCCAGCGCGACGTTGCAGCTCGTCAGGATCAGAGCGAATGCGGTCAGGAGCGCCGTCAGGGACGGACGTGCGGCAGTCATGGCTTCCCCACCTCGGGTTCTTCGTCTGCAGTATTCAATACCATCGGCGCAGGGCGTCAACAAAAAGCCCCCGCGATGGGGATCGCGGAGGCCTGTCGTTTATTCCCGCAGTGCAACGTCACTCTGAGGGGACATCGCCGGAAATGATGTCGCCGAACAATTCCCACTTCTGGCCCTTGAAGCGCTGCATTTGCAGCTGGGCGATCGGGGCGAAGTCGGTGGCCGAGGTGTTGATCTTGACGCCGGGCAACAGGGTATCGGGCGTGAAGTCCTTCAGGCTCGCCGCCTGCTTCATGACGTTGGCGCGGGTGAGATCATCGCCGCACATTTCGAGCACCTTGGCGAGCGTCTGCGCGGCGCCATAGCCGTAGACGTAGCCGCCGTCGGTCTTGTCGGCGCCCGGCATGTACTTGTCGAGAAACTCGGCCCACTTCTTCATGTTCGGATCGTTGGCCCACTGCGGATCGGCGCCGTCCTTGGCATAGGCTGCCGACAGCACGCCCTGGGCGTTGTCGAAGCCGGCCGGCTGCATCACGCTGCCGACCGAGGCCGACACGTTGGTGATGATCTGCAGCGGCTTCCAGCGAGCTCGGCGGTCTTCTTGATGGTCTGGGCGCCGAATTTCGGCGTCGTGTAGATCAGCAGCACGTCCGGATTGGCGGCCTTGATCTTGACGATGTGGCTGTCGATCGACGGCTCGGAGATCTCGTAGCTCTCCTCCACGACGATGCTCGTGGCGGCCTTGGCGCCAAAGCGTCCTTGGTGCCCTTGAGGTAGTCTTTGCCGAAGTCGTCGTTCTGATAGAGGATCGCGACCTTGGCGTCGGGCTTCTCCTTGATCAGCCACTTGGCGTAGATCTGCGCTTCGCTCTGGTAGCTCGGCTGCCAGCCCATGGTCCACGGGAAGTTCTTCGGATCGTTCCACTTGGTGGCGCCGGTGGCGACGAACAGCTGCGGAATCTTCTTGGAGTTCAGGTATTTCTGGATCGCGGTGTTGGACGGCGTGCCGAGCGGATTAAAGACCAGCAGCACCTCGTCGCTCTCGACCAGCTTGCGCACCTGCTCGACCGCCTTGGGCGGTGAATAGGCGTCGTCATAGCTGACGAAATTGACCTTGCGGCCGTTGATGCCGCCGCGGTCGTTGATCATCTTGAAATAGGCTTCTTCGGTCTTGCCGATCACGCCGTAAGCGGAGGCTGGTCCCGAATAGGGAATGATGTTGCCGACCTTGATCTCGGTATCGCTTGCGCCGGTGTCGTATTTCTTCTGGGCGAATGCGGCGGTGGACGTCACGGCAACAGCCGTGATCGCCGCGGAAATCGCGGCGATCCGTACGGTAGAAAGCATAATGTCTCCTGGTTTGGTTCTAAAGATTCTTAGTTTTTCTTGAGCTTTGCGGCCAGTTGCTGGGCAACGATCGCAACCTGCCTGGCGCCGTGCGGCACGAGGAAGATGACGAGGAACAGCAGCACGCCGAACACAGCGCCGGAGAGGCCCTTGGAAATGCCTTCGGCAATGTTGGGTACGAAGATGATGAAGGCGGAGCCTACGATCGAGCCGGGCAGCCAGCCGACGCCGCCGACCACCATGCCGAGGAACAGCGAGATCGCGAGCTGGATGGTGTAGCCGTCGGGCGCCACGAACTGCACCGCGATGGCGCCGAGACCGCCGGCAACGCCGGTGATGCCGGCCGAGACGCCGAACGCCAGCGTCTTGTACAGCGCGACGTCGACGCCCATCGCGGACGCCGCGATCTCGTTGTCGCGGATCGCCATGAAGGCGCGGCCGGAGCGCGAGCGCAGCAGGTTCACCGAGGCGAGGTAGATCGCGATCGAGACCGCCAGTGTGAAGTAGTAGAGCCACATGTCCTGCGACAGCGGCAGCCCGAACGGGGCGTCCGGCTTGGTCACCACGAGACCCTGCACGCCGCCGGTCCAGTGCTCGAAATAGCCGAGCTTGAGCAGCTGCGGCATTGCCGTGGCGAGCGCGAAGGTCGCGAGCGCCAGATAGACGCCGCTTAGCCGCAGCGCCGGCTGGCCGAACAGGAAGCCGAAGCCGAAGCAGATGATGCCGGCGATCGGTAGCGTGAGGGCATAGTTCATGCCCGCATGCTCCATCAGGATCGCCGACGTATAGGCGCCGACGGCGTAGAATGCGCTCTGGCCGAGCGAGAACTGGCCGCTTCCGCCGGTCAGGATGTTGAGCGCCATCACCGCGAGCGCGTAGATCAGAAGCATCGTCATCTGGAAGATGATGAAGTTCTTCACGAACAGCGGGATGATGATCAGCGCGGCGAGCACGGCGAGCGAGGTGCCGTAGCCGAGCGTCATGGCACGCTTGGGCACGGCCTCGACGGCGGGGGCTTCTGTGACGATTTCTTCAGCGGCGCTCATGATCAAACTCGCTTGACGATGGCGCGGCCGAACAGGCCTGCCGGTTTCACGACCAGGACGACGATGATCAGCGCAAGCGCGATCGGAAGTTTCAGCTCATTGCCGACACCGGGGATGTAGGTGCCGACCAGGTTCTCGAAGATGCCGACCAGGAAGCCGCCCATCACGGCGCCGAACGGCGAGGTCAGGCCGCCGAGCACGGCTGCGGCAAAGCCGTAGATCAGCACGCCGAGCATCATGTTGGGCTCGAGGAACACCACCGGGGCGATCATCATGCCGGCGATCGAGCCGATCGCGGACGCCATGCCCCAGCCGAGCGCAATCATCCACGAGGTATTGATGCCGACCAGCCGGGCCGATTCAGGCAGCGAGGCGGCTGCGCGCATCGCAAGACCGACCCGGGTGAAGCGGAAGAAGAAGAACAGCAGAAGCAGCATCAACAGCGTGATGCCGATCATGCCGGCCTGGTGGGTCGAGATCAGCTGGCTGCCGAGGAACGGCGAGGAGCCGAACGGCGTCGGGTACTGCTTGATGGTGAAGTCCCAGATCAGACCGGCGACCGAGTTGATGATCGCATACAGCGCGATGAACCCGGCGACGTTGGTCAGGATCGGCGCCTTGGCCAGCGGCTTGAACAACAGCCGCTCGATGACGATGCCGGCGGCGAACGAAAAGGCGACGGTGAGCACGAAGGCGCCCCAATACGGCACGCCCCATTGCATCAGCTGCCAGGACACGAAGGTCGAGAACATCGCCATTTCGCCCTGGGCGAAGTTCAGATGGTCGATGGCCTGGTAGATCATCACGACCGCGAGCGCCATGCAGGCATAGATCGCGCCCGTGGCGATGCCGGCCAGGACCTGGTTGGCAAAAAGCTCCATTGTGCCAGCTCCTCAGTAGCCGAGATAGGATTTACGGACGTCTTCGTTGTTCGCGATGTCCTTGGCATTGCCCGACATCACGATCCGTCCGGTTTCGATTACATAGGCCTGGTCGGCGAGCTCGAGCGCGAGCTGCGCATTCTGCTCGACCACCAGGATGGTCACCTTCTCCTCGCGATTGATCTTGCCGAGGATGCGGAACAGGTCGCGCACGATCAGCGGTGCGAGGCCGAATGACGGCTCGTCGAGCAGCATCAGGCGCGGCCGCAGCATCAGCGCACGAGCCACCGCGAGCATCTGCTGCTCGCCGCCGGACAGCGTGCCGGCCTGCTGGGTGTAGCGCTGCTTCAGCACCGGGAAATGCTCGTACATCCGCTCGATGTCGGAGCCGATCGCCTTGGTGTCGGAGCGGCTGATGGCGCCGAGCTGCAGGTTTTCCTCCACCGTCATGTTGGTGAAGGTGCCGCGGCCCTGCGGCACGTGGGCAATGCCGAGGCGGACCACGTTCTCGGTCGAGCGCGTGCCGATCGGCTTGCCCTCGACTCGATCGCGCCGGTCGAGCGCACCATGTTGCAGATCGCCCGCAGCGTGGTGGTCTTGCCGGCGCCGTTGGCGCCGAGCAGCGTGGTCAGCGAGCCCTCGTTCAGGGAGAAGCTGAGGCCGTGCAGGGCCTGGACCTGGCCGTAATAGGCGCGCAGGTCCTTGACGTTGAGCATCGCGGTCATTGGTCCTTGCTCCCCAGATAGGCCTTGATGACGTCGGGGTCGGCCTGGACCTGGGCCGGCGTGCCTTCGGCCAGCTTGCGGCCGAAATTGAGCGCGACGACGTGGTCGGCGATCGACATCACGAGACCCATGTGATGCTCGACCAGCAGCACCGTAATTTTACGGTCATCGCGGATTTTGCGGATCAAATCGCCGAGCACATAGACTTCCTCGTGATTGAGGCCGCCGGCCGGCTCGTCGAGCAGCAGGATCTTCGGATCTGCGGCCAGGGCGCGTGCCAGCTCGACGCGCTTCTGGGTGCCGAACGGAAGTCCCGAAACCACGGTGTGGGCGACGTCCTCGAGATCGAGATAGCCGAGGATGTCGTGCACCTTCTTGTTCATGTCGTTCTCGCGCGGCGACCCAGCGAGGCGCAGCGAGTCGCTGACGATGTCGCTCGAGGTGCGCGCATGCGCGCCGACGCGCACATTGTCGATCACGGACAGGTTGGGAAACAGCGCGACGTTCTGGAAGGTGCGGCCGATGCCGATCTCGGCGATCCGGTGCGGCGGCCGCGAAAGGATGCTCTTGCCTTCCATCAGGATGTCGCCGGACGACGGCTGGTAGAGCCGCGACAGGCAATTGAACAGCGTCGTCTTGCCGGCGCCGTTCGGCCCGATCAGGCCGAGGATCTGTCCATGGCGCATGTCGAATGACACGCCATTCAGTGCGATGATGCCGCCGAACACGACGCTGACGTCGCGAACCGCGAGCAGGGGATCATTCCCCTGCGCGAGCTGTGCCTGCGTCATCTCGTCTCGCCCGCCGTCTTCGAGCGGTGCGAGCGGTCCTGCGATGCGTTTCGCTGGACGTGATGGAGGCTATCTGATCCCCTCGGCCAAACGTGCAACTTTCCCTCCTACTCTGGTCTTTTTGCGTTCTTCTTTTTTGGATTGCGGCGCCATTCCACCGAGCGCCTGCTCGATGTTCCTTACCATCGCGACAAGACGAGGTCCAATGTCGTTGAGCAATCTATCTTCCGTGAAGCGGAATGCCGGCGCGCCGCAATTGAAGGCGTAAGGACCGGTTCCGTCGTTCAATCTCAATGCAACGCCAACCGCGGCGACGTCGTTCTGCCAGTCGCCGGTCGACATGGTGAAGCCGTGCTTCGCCACCGTCTCGCCGGAGCGCTCGATGCCGTCGCGCATCTTGGCCCAGCGGCTGCCATAGTGATCGCGCAGCTCGCGTAATAAAGCCGCACGCTCTTCGGGTGGCAATGCCCAAATATAGGCACGTCCCATTGCGGTGGTTGCGATCGGCACCCGCGAGCCGACGTCGAGTTGCACGCCGAGCGCCAGGCCGTTCCGGCTCTGACCGAAATAGATCATGCTGTGCCGATCGCGGCCGCCGACCGCGACGGCGCCGCCGGTCGCGCGCATCACTTCTTCTCGATAGGGCTCGGACAAATGCCGAACGCCGAGATTGGCGAGCGCGGCATAGCCGAGCGCCATCGCCGACGGCGCGAGCTGGTACTTCTCGAATTTCGGTACAGGTGTAAGGTATCCCAGCTTGGTCAGCGTGTAGGTCAGCCGGGAAATGGTTGGCTTCGGTAACTTGGTGCGGGCGGCAATCTCCTGATTGCCGAGCAGCCCGTCATTGGGTTGAAATGCGCGCAGGACGTCCAGTCCGCGGGAAAGCGCGACGACGAAATTGCGATCGGTCGCTACCTTCTTGCCAGCGCGCTTCATCCCTATCCTTGTCCTGCCCTTGTTATGCTCGTTGACAAGGCTCGTGCTTCAAAATAACCCTCCGTGTCAAGATGTGGAATTAAATTTCGCAGTGCGAAATTGGTCTAATCGTAGCGGCTCAACGCAAGTCGTGCAGCTACTCAACACAAGTTCAAGAACAAGCATCCAGGGAGAGTCCCGGTGAGTGAAGTCGTCAAGCTCGAACGTCATGACAATATTGCCGTCGTCACGGTTAACAGTCCGCCCGTGAATGCGCTCAGCGCTGCGGTGCGCGGCGGCATCTTCGAGTGCATCAAGGCTGCGATCGATGACGCGCAGGTCCAGGGCATCGTGCTGACCTGCGCCGGCCGCACCTTCATCGCCGGCGCCGACATCACCGAATTCGGCAAGCCGCCGAAGCCGCCCGGTCTCGCCGAAGTGCTGAGCCTGATGGAGAGCTCGCCGAAGCCGATCGTTGCCGCGATCCACGGCACCGCGCTCGGCGGCGGCCTCGAGGTTGCGCTGGCCTGCCACTATCGGGTCGCCACCAAGGACGCCAAGCTCGGTCTGCCCGAAGTAAAGCTCGGCCTGCTGCCGGGCGCCGGCGGCACCCAGCGCCTGCCGCGCGCGGTCGGCCCGGAGCTCGCGGTCAAGATGATCGTCGGCGGCGATCCGATCAGCGCCGACGCGGCGCTCAAGGCCGGCCTGATCGAGGAGATCGTAGAAGGTCCGGCGTCGGGCGGTGAGGCATTTGCGCGCAAGGTGGTCGCCGAGAAGCGTCCGCTGCGCAAGCTGCGCGATGACGACAGCAAGCTCGCCGCGGCCAAGGCCGATCGTTCGATCTTCACCAATGCGGTCGCTGCGCTGACCAAGAAGTCGCGCGGCCTCGAGGCTCCGTTCGCCGCTGCCGATGCCGTCGGCGCCGCGATCGACCTGCCGTTCGACGAGGGCCTGAAGAAGGAGCGCGAGGGCTTCCTCAAGCTGATGAACGGCGACCAGTCCAAGGCGCAGCGCTACGCCTTCTTCGCCGAGCGCGAGGCGGCCAAGGTCTCTGGCGTGCCCGAAGGCACCAAGGGCCGTAACGTCGCGCGCGTCGCCATCCTCGGCGCCGGCACCATGGGCGGCGGCATCGCGATGTCGTTCGCCAATGCCGGCATCCCGGTCACGCTGATCGAGACCGGCGAGGAGCAGCTCAAGCGCGGCATGGGCATCATGCAGAAGAACTACGAGGCGACCGCCGCGCGCGGTGGCATCCCGGCGGACGCCCCCGCCAAGCGCATGGCGCTGATCAACGGTGTCGTCGGCATCGAGAACGTCGGCGACGCCGATCTCGTGATCGAGGCGGTGTTCGAGACCATGGCGGTCAAGAAGGAAGTGTTCGGCAAGCTCGATCAGTACGCCAAGCCGGGCGCCGTGCTGGCCTCCAACACCTCCTATCTCAACATCGACGAGATCGCGCAGTCGACCAAGCGTCCGCAGGACGTGCTCGGCATGCACTTCTTCTCGCCGGCCAACGTCATGAAGCTGTGCGAGATCGTGCGCGCCGACAAGACCGCGCCCGATGCGCTGGTGACCGCGGTGTCTATCGCCCGCAAGATCGCCAAGGTGCCGGCCGTGGTCGGCGTCTGCGACGGCTTCGTCGGCAATCGCATGCTGGCGCAGCGCGGCAAGCAGTCCGAGAAGTTGCTGTTCGAAGGCGCGCTGCCGCAGCAGGTCGACGCGGTCGTCACCAAATTCGGCATGCCGATGGGCCCGTTCGCGATGGGCGATCTCGCCGGCCTCGATATCGGCTGGCGCTCGCGTAAGGACCGCGGCATCAAGTCGGAGATCGCCGACGCGCTCTGCGAAGCCGGCCGTTTCGGCCAGAAGACCGGCAAGGGCTACTACAAGTATGAGCAGGGCTCGCGCGCGGCGCTGCCCGATCCGGAAGTCGAGAAGCTGATCGACGAGACGCTGGCGCGCCTCGGCCGCAAGAAGCGCGTCGTCACCGACGACGAGATCCTCGAGCGCATGATGTACCCGATGATCAACGAAGGCGCGAAGATCCTCGCCGAGGGCATCGCGGCGCGTCCGTCGGATATCGACGTGGTCTGGCTCTATGGCTATGGCTGGCCGATCTATCGCGGCGGCCCGATGTTCTGGGCCGACAGCGTCGGCCTCAAGCACATCGCCGATCGCCTGGCGTTCTACGCCAAAGAGACCAACGATCCCTCGCTCGAGCCGGCGCCGCTGCTCAAGAAGCTCGCCGACGAAGGCAAGACCTTCGCTTCGCTCGCCGCGGCGTCGAAGGCGGCGTGATTGGTCGAAGGCCTCACCATGTGTCGTTCCGGGGGCATCGCGTAAGCGATGAACCCGGAACCCATGGTGCCCCGGCGCGTGCCGCCTGATGGATTCCGGGCCTGGCCCTTCGGGCCGTCCCGGAATGACGACGTCTAGAGCATGATCCGGAAGGGTGGAAACCGGTTTTCCGAAAAGATCATGCTCAAACAAGGAGATGAGATCATGATGCGGTTTGCATCATGATCTGGAGTCCCAGCGAAGGCATCGATGACCTATCCCGGCGAACAATATTATCCACCCGGCGTGAAGTGGAGCGACGAGATCACGCGCGGCACGCTGCCGGATCTGCTCTCCAACGCTGCCGCCGAGTTCGGCGCGCGCCCGGTACTTGAATTCCGCGACCGCCAGATCAGCTACAGCGAACTTGAGGCCCTGGTCGAGACCGCGGCTGCCGCCTTCATGCGGGCCGGCTACGGCAAGGGCACCTCGGTCGCCCTGTTCCTCGGCAATTCGCCCGATCATCCGATCAATTTCTTCGGCGCGCTGAAGGCCGGCGCCCGCGTCGTGCATCTGTCGCCGCTCGACGGCGAGATCGCGCTGTCGCACAAGCTCTCGGACTCCGGCGCGCGCGTGCTGGTCACCAGCAATCTCTCGGCGCTGTTGCCGACCGCGCTGAAGTTTCTCGACAAGGGCTTGCTTGATCGTCTGATCGTTTGCGAGGACGACAATTGGGGCAAGGTCGGTACGCCGCAGACCGCGCTGCCCGGCAATCCCAAGATCATCACCCACAAGCAGTTCATCGACGGTGCGACCAGGCCGGCGCAATGGCCCGCGGTCGACGTCGAGGACGTCGCGCTGCTGCAATACACCGGCGGCACCACCGGCCTGCCGAAGGGCGCCATGCTCAGCCACGGCAATCTCACCGCGGCGGTGTCGATCTACGACGTCTGGGGCAAGCCCGGACGGCTGGAGCGCAACGCGATCGAGCGCGTGATCTGCGTGCTGCCGCTGTTCCACATCTATGCGCTGACCGTCGTGCTGCTGTCGGTGATCCGGCGCGGCCATCTGATCTCGCTGCACCAGCGCTTCGACGTCGAGGCCGTGATGCGCGACATCGAGGTCAAACGCGCGACGGTGTTTCCCGGCGTGCCGACGATGTGGATCGCGATCGCCTCGCTGCCCGATCTCGACAAGCGCGATCTCTCCTCGCTGGTGGTCGCTGGCTCCGGCGGCGCGCCGCTGCCGGTCGAGGTCGCCAAGATCTTCGAGCGCCGCGTCGGCATGAAGTTGAAGAGCGGCTGGGGCATGACCGAGACCTGCTCGCCCGGCACCGGCCATCCCAAGGAAGGGCCGGAGAAGCCGGGCTCGATCGGGCTGATGCTGCCCGGCATCGAGATGGACGTGGTGTCGCTGGAGGATTCCACCAAGGTGATGCCGGTCGGCGAGGTCGGCGAAATCCGCATCCGCGGCCCGAACGTCACCAAGGGCTACTGGAACAGGCCCGCGGAGACCGCGGAGGCCTTCGTCGGCGACCGCTTCCTCACCGGCGACATCGGCTACATGGACGCCGACGGCTATTTCTACCTGGTCGACCGCAAGAAGGACATGATCATCTCCGGCGGCTTCAACGTCTATCCGCAGATGATCGAGCAGGCGATCTACACCCATCCCGCCGTGCAGGAGGTGATCGTGATCGGGATTCCCGACGATTACCGCGGCGAGGCGGCCAAGGCCTTCATCAAGCTGCGCGACGGCGAGAAGCCGTTCTCGATCGACGAATTGCGCGCCTTCCTCACCGGCAAGGTCGGCAAGCACGAATTGCCGGCCGCGGTCGAATTCGTCGACGAGCTGCCGCGCACGCCGGTCGGAAAGCTGTCGCGTCACGAATTGCGCCAGCAACAGCCGAAAACATCCCAAGCCACTCAACAACAGACTGCAGGATCCCGTTCATGACCGACGCCGTAATCGTCTCCACCGCCCGCACGCCGATCGGCAAGGCCTATCGCGGCGCGCTCAACGCCACCGAAGGCGCAACGCTGCTCGGTCACGCGATCGGCGAAGCGGTGGTGCGGGCCAAGGTCGATCCGAAGGAGATCGAGGACGTCGTGATGGGCGCGGCGATGCAGCAGGGTGCGACCGGCGGCAACATCGCGCGCAAGGCGCTGCTCCGCGCCGGGCTACCGGTGACGGTTGCCGGCACCACCATCGACCGCCAGTGCGCCTCCGGTTTGCAGGCGATCGCGCTCGCCGCCCGCTCGGTGATCTTCGACGGTGTCGAGATCGCGGTCGGCGGCGGCGGTGAATCGATCTCGCTGGTGCAGAACGACAAGATGAACGCGTTTCACGCCCAGGATCCGGCGCTGCTCAAGATCAAGAGCGAGGTCTACATGCCCATGATCGACACCGCCGAGATCGTCGCCAAACGTTACAACATCTCGCGCGAGAAGCAGGACGAGTACGGGCTGGAAAGCCAGCGCCGCACCGCGGCCGCGCAGCAGGGCGGCAAGTTCAAGGAAGAGCTCGCGCCGATCACCACCATGATGGCGGTAACCGACAAGGCGACCGGCGCGGTCACGATGAAGGAAGTGACGCTGTCGCAGGACGAAGGCCCGCGGCCCGAGACCACGGCCGAGGGGCTTGCGAGCCTCAAGGCGGTGCGCGGCGAGGGCTTCACCATCACCGCCGGCAATGCCAGCCAGCTTTCGGACGGCGCCAGCGCCTCGGTGATCATGAGCGACAAGGAAGCCGCCCGGCGCGGGCTGCAGCCGCTCGGTATCTTCCGCGGCTTCGTGTCCGCCGGCTGCGAGCCGGACGAGATGGGCATCGGCCCGGTGTTCGCGGTGCCGCGGCTGCTCAAGCGCCACGGCCTCAAGGTCGACGACATCGATCTCTGGGAGCTCAACGAGGCGTTCGCGGTACAGGTGCTGTATTGCCGCGACAAGCTTGGCATCGATCCGGAGAAGATCAACGTCAACGGCGGCGCGATATCGGTCGGCCATCCCTACGGCATGTCGGGTGCGCGGCTCACCGGCCACGCGCTGATCGAGGGCCGCCGCCGCAAGGCCAAGTACGCCGTCGTCACCATGTGCGTCGGTGGCGGCATGGGCGCGGCCGGCCTGTTCGAGGTGTTGCAGTAAGATTGTCGTCCCGGCCAAGCGAAGCGCGAGCCGGGACCATACGCCGCGGCCTTTGTAAGTGGCAGAGCGGCAGCCGGCTTTGCCAGTTACTATGGCCGGTGGTTATGGGTCCCTGCTTTCGCAGGGACGACAGCGAGAGAGAGTTAGAAGAGTAATTGAACTTCAAAAGGAGGATCCGATGGATCTCGCTTTCACCAAGGAAGAGATAGCGTTTCGTGAGGAGGTGCGTGAGTTCTTCAAGAACAACGTGCCGCCGGAGACAAGGCGCAAGCTGCAGGAAGGCCGCCATCTGTCGAAGGACGAGATGGTCACCTGGTGGCGCATCCTCAACAAGAAGGGCTGGGGCGTCACCCACTGGCCGAAGGAATATGGCGGCACCGGCTGGACCACCGTGCAGCACTACATCTTCAACGAGGAGCTGCAGTCCTATCCCGCGCCGCAGCCGCTTGCCTTCGGCGTCAGCATGGTCGGCCCTGTCATCTACACCTTCGGCAATGAGAAGCAGAAGAAGGAATACCTGCCGCGCATCGCGAGTGTCGACGACTGGTGGTGCCAGGGCTTCTCGGAGCCGGGCTCCGGTTCGGACCTCGCCTCGCTGAAAACCACGGCCGAGCGCAAGGGCGACAAGTGGATCATCAACGGCCAGAAGACCTGGACCACGCTGGCCCAGCACGCCGACATGATCTTCTGTCTCTGCCGCACCGACAAGAACGCGAAGAAGCAGATGGGCATCTCCTTCATCGTGTTCTCGATGAAGTCGAAGGGCGTCACCGTGCGCCCGATCCAGACCATCGACGGCGGCCACGAGGTCAACGAGGTGTTCTTCGATGACGTCGAGGTGCCCTACGAAAACCTGATCGGCGAAGAGAACAAGGGCTGGGATTACGCCAAATTCCTGCTCGGCAATGAGCGCACCGGCATCGCCCGGGTCGGCGTCTCGAAGGAGCGGCTGCGCCGCATCCGCGCGCTGGCCTCCAAGGTCGAGTCCGGCGGCCGTCCCGTCATCGAGGATCCGGCGTTCCGCGAAAAGCTCACCGCCTGCGAGATCGAGCTGAAGGCGCTCGAGCTGACCCAGCTCCGCGTCGTCGCCGACGAAGGCAAGCACGGCAAGGGCAAGCCGAATCCGGCCTCCTCGGTGCTCAAGATCAAGGGCTCGGAGATCCAGCAGACCACCACCGAGCTGCTGATGGAGATCATCGGCCCGTTCGCCGCGCCCTATGACGAGCACGGCGATGCCGGCTCGAACGAGAGCATGGATTGGACCGCGCAGATCGCGCCGAGCTACTTCAACAACCGCAAGGCTCGATCTACGGCGGCTCCAACGAGATCCAGCGCAACATCATCAGCAAGGCCGTGCTGGGGCTTTGATTTTCTCTCCCTCTCCCCGCATTTGCGGGGAGAGGTGACGAGGTCCCGGTTTCGGTAACGACTTTCAGTTTAAGGGAACGAACATGGATTTTGATCTGTCCGAGGAGCAGCGGCTTCTCAAGGAAAGCGTCGACGGGTTGCTGGCGGATGCCTACGACTTCGATGCGCGCAAGAAGTACATGAAGGAGAAGGGCGGCTGGAGCAAAGCGCTCTGGGGCAAGCTCGCCGAGCAGGGCCTGCTTGGTCTGCCTTTCGCGGAGACCGACGGCGGCTTCGGCGCTGGTGCGGTCGAGACCATGATCGTGATGGAAGCGCTCGGCAAGGCGCTGGTGGTCGAGCCCTATCTCGCGACCGTCGTGGTCGCCGGCGGCTTCCTGCGCCATGGCGGCTCGGCCGAGCAGAAGGCCAAGCACATCCCGGGCATCATCGACGGCAGCAAGACCTTCGGCTTTGCCCAGCTCGAGAAGAACTCGCGCTACGACCTGTTCGACATCGTGACCACGGCGAAGAAGAAGGGCGACGGCTGGGTGATCGACGGCGAGAAGTTCGTCGTGCTCAACGGCGAGAATGCCAACACGCTTGTCGTGACCGCGCGCACCAAGGGTGGCCAGCGTGACAAGACCGGCATCGGCGTGTTCCTGGTCCCGGCGGATGCCAAGGGCGTCACCAAAAAGGGCTATCCAACCCAGGACGGCCTGCATGCGGCCGACATCACCTTCACCAATGTCGAGGTCGGCGCGGACGCTGCGATCGGCGATCCCGAGAACGGCCTGCCGCTGATCGAGCGCGTCGCCGACGAAGCCCGCACCGCGCTGTGCGCGG
Source organism: Bradyrhizobium viridifuturi (assembly GCF_001238275.1). Lineage (GTDB taxonomy): Bacteria > Pseudomonadota > Alphaproteobacteria > Rhizobiales > Xanthobacteraceae > Bradyrhizobium > Bradyrhizobium viridifuturi. The sequence goes on from NZ_LGTB01000029.1 coordinate 85,029, forward strand.
AGGCGGTCGGCGCGATGGATCAGTCGCTGAAGGACACCGTCGAGTACATCAAGACCCGCAAGCAGTTCGGCGTTGCGATCGGCACGTTCCAGAGCCTGCAGCATCGCGCCGCCGACATGTTCGTGGCGCTGGAGCAGGCACGCAGCATGTCGATGTTCGCGACCATGGCGTCGGATTTCAGCGATGCCAAGGAGCGTTCGTCCGCAGTCGCGGCCGCCAAGGTGCAGGTCGGCAAGTCGCTCAAGTTCGTCGGCCAGCAGTCGATCCAGCTGCATGGCGGCATCGGCATGACCATGGAAGCCAAGATCGGCCATTACTTCAAGCGGTTGACCATGATCGAGAACACGCTCGGCGACACCGACTACCACCTCCGTCGCGTCAGCGAGAGCGGCGGGCTGCTGGCCTGATCTCACAAACGTTTCCGGGGCGCCGCATCGCGGCGAACCCGGAATCCATTTCATCACCAATGATGCGGCCCAATGGATTCCGGGTTCGCGACTGCGTCGCGCCCCGGAATGACGGCCCATCCGGGAGGCAACAACAATGAAGAACACCCCGTTCGATCTCACCGGCCAGGTCGCGGTCGTCACCGGCTCGAGCCGCGGCATCGGCCGCTCTTCGGCGGAGCTGCTGGCGAAGCTCGGCGCAAAGGTCGTGATCTCCTCGCGCAAGGCGGACGCCTGCCAGGAGGTCGCCGACGGCATCAAGAAGGCCGGCGGCGATGCGCTCGTGATCCCTTGCAACATCGCACGCCGCAACGAGGTCGAGGCGCTGGTCTCCGGCACGATCAAGCACTACGGCAAGATCGATATCCTGGTCTGCAACGCCGCGGTGAACCCCTATTACGGCCCGCTGCTCGACATCACGGACGAAGCCTTCGACAAGATCATGGGCTCGAACGTCAAGAGCAACATCTGGCTTTCCGCGCTGGCGATCCCGCAGATGGCCGAACGCGGCAAGGGCTCGGTCATCATCATCTCCTCGATCGGCGGCTTGCGAGGCTCGACCGTGATCGGCGCCTACGGCATCTCCAAGGCCGCCGACTTCGCGCTGTGCCGCAGCCTCGCCGGCGAATGGGGGCCGAAGGGCGTGCGGGTCAATTGCGTCGCGCCGGGCCTGGTGAAGACCGATTTCGCCCGCGCGCTGTGGGAGGATCCGGACAATCTGAAGCGCCGCACCGCGTCGACGCCGCTGCGCCGCATCGGTGAGCCCGACGAGATCGCGGGCGCGGTGGCCTATCTCGCCTCCGACGCCTCGACCTTCATGACCGGCCAGACCATCGTGGTCGACGGCGGCGTGACCACGGCGGCGACCTAGTTTCTAAGTGCAGGATTCAATCATGGCCGGGCCCCAAGCCCGGCCATGATGCTTTTAAGGCCTCGCCTCAAACCTGCTCCAGCGCGCGCTGGAAATCCTCGATCAGATCGTCGGGATGCTCGAGCCCGGCCGAGAAGCGAATGAAGCCTTCGCTGATGCCGAGTTCGGCGCGCGCTTCCGGCGCCAGGCGCTGATGCGTCGTGGTGGCGGGATGCGTGACCAGGCTCTTGGCATCGCCGAGATTGTTGGAGATCCGCGAGATCTTCAGCGCGTTGAGGCAGCGGAACGCGCCGGCCTTGCCGTCCTTGACCTCGAAGCCGACCAGCGTCGAGCCGGCGCCCATCTGCTTCTTCACCGTCGCAGCCTGCGGATGATCCGCGCGGCCGGGATAGACCAGCCGGGTGACCTTCGGATGGTTGGCCAGTGCCTCGGCGATCTTCGCCGCGTTCTCGGTCTGCGCGCGGACGCGGACGCCGAGCGTCTCCAGTCCCTTCAGCAGCACCCAGGCGTTGAACGGCGACAGCGACGGGCCGGTCTGGCGCATGAAATTATGGATGTGCTCGGCGATGAACGCTTCCGACGACAGGATGACGCCGCCGAGGCAGCGGCCCTGGCCGTCGATATGCTTGGTCGCGGAATAGACCACGACGTCGGCGCCGAGCGACAGCGGGCTCTGCCAGATCGGGGTCGCGAACACGTTGTCGACGATCAGCCGGGCGCCCCCGCTGTGTGCGATCTTGGCGATCGCGCCGATGTCGAGCACGTCGAGCGTCGGGTTGGTCGGGCTCTCCAGGAAGAAGGTCTTGGTATTCGGCCGCAAGGCGCGCTGCCACTGGTCGAGATCGAGTCCGTCGACCAGCGTCGTTTCGATGCCGTAGCGCGGCAGCAGATCCTGCACGACATAGAGGCAGGAGCCGAACAGCGCCTTCGACGCCACCACGTGGTCGCCGGCCTTCAGCGGCGCGAGGATCGCGGTGGTCACCGCCGCCATGCCGGTCGCGGTCGAGCGCGCGGCTTCTGCGCCCTCGAGCTCGATCATGCGGCGCTCGAACATCGCAATGGTCGGGTTGGAGTAGCGCGAATAGATGAAACCGGGATCCTGGCCCTTGAAGCGCGCCTCGCATTGCTCGGCGCTGTCGTAGACGTAACCCTGGGTGAGAAACAGTCCCTCCGACGTCTCCCCGAATTGCGAGCGGAGCGTGCCGCCATGGACGAGGCGGGTTTCGGGACGGAAGCGGGCGGTACCTTCAGATTCAGACATGTGACCTCCGAAGTGGCCATTTCCCTCGGAAATGGACACAAAAAAACCGGCCTGGAGAAACCTCCACAAGCCGGGATCACACTGTCCCCGGCCTGTTTAGCGACTTATTTAACGTGGCTGCAAGCCGGCCGGCTCAAATCACCACGGGATAAGTGCAGCTGATATTCCCTCGCGCCCTTTCCGTCAAGACGGTCATCGGATAACCCGTAAAAGCCCATGTTTTGGGGCTTGATGGCCGCCTGGAGTATGATTTTGGGCCATCCTGAGGGACCCTGCCGTGTCGTTCACGCTGGAAGATGAATCCAACGGAATTCTGCCCGACCGCATGATCGCGGAGATGGCGGAGGCCGGCCTCATTCTGCCCGCCTATGACTTTGTCGAGAGCCAGATCCAGCCGGCGAGCCTCGATCTGCGCCTCGGCGACATCGCCTACCGCGTCCGCGCCAGCTTCCTGCCGGGGCCCGATGCCACCGTCGCCGAGCGGATCGACCAACTGAAGCTGCACGAGATCGATCTGTCCGACGGCGCGGTGCTGGAGACCAATTGCGTCTACATCGTGCCGCTGCTGGAGAGCCTCGCGCTGCCGCCGGAGATCGTGGCTGCGGCCAATCCGAAGAGCTCGACCGGACGGCTCGACGTCTTCACCCGCGTGATCGCCGACGGCACCCGCCGCTTCGACATGATCGGCGCCGGCTATCACGGCCCGCTCTATGCCGAGATCTCACCGAAGACGTTTCCGGTGCTGCTGCGCGAGGGCTCGCGGCTCAGCCAGGTGCGCTTCCGGATCGGCGAGGCGACGCTCTCCGCCGACGAGCTCGATGCGCTGCATGCTGCCGAACGCCTGGTCGACGCCGACGAGGCCGATCTCAGTCATGGCGTTGCGCTCTCGGTCGATCTCTCCGGCGAGAACTCGGGCGGCTTCGTCGGCTATCGCGCCAAGCGCCACACCGGCGTGGTCGATGTCGATCGCCGCGGCGGCTATGCGGTCGACGATTTCTGGGAGCCGATCAAGGCGCGGCCCGACGGCAGCCTGATCCTCGATCCCGGCGAATTCTACATTCTGGCGTCGAAGGAGGCGGTGCAGGTGCCGCCTGACTACGCCGCGGAGATGGTGCCGTTCGATCCGCTGGTCGGTGAATTCCGTGTCCACTATGCCGGCTTCTTCGATCCGGGCTTCGGCTATGCCGGCGCCGGCGGTAAGGGCGCACGCGCCGTGCTCGAAGTGCGCTCGCGCGAGGTGCCGTTCATTCTCGAACACGGCCAGATCGTCGGCCGTCTCGTCTATGAGCGCATGCTCGAGCGTCCCGATGCGCTCTACGGCCAGCGCATCGGCTCGAACTATCAGGCGCAGGGCCTCAAGCTCTCCAAGCATTTTCGCGTGTAATTCCGCGAGTCGGATTTCGCGTCATTGTCCGCCGTCATTCCCCGCGAAAGCGGGGAATTCAGTACGCCGCGGCCTCTCCGATTGACTACAACTGTCTCTGGAATACTGGATCGCCCGATCAAGTCGGGCGATGACACCGAGTGTGTGTTGGTTGCATCGCATCGTCGGCGATGACACAGTCGCGTAAAACAACAAGCGGGAGCAAGCATGACCGGAGAGCAAGACGCGCGCGAAGCGCAGTGGCGGAAGTGGCGCAGCGTCGCCGATCTGTATCACGCCTTCTTCACCGGGCTGATCCTCACCGTGGTCACGCGGCGCGGCACTGCCGACGCCGCCGAGTTCGTCTTCCGGGTGTTTCGCCGGCAGCAGCAGGAGCGCTTCCTGCCCGGCCTGAAGAAGCTCGGCCTCGACGGCCTGCCGCCGGCGGTCGCGGCCGCGCAATATCACTATCTCTCCAACTGGATCGGCGGCGTGCACGTCGAATACATGTACGAGACCGACCGCAAGGCCTGGATCCGCTATCCGCCGCCGCGCTGGATCTGGAAGGGCACTGCGATCTGCGGCGTGCCCGGCGAGGTCTCGCGCGCGATGCTGCGCGGCTGGCACGCCAACAATGGTGTCGCGCTCGGCGATCTCAGGCTCGGCTTCGTCTGCACCAAGCAGAGCGTCGACGGGCAAGATGGCCTCGAGGGCTATTACTGCGAGTACGATCATCCGCTCGAACTGGACCAGCGCCTGGTGTTCGCACGCCATCTCGAGGCGCCGCTGTTTGATCCGAGCACCGCGCCGGCGCTGCCGGTCGACAGCTGGCCGCGTCAGCGGCTGGAGAAGGCCTATCGCAACTACGCGATGGAATATGTGAAGACGGCTGCGCCGGTCATCGTGCAGGTGTTCGGCCCCGAGGATGCGAGCTATCTGCTGCATCTGACCGGCAAGCTGATCGGCATGCAGTATTTCGACGAGGTCGCGCAGGCGCTCGGCGGCAGCCGTGGCCGTGCCACGGAATTTGCCGCATTCCTGCGCACGCTCTTCGCGTCGCAGGATGATGTCGCCGAGATCAGCGCGTCCGAAGGCCAGTTCGAGATCCGCCAGCAGGGCTGGAAGCTGATGGCCGATGTCGCCGATTATCATCCGGCCTGCGCCAGCGTGCTGACCGGGCTGTTCGAGGGGCTGGCGGCCGGCTGCGGACGGCACATTCCGGTGCATCTGAAGCCGAACAGCGCCGCCGGCGCGCCGTTCGTCTGGTCGATCGGCTAGCTCAGAGGTTCATCAAGCTTCACCTGCAATCGCGCAGGCCCCCCTTGCGTCCTGCGCACGTGGAATCCGCCGCTGCCATGGTAGGGAAACACCATGGCGCGGCTCCCCAGATCGCGCGTGGGAGTTGAAATGTCCGACCTCGGCCTCGCCGAAATACCTGTCGACGAACAAGAACGGCCGCTGCCGCCGCCGGTGACCAAGCCTGCGCGCAACGCGCTGCTCGACGGGCCGATTCTGCGCACGCTGTTGTGGCTGGCCTGGCCGAACGTGATCGCGCTCTCCGCGGGCACCTGCGTCGTCATTGCCGAGACCTCCTATATCGGCCGGCTCGGCGTCGAGTCGCTGGCGGCGATGGCGCTGGTGTTTCCCTGCGTGATCCTGACCATGACGATGTCCGGCGGCGCGATGGGCGGCGGCGTCGCATCCGCGATCGCGCGTGCGCTCGGCGCCGGCCAGATCGAGCGCGCCTCGACGCTGGCGATGCATGCGCTGCTGATCGGCCTCACCTTCGGCGTCACCTTCATGCTGGGCATGCTGATCTTCGGTCCGCGCCTGCTCGAACTGCTCGGCGGCCGCGGCAATGTGCTGGCCCAGGCGATCGCCTATACGCAGGTCTTCTTCGGTGGTGCGATCCTGCCCTGGCTGATGAACACGATGGCCGGCATCCTGCGCGGCACCGGCAACATGAAGCTGCCGTCGACCATGATCCTGTCCTCGGCGGTGTGTCAGATCATCCTCGGCGGCACGCTCGGGCTCGGCCTCGGCCCGGTGCCGCAATTCGGCATGCGCGGCGTCGCCGCAGGCTCGCTGATCGCCTATTCGATCAGCATCAGCGTGATGGGCTGGTACCTGTTCTCGGGCCGCGCCCGCGTCAAGCCGAAGCTCAAGGGGTTGCGCGTGCAGTGGGCGATGTTCATCGACATCCTCAAGGTCGGCGCGGTCTCCTGCTTCTCGCCGCTGCAATCGGTCCTGACGATCTCGATCTTCACCCACATGCTGGCGCAGTTCGGCACCGCGGTGCTGGCGGGCTACGGCATCGGTGCGCGGCTCGAATTCATGCTGACCTCGGTCGCGTTTGCGGTCGGCATCGCCTCGGTGCCGATGATCGGCATGGCGGTCGGCGCCGAGCGCGTCGCGCGCGCCCGGCGCATCGCCTGGACCGCGGGCACGGTGTCGTTCCTTTCGGTCGGTGTGGTCGGCAGCTTCATCGCCGTGTTCCCCGACCTCTGGGTCAACCTGTTCACCAGCGATCCGCATGTGCGGGCGACCAGCCATCAATATCTGTCGACCGCCGCGCCGATGTACGCCTTCATTGGTCTGGCGATGTCGATGTATTTCTCTTCGCAGGGCGCCGCCAAAGTGCTGGGCCCGGTGCTGGCACAGACCGCGCGGCTGATCTTCATCGGCACCGGCGGCTGGTGGCTGTCGACCCACGAGGCGAGTGCGCAAAACTTCTTCGCACTCGCCGCCGCCTCGATGGGTGTGCTCGGCGTGCTCTCCTGCCTCAGCGTGATCCTGACGCGCTGGGGCAAGTCCGCGCCGGTCGCCGAGGCGCAGCCGGCGCTGTCGTAGAACGCGCGAACGGCAGCGTCATGCCGCGCTCTTCTCCCTGGCAGATTTCGCCTGCGCGGCCTGCATCGCTGCTGCGCCGAGGTCCATCTGCGCGGACATGTAGGGCGCGATCTCGTGCGGCAGCACGTCGGCGATCCACACCACAAGGCATCGCGCATCGCCCTCGGCGAACACCTGAACCGAGGCGGAATGCTGCTTCAGCCGTTCGCTCGTGATCGCATAGACCAGCCGTTGCCGCTTGTCGTCGCAATCGACCAGCGTCTCGCGCGCCACGGTGCCGTTACTGAAAGTGACGGTGCGGACGTCGCCGTCGAGCTGCGTGTCGGTGACGAAGCCCGGCACCAGCCGCGTATGCAACGCGCCGAAATCGCGCAGCGCGTCCCAGACGTGATCTGCCGGCGCGTCGATCGGAATGTCCTTGTGAATCGAAGCCATGGGGATTGGGTCCTTTTATGAATTGATCTCAGGTCGACACCGCTTCGACATTGTTGCCGTCGGGGTCGAGCAGGAATGCAGCGTAATAGGTCGGGCTGTAGTCCTTGCGGTGGCCTGCCGCGCCGTTGTCCTTGCCGCCGGCCTTCAGGCCTTCGCCGTGGAATGTCTTGATCGCCTCGTGGCTCGGCGCGCGGAACGCGATGTGCGCGCCGCCTTGCGCCTTGCCCTTGTGCAGATGCAGCCAGAGCGCGGGTTCACCCTTCGGGCCGAAGCCGGCGCCGCTGTCGTCGCGCGAGCACAGCACGAAGCCGAGCGGCGCCAGCACCGCGGTGTAGAAGCGCACGCTGGCGTCGAGGTCGGCGACGCGCAATCCGATGTGGTCGTACATGATGAGGCTCCAGTCATTGCGCGCGTCGACGGACGCGCGGACCGGAGCAACCTAGCTATTGCAGCGCAAGGCGTTCTTGGAGAATCTTGCGGTCGCCGCGGGAGGCCTGCCGGAACTTCAGCGGCGAGGCGCCGGCCGCGCGGTGAAAGCTGCGCACGAAATTTGAGAGATCGCCGAAGCCGACGTCGTAGGCGATGTCGGTGACCGGGCTGTCGTCGTCGACCAGCCGTCGCGCCGCATGACGCAGCCGCGAGCGCACCAGATATTGATGCGGCGTCACGCCGAGCACGGCGGAAAACAGCCGCAGGAAATGGAAGCTGCTCAGCCCGGCCTGTTCGGCGGCATCGTCGAGATCGATCTGGTGACGCGAATTAGCGTCGATCCACAGCGCCGCCTCGACGGCGCGGCGGCGATCGCGCAGGCCGGCGGTGAGCGGCTTTGCCTTGCGGTCGGACACCAGCTCGACAAGGCGGCTGGCGAGGATGTGGCCGACCTCGTCGAGGCCGACATCGCTGTTGCCACCTGCCGCCGTTTGGGCGAGCTCGCCGATCACCATCAATTCCGGCAGCGGCGGCACCGAGCCGACCTGCCAGACATCCGTGCGGTCGCCGATCGTCTCGACCAGCTCCGGGTCGAGGAAGAACGACAGGCATTCGTCGCCGACCACATGGTCGTGCGTGCAGGTATATTCATCGCCGGGATGGCCGACCAGGATCGAGCCTGCCACCAGTTCATGGAAGCGGCCGCGGCAATGGCAGCCGAAGCTGCCGCTGCGCACATAGGACACCGAGTGGCAGGCGAATTGCTCGACGAACGGCTTGTCGCCGGGCTCCGCCGTGCAGCGAAACTCGTTCACGGTGATGCGATCGCGCTGCAGCAGTGTGGTCCGGGTCATATCCCAGATTTAGGCTTGCGGCCGGGGCCGCGCAACGGGCAGCAGCACGTCGAACAGGGTCTTGCTCGCGGCCGGCTGGGCGCCTTCGATCGAGAGCAGCCGCCGCTTGGAGACGCTGCCGCCGTTCGGCGAGATCCGGTCCGGATAGTGGCCTGCCTCGAGCACGCGATGGCAGGGCACGATGATCATGAAGGGATTGCGGCCGAGCGCCTGCGCCACCGAGTAGACCGCGCCGGTTGCACGCAGCGCGCTGGCGACCTCGTCATAGGTCCGGGTCTCGCCGCGGGGAATGGAGCGCACGGTCTGGTAGACGCGCTGGTTGAAGGCGGGGATGCCGCTCATGTCGAGCGCAACCCCTGCAAGGTCACCATCGCCGCCACGCAGGGTCGCTGCGATCCCCTCGATCACGGCCTCGATCTCCTCGGGCGGCCGCATCTCGCGCGCATCGGGATAGAGCTGGAACAGCCGCTTGCGGGTTTCGATCTCGCGGAGCTCGGGAAGCTGGACACCGGCGACGCCGGCTTCGCCCCATGCGATGCCGCATCGGCCGACTGCCGTGTCGAAAATGGTGTACCCACGCCCCGCCATGACGCCACCAACCCCCACGAGCGAGCATACCATCGTCGCGGTCCGGCGCATCCGGAATCTTAAGGTTTAGTTAAGCATGTTGCGGCCGGCGCTGTGTGACCTCGGCAACGTCCAGTCACGCATCTTCCGGTCACGCATCTTAAAGGCTTTGCCCGCTATCTGGTCGCCGGCATGCTGCTCCAGAAGACGATCGACGGAACGATGACCAGCACGAGCGCCGAGGCCGCGCCCGGCAGTGCGGGCATGGTCGGGCGCGCGAGCGGGCGCTTGCATCCGCTGTTTGCGTTGCTGCTGCTGGCGCTGGCGATCCGCCTCGCGGCCGCCGTCTGGCCCAACGTGATCTATCCCGACGAGGTGTTTCAGTATCTCGAGCCGGCGTGGCGGATGCTCGGCCATGACGGCGTTTTGACGTGGGAATGGCGCGAGGGCATTCGCGGCTGGTTCCTGCCGACATTGATGGCAGGGCCGGTTGCGCTGGGTGACGCGATCGCGCCTGGTGGCGCGGGCGCCTTCCTGGTGCCGCGTCTGATCGCCGCATGCGCCTCGCTGTCGATCGTGGTCAGCGCCTGGTTCTTTGGCGCGCGGGTCTCGCGAACGCACGCCGTCGTGGCGGCGTTTACCACCGCGACCTGGTTCGAACTGGTCATGCTCGCGCCACACACATTGGGCGAGCCGCTGGCGACGGCGCTGATCCTGCCGGCGGCGCTCTTGATCACCGATGGTCCGTCACAGCGGCGTCTCGCGATCGGCGGTGCCTTGCTCGCCTTCGCCTTTGTCTGCCGCTTCCAGTATGCGCCGGCGATCGCCGTGCTGACCCTCGGGGCGTGCTGGATGCGCTGGCGAAACCTCGTCCCGCTGGTCGCCGGCGGGCTCGTTGCGCTGTTGCTTGCCGCTGCGATCGATCTTGCACATGGCGCCGTGCCGTTCGCCTGGCTGATCGCGAACATCAAGGAAAACCTCGTCCACGATCGGGCCGTCGAATTCGGCGTCTCGCCGCCCTCGGCCTATCTGATCGACTTCCTGACCGTGTGGTCGGTGGCGATCCTGCTGCCGCTCGCCGCGATCTGGCGCGGCTGGCGGCACGCGCCGCTGCTGCTGAGCGTCGCGCTGGTCAACCTCGTCTTCCACAGCCTGATCGTGCACAAGGAATACCGCTTCGTCTTCCTGTCGGTGGTGCTGTTCACCATCGTCGCGGCGATGGGGTCGGCCGATTGGGTGCAATGGCTGCGCGCGAAAGCCACGTGGCGCCGCTTTGCATTGCCGACCGTCCTCGGCGGCTGGGCGCTGCTGTCCGTGGCGCTGGCCGGTGCCAGCGAAGGCATGCGCGAATACTGGACGCGCGGCGTCGGCGCTGCGCGGCTCGCCGCCGAACTGCGCAGCGATCCGCAGATGTGCGGCCTTGCGCTTTACAACGTTCGCTTCCAGCAGCTGCCGGGGCGCGAACGATTGGTCGGCCCGGTGCCGCTCTATGCGTTGCAGCCCGCCGATCCGGTTGCCGAGATGATCCTGCCGCCGCTGCTGCTGCAGGCGACCAGGCCGGCCTTCAATCGCATCCTTGCGCGGCCCGAGGCCGCAGGCGATCTGCCGGCGGATTTTTCGCAGCAAAGCTGTGCCCGCGTCGGCTTCAGCGATGCCTGTATCTATGCGCGCGGCGGCAACTGTGATGCGTCGGCCGCGACGGCCTTTGTCATCAATGACGTGCTCGTGAGGATGGGCCAGTAGCGGGCCGCGGTGCCGCGGCCTTCCGTCAATGCACGCTTGATCCTCGGCCGCCGCCCGGGCTATGGTCCGGCCGGTCGCCCCCATGGGGTTCGACCTCAAGCAATTGAGATCGCGGGCGAGTTCAATGGTAGAACGGCAGCTTCCCAAGCTGCATACGAGGGTTCGATTCCCTTCGCCCGCTCCAGCCTCAGGCAAATTCGCGCCGGCAATAGCAGGAGACGAGACGTGAGGTTGCTTGGAGCGCTGCTGCTCTCGCTCGGCGCGCTTTGCATGGCGACCCCGGCGTCGGCCCAAATGTATGACCCTCGCTATCCCGTCTGCATGCATGTTTACGGGGAACTGCTCGGCGAGCGAATGGATTGTATCTTCACGTCGTTGCAGCAGTGCCAGGCCAGCATAGCGGGGAATCCGGCAACCTGCCTGGTCAACCCGTTCTACGCGCCAAGACCGGTGCGTTCTAACAGGCCCGGACGATGACCTTTTCCGCTCGTATGCGCGGGCATTTATTCGAGATCAATGCATGGACTGGTGGTTCTACGTGCTCATTGCGATTGCTGTGCTGGGATGCGCATACGTCGTTCGCGCCCGTCGCGGCAGGGATTCGAACGAAGACGAGGAACTGAACCGGCGGATCGACGAGCGTGTCGATCGCCTCGATCTCACGCGCCGCAATCCCGACCGGGATTCCTGAGCGGTCTCACGCGATGGTCCCGGGATATTACGGCGATCTGTTCACGCAACGTCCGCGGCTAACGAACCGTACTCAACCTGTTCTTCTCACAACGCGCAGTTATGTTTCCGTAGTTCTCCGCGTTTGAGAACGGAGTTCCGCCGGAACGCTTCAGCGGGTTCCGGCATTGGCCATGTAGAACCGGCCACCCTCCGGCAGAGAATGGTCGGTTCAAGCCCGCGGCCGGTCGTCCGCTCTCAACCACATCCCCTAGAGGACGGCCGCCGCGGGTCCCGACCGCGAGCACTCATCGCCATCCCATCGCGGGCGCGACGTGGGTCAAAATGCTCTCGATCACATGCGCGTTGTAGGCAACGCCGAGTTGATTGGGGACGGTCAGCAGCAACGTGTCGGCCTCCGCGATCGCCTCATCCGTCTTGAGCTGCTCGATCAGTTTGTCCGGCTCAGCGGCGTAGCCGCGACCGAAGATCGCGCGCGTCCGCTCGTCGATGAAGCCGATCTGGTCTTCCTCCTGCCCGTTGCCGAAATAGGCACGGTCGCGATCGTCGACCAGCGCGAAGATGCTGCGGCTCACCGAGACCCGCGGCTCGCGAGTATGGCCGGCCTCCTTCCACGCGGTGCGGTAGGCCCGGATCTGCGCGGCCTGCTGGATGTGGAAGGCCTCGCCGGTCTCGTCGCTTTTCAGCGTCGAGCTTTGCAGGTTCATGCCGAGCTTCGCCGCCCAGACCGCTGTCGCGTTCGAGCCGGCGCCCCACCAGATGCGCTCGCGCAAGCCTTGCGAGAGCGGCTCGAGCCGCAGCAGCCCCGGCGGGTTGGGAAACATCGGCCGTGGATTCGGCTGCGCAAAGCCTTCGCCGCGCAGCAGCTCGAGGAAGATCTCGGCATGACGCCGGCCCATGTCGGCATCGCTCTGGCCCTCGCCCGGCTGGTAGCCGAAATAGCGCCAGCCATCGATCACCTGCTCAGGCGAGCCGCGGCTGATGCCGAGCTGCAGGCGTCCTTTCGCGATCAGGTCGGCCGCGCCGGCGTCCTCGATCATGTACATCGGATTTTCGTAGCGCATGTCGATCACGGCGGTGCCGATCTCGATCCGGCTGGTCCTGGCGCCGACCGCCGCCAGCAATGGGAAAGGCGAAGCGAGCTGGCGCGCGAAGTGATGGACGCGAAAATACGCGCCGTCCGCGCCGAGCTCTTCGGCGGCGACCGCAAGGTCGATGGATTGCAGCAGCACATCCGCGGCGGAGCGGGCCTGGGATTGCGGGGAGGGCGTCCAGTGCCCGAACGAGAGGAAACCGATTTTTTTCATGTCGGCAATGTAGGCATGTCCGACCCGAATTGCGATCCGTGGGGTGATCCCGGCATGACTGAAAGTCAGCCGGGCATGACTGAAAGTCATCAAAGGATAGTGGAATGTGTTTACCAGCCGCGTGAATATCCTGCGGCAAATGTCGCGGGTTTTGCGGATCGTGCCTTTGCCCGGGTGCTGCATGCGTGCAGGTCCTGCCGCCTGCGCCATCGCGCGACTTGCGATTGCCGGACGCGCCGCCTAGCTTTCGGCCGCCATTCTTTCCGCCACCACGTGTCCGCAGGTCCCGATGTCGCAGCCGCTTCTGTTTCAGCCGATCACGCTTCGCGGCGTGACCTCCCGAAACCGCATCCTGGTTTCACCGATGTGCCAGTATTCGGCGACCGACGGCCTCGCTAATGACTGGCACCTTGTTCATCTTGGCAAGTTTGCCCAGGGCGGCGCCGGGCTCGTGATGGTCGAGGCCGCGGCGGTCGCCGCCGAGGGCCGCATCACCCATGGCGACGTCGGGATCTGGAATGATGAGCAGATCGCGCCGCTCGAACGCATCGCGGCCTTCCTGAAGGACAACGGCGCGGTGCCCTCGATCCAGCTCGCGCATGCCGGCCGCAAGGCCAGCATGCAGCGGCCATGGTATGGCAATGCCGCGCTCGACGAGGCCGACCGCGCCCGCGGCGATCTGCCGTGGCGGACGGTGGCGCCGAGCGCGATCCCGATGGAGGAAGGCTGGCTGATGCCGCACGCGCTCGATGTCGCCGAGCTCGCCGCGCTGCGCGAGCAATGGCGGCGCGCCACCTTGCGCGCGGTGGAGGCCGGCTTCGAATTCGTCGAGGTGCATTGCGCGCACGGCTATCTGCTGCACGAATTCCTCTCGCCATTGTCGAACCGCCGCAGCGACGCCTATGGCGGCGACCGCGCCGGGCGGATGCGCTATCCGCTCGAGATCATCGAGACCGTGCGCGCCGCGTGGCCCGCCGAGCGGCCGCTGGCGGTGCGGATCTCCTCGGTCGATGGCGTCGAGGGCGGCCTGACGCTCGAGGACCAGATCGCGTTCGCGCGCGAAGCCAAGGCGCGCGGCGCCGATTTGATTGATTGCTCGTCGGGCGGCCTGCTCGGTTCGGCAACCGCGGCGCGGATTCCGCGCGGCTATGGCTTCCAGGTGCCCTATGCGGACGAGATCCGACGCGCCGCCGAGGTCGCCACCATCGCGGTCGGCTTGATCCTGCATCCGCAGCAGGCCGAGGATGTTCTCGCCAACGGCCAGGCCGATCTGGTCGCAATCGGGCGTGAGGCGCTGTTCGATCCGAACTGGCCGCTGCACGCGGAGCTTGCGCTGGGCGGCGGGAGCGGCGAAGTGTTCGCGTCCTGGCCGAAGCAGTATGGCTGGTGGCTGGAGCGCCGCGAGCCTGGCCTGCGCAGGCTCGAAGGCCCGCCGTTGCCGTTCCGCAGCGCGTGACACGACAAGCTGCGACAGAATCATGAGGGAGGATTGACATGACGAGTTCGGCCCAGCGCCCCTATCGCGGCGTCTTTCCGGTCGCGCCGACCATCTTCGACGCCAACGGCAACCTCGACCTCGACGGACAGCGGCGCTGCATCGATTTCATGATCGATGCCGGGTCGCACGGCATCTGCATTCTCGCCAACTTCTCCGAGCAGTTCGTGCTGACCGATGCCGAGCGCGAGACCGTGATGCATGCCGTGCTCGAGCACGTCGCGGGCCGCATCCCGGTGATCGTCACCACCACGCATTTCTCCTCGGCGGTGTGCGCCGCGCGCAGCCGCGAGGCGCAGGCCGCCGGCGCCGCGATGGTGATGATCATGCCGCCCTATCACGGCGCGACCTTCCGCGTCGGCGAGCCGGCGATCTATGAGTTCTATCGTGTGGTCTCGGATGCTATCAGCATTCCGATCATGATCCAGGACGCGCCGGTCGCGGGCACGCCGCTCTCGGTCGATTTCCTGGCGCGGATGGCGAAGGAGCTGGCCAACATCAGATACTTCAAGATCGAGGTGCCGATGGCCGCGAACAAGCTGCGCGGCCTGATCGAGAAGGGCGGCAGCGAGATCGAGGGGCCGTGGGACGGCGAGGAGGCGATCACGCTGATGGCCGACCTCGATGCCGGCGCCACCGGCGCGATGACCGGCGGCGGCTATCCCGACGGCATCCGCCAGATCATGGATCCGTTCTTCGCCGGTCGCCGCGACGAGGCCGTGCAGGCCTATGCGCGCTGGCTGCCGCTGATCAACTACGAGAACCGGCAATGCGGGCTGCAAGCCTGCAAGGTGCTGATGCGCGAGGGTGGCGTCATCAAGTCGGACGCCGTACGGCACCCGCTGCAGCCGCTGCATCCGGCGACCCGCGCCGGGCTGATCGAGATCGCGCGCACGCTCGATCCGGTCGTGCTGCGCTGGGGGCGCTGAGCGTCACAGGCTGCCCGTCCGGATCGTCGCTCCCGGCTGCATTCACATAACCGTCAACAACGGTATCTACCGTTCCGATCCGGTACGGGGAGCGGGGAATTTTGCCCCAATGTGCACTCTGGATAGGTCTGACCGCTCGGGCAGAGGATGATCGAAACCTTCCGGGTTGGCGGTTTTGCGATGCGCTACGGCCATTTCGTGCCGCGGCTCTACAATTACTGCCGGTCGCTCGGCTTCGAGCGGCAGCATATGCTGCCGTCACGCGCCTTTTGCTCCGATGAGAGCCAGGGCTATCCGGTCATGCTGCTGGCCCAGCATTTCGGAACGTTTCCGTTCGACCATGGACGGGTCGGCGGCAAGGTCGCGATCAACCGCCATGGGCCTTATGCCCATCACGGCGAGGACCTGGTGCTGATCCAGGCCAGCCATGTCGCTACAATCCCGATGACGGCCGTTTCGGCGTCTACCAGCGCCACCGCACCGACGGCTGCCGGTTCGGCGATTGCTGCGGCAAGCTCTGCGGCGTGCTGCGCTGGTACGAGGACGAGTACGCCCATGCCTGCCGGCAGGTGCAATGCGGCCGGCTCAATGGCGAGCCGGTGTTCCAGATCGACAATCAGTATCTCGACGAGGGCCGCAGCGAAGGTGTCTTTCTGCGACTCGACCGCATGGTCGAGACACCGCTGCAGCCGCTGACCGTGCTGAGCACGTCCAAGGTCTTTCGCGCGGGCGCAGCGATCCGCGAACGGCTCGGCGACGCCTGCTTTCGCGAGACGGCGGCGCCGATCGGTGCGGCGCTGTCACCCGACCTGTTTCACTTCCGCCGTGCGCTGGCTGAAGGTGCCGAGGGTCATGACCTTCTCGAGGCGGCGCTCGCTCCGGTCATGCCGGCCTTGGTGACGTCGCCGCATCCTGCGCTGGATGCCGCCCGCTACGTCACCCAGGCCGAGTTCGACCGCACCTACCGCAGCATCCTGCGCGAGCCCGCGTTTGCGACCAAGAACGTGCTGTTCGTTTCCGGCCTCAACATCGATGTGTCGCCGCGCGAGGGATTCCCGTTTCCGTTCACCAAATTCGTGCCCTGGGCGGCCTATGCCCGGCTGCGTGACGGCCGCACGTTCCTGCTGGAGCAGCAGCAACTGGCGGAGACACTGCGCCGTATGCCGGGCGAGAATCCGGATTGCCTGTCGTTCGACGGGACGATCGAACAGATGACCACCGCTCCGGAAATCCGGATTCCGATCGGCTGATGCAGATGACGACGCTCCCCGCCCTGCGTGCGAACACTGCTCCCGAACCGCGTCTCCAGCGCCTGGAATTCGCGGACCGCGAGCGCGGCTTGACCCGCCGCGGCTTCATCCTCGGCTGCCTCGGCATGGCCGCAAGCCAGGTGGTGCGCCTGCTCGACAAGCTGCAGCAGTTGCCGCTGCTGCGCATTCGTTTTCCCTGATCCAAAGCGTTTTCGAGCGAAGTGCACACCTGTTCGCGTGAAGAAGACGCGTCAAAAAAGAATCCGGGCGTTACAGCCAGCGCGAGACGGAGAAGATCAAGAGGCCGACGAGCCCGCCGACGACCGTGCCGTTGATCCGGATGAATTGCAGATCGCGGCCGACCTGCAATTCGATCCGCATTATCAGGGTTTCGGTATCCCAGTTCTCGACCACCTTGCGGATGAAGGCGGCGATCTCCTGGCGTCGCGATGCAACGGCGCGCAGCGCGGCGACGCGCAGCCAGCGGTTGATGCGGTCGCGCATCTCGGCATCGTCACGGACCCGTGTAGCGACCGAGATCAGGGCGGTTTCGATCGCGTCGGCGATCGCGGCCGAGGTCGCCGCCGAGTTCAGCCGCGCCTCGATGGCGTGCCACATCGCATCGATCTGCCGGATCACGGCGGGATTGTCGAGCATCTGCTGCTTCAGCTCCTCGCCCCTGGCGAGGTAGTCGGGATCGGTGGCGAGGCGGTCGATCAGGCGCTCGATCTCGGCCTTGAGCTCGACGCGCCAGGGATGATCAGGCTCGCGCATCTCGTCGAGCGTCTGGCTGACGCCGGAGATGACGCGGTCGGCCACCATGCCGTCGACCCATTTCGGCACGAACCGGTAGGAGCGCTGCGAGACCTTCTTGCGGATGGTTTCCTTGTTGTTGGCGAGTGCAACGCTCGCTGACGTGATCAACCGCTCGATCGCCACTTGGGCGTTGCCGTGCGCCCATAGCAGCGCCAGCACGCGCGAAGCGAGCGGGGCTGCGGGAACCGCGGCGATTCCCTGCCTTGTCCGGCGGGTCAGAAAGGCGTTGATCTCGGCGCTCGGCGTCGCCTGCAAGGCTGATGGACCGCGGAGACGGTGCGCTGGGCGGCGCTGCGGGCGTGCGCCGGCCGCTCGATCCAATGCGCCGTCCAGCCGGCGATGTCGACGTCGCGGATCCGGTCGCCGACCACGCGGGGCGACAGGAAGTTATTGGCGATGAAGCGGCCGAGCGCGACCGCGATGCGCTGCTTGCTCTGCGGAACGATCGCGGTGTGCGGAATCGGGATGCCGAGCGGATGACGAAACAGCGCGACCACCGCGAACCAGTCGGCGCATGCGCCGATCATGCCGGCTTCGGCGAAGGCACGCGGATAGGCCAGCCACGGCCAGTGCGGCTGCGCCATCGAGGTCGCCAGGAACACCAGCAGCATGAACACGAGCAGGGCCGTGGCGAGCGCCCGCATGCGACGAAGGTCGCGCAGCCTGGTGTCCTCAGGCGGATGTGCGGCGCCGATGTCCAATTGCTGCCAAACGCCTCATGCCGTCGCAACGCCGCGCCGCAGTCCGAGCCGGGCCGCGATCGCCGCATAATGTCGCCTGACGCCCGCGCTGCCATAGGCCCGCTCCAGCCGGCGCACGGTGAAGTGCCCCTTCGCGATCTTCTGGAAATGGTCCATGAAGATGACGTTGACGCTCGCGCCGAACGCCGCGCCGATGATCGGCACCGCGCCGGCCGCGGCCTTGTCCGAGACCACCAGCCCGAACCGCGAGACGATCTCGCTGACCAGGTTGGAGATCACGGGAGCCGAGGCATCGACCGCGCCGCGCTCCAGGATATAGGCGGCTGCGTCGCTGGTGTATTTGCTGATCAGCGCGCGGGCAGCGTAGTAGCCGACATCGATGCTGTCGTCGGTTCGCTTGGTGCCGTAGGCGAAGACCTCGAGACAGGCGAGCCTTGCCTCGATCTTGGAGAGATCCTCGCCCTGGTGCCTTGCGATTTCGGCGATCGCGCGCAGCATCAATGTCGTGGTCAGGGGAAGTTCGATCGCCAGCGCGCCGAAGCCGAACAGGCCGCTGACGCCTCCGGTTACGCCTGCGAGAAACGACGAGAAGGTCACCGCGGGTGACGGCGGCGGCTTCTCGTCGAGCGTGTCGACGGCAACCTCCAGCCCTTTCATGACTGCGGTGCGCACCAGCCCGCTGAGCTGGCGGTTGGCGGCCTTCGGCAGCAGGTTGAGGGCCCGGTTGACGGGGACGCCCGCATAGTCGGCGATCCTTGCCGCGAGATTGGAGCTTTCCAGCGTCTTGACTGCGGCTTGGAGCGCGGCGTGATCGCCGGGAGGAAGGACAACGAGCTGGGCGACATCCTGGCTCATTGATACCTGAGAATTGGCCGTATGCCGTTGAAGCTCGCCAGGATCGCCGAGCCGTTGCTGATCAGCGCGGTGACCTCGGGCGTGATCAGCCCGCCGGGCAGGGCTAGTCCCAGCGCCAGTGTGTTCAGCGCCGCAACGATGGCGTAGTTCTGCTTGATCAGGCTGACGGCGCCTTGCGAAATCTCTACCGCCTTGACGAGCTTCCAGAGCGAATCTTCCATCAGGATGACGTCGGCGGATTCGTGCGTGACCTCGGCGCCATGCTTCATGGCGATCCCGACATCGGCGAAGCTGAGCGCAGGCGAATCGTTGATGCCGTCGCCGACCATGGCGACCCTGCGGCCCTGGCGCTGCAGTTCCTGGATCACGCCGGCCTTGTCGGCCGGCAACATGTCCGCGAAGTGCTCGGTGAGGCCCAGATTCTCGCAGACGGCGCGCGCCACGACGCCGTTGTCGCCGGTCAGCATGATGCTGTTCTTGACGCCCAGCGTATGCAGCCGCTGGATCACCGAACGGCTCTCCTCGCGGATCTCGTCGGAATACGGCACGAGGCCCGCGAGCTTGCCGTCGACGGCGATATAGAGGCTCGAATAGCCGCGCTGGTCGAGCGCCGCGCGATCGAGGGCCGAGGCGTCGACGGCGATTTCGCTCTGGCGCATGAAGCGCTGGTTGCCGACATGGACGTAATAGCCGTTGACCTGGCCCTCGACGCCGAGGCCGAGGCGGTAGGTGGTCTCGTTGCACGGCGGAATGTTCACCGCGAGCTGCCGGGCCCGCGTGCGCAACGCCTCGGCGACCGGATGCTGCAGCTTGGTTTCGGCGGCGGCGGCGAGCCCGAGTAAATGGTTCGGCGTGATCTGCTTCTGGTAGGAGATCACGTCGATCACGGCGGGCGTGCCGTGGGTGAGGGTGCCGGTCTTGTCGAACACCATGGTGTCGATCCCGGCGAGCTTCTCCATATGACCGCCGCTCTTGATGATCATGCCGGTGCGCGCCGCGAGCGTCATCGAGGACAGCACCGAGGTGGGGGCCGCGACGCGGATGCCGGTGCCGTAGTCGACGATGACGAGCGAGAGGAAGCGATTGAAGTCGCCCGAGACCATCGCGGTGCCGGTAGCAAGCGCGAGCGTCGGGGTCACCAGCCGGTCGGCGAAGCGTTCGGCATGGTTCTGCATGCGCGTGTCGCCGATCGGCGCGGACTCGATCAAGCGGACGATCTGGCCGGCGGTGGTCGCCGTTCCGACGCGCAGCGCACGCAGCGTGATCTGGCCCTCGCGGATCACGGTGGCGGCGAATGCCGCTTCGCCCTTGCCGCGATGCACCGGCAGGCCCTCGCCGGTGATCGTCTTCTGGTCGATGGTGGCGGAGCCGTCGATGATCTCGCCGTCGACCGGGATCATCTCGCCGGGATACACCACGACGATGTCGCCGTTCTTGAGCTCGGCGGCCGGGATCGACACCACCTCGCCGTCGCGCAGCAGCCAGGCCGTCTTCGACTGGAATTCGAGCAGCTCATTGATCGCTTTCCGCGAGCCCGCCGCGGTCAGGTCGCGAATCCAGTCGCCGAGCTTGATCAGCCAGGTGACGATGCAGCCGGCCAGCGGATTGCCCTGGAGCACGGAGGCGCTGATCGCGAGCGTATCGAGCACGTCGATGTTCAGCCGGCTCTCGTTGGCCCAGACCTTCCAGGCGCGCCTGGCGATCGGGATCGCGTTCCAGAGCATCAGCGGCATGTTGATCGCCGTGATCACCGGATTGGCGCTGAACGCCATGAACAAAGACAGGGTCGGCAGTGCCAAGGGCGAGCGCTTGGAGACTTCCGGAACGCTGGCGCGCGGCGAGGCCGCGTCCGGTGCGGTGCTCGCGCACAGCGCCTTGAGGTCGGCGAGGCTCATGGCCTTGAAGCCGTTCAGCAGCGCGAGCAGCCGCTGCTCGTGCGCCGGATCGTATTCCAGCACGAGGCTCGCGCAGTCGTAGTTAATCCGTGCGGTCCTGATGCCTTCCTGCGCTCGCAGCCAGCCGAGGCAGATCTCGCCCAGGTTGCGATTTTGTCCGAGCGCGGGAATGCTCAGACGAATGCGTCCTGGCATGGAGTGGCAGAAGCGGAAGTCCATGAATTCGCACTCTCGCCCCTGGCGGGTCAGGCCGCCGCGCCTTCCGGCTCCGCCTGCTCCGCGTCGCGCATGTTGGCTTGAATCATGTGGTTGAGTGCGAAGATCGCCAGCGTGACCCAGACCGGCGTCGCGGCGTTGGCGCCGACCTCGAAGATGGTGAAGCCGGCGATGCCGGTGGCGAGCAGGATCTTCAGATCGACCACATTTCCGGTGGCGACCTTGATGCCGTTGTCGAAGTCCTTGAAGAAGTCGACGATCATCCTGGCCGTATGCGAATGCTCGGCAAGGTACTCGGCCTCCTGCTCGATCTTGGTCGCCAGCGCGTCGATTTCGTTGGCCGGCGGCTTGTAGTGACCGCCGGTGTGATGCTGCAGCCGGCCATGAAACTCGTCGTGCCGGTCGGCATCGTAGTGCAGCACGACGCTTCCCGTGGTCGGATTGACGGTGACGTCCTCGATGCCGGGAATGACGCTGAAGGTCTGCTTGATCTGTTCGAGAAGCTCGGGGTTTTCCTTGGCCGACGGCACTTTCATGCGGATCCGGCCCGGCACCTGATGCGCGATCTGCAGCTTCATCTTGGTCATCGTATTCCTCTCACAGCGTTCCAACGCCGGCGCGGGACGCGAATGATGCCGTCGTCAATCCGATTGCGCGCCGTGCCGGCGTCGCAAGGCCGATCGGCGGCGCACGTCGCCGCCTTGCCGCCCGTCCGATCCCGTTCAGGCCGCGGACGAAGCCCGGCTGTCGGCCGCCTTGCCTTCCTGGGCTTGGCTCTCGGCCTTCACTTCCGCAACGATGTCGTTCACCTGCTCGTGGGCTTCGGCAAACATCTCGCGCGACCTCTGCGCGAACTTGTAGGTGCCGCGAACGGTGGACTTGAACAGCGGATTGAGTGCGCCCGCCAGCTTCGGCAGATATTTCGGCGCCGCGACTGCGGCAACGCCAAGCGCAAGTCCCGGCAGCAAGGCAGCTTCGAACACGGCCGCACCGACAGCCACCACCGCAACGACCGCGACCGTCTTGTTGATGCCGCCGCCTTCTTCGGAATCCTGTTCGGGCGCGTCATGGTGGAAGGCGGTATCGTGACTGCTACCATTGGTGTTCGGGTTCATCGGAAATCCCTTGTGACCGCACAACTAACTGCAGTTTCATCAATAACGGCGGATTGAAATGGATTCGTGACAGTTTGATTACAGTCGTCCGACCGGTTGCGGCGGCATGGTGTCGCGGCGCAACGGGGCGCGCATCTACCCACCGTGGGAGTGCCCGCATCGGGCGCGGCAAGCCTCGGCGGGCGATCTTTATGTCTCGATGTGTCTGCGCTCAGATAAATCCGAGGGCAGGGGCGCGTTGCGCCCTACCGGTCCCACGTCACCGGCAAGTCCAGCAGGCCGCGGAACGCCCAGCCACCGATCCGCGGCGACCGGTCTTCGATCAGGCGCAGATTGCTGAGCCTTGCGAAGATCGCGGGCAGCGCGACGTCGGCGACCATGGCGCGCGAGGCCCAGGCGCCGGCGCAGAAATGCGGACCGGCGCCGAACGCGATGCTCTTGCTGGCGTCGCGGCGCACGTCGAACGCGTCAGGCCGGTCGAAATGCTTCTCGTCGCGGTTCGCCGAGCCGAACATCAGGAACACGCGTTCATTGGTCTCAAACGCGATATCGCGGATCGTCCACGGCTTGGCGATCCGCCGCGGCGACATCCCGATCGGCGAGATCCAGCGCGCATATTCCTCGAACACCTGCAGCCACGGGATCGCGCCGCTGGTTGCCAATGCGAGCTGGTCCGGGTGGGTCAAGAGCGCCCACACCGTGCCGGCGATCGCGTCGCGCGGCTCGTTCTGGCCGCCCGAGATCGCGAGCTTGATGTTGGCGCGCACGCTGTCCATCGGCATGTCGGTCTGCAACAGCACGCCGAGCAGGCTGAGGTCGGGCGTCTTGCGCAACACCGGCACCATGTCGTCGATCGCGGCGTCGATGCCCGAGGTCGCGGCATGGCAGCGCGCCTCGATCGCGGGGTCGCCGACATAATTGGCGATGCCATCGATCATGCCCTGCGACCAGGCATTCATGTCCTCGAACCGCATGTTGGTGAGGCCGGTGATCGATTTCAGGCATTCGGCCGAGAACGGCAGCGCGAAGGCCTGCACGAAATCGACCACGCCGTCCGGCGACAATCCGTCGAGGATGCGCGCCGCATGTCCCGCGAACTGCGCAGTCCAGTGCGACCTGACCGTCTTCGGCGAGATCGCCGGGAAGATCGCCTTGCGCTCGTTCATGTGCGCATCGCCGTCCTTGCGCATCATGTTGTGGCCCATCAGCCTGTTCATCAGCCCCTCGGGCTGGTGCGACGAGAACACGTCGATCTGCTTCTCGGAGACGAAGATGTCGTCGCGGTTGCACAGCAGCGTGCTGCCAAGTTGCGGCACGAAGGCGATCGGCGCCTGCTTGCGCATGCGCGCCAGCGTCGGATAGGGGTCCTGCCAGAAGGCGGGGACGTCGATGTCGAAATGGGGGGCGGTGCTCACGACGTGATCTCGGGTTGCCTCGGGTTTCGAACCGAGCATAGGCCGGCAGGCGCGCCCGGTCTGTCCCTACCGTTGGGGACAAGGGAAGCGGCCGCTTCGACGCTTCAGTTCAGCTGCCGTGCCGACGCCATCAGCCGCAGTGCGATCGCGAACAGCTCGTTCTGCGAGGAGATGCCGAGCTTGTCATAGGCGCGCTTGCGATAGGTGAGGGCGGAGTGCAGCCCGATGCCGAGTTCGGCGGCGATCGCTTCGGAGCTGAGGCCCGAAAGGATGCGCAGGCAGACCTCCCTCTCGCGTCCGGTCAGCCTGGACAATGGTTCGGCGGTCGCAAACAGGGTCTTTAGCCGCGCGATCGGATCGGCGTCCGGTTCGCGCTGGAAGTGCCGCGCCACGGCTGCGGTCAACGCCGGCGCCACCGCGGCGAGGCGCGCGATCTGCGCGCGGCTGAAGCGGCCCTGCGCGGTGATCTGGTAGAAATTGACGTAGAAGCAGGTGTCGCCGGTCCAGATCGCGGACGCGAATTTGTCGACGATGTCGGAATCGTCGAAGAAGATCTTGCGGTAGCCATCGCTGTACATCCGCCGGGCAAAGGTCGGCAGCACGATCGGCACCGCCTGCGTCTTGCCCTCGAACACCGCATCGCGGTTCGGGTCGGCCTGGTGGAAATGTTCGGAATAGGCGATCCCGAGGTCGCGCCCGGTCGGGATGTTGCCGACGTCGAGCAGGCACGCAGCGGACCGCGGCCCGGTGAACGAGAACACCATGCAGTGGCCGACCCCGGCGACGCGGCGCAGCGCGCCGATCAGGGCCTGCGCAAAGCCCTCGCGGCCGATCGCCAGCAGCGCCGGCGTGATGTCGCTGACGACCGAAGTCTTGAAGGCGCGATCTGCCTTCATGGTGTCCTCCCCTGTGTTTCGGGAAGACTAGCAGCGGCTTCACGGGGGTGGAAGCGGCTGACGCGTCGGCGTTCTGAACCTTCCCCGCGTCATTCCGGGGCGACGCGCAGCGTCGAGCCCGGAATTCATTCCACCACAAAGTTCGCGGCCCGATGGATTCCGGGCTCAGCCCGTCGGGCTGCCCCGGAATGACGGCCGTGGGGAAATCGCCTCAGGCCCCCGGCACCTGGTCGAGGAAGCCGGTGATGCTCCTGATCCGGCCATCCTTCAGCAGGGCGAAGTCAGTGCCCTTGATCGGGCTGTCGACGCCGTCGGGCCCGAGGCCCCAGGAGAACCGGACGTGGTCGCCGAAGCCGTTCGGGTCGCCGATCAGCTTGAAGGTGAAGTCCGGAAACTTCTGCTGCACGCCGGCGATCAGCGCGTCGACG
Source organism: Bradyrhizobium viridifuturi (assembly GCF_001238275.1). GTDB lineage: Bacteria > Pseudomonadota > Alphaproteobacteria > Rhizobiales > Xanthobacteraceae > Bradyrhizobium > Bradyrhizobium viridifuturi. The sequence continues at coordinate 109,856 of NZ_LGTB01000029.1, forward strand.
CCCTCATGGCCGTCGCCGCTCATCAGCGGATCGACATAGCGCGCGTCGGCGGTCCAGTTCTGGCTCAGCATCTCGCGGCGCCGGCTCGGCGTCCGCTCGTTCCAGAGCGCGATGTAGTTGCGGGCGACGGTGGCGTGGTCGGTCATGGTGCTCTCCTTCTGATGTGCCGGACTTGAGCGGCTGTCCGGACTATCGAAGGTTCGCGTGCGCCGATCGATTACCTCCGAGGTCATCGCGCGTCGCTAATGCGCCGGTCACGGTTTGATGTAGGCCTCGGGATCGCCGCGCGCGTGCGCCTCCATCGCATCGAGGAAGCAGCGCACCTTGGCCGGGACGAATTGCCGCGCCGGCAGCAGCGCATGCACATTGAGCGGCTCGCAGCCATGGTCCGGCAGCAGCCGCCGCAACTGGCCGGCCGCGACCGCGGCGCGGGTGTAGCTCGCGGTGACCCGCAGCACGCCATGGCCGGCGAGCGCCGCCTGCAGGCGGACATGCGCGTTCGAAGAGGTGAGACGCGCGCAGTCGACGGCGAGATGCTCGACGGCGCCGCCCGGCGTGGTGATCGCCCATCTCGGATCGCTGGGACCGGTCAGAAGCGGCAGCTGTCTCAGCTCGTCCAGCGTGCGCGGTTCGCCGAACTTCTCCAGCAGCGCCGGTGCCGCGAACAGGCCGCGCTCCAGCGTGAAGACGCGGCGGATCACGATGCCGGCCGACGGCAGCGGGGCCTCCAGCATCGCGAACACGATGTCGTAATTCTCCGCGATCGGATTGACGATGTCGTGCTCGACGTCGATCCGGATCGCGAGCTCGGGATAGCGGCCCATCACCGCGCAGGCGACCGGCCCCGCGTGATGCGCGCCGAATTCGTACGGCGCCTTGATGCGCAGCGTGCCCGCGACCGAGCTCGACATCGCCAGCGCCTCGCTGTGGGTGTCGTGCAGCGCCGCGAACAGCGGGCGGACCTTGCGATAGATGGTCTCGCCGGAATCGGTCAGCCGCAGGTGCCGCGTGGTCCGCTCGATCAGCCGCAGCCCGAGATTGGCCTCGAGCCGCTGCACCGCAGCACTGAGGCTCGATTTGGGGTGCCCGAGCACGCGCGCAGCCGCGGTGAAGCCGCCATGCTCGACAACCTCGCAAAACAGCTCCCAGTCGCGCCACTCCATGGCCGATTGTCCATCCACCGGTACAGTGTGTCCAGCCAAATCGGATTATCCCGATCGCCGGGATCACCTAACCTGATTGCAAGCAATAGTGCATCGGGAGGGTGAGATGGCTGACGGCGAAATTTTCCTGCGCAACGCGTGGTATGTGGCGGCGCTGAATCACGAGCTGATCGACGGCAAGAAGCTGGCGCGCACCATCCTGGAGCGGCCGATCGTGATCTATCGCGGCGCCAGCGGAAAAGTCGTCGCGCTCGACGACCGTTGCTGCCATCGCGCCGCGCCGCTCTCGATGGGGCGGGTCGAGGGCGACGACATCAGGTGCATGTATCACGGCATGAAGTTCGCGGCCGACGGCAAATGCATCCAGATCCCCGGCCAGGACGCGATCCCAGCCAGGCTCGGCGTGCGCAGCTATCCCGTGGTCGAGCGCTACAACATGATCTTCATCTGGACCGGCGATCCCGAGAAGGCCGATCCGAAGCTGGTCCTCGACTATCCGCCGCTCGAGGACCCCAAATGGCGCGGCCTGCCGGGCTACATGCACTACAAGGCCAACTGGCTCCTGATCGTCGACAATCTCAGCGACTTCGCCCATCTCGCCTTCGTGCACACCAACACGCTCGGCGGCTCCGAGGAATATGCCTACAAGACCAAGCCGGTCGCGATCGAAAAGCTGGACGACGGCTTCCGCGTCGAGCGCTGGCACATGGGCGCCGATGCGCCGCCCTACCACAAGAAGGTGATCTCCAACCGCGACGACATGGTCGATCGCCGCAATGTCGGCCGCATGATCGTGCCGGGGATCTTCACGCTCGACACGATGTTTGCGCCGGCCGGGCAGGGCGCGGAGAAGGGCGTTCAGGTTCCGGGCACCCGGCAATATCGCAATGCGCAGTTCATGACACCGGAGACGCGCTCGTCCACGCACTTCTTCTGGAACTATCTGCACGATTTCGACATCGACAATCCGAACATTTCGCTGTCGCTGCGGCATTCCCTCGAGGAGGCCTTCAACGAGGACAAGGACTTCATCGAGGCGCAGCAGAAGGTGCTCGACGCCGATCCGGACTATCAGCTGCTCGCGATCGGCGCCGATGCGCCGCTGACCTATTTCCGCTGGCTGTTCGCCCGCAGGCTCGAGGCGGAAAAGGCAACGGCACGGGCCGCATGATCGCGGCAACGATGGTCGTCCGCGCCTAGCCACAAGTCGCGCCGGGATCGCGAGATCGTGACCTCCCGGCATGGCTGCCGTTCCAGCGGGTTGACGTAAGGTGATCGACCTTAATTCGTCGGTTCTTGATCGGGGTCAAGGTTTCGACCTGCGCCGGCCTGACTATCTTCGCCGGCGATCAATCGGTGAGTGAGCTTGCGCGAAAAGGCGAATCCCTCTGAACGGAGTGGCAGCACCAACTGGGTGCAGCACCCTTGGCTATGGCCGTTTGAAGCCATGCGATTGGCGCTGGACATCTCCTCACAATGGTACCCGGATCGCCCGGCCGAGCCCATGGATGCGTCGGACGAAGTGGAGCTGCCCTGGACGACGGCTAGTTCCGTCGCGCTGCAATTACCGACGATGCGCTTGCTCGACTTCTCGACAGCGGTCGAGGGTCGACCGCTGTTAGTTTGCGCGCCCTATGCGCTGCACCGTGCGAAGATTGCGGATCTTGCACACGGCCACAGCCTGATGGAGGCGTTGCAAGAGGCCGGCATTGCACGTCTCTATCTCACCGATTGGCGCTCGGCGACGCCGGAGATGCGGTATTTCTCGATCGACACCTTTCTGTCCGATCTCAACGTGGCCATTGACACCATCAGGCCACCCGTCGACCTCGCAGGTCTCTGTCAGGGCGGCTGGCTGTCGCTGCTCTATGCTGCGCGTTTTCCCGGCAAGGTGCGGCGGCTCGTGCTTGCAGGCAGCCCGGTCGACGTCTCGGAACCGTCATATCTGTCCAGGATGGTTGCCTCGCTTCCGCAGCAAGGCTTCGAGGCAATGGTGCGTCAGGGACATGGGATCGTCAGTGGCGAGCACATGTTGCAGGTCTGGAGCGCCCCGTTCAACATGCTCGACGTGGAGGCCGCGCTGCAGCGGCGGCTCGACGGTGAGTCGGAGGATGCGCGGTTCTTGCTCGATCGCTTCACGCGCTGGAACGATGAGACGCTTGATCTGCCGGGCACCTTCTACCTCGAGGTGACCGACTGGATCTTTCGCAAGAACCGGATCGCTACCGGTGACTTCGTCGCGCTCGGTTGCAAGATCGATCTTGCTGCGGTGAAGCTGCCCGTCTACCTGCTCGCCGCGGATAAGGACGTCGTTGTTCCGCCCGATCAGGCATTCGCGACAATGCGGCTCCTGGGTACGCCGCATGCATGGTTGCAATGCGACACCGAGCCGTGTGGTCACCTCGGCCTGTTCGTCGGCTGCATGGCCCTGACTGGCCCGTGGCGCCGGATTGCACGTTGGCTTCAGTCCGATCTTGACGAGGCCGCAAGCGAGCGAGCGCGGATCAGCGCGTGAGGCGCCAAATGAAAATGCCCCGAACTGCAGTTTTGCAATCCGGGGCATCGAACGTCCATCGCGATGTCGCGCCTACTTGGCCGCGACGACCATGATCTCGACATTGTACTGCGGCGCCGCGAGCTTGGCCTCGACGGTGGCGCGAGCCGGGGTATTGCCCTGGGAAACCCAGCCATCCCACACCGCATTCATTTCCGGGAACGTCTTCATGTCGGTGATGTAGATGGTCGCGCTGAGCAGCTTCGACTTGTCGGTGCCGGCCTTGGCGAGGTGGCCGTCGATGATCGACAGGATATCCTTGGTCTGGTCGGTGACGCTGCCGCCCGCCGCCTTGCCGGCGACGACGCCCGCGAGATAGACGGTGTTGCCGTGAACGACGGCCTGGCTCATGCGCGGGCCGGTTTCGAAACGCTGAATGCTCATTTGGGTCTCCACTTGAATGGCGGGCATGTCTATAGCGTTTTCAAGCGAAGTGGCTAGCAGTTCGCGTGAAGAAAACGCGTCAAAACAAGAGATCGAGAGTTTCTGATTTGATCAGAAGCAGACCTCTATACTGTCGGGGCGACCGCCGCCACTGCGCATTTTGCAGCGTACCTCTCACGGAAATCGCATGAAGAATGCCCAAATCGTGTCGGCGCCGTCGATGTCGCCATTCTGCGGGCCGAGCAGTGTGGTGGCCAGTTTAGCAAAATGCGCATCCGGGAAGTTGCCGGGCATGCGGTGACCGCCGCCGTTCACGCGATAGAGCACCACGTCACGTCCCTGCGGACAGTTCGTTTCGATCCGCGTGACGGTCGATTGATCGGACGGATTGCGGTCTGGCAGATCGGTGGTTGCGGCGTCCCCGGTCGCGCAGCCATTGGTGCGCCGCCAGAATTGCAGGGTCCGTTCGGTCGACCAGAATCCGTCGACCGCGAACCTGCTGGTGCCGCGTCCACCCTGATCGGGGATCAGCGGATCGGCGGTGCCGTTCATCAGCAGCATCGGCACCGGTCGCTGCGGCCGGCAGGCGCGCGCGGATTCATCGGTCAGGTTCATGATCACGCTGGCGGCGGCAGCGAACAGATCGGCGCGTTCGCAGACGAGTGTCATCGCCATCGCGCCGCCATTGGAGATGCCGGTGACATAGATGCGCCTGGGATCGGCGGTGCCGTCGCCCACGAGCTTTGCGATCAACTGCGTGATGAAGGCGACGTCGTCGGTGCCCTCGGGCGGCGGATTGCCGGCGCGTCGTTGGTGCGGCCGGGAGTCGGCCCAGGCGTGGTTCAATCCATCGGGATAGCCACGGCAAAGCCATCGCGCTTGGCGATCAGCGGCCACGACGTCCGTGTCATCATGTCGTCGCTGCTCTGGGTCTTGCCGTGCAGCACGATGACAAGCGGCGCGGGCCTGGTTGCCGGAGCTTGCAGCACGAATGTTCGCGTCGTGCCGTTGACGAGGAGCGAATCCGCAGCCGCCGGCGCAACGCCCAGGGCAAGGACGCCGGCCAGAGCCAACATTACGATTGCACGTCGTCGCATCGCCGCGGAAACCCGACCCTGCCGCGACAATTGCAGCACGCCGGCGAGACCGGTTCAACCAGTCTTGCGCGATCGTCGCGTCACGATCCGGTCGGCGCTTTCGATGCGTGGGCCCAGCGAGCGAACAGCGCCACCCGTTCGGCCGGCCAGGCGCCGTCGCACGGCATGGTGCCGGCCTCCAGGCGGGCGAGGATCTGCCGGCTGTGCCGGGCGACATCCTCCTCCTTCCAGAGGTCGAAGGCGAACAGCATCGAGCTGCGATCCATCGGCCGGAACAGCGGTCGGATGTGCTGCTCGAACTGCACCGCCTCGCCGGGGCCGGGCAGCGCGACGCCGGTTTCGTCCGCGGCCTGGGCATCGCCTGCGATCGCGGCCGGCCGCGCGGCCGGCGTTGCGTTGCAGACCCACCACCAGCGCGGCACCGGCATGTTCGGCGGCGGTGTCGCTCCGGCGCCGGAATTCTCCACCGCGATCCGCGAGCCCCATTCGATATAGGCGACGAAGGCGGCGCGGAATTCCGGGTCGGACGGCAGTCCGGCGTCGTCGGCGCTCTGCACCATGTAGGTGGCCCACAGCGCGCGCTGCTCCGGCCTGATCTCCTTGCCGATGTGCTGCGACACCATCCGCCGATAGCCCCCATAGCGTTCGGTGTAGAAGCGCGGTCCGCCGAACACTTCGCTGAGCCACGCCGCGACCCGCTCGGGATGGTCCGGCGACATCTCGGCGAACAGCGGGCCAAGCAGCGGATCCTCCGGCACGTAGCGGCTGTAGAAGATGCGCGTCATGTCGAGCAGCACCGGATAGCCGCCGGCCCATTCGAACAGCGTCGGCTCGCGCAAGGGATCGGGGACGGGATCGTGAAATGCGACGTTCCAGTGCATGCCGCTGCAGAACGGCTTGTTCAGCGACGCGCCGCAGCGGCACAGGCTGGCATGTTCCTGCGACGCGCCGGCGTTCCGGGCGATCGGCATCCCGTCCTCATCGACCAGCTCGACATGGCCGGTGACGCGATAGGGCCCGTCCTTCGAAATTTCGATCTGCGGCGGCCGGTTGATGTCGGACAGGTTGGCGTCGCGCTCCGGACCGATGCCGATCCCGAGCGCGCCCGATGGGCATCTGCGCACCGCGTTGATGAGATCATCGAGGCGCGCGCCGCTCGGCGCGATGAACGGCTCCTCGCCGAGATGAAACACCGAGTTGAGCCGGTCGGTGCAGAAGGCTGAATGCGCGCAGGTGCCGCGATTGTCGAACACATAGGCCTGCTGCCCGGCATAGACCTCGCGCTTGTCGGGCACGCGCCGCGGATCCCTGGCGTCGGTGAAGCCGCGCGCGACGTGGCTGTCGTCGCAGAACGGTTTGGTCTGCGATTGTCCGCAGCGGCACAGCCGCACCGGCGCCTCGGCTGCAACCGGCACGCCGAGATGATCGACGATCGCAATGCCGGGCTCGGGTTCGTAGGGCCCGTTGCGTCTGACGATGATGCGCCTGCGCTTGTGTTGCTCGTCATTTGGGCCTTGGTTTGCGCCTTGGGCGGAATTGTTGTCTGTCATGCGTTGCAGTGATCCCTAAGCTCGCCCAACCCGTGCGAAGCGTGCTTAGATGGATCGATGGCGGCTCTCAACGAACCAGATGGAAAGTGCCGCGGGAGAGTTGCGATGATCCGCAAGACCAAGCGCAAATATGGCTGCCCGGTCGAGTTCTCGATCGATCAGCTCAGCGGCAAATGGAAGACCGTGATCCTCAGCCGCCTCAAGGTCCGGCCGATGCGCTATGGCGAATTGCGTCACGACATCCCGCAGCTCAGCGACAAGGTGTTGACCGAACGGCTGCGCGATCTCTGCAACTCAGGCTTCGTCAAGCAGGAGCGCGGCGGCGGCTCCTCGCGCTACTGCCTGACCAAGCGCGGCGAGATGCTGAAGCCGATGCTGCAGGCGCTCTACGATTGGGGCGAGGCCAACGCCGACACGTTCGGCGTGCGCTTCGCGAGCGCGGAGGTGGAGTAGGGCAAGATGAGATTGGGTTGCGGCCGCAGGGCGAGGGACACTTCGCGCAATTTCTGAATATTAGAATTATGCCCCTGAGTTGCCCGACGTGTCAAGGCGGTTGGTCGAGCGCGGCCGTGGCCGGCTGCTTTGCATGGGGTTGTTTTCGATATTTTGACCGCGCCCCTGCGATGGTTCCCCAACTTTCATAGGAACTAGTTTGGAGAACGGATTTTCGGCCGGAACCATCCGCGAGGAAAGCTCGTTGTCGCGGGATGTGTTGGGGGCAATCAACACAAGGAATGCTCATGCGCATCTCTACGGCATCCGTCATCGTTGCGGCGCTCTCGCTTGGAACACCTGCCTGGGCGCAAACGCAGGGAACGCAACCGAACACGCCGCCGCAGGCCCAGTCCGAGCAACCCGCCACGATCAAGACCATACAGGTCGTGGACGTCAAGGAATTGAAGCCCGAAGTCCGCTCGAGGGTCGAGGCTGTCATCGCAAAGGCAAGCGAAGAAGACCTGAAGAACCTGCGGGGTTCCATCGACGCGTCCACGGAAGCGACATCCGCGCTCAAGGCGAAGGGACTGAGCTCGGCACAGGTTGTTGCGGTCAATCTCAGCAACGGCATCCTCACGCTCTTCACCAAGCTGGCGTGAGCGCTGGGATAGCTGAGGAAATTCGGACTCAATGATAAGGGCCCGCCGGCTCAAACCCGGCGGGCCTTTTCATTTTCGTTTCGCCGTCTCTTCCGTGGCGAGGGGATTGTCTCAGCCCACCGCCTTCGCGGCCGCGCGCCCCGCGTTGCGGCCCGAGAACAGGCAGCCGCCGAGGAATGTTCCCTCCAGCGAGCGATAGCCGTGTACGCCGCCGCCGCCGAAGCCGGCGGCTTCACCGGCCGCATAGAGCCCGCGGATGATCTGGCGATCGTTGCCGAACACGCGTGAATCGAGGTCGGTCTCGAAGCCGCCGAGCGTCTTGCGGGTCAGGATGTTGAGCTTCACCGCGATCAGCGGGCCGTGCTCGGGATCGAGGATCCGGTGCGGCTTCGCGGTGCGGATCAGCCGGTCGCCGATATAGCGACGCGCATTGTGCAGGTTCATCACCTGCGCATCCTTGACATAGGGATTGGTGATCTCGCGGTCGCGCGCCTCGATCTGCGTCCTGATGGCGTCGAGCTGCAACAGGTCGTTGCCGGCAAGCTTGTTCATGGCGCCGACGAGGTCGGCGAGGTTGTCGCGCACGATGAAGTCGGCGCCGTGCTGCTTGAACGCCTCCACCGGCGCCGGCGCGCCCTTGTTGGTGGCGCGCTTGATCGTCATGCGCCAGCTCTTTCCGGTGAGGTCAGGGTTCTGCTCCGAGCCCGAGAGCGCGAACTCCTTCTTGATGATGCTCTGGGTCAGGATGAACCAGGAATAATCGTAGCCGGTGCCCATGATGTAATGCAGTTGCCCGAGCGTGTCGGAGCCCGGGAACAGCGGTACCGGCAGCCGTTTGCCCGATGCGTCGAACCACATCGACGATGGCCCCGGAAGAATCCGGATGCCGTGACGCGGCCAGATCGGGTTCCAGTTCTGGATGCCCTCAACATAGTGCCACATGCGGTCGCGGTTGATCAGCCGCCCGCCCGCCTGCTCGGTGATTCCGATCATGCGGCCATCGACATGTTCGGGAACGCCGGAGATCATGAACTTCGGCGGTTCGCCAAGCCGCTTCGGCCAGTTCTGCCGCACCAGGTCATGATTGCCGCCGATGCCGCCGGAGGCGACGATCACTGCCTGCGCGCGCAGGGAGAAATCGCCGACGACTTCGCGCGAGGAACTCTTGCCACGCTCGACCGAGGTCGGTTCCAGGATCACGCCGCTGACGCCGTCGACGGTGCCGTTGCTGACGTTGAGCGCATCGACGCGATGGCGGAACTTGAACACCAGCCGCCCGCTCTTCGCAGCCTCGCGCGCGCGGCGCTCGAATGGCTCGACGATGCCGGGGCCGGTGCCCCAGGTGACGTGGAAGCGCGGCACCGAATTGCCGTGGCCCATTGCGTCGTAGCCGCCGCGCTCGGCCCAGCCGACCACCGGGAAGATGCGATGGCCCATCGCGCGCAGCCAGTCGCGCTTCTCGCCCGCCGCGAACGCGACATAGGCCTCCGCCCATTTGCGCGGCCAGTGATCCTCTTCGCGATCGAAACCCGCGGTGCCCATCCAGTCCTGCAGCGCGAGGTCTGCGGAATCCTTGATGCCGAGCCGGCGCTGTTCCGGCGAATCGACCAGAAATAATCCACCGAACGACCAGAACGCCTGGCCGCCGATGCTCTGTTCCCCTTCCTGATCGAGCACGATGACGCGCTTGCCGGCGTCGGCGATCTCGGTCGCGGCGACCAGACCGGCAAGTCCGGCGCCGATCACGATCACATCTGCATCGTCAGCCATTTTTGATTTCCCCCGTCCCGCCGCGATTCAAGACCGTGACGTTGTGCGCGGTCAACGCCAAATGGACCTTGCCTGTGGCGGCGACGCATCAAATGGTTGCGGCAAGTTGTTCCAGTTTGGGACCTTTCCCACACGCCACTGCAGCGCGCGCGCAACACCCAATTTGATTTTGTTTTGACCGGCTTCGCTCGTCTGGACAAAAATCCAGTCTCGCAACACGCTCTCGCCGTCTGCATCACAAGACCAACAGATTCGGTTTGGACTGGGGCTGGCCAATGAAGTTGATGACGGGGTTGCTCGCGGCGGTTCTCCTGCTGGCGGGAATGGGGGCGTCACAAGCAGTGGTCAGGATCGCCGATGATCGCGGCGGCAAGATCGGCGTGTATGTCGACAAGTATCAGGACCTGCGCACGTCGGGTGAGACCGTGATCATCGACGGGCTGTGCGCCTCGGCCTGCACCATCGTGCTCGGCAAGGTTCCTCACGACCGGATCTGTGTGACCTCACACGCCAGTCTCGGCTTCCATGCCGCCTGGGATTACGGCGACAACGGTCGCCCGGTCCCCAATCCCGAAGCGACCCATATGCTGTACCTGATGTACCCGCCGGCGGTGCGCAAATGGATCACCGATCGCGGCGGCCTGACCCGGCGCATGATCTTCCTGCAGGGCAAGCAGCTGCAGGCGCTATACAAGCCGTGCTATCTCAACGCCCAGGCCTTGGCGGCCAAACCCGCGCACTGAACGGCCGATCTCGGCTTGACGTCGTTTCTCGCCATGGCCGGTAACCTGGGGCATGACGGGACAGGCAGCGAAAATCGGCTCGCTATCATTTGACGGCCTGCGACCGCCATTGCGCTTGCTGCTCGGGGGAACCCGGCTTATCTCAACCGCATGGTTCAGCCGATCTCCACCCGATCCGAGCTCGTGACGGCTCCGCAGGGCCGGGTGGCGTCCATGATCCTGTGGGGCGCCGCCGGCATCGGCGTATTGGCCTTGCTCGCTGCCGCCGCGCTCTGGTTCCACTACGGGACCGCGGTGTTTTTCGAAATGATCACGGCCGGCATCTCCGCCTGCTTCTGACAAGGACGTCCCCGCATCATGCCCCGGACCACGCGCCCATTGGTGATCTTCGCTGCCTTCGCGGGCAGTCTGGCGGTCGGCCTGTTCCTCATGCTGTGGGCAGTCGGCGGCTTGCGCACCGTCGCCGCGCCGGCGGCGATCGGCGGGCCGTTCCAGCTCACCGACCAGGCCGGACAGACCGTCACCGACAAGAACCTCCAGGGCAAGCCGACGCTGATCTTCTTCGGCTTCACCCATTGCCCGGACATCTGCCCGACCTCGCTGTTCGAGATTTCCGAGGTCCTGAAGGCGATGGGCAAGGACGCCGATCGGGTGAATGCCTATTTCGTCTCGGTCGATCCGGAACGCGACACCGCCACGGCGATGAAGGACTACCTGTCGAGCTTCGATCCGCACCTCAAGGGCCTGACCGGCGATCCCACCGCGATCGCCAAGGTGCTGTCGAGCTATCGCGTCTACGCCAAGAAGGTGCCGCTGAAGGATGGCGACTACACGATGGATCACACTGCGCTGATCTATCTGATGGACCGCGACGGCCATTTCGTCGCGCCGTTCAATCTGAAACGGACGCCGGAAGAGGCGGCCGCCGATCTCAAACGGTATCTCTGACCGCCATTTCCGGTTCAGAATTAACCCATTCGGCGCTCGCATCGGGCGCCGGATGGTCTATAAGCCGTTCAATTTCCTGATATTGCCGGTTATGCCAAATCAGCCCGCCCAGCCCTTTGCCGTCCGCTCGCGCCAGCTTCGCCAGGCCGCGGCAATGATGGCGGCTGCGGTGCTGGCGATGGTCGGCCCAGCGGTCGCTCAGACGCCTCCCGCGGCGGCGCCTCAGGCACCCGCCGCTAAGCCGGCGCCCGCACCGGCCTTGCCTGCAAGGCCCGCGCCTGCACCGGTGGCGCCCGCGACGCCCCCATCGGCTGTCACCCCGTCGGCGCCGAACCAGCCGGCCAGGGCGACCGAGGCCGCGCCGCAGGCCGTGCCGGGCTTCTGGGACCCGCGGCGGCGGCCGGATCGGCCGGACCTGTCGCGGCTCACCGTGATCCGCTTCCTGACCGAGACCGACTATCCGCCGTTCAACTTCACCGGTCCCGACGGCAATCCGGCCGGCTTCAACGTCGATCTGGCGCGCGCGCTGTGCGACGAGATCAAGGTCACCTGCACCATCCAGATGCGGCGCTTCGAGACCCTGATCGATGCGCTCGCCACCAACCGGGGCGATGCCATCATCGCCTCGATGGCCGTGACGCCGCAGCTGCGGGCCAAGGTCGATTTCACCGATCCCTACTTACGTCGCGCGCGCGCTCGTGTCGCGCCG
>NZ_LGTB01000030.1 GCF_001238275.1 Bradyrhizobium viridifuturi
GGCGGTGGCGGCGGCTTCCACGGCGCGGGGGGTTTCCACGGCGGAGGCTTTCACGGCGGCGGGGCCCGCGCGGGCGGATTCCATACCATCCATGCGGCTCCCCATGCCGCGACAAGGATGGGGCGCAGCGGCGGCGCGCGGCAATTCCATGCCGTTCACGATCCGGCCATGGCCCACAGCCCGGCCGTCGGCCACAATCCGGCCGTCTCGCACGGCGTAGCCGCGGGGCGCCAGGCGCCGTCGGCCGCCGCGATGCGGCGCAACGCCAGCGCTGTCGGCCGCTCGTTGTCCTCGCGTCCAGTCACGGCCGCCTTGCGCAGCCCGGGCGGCTTGCGCAACCCGGCGGCGCGCGCCGCGGTCATGACGGCTGCCGCCGGCGCAGCCTGGGGAATTCACAACAACAATGGTGGCTGGTGGTGGCGCCATCCGCATGGCGGTTTCGGCTGGATCGGCCCGGTGTTCTGGCCCTACGCCTATTACGATCTCTACGATTACGCGTGGTGGGGCGACGACTACGACCCGTACTTCTGGGACTATGGCTACAACGACATCTATACCGGCCTGTTCGGTCCTTATGACTACGATGCCCTGAGCGGCTATGCCTACTATCTGCCCGGCTACGCCGGTCCGCGGCCGCCGGTCACAGGCCGATCCGGCGCCCGCGCTCAGACCGCGACCCTCGCGGACATGTGCGGCAGCGACAGAAGCGATATCGCGGGCTTCCCGATCGAGCAATTCCGCAGCGCCATTCAGCCCAACGCCGAGCAGAACGCAGCGCTCGATGAACTCGCCAGCGCATCGCAGAAGGCCTCCGAGACCATTCTCAATTCATGTCCCAAGGACGTGCCTGTGACCGCGCCGAGCCGCCTCGCCGCGATGCAGCAGCGCCTCCAGGCGATGCGTGATGCGGTCGGCATCCTGCAACCGGCGCTGGAGAAGTTCTACGGGCTGCTCAGCGACGACCAGAAAGCCAAGGTGACCGCGCTGGCGGCAAATCAGCAACGCGGCACGCGTGAAGCGACGTCCGGCAACGGCAACTGCAACGCCGCGCAACCGGCCGCCATCGCGTGGCCCGGCGACGTCATCGAACGCGACGTCAGGCCGACCGACGCCCAGCGGGCGAGCCTCGACGCCTTGCGGGATGCGGCAACGAAGGCCGAGGACGCATTGAAGTCGTCCTGTCCGCCCGGCGATGCGCGCACGCCGCCGGCACGCCTTGCGGCGGTCGGAGCAAAACTCGATTCCATGCTTCAGGCGATCGGGACGGTACGCCCGGCCCTCGACACCTTCTACAGCGCGCTCAGCGACGAGCAGAAGGCGGCGTTCGACGCGATCGGTCCCGAGCGCGACGGCGGCAGGAGCGCGATGGCCGCCGCAAGCGTCGACGAGCCGCCGCGAAGCCATCATCGCCGCCGCCACCATCACGGTCCGAATATCGGCGGCATGATCTTCCGGATGATCGGCCTGTAGGGCTCGCCGTCGCCTCTCGCATTGGCGGCACCACCGCGATGCCGCCTGCGCGCTACGGCGCGATCCAGATGCCAATCATGATGATCGCCAATGAGACGGCAATCACGAGCACATCGGTCGTGAGCCACCCCGGCATTCCATTTGCTGGCTGCTTGCTCATGTCCGCGACTCCCTCTGTTCGCGCCGAGCCACCATGCTGAAGCGGATAACGCACCAACGCGCGTGAAGCAGATCACACCGGACAGGAAATAATGATTGTCAAAATTTTTTCGCGCGTAGCGCGCGCAAGTTGCGACGTACGATCTATCTTCCGCTCAGGTTTCTGAACATGTTCGACAACGCCGGCCGCTCCGGCAGACACTAGCACATCCACGCGCGCGTGCGGACTCGCATGGAAACATTTGCGCAATGCCTGCTACGGCGCAGATCTCCGGCTGATCGTCATCGGCAGCCCGTGCGCCGGACGCAGCGTGATGCGCTGGAGCGGTTGCACGTCGGCGTGCGGCAGCAACCTCATCTCGAAATCGCGCATCAAAGTCGCGAGCACGATAGTCGCTTCCTGCAAGGCAAACGACGCGCCGATGCAGGTCCGCGGCCCGACCCCGAACGGCAGATAGGCGAACCGCGGAATTGCGCCGCGGGCCTCCGGCAGGAAACGCGAGGGGTCGAACGCATCGGGGCGATCCCACAGCTCGCGATGCCGATGCAGCACGTAGGGCGCGATCACGATCAGGGCACCCGGCCCGACCATCAGATCGCCCAGCCTGTCCGCCTCGCGCGCCATCCGGCTGAGCGCGGCGATCGGCGGGTAAAGGCGCAGCGCCTCCTCGATCACCGCCCTCGTTACCGTCAGCCGCGCGGCGAGTTCATCGTCCGGATTGGCAAGTTCGCGCGCCGCCTCCGTCACGACGCGCGATCGCCATTCAGCCGACTGCGACAACAAGAAGATCGACCAGGCGAGCGTGTTCGCAGTCGTCTCGTGTCCCGCGGAGAGAAAGGTGAGAATGTTCGAGCGGATTTCCTTCAGGCCGAGTTGCCGTCCCGTCGAGGGATCCGGCGAACGCAGCAGCAGGGTCAGCAGATCGTTGGGGGGACTGGCATGCCCTCGACTTCTCGTGTCGATGATCCGGTCGATCACGGCCTCGAAATAGGTCATCGTCGCGCGCAGGCGGCGATGCCCAGGGCGCGGCACGAATTTGGGCACCCCGAGCAGATCGAGCGCGCCGATGCGGCCGATCACGCCGAAATAGGCATTCATGGCCATCCGGAATTCATCGATGTCGCTACCGATGCCATCGGAAAAGATCGTCAGCGCGAGAACGTTCAGCGTGACCAGGGTCATCTCGGCTGCAACATCGAGCGTGGCGCCGGATCCCATCCTGGTCCATTTCGCCGCCAGCTCGTTGGCTGCCGCCAACATCGGCTTTGTGAAGGAAGTAACGGTACGAGGCGCGAAGGTCGGGGCGAGCGTTCGCCGCTGCATCTCCCAACGCTTTCCTTCGACACTCAGCAGGCCGTCGGACAGTCCCGACGAGAGGATGCGGCGCTGGATCGTGTCCTTCGGGTAGTTCTCCGAATTGTCCATCAGCACGCGTTTGATGGCGCGCGGGTCGTGAACCACGAATGTGTCGGTGAATGGCAGGCGCAGCTTGACGATCGGCTGCCGAAAGAAATCCGCGCTCCAGCACTCGAGCGGATTCCGCCGCAATCTGGTCAGCAGCTCAACAAATCCAAGCCGGCTTTGCGGAGGACGCGGGACAGGAGGACAATAATCGGCTTCGTGGCACTGCAACATGGGCCACCGTGAAAAAGTTCAATGTACCGGCGAACAATATCAGGAAAAGCGATCGGTTCCTCAAGCGCTTCGTATTGCAGCACGAAATGACGGCGGGCGCGGCCGCGAGGAGTCCGGCACCGGCGGTGGGTCGGCCTGCCGCATCGTTCGTTGAGCTACGGCGGATGAAGCCGGTCAACCCACCCTATGTTCTCCTCACTGGCCGTAGGGTGGGTTAGCCAAAGGGGTAACCCACCGCGATGCTCTCGCGCCGAAGATGGTGGGATGCGCTTTCGCCAACCCACCCCCAAGCACGACGCTTTGCCTCACAGCACCTTGCGCTGCGCAAGGTTCTTCATCAACGCACCGACTCCGAACGTCCACGGCTCGCATTCGTCGCTGCCCCGCATCCGGTTGACCAGCTTGCCGAGCTGGGGCGCCGCGATGGTGACGATGTCGTCGCGCTTGTGGGTGAAGCCCTCGCCCTTGGCGTCGCGGTCCTTCACCGGCGCGAACATCGTGCCGAGGAACAGCGCAAAGCCGTCGGGATACTGATGCACTGGGCCGATGGTCTGGGCGACGAGATCGGTCGGGTCGCGGCTGATCTTGGAGATCGAGGAATGGCCCTCGAGCACGAAGCCGTCCGCGCCCGTCACGGTCAGGCCGACATCCATCTTTCGGACGTCGTCGAGCGAGAAGGTCTGATCGAACAGCCGGAGCAGCGGGCCGATCGCGCAGGAGGCATTGTTGTCCTTGGCCTTCGACAGCAGCAGCGCCGAGCGGCCCTCGAAGTCGCGCAGGTTGACGTCGTTGCCGAGCGCGGCGCCGACGATCCTGCCGGCACCGGAGACGACGAGCACGACCTCCGGCTCGGGATTATTCCAGGTCGACTTCGGATGCAACCCGGCATCCATGCCGGTGCCGACCGAGGACAGCGTCGGCGCCTTGGTGAACACTTCGGCATCGGGGCCGATGCCGACCTCGAGATACTGGCTCCACGCGTTCTGATCGATCAGCACCTGCTTCAGCCGCATCGCCTGCTCCGAGCCCGGCTTCAGCTTGGAGAGATCGTCACCGACCAGCCGTACCACCTCCTTGCGGATTGCCTCCGCCGACGACGGATTGCCGCGCGCGCGCTCCTCGATCACCCGCTCCAGCATCGAGATCGCGAAGGTGACGCCGGCGGCCTTCAGCACCTGCAAGTCGACCGGCGCGAGCAGATGCGGCCTCGCCTTGTCGCGGCCGTCAGGCGGCGTGTTGGTGAGGATAGTCTCGAAATCGCCGACCCGCTCGCCGCGCGTGGCGCGCAATGCGCCGGCAGGATCGGCTTCCTCGCATAGCGCGCTCACGGTGGGGAAGCGCGCAGTGACGTCGAACACGCCTTCCGCCCGCACCGCGACCACGGCGGGTCCCCCCGCCTGCGGCAGCCAGACCCGTCCGACCAGCGTGCCGGCCGCGCCGTCCTCCGGCAGAACGTCTTTTGGCGTGAGCGAAATCATCGGCATCTCCCATTTTCGTGTTGTTGGCGCTTGTTAGCACAGTCGCGGCGCCGGCGTGAAACAGCGGTCATGCCAATGTCATAGAGGGGTAACATCGCCCGTCAATGCTCCCGTCGATCCATCTAACACACTGAAAGACGGACCTTCATGACCGCTCCCCACCTCACCGACGAAGCCACCCACGAGGAAGCACTGCGTGAGGAAGCCTTGCGCGCCCGCATCCACCAGGAGATGGCCGACAACCTCGACGAGGAACTCGAGCTCGAACTCGATGACATCAGGCTCGACGAGCTCGACCATGACGGAGAGGCCGGAAAGCCGTCGATCGACCGCAAGTTCTACTTCCGCGAACTGCTGCGGCTGCAGGGCGAGTTGGTCAAGCTGCAGGACTGGGTGCAGCACGAGAAGAAGAAGGTCGTGGTGCTGTTCGAGGGCCGCGATTCCGCAGGCAAGGGCGGCGTCATCAAGCGCATCACCCAGCGGCTCAACCCGCGGGTCTGCCGCATCGCGGCGCTGCCGGCGCCGAACGAGCGCGAGCGCACGCAATGGTATTTCCAGCGCTATGTCTCGCATCTGCCGGCCGGCGGCGAGATGGTGCTGTTCGACCGCAGCTGGTACAACCGCGCCGGGGTCGAGAAAGTGATGGGGTTCTGCTCCGACGAGCAGTATGAGGAATTCTTCAACTCGGTGCCGGAATTCGAGCGCATGCTGATCCGCTCCGGCACCATCCTGCTGAAATACTGGTTCTCGATCACCGACGAGGAACAGGCATTCCGCTTCTCGATGCGGATCCAGGATCCGCTGAAGCAATGGAAGCTGAGCCCAATGGACGTCGAGGCGCGGACCCGCTGGGAACTGTACACCAAGGCCAAGGAGACGATGCTGGAGCGCACCCACCTGCCTGACTCTCCGTGGTGGATCGTCGATGCCGTCGACAAGAAGCGCGCCCGGCTCAACTGCATCTCGCATCTGTTGAGCCAGATCCCCTATCATCACGTCACCCACCAACCGGTGGTGCTGCCGCCGCGGGTGCGCAACCCGGACTATCACCGCGGCCCGATCCCGCCGGAAATGTACGTGCCGGGACGGTATTGAGCGAACTGCCTTTCGCCGACCTGTACTTTCTCCCCGGATCGCATCTCGCGATGCGATCCGACCGACCTCTACCGCCGCGCCCCATCGCGCGGATGAGGTACGCCTGTGAATTTTCTGAATAATAGAATAATGCCCCTGATTTGCCCGACGTGTCAAGTTGCCGTGTCGAATGCCGGCACGCCCGCCGACTCCTTTGCATGGGGTTGTTTTCCAGCATTTTGGTGGTGCGCTCCTGCGGAGATGGGCAACGTGCGATAGCCCTGCCGTAAACGGAGCAAGGTGAAGGGATAGGCATCCCCTCTTCGCCACGCCTACCAATGGTGCAGACGCGTGCCCTTGCTGGCACCGGAACCCGACGCTAGGCTTCCCCGATCTGGTGCAGGGAGGCCCGCTTGACTCAATCCGACGACATCAAGATTTCCGAAGATCGCCGCGACGCGCTGCGCTATGCGCTCGGGATCGGCAGCGGCGCGGCGCTCGCGGCCGCGATGGCAACCCCGGCCGCGGCACAGACGCAAGCCGACAACACGCTGGATCGCATCCGCGCCAACAAGGTGCTGCGGATCGCGGTGCTGCCGGGCGAGCTGCCCTATTTCAACAAGGACCTCGCCACCGGCACCTGGTCCGGCTTCTCGATCGAGATGGCCAACGATCTGGCGAAACTGCTCGATGTCAAGCTGGAATATGTCGAATCGACCTATGGCAATTCAATTCTTGATTTGCAGGCCAACAAGATCGATCTCGGCTTCGCGCTCAACCCGACCCCGCAGCGCGCGCTGGTAGTCGATTTCACCAACCTCGTGTTCCCGCACCCGTTCGGCGCGATGCTGAAGAAGGGGCTGGAGGCCAAGACCTGGGCTGACATCAACAAACCGGAGGTCAAGATCGCGGTCGACGTCGGATCGGCCAATGAGGCCGTGGCGCGGCGCTTTGCGCCGAACGCCACCATCAAGTCGCTGAAGTCGCGCGACGAGGTGATGCTGGAAATGTCGTCGGGCCGCGTCGATTGCGTGGTCAACGCGCTGGTGCTCGGGCTGACCGCGATCGCCAAGAACCCCAACCTCGGCACCTACAAGATCCTGGCCTCGCCCTCGGTGACGATCGCGAGCGGCACGGCGGTACGGCGCGAACAGGACAAGCGCTGGCGCGATTTCCTGTCGGTGTGGATCGACTACAACCGCGGCATCGGCCAGATGCGCGAATGGTTCGTCAAGGGCCTCGGGCTCGCCGGCGTCAAGCCGGAGGACGTGCCGGTGGAGCTGAATATCTGAGATTGAGAATGTCTGCTTCACCTCTCCCCGCGCTTTGCGGGGAGAGGTCGGATCGCATCGGAGATGCGATCCGGGTGAGGGGCGAAGGCACTCAGCTCAACAAGCAGCGAACTGCTCACCGGATAGAAGCCCCTCACCCCAGCCCGCTCCCCGCAAGAGCGGGGCGAGGGAGAAGGCCACTCACACCTTGTCGTAGGTCAGTCCGCGCTCCAGCCGCCTGGCCACCAGCGTCGACGGGAACAGGATCGCGAAATAGATTAGCGCCACGACGGTGTAGACTTCGAGCGGCCGGTAGGTGTCGGCGTTGATCAGGGTTGCGTTGTAGACGAGGTCGGGCACTGCGATGATCGAGACCAGCGAGGTGTTCTTGAGCTGCGTCACCGACTGGTTGACATAGGGCGCCATCATCGGCTTCAGCGCCTGCGGCAGGATCACGAGCCGCATCAGGCGCCAGCCGCGGAAGCCGAGCGCCTTGGCCGCGTCCCACTGCCCGACCGGCACGCTTTCAATGCTGCCACGCACGATCTCGGCATAGAACGCGCCACCATAGAGCGACAGCACGCTGACAGCGGCGACATGCGCCGGGATGTTGACGCCGATCACGACCGGAAACGCGTAGTAGAACCAGATGATCTGCACCAAGAGCGGCGTGCAGCGGAAGGTTTCGATATAAGCGATCAGGAGCCAGTCGATCACCGGGATGCGCCGCAGCCGCAGCATGCCGACGATCAGGCCGATCAAGGTGCCCAGGATGATGGTGCCGATCGTATAGGCGATGGTCCAGCCGAGCCCCAGCCAGAACAGATGGCTGTACTTGGCGAGGATCCCGAAATCCCAGACGTAGTTCATCCTGCCCCTCGGTTGCCGCGCGTTCCCCTCGGCGTGGCCTGATGCCCCAGCATCGCAGGCAGCTTCGTGCGTGTCACGCGATATACCGCTCCGGCGCAAATCCCTTCAGCTCGAATGGCGGCGCTTCACCCACGATCATCGCCGCGATTGCAGCGCCCGTTCCGGGGCCGGTGGTGAAGCCGATATGCTGATTGCCGAAGGCGAGCCAGAGCCCGCGATGCCGTGGCGCCCGCCCGATCATCGGCAGGCTGTCGGGCAGCGTCGGCCGTGCGCCGCGCCAGCGCTCGCCGACCGCATCGCCGAATTCGACCACGCTGCGCGCCATCGGCACGACAGTTTCGAGCTGCGCGTAGTTCGACGGCGCGTCGCGCGCGGTGAGCTCGACGCCGCTGGTGACGCGAATTCCCTGCTCCATCGGCGTCATCAGGAAGCTGCCCTCGGCATCATGGATCGGCCGCAGCAATTTGCGTGCCGGGTTCGGCACGAAATGCTGGTGATAGCCGCGCTCGAATGCCAGCGGCACTCGGTAGCCGAACGGCCGCAGCAGCTCCGCCGACCATGGGCCAAGCGCAACCACGACATGGCGCGCGGCGATCTCGCCATCGGCAAGCTGCACGCGCCAGCCGTCGCCGGCCGGCTCGATCCGCTGGATTTCAGATCGCCTGACCGTGCCGCCGCTATTGGCTAGCAGCTGCGCATAGGCCTTGACCACCGCGCCCGGCGAATCGACCGATGCCGTCTGGGTGTGCAGCAGGCCGACGCTGTAGGCAGGAATGATGTTCGGCTCGAGCGCGGAGATCGCCTGGCGATCGAGCACCTCGCTCTTGATGTCGAACTCGGCAAGCGCCGCCTGCTCCGCCTTCGCGGCCGCGAGCCCGTCGCCACGCCAGGCCTTCAGCCAGCCGGTCTCGCGGATGCGATGGCCGGCGCCGGCCTGCACGATCCAGTCGCGATGCAGCGTCAGCGACGTTCCGATCAGGCCGTGCAGCGCTGCGGCGCGCGGCTTGGTCTGCGCCGGCGTCGCCGTGGCGAGGAAGCGGATCACCCAGCCGGCATTGGCAATGGCCCATGGAAGATTCCAGCGCAGCGCCGGGTGCGTGTTGGTGAGATATTTCGGCAGGTTCTTTAAAAGCGACGGCGTGTTGAGGGGCAGGATCGAGCCGGACGAGATGATGCCGGCATTGCCGTACGAGGTCTCGCTGCCCGGCTCGCGCCGGTCGACGATGACGACGGAGAGCCCGCGCCGCTGCGCGGCAAGGCCCGCCGAGACGCCGACCATGCCGGCGCCGAGCACGACGACGTCAATCTGCTGTGCTGGCGTGCCCTCGCTCATGCCCGTCACATCAAGGTCAGACCGCCATCGACCGGCAGCGTCGCGCCGGTGATGTGGCCGGCTTCCGGCGACAGCAGGAAGGCGACGACGGCGGCGACCTGGTCGGGCTCGGCCAGCCGCTGCATCGGATTGGCTTTCGCGACGCGCTCCCAGGTCGCGGTATCCAGCGCGCCGAACAGGCCGGGATCCTTGCGCGTATAGCCGGGCATCACGGCGTTGGAAGTGGCGCCCGATGCGGCGAGCTCGATCGCCAGCGACTTCACCAGCACTTCGAGCGCGGCCTTCGCCGCAGCCGATCCAGGATAGGTCGCACCCGGCACGAAGCGATGCGGCCCGAAGCTCGACACCGCGACGACGCGGCCATGCGCGCTGCGCGTGAGGTCGGCGAGCGCGGCGGCAGCGATCTCGTGGAAGGCCGCCGCCATCACGGCGAAGGCGCGCTCCAGCGCCTCGCGCGGCAGGCTGGCGAATTCACGCCGGTCGGCAAAGCCCGCGGCATGCACGATGTTATCGATCGGCCCGAACACGGCACGCGCTACCTCGACCAGCGCGGTGCCAGCGCCGGCCGCGGCGAGATCGCCGGTCTGGATCTCGACCTTGGCGCCCTTGTTGCGGCATTCCTCGGCAACCGCATTCAGCCGCGCAAGGCCGGCGGCGTCAGCGCCTTGGCCGTGCAGCATCAGGGATTGATCGGGGCCGGTGAGCCGGCGCGCGACCGCGGCACCGATGCCGGAGCCGCCTCCCGTGATGATTGAAACGCGCATGATATAGGTGCTGTCAGTACTTCCGAGGACAGCGAACTATAGGTTCGGTGCCGCGAAATGCAAACCGTGCCGCCGCATTCGGCTCACCGCCAAATCACCGCCACGGCTCGACCAGGATCTTGGTATGCGCCTCCGGATTGGCGAGGTCGGCAAACGCCTGTGCGACCCCGTCGATGCCGACGCGGCCGGTGACCAGCGAGGCGGCATCGACCTGGCCTTCGGCGATCAGGCGCAGCGAATAGGCGAACTCCTCCGGCGTGTAGCCGAGCACGTACTGGACGTTGAGCTCCTTGATGATGCCGAGCATCGGCTCCGACTTGTCGGTCTCCATGCAAACGCCGACCACGACGACACGAGCGCTGCGTGGGGCGCCCTCGAACACCTGCTGCAGCACGCCGGGCACGCCGACGCATTCGAAGATCAATGCGGGCTTCAGCGGCGGCAGCAGCGCCTGCATCGGCGGCCGCGCCGCCTTCTCAGCTTCGGACATCTGGGCGTGCTCGGCCCAGCTCGCATAGGGCTGCGTCTTGGCCGGGTCGACCACGACATCGGCGCCCATCTTCTCGGCAAGCAGCCGCCGCGCCGGCGAATAATCCGCGGCGACGATCGGGCCGAGCCCCCTGATCTTGAGCGCCGCGATCACCGCGAGCCCGACCGGTCCGCAGCCGATCACCAGCGGCACCTCGCCGCCCTTGATGTTGGCCATCGCCACCGCGTGCACGCCGACCGCAAGCGGCTCGGTGAGCGCTGCATGCTCGGCGGAAAGGCCGTTCGGCACTTCGAGCAGCAGCGGCTCGCTGAGCAGCATCTGCTCGGCATAGCCGCCAGCATAATCGTTGGAATAGCCGATGCCCTTCGGTCCCTCCGGCGTCAGCAGCGCCGGCAGCGAGCAGACGCGCGTGCCGGGCTTCAGCTTGCGGACGGTGCCCGGGCCGAAGTCGAGCACCTCGCAGCAGAACTCGTGACCGAACACGACGTCGCGCGACAGGTCCATCGGCGTGCGGCCGGGCAGGAACTTGCTCAGCTCCACCATGCGGTGGGCATGCTTGCGCGCGTGCAGATCGGAACCGCAGATGCCGCAGGCGAGCGATTTGACCAGCACCTGGCCGGCGCCCGGCTTCGGCTCCGGCATCTGGTCGACGACAATCTCGCCGTTTCTGAAGATCGCTGCGCGCATGTTTCCTCCGCGTGGGTTTTGTCCCACTCATTTTGATGCGTATTTCGTCCCGCGAAATGTACTGTCGCGGATCGCGTCCGCGGCAGGCTTTCGTTGCAGGACGCTATAGCATGGAGGGTCACCACGTATAGCGCATAACACCCTTGCCGGCGTAGGACTGGGTGGCGCCGGAGAACTCGCCCTCGAAGGTCGCAGCCGTCGACCAGCCGTTGCGCCACTTCATCTCGAGCGAGGCCGTGGTCAGCGCGGAGTCGCGTGCCTGCGCTGCGCCATTGACCACGAAGGCTGCGCCGGGCAGCGCCTGGAACACAGCGCCGACCGTGCGATCCGGGTTGAAGTCATGCGCCCAGGCGAGGCGGCCGCGCAGCGTCAGCACGCTGGTCTCGAGCGCGAACGACTTGTCCGTGCGCAGGCCGAGCTCGCTCCTGACGTCGGTGACGCTCTTCGCCGCATAATTCAGCGCGAAAGCGCCGCTGCCGGAGATCACGCTCTCCGCATAGGCCGGCAACTCGAAGCTGGTGAACTGCGCGGCAGCGTAAGGCGTCAGCCCGATCCACGGCATCGCGTAGCGATAGCCGCCTTCGAGCCGGCCCGACCACGCATTGGCGTTGAAGTTGGCGCGCAGATGATCGTTGCCCGCGGCAGTGACGATACGGTCGGTCGTGATGTCCTGCCAGCCATAGGCGAGCGCCGCGCTCAGATAGGCCGCGCCGACGGTGTGGCGAACGAAAGCACCGGCCTGGAACAGGTCGGAGCGGCCCCAGCCGAGACTATTGACGCTGAAGCTGGTGCCGCCGCCGGCGAGCGCAACACCGGCGGTCGTATTCGGTGAGAAGCGATAATCAGCGCCGACAGCGGTGCCGTAGACGCTGCTGCTGCTGTTGTTCGAGCCCAGCACCGCATTGCCGCCGGTGGTCTGCGAGCCGCCATAGCCTGCCGCCCACACGCTCCAGCGCTGCGCGAAATCGAGTTGCTGCGGCGGCGCCTTGGCGTAGATCGCGGCCAGCGCGTCGCGCGGCTCGGACTTGCGCGCCGCATAGGCGAGCGTTGCGCTCTCCTCGGCGAACGGCACAGCGCCCGCGCCACCACCAACACCGCCATCGCGGCCGGCGACGAACGGATCGGTCAACAGCCCGAGGAACTGGTTCATCGCGTTGAACGTCGCCTGCTGCGATCCGGTTGCGCCCTCACCCGACGCCTGCGTCAGGCCATTGGGTGAAAGCCCCGCATAGGCCACGTTGATGCCGCCATTGGCATTGAAGAAGTTCTGCAGCGTGGTGGCGACATTGCTCTGGTTGACATTGAGCTTCGATGTTGCGCGATAATCGAGCGCGAAGTTGAGATAGGCATTGTTCGCGTCGTAGCCGAGCGTTGCGACCAGACCCGACGGCAGCCCGGTTGAATCGACGCCGGCGAACGTGCCGCTGCGGCCACCGGCCGCCGACAGGATGGTGTATTGCCTGGCGATCGTACTGCCGGCGGCAACGCTGACACCGACCGAGCCGGCCAGCGTCGCGGTACCGGTTACCTTGGCTGATGTCGACGCGGAGGAATTGAGTCCGACGAGATACAGCGCACCGGATTGGAAGGCGAGATTGCCTGCCACGTTGAGGAACGTGCCCGGCATTGCATTGCCGGGCATCAGGATGCCGCCGCTTGCAATCGTCGTATTGCCGACCGTGCCGCTGCCGGAGAGCGCACCGCCTGAATTCACCGTCACCGAGTTCGACGACACGATCGAGCCGTCGACTTGCAGGACGCCGCCATTGACGACCGTGCTGCCGGTATAGGTGTTGACGCCCGATAGGATCAGCGTGCCGCTGCCGGTCTTTTCCAGATTGCCCGGCCCAGCCGGGCCGCAGCCGCAGGGATCGACATCGGCGATCACGCCGCTGACATTGGTCGAGAGGTTGTTGCCGCCGACGGCGAGCGTATTGCCGCCGCCGATATAGTAGGTGCCCGAGCCCGCGATCGAGCCTGCCGTGATGCGACCGTCGCCGCCCGGTCCAAGGCTGCCGCCGAAGTCCACGAAGCCGGTGCCGTTGGTGATGAACTGCGCGGTGCCGCCGGTCGAATTACCCGCGAATTTGACGTTGCCCCCGCTCTCGGTGGTGATCGTTGCGTCGCCGGCCGTTGCGTAGGCGTCGAACATCAGTGCGCCGCCGGAACGGTTGATGATCGTCGCGTTGCCCGCGGTCGGCGCTTCCGTCAAGCTGAAGCCCGAGGTGCCGAAATAGGTAAGCCCGCTATTGTCGATCATCGCGTTCGCCGCGGTGCTGTTCTGGAAGAAAGCGGTGTAACCGGTCGCGGTCGTGGTGATCGTCGCCGACCCGGCCGACGAGAATTCGAAAAACTGGGTCGAGCCGCCATTGTTGCCATTGGTGATGGTGGCCTGACCCGCATTGGTGTGGCCCAGGAACACAACGCCGCCGCCATCATGGTTGTCGAACACGGCCTTGCCGGCCGTGCTGGTGTCCGAGCCACCGGGAGGACCAAGCGCGTCGCCGAACACCACGGTGCCGCCGTTGGTGTTGGTGAAGGTGGCATTACCGGCAGAACTGTTGTCGCGGAAGATCGTCAGGGCACCGTTGGTATTGCTCACGGTCGCATTGCCCGCGGTACTGCTGTCGCGAAACTCCGTGATGCCGGAATTCACGTTGACGATCGTCGCCGTTGACGCGGTCGTGGAATTGTAGAACGTCGTGGTGGCGATCCCGCTGAAGCCATCGTTGACGATCTTGGTAATACCCGACGTGTTGGCATTGACGATGTCGAACTTGCCGTCGACGACGACGTCGCCGACGATCGAGGCGGTGTGGCCGGCATCGCCGAGTTGCAATGTCGCGCAATCGCAGATCGAGGTGCCGCCGGTATAGGTGTTGGTGCCTGTCAGCACCACGCGGCCGAGGCCGCCCGAGGAGTCCAGCACCGTCAGCTTGCCGGAGCCATTGCCGTCGGCGATGTTGCCGGCGATCGTGAGCGTTACGCCGTTGGCGTCGATCGCGCTGCCGATCGCCGACGTGTTGATCTTGAAATTATTGCCAAAGGTCAGATTGCTCAGACCATCGGCCTGGAATGAGGCGTTGTCGAGCGTGACCGTGCCTGACCCGACCGACCTGTTGTTGGTCACCTGCACATTGGTGCCCTGTACCAGCGTGCCGCCTGAATAAGTGTTGACGCCGGACAGCACCGTAAGGCCACCACCGGTCGTATCCGTCAGTCGCAACACCCCGGTGCCGGCGTTGCCGTTGGCGATGACGCCCGCCAGCGTCAGCACCACGCCCCTGTTATCAATGCCGCCGCCTGGCGCATTTATGTTGAAGCTATTGGTGAAGGTCAGATCGCTGGCGCCGTTGGCCTGGAAGACGCCGCCGTCGAGGGTCACTATTCCCGAGCCGACCGAATGGATGTTGGTCACCTGCACCGTGCCGGCCGAGATCTGCGTCCCGCCGGTGTAGGAGTTGTTGCCGGACAGGATCAGCGTGCTTGCGCCGAGTTGCTTCACCTGGGCGACAGGGGAAAATTCGCCGATATTGTTTGAAATGGAAATCGTCTGCGACGCATTGGCGAGGTTGAAAATGCCCCAGACGCCCGAACCGAATTTGATGTCCGCTCCGCTCACCGTATAGGATTGCGAGTTCTCGGTGAACGTCCAGGAGTACGGTGTGATTGCGCTGGTGACGTTGATCGTGGCCGACCCCGCTGCATCGAAAATCGCAGATTGACCGTTCGTCACCGGCGGTGCACCAGCCGGCGGATTCGACCAGTTGGTCCCAACGCTGTAGTC
The DNA here is from genome assembly GCF_001238275.1 of Bradyrhizobium viridifuturi. Classification (GTDB taxonomy): domain Bacteria; phylum Pseudomonadota; class Alphaproteobacteria; order Rhizobiales; family Xanthobacteraceae; genus Bradyrhizobium; species Bradyrhizobium viridifuturi. The sequence continues at coordinate 15,020 of NZ_LGTB01000030.1, forward strand.
CGACGTCGCGGTCGTGCTACCGGAGCCGCCCCAAGTGTAGATCTGAGCTTGTGCCGGATTTATTGAAAGCAGGCTTACGACGGCGAAAGCACAAAACAGCAATGCTGCGAGGCCTCGGTGCAACCGGCGCCGAAACGACAAATGAAAACGCACTGCAACTACCCCAATGCCCCGCGCTCTGCGGCCCTAAAGCGCGCAACCTAGCATGTGCGTCCCGGGATGACTTTGAGATCGCGTTCTGGTCTCCTGCGCGAACAGGGAAAACCGGCTCTTTCCGGGCCGATTGTTGCACCCGTGCAACGCTAGTAAAGGCAGACTTCTCAATCTGTGCACGATGTCGCAGGGGCATCGCGCCCCTCATGCGCCTTCGGGCTATGATACCAATTGCCGCGATTCTCGCACGGCTAGCTCGCCGGTCAGGCGTTTGGCGACGGCTCGCCGGCCGCGGTCAGCAACTGCGACCGTCTGACGCGCTCGCGATGCGCGGTGTAGAGGCCGGAGGCGACGATGAAGCCGGCGCCAAGGATGGTCCAGCGGTCGGGCACTTCGCCGAAAATCATGAAGCCGAGGATGCTGACCCAGAGCAGCTGCGTGTAGGAGAACGGCGCGAGCACCGACGCATCGCCATAGCGGAACGCCAGCACCACGATCCACTGTCCGACGGTGGAGGCAACGCCGATCAGGATACCGAACATGATGTCATGCCAGCTCGGCGTCACCCAGACGAACGGCACCAGCGCGCTGACGATGGCGACGCCGACGATCGACGAATAGGTCATGACAGTGACCGGGCGCTCGCTGCCGCTCATCATGCGCGTCAGGATCAGCGTGCCGGCCCAAGCCAGCGCGGAGACGATCGGGAAGATCGCGGCGGGATGGAAGGCGCTGGTGCCCGGCCGCAGGATGATGAACACGCCGGCAAGGCCGACCGCGGTCGCGATCCAGCGACGCATGCCGACCCTCTCGCCGAGGAAAGCGATCGACAGCGCGGTGACGAACAACGGCGAGACGAAGCTGGTGGCCGAGGCTTCCGCGATCGGCAGGAAACCAAGGCCGGTGATGAAGATCAGGGAGGAGCCGAGCAGCGCGGCGCCGCGCAGCACATGCAGGCCGGGACGGCTGCTGCGCAGCGCGAACAGCGGCGAACCGGGCAGCATTGCCGGCGTCATGATCAGCGCGAACACCAGGAAGCGGATCCAGGCGATCTCGATCGAAGGCAGCGAGGACGAGAGATATTTCGCGGTGACGTCGGAGGTGCCCAGAAACACCGTCGACAGCAGGATCAGCGCAATGCCCTTGAACGGTCGGTCGGTGCGCGCCGGCGCCTTACGCACCAAGCTTGTCTTTGCGGGCAATGAAAGGGAAACGCTGTCCAGCCTGGCGGCTACGGCGGGGGGCGGTGTCACGGCAATCTCGAAGGCAAAATAAGGGGAATCTGCTCTCGTACAGAACGCCAATTCCGCCGCGAGAACAATGCCCGAAAACGGGACTCCGATATGCGTCAGCGCGCGCGACGGCCCGTCGCAGCCTCCGCGCGGTCGCAACTGCAACAGTTTGTTAAGAACTGTGTGGAGCGGAGCTCGATGAATCCCGGGGAATTAGAGCATCGGCAGCGAGCGCGGCTTCGGCCCGCGCGGGAACGCCGCGTCGAGTGCGGCGAGTTCGTCGCCGCTGAGCCTCAACGTTCCCGCGGCTGCATTCTCCGCCGCGTGATCCGCGTTCGATGCCTTGGGAATCGCGAGCACCGACGGCAGCCGCGTGAGGAAGCTGAGCGCGACCTGGCGCGGCGTCACCTTGTGCTTCTCCGCCATCGATTGCAGCACCGTGCCGGACTTGCTCGACGGCGAGGGAAAATCATTGTGGCCGAACGGCGAGTACGCGACCACGGCGACGCCATGCTGCTCGCACCACGGAATCACGGCGTGCTCGATCGCGCGCTCCTGCAGATGGTAGAGCACCTGATTGCAGGCGATCTTGCCCTCGCCTGCGACGTCGAGCAGTTCGTCGAGATCCTCGGTGTCGAAATTGCTGACGCCCCAGGAGCGGATCTTGCCGGCCGCGATCAGTTCGTCGAACGCCGCGACCGTCTCGGCCAGCGGGTAGGTTCCACGCCAGTGCAGCAGGTAGCAATCGAGCCGATCGGTCTTCAATCGCTTCAGCGAGCGCTCGCAGGCGGTGATGGTGCCGCGCCGCGAGGCGTTGCTCGGCAGGACTTTCGAGACAAGGAACAACCCGTCACGGCGGCCAACGATCGCATCCGCGATCACGAGCTCAGCGTCGCCATACATCTCCGCGGTATCGATATGCGTCATGCCGGCATCGATGCCGCGCTTCAACGCAGCGACGGCCGCCTTGCGGTCACCACGATCGAGATACCAGGTGCCCTGCCCGATCACCGAGACCTGCGGGCCGTTGTTGCCAAATTTTTTTGTCTGCACGATCGCCTCGTTCTGCGTGGTTGGGATCTCGCCGCACGAAGATAGAGGAAACAAGCAATCATGTCTCCACACCGTCGTTCCTGCGAAAGCAGGAACCCATAACCACGGAACTACATGGTTGCGCTCGCTGGGCCTACAGCGTCGCGCAACAACGTCATCCTGTGGTTATGGGTCCCGGGTCAAGCCCGGGACGACAGCGGAACATGTTGCCGCGTTCTCGCGCAATCCCAACAGCGCGGATCCTCCGATCCGTGCTTGCCTGAAGGCATCACGTGCCATCAAACGTTGAGATTCATCCACACCGCCTTCGGCTCGGTGAAATTGTCGAGCGCGGCGGTGCCGTGCTCGCGGCCGAGGCCGGAGTCGCGTTCGCCGCCCCACGGCAACCGCACATCGGTGTAGCCATAGGTGTTGATCCACACCGTGCCGGCGCGTGCCTTCTTCGCAAACCGCTGCACGCGGCCCATGTCGGCGCTCCAGACGCCGGCGGCGAGGCTGTAGGCGGTGCCGTTGGCGATGCGCAGCGCGTCGGCCTCGTCCTTGAACTTGATCACGCTGACGACGGGGCCGAAGATCTCCTCCTGCGAGATGCGCATCTCATGCGCGACATTGGCGAACACCGCGGGGCTGATGAAATAGCCGCGGTCGCCGACGCGCGCGCCGCCGGTGGCGAGTTGCGCGCCTTCGTTCCTGCCGATCTCGACATAGTCGAGGATCGATCGCATCTGCTTTTCGGAGATCACTGGCCCGAGCGCGGTGGCGCGATCTGCGGGATCGCCGATGCGCAGGCTTTCGGCGCGGTCAACCAGGCGCTCGACCACCTCGTCATAGGCGTTCTCCTGCACCAGCACGCGCGAGCCGGCCGAGCAGACCTGCCCGGCATTGAAGAAGATGCCGGCGGCCGCGGCCTTGGCGGCGGCTTCGAGATTGGCATCGTCGAAGATCACATTGGCGGACTTGCCGCCGAGCTCGAGCGAAACCCGCTTAAAATTGCCGGCGGCGCCCTTCATGATGCCGCGGCCGACGCCGGGCGACCCGGTGAACGTGACCTTGTCGACGTCGGGATGGTTGACCAGCGCGTCGCCGACGACGCGGCCGGGTCCGGTCACGATGTTGAGCACGCCCTTCGGCAAACCGGCCTCGAGCGCGAGTTCGCCGATCCGCAGCGCCGACAGCGAGGTCAGCTCGGCCGGCTTCATCACGACAGTGCAGCCGCAGGCCAGCGCCGGCGCGAGCTTCCACATGCCGATCATCAGCGGGAAGTTCCAGGGCACGATCGCGGCGACCACGCCGACCGGCTCACGCACCGTGTAGGTCAGCGCGTCGTCGCGCGTCGAGACCACGTCGCCGCTGATCTTGTCGGCCCAGCCGGCGTAATAGGTCAGCGTGTCCATGGCGGCCGGGAAATCCTGGCGCAGCACGCCCGCAATCGGCTTGCCGGCATCGAGGCTTTCGAGCGCGACAATCTCGTCGGCATGCTGCTTCAAGAGCCCGGCCCATTTCAGCAGGATGTGGCCGCGCTCGGCCGCGCGCATGCTGCGCCAAGGGCCCTCGAAGGCGCGGCGGGCGGCGGCGACGGCGCGATCGACATCCGCCGCGTTGCCTTCGGCAACGGTCGCGATCACCTGCTCGTTGGCGGGATTGAGGGACTTGAAGCTGTTTCCGGACAACGAGCGGACGCGGGCGCCGTCGATCAGCAGCAATTCATCCCGAACGGTCGGAGCGCGACGGGCGTCGCGGTCATAGTCATATGCAACCGACATCATATTTCCTCCTGGTATTGCCTAACCTAGGAGGCTAGTGACGCCAGTAAATATGATATCTTGTGCCTATTGGCATGCCAGGATATGAAATCAAGTTCATAAATGGTGACTACGATGCTGCAGATCGAGATCGAAACCGTCTGGCGGTTCCGCAAGGAGAACTCGCCGCAGACCGCGGTCGTGATGCTCGGCATCCTCAACGAGATCAGGAAGACCGGGAAGATCACCAGCGCGGCCAGCGACGCGCAGCTGTCCTATCGCCACGTCTGGAACCTAATCGAGCAATGGTCCGAATTCTTCGGCGTGCCGCTGGTCGAGACCCAGCGTGGCAAAGGCTCGAAGCTGACGCCGTTCGGCGAGAAGCTGGTGTGGGCCGGCGAGCGCATGCAGGCGCGGCTCGGACTGCAACTGGAGAACCTCGCGCAGGAACTGGTCACCGAGATCAAGCCGTTCCTCGAGCAGCGGCCGCAGGTGATCCGTGTCCACGCCAGCCACGGCTTTGCGGTGTCCAAGCTGCGCGAGTTCCTCGATCGCGCAGGCGGCATGGGCGTCGACCTCCGCTACGTCAGCAACCAGAACTCGCTGGTCTCGCTGGCGCAGGGCGCCTGCGATCTCTCCGGCGTGCATCTGCCGCACGGCGAGTTGCGCGCGCAAGGCATCAAGGCCTGCCGCGAATGGCTCGATCCGCGCGAGGACCGCGTGATCAACTTCGTGACGCGGGAGATGGGCCTGATGGTCAAGCGCGGCAATCCGTTGAAGATCGCTTCGCTGAAGGACCTAGTCGCAAGCAAGGCCCGCTTCGTCAACCGCGACCATGATTCCGGAACGCGGCTGCTGTTCGATCAATTGCTGGCGCTGCACAAGATCCCGGGAAGCCGGATCAACGGCGCCCAGCACATGGAGTTCACCCATGCCGCGGTCGCCGCCTATGTCGCAAGCGGCATGGCGGATGCGAGTTTTGGCGTCGAGGCCGCCGCACGGCAGTTCGGCCTCGATTTCATCCGCCTGCTCACGGAGGATTACTTCTTCGTCTGCAAGCGTGCGTTCCTCGAGACCGAGCCGATGCAGCGGGTGCTCGACATCATCAGGAGCAGCGAGTTTCACAAGGCGGTGGGCGCCCTGCCCGGCTACGTCGCCTCGAATACCGGCGCCGTCAGCGGCGTGAAGGATTTTCTCGAGAAGATGCATGTAGGCCGCTGACCCGCCACGCCGCGCGGCGGCTGGACTCGCCATGATCCGCTACGAACCGCGCGCGGCGACGCAGGCGCTGGCAAAGCCGGTCGCCGCGCAAGCTGAGCAGGTGTTCAGCGACTGGCAGCTTTCCATCGCGCCGGCCTCCGGCGTTCCAGCGCCGGCGCATGAACCGATGCCGCTGTGCACGCAACAATCAGGAGCCTGCTCGCGCGCCTGCAGGCAGGGCGTAGCTTCCCGGCCCGTAGCTTGCGATCATCGCGAGAGCGCCGAGCAGGCCGAGATTCTTCAGGAAGTTGATGGTCTGGGTCACGACCTGCGCCTCGGGCGCGGCCCAGAAATTGTGAAACATCAGCGTCGCGGCGATCGTGAACAGGAACAGGACGGCAGCGGCCTGGCGTGCGAACAGGCCGAGCACCAGCGCCACGCCGCAGCCAAGCTCAACTGCCGTAGCACCCGCCGCGAGCACCGCACCGATGCCGTCGGCGCCGCCGAGACGTCCGGCGGTCGTGGAGAAGGCCATCAGCTTGCCGATGCCGCTGTAGAGAAACAGCGGCGCGATCGCCAGCCGGGCAAACAGCAGGACCCACGATTCGGACAGGCGGCCGGCCTTGTCGCCGGCCGCAACATGGGTGGAACTGGACATCAGCGGTCTCCTTTGGTGTTGAAATCGTCGATTGGTGCGGCTGCCTCGCTCAAACGAGCTGCGCGGCGTTGGGAAGCGGCTTGAGGCCAAACCGGTATGAGAGGCCGCGCTGAACTTTCCCGGAGCGGTCGTCGCGGGGGAATGGCGCGATCAGCGAGTTCTTGACGCCGAACACCGCATCGGAATCGAGGTACGGGCTTTCCGCATCGAAGATGTGGGTGATCAGCGTCTCATAGCCCTCGGCGGCGATCATGAAATGGACATGCGCCGGGCGGTACGGGTGACGTCCGAGCGCCTCGAGCATCTCGCCGACAGGACCGTCATGCGGGATCGGATAGAATGCCGGCATGATCGAAGTGAAGGCGAACCGTCCGTCGCGATCGGTCCTGAACCGCGCCCGCATCGCGAGCGATTGCAGATCCGCCTGCTGGACGTCGTAATAGCCGTCATCATCGGCATGCCACACATGGACCGTCGCCTCGGCAAGCGGCCGGCCATCGGACGCACAGACGACGCCATTCACGCTGAGCTTCTCACCTTCGATGCCGCCGGAGATATCGGCGCCAAACGGCAGCTCGGGCGCAGCTGCGACGAAGAACGGACCAAGCACGGTCGTCTCGGTCGCGCCCTCCGGCATCCGATGGTTGATCGCATCGACCAGCATCGAGACGCCGAGCGTGTCGGAGAGCAGGATGAACTCCTGCCGCTTGTCGCTGCACATCTGTCCGGTCCGGGTCAGGAAATCGATCGCCGCGCTCCATTCCTCGAAGCTGATTTCGACGTCGCGCACGAAATCATGCAAGTGACGCACGAGGCTGGTCATCACGGTCTTGAGGCGTGCGTCCCCGGTCTGCGCCAGGCTGTCGATCACGGCTCGTGTGATGTTGTGCTCGTCGAAATCACGCATGCGAGGCCTCCCCGCGGCTCGATGAAGACATTGGCCGCACGCCGTGCAGCGCGTCGTCGAGCAGCGCTCGAAGCGCCGGCAGCGCGAGCGGCCGTGGATTTGGATAGGGCGTTTCGATAGCAGCCGCCGCCGCGCGGTCGAGGTCCGATGCTTGCACTCCCAGCGCGGCAAGCGAGGTCGGCGCGCGAGCCGATGCGCCAGGTCGAACAGACCTGCGCTCGCATCGGTGGCGCCTAGCGCCAGCGCGATGTGCTGCATCGCATCGGCGGCCGCCGGCGTATTGTAGGCGACCGCGTGCGGCAGGATCACCGCATGGGTCTCCGCATGCGGCAGGTCGAACATGCCGCCGAGCGTATGGCAGAGCTTGTGATGCAGGCCCATGCTTACCGCATTGAGGCAACAGCCGCACAGCCACGCCGCATAGAGCGCATCGGAGCGCGCGTCGCGATCGCCGGCCGCAGCCATTAGTTTGGGCAGCGATTGCGCGAAGCGGCGGATCGCTTCCCCGGCGATCAGCGAGGTGACCGGGTTGCGATCATGCGCGTACAGCGCCTCGACCGCATGAGCGATCGCGTTGAGGCCGGAGACGGCGCTCTGTTGCGGCGGCAGCGTGAGCGTGAGATCGACGTCGTAAATGATCACCTCCGGCTGCACCTTGGCGTTGCGCAGCGTGGTCTTCCGGCCGCCTTCGGTCTGGCCGAGGATCGCGGTCGCCTCGGAGCCGGCATAGGTGGTCGGCAGCACGATCTGCGGGAGATCGGTGTGGAGCGCGATCGCCTTGCCGAGCCCGGTAGCCGAGCCGCCGCCGATGGCCACCACGCAATCGGCATCGAGCGCCCGCGCCTGGGCCACGGCCCTTGCCGTCACGTCGACCGGCGTGTGCATCGCGGCTTCCGCAAACACGCCCGCCGCAAGCGCGCCGAGATCGGCGGCAAGCGCGTCGGCCTCGCCGCGCTGCGGCGCGGTCGACAGCAGCAGCGCCCGGCGGCACGAAAGGCGCCGGACTTCATCGGCTAGGCGCGCGCGGGTGCCGGATCCGAAAATCACCCGGGTTGCCGGCGCGTTGTAGGCGAACGGCTGCATCGTCACTCCGCCGGGGCCGGATCGATGGCGGCGGGCCGGGCCGCGGCGGCAAGTCCGAGCGAGCCGATCGCGAGCGCGCCGACGATCGCGGCCCCGCCGATCACCCAGAACACGATGTCGGGCCCGCCGGTCACCTGCTGCAGCAGTCCGATCAGATAGGGGCCGAGGATCGCGCCGACCCGGCCGACGCCCAGCTCCATGCCGACGCCGCTGGCCCGCAGCAGGGTTTCGTACGAGCCCGCGGTGAAGTTGTTGAGCACGTGCTGCGCGCCGATGATGCAGAAGCCGGCGATGGCGACGATCGCAAGATTGACGCCGTGTCCGCTGACGAACACCAGCGCCAACACGGCAATGCCGCCGGTCAGCCACCATGCGGCGAGGTAGCGCGGCGTCAGCGACATCCTGCGATCGGCCAGCATCGCGAGCGTCAGCCCGCCGACGAACGACATCGCCTGCATCAGCGCGCCGAAGCCGAACGATGCCGCAAACGTCTCGCCGCGTTTCTGCATGACCGTCGGGATCCAGCCGGTCAGGCCGAAGATCGCGAACAGGCTGAGGAACGCCGTGATCCAGATCGTCAGCGAGACGCGGCGATAGCGCGGGCTCAGCAGCGCTGCGACCGGGTTGGACACGCTGCCGGCGTCGGCAGAGGCGAAACTCGCATTGCGATAGACCACGGCGCGCTCCGGGCGAAGCCGCGCGAGCAACGTTCGCAACTGCTCGGTGCGGCAACGCGCCGCGAGGAATTGCGGGCTTTCGGGCAGCACCGCGTGCGCGACGAAGGTCAGCGGGATCGACAGCGCGCCGAGGTAATAGAGGATCTGCCAGCCGTGATGCGGCGTCAGATAGACACCGACAAGCCCGGCGCAGACCCCGCCGAGCGACCAGCCCAGCGTGACGCCCCAGAGCGAGAACGCGTTGCTGACGCGGCGCGGCGCCAACTCATTGACGAAGGTGGTGCCCAACGGCAACAACACGCCGAGGCCGAGACCGGTCGCAAAGCGCAGCGCGCAGAAACTCCAGAAGTCGTTTGCGATCGTCGCGGTCAGCAGCGTGAAAACGTTGACGACCCACAGGCCCGCGAGCAGCGTGCCGCGCCGGCCAAGCCGGTCGGCGACCGTGCCATGCCCGACTGCGCCGAACAGGAATCCGACCAGGCCCGAGCTCACCAGCAGCCCCGCCTGGCTCGGCGAGAGCCCCCAGGCTTTGCCACGTAGTGGATGACATAGGCCGGATTGAACGTGTCATAACCGTCGAACAGCGTGATGAGCGTGATCAGAATGCCGAGGAGTATGTGCAGCCGGCCAACGGCCGCGCCCGACAACTCCTCATGCACGTCGATTTCTGGCGAAGTGCTCACGGTTTCCTCCATTGCAACAATGATGCGCCCTGCTCTGCGGCAGGTTGGAATGCGCGGCTCTACAGCTTGAACAGGCCGCGGGCGTTGTCGCGGCCGATCTTGATGCGGTCGCCTTCCGCGATCGTCGCGCTGTCGAACCATTGGGCGGCATGGTCGATGTTCTCGAACGGCCAGTCGGCCGAGAACAGGATTCGGTCGGCGCCGATCTCGAGCATCGCGTCGATCAGGGCCTGGGTGCGGAAGTTACCCGATGTCGTGATGTAGAAGTTTTCCTGGAAGTAGTCGGCGATCTTGCGCTTGGCCGGATAGACGTTTTGCGCGCGCATCCATTTGTTGTGATTGTCGACGCGCCACATCGAATACGGCAGCCCCTCGCCCATGTGGCCGAGGATGATCTGCAGCCGCGGATAGGCATCGAACAATCCCGAGCCCATCAGGCGCAACGCGTGCACCGCGGTCTCTTGCCCGAACGCCCAGGTTGGCCCCATCAGCCAGCGATGCCCCTCATAGATCGCGGCATCCTTCGCCAGCGGATTTCGCGGATGCAGGTAGAACGGAACGTCGAGGCGCTCGACTTCGGACCAGAACGGCCAGAACTCCTTGCGGTCGTAATAGACCGCGCCGTCATGGCCTTCGACCTCGCTGAAGCCGTTGACCAGTGCGCCGCGAAATTTCAGTTCGCCGACGCAGCGATCGAGCTCGCGGGCGGCGGCTTCCGGATCCTGCATCGGCAGCGCGGCCAGGCCCTGGAAGCGCTGCGGCCTCCGCGCGACCTGCTCGGCCAGGAAATCATTGGCGCGACGTGACAACTCCTGCGCTTGGGCGCGAACCGGAATCGCCTGGATCGCCGGCGCGTTGAGCGACAGCAGCATCAGCTCGATGCCGTGCGCATCCATTTCGGCAAGACGGCGGTCCTGGATATCGAGCAGCCGGGCCTTGAGCTCGACCCAGTCGTCGGCCGGCGAGAAGCCTGCGCTGTCCCGAACGGTCTCCTCGATGGCGAAGTGCTCTTCCAGCGCGATCTTTCCCTGCATCGGTTCTCTCTCCCGGCTCATGTCCGCGTTTCCGTGTTGACAGAGCAAAGCATCCGGTCCAATTATTTGTCAATGAGAAAGTTGCAAATGCAAATGATTGGAATGCAACTGTTGTCGGTGCGAACACCCGCGGCTATTCCGGGCGGATATCTCCCGCCTGGAATCGAGCCCGGATCTAAGCCCATGTACCGATTTTCGAATTCGCTCCCCTATCTGCTCGCGCGGCTCGGCGTGCGAATGGGCGACCTGTTCGCCCGCGTCATCCGTCACGAGAAGTTGACGCTGCCGATGTACCGAGTGCTCGCCGCGCTGTCGGAGCAGGGACACCCGTTGCGGCTCGGTGAAATCGCCGAACTGACGTCGGCCGACGTCTCGACGCTGTCGCGCATCGTTGCCGAGATGAGTCGTGCCGGCCTGCTGACGCGCGACCGGCCGGAGAACGACCAGCGCAGCCTTCAGGTCGCGCTGACGCCTGATGGCGCCGAGCTCGCCGCCCGGCTTATGCCGATCGCCCAATACTATGAGGAGGTCGCAACCGGCGCGATGTCGGCCAAGGAAGCGGCCGAGCTGAAGCGGGTGCTGGTCGAGCTCTACAGGAATCTCGACCGGCTCGAGCACGAGGTCGAGGCCGGCCTGATCGAGGTGCCCGCAGCGACAACATCGAAAGAGACGCGCGAGCCCAGGATCAGCTCCAAGATCGACACCAAGGGCAATACCGGCCGCGCGCGCAAGATACCGAGGAAATAGAGCCATAATTCAGGGAGAGGACATGCGCAGGGATCCGATCATCATTGCAGGCGGCGGCATCGGCGGACTGGCCGCGGCGGTCGCGCTGGCCCGCAAGGGATTTCAGGTCACCGTGCTGGAGCGCGCGCCGCGCTATCAGGAGATCGGCGCCGGCATCCAGCTCGGTCCGAACGCGTTCCATGCCTTCGACCATCTCGATCTCGGCGACGCCGCCCGCTCGATTGCGGTGTTCATCGACCAGCTGCGGCTGATGGACGCCAACTCGGCCGAGGAGATCACCAGCATCGATCTCACCAGCTATTTCCGCCGGCGCTTCGGCAATCCCTATGCGGTGGTCCATCGCGGCGATTTGCACGGCATCTTCCTGCGCGCCTGCGAGGCGCATGCTTCCATCACGCTGCGCAGCGACTGCGACGTCATCGGGTATGACCAGGACGGCGAAACAATCGTCGCTAGGCTGAAGGACGGCGGGCGCGTCCAAGGCTGCCTTTTGATCGGCGCCGACGGGCTGCGGTCCCGGATCCGCCAGCAGATGGTCGATGACGGCCCGCCGCGGATCGCCGGCCACACCACCTATCGATCTGTCATCCCGACCGAGCAGATGCCGGAAGATCTGCGCTGGAACGCCGCAACGCTATGGGCCGGCGCCAAGTGCCATCTGGTGCACTATCCACTCTCGGGCTGGAAGGTGTTCAACCTCGCCATCACCTGTCACAACGATCCGGCGGAAGCCTTTGCCGCGAGGCCGGTAACGCATGAGGAGGTGCTGGAAGGTTTTCGCGACGTCCATCCACGCGCCAAGGCGATCATTCACCACGGCAGGGACTGGAAGGCGTGGGTGACCTGCGATCGCGATCCCATCGAGCGCTGGATTGACGGGCGAGCAGTGCTGCTCGGCGACGCCGCGCATCCGATGCTGCAATATTTTGCGCAGGGCGCCTGTATGGCGCTGGAGGACGCGGTCTGGCTCGCCGAGCTCTTGGCGGAGACGCCGGATCGCTTCGAGCAGGCGCTGGAAAAGTACCGGCAGGTTCGGCTGATCCGCACGGCGCGGGTTCAGCTTCAGGCGCGCGAACTCGGCACCCACGTCTATCATCCCGCCGGCGTGCACGCGCTGCTACGCAACCAGCTGATCCGCGAGACCAGCCTCGAGCAATTCTGCGACAAGCTGGCCTGGCTGTACGACTCGCCTTTCCCCGAGCGGCCGAACCTCGCCGCATAGGCGACGGGAGCAGGAACGATCAGCCGAGCCCGCTGATGTCGGCGACCAGCACCGTGCCGGTCACCGATTCCGTGATGTAGAGCCGGTCGCGGTTGGCGCCGCCGATCGCGACATTGGTGCAGCTCTGGCCGGCGCAGGACTTGATCCGCGCGATGCACTCGCCGTTCGGTGCGAACACGAAGACGTGGCCGAGCGAAGCGTGCGCGACGAACAGCCGCCCGGCACTGTCCATCGTCATGCCGTCGGGCCCGCTCGGGCCGAACAGTGAGCAGAAGCGCCCGACCTTCGACACGCTGCCGTCCTTCATGAACGGCGCGCGCCACACCGCGTTGTCGCGCGTCATGGCGACGAACAGCACCGCCTCGTGCGGATCGAGCACCAGGCCGTTCGGGCTGATGCCGGTGTCGATCAGGCAGTCGAGCGCGCCGTTAACCCGCAGCCGGTAGACGCGGCCGGTCGGATCGTGCAGCCCGGTCTGGCCCTGGTCTGTGAAATAGATGTCGCCGTTCGAGGCGATGTGCAGGTCGTTGCAGCCGCGGAACGATTCCGAATTGCGCGAGCGCAGCAGCGGCGTGACCTTACCCGATCCGGGGTCGAGCTCCATCAGCCCGTGCCGGTAGTCGGCGATCAGGACGCGGCCCATCGGATCGATCTTCAGCCCGTTCGGCCAGCCGTCATACTCGGCAACCTGCGTCCACGTCTTGTCCGGCGCGATCCTGAAAATGCGGCCGAACGGAATGTCGACGATGTAGAGATTACCATCGGGATCGAATGACGGCCCCTCGATGAAGCAGTCGGTCACCGCGCCCGGCCGGTTGGCGTCGGCCCATTCGCTCGCCACCCTGCGGCGGAATTTGGTGGGCACGGCGGAAAAGATTTCGGTCGGGATCAGTTTCGGCGGCGTTTCCAGGTACATCATCGTTGGTTCACCCGTTGGCGGAACGGGCGAACCTTAGTTGCTTGCCTCTGTCATTGCGAGCGCAGCGAAGCAATCCACCTATCCGCCTGCGCGGTAGCCGGATCGGACCGACCCGCGCAACGACGCAGAGTCTTCAGCTCATCCCTACTCCGCCGCCTGCGCTCCGCCATACGCTTCCGAAATCATGAAGCCGGACAGCGTGCCGTAGGCCGCGGTCCATGCAGCGGCGACGTCAGGTGTCCAGGCATCGCCGAGGCCTTTTTCCAGCGTCCACAACAGCGCGCCGCCGACCACCGGGTAATGCTCGGGCTTGGCGCCATAGCCGACATGGCGCTTGGCGAGCGCGCTCGCGGCGGGCAGGATGGTGTCGAGATTGCTCAGCCCGTTGACGACGACGGCGAGCGTCGTCATCAGCTTCTTGCGCTGCTCCTTCATGTCGGCGGGAAACATCGCCTTCACGGTGGGTGCGACTTCGAACAAGCGATCGTAGAAAATGACCGCGGCTTGCTCGGAGATCGGCGCAACCTTGCCAAAGCTTTCCTGAACCAGCTTGATTTGGGCCGGATTCATCTCAACTCTCCTCGGTTCTGAAATGAACTCTGAAATGATTTTCGAAATGCGAGCATTGGTAGTCGCATCCGGCATTTCGGTTCAAAGCAAACGCGCCTGATACCGATGTCATCATCACGCCGCCTCGACGAAGCTGTGGCGCTCGTAGAGGAATTCGAGCACGCGCTGCCGGCACTTCAGGTAGCTGGCGTTGGTCGCGAGCTCGAGCCGCTTGCGCGGACGCGCCAGGGGCACCTCGAGCACCTCGCCGATCCGCGCGCTCGGGCCGTTGGTCATCATGACGATGCGGTCCGACAGCAGCACGGCCTCGTCGACGTCGTGGGTGATCATCAGGATGGTATTGCCGAGCTTCTGGTGCAGCGCCATCACCGAGTCCTGCAGATGCGCCCGGGTCAGCGCATCGAGTGCGCCGAACGGCTCGTCGAGCAGCAGCACCTTCGGCTCCATGGCTAGCGCCCGCGCGATGCCGACGCGCTGCTTCATGCCGCCCGAGATCTCGCTCGGACGCTTGTCCCTGGCATGCGCCATCTGCACCAGGCTGAGATTGTGCATTACCCAGGCGTCGCGCTCGGCCCGGTTCTTGGTCCTGGCGAACACCTTGTCGACGCCGAGCTTGACGTTCTCGTAGACGGTCAGCCACGGCAGCAGGCTGTGGTTCTGGAACACGACGGCGCGATCCGGTCCCGGCGAATTGACCTCGCGGTTCTCCAGCAGCACGCCGCCATTGGTCGCGCCGGTGAGGCCGGCGACGATGTTGAGCAAGGTCGACTTGCCGCAGCCGGAATGGCCGATGATCGAGACGTATTCGCCCTTCTCGATGGTCAGGTTGATGTCCTTCAGAACCTCCGTGGTCGCAGTGCCGCGGGTGAAGGTCTTATCGATGTGGTCGAGCTTCAGATAGGCCTGCATGATGTTTCCCTCAGTTCGCCGCCGTGCCGCGGGTCACGATCTTGCCCAGCCCTGCAATGAGACGGTCGAGCACGAAGCCGATGATGCCGACATAGAACAGCGCCAGGATGATCTCGCTGATATGCGAGGAATTCCACGCATCCCAGATGAAGAAGCCGATGCCGACGCCGCCGATCAGCATTTCCGCGGCAACGATCGCGAGCCAGGACAGGCCGATGCCGATGCGCAGGCCGGTGAACATGTAGGGCGCAGCCGCCGGGATCATGATCTTGGTGAAGAACTCCAGCGGATTGAGCTGCACCACCGCGGCGACGTTGCGGTAGTCCTGCGGGATGTTGCGGATGCCGACCGCGGTGTTGATGATGATCGGCCACACCGAGGTGATGAATATGACGAAGATCGCCGAGGGCTGGCCGTCGCGGAATGCGGCGAGCGACAGCGGCAGCCAGGCGAGCGGCGGAATCGTGCGCAGCACCTGGAACAGCGGATCGAGCCCGCGCATCGCCCACACCGACTGGCCGACCAACGTGCCGAGCGCGATGCCCGCGATCGCCGCCAGCGAATAGCCGTACGCGACGCGCTGCAGGCTGGCGGAGAGATGCCAGAACAGGCCCTTGTCGATGCCGCCATTGTCGAAGAACGGATCGAGGATCAGCTCTCTGGTGTCCTTGAACACCTTAGACGGTGGCGGCAGGCTGGAGCCGGCGCGGCGGCAGATCAACTCCCACACCACCAGCAGCAGCGCGACCACGATCAGCGGCGGCACAACGCGCGCCGCGGTCTCCTTCGCCAACCTGGCGTAGGTCTCGGCGCGCGGTGCGCGCTTCGGCGTCATGGTCACGACCGGCGCCGCGGTAGCGGCCTGCGGGATCGCCGCCGCTGACAGTTCGGTCTTGATGGCAGGCATCGACATTGACAGATGATCTCCGTGGTCGGGCGACGGGCCGCGCAAGAGAGCGCGGCCCTGTCGGGCTCAGACATCGACACGCTTGATAGACAGCGACTTCAGATACGCGGCTGGATCGGCGGGATCGAACACCTTGCCGTCGAAGAAGGTCTCCTTGCCGCGCGAGGTCGAGGTCGGGATATCCGATGTCGGCACGCCGAGCTCCTTGGCGGCCTCCTTCCAGAGATCCTCGCGATTGACCTTGGCGATCAGCGCCTTGGTGTCGAAGCCCGCCTCGTACTTGCCCCAGCGGATATCCTCGGTCAGGAACCAGAGGTCGTGGCTCTGATAGGGATAGGACGCATTGTCCTTCCAGAACCGCATCTGCTGCGGCGAGTTCTCGACCACGCGGCCGGTGCCGTAGTCGAACTTGCCCTTCATGCGATCGGTGATGTCCTCGACCGGACAGTTGATCCATTGCCGCTTGGCGCAGATCGCCGCGGTCTCCTCGCGGTTCTCCATCTTCTCGCACCACTGCTGGGCTTCCATGACCGCCATCAGCAGCGCCTTGGCGGCCTTCGGGTTCTTGTCGACCCAGGCGGCGCGCAGGCCGAACGACTTCTCCGGATGCTTGTCCCAGAGCTCGCCGGTCGTGATCGCGGTGTAGCCGATGTCCTGGTGGATCAGCTGCAGATTCCACGGCTCGCAGACGCAGAAGCAGTCCATCGTGCCGACCTTCATGTTGGCCACCATCTGCGGCGGCGGCACCACGATGGTCTCGATGTCCTTGTCGGGATCAATGCCGCCGGCGGCGAGCCAGTAGCGGATCCAGAGATCATGCGTGCCGCCCGGGAAGGTCATCGCGGCCTTCACCGCCTTGCCGGAGGCCTTCTTCTTCTCCAGCGCGTCAGGCGTCTTCGCTGACCTTGGTGCCGAGCGGTGCCGGCGCCATACCGCTGCCGGGCTTCACATGGAATTCGTAGGTCATCAGGCTCCACGGTCCGTCCGACCGCTGGCCATCCGGCATGACAGGATCGGTGCGCTTCTCGACCTTGGCGATCAGCTCGTCCTTCACGCCGAACACGACATCGGAGTCGATGTACTCATCGCCCTCGACGAACACATGCGTGATCAACGGCTCATGGCCCTTGGCGTTGACCAGGAAGTGCACATGCGCCGGCCGCATCGGGTGACGGTTGGTCTGCGTGATCATCTGCCCGACCGGACCGTCGGTCGGGATCGGATAGCTGCACGGCACGATGGTGCGGAAGAAGAAGCGGCCGTCGGCATCGGTGACGAAGCGCGCTCGCGAGGACGGACCTTCGCTGGCATAGCTCGGCTTCTGCGAGTCATAGAACCCGTCGTCATCGGCGTGCCAGACATCGACCGGTACGTTGGCGAGCGGCTTGCCGTTGAGGTCGGTGACGCGGCTCTGCACGAACATGCGCTCGCCGGGCAGGCTCGCCGAGATGTCGGTGCCGTGCGGCGTCACCTTGTGCTCGCCGACATAGAACGGGCCGAGCACGGTGGTCTCGGTCGCACCGTCGCGATCCCTGTGATTGACGGCGTCGACCAGCATCGACACGCCGAGCACGTCGGACAGCAGGATGAATTCCTGACGGATATCAGTGCACTTTTGTCCAGTGCGGGTCAGGAAGCCGATCGCGTGGTCCCACTCCTCGAAGGTGAGATTGGTCTTGCGCACATAATCGTGCAGCGACTTCACCAGTTCCTGCAGCAGGAACTTGGCCCTCGGATCGGGCGTCTGGTCGAAGCTGCGGATGACGGCTGTGGTGAGCTCGGTTTCGTTGAACTGGGTCATCTCGGCGTTTCCCTTGAGGGCCCTTTGGGGCGTGATTGCAGGGGCGAGCGTACACTACCCGCCCGGGACCAGTAAGCGGCCGGCGATTGGTGCAGCGGACACTTTTCGGCTATCAAGCTGCCTCGCCAGCCGGAGAAATTGCCCGATGTTAGCTCCCACGCCTGCCTCGCCCGAATCCGCGGGAATGTCGACCACCGCCCTCAACCGCCTCGAAGCGCATCTGAAGAGCCGCTACCTCGATTCCGGCCGCTTTCCCGGCACCCAGGTCCTGATCTATCGCCGCGGCAAGATCGTGCATTCCACCGTCCAGGGCTTTGCCGACCTCGAGCGCAAGGCGCCGATGAAGGACGACACGATTTTCCGCATCTATTCGATGACCAAGCCGATCACGTCGGTCGCCTTCATGATGCTGGTCGAGGAAGGCAAGGTCGCGCTCGACGAGCCGGTCGCAAAGTACATCCCGGAATGGAAGAACCTCGGCGTGTTCGTCGCCGGCACCGCGCCCGCCTTCCTGACCCGCCCGCCGACGCGGCCGATGCAGATCGTCGACCTCTTGCGCCACACCTCGGGCCTCACTTACGGCTTCCAGCAGCGCTCCAATGTCGACGCCGCCTATCGCGAGAAGAAGATCGGCGAGGTCATCAAGGCCGGCACGCTCGACAGCATGATCGAGGACCTGGCGAAGATCCCGCTGGAGTTCTCGCCGGGCGAGGCCTGGAACTACTCGGTCTCAACCGACGTGCTCGGCTATCTCGTCGGCAAGATCTCAGGCGTGCCGTTCGAGCAGTTTCTGAAGGAGCGGATCTTCAAGCCGCTCGGCATGAACGACACCGATTTCTTCGTGCCTTCAGACAAGGCGCACCGCTTTGCCGCCTGCTATTCCGCCGATCCGCAGGGCGGCTTCAATCCGCTCGCCGCCGAGCGCAAGGGCACGCTGACCTTGCAGGACGATCCGACCACCAGCTCGTTCCTGTCGCCGCCCTCGCTGGTCTCGGGCGGTGGCGGGCTGTGCTCGACCGCGGCCGACTACCTGACCTTCTGCCGGGCGCTGCTCAACGGCGGCGAGCTCGGCGGCGTCCGGCTGCTCGGCCCGAAGACGTTGAAGCTGATGGCGTCCAACCATCTGCCCGGCGGCGTCGACCTGCCGGCGATGTCGCGTTCGATGTTCGCCGAGGCCGCCTATAACGGCATCGGCTTCGGCCTCGCTTCGCCGTCACCATGCATCCGGCGCAGACGCTGATCGCCGGCAGCCCGGGCGAATTCAACTGGGGCGGCGCCGCGACGACGTCGTTCTTCATCGATCCGGCCGAGGAGCTGATCACGATCTTCATGACCCAGGTGCTGCCGTCGAGCGCTATCCGCTGCGGCGCGAGCTGCGCACCATGGTCTACGCCGCGATCACCGAGAGCAATCTCTGACCGATGCCTCTTCCGCGGCGCACAACTCCTCTGAGCATGATCTCCGCGCAAGCGCGTCCCGCGCTTGTCGCGCGGGAAAACCGCTTCAGACTTTTCCGGATCGTGCACCTGGCGCCGCGGAATTTTTCCGATTGCCAGTCATTTCCTTTGGCGGACTTTTGCGACTTCCCCTAAGCTCACCGCAAACGGGCGCCGACCCGGGGACATTGTGCCGAAACTGACATTGCCAGTGCGTCTCGCGCTTCTGGTCGCGGGGACGATGTTGCCGCTGATCGTTTTCGCGGCCGGGATCGTGTTTCACAATTACCAGCGGGATCGTCAGGCCGCCACGCAGCGCGTGCTGGAGACGGCGCGCAGCATCCGCCTGCTGCTCGATGCCGAAATGCAGCGCATGACCGGCGGGCTCCAGGTGCTGGCGCTGACCAACTCGCTGCGCAACAGCGAGTTCGACAACTTCCGCCGCGTCGCGGCCGGCTTCCTCGACCAGTATGGCAAGGACGGCGTGGTGCTGGTGGCGGACCGTGCCGGACGCCAGGCGTTCTCCTCGCTGACGCCGGACACCGCGAATCTGCCGCCGCGCAACAATCTCGAGATCGTCGAGAAGGTGTTTGCGACGCGCCAGCCGCAATATTCCAACCTGTTCTTCGGCCAGGTGAAGCAGCGCCTGATCATCACTGTCGAAGTGCCGGTGATCCGCGACGACGAGGTGCTCTACGACATCTCCTTCAGCCCGCCGATCGAGGTCTTTCAGGCCATGATCGAAAAGCAGCGCCTGAATCAGGACTGGACCATCTCGATCTTCGACGGCGACGGCGTCAACCTGGCGCGGGTCCCGAATCCGGAAGCGACCGTCGGGCAGCGTGCCTCGCCGACGTTGTTTGCCGAGATGTTCCGCCGCAGCGAGGCGACACTGCCGACCGTGTCGCTCGAAGGCGTGGCGCTGATTACCGGCTTCACCCGGTCTCGCCTCACCGGCTGGACCGTCGCGGCCGGGATCGCCGAGAACTCGCTGGTGGCGCCGCTGTGGCGCTCACTTGCGATCACGGCCGTGATCGGCGGCGTCCTGCTCATGGTCGGCCTCGGCTTCGCGGTGCGGATGGCGACCACGATCGCGCGCGGCGAGAAGCTGCACGACCTCCTGATCGAGGAACTCAACCATCGCGTCAAGAACACGCTGGCAATCCTGCAATCGATCGCCACACAGACCTTCCGCAGCGCGAGCCGCGCCGAGCGCGAGAAATTCGAGGGACGGCTCGGCGCGCTTGCCGAGGCGCACAATCTGCTCTCGACCGACAAATGGCAGGGCTCCGACCTCCAGGACGTCATCAGCCGCGTGCTGCGGCCATATCTGCTGAACAACACCTCCGAGCGGGTCAGGATGTTCGGACCGCGGGTGCCGCTGTCGCCCCGGCTTGCCCTGGTGCTCTCGATGCTCCTGCACGAGATGGCGACCAACGCCGCCAAATATGGCGCGCTGTCCAACGACACCGGCACGGTGACGCTGGATTGGGAAATCCTCGAGGAAGGTCCGACACCGAAGCTCCGGATGATCTGGACCGAGACCGGCGGCCCGCCCGTCGCGGCGCCGGTCCAGCGCGGCTTCGGCTCCCGGCTGATCGAGCGCAGCGCCCGCGACCAACTCGGCGGCGAAGCCACGGTCGATTTCCTGCCCCACGGCGTCGTCTACACGGTGACCAGCACCCTCGAAACCGGCGATTGACCGGGCAAACGGCCCCCAATCCTGCGACAACTTGGCACGCAAGTTGCTAAGATGGGGCGGGTTCGGACGACCGGAAACAGGGGGAATTCATGTCGACCATCGCAGCGGAAGCCGGCACGGCACGCAAGCCGCTCTACACATCACTGTTCGTGCAGGTGCTTGTCGCGCTGCTGCTCGGCATCGTCATCGGCATGGCGGCGCCCGATTTCGCGATCGGGTTGAAGATCTTCAGCGATGCCTTCCTGAAGCTGATCTCGATGATCGTGGCGCCGATCGTGTTCTGCGTGGTGGTGCACGGCATCGCGGGCGCCGGCGACCTCAAGAAGGTCGGGCGCGTCGGCGTCAAGGCGCTGGTGTATTTCGAGGCGATGACGACGGTGGCGCTCGTGATCGGCTTGATCCTGGCCTATCTGTTCGGGCCCGGTCACGGCATGAATATCGACACCTCGACGCTCGACGCCAAGGCGCTTGGCAGCTACGCCAGCAACGCGCAGAAGCTGAAAGGCGAAGGCATCGGCAGCTTCCTGCTCAACATCATCCCGAGCACTTCGTTCGACGCGCTGTCGCGCAACGACGTGCTGCAGGTGCTGTTCTTCGCCATCATCTTCGGCGTCAGCCTGGCGCTGGTCGGCGGCGAGAAGGGCGAGCGGATCTCCTCCTTCATCGACGCGGTCTCCACCGTGCTGTTCCGCGCCATGGGCCTGATCGTGCGCTTCGCGCCGATCGGCGTGCTCGGCGCCGTCGCCTACACGGTCGGCAAATACGGCGTCGGCTCGCTGAAGCAGCTGCTGTCGCTGGTGGCGCTGTTCTACGTCTCGGTCGCGATCTTCGTGCTCGGCGTGCTCGGCGCCGTGATGGCGCTCGCCGGCATCAACATCCTCAAGTTCCTCGGCTACCTGCGCGAGGAATTGATGATCGTGGTCGCCACCGCATCCTCAGACGCGGTGCTGCCGCAGGTGATGCGCAAGCTGGAGCGTTTCGGCGTCAAGGATTCGGTGGTCGGCCTCGTGATTCCGACCGGCTATTCGTTCAACCTCGACGCATTCTCGATCTACCTGACGCTGGCCGTCGTCTTCATCGCGCAGGCCACCAACACGCCGCTGTCGTTCGGCGACCTGCTGCTCGTGCTCGGCGTATCGCTGATCACCTCGAAGGGCGCGCACGGCGTGCCGGGTTCCGCGATCGTTATCCTGGCGGCGACGCTCAACGCCGTGCCGAGCATCCCGGCGATCGGCCTCGTGCTGGTGCTCTCGGTCGATTGGTTCATCGGCATGGCGCGCGCAGTCGGCAACCTGATCGGCAACTGCGTCGCCACCGTCGTGGTCGCGGCTTGGGAAGGTGACCTGGATCGGGACAAGGCCCGTCGCGTGCTCGAAGGCACTGACGCGGTCGACGTGACCGCGGGCTGAAGCCGCAAGGTACAGGACCAAGAGCGTCCCGCGCATCGCGCGGGGCGCGGACTTACTTGATGAGCCGCAGATACGGCGGCAACTGCCTGGTCGCCGGTTCCTGCACCGGCTCGTCCGACGCGATCATGTCGCACAGCGCCTTCAACTCGGAATCCGTCACCTTGTGGAGCTCCATCCGAAGCTCGAGGATCGCAAGGGACAACAGCCGCGCCGTCTCCGTGTTCGCCCGGTCAGTCAGAAATGCCTGACATTCTTCAAGGGTTGCGAGCAGCGCCAGCAACCGTTCTTCCGTATTTGCGACCGGCATACCTTCCACTCCCGAAGCCGCGAGGTAGAGTCGAGGTGTTCCCCTCTTCCGCTTCATTTGGCCTCTCCTGCCAGAGTTCGCCGGCGTTTCGTAGGCGCACAATTGTTCCAGATGATTCAGAACTTTTGGGCAATTGTCCAGCAACATTCCGAAAGCCCGACTTGGACTTACGTCAAAGTTTTCGCATTGGCGGCAATTCAGTCAAGCAACCTCAGCCCGTCACCCGCGACCTCTGGATGCACTAGCTGGGGTTGCATCCATGCAAAGACGCCCGTACAATATTGGTTGCCCGTAGAACTACGGGCGCAGTGCATTGCCGCCCAGTAAGCATGCGCGCAAAATCTGTGTCGATCAAACTCGCGCTAGTTGTGGTTTGGTCAATATTTTGCCAAATGTAGAGGGCGGGGTGTCGATAGACACCTTGGCGCGGTCGACTTCAGGTAGTCGACCGAGTCGGTACTAGGGTGCTTCCAATGCGCATTTGCGTCTGGATACCATCCCGCGATCTTCTTGGATTTCGTCGTTCGGACGAACTGACGATCCACTCGAACTTAACGCGGTACATCATGAACGTGTCCCTGACCCGACCGGGCCAGGGATTCTCGATTTGAAGGACGGGTCACAAGAATGAACAGATCAGCAGCAAAGAAGATGAAGCAGCGCAGTGCCGGCAAGCCGGACATTGAGTTGGGCAAGCGGATTCGCCTGCGCCGTGTCGAGCAGAAGATCTCGCAGGCAGAGCTCGGCGACAAGCTGGGCGTCAGCTTCCAGCAGGTTCAGAAGTACGAGAAGGGCGTGAACCGCGTCGGCGCTGCGCGCCTTCAGCAGATCGCTAGCGCGCTGGATGTGCCGGTCACCTTCTTCTACGACGGCGACAACAAGGCCCGCGAAGTCGAGAGCCTGCTGTTCCTCGACAGCGCGTTCAGCCTCCGGTTGCTGCGCGCCTACAGCAAGATCAAGGATCAGACCGTGCAGCGCCAGCTGGTGTCGCTGATGGAATCGATCGCCGCCAACGAAGACTGAGCGGCAGCACAGGTACGGTCGCGACACCGCGAACGCGACCGACCAGGGCGAGCGGATTGGCCGGCGGCCGGTCATCGGGACCAGCACGTGTCGAGCGGGCCAGGAAGATATCAAAGCGCTGCCATCGGCGATGGCAGCGCTTTTTCTTTGCTCGTTCGGCGCCGGTCGGTCGAGGCGTTCCGGCGCGCAGGTTGCGGTCATGGACCTGCCGCAAACCAAAATTTAATCAAGACGCAACGGTCTCGGGGTAGATCATCAGCTCCGCACCGACGCGCCGCCCCGTCGATTCGAGCGGCCGCGGCGATGCCTTCCGATTTCTCGCGCGAGCGGCGCAGTCCGGAGAAACGCGATATGCAGAGAGTGACACTCGCCGCCGTGGCCACCGTGCTCGCGGCTCTGCCGGCATTCGCCCAAACCGCCGGCGCGCCCGGCCCGGCCGCGGCGGTGCCGCCCCATCATGCTGCGCCGGCGGCCCCCCAGCCAGGCCAGGTCAAGCCGGCTGCGCCTGCCTCGGTCGCGGAAACCCGGTCCGTTGCCGCGCTCGCATTGTCGCACGAGCCGATCTACGATCAGGGCAGCGCGCAGCGCATTCGCGAGGTGCTGAAGAGCTATTCCGATCTCGCCGCCCGCGGCGGTTGGCCCACGATCCCTGCGGACGCGAAATTTGCCTTGGGCGTCCAGGGCAGCAGTGACGATCTGCTGCGCAAGCGCCTGATCATCACCGGCGACCTCTCTGCCGACAAGACCACCGGCGCCTATGATGAGGTTGTGGCCGAGGCGGTGAAGCACTTCCAGGCACGCCACGGCCTCGCGGCGACCGGCACCCTGACGCCGCGGACGCTGGCTGCGCTCAACGTCCCCGTCCAGAAGCGGATCAAGCAACTCGAGGCCTCGCTGGAACGGCTCGACCAGATGGATTTCCAGTTCGGGCAGCGCTACGTGGTCGTCAACATTCCCGCCACCTTCGCCGAGGCCGTCGAGGACGACAAGGTCGTGCGGCGCTACCGCGTGATCGTCGGCAAGACCGAGAAGCCTTCACCGACGCTGACGTCCGAGATCACCGACGTCATTCTCAATCCGACCTGGACAGTGCCGTCGTCGATCACGAAGACGGAGATCGCGGCGCATATGCGCAAGGATCCGACCTATCTGGCGCGCATGCACATGGACGTGCTCGACGCCCACGACAACCCGATCGATCCGCATGCGGTCGACTGGTCGGGCGATCATGCGCCGAACGTCTCCGTGCGTCAGCAGAGCGGCGCATGGAATGCGCTCGGCGCGGTCAAGATCGACATGCCGAACTCCTATTCGGTCTATATGCACGACACCAATCAGCGCAGCCTGTTCAGCGACGACTATCGCTTCGATTCGCACGGCTGCTCGCGCGTCGACAATGTCCGCGACCTCGCGGCATGGCTGCTGAAGGACCAGCCGCAGTGGACCCGCGTCGCCATCGATGCCGCGATCGCCACCGGACAACGTCAGGATATCCGCATGCAGAAGAAGGTGCCGGTGGCCTGGGTCTACCTCACGGCGTGGATGACGAAGGACCGGACCATCCAGTTCCGCAACGACGTCTACGACCAGGACCAGCAGCTCCTCGAAGCCACTGCCGAGGAAGCCGCCTTCTTCAACAAGGCCGCCGAACATCCGCTGACCACGCAGTAACGCGCTTCCGCACGAAGCGCGACATCGCGAGTTGGCCCGCCATTCTGTCGCGCGGCCAATTGTCGCCCGCGCATCAGGCAACCTCACAACTCCCGCATTTCCTGCGTTGAACCGATATCGCCAGAACCAAGTGCACGTGCCTGTCTTTTTTGTCGCAGCAACCAAGCGGCCGCATGAACGTTTTCAGGCTTCAACCAAGGAGATTTCGATGAATATCAAGCTTGCCGTTATTGGACTGGCCGCGCTCGGGAGCGCGGCGTTGATGTCCGGTGCGGCGTCGGCGCTGCCGAACGGGCTTCCGCAGGCCAGCCAGATCGCAGGCGAGACGTCCAATGTCGACAAGGTGCGCCAGGTCTGCGATCGCTGGGGCCGTTGCTACTGGCAACCGGGCTACGGCTACGGACCGCGCCATCACGGATGGCATCATCGTCCGCACTTCTATCCGCGCCATCATCATCACGGGCACCGCCATCACGGCGGACACCATGGTGGCGGCCATCACGGCGGCGGGCATCACGGTGGCGGACATCACGGTGGCCACCGGCGCTGATCATCCGCGAGGGGGCTTCGGCCCCCTCACCTTTTCGCGCCGGAACATGCCGGCACACAACCGAGGATTTCTCGGGCAAGTCAGCCGGCCCGAGTTGCTGCTGACTTCGAGCGCCTGGCAGTGACCCGCTTCACCTGTTCGCGCTAAAGGGCCGCCAGCACGGCCTTGGCAACATCGGCGGTGCCATTGCTGCCGCCGAACTCGAACGGCTTGATGCCGCCGGCATAGACCTTGTCGACCACGCGCTCGATCCGCTCTCCGGCTTCGGCCGCGCCTTCGAGGCCGTGCTTGTCGGCGAGCCAGTCCAGCATCATCGCCGCTGACAGGATCATCGCGGTCGGGTTGGCCTTGCCCTGCCCCATGATGTCGGGCGCGGTGCCGTGGCAGGGCTGAAACACCGCATAGCGATCGCCGATGTCGGCCGACGGCGCCATGCCCATGCCGCCGATCAGGCCGGCGGTGAGATCCGACAGGATGTCGCCGAACATGTTCTCGGTGACCATGACGTCGAAGTCCCAGGGCCGCTTCACCAGCGCCGCCGCGGTCGCGTCGATGTAGAGGTGATCGGCCCTGACGTCGGGATGACGCTTCGCGGTCTCGTCGAAGATGCTGCGGAAGAACGCGAACGCCTTGAACACATTCGCCTTGTCGACGCAAGTCAGCCCGCCACCAATCTTGCCGCGCGCCTTGCGGCGTTCGGCAAGCCGGAACGAGAACTCGAACAACCGTTCCGAGGTTCGGCGCGTGATCACCATCGTCTCGCGCGCCTCATCGTCGGTGACGACGCCCTTGCCCATCGAGGCGAATAGGCCCTCGGTCGATTCCCTGATCACGACGAGGTCGATGCCCTTCTGATCGGCGCCGACGATCGTGCTCTTCACGCCCGGAATCAATCGCGCGGGCCGCACGCCGGCATAGAGATCGAAGATCACGCGCAATTCGATCTGCGGCGCGATCTCGGTATTGTCGGGATAGCGCACCGACGGCAGGCCGCAGGCGCCGAGCAGGATCGCGTCGGCCTCCTCGCACAGCCGGATCGTACTCTCCGGCATCGACTTGCCGGTCTCCTTGTAATGGCCGGCGCCCGCAGGCGCCTCGGTGAAGCGGAATTTGAGGCCGGCCGACGCCTCGATCTTGCGCAGCACCTCGAGCGCCGGTGCCATCACCTCGGGGCCGATGCCATCGCCCCCGAGGACTGCGATGTGAAGTGCGTCGTTGGCGGACATGGGGGATCTCCGGAAGACAACAGTCATTCTGGGGCGATGCGAAGCATCGAACCCGGAATCTCGAGATTCCGGGTTCGCTTCGCGCCCCGGAATGACAACAGCTCGGTTACGGCGTCAACACCGCGCGTCCGACGAGCTGGCCCTTCTGCAGATTGGTCAGCGCCTCGTTCGCCTTCGCCAGCGGCATCGGTGTCACCGGGATCGCCGGGATCTTCTTCTCGCGCACCAGGTCGAGCAGCTCCTGCGTCTCGCGCAGATTGCCGACATAGCTGCCCTGGATGGTGACCGCCTTGATCGGGATCAGCGGCAGCGCCCAGGTCGCACCGCCGCCGAACAGGCCGACGATCACGAGCTTGCCGCCCTTGGTCAGGCAGTCGAAGCCGAGCTGCGAGGTCTGGGCATTGCCGACCAGGTCGATCGCGGCGCGGATCGGCTGGCCGGCCTTCTTGATGAGCTGCTCCAGCGCATCGGGCGCCTTGCCGTCGACGGTTGCGAGCGCACCGGCGGCCTCGGCCGCCTCGCGCTTCCTGGCGTCGATATCGACCACGATCGCGCCCTTGCCGCCCATCGCCTTCAGCAGCGACAGCGCCATCAGGCCGAGACCGCCGGCGCCGAAGATCACGATCGGCGTGTCGAGATCCTTCTCGACCTTCTTCAACGCGCTATAAGTGGTGACGCCCGAGCAGGCGTAGGGCGCGGCGGTGACCGGATCGAGCCCCTTGAGGTTGAGCAGATATTTCGGATGCGGCACCGTCATGTGATCGGCGTAGCCGCCGTCGCAATAGACGCCGAGCGCATTCGGCTTGATCGCGCACATGTTCTCGTCGCCGCCGAGGCAGGTCGGGCATTTGCCGCAGCCGAGCCAGGGATAGGCCAGCGCGACATCGCCGACCTTGAGGCCGCCCTTGTCGGCGTCCTTGACGTCGGGACCGAAGGCCACGATCTCACCGACCGTCTCATGGCCCATCGTGCGCGGCAGCGAGACGCCGCGATCCTTGAGCGACAGCGGCTTGCGGCCATGGCCGAGATCGTAGCCGCCTTCCCAGATATGCAGGTCGCTGTGGCAGACGCCCGCCGCCTTGACCTTGATCAGCACCTGCGTGCCCGACGGCTGCGGCGTCGGCTGATCGACCTCTTTCAAGGGGGCGTTGAAATCGACGACCTGGAAACTCTTCATCGCTGTTCTCCCGAAGCTCGTTGTTGCGGCGGACCTTGCCACGCCTGCCCGCCCGGGACAAACGCTCATGACCCCATTTTCGAGCGAGCCGCCATGCAGCCGCTCGACGGTCGAGGCGTCACTATTCAGATCAGTGGATGATGGCAGGCCGCGAACTGGCCGGTCGCGACGAGACGCAGTTCCGGCACCTCGCTGGCACAGCGCGCATCGGCCCGCGGGCAGCGGGTGCGGAAACGGCAGCCGGAGGGCGGCGCGATCGGCGATGGCGGCTCGCCGACCGGGACGCTCTGGGTCGGGCGGACATCCGGATCGGGCACCGGGATCGCCTCGATCAGCAGCGCGGTATAAGGATGCGCCGGCCGCGCGAACAGCTGCTCGGACGGGCCGACCTCGCAGAGCCGGCCGAGATACATCACGGCGACACGATCCGAGACCGCCTTCACCACGGCGAGGTCGTGGGCGATGAACAGCAGGGTCAGGCCGTAGCGCGCCTTCATCTCCTCCAGCAGGTTGAGGATCTGGGCGCGAATCGAGACGTCGAGCGCGGACACCGGCTCGTCGCAGATCACGAATTCCGGATTGAGCACCAGCGAGCGGGCGATGCAGATGCGCTGACACTGTCCGCCGGAGAATTCATGCGGCAGCCGTCCGCTCACCAGCGCGGGATCGAGGCCGACCGCCGCGAGCACCTCGGCCACGCGCCGCTTGCGTTCCTCCGGATCCTTGACGCCCGCGATCACCAGCGGCTCGGCGACGATGTCGCCGATCCGCCGCCGCGGATTGAGCGAGGCGATCGGGTCCTGGAAGATCAGCTGCACGCGCCGCCGCATCTGGCGCAGCGCCTCGCCCTTCAGGGTGGTGAGATCGTGCCCGTCGAACAGCACCTTGCCGGAGACGGCCTGGCGCAATTGCAGCACGGCGCGGCCGAGCGTGGACTTGCCGCAGCCGGATTCGCCAACCAGCCCCAGCGTCTCGCCACGTGCGATTTCGAGGCTGACGTCGGAGACGGCATGGATGGTCTTGCCCCCCACCGAATATTCAACGACGAGGTTTTCTACCTTCATCAGCGGGTCGGGTGCAGCCTGCAGCATCATGCGCTGACCTTCGCGGCAATCGGATGGAAGCAGGCGTAGAGATGTTCAGGCGTCTCCGCCGGGCTGAGCTGCGGCTTCTCCGCACCGCAGCGCTCGCCGGAATAACGGCAGCGCGGCGAGAACGAGCAGCCCTTGAGCGGCCGGGTCGGATCGGGCGGCCGCCCCGAGATCGCCGGCAGCGGCGTATGCGGGGCGACATCGAGCTTCGGCAGCGCGGCGAGCAGCGCCTCGGTGTAGGGCATCCGCATCTGCTTGAACAAGACGGGCGTCGGCGCGCGCTCGACGACGCGGCCCGCATACATCACCGCGACCTCGTCGGTGCGGCCGGCGACTACGCCGAGGTCATGGGTGATGATGATCATCGCCATGTGACGGCGTTGCTGCTCGCGCGCCAGCAGATCGAGGATCTGCGCCTGGATCGTGACATCGAGCGCGGTGGTCGGCTCGTCCGCGATCAGCAGCTGCGGCTCGCAGGACAGCGCCACCGCGATCGCGACGCGCTGGCGCATGCCGCCGGAAAGCTGGTGCGGATATTGCGCCAGCCGCTGCTCCGGCGCGGGAATGCCGACCGCTGCCAGCAGTTCGATGCTGCGCTGCCTGGCCTCGGCAAGATCGAGCTCGAGGTGCTCCTGGATGGTCTCGATCAACTGGGTGCCGATGGTCAGCACCGGATTGAGCGAGGTCATGGGGTCCTGGAACACCACCGCCAGCGAGCGGCCGCGCAGCTTGCGCAATTTCTCCGCCGACAGCTTGGTTAGATCCTGCCCGTCGAACATCACGCGGCCGGATAGCCTGGCCTTTTTGGGCAGCAGTTGCAGGATCGCGCGCGACAGCATGGTCTTGCCGCAGCCGGATTCGCCGACAATGCCGAGTGTCCTGCCGGCGCCGACGGCAAGATCGACATGATCCACCGCACGCAGGTTGCCGCGCGGCGTCGGCAGGTCGACCACCGCATTCTCGACCGACAGCAACGCACTGGTCATAGCGCACCCTGCCTGGGATCGGTTAGCGCGCGCATCGTATCGCCGATCAGGTTGAACGCGAGCACGGTGAGGAACATCGCGGCCGCCGGAATGAAGGCGAGGCGCGGCGCTACGTCGAGGCTCTCCCGCCCCTCCCCGATCATGCTGCCCCAGCTCGAGATCGGCGGCGGCACGCCGAGGCCGAGGAAGGACAGCGATCCTTCGACCACGATCGTGACGGCGACGCCGAGCAAGAAGAAGGCAAGCAGCGGCAGCAGCACATTCGGCAGCAGCTCACGCAGCAGGATGCGGGT
Organism: Bradyrhizobium viridifuturi; assembly: GCF_001238275.1. GTDB lineage: Bacteria > Pseudomonadota > Alphaproteobacteria > Rhizobiales > Xanthobacteraceae > Bradyrhizobium > Bradyrhizobium viridifuturi. Next base: position 45,388 of record NZ_LGTB01000030.1, read on the forward strand.
ATGTGTTGCGCCGAGCGCCTGTGCCGCGATCACGAATTCGCGCCGCGCCAACGTCAGAGTCGCCGCCCGCGCCACCCGCATGAAGGCGGGAATGCCGAGCACGCCGAGAATGCAGGTCAAATTGAAGATCGACTGCCCGAGATAGGCGGTTACCGCCAGCGCCAGGATCAGCGGCGGGAATGCCAGCAGCACGTCCATGCTGCCGACCACGATGGATTCGAAGCGGCCGCGGAAATAGCCGGCGAGCATGCCGAGCGCGCCGCCGATCGTGACCCCGATCATCGGCGCGCAGAGGCCGACGATCAGCGAGATTCGCGCGCCATAGATCAGCCGCGACAGCTCGTCACGGCCGAGACCGTCGGTGCCGAGCCAATGCTCGGCGGAGAACGGCCCGCGCCGCTCCAGCATGTCCATGTCGGTCGGGCTCGGCAGCGGCAACAGGTCGGCGAGGATCGCGACCGCAAATACTGCGACTGTCCATCCGACGGCGAACCAGAACAGCGTGCCAACCCGGCGCTTGCGCCGCGCCGGTGCGGCACTGCTCTCGTCGAGGCCGAGCTCAAGCGTGGCCATGGCGGATCCTCGGATCGAGTAAGGCGTAGAGCAGATCGACGATGAAGTTCATGATGACGAAGCCCGCGCCGACCAGCAGCACCACGCCCTGCAGGATGATGAGGTCGCGGGTCAGGATCGCGCCGACCAGGAGACGGCCGATGCCGGGTAACGCGAAGATCGTCTCGACGATCACGGCGCCGCCGATCAGGCGGCCGATATTGATGCCGGTGATGGTGACGAGCGTCAGCGACGACGGCTTGAGCGCATGCACGAACAGGATGCGCGACGGCTTCAGGCCCTTTGCCTTGGCGAGGGCGATATAATCCTCCTGAAGGGCCGCGATCATGTCGGAGCGCAGCACGCGCATGATGCCCGGCCATTCCGCAAGCCCGAGCGTCAACGCCGGCAGTACCATGAAGCGCAGATTGGCAACCGGATCCTCGGTGAACGGCACGTAGCCGGTCGCCGGCAGCCAGCGCAGCTCGACCGCGAACAGATAGATCAAGAGGATCGCTGACAGAAAGGTCGGCACCGAGAGCATGCCGAAGGCCGATCCCGTCATGAGGCGGTCGAATGCACTGCCGGCCTTGGCCGCGCAGGCGATCGCGAGCGGCACGCCGATCGCAAGCCCGATCAACTCGGCCAGGATCATCAGCTCGAACGAGATCGGGACGCGTTCACTGACAGCCTGCAGCACGGTCTGCCCGGTGCGGAAGGATCGTCCGAAGTCGCCCTGCAGGATGTGCCAGAGCCAGCCGAGATAGCGCAGCCAGATCGGCTGATCGAGCCCCAGGTCATGACGCAGCGCCGCGACATTCTCCGGCGTCGCCTGGTCGCCGAGGATCACGTAAGCGAGATCGCCGGGCAACAGCGACGCGATCACGAAAGTCAGGACCGAAACCGCGATCAGCACCGGTACCAGGTACAGGAGCCGGCGCGCGACGAAGAACAGCATGAAAGGCTATTCCTTCCAGGCGTAGGAGACGTCGAGCACCCCGTTGAACATCTTTGGCACGCCCTTCACCTTCACGCTCGACATTGCGTAGTAGGTGTTCTGGAAGGTCCAGAACCAGATCGCCTCCTTGTTGATCAGGCGGCTGATCGCGCAATAATCGTCGGTACGCTGGGCGACGTCGGCGGTCGTCCGTGCATGCTCCAGCAGCCGGTCGAGCTCCGGATTGGAATAGTTCGCCAACGCCACCGGACTTCCGGTGTGGAAATTGGCGTACATCTGCGGATCGGGATCGGCGAGATCGACGATGCGCCACGGCGTCAGCTGAAACTGGCGCATGAAGGCGCGCGGCGGAATGGTCGCCTGATCAACCTGCTCGATCTCCATATTAGCGCCGATGCGCTTCCAGAACTGTTGCAACACCTGACCGCCGGTGCGACCGCGGGGTGTCGCCGTGACCAGCATCTTGAACTCGACCGGCTTGCCGTAGTCCTTGATCAACGCCTTGGCCTTCTCGACATCGTAAGGCAACGCGCCGTCATCCTTGCACTTCACCCAGGAACCGTCGCCATAGGGATTGCTGGCCGGCCGCGCCAGACCATTGGTGATCGCTTGCGACATCTTCTGGCGGTCGAGCGCCATCACCAGCGCTTGGCGCACGCGCACGTCGTCGAAAGGCGGGACCTTGGTGTTGAAGGCGGCGACTGAGGCCCCCGAGCCTTGATAGGTATGCACGGTCAGGCTTGGGTCCTTGCGCGCCTTGATAATGTTGTCGGCGTCGGCCTCGTCGTCCCAGATGACGTCGGCCTCGCCGGATTGCAGCGAGGCGAAGCGCGACTGCGCATCCGGCAGCGGCTTCAGGATGATGCGATCGAGATAGGGCTTGCCCTTGTCCCAGTAATCCGGGTTCTTCTCCAGCACCATGCGGTCCCCGGCTGTCCAGGATTTCAGGATATAGGGACCGGTGCCGACCGGGTTGCGATTGTAATCGTCCCCCTTCGTCTTCCACGCCGTGGGCGACTGCATCACGTTGTTGGAGCTCTGGATCGACTGGGTCGCCGGAAAGTTCACCGACGGGTCGCTGAAATTGTAGCGCACCGTGAGATCATCGATGACGTCCACGCTCTTGATGCTGGTAATGTAGAACGCGCAGCGGCACTTGTTGGCCGGGTCCTTCTGGCGGTCGAAGTTCTCCTTCACCGCCTGCGCATTGAACGGCGTGCCGTCGTGGAATTTGACGCCGGGCCGCAGCTTGATGGTCCAGGTCTTGAAGTCTTCGGAATGCTCCCACGACAGCGCGAGCTTCGGCTTCGGCTCGCCCTTGTCGTCGAGCGTCATGAGTGTGTCGAAGATCGCGGCCGCCGCAGTGTTGGCCGATGTGTCGTAGACGCCGACCTTGAGCGGGTCGAAGCCCGGAATGTCCAGTTCCTGGCCGACGGTGAGCGTACCGCCCTGCTTCTGCGCATTGGCCGGTGCAGTGAACGCCGCCGCACCTAATCCCGCCACAAGAAATATGCGCGCAACTGCGTGCGCGCGCCCGACCAGCTTCATCCGTGCTCCCTCCCAGGTGGGCGACGTCCGGTGTTCCGGATCGTCGTATGTCGGGCGGCAGCTTGTCCGGAATCGCCGCGCGCGACAAGACCGTAAAACGGATGAAAAGCCGCAGGGGGGATCACAATGCGATCCTCTCGGATCGCATTGTGTTGTCACCTGCTCGCTTGAGCGTGATGTTTCGGAAGACCGGTCCCACTTTGCGCTAACGCGGCCGTCCGGTCCGGATCATGCTCTAGCTACGCGCCGTCTTCGCCGGTTGCGCTGCGAAGCCTGCGATCTGATCGTCGGAGAGCCCGATCTCCTTCAGGTACGACAGTGTGTGCTCTCCGAGCGTCGACATCCGCTTCCGTGCACCGACCGTTGCACCGGACATGCGGAACGGAAGATTGAGCACCCTGAAGCTGCCGCCGCCATCCTCGACTTCGGCGAGTGCACCGCGGTGGGCGATCTGCGGATCGGCGAGCGCCTCGCGCACGGTGCGATAGGCCGACGACGGCACGCCATATTCATTGAGCGCGGCAAGACAGGCCTGCGTGCTGACTGCGCGCGACCACGCCTCGACGCCCTCCATCAGATCCGCCCAATTGTCTCGCCGATCGGAATATTTGGCGAAGCGCGGATCGGACACCCATTCGGGATGGCCTATCACCTGCATCAGGTTCTGGAACGTCTTCTCGCTGGCGATCGCCACCATCACGTAGCCGTCGGTGGTTTCGATCGGGCCGAACATCGGACGCTGGGTCTGCTTCACCTCGAATTGCGACCACTGCAACTCGTTCAGGGTCAGGCTCAGCATCGATTCCAGCATCGAGACGTCGATATGCTGGCCCTTGCCGCTGGCGGCGCGCTGATAGAGAGCAGCCGAGATCGCGCCGAAGGCGTAGACGCCGGTCAGCACATCGGCGTGGTAGATACCGCAATAGTCCGGCCGGCTGCGGCCCGGCTGGTAGGCGAGATGCGCCATCTCGTAGCCCGAGGCGGCGTGGATCACCGGCGCATAGGCCGGCAATTCCGCCGACGGCCCGGTCTGGCCGTAGCCTGAGATCGAGCAGAAGATCAGCTTCGGATTGATGTCGCGGACCGAGGCATAATCAAGCTTCAGCCGCCGCATCACGCCGGGGCGGAAGTTCTCCACCAGCACGTCGGCGGTCGCGATCAGGCGGCGCACGGCCTCGACGCCCGCCGGCGACTTCAGGTCGAGCACGAGGCTGCGCTTGCCGATATTGAGCTGGCCGAACGCCGTCGAGCAATTGTTGCGCAGCGGCGGCCGTGTCCGCATCGTCTCGCCCTCACCGGGCTCGATCTTGATCACCTCCGCGCCCATATCGGCGAGCATCCGCGTGCAATGAGGTCCGGCGATCGTGGTCGAAAAGTCGAGCACGCGAAGGCCGTCAAAGCTCCGTGTCAAATTCCCCTCATCGTCAGCGGCTATTGTCGTTGCCAAGGCTTCCTCCAGCTTCGTCATTGTTTGGCGTCGCGTGACCCTAAAGTGAGCCGCCCTGACAGGAAAGCGTCTCGTCCAGACCGGGACCGCGGGCCGTCGTGCATTTTATTCAAAGGCAGATTGGACCCGATCTTGCATGGCCCTGTCACGGGCTGGAACGAGGGCGCTTGTTGAAGGTCTTATTCGTCACGACGGAGATGGACGATTTCGTCCGCGTGGGCGGGCTCGGCGCCGTGTCCGCAGCACTGCCCCGGGCGCTCCGCCCCTGGAGCGACGTCAGGATCATGCTTCCCGGTTACCGGGATGTGGTTGAGCAATTCACGCACATTGAAATCGTTGGACAATGCGCAAGCCTCGCGGAGATGCCGGCTTGCACGCTCGGGCGCGCATCGACCAAGGACGGGCTGCCGGTCTATGTGCTGCTGTGTCCAGAGCTCTACGACCGGCCGGGCAATCCCTATGGCGATGAGTCCGGCCGCGACTGGCCCGACAACGACATCCGGTTCGGCCGCTTTGCCTCCGCCGCTGCCGAACTTGCAGCCGGAACGCTGGACAAGAATTGGGCAGCCGACCTCGTTCACGCCAACGACTGGCAGGCCGCGCTCACACCGGCCTACCTCGCCTGGCGTCAGCTGCGGATTCCGTCGATCCTGACGATCCACAATCTCGCCTATCAGGGCCTGTTTCCGAAGGACTCGCTGCGGCGGATCGGCGCACCGGAAAGCTCGTTCCACATCGACGGGCTCGAATTCTACGACAAGCTCTCCTTCCTCAAGGGCGGCCTCGTCTATGCCTCGCATCTGACCACGGTCAGCGCGACCTACGCGAAGGAGATCACGACCGCGGAGCTCGGCTGCGGGCTGGAGGGTCTGCTCCGCGTCCGCTCCGACGCCGACCAGCTGACCGGCATCCTGAACGGCATCGACGAGAGCTGGGACCCGCGCCACTGCGCGCAGCTTGCGCAGCCGTTCGGCACCGGCGACTGGAAGGGCAAGCAGGCCAACGCCGACTACGTCCGCCGGCAGTTCGGGCTTGCGGTCTCGCGCGGGCCGATCTTCGGCCTGGTCGCGCGGCTCGTGCATCAGAAGGGCGTCGACCTCGTGCTGTCGGCCGCCGATGAAATCATCAGGGACGGCGGACAGATCGTCGTCACCGGCAGCGGCGAGCCCGCGATCGAGGACGCGCTGGTGGCCGCGCACCGGCGCCGGCCGGATGCGATCGGCGTCATCATCGGCTTCAACGATGGACAGGCCCGCCGGATCTTCGCCGGCAGCGATTTCACCCTGATGCCGTCGCGTTTCGAGCCCTGCGGCCTCAGCCAGATGTACGCGCAGCGCTTCGGCTCGCTGCCGATCGGCCACCAGACAGGCGGTCTTGCCGAAACCATCGCCGACGGCGAGACCGGCTTCCTGTTCCCGCAGCCGTCGGCGGAATCCTTCCTCGGCGGCGTCAGGCGCGCATTTGACGCCTACCGCGCCAAGGATCGCCTCAATGCCATGCGCGCCAGCGCGATGGCCAAGTCCTACAGCTGGGACCTGTCGGCCGCTTGTTACAGCGCACTCTACAAGCGGCTGGTGATGCCGCGGGCAGCCGCGTAGGCGGCCCGCCTCGCAGGCTTGTGAAGCCTGGTTGCTCTGGGATCCCAGCGCAGCAGTAACAATCGGTTCATTGCACCGAACCTTTCAAGCGGTCACGTCGCCCTACCACCGGACGACGACGCATGCGTGAAATTGCGAACGATGGACTTTTGGCCAAACGCGATTGCGATGGAGGAACATCATGGACGTCAACGAGGAGCGTCTCAATTCATTCATGGGAAAGATGATCGGCGATGTCGGCGCGGCGATGAACACCTCGCTGATGCTGTTGGGAGACAAGCTCGGGCTCTACAAGACTCTCGCGAAACACGGACCGATGGACGCCGCGGCGCTCGCCAAGGCGACAGGAACAGCCGGACGTTACATCCAAGAATGGCTCTCGGCACAGGCTGCGTCCGGCTACGTCGAGTATGACAGCGCCACCGGAAAATTCTCGATGCTGCCCGAGCAGGCACTGGCGCTTGCCGACGAGGACAGCCCGGTCTTCCTTGCCGCTGTGGGAAATGTTGTCGGCGCGACATTCCTCGACGAGCCACAAATCACCGACGCGTTCAAGACCGGCAAGGGCGTCGGCTGGAACAAGCGCAGCGAGTGCCTGTTCTGCGGCACCGCCCGCTTCTTCCGTACCAGCTACAAGCACTATCTGGTGCAGGAATGGCTACCGGCACTGGAGGGCGTTGTCGACAAACTGAAGAAGGGCGCCGTCGTCGCCGACGTCGGCTGCGGGCACGGCGTCTCGACGCGGTTGATGGCGGAAGCATTCCCGAAGTCGACCTTCTACGGCTTCGACTATCACGATGGCTCGATCCAGACGGCGCGGATCGGCGCAAGGGAGGCCGGATTGTCGGACCGCGTCCATTTCCAGGCGCACTCGGCCAAGACATTCCCCGGCAACAAATATGACCTGGTGTGCTTTTTCGATTGCCTGCACGACATGGGCGATCCGGTCGGCGCCCTCAAGCACACCCGCTCCACCCTCGCCGACGATGGCACCTGCCTGCTGATCGAGCCGTTCGCCAACGACCGGCTGGAGGACAACCTCAATCCGGTCGGGCGCATCTACTACGCCGCTTCGACCATGATCTGCACGCCGGCCTCGCTGGATCAGGAAGTCGGGCTTGCGCTCGGCGCGCAGGCCGGAGAGACGAGACTGCGCGAAGTCGCGCGTCAGGCTGGTTTCTCGCGCTTCCGCCGCGCGGCGGAAACGCCGTTCAACCTGATCCTGGAAGCTCGACCGTAACTGCACAACGCAATTGGACGGCGGCATCGCGCCGCCGTCCAATGCTGTCAGTGCCGGCCTGATCGGCGGCTACGCCGTCAGCGCCCTGCTACCAGTCCTGCGATTGCCAGTAGTATTGGCCGCCGCGCCGGCGCGGATTGGCGGCTTGCGGATTGCCATACGGCGTGCCGTACTGGGTCGGCGCCTGGGGATTGCCGTATTGGGGATAGCCGTACTGGGTACCAGATTGGGGATTCCAGCTGCGCTGGGAGAAGAAGCCGAAACCATCCTCGTCCCTGCTCGCAACCGGGTAATCCTCATCCATCGGCCGTGGTGTCGGCTTGCGCGTGATGAACCCGCCCTGGGGCTGGTTGCTCAGCACGGCGACGAACTCGGTGCGATAGTTGGTCTCGGCGCTCAACGGCTCATCCGAGATGATAATCGAGGAGCGCGGCACGGCGGTCGGCGCGATCCGGTCCAGCACATCCTGCGGGATGGTGACGCGGTCGAGCGCGTCCTTGGCGTTGTCGCCGTCGTCGATCGTCACCTCGGTCCAGCGCAGGCCGGAATCGTTGCGCGCCACCGCGGTGTAAATATGCGTGCCGATCGGCTTGTCCGGATCGCGGATGGTGACGGGAACCTCGATGCTTGAATCGAACACCTCGCCGCCGTCAGCCCATGGCTTGTGGGTGTTGCGCCGGACGTAGAGCTTCTGCGTAGCGCGGCTGATGTAGACCGAGACCGGCTCGAGCGCGAGCTTCGCCTCAGTCGCCGCCTTCTGGGCATCGGTCTTCTTGGTCTCGGCCGCCTTGGCGGCGTCCTTTGCCGCTGCCGCGGCATCGAGCTTCGGCTTGGCGTTGCCCTGGGCGGCCTCGAATTGCGTGGTCGCTTCGGCGGCCTTGGCGACGGCCTTCTGCTTCAGATCCTCGGCGCGCGCCTTGGCCTGATCGGTCTTGGCATTGGCGAGCGTCTTGTCGGCGAACGCAACGGCAGCGTCGGCACGGGCCTTGCTCTGTTGCAGTTTGCGCAGCGAGGCCGGCGTGAACAGTGCGGCTTCCTTCGTCGCGGCGACCGAAGCCTTCTTGGCCTCGTCGGCAGCCTTGGCGGCATCCGTGGCCTCCCGCGCCAGCGTCTCGGCACGCGCCGGAGCCGCCGCGATCGCCTGTGCGTTCGGCACGAACAGCGCCGGGTGGGTGAAATCGACCGGGGCCGCGTCGTTCGGCGCGATGATCACCCGCATCCCGATCCGCGTCCTGTCGAACAGCTTCTCGGCAAAGTCGTAGGGCATCCGGACGCAGCCGTGGGAGGCCGCATAGCCCGGCAGCGGCCCGCCATGCAGTGCAATGCCGTTCCAGGTGATGCGCTGCATGTTCGGCATCCAGGCATCGTCGTACATGGTCGAGTGATGGTCCTTGTCCTTCTCGACCAGCGCGAACACGCCGGCCGGCGTTTCGCGTCCCTTGACGCCGCTCGATACCGGCGCGCGGTAAATCCAGCCGTCGGCGTCGTAGAAGGTCACCTTCTGGGCGCTGATCGACACGATCGCCATGATCGGCTCGCCCGCGGCGCGGGGCGCGGTCGCCTCGACCGTTGCCGCAGGGCGCTGCTGCTTTGCAGCGACGCCGCCGGTCAGTGACGCAAGTGTGACCATGGCCGCGAAAGTCACAAAGGCGGGAGGCCCCCAACGCCGCATCGCTCCGGTGATTTGCGCCGTCGTCGTACGATTTTCCATGCCATTCCTCGGTCGAAATGCCTGCCCGCGCTGCGCCGATCCGTACCAGATCACGATTTTGGATTGATTAATCCAGGGAACTATCAGCTCGTTCCAGCAGCAAATCACTCATATATGACGGCGCATGCATGAGGAAGGGTGCCGGGAGCCAAACCTGCCTCCGTCATGCCGTCCGCCGTGTCTCCGGCATCACCAGCCAGATCATGAACAGCCCGAGCGCGGCGACGCTGGCGAGGCCCATGAAGGCCGTGCTGCTGCCGAGCTTGTCGCTGACATAGCCGGCCAGCACGGTGCTGAGCGACGCGCCGATGCCGACGGCGGTTCCGACGATGCCCTGCGCCAGGTTGAAATGGCCGCTGCCGAACGCGACGTCGGCCACGATCAGCGGCACCATGACACTGAAGATCGCCGCCGTGATGCCGTCGAAGATCTGCACCACGACCAGCAGATAGGGATCGCGCACCGTTGCGAACAACAGGCCGCGGATCACCAGCGAAGCGAACGCGATCAGCAGCAGTGGCCGGCGGCCCCAGGCCTGGGCCTTGCGGCCGACCGACGGCGAGCACAGCGCAACGATCGCCTGCGGCACGATGATACAGGCAGCGATCAGGACCGGCGCCCATTGGCTCGACCGCGTCGTCACCACGCCCGCCATCAGCGGCAGCATCGCGGCATTGGCGAGTTGGAACAGCATCATCGCGCCGGCGAAGATCAACAGCGGCCGCTGCCGCACCAGACTGAACACGCTGGTGGCGCGCTTGTCGGGAACCTCGCGCTTCACTTCGCCATGGGCCTGCGCGATGTCGATCTCGCGCTCGCGGATACGCGCCAGCGACAGCAGCGTCGGGATCGCCAGGATGAAGGTGACGAGGAACACCGAGCGGCTCGACAACAGATAGCCGCAGGCGCCCATCAGCGCCGCGGCCGAGCCGCTGCCGAGCGAGGCAAACCGCGCATTGCGGCCGAGCCGCTCGCCGATCGCCCGCGGCCCGACCAGGCCCAGGCTGATCGCGGCGATCGCAGGCCCCAGCACGCAGCTTGCAAGCGCATGCAGCGTCGCGGCGAGCGTCACCACGGGAAAGATCGGCCACAGCGCGTAGGCCAGCGCGGCTGATCCGATCGCAGCCACCGCGCAGCCCGCGACAATGCGCTCCGAGCGCGCCGCATCGACGATCGCCCCGCCGGGCATCTGGCCCAGCAGGCCGATGATGCCGCCGATCGAGAGCACGAAGCCGATCTCGACCTGGGTCCATTTCTGGGTCGTCAGATAGACCGCGATGAACGGACCGAACCCGGTCTGCACGTCGGCCAGGAAGAAGATGAACCAGTCGAGCCCGCGCTGGCTTTCGCGCGACGGCCCGCTCGGCGGTTCCGGACTGGGCCGATCAGGCACCATCGACACAATATTGGTGCTGCCGGCTGATCGCTCGTCACGATCGTCGCCAACCGTCTCGAAGGAAGAGTTCGGACGCGCGACCAGCTTTTGCCCCCTAATGCTCGTAGTCCCATGGATGGAGATTGCCGGCCGCGCCCAGCACGATCAGCGGCGTATCTTCCTTGTATTCAGGCGCAGCGCTCACCTGCTGCTTGTTGAGGTCCAGCGTGATGCTGTCGCTCTTGCTGGAAACGCCGGCGAACCGCAGCGCGTTCCAGTCGACCACGATCTTGCGGCTGCCGACGCCGAGGAAGCCGCCGAAATCGATCACCGCGGCGCGCACCTTGCCGTCGCGGTCGACGATGACGTCGACGATGCGGCCCATGTCCTCATTGGCGGAGCTGCGAACGTCACGCCCGAGAATGCCGTGCGCATCGCGCGCCCCGATCACGGTCACCGAGGGTGGCGGCGACTCCTTGGCCTGCTCCTTTGCCGCAGCGGCTGCCGGCGGTGCGGGCGTTGCTGGCGGCGCTTGAGCAGCAGGCGGCGCCTGAGCAGCCGGCGGCGCTGATGGCGACGGCGATGCATCATCGGCGGCGCGGACACCAGCGCATGTCAGCAGCGCCGCTGCGACCAGCATGACCATGACCCTCGGACGCATGTTACTCTCTCCCCACGATTTCCCTGGCGGGCGCGCGCCGCGCGACGACACTCAATGCGTCAGCACGATCGACACCTGGATCTGGCCGCGCGTATGCAACACTTCGAGTGAAACCTCATCGCCGTGGCGGCGCAGCCGGAGATCGACGCTGGATGCACCGAGCCTGAGGTCGCGCAGCACCACGTCGTTGAGGAATTCCGGCAGGCACGGATCACGCAAGCGGATCTCGCCGCGCGCGGTGTCAAACTCCAGCCCGAGCGCGGCCTCCAGCAGCGTGAACGGCGTCGCGCTCGCCCAGGCCTGCGGTGCGCAGGCCACGGGATAGAGCACCGGGCCGCGCCGGCGCTCGCGGCGGAAGCCGCAGAACAGCTCCGGCAGCCGCCGCAGCTCCATATAGCTTGCGGCGTCGAAAAGCCCCTTGAACAGATGTGCGACCGAGTGCTTGAGGCCGTAGCGGGCCAATCCGAGCGCAATCAGCGCATTGTCGTGCGGCCAGATCGAGCCGTCGTGATAGGACATCGGGTTGTACCGCGCTTCGCCGACGGCGACAGTGCGGATCCCCCAGCCCGAGAAGAATCTCTGGCTCATCAGATCCGCGGCGACCCGTCGCGCGCGATCTTGGCGCACCATGCCGGAAAACAAGGTCTGTCCGGCATTCGAGGTGCGCACCCTGCACGGCTGCTTGGCGCCGTCGAGCGCGACCGCATAGGTGCCGAGTTCCTCGCACCAGAAAGCCTCCTCGAACCGCGCGCGCAACCGCTCCGCCTCGGCTTCGAGCTTCAAAGCCTTGTCCGCAAGGCCGAGCGTGCGCGCCGCGCGCGCGGCAAGCTGCTTGCCGGCGAACACATAGCCCTGCACTTCCGCCAGTGCGATATTGCCCTCGGCAAGCGTTCCATCGGCATGGAAGATGGCGTCGAAGGAATCCTTCCAACCCTGGTTCCGCAGTCCCTTTTCGGTCGCGCGCTGATACTCGACGAAGCCATCGCGATCGGGATCGCCCGGACCGTCGATCCACTGCAATCCGGCCTCGACCGCCGGCCACAGCTCGCGCAACGTCTCGACGTCGCCGGTGCGCTCCAGATAGAGCCCGGCAAGCAGCACGAACAGCGGTGTCGAATCGACGCTGCCGTAATAATGCGCGAACGGCACCTCGCGAAGCGCGGCCATCTCGCCGCCGCGCATCTCATGCAGGATCTTGCCCGGCGCGGCGTCGGCCAGCGGATCGACCTCCTTGGCCTGGAACAGCGCGAGCCGCTTCAGCACGCCCTTGGCGATCCGCGGATCGACCCACAGCATTTGCAACGCGGTGATCAGCCCGTCGCGACCGAATGTCGTCGAATACCAGGGAATGCCGGCATAGGGGTAACGGCCTTGCGGCGTTTCCGTCATCAGCATGTTGAGGTCGGCCATCGCCTGGCACAGCACCTCGTTGAAAATATTGTTCGAGGTCTCGATCGAGGCCGCACCAGCCGAGGAATTGCGCATCTCGCGGCGATGCGCCAGGAGGCCGCGGAAGAACGGCACCGGCTTCTGCATGATCGGCTTGTTGCAGGACACCGCGACGAACAGCGAGGTGACCTGCGCGGGCTCGAGCTCGAAATGATAGGTCGCGGCGTTGACCGACAGCCGGGTCGGCCGCGGATCGAAATGCAGCGCGGTGATCCGAGTCTGCTCGTCGAGGCCGCAATATTCCAGCACCACGTCGGTCGGCCCGAGCAACTTGCTCGAACCGATGCCGCGCCGCGGCCGCCGCTCGCCGCGCACCTCGAACAGGTCGGCGAAATCATTGTCGAACAGCAGCGTGAGATCGAAGCTCGCGGCATGCTCGCCGTGGTTCTGCAGGCCGATGCGCTGGTAGGCGGTGCCGCGCCACAGGAAGATCGAGCGCACGATGTGCAGCGTGTCCTTTTGCAAGGTCAGGCGGCCGTCGCGATAGACGTCGGAATTGGTCAGATCGACCGTCAGTGCCGAATTGTCGTCGCGCATGTTGGAGCCGAGCAGCAATGGCTGCACGTCCTCCAGCACCATTTCCAGCCGCGCGAGGTAGCGCGTGTCGGCGTTGAACAGGCCGTCCGGCCCGCCGGCCGAGGCGCCGATATCGCCATGGCTGTCGAGCACGATGAAGGTGTCGTCATGCTTGAGCGAGCGCCGCGGCCGCGCCGCGGGCCCGGTCATGGGAATGTAGAACGGCGACTCGGCGACATGCTCAGCGGTACGAGCGGTGATGATCTGCGTAACGACGTCAGCTGCCATCTGAACCTCTGGCGACCTTTCTCAGCTCGATTCCGGGCTCAACGAACGCACGGGAACGCAAGCACAGGCTTGATGACGCGGGGATCAGGCCGCGCTGGTGGAGAGGCGGCCCATTTCGCGCGCCACGAGGTCGCGGTAGGGACCCCTTCCCTTCACCAGGATATCGGGCGGACCGTCCTCGACGATCCGCCCGCCTTGCAGCACGACCACGCGGTCGAAGCTGCGCAGCGTCGCGAGACGATGCGCGATCGCCACCACCGTACGCCCGCGCATCAGGCGCGACAACGCCTCGCGGATCGCCTCCTCGGATTCGGCATCGAGCGCCGCGGTGGCCTCGTCGAGCAGCAGGATCGGCGCGTCCTTCAGGAACGCGCGCGCGATCGCAATGCGCTGGCGCTGGCCGCCCGAGACCTTGACGCCGCGATCGCCGACGATGGTGTTCATACCCTCGGGCAGGCTTTCGATGAAGTCGCAGCGCGCGGCGATCGCCGCCCGCAGCACCTCGTCGTCGGTGGCGTCCGGCCGGCCGTAGCGGATGTTCTCCAGGATCGAGCGATGGAACAGCGAGATGTCCTGCGGCACCACCGAGATCGCCGCACGCAGGCTCTGCTGGGTGACGCGCGAGATGTCCTGGCCATCGACCGTGATGTGGCCCTGCTCGACATCGTAGAAGCGCTGCAGAAGGGTAAACAGTGTTGACTTGCCGCCGCCGGACTGGCCGACCAGGCCGACGCGCTGACCGGGCTGGATGCGCAGGCTGAAGCGCTCGAACACCTGGAGGCCGCCGGGGTAGCGGAACGAGACGTTGTTGAAGGCGATCGCCGCGCCGCTCTTCACCAGCGCCTCGGCCTCCGGATGGTCCTTCAGCTCGTGCGGCTGCAACAGGGTCGCCAGCGCCTCGGTGAGGCGCGCGACATGCTGGGTGACGTCGACCAGCGCGACGGCGAGATCGCGGGTGGCGGACAGGATCGAGATGCCGAGCGTACACACCAGCACGACGTCGCCGGTGGTGGCCTGACCCTGCTGCCAGAGCGAGAGCGCCCAGGCCAGCATTGCGATCGTGAGGACCACGGTCACAGCAGCGTGAACGAGGCGGAGCTTTTCGAGATATCGCAGGGAACGGCCGCGCGCGACGAGTTCCCGATTGACGGTCGCGTCGAAGCGGTCGTGCTCATAGCCGAGACCGCAGAACGCACGCACCAGCGGCAAATTGTTGATGACGTCGACCATCTCGCCGTCGACCGCGGCTGCTCTGTTGGCGAAATCGTCATGCAGCGGCCTGCCGGCGGCGGCCATGCGGAACATCGCAACCACCATGGTTCCCGCGATCAGGATCAGCACTGCTGACATTGTCACGCTGACGGTTCCAACCAGGGTGATCGCGGCGAAGGTGGCGATGCAGGGCGGCAACACATTCCATACGAACATGTTCTCCACCGTGAACACCGCGTTCGACGTTGCGGTGATCCGGCTGGTCAGCATGCCCGGCAGCCGATCCGTGAAATAGCTCGGCGCGTGGCCGGTGAGATGGCGGAACATGTCGCGGCGCAGGTCGCCGGTGACGCTGACGAAAGTGTAGCTCGCGGTCCAGCTCGCGATCCGCCACAGGAAGTTGTCGGCTGCGATCAGCGACATGAGCAGAGCGAATGCCAGCCATACGCCATTCGCGGCCGACGGACTGGCCGACAACGCGTCGACCAGATTCTTCACGCCGTACTGCGTGCCCACCGAACAGGCAACCGCTGCGACGACAGCCGACAAGATTACAACATGCGACGGAAGCCGCCGGCGCAGATAGCGCAGCACAAAGGGGAACGGACGATGCGCGTATCCTGACAGATGGTCCATGACGTCCTGCAAAAGCTGTTGAAGGTGAACGAGAAAATTTTAGTCGAAGCTCTCGTGCACGATGACGTGAAGGGCGGCGGTTGGATTCCTTGATGCGGCCATCACTGCGCAACAATTTTGCAACGCTGGCGTCGGCAAAAACCTGTTGGAGCGTGATGGCATCAGCAAGACCACAGTGTGATGGAAGAAAGAAGCGGCAGATCTCCCACACCTAAGGAACCTCGCACGTGCGAGAACGTTCCCGTCTTTGGCATGTCGGTGCCACCAGAGGGCTGAGGGTAGTTCATTCCACATTACAAACAGGAGACGGAGAATGCGCATCGCGCAGGTTGCCCCGCTGACGGAGGCTGTACCCCCCAAGCTCTACGGCGGCACCGAACGGGTCGTGCACTGGCTGACCGAAGAACTTGTAACACTTGGACATGACGTGACGTTATTCGCCAGTGGCGATTCACAGACCTCCGCGAAGCTCGATGCGACCTGGCCGAAGGCACTGCGCCTCGACGGCTCCGTCCGCGACCCCAACGCGCTGCACATGGTGATGCTGGAGCGCGTGCGGCAGAAAGCCGACGACGAGGAGTTCGACTTCCTGCACTGCCATCTCGACTATTACCCGTGGTCGCTGTTCGCACGGCAACCGACGCCGTTCGTGACCACGTTGCACGGGCGGCTCGACCTGCCGGAGCACCAGCCCGTCTTCAACACCTTCTCCAAGATCCCGGTGATTTCGATCTCCAACGCGCAGCGGCGGCCGGTTCCGCAAGCGCACTGGGTGCGCACCATCCATCACGGCCTGCCGGAAAATCTGCTGACGCCGCAACCGGCCAGACAATCCTATCTCGCCGTGCTCGGCCGCATCGCGCCGGAGAAAGGCGTCGATCGCGCGATCAAGATCGCGACCCGCTGCGGCATTCCGCTGAAGATCGCAGCCAAGGTCGATCGCGCCGACCAAGAGTATTACGACGAGTTGATCAAGCCGTTGATCACGAACAATCCGCTGGTCGAATTCATCGGCGAGATCAGCGACCGCGAGAAGCCTGATTTTCTCAGCGGCGCGATCGGGCTGCTGGTTCCGATCGATTGGCCGGAGCCGTTTGGTCTCGTGATGATCGAAGCGATGGCATGCGGCACGCCTGTCATCGCCTATAACCGCGGTTCGGTGCCGGAGATCATCGAGGATGGCCTGACGGGCTTCATCGTCGAGGACGAGATCAGCGCGATCTCCTCGGTCGGCCGGCTTTCGACGCTCAATCGCGACGCGATCCGCAAGCAGTTCGAGACCCGCTTCACCGCGCGCCGCATGGCGCTCGACTATCTCGCCGCCTATCGCAGCCTGATGGAAGCCAAGCCGCGCTTCAAGCTGGTGGCGAGCGCGGAATAGCCGTTGCAGCGGCCGATCGAATGATCCGGCGGGCCGGCCGGCAATGTCCGTGCCGGTCCGTTGGGTCATTCGATTGTCAATAATACCGTCATCCCCGGCGGCAACTCCCGCACAGTGAAGCGATCCGCATGCGCGCGCCGCGTGATTGCTGCGACGCACCCACCCTCGCCCGCCTCCGTGTGAACCCGACCGATATCGCCTTTGCGATTGGCGGATTACGTGCTCTTATGCGCCCCGCTTGAGCAAAAAATAATAAGCGAGCGGACGGAGCAACCGTGCCGTGGTCGCACAGGGGGAACGCCATGACAGGGGACCGCAAGCCGTCGGCCATTAATAATGCCGTGCCGACTAAGGCCTCACGAACAAAGCTGAACCGCCGCAAATTCCTGGCCAGGACCGGCGGCGCGCTCGCCGCCGGCGCATTCGGCGCCGTGCCGTTGCGCGGCTGGGCCGCCGATCCGATCAACATCGGCGCGCTCTATCCGAGCACGGGCAGCATGGCGCAGATCGGCACCGGCTGCGTTGCCGCGGCCAAGCTCGCCGTCGACATGGTCAACGAGGCCGGCGGCATCAAGTCGCTCGGCGGTGCCAAGCTCAACCTGATCGTCTCCGACGTGCAGAGCGACACCACGGTGACGCGGACCGAGACCGACCGCCTGATATCAGGCAACAAGCTGTCGGCGATCCACGGCTGCTACGCCAGCGCCCTGACCCTGATCGCGAGCGAGGTCTGCGAGCGCGCCCGGGTTCCGATCATCACCGGATCGAGCTCCGACCAACTCAATAAGGGACGCAGCTACACTTTCACGCCATTCGCGCGCGCCTCGCAATTCGCCAAGGCGCAGTTGCAGATGGCCAAGCTCGTCAGCCAGCAGGCCAAGGTCGCCGTCATCTTCGAGAACACCGCGTTCGGCACCTCGACCTCGAACGGGCTGAAGGAGTTGGCGCCGGGCGAAGGCGTCGAGATCGTGATGTTCGAGCCCTACTCGGCCGGCTTCACCGATGCGAGCCCGCTGATCAACAAGGTCAAGGCCTCCGGCGCCAATACCCTGTTCTCGCTGTCCTACCTCAACGATCTCATCCTGATCGTGCGCACCGTGAAGCAGGTCGGGCTCGACATCGCGATCAATGGCGGCTCGGGCGGCTTCGTGATGCCGGACTTCTACAAGAATGTCGGCAAGGCCGCCGAGGGGCTGCAGGGCGTCGCGCACTGGAACCACGACGTCAACGATGATGCGCAGAAGGTCAACGCCGAATTCAAGAAGCGCACCGGCGAGTTCGCCTTCGAATATGCCGGCGGCCTGGTCGCGCAGACCTTCATGCTGGCCGACGCGCTGGAGCGCGCCGCCTCCGCCGATCCGAAGAAGGTGCGCGAGGCGCTCTCGACGCTCGACGTCTCCTCCGGCTATGCGGCGATGGCGCCGGGCGGCAAGGTCAAGTTCGGCCCCGACGGCAAAAATGTCTATGGCCGCCCGGTCGGCGTGCAGTGGCAGAATGCCGATCTTGCCAGCATCTTCCCCAAGGAAGACGCCCGCGCCCCGCTGATGAAGACCTGAGCCGCGGTCGCATCGCATGTGGGAGACACTGGCCCAGGCCGTGATCAACGGCCTGCTTATCGGCGGCATCTACGCGCTTGTCAGCATCGGCGTCACGCTGATCTTCGGCGTGGTCAAGATCGTGAATTTCGCCCAGGGCGAGTTCGTGATGCTCGGGATGTACATCTCGTTCTTCCTCGCCACCCAGTTCGGCATCGATCCGCTGGTCTCGCTGGTGGTCTCGATGCCGGTGCTGTTCCTCGCCGGCGTGCTGCTCCAGCATTTCCTGATCCGCAGGGTGCTCGGGCCGAACGACATGCCGCAGATCTTCCTGACCTTCGCGCTGTCGCTGCTGCTGCTCAATCTCTCGCTGATGCTGTTCAGCGCCAACTACCGCACCGTCCACACCTCCTATTCGGATGCGGCCTGGCACATCGGCGGGCTGTACATTCCCGTGGCAAAGCTGATCGCCTTCGCGGTCGCGATGGCGCTGAGCGGCCTGCTCTGGGTGTTCCTGCACACCACCGATCTCGGCCGCGCCATGCGCGCCGCCTCGCAGAACCGCGACGTCGCGATGCTGATGGGGATCAATCCCAACCGCGTGTTCGCGGTGGCGTTCGGCACCGCGCTGGCGCTCGCAGGCGCCGCCGGCTCGCTCCTGATGCCGTTCTATTCGGCCTATCCATTTGTCGGCCAGGTGTTCGTGCTGATGGCGTTCGTCGCGGTCGTGATGGGGACGCTCGGCAATGTGATGGGCGCGCTGGTCGCGAGCCTGATGATGGGTATCGCGGAATCGCTCGGCATCCAGTTCGTCGGCGCCGATTCCGGCCTCATCGTGGTGTTCGCGCTGCTGCTGTTGACGCTTGCCTTCAGGCCGAGCGGCCTTGGCGCCAGGAGGGGCCGCTGATGCAGACCTCAGGCAACATGAAATGGCTGTGGCTGGCGGTCGGGGCCGTCGTCATGCTCGCTTTGCCGCAGCTCGTCACCTCGTCGTTTGCGATCGACATCTTCATCCGCATTCTCTTGTTCTCGTTCATCGGCGTCGCCTGGAACCTGATGGGCGGCTATGCCAAGCAGCTATCGCTCGGGCACGCCGCCTATTTCGGCCTCGGCGCCTACACCTCGACCATCATGCAGGTGAACTACGGCATCTCGCCCTGGATCGGGATGATCGCGGGCGGCGTGGTGGCAATGCTGGCGAGCCTGCCGATCGGCTGGCTCTGCTTCCGCCTGCGCGGCCCCTACTTCACCATCGCGACGATCGCGACCGCCCAGGTGCTGATGCTGATCTTCCTCAAGTTCCGCGACTTCGCCTGGGGCGCCGAAGGCACCACGATTCCGAACCTCGGCAGCGCGCCGCTGATGATGCAGTTCGAGGAGAAGTCGTCGTATTACTACGTCGTGCTCGGCTTGCTCGTGGTGGGGCTGTGGATCACCCACAGGATCGAGAAATCCTGGATGGGCTACTACCTCGTCGCGATCGGCGAGGATGAGGACGCCGCCGAGGCGGTCGGCGTCAACGCGCCGAAGATCAAGCGTGACATCTACATGATCAGCGCGTTCCTGACCGCGCTCGCCGGCACCTTCTACACCCAGTACATCTACTTCATCGATCCCGCGACCGCGTTCAGCTTCAACGTCTCGATCGAGGCGGCGCTGGTGTCGATCGTCGGCGGCATCGGCACGCTGTGGGGCCCCGTGATCGGCACCGTGCTGCTGGAAACCACCTCGGCGCTGCTGCAGAGCTGGCTCGGCAGCTCGGTGGGCGGCATCCAGCTCACGGTCTACAGCCTGATCCTGATGGCGGTCATCTTGTGGCGGCCGACCGGGCTGATCGGGTTTGCGACCGACGTCTATCACCGCACGCTCCGGCGCAAGCCGGCACGCGCCTGAGGTCGCCCCGATGGCAGAAGCACTGGTCATCAAGGGCCTCAGCAAGCGCTTCGGCGGCTTGCGCGCCGTGCAGGACGTCAGCTTCACGGTACAGGAGAACGAGACGGTCGCGCTGATCGGGCCAAACGGCGCCGGCAAGACCACGAGCTTTCATCTGATCACGGGATTTCACCGGCCGGACTCCGGCTCGGTGCTCGCCTTCGGTCATGAGGTCGTGGGTCTCAAGCCACATGACGTCTGCGCGCTCGGCATGGCCCGCACCTTCCAGGTCGCCAAACCGTTCGGCGCGATGACGGTGCTCGCCAATGTGATGACCGGCGCCTTCCTGCGCGACCGCCACATTGCCGCCGCGCAAAAGAAGGCACGCGAGGCGATCGAGTTCGTCGGCCTCGGCGCCAAGGAGCAGACCCCGGCCAAAGACCTCACAACGATCGACCAGCGCCGGCTGGAGATGGCCCGCGCGTTGGCGACGCAGCCCAGGATCCTGCTGCTTGATGAGGTGATGGCCGGGCTCAACCCGGCCGAGATCGATCAGGCGGTGGCGCTGGTCAAGAAACTCTCCGCAAGCGGCCTGACCATCGTGATCGTCGAGCATGTGATGCGGGCGATCATGGCGGTGGCCCGCCACATCGTGGTGCTCGACCATGGCCAGAAGATCGCCGAGGGCGCGCCGAAGGAGATCGTGGAGAATCCGGAGGTAATCCGCGCCTATCTCGGTTCCTACGTACATCCGCCGGCGCCGGGAGACGCCCATGCTTGAGCTCGCCCGCGTCAGCGCCAGCTACGGCTCGGTCCCCGCCATCACCGATGTCAGCATCTCCATTGGCGAGGGCGAAGCCGTCGGCCTGTTAGGTGCCAACGGTGCCGGCAAGAGCACGACGCTGCGCGCGGTCTCCGGCCTTGTCAAACTGTTCGCGGGCAAGGTCACCTTCGACGGCGTCGACCTCGCCGCGCTCCCGCCCTACCGGATCCCCGAGCTCGGCATCGCGCATGTCCCGGAAGGCCGCCAGGTGTTTCCCGAGATGACGGTGCAGGAGAACCTCGAGATCGGCGCCTATACGCCGAAGGCGAAAGCAGATCGCGTACGCACGATGGAGTTGGTCTACAGCATCTTCCCGCGGCTCGCCGACCGCAGGAAGCAGCTCGCCGGCACCATGAGCGGCGGCGAGCAGCAGATGGTCGCGGTCGGCCGCGGGCTGATGCTGAAGCCACGCCTGTTGATGCTGGACGAGCCGTCACTCGGGCTCGCTCCCGTCATGACTGATGTCACCTTCGAGAAGATCGGCGAGATCCACAAGATGGGCACCGCGATCCTGCTCGTCGAGCAGAATGTCAGCCGCGCGCTGTCACTGGTGCAGCGCGCCTATGTGCTGGAAAGCGGCAACGTGATCATGCAGGGAAGCAGCGCCGAGCTCGCCAACAACAAGCAGGTGCAGGCGGCATATCTCGGAATTTGAATCGGCACTCAACAACCCGTCATCCTGAGGTGCGAGCCTTGCGGTGCACTTGCACCGTTGGGCGCGCCTCGAAGGATTCACGGCCCGGCCGGAGGCCGTCGACCCTTCGAGACGCGCGCAAGAGCGCGCTCCTCAGGGTGACGGTCAACATTCGGCACATACGGCTCTACCTCACCACCGTCCGCTTCGGCTCGACGATCTCGAACATCCGCGGAAACTCGTCCATCAGCATCATCAACTCGCCGAGCCGCAGCGGCTCGCCGGATACCTTGACCTTGCCAGCACCGACCGCTTCCGGGAACGTGGTCAGCTTTGCGATCACCTCGTCGAGCACGCTGCGCGCCAGCGTGAAGCTGGCATGCGCATCGGCCGCCTGCGCGCCCTTGACGTAGGTTAGGGCGGAGTTCTCGAGATTGAGCACGAAGCTCTCGCCGGTGTCGGTAAAGCTCCAGTTCAACACGATGCGCTTGCCTTCGGCCTTGGGACCGTTGAGGCGGATGCCGAGCACGTCCCAGAGCTGCTCAGTGCGCAGCGCGGCGAGCGTCTCGCGCGGCATCGGCGAGCGCGGCGGCGTCTTCGGCATGCCCTGCCGCAGCTCCTGGGCACCGAACAGATAGGCATTGCGCCAGGTCGAACTCTCAGCCGCGTAGCCGAGCTGCTCGTACGTGTCGGCCAGCAATGCGCGCGCCGCCTGGTTGTCCGGCTCGGCGAACACGAGATGGCTGACGGCCTGCGCGACAAAGCGGAACTCGCCCTTGGCGAAGTCGGCCGCGGCGCGTTTCAGGATCGCGTCGGCGCCGCCCATATACTCGACATACTTCCGGCCGGCCTCGACCGGCGGCAGCGGATCGAGGTTGACCGGGATTGGCGTCGTACCAGCGAGATACTTCTGGTAGATCGCCTTCACATTGTGGCGGATATGGCCGTAATAGCCGCGGCCGTGCCAGGCGCCCTCCAAGCTCTGCGGCAGCCGGATCGTCTCGGCAATCTCGGCTGCGTTGAGGCCGTGGTTCATCAACCGGATGGTCTGGTCGTGCGCATATTTATAGAGGTCGCGCTGCTCGCGGATCATGGTGTCGATCCGCTCCCGCCCCCACACCGGCCAATGATGCTGGCCGCACATCGCCTCCGCCTTGCCGCCCCACATCTGCAGCGCCTCGCCGAGATATTTCGACCAGGCCAACGCATCGCGCACATCGGCGCCGCGGAACGGCAGCAGGTTGTGGAAATTGTGCGTGCAGTTCTCCGCGAGGTTCAGGAGCTTGTAGCGCGGGATGAAGAAGTGCATCTCCGCGGGCGCCTCGCTGTTCGGCGCCATCTGGAATTCGAACTCGACGCCGTCGATCACGCGCTTGTCGCCGGTCGCGATGATCAGGTCGGTCGGCCGCAGCAGCGCCACGCCGCCCGCCGCCATGGTCTTGCCGAGACCGCAATCGACATGGCCGCGCACGCCCTTGGCCAGGAACGGCCCGAACTGATACTGCGCACGACGCAGCATCGCCGGTCCCGCGATGATGTTCTCGGAGACCGCGTGCTCCATGAACAAGTTCGGCGCGATGATCGGCACGCCCGCCGCCAGCATGGCGTCGTCGACCACGCCGCGCGCGCCGCCCCAATGATCGGTGTGGGTATGGGTGAAGATGACGGCGGCGACCGGCCGCTTGCCGCGATGCTGGAAATACAACTCCATTGCAGCGCGTGCACCTTCGATCGAGGTCAACGTGTCGACCACGATCACGCCCTTGTCGCCCTCGATCAGCGTCATGTTGGCGATGTCGAGGCCGCGTATCTGGTAGACACCAGGCACCACCTCGAACAGGCCGTGATGCATGTTGAGGCGCGACTGCCGCCACAGGCTCGGATCGACGGTCGCGGGCGCCTTCTCCTCGGACAGGAAGCCGTAGGGCTCGAGGCTCCAGACCACCCGCCCCTGCGCCGAGGTGATGCGCGCATGCTCGATGGTGCCGAGGAAGCCGCGCGCGGCGTCATCGAAGTCACGCGTATCGGAGAACGGCAGCGCCTTCAGCGTCGCCTCGTGCTGCGCGATGACCGGCGCGGATGCCGCCTTCGGACCTTCGTGCGACGTCTCACCTGCGGTTGTCTGGGTCATACTCAGGCACTCCCTCGTTGGGCAGAAATCAGTCCCGATCGTGCACCGCTCAGCGGAATTGCACGCCTTCGAACTCACCGCTGCGGCGCCACTCGTCGATATATTTGAAGTAGGCCAGCGCGCCCGCCGGATAGCCGACATTGAGCTTGGCCGCCGGCCCGGGCTCGCGTCCCTCATTGTTGTAATAGCCGGGCGTGCAATCAGGCCCGCCGATCATCCGGCCGACCGCAGTCAGCAGCAGTTCGACCCAGCGGTCCTCGGCGTCCTTGCTGACCTCGATTTCTTTGAAGCCGTTGTCCTGCGCGTGTCCGACCATCAGGGCGATGGTGCGCGCCGCTTCGGTCAGGTTATGCGGCACGTTGGAGATCAGATTGGCGCCCTGCGTCGGCTGCACGAAGAACAGGTTCGGGAAGCCATGGACATGGATGCCGTGCTTGGTGCGCATGCCCTCGCCCCAATACTCCGACAGCTTGATGCCGTCGCGGCCCGTCGCGTCGAAACCCGCCCGCCGCTTATACTCGGTGCCGACCTCGAAGCCGGACGCGTAGATGATGCAGTCGAGCTTGTATTCCTTGCCCGCGACGACGATCCCGTTCTCGGTGATCTCTTCGACGCCCTTGCCGTCGGTATCGACCAGGTGGGTGCCCGGCGTGTTGAACGCCTGCAGATAGGCGTCGTGGAAACATGGCCGCTTGCAGAGCTGGCCGTACCAGGCCTTGAGGTTTTTCGCGGTGCCGGAATCGCGAACGATGGTGTCGACCCGGTTGCGGATCTCCTCCATCTTCTCGAAGTCGGAATCCTCGAACACCGCCCGCATGTTTTCAAGGGTGCGCTGCTCGCGCGGCAGCAGCATCACCTTGGCGCGGATCCGCTTCGACAAGTCGGTCCAGCCGTCCTGAACGAGATCTTCCTCTGCCGATCCGCCAGCCTGGTTGGCGGTGAAGTTCTCCAGCCAGCGCTGCTGCCAACCCGGCGTCGCGATATCGGCAAACCAGTCGGGATCGATCGGGCCGTTGCCGCGCACGTCGACCGACGACGGCGTGCGCTGGAACACGTAGAGCTCCTTGCAGGCGCGCGCGAGATGCGGAATGCACTGCACCGACGTCGCGCCGGTGCCGATGATGCCGACGCGCTTGTCGGCAAGCTTGTCCATCGGCGCGCCCTTGGGATCGCCGCCGGTGTAGTCGTAGTCCCAGCGGCTGGTGTGGAACGAGTGGCCCTTGAAGCGCTCGATGCCGGGAATGCCCGGCAGCTTCGGCACATGCAGTGGGCCGGTGCCGATGCCGACATATTGCGCGGTGAACGCATCGCCCCGCGTCGTGCGGATGATCCAGCGCGATTGCGTCGCGTCCCAGCCGAGGCCCGTCACCTCGGTGTGGAACAGCGCATTGTCGTAGAGACCGAATTGCCTGCCGATCCGCTGGCAGTGCGCCAGGATTTCCGGCGCATGCGCGTATTTCTCCGACGGCATGTGGCCGGTCTCTTCGAGCAGCGGCATGTAGACCATCGACGCCGTGTCGCACTGCGCGCCGGGATATCGGTTCCAGTACCAGGTGCCGCCGAAATCGCCGCCCTTCTCGACGATGCGGACATCCTTGACGCCGGCCTCGGTCAGCCGCGCCGCGGTGGCGAGCCCGGCAAAACCGCCGCCGATGAAAGCGAAGGTGACGTGATCGGTCTTCGGCGCGCGCTCCACCACCGGCGTGTAGGGATCCTCGAGATAATGCGCGAGCTGGTCCTTGATCTGGAGATACTGGTCATTGCCGTCGGGACGCAGCCGCTTGTTGCGCTCCTCGCGATATTTCGAGCGCAGCCGCTCTTTGTCGATCGCGGCGGGCTTTGCGTCTCGGGCTTGCTCGGTCATCGTCATCGGAAGGCGCCTCGTTCAGGAAATTTCGGTGGATACTCTAGCGCCGCTTAGGCGGGATGTGCAGCAAGATAGGGCGAGTTGGCGATCGACCAGTCCGGCATCGGCTCCATCCGGAAGATCTGCCGCAGATGGACCTCGTCGGGCCCGTCGCCGATCCGGAGCAGCCGCCCCCAGGCCAGCGCCTGATGGATCGGCGTGTCGTCGGAGCCACCCATCGCGCCGAACACCTGGATCGCACGGTCGGCGATCTTCTGCAGCATCGCCGGCACCGCGACCTTGATCAGCGAGACGTCGCGCCAAGCGCTGTGATGGCCGGCCTGATCGAGCCGCCAGGCGCAGCGATAGGCGAGCAGCCGCGCCTGCTCCAGCTCGACGCGGGATTCGGCGATCCAGCGCTGCACGGTGTCGTACTGGATCACGGTGCGGCCGAACGCGCTGCGCTCCGCGGCGCGCGCCATCATCAGCTCGATCAAAAGCTCGCAGAGCCCGATCGAGCGCATGCAGTGGTGGATGCGGGCCGGACCGAGCCGGACCTGCGCGACCTTGAAGCCCTCGCCCTCGGCGCCGAGCAGGTTTCCGCGGGCACCCGGACATTGTCGAACACGAGCTCGCCGATCGGCGCGACATGATCCTCGCAGCCCATCCAGCGCAGCCGCCGCACCAGCCGCACGCCGGGCGCATCCATCGGCACGATGATGCAGGAATGCCGGCTGGTGCGCTCGGCGCCGGCATCCGTCACACCCATGACGATCAGGAAACTGCAGCGCGGATGCGCGGCGCCGGTGATGAACCACTTCCGCCCGTTGATGACGTAGTGATCGCCGTCGCGCACCATCCGGGTTGCGATATTGGTTGCATCCGACGAGGCCACATCAGGCTCGGTCATGCCGAAGGCGGAGCGCGTCTCGGCGTTGAGCAGCGGCGCCAGCCAGCGCGCCTTCTGCTCCGGCGTCGCGCAAGCCTGCAAGGCGATCATGTTCGGCACGTCGGGCGCTGGCAGTTGAACACCTCCGGCGCCCACAACAGCCGTCCCATGATCTCGGCGAGCGGCGCGTAGTCGAGATTGGAGAGCCGCGTGCCCGGCTCATCATCGGCGAGTTCAGGCAGGCCGAGATTCCACAGGCCCGCCGCCCGCGCCTTCTGCTGCATCTCGGCCATGAAGGGCGGCGCGTCGTTGTGGGTACGGACGTGGTCGAGCCAGGCGCGATGGCGCGGCAGCACCTCCTGCTCGAAGAAGGCTAGCAGATCGCGCCGCCAACGCTCCGATCGCTCGGACAGACCGAAATCCATGCCGCCTCCCGTCCCTTTGGGACCGTCCCTTTGGGCGTCAGATAAGCCCATATCAAACGATTTGCAAATTCATTTCGATATATTGACATTTCTGCCTCTTTGGGACCATTATTTCGCATGGCGGCATTGTCCTCGCTCGAACCCCAGACCGACCCGTCCTTTGCGACCACCCTGGCGCATGGGCTCGATGTGCTGGCGGCGTTCCGCAACCACGCAGGTCCACTCTCGAATGCGGAGCTTGCCGAACACACCGGCCTGTCGCGACCGACCGTTTCGCGCCTGACCTACACGCTGGAGCAGCTCGGCTATCTCAGGCGCGACGCCAAGGGCCGCTTCGTGCTCGGCCTGGGCGTGCTTGCCGCTGCCTATCCGGTGCTGTCGTCGCTCAAGGTCCGTCAGCTCGCGCGCCCCCTGATGCGTGACTTCGCTGCCTACACCGGCGGCACGGTGTCGATCGCAATGCCGTTCGGGCTCGACTTCATCTATGTCGAGACGCTGCGCACCACGGACGCGGTGCCGCACGTGCCTGACGTCGGCTTCGTCTCCTCGCTGGCGCGACCGCGGTCGGGCGCGCGCTGCTGTCGCTGTTCACCACGGAGGAACGCGACGCCTATGTCGCGCGCGTGAAGGCCGAACGCCCCGAGGAGCTCGACTATGTCGAGCGGCGCACGCTGCCGGACGTCGAGCTCTGCAACGAGCGCGGCTTCGCGGTCTCGCTTGGCGAATGGCGTCGCGAGATTTTCGGCGTCGCCGCGCCATTGTATCGCACGCCCGCCGGCGAATGCCTGTCGGTCAATTGCGGCATCCCCTCGTTTCGCTTCAGCGCCGAGCAGATCGAGCGCGAATGCGGGCCGCGCATCCTCGGGCTCGCCCGCAGCATCCGCTCACTGGTGGCGAACGACTAAGACGCATCGCGCAGACGATGCGACAGACATGGGGAGGGAGACATGCGCGGCATCGCAACCGCCATTCGACTGCTCGCGGCAATCGCATTCATCCCGCTGGTTAGCGCCGGCGCCAAGGCGCAGGACAATTACCCGAGCCGGCCGATCCACATCGTCGTGCCCTACCCCGCCGGCGGCATCGTCGACATCGTCGCGCGCGCGGTGACCGAGCAGGTCGGCCGCGACTGGAAGCAGACCGTCGTGGTGGAGGCGCGTCCCGGCGGCAACAGCAATATCGGCACCGCCGCGGTCGCGCGCAGCGAGCCGGACGGCTACACTTGGCTCGTCACCGGCCCCGCTTTGCTGGTCAACCCCGATCTCTACAAGGATGCCGGCTGGAGCGCGGCCAAGGATTTCACCTGCGTCGGCCTCGCGGTCTGGAATCAAAGCGTCGCGCTGGTGCATCCGTCGATGCCGGTGAAGACGATCGGCGAGTTCGTCGAGCTGGCCCGCAAGCGGCCCGGAGAGTTCAATTTCGGCAATCCCGGCACCGGATCGTCGATCGATCTCAGCGCGCAGAAGCTGTTTCAGGTCGCCGGGATCAAGCTGACCAATGTCGGCTACAAGGGCCAGCCGCAGGCGTTGATCGACCTGATGACCAACCTGATGCATTTCGAGATCGTCTCGCTCGAACTCGCGCTGCCGCACATCAAGGCCGGCAGCGTCAAGCCGCTCGCGGTGCTCACCGACAAGCGCGTCCCCGACCTGCCGGAGGTGCCGACGATTGCGGAGGCCGGCTTCGCCGAGGCCGCCTACGTGCCCTGGTACGGCATCTACCTGCCGGCTGCCACGCCGGCACCGCTGCTTGCGAAGATCAATGCGGCGATCAACAAGGCGTTGCAGAACCCGGACGTGCAGCGCCAGCTGTCGCTCGCCAACATTCCGGGCAAGCCGATGTCGCTCGACGAGCTCGCCGCGCTGATGAAGGCCGATCAGCAGAAGCTGACGACGGTGATCAAGACGTCTGGAATGGCGCTGCAGTAACTTCTTGTCAGTCAGGAGACGCGGGCCCGGTGTCGCGATAGGCCCACAGGCATTCGCGGGGCAACACGACCTGTGCCTCGACGCCGACCTGATGACGCGCGGCGGTGCCGAGCTCGATCGCTTCGAGCCGTTTGCCGAACAGCTCGATGCCATAGGCGGTCTGGGTGCCCTGGTATCGGCGGTCGAGCACTTTTGCCGCAAACGTATTGGCGCCATCGGGCCGGCCGATCGCGATGTTCTCGGGCCGCAGCGCGACGCGTACCTTCTCGTCGGGATTAAGCGGCTGGAACAGGGCCACCTCGCCTTGCCGGCCGTCGCCGAAATCGACCACGCCGTAGCGGCCGTGGCATGCGACCAGCCGGCCGGCAAGCTCGTTGGTCGCACCGGTGAAATTGGCGACGAACAGATCGGCGGGATGATTGTAGATCACGTCGGGCGTGTCCATCTGCAACAGCTTGCCGTCGCGCATGACACCGATGCGGTCGCCGAGCACGACCGCCTCGGCCTGATCATGGGTGACATAGAGCGCAGTCATCCCGGTCTGCTTGAGGATGACACGGAGATCATCGCGCAGCCGCAAGCGCAGTTTGGCATCGAGATTCGACAACGGCTCGTCCAGCAGCAAGAGTTGCGGCCGGTACACCATGCTGCGCGCCAGCGCGACGCGCTGCATCTGTCCGCCCGACAGCGCCACCACCGGCCGGTCGGCATAGTCTGACAGCCCGACCAGCGCCAGCGCGTCCTCGACCATGCGAGCGGCATCGGTGTGCCCGACCGTGCGGTGCTTCAGCGGATAGCTGACGTTCTGCCGCACCGTCATATGCGGCCACACCGCATAGGACTGGAACACCATGCCGAGATTGCGCGCACGCGGCGGCACCAGGACGCCGCGCGCCGGCGAGGAGACCACCCGGCCGGAAATGCTGATCTCGCCGCCGGTCGGATGCTCGAGCCCCGCGACGCAACGCAGCGTCGTGGTCTTGCCGCATCCGGATGGCCCCAGCAGCACCACGATCTCGCCGGCCGGCACATTGAAGCTAACGCCATCGATGGCCGGACGGCCGATCGCAAACTGCTTCCTGAGATCGGTGACTTCGAGCGTCGCCGTCATCGCCTGCCTCGTCGCCTATTGCCGATAACCGAACGTCTTGTCCCACTCGGCGACCCATGCCGCGTGCAGCTTCACATACTGGTCGAAGTTCGGGTACCAGAGCTTGACCACCTTGGGATCGAATCCTTCCGGGAAGGCCGGCGGCTCCTTCAACGAGGTGAGATTGCCGAGCTCCTTGATCATGAAGGTCTGCCCCTCCTTCGACAGGCACCAGTTCAGGAACAGCTTTGCCGCGTTGGGGTGAGCTGCCGTCTTTGGAATCCCGCTCGCATAGGGATTGACCGGAGAGCCCTCTGGCGGGAAGAAGATCTCGATCGGCGCGCCGTCCTTCTTCTTTTGATAGACTACGTTGTAGAGCAGCGGCGCGATCGCGATCTCGCCGCGCACCAGCGCATCGGCGGTCGGCGCGCCCGAGGGATAGAGCACCGGATGGGTCGCCGCCTGCTTCGCCCAATAATCTTCGCCGAGCACCTCGCGCTCGAACATGATCCGCGTCCAGGTGGTGCCGCCGGACTGCGCGAACACCTGGCCGATCAGCTTGTCATATTGCGGCTTGGTCAGGTCCATCCAGGATTTCGGCGGATCCTTCACCAGCTCCGTGTTGTAGGCGATCGACCAGGCGATCGTGGCGCGCGGCCACAGCTTCGGTGAGATCAGTGCATGCGGATCGTAGTCGGCCGCATTCGGTGGCGCGTAGTCCTGGAACAGATCTTCCAATGGCTGCATCAGCGCGCGATCGGAGTGGTCGACGACGTCGGCGATCAGCTTGCCGGCCGCAGCCTCGGTCTTCACGCGGGTGATAAGTTGGCCGCCGGGCGCACGGACCATCTCGACCGTGATCTCGGGAAAGCGCTTGTTGAAGGCCTTGATCACCTGCTGTTCGATCTCGGCGAAGTTCGCCGTGTAGTAGACGAGCTTGCCTTCGGACTTGGCCGCCGCGATCAGTTCCGCCGAGCCCAACTCCTGCGCCCGTGCCGCCGGCGCCAGCGCAAGCGTCGCCGCGCTTGCCAGCGCCAGTGTGGTGAAGGTTCGTCTATCCATCGCCAATCCTCCCCTCGTTTGTTGTTATCCGGTTCGCGCCACGTTGCGTTGCGCGGACCCGCGCGACAGCCAGTTGGCACCGCCGATCAGGACCCCGAGCAACACCGTCTGCACCAGGCTGAAGGCCGCGGTCTTGCCGATATTGCCGCCTTCGTAGTAGTCGAGCAGCAGCACCGACATCACCATCGTGTTGCTCGTGTAGAGGAACAGCGACGAGCCGAGCTCGCGGATCGCCAGCACGAACAGCAGCGTCATCGAGGCCAGCACGCCTGGGCGCGCCAGCGGCAGCACAATCGACGTGATGGTGCCGAGCATGCCGCGGCCGCAGACCCAGGCGGCCTCCTCAAGCTCGCGATGGATCTGCAGGAATGAGGTCGACAGCGCCTTCACGGTGTCGGGCATGAAGCGCGCGATGAAGGCGAGCGCGAGGATCCAGATCGTGCCGTAGAGCCCGCCGGGCACACCGATCCAGGCCCAGAGATAGGCGATGCCGACCACGAGCCCGGGGATCGCGACCGGCAGCGTCGAGATCAGGTCGATGGCGCCGCGCCCGGCGACGCGGGTACGATGGATGGTGTAGCCGATCGCAAAGGCCAGCGCGCCGCCGACGACCGCCGTGATGATTCCGACCTCGATCGCGTTGTAGATCGACTTCAAGGTCAGCGGATTGTCGAAGATGCTCTCGAAATGCATCAACGAATATTGCCGCATGTCGAACAGGCTGGCTGCATCGCGGATGAACATGAACTTGCGGAAGGCCGCAACGATCAACGCCAGCGACGGCAGCACCACGACGATCAGGAGATACACGGTGCCGAGTGCGAAGGTGAGCCAGCGCCACGGCCCGAGATCGAGGCTGCGCGGCCGGTATGCCTTGCCCGCGACGGTGGTATAGCTGCGCCCGCTGAGCAATTTCTGCTGCAGATAGACCAGCAGTCCGGTCACCACCATCAGGATGATCGCGACGGCGGCTGCGGTGTTGTAGAGCGGCGGCGACCAGTTGGTGAGCTTGAAGATGTAAGTCGTCAGCACATTCAGATTGGTCGCGCGCCGAGCACGGCTGGGATGCCGTAGATGCCGAGCATCACGATGAACGACAGCAGCATGCCCGAGACGATCGCCGGCATGATCAGGGGGAACGTCACCGTGAACAGGGTGGCGAGCGGGCTGGCGCCGGAGATTTCCGCGGCCTCCTCCAGGCTCGGGTCCATGTTGCGCAGCGCCGACGAGGTGAACATGTAGACATAGGGCGCGTAGTAGATGCCGAACACGAACACCAGCCCCCACATCGAATAGAGATCGATGCGGAGGTCCGATCCCATCCACTTGAACATCGTGTTGATCAGCCCGGTCTTCGGCGAGCCGAGGATGGCCCAGGCGACGCCCGCCACCAGCGGCGGCGCAAACAGCGGCAGGATGCTGGCTGCGGCGATGAAGCCCTTGAACGGGGTGTTGGTGCGAACCACGATCCAGGAGAACAAGAGCCCGATCGCGACCGCGATCAGCGTGCCGCCGCCGCAGGCGATCAACGTGTTGAGCAGCGCTTCGCCGACATTCGGATTGGCGAGCACGGCGAGAAAATTGGCGATCGACAGATGGCTGAGGCTTAGGCGGATGCCGTCGACCACCGGATTGGTGTCGGTGAGCGCGCCGAGCAGCAGCATCAAGACGGGATAGATCACCAGGAAGCCGAGGATCGCCAGCAATGCCGCGACCCAGAGGCCGGTGAGTGCTCGGCGCCGGGTTCCCTCGCTGGCGCTTCGCATGGCTTCGCTGCGCCGGTCGGCCTGTCCGTGCAATGCGCTCGTCCCTCTTGCGGTCCGATCTGACGTCGGGCCTGCTTGTATACCAAGGGTAGTCGATCGCGCCCGTGACGCAAGCTATCCGAAAGTCGTCTGCGTGCGGTTGTGTGACACAGCAAAGGAACATGAGCTGGGCGGTCTAATGAACCTGTCGAACAGCTTGTTCGGTGTCATCACCCGCGCATGCGGGTGATCCGGTATTCCGGAGACGACCGAGAAGAATGAAAGCCCGCGGCTCCTTCCCAGGCGTCGTTACGGCGAAGGCCGGGACGACACTGGATTTGCGCGCGGCCTGCCGGCGCCCTCGGCAACGCCTCTTCGCATACGCATCATGCAATGACGCGGCTGGGGAACGCGATGCCGGCGTAGTACATGGCTTGCCGGAGACCGTTTCAGACATGCTCGAGAAGACCCCGACCACCGCGGCAGCGGTGCCAATCACCGATGGATTGCCGTGGGAGACCCGCCGCTGGGCGGTGGCCGCGATCTTCACGGCGCTGGCGATGGCCTCGCTCGACACCGCGATCGCCAACATCGCGTTGCCGGCGATCGCGAGCGATCTGCATGTCAGCCCTGCCGAGGTGGTCTGGGTCGTCAACGTCTATCAGATCGCCCTGGTCGCCACGCTGCTGCCGCTCGGCGCACTCGGCGAAATCGTCGGCCACCAGCGGATCTATCTCGGCGGCCTGCTGCTGTTCACATTGGCGTCACTCGGCTGTGCGCTGGCATGGTCACTGCCGAGCCTTCTGGTCGCGCGGACCTTGCAGGGCCTCGGCGCCAGCGGCCTGATGAGCGTCAACACCGCACTGGTGCGCTTCGTCTATCCGAGCCGGATGCATGGCCGAGGCTTCGGCCACAATGCGCTCGTGGTCGCGACCGCCTTCACACTGGGGCCGACCATCGCCTCCGGAATCCTCGCGCTCGGAACCTGGCCCTGGCTGTTCGCCGTCAACCTTCCGTTCGGTATCATCGCATTGCTGATCGGCATGAAGACGCTGCCGAAGACGCCGCGCGCCAAACACGCCTTCGACTTCACCGGTGCAGCCCTTGCCTGCGCCTGTCTCGGCCTGTTCATCATCGGCATTGGCAGCGCCGCCCACAAGGCAACTCCTGCGCTTGTCATCGCCGAGCTCGTCGGCGCGCTCGTGTTCGGCTGGATCCTGACCCGGCGGCATGCCGATCATCCGGCGCCGATGTTGCCGATCGATCTGTTCCGCCGACCGATCTTTGCGCTGTCGGCCGCGACCGCCGTCTGCTCATTCGCGGTGCAGGGCCTCGCCTTCGTCTCGCTGCCATTCTACTTCGAGGACATCTTGCATCGCTCGCAGGTCGAGACCGGCTTCTTCATGACGCCCTGGCCGCTGGTGGTCGCCTTCATGGCGCCGATCGGCGGCCGGCTGTCGGACCGCTATCCGGCCGGAATCCTCGGCGGCATCGGCATGCTGCTGCTCGGCCTTGGCATGGTGCTGCTCGCAACCCTGCCGGCGGAGCCCAGCGTCGCCAACATCGTCTGGCGCACGATGATCTGCGGCTTCGGCTTCGGCTTCTTCCAGACCCCCAACATGAAGGCGATCATGTCGAGCGCCCCGTCGCACCGCAGCGGCAGCGCCAGCGGCATCGTTGCGACCGCTCGTCTGACCGGGCAGACCACCGGCGCCGCCCTCGCCGCCCTCTGCTTCGCATTGGCCGATCGCGAAGGCGCCACCGTTGCGCTGGCGCTGGGCGCCGGATTTGCCGCGCTCGGCAGCGTGATGAGCTTCCTGCGTCTGGCCGTCGCCTCACCGCAAAAGACATGACAGGCATGTAACGCGCGCAGAGGCGCGACCATACACCGCGGCATCAACTTTCTTCCGCGCTGCGAGCGCATATTCTTGATTTGAACCGTTCCAGTTTCGAGGCCAACATCGTGCTGAAGTCCAGTCGGAGGATTGGACCCATTCAGGGGAAAGCGATGGCAAACCTCAAGATCAACGGCAAGACAACCACTGTAGACATCGAGGACGACACGCCACTGCTGTGGGCGATCAGAGAGAATGTCGGGCTAACCGGGACCAAATACGGCTGCGGCATTGCACAATGCGGCGCCTGCACCGTGCATGTCGATGGCGTTGCGATGCGCTCCTGCGGCGTGACGGTCGGCGAGGTGGCCGGCAAGGACATCACCACGATCGAGGGTCTCGCGGCGGGCGGCGTGATGCACAAGGTGCAGCTTGCCTGGATCGCCAGCGACGTGCCGCAATGCGGCTATTGCCAGAGCGGCATGATCATGGCCGTCGCGGCGCTGCTGAAGGAAAACCCGAAGCCATCAGACAACGACATCAACGACGCCATCACCAATATCTGCCGCTGCGGCACCTTCCAGCAGGTGCGCGAGGCGATCCATGCTGCCGCGAACGCGTGAGGAGGCAGCCATGAACCAGCACGTCAAGCTCAATCGCCGCGCCTTCGTGATCGGCACGGCCACCGCCGGCGCCGGCCTCGCGCTCGGCCTCGATCTGCCGTTCGGCGGTCCCGCCGTGGTCCGTGCAGCCGATGGCGCGCCCGAAGTGAATGCCTGGGTCGTGATCCGGCCCGACGACACCGTGGTGATCCGCATCGCCCGCTCCGAGATGGGCCAGGGCACGCTGACCGGCCTCGCGCAGCTCGTCGCTGAAGAACTCGAATGCGACTGGTCGAAGGTCACGACGGAATATCCGACGCCCGGCCAGAGCGTCGCCCGCAAGCGCGCCTGGGGCGATTTCTCGACCGGCGGCAGCCGCGGCATCCGCACCTCGCAGGACTATGTCCGCAAGGGCGGCGCCACCGCGCGCATGATGCTGATCCAGGCCGCGGCCAACGAGTGGAAGGTGCCGGCCACGGAGTGCAAGGTCTCCAATGGCGTCATCACCCACACGTCCTCGGGCAAGACCACGACCTACGGCAAGGTCGCGGAAGCCGCCGCCAGGCTCGAGCCGCCGGCCGACGTCAAGCTGAAGGACCCGAAGGACTGGACCATCGCCGGCAAGGGCCTGAAGCGGCTCGACACCGTCGACAAGACCACCGGCAAGATGATCTACGGCATCGACGTCAAGCTGCCGGGCATGCTGAACGCCGCGATCAAGGATTGCCCGGTGTTCGGCGGCAAGGTGAAGAGCTTTGACGAAGCCAAGATATCAGGCATGAAGGGCGTCAAGAAGGTGGTGCCGGTCGGCGACAGCGCGGTTGCCGTCGTCGCGGACACCTGGTGGCACGCCAAGACCGCGCTGGATGCCCTGCCGATCGTCTGGGACGAAGGCGACAACGCCAAGGTATCGAGCGAGACGATCGCAAAGTGGCTTGCCGAAGGGCTCGACAATGCGCAGCCGGCCTATGTCGGCAACCAGAACGGCGACGCCAAGGCTGCGATCGCAGGCGCAGCCAAGAAGGTGGAAGCTGTCTACAGCTATCCGTACCAGAACCACGCCACGATGGAGCCGATGAACGCCACCGTGCTCTACACGCCTGATAAATGCGAGGTGTGGTGCGGCACACAGAATGGCGAGGCGGCGTTCGCGGCGGCGCTCGAGGCCTCCGGCCTGCCGGCCGAGAAGGTCGACGTCCACAAGCTGATGCTCGGCGGTGGCTTCGGGCGGCGCGGCATGACCGACTATGTCCGGCAGGCGGTAGCGATCGCCAAGCAGATGCCGGGCACGCCAGTCAAGCTATTGTGGTCGCGCGAAGAGGACATGCAGCACGGCAAGTATCATCCGGTCACGCAGTGCAAGCTGACCGGCGCGTTCGATGCCGACAATAATCTGGTCGCGCTGCACTACCGGCTGTCGGGCCAATCGATCCTGTTCTCGGTGCGCCCGGAAGCCTTGCAGAACGGCATGGACCCCGCCGCCTTCCAGGGCGTCGCGCAATCCGGCGAGGCTGCGATCGGCTATTCGGTGCCGAACCTGCTGGTCGAACATTCGATGCGCAATCCACACGTCCCGCCGGGCTTCTGGCGCGGCGTCAACGTCAATCACAACGCGATCTACATGGAATGCTTCATGGACGAACTGGCCCAGGCTGTCGGCCAGGACCCGCTCGAATTCCGCCGCAAGCTGATGGGCAAGCACCCCAAGCATCTCGCCGTGCTCAACGCCGTGGCCGAGAGGATCGGCTGGGGCACGCCGGCGCCGCAGGGCGTCTATCGCGGCCTCGCGCAGGTGATGGGCTATGGCAGCTATGTTGCCGGCGCCGCCGAGATCTCGGTGACCGACGGCAGCAAGATCAAGGTGCATCGCATCGTCGCCTCCACCGATCCCGGCTACGTCGTCAATCCGGCGCAGGTGGAGCGGCAGATCGCGGGCTCCTTCGTCTACGGCCTCAGCGCGCTGTTCTACGGCGGCTGCACCGTGAAGGACGGCCGCATCGAGCAGGCCAATTTCGACACCTACAACTCGATGCGCATCAACGAGATGCCGAAGGTCGAGGCCGTGATGGTGCCGAGCGGCGGGTTCTGGGGCGGCGTCGGCGAGCCGACCATCGGCGTTGCGGCGCCGGCGGTGCTCAACGCCTATTTCGCCGCGACCGGAAAGCGCATCCGCTCTTTCCCGCTGCGCAACCAGAACATCTCCTTCGCCTGATCAAACCAGAAGCGGCGACCTGAGCGGCCGCCGCTTCCCTTTTCCGGATTATCGTGCATGGCCGTCACGCGTCATCAGACGCGCAGGGATGTGATCCGTGGCGCCGCTGCCGTTGCAGTAGCGGCCGCATTGGCGCGTCCGTCGCTGGCGCAAGCGGCAGCGCGCATCGCCGTGATCGGCGGCGGCTTCGGCGGCGCGGCCTGCGCGCGGGCGCTGCGGCGGCTCGACGCAAAACTCCAGGTCACGTTGATCGAGCCGAACAAGACTTTTACCGCCTGCCCGTTCAGTAATGAGGTGATCGCAGGCCTGCGTGAACTCTCCGCGCAGCAATTCAGCTACGACCGGGTTGCGGCCGACGGCATCACGGTCGCCGCGCAGGCGGCCACCAAGATCGACGCACAGGCGCGCAGCATCACACTCTCCGACGGCGCAGCGCTGCCCTACGACCGGCTTGTGCTCGCGCCGGGCATCGACATGCACTTCGAGGCCCTGCCCGGCTATGACGAAGCAGCCGCCGAAAAGATGCCGCACGCCTGGAAGGCCGGCGAGCAGACCATGCTGCTGCGCCGACAGCTAGAGGCCATGGACGATGGCGGCCTCGTCGTGATCGCGGTCCCCGCCGCGCCGCTGCGCTGTCCGCCGGCGCCTTACGAGCGCGCCAGCCTGATCGCGCACTATCTGAAGGCGAACAAGCCGAAGTCGAAGATCCTGGTGCTCGACGCCAAGGACAATTACTCGCAGCAGAAGCTGTTCGAGAAGGCCTGGGCGGAGCTCTATCCCGGCATGATCGAACGGATCGCGCTGTCGCAGGGCGGACGGGTGACATCGGTTGATCCGGCGACCAAGGAGATCGTCACCGACTTCGGCAATTACACTGCAGCGGTTGCCAATGTGATCCCGCCGCAAAGAGCCGGCCGCATCGCCGCGATCGCCGGCGCCGCCGACCACACCAGCTGGTGCCCGATCGATCCGGTCAGCTTTGCCTCGAAGCTCGTGCCAAATATCCACGTCATCGGTGACGCCGCGATTGCCGGCGGGATTCCGAAGTCTGCCTCCGCAGCGGCGGCGCAGGGCCGCGCCTGCGCGGCAGCGATCGTGAACTCACTCGCGGGCAAAGCACCGGAGATGCCGCGGCTCGACGGGGCCTGCTACAACACGGTGGCCCCCGGCTACGCATTCTCGCTGAAGGGCATCTATCAGCCGAAAGAGGATCAGTATGCCGAGGCCGAGGTGACCACGAGCCCGGTCGATGCGCCGCGCGAGGTGCGCCGGCGCGAGGCCGATCAGGCGGCCGACTGGTTCAAGAACATCACAGGAGACGCCTTTGGCTAGGCTCGCTCTCACGCTGCTGCTTGCCGCGGGCCTGTTCGCAGCCTGCGCGCCCGCGGGTGCCGAGGAACTGCGGCCCTACACCGTGGTGGGCGATGCTATCCCGCAGCCGCTGACGGGAACCAAGGGCGACGCCACCCGCGGCCGTACGTTGATCGTCGAACGTTCCTCCACTTGCATCCTCTGCCACAGCGGCCCATTTCCCGAGCAGGCGTTCCAGGGCGACCTCGCGCCGAACCTCACCGGCAGCGGCAGCCGCTGGACAGAGGGACAATTGCGGCTCCGGCTGGTCGATGCCTCGCATCTCAATGCAGCGACGATCATGCCGTCTTACTATCGCGTCGAGGGGCTCATGCGCGTCGGTAATTCATGGCGCGACAAGCCGATCCTGTCGGCGGAGCAGATCGAGGATATCGTGGCGTATCTTGTGACATTGCGGAACTAGGACCAAGCATGGCGAATTCGGACCACACCCGGCGAACGTTTCTGAGCCTTACCGGCGGTGCCGCCATGATGGTGATCGTGCGCCCGGCCGACGCGACGCCGGCGATGCTGTCGGCGGCGATCCGCAATATCGTCGGCGAAGCCAATGTGCGGACCGGCAAGGTCAAGCTCGATATCCCGCCGTTGGTCGAGAACGGCAACACGGTGCCGATGACGGTCAGCGTCGAAAGCCCGATGACGGCGGACGCCTATGTCAAGAGCATACACGTCTTCAACGAGAAGAACCCGCAGCCGAACATCGGCAATTTCTATCTCGGGCCGCGTTCCGGCCGGGCGCAGGTGTCGACCCGCATCCGTCTCGCCGACAGCCAGAAAGTCACGGCGATCGCGCGGTTGTCCGACGACACGTTCTGGTCGGCGACCGCTGACGTCGTAGTGACGCTCGCCGCCTGCACCGAGGAGGCGATCTGATGCCGTCGGCCCTGATCAACGTGCCGAAGAAGGCCAAGCGCGGCGACGTGATCGAGATCAAGACTTTGATGTCGCACATCATGGAGACCGGCTATCGCCACACCGCGTCCGGCGACGTGGTGCCGCGCGACATCATCACGAGCTTCACCTGCCGCTTCAACGGCACGGAAGTGTTCCGCGCCGACCTTTATCCCGCGATCGCCGCCAATCCGTTCATCACCTTCTTCACCACGGTGACCGAGAGCGGCAAGTTCGAGTTCGAATGGATCGGCGACAAGGGGTTTTCGGAGACCGCACAGGCTTCGATCACGGTCGAATGAGGATTGCGCTCTGCATCGCGCTGCTGACGGCAATGGCGGGCACAACGCTTGCCACCGAAATTCCGCTGGACCAGCGCCGCTCCGGCTACAGCTTCATGAGCGCGGACACCCAGGCGATGCAGGACGAGGACACTGCGAATCCCGGCATGCTGTTCGTGCTCGACGGCGAGGCGCTGTGGAAGCGCAAGGCCGGCGCCGCAAACAAGGCCTGCGCCGATTGCCACGATGATGCGCGGGTCAGCATGAAGGGCGTCGCTGCGCATTATCCGGCATTCGAGAAGACACTCGGAAAGCCCGTCGATCTCGAAGGGCGGATCAACCTCTGCCGTGCCGATCACCAGCAGGCATCGCCGTTCGCCTATGAAAGCCGCGAGCTGCTGGCACTATCAGCCTATGTCGCGCAGCAATCGCGCGGCGTGCCGATCGCGGCCGGTGACGATCCGGAGATCGCGCCGTTCGTCGAAAAGGGCCACGCCCTGTTCATCCAGCGACAAGGCCAGCTCAACCTGGCCTGCGCCAACTGCCACGACGATAATTGGGACAAGAAGCTCGCGGGCAGCGCCATCACGCAAGCGCAACCGACCGGCTATCCGCTCTACCGGCTGGAATGGCAGTCGCTCGGATCGTTGCAGCGCCGGCTGCGCGCCTGCATCACCGGCATCCGGGCGCAGGCCTACGACTACGGCTCGCCGGAGCTGGTCGAGCTCGAGCTCTATCTGATGACGCGGGCGCGCGGCATGCCGGTGGAGACGCCGGCGGTCAGGCCATAGGACATCAGCTCATCGCAAGCGACGCGAAGCAATCCATTGCTCCCGGCTGTACCGGAAGATGGATTGCTTCCTCGCTTCGGCGCAAGATTGCTGCGCAATCCTACGCGAACTCTTCGCAAACGCGGGGGCTGGCAGCCGCCGCGATGATCAACGCTCGGCGAACGCCTTCTCGACCACGAACTGGGCCGGCTCGCCGTGATTGCCCTCGACGAAGCCGCGGCCATTCAGCAGCGTGCGGGTGTCGGCGACCAGCGCCGGCGAGCCGCAGATCATGACGCGGTCATGCGCGGCATCGAGTGCCGGCAGGCCGATATCGGCGAACAGCTTGCCCGACGTGATCAGGTCGGTGATGCGGCCGCGGTTGCGGAACGGATCGCGCGTCACGGTCGGGTAATAGATCAGCTGGTCGCGCACCAATTCGCCGATCAGTTCGTCCTGCGGCAGCGTCTCGGTGATCATCTCGCCATAGGCGAGCTCCTTGACGCGGCGGCAGCCGTGCAGCAGCACGACCTTCTCGAACCGGTCATAGGTCTCGGGGTCCTTGATCACGCTCAGGAACGGCGCGAGGCCGGTGCCGGTGCCGATCAGATAGAGGTTGCGGCCGTCCTCGAGGTTGTCGATGACCAGCGTGCCGGTGGCCTTGCGGCTGACGATGATCTCGTCGCCTTCCTTGAGGTGCTGGAGACGCGAGGTCAGCGGGCCGTCCGGAACCTTGATCGAGAAGAATTCCAGCGTGTCCTCGTAGTTCGCGCTGGCGACGCTGTAGGCGCGCAGCAGCGGCTTCTCGCCGACCTTGAGCCCGATCATGGTGAACTCGCCGTTGCGGAAGCGGAACGACGGATTGCGCGTGGTCTTGAAGGAGAACAGCGTGTCGGTCCAGTGATGAACGCTGAGGACGCTTTCCTGGTTGAAATTGCTCATCGCACCAACCCCTGATTTGTGCTGCGGCGGAGGAGGACTTGGACCCCCGTTGACCGGCCGGATCGTTTGTATACGATCATTCGTATACAAACGAATAATCCGGCTTGATCGAAAAGTCAAGCCGGGCTCAAATTCCCGGGCAATTTCGGAACGAAAACAGAAGGAAAACACCCATGGCTCACGACGCGCCCCAGGCCACCGGCCCCAGCAAGCTGGTGATCCGCAATATCGGGCTATTGCTGTCGGGAGCTTTGGAGAGGCCGATCCTGGATGCCGATACCATCGTCGCCGAGAACGGCAAGATATCAGCGATCGGCCGCTTCAAGGATGTCGACACCGAAGGCGCCACCACGATCGTCGATGCCATGGGAACGACGGTCGCACCCGGCCTGATCGACAGCCACGTCCACCCCGTCGCCGGCGACTGGACGCCGCGACAGAACCAGATCAACTGGATCGACAGCTATCTGCATGGCGGCGTCACCACCATGATCTCCGCCGGCGAGGTGCACATGCCGGGCCGGCCGCGCGACGTGGTCGGCGTGAAGGCGATGGCGATCTTCGCGCAGCGCGCGTTCTGGACGCTGCGGCCCGGCGGCGTGAAGGTGCATGCCGGCGCGCCCGTGATCGAATGCGAGATGGTGGAGGACGATTTCAAGGAAATGGCCGCCGCCGGCGTCAAGCTGCTCGGCGAGGTCGGGCTCGGTGGCGTGAAGGACGGGCCGACGGCGCGCAAGATGGTCGGCTGGGCCCGCAAATACGGCATTCAAAGCACGATCCACACCGGCGGACCGTCGATCCCGGGCTCGGGCCTGATCGACAAGGACGTGGTGCTGGAGGCCGACACCGACGTGGTCGGCCATATCAATGGCGGCCACACCGCGCTGCCCGACGACCAGATCCGCTGCATCTGCGAGGGCTGCAAGCGCGGGCTGGAGCTGGTGCACAATGGCAATGAGCGCTCGGCGCTGTTCACGCTGCGAACCGCACGCGAGATGGGCGATCTGCACCGCGTCATCCTCGGCACCGACGCGCCTGCCGGCTCGGGCGTGCAACCGCTCGGCATCCTGCGCATGGTCTCGCTATTGTCCTCGCTCGGCGAGCTGCCGGCCGAGCTGGCGTTCTGCCTTGCGACCGGCAACACCGCGCGGATGCGCGAGCTCGATTGCGGCCTGATCGAAGTCGGCCGCTCCGCCGATTTCGTGCTGATGGACAAGGCGCAGCATTCACCGGGCAAGAATATCCTGGAAAGCGTTCAGCTCGGCGATCTCCCGGGCATCGGCATGACCATCATCGACGGCATCGTCCGCACCCAGCGCAGCCGCAACACCCCGCCCGCGGGCAAGGTGCCGGAGATCGTCGCGAAGTAGGCGGGCGATAGATGCCCGTCATCCTGAGGTGCGAGCTCTTGCGAGCCTCGAAGGATGCACGGCCCGGCTAGGTCTGCGATGAGACAGCCGGGCCGTCGCCCTTCGAGGCTCGCCAAAGAGGCGAGCACCTCAGGGTGACGGTACTACCTTTGCGTCAGCGCAATTTCCCCAGCAGCGCCATCAGGGTCTCACGCTCCTTGGCGTCGAGCGGCGCCAGCGTTTCCCTGGAAATGACCAGCGCATTCGGCGCGGCCTTGTCGGCCATCTGCTGGCCGGCGCGCGTCAAGCTCACCAGCAGCCGGCGGCCGTCATTCGGATCGGGCGAGGTCTCGGTCAGGCCGCGCGCGGTCAGCCGATCGATCACGCCCTTGATGGTCGCGACATCCATCGAGGTCAGCCGCCCGAGCTGGTTCTGCGAGCAGGCGCCGACCTCGGACAGCTTCGACAGCGCGGCCCATTGCGTCGGCGTCAGGCTGATGCCGATCTCGCGGGCGAAGATCACGGCGTGGCGCTGCGACACTTGGCGGAGGATGAAACCGATCTGCTCGTCCAGCACGTAGCCCGGCTTCGCGGCCTTCACGCTCCGCTTCGGTGCAGCACTCCTCGCCATCATTCCACCCCGCCCTTTACAGCGACAGATGCGCGTCACGGATATCCGGACGCGCATCGAGTTCCGCCATGGTGCCGCCAAAACAGATCCGGCCCCGCTCGATGATGTAGGCGCGATCGGAGATCAGCCGGGCGAAATGCAGATTCTGCTCTGACACGACGATGCTGACGCCCTCTTTCTTCATCGCCAGGATCGCATCGACCATCTGCTCGACGATCTTCGGCGACAGGCCTTCCGACGGCTCGTCGAGCAGCACCAGCGACGGATTGCCCATCAGCGTGCGCGCGATGGTCAGCATCTGCTGCTCGCCGCCGCTCATGCGCCCGCCGGGTCGCCCGCGCATCTCGCCGAGATTGGGAAACAGCTTGAACAGTTTCTCGCGGTCCCATTGCGGCGCGCCCGGCCGCTTCGGCTGCCGGCCGACCTCGAGATTCTCCTCGACCGTGAGATCCGTGAAGATACGGCGCTCCTCCGGCACATAGCCGAGCCCGCCGCGCACGATCGCATGCGTCGGCAGATCGGAGACGTCCCGGCCCTCGAACATCACGCGGCCGGAACGGTTCTCGACCAGGCCGACGATGGAGCGGAACGTGGTCGACTTGCCGGCGCCGTTGCGGCCGAGCAATGCCACCACCTCGCCCTCGCCGACCTCGAGCGCGATGTCGAACAGGATATGCGCCGGACCGTAGAAGCTGTTGAGGTCCTTCACCGTGAGCTTCATGCCGATGCCCCCTCGCGGTGCCG
The DNA here is from genome assembly GCF_001238275.1 of Bradyrhizobium viridifuturi. Lineage (GTDB taxonomy): Bacteria > Pseudomonadota > Alphaproteobacteria > Rhizobiales > Xanthobacteraceae > Bradyrhizobium > Bradyrhizobium viridifuturi. Next base: position 89,568 of record NZ_LGTB01000030.1, read on the forward strand.
CGCGTCGTAGACGAGGCCCTCGCCGAGATAGATCGCCCGCACCTGGGCGTTGCCGCGCACCTCCTCGGGCGAGCCTTCCGCAATCAACGTGCCGCGGTTCAGCACCAGGATACGATCGGCATGCTCGAACACCACGTCCATATCGTGCTCGGTGAACAGCACGCCAATCGACTGCTCCCGCGCGATCCGCGCCGTCAGCCGCATCAGCTCGACGCGCTCGCGCGGCGCCATGCCGGCGGTCGGCTCGTCCATCAGCAACAGTTTGGGTTGGTTCGCCAGCGCGATCGCAAGCTCCAGCCGCTTGACGTCGCCATAGGCAAGCTCGCCGCAGGGCCGTTCCGCATAGGCGCCCATGCCGACCAGATCGAGCAGCCGCCCGGCCTCATCGCGAGCATGACGCGCGGTCGAGGTCCATAGATTGAACAGCTGGTCGCCATGCGAGACCAGCGCGACCTGCACGTTCTCGCGCACCGTCATGGTCGGGAACGTCGCTGCGATCTGGAACGTGCGCCCCACCCCCATGCGCCAGATCACGCGCGGCTTCTTGCCGGTGGTCTCCGCGCCCAGCACGCGGATGCGGCCGCTATCCGGAACGTTCTGGCCGTTGAGCATGTCGAAGCAGGTGCTCTTGCCCGCCCCGTTCGGCCCGATCAGCGCCAGGATCTCGCCGGCGCGCAACTCGAACGAGACGCCGCGCACCGCGTGCACGCCGCCATAGGACTTGGTCAACCCCTCGACCGACAGCAATGTTGGAACCATGCTCATTCGGCGGTCTCGATGCGGGAGGTGAGCAAGGGCGACGCCGCTGACGAGGATTTGCGCCGCCGGTGCATGAGGGCTTCCAGCGTGCCGACGATGCCCTTCGGGAACGCGACCACGATCAGCACCACGAAGGCACCGAGCACGAGCTTCGACCAGTCGGTCTGGCTGACCAGCCAGATATTGAGCGCCTTGTAGACGATGGCGCCGACCACCGCGCCCGACACCGTCTCGACGCCGCCGAGCAGCACCATGACCAGCGCGTCGACCGACAGCGAGATGCCCATATTGTCGGGAAAGACGCTGCCCTTGAGATAGGCGAACAGCGCGCCGGCAAGGCCGGCGACCGTGCCCGCGATCACGAAGGCGGTCCACTGGATCCGCTTGCCGTTGATGCCGATCGCCTCGCTACGCAGCGGAGAATCCCGCGTGGCGCGCAGCGCAAAACCGAACGGCGAGAACACGATGATGCGCAGGATCACGACCGCGAACGCGGCAATGCCGAGCGACAGCCAGTAGAAATGCGACGGGCTCGCCGCCCATTTTTCCGGCCAGACCCCGAGAATGCCGTTGTCGCCGCCGGTGACCGACACCCACTGGAACGCGATCGACCAGACGATCTGGGCAAAAGCCAGGGTCAGCATCGCGAAATAGACGCCGGAGAGCTGCACCGCAAAGAAGCCGAACACGCCGGCGCCCATCAGCCCGAGCAGCGGGCCGAGCAGCAGGCAGGCGATCATCGGCAGGCCCGCCATCTTGGCGAGCAGCGCCACGCCATAGGCGCCGAGGCCGAAATAGGCGGCGTGCCCGAACGAGGCGAGCCCGCCGACCGACATCAGGAAGTGCAGGCTGACCGCGAAGATCACGAAGATCGCGATCTCGGAGCCGACGGTGAGCACATAATTTCCGGCGATGAAGGGCAGCGCGGCGGCGACGACAAGGACGGCGATCGCGGCGAGCCGTTCGTTCGTCGTCAGCGGCCGCCACGGATTGACGGTCAGGCCTGGCGTACGCCGCGCCGGCGCCTCGGGCTTGCCGAATAGGCCCCACGGCCGGACGATCAGCACCACCGCCATCACCAGGAACACCAGGATGATCGAGATCTTCGGGAAGATCAGGATGCCGAATGCGTTGAGCTCGGACACCAGCACCGCCGCGACGAAGGCGCCGATGATGCTGCCGAGGCCGCCGATCACGACCACGACGAAGACCTCGACGATGACCCGCAAATCCATCGCGTGGTTGACCGCATCGCGCGGAATCTGCAGCGCGCCGCCGAGCGCGGCGAGGAAGACGCCGAGCGCGAACACGCTGGTGAACAGCCATTTCTGATTGACGCCGAGCGCTGCGACCATGTCGCGGTCCTGCGTCGCCGCGCGTACCAGCACGCCCCAGCGGGTGCGCTGGAACAACAGCCAGAGCACGCCGAGCACAACCGGCCCGAGCACGATCAGGAACAGGTCGTAGCTTGGAATATTCTGGCCGAAGAAATCGATCGCGCCCTTGAAGCCCGGTGCGCGGCGACCGACCAGGTCGTCAGGCCCCCAGATCAGCACCACGAGGTCCTCGACCATCAGCGTGAGGCCGAAGGTGGCAAGCAATTGGAACAGCTCGGGCGAATGGTAGATCCGGCGCAGCAGCACCATCTCGACCAGCACGCCGATCGCGGCGACGACGAGGGCCGCGATGACGATGCCGCCCCAGAAGCCGAACGCGCCTTCGAGGCGCTCGGTCAGGGTGAAGGCGACATAGGCGCCGAGCATGTAGAACGCACCATGCGCGAAGTTCACGATCCGCGTCACGCCGAAGATGATCGACAGACCCGAAGCGACCAGGAACAGCGACGCCGCGCTGGCAAGACCGGTCAGGAACTGGACGACATAGAAAGCCATGGACGGTCCGCGTTGGAGTTTACAAGCGTCACTTTCCTTCACCTCGCCCCGCCCGCGGGGAGAGGTCGAAACTCAAGCGCGAGCTTGAGTTTCGGGTGAGGAGAGAACTCTCCGCGCACTCGCTCGCGGAGACAGCCCCTCACCGGAGCCGATGCTTCGCATCGGCGTTGTTTCTAGACGGCGGCCAAGGCCGCCTACGCCCTCTCCCCGCAAGAGCGGGGCGAGGGAGAAGAAAATCAATCCTTCGGCCGCATCTTCTCGATCTCGGCATCACTGGGCAGATAGTCCGAGCCCTTGCGATAAGCGGTATCGACCATGATGCCCTTGCCGTCCTTCAGCGCGGTCTTGCCGGTGAAGGCGCCAAGCGTCGACTGGTGATCGATCTTGCGGAAGGTAATCTCGCCGAATGGCGACGGCATCGAGATGCCTTCGGCCGCCGCGATCAGCTTCTCCGGATCGCTGGAGCCGGCCTTGGCGAGGATCGCCGCCGCCGCCTTGATGGTCTGGTAGCCGACGATCGAGCCGAGCCGCGGATAGTCGTTGTACTTGGCCTGATAGGCCTTCAGGAACGCGTCGTGCTCCGGCGTCTTGATCGAATACCAGGGGTAGCCGGTGACGATCCAGCCTTCCGGCGTCTCGTCCTTCAGCGGATCGAGATATTCCGGCTCGCCGGTCAGAAAGCTCACCACCGTGCGCCCCTTGAACAGGCCGCGGGTGTTGCCTTCGCGCACGAGCTTGACGAGGTCGGCACCGAAGGTGACGTTGAGGATCGCCTCCGGGTTCGCCGCGGCAGTTGCCTGCACCACCGGACCGGCGTCGATCTTGCCCTGCGGCGGCCACTGCTCGTCGACCCACTGGATATCGGGACGCTTCTCCGACATCAGCTTCTTGAACACCGCGACCGCCGACTGGCCGTACTCATAATTCGGCGCGATCGTCGCCCAGCGCTTTGCGGGAAGCTTTGCCGCCTCCTCCACCAGCATCGCGGCCTGCATGTAGTTCGATGGCCGCAAGCGGAATGTGTAGCGGTTACCCTTCGACCAGGTGATCGCGTCGGTCAACGGCTCCGCGGCGAGGAAGAACACCTTCTTCTGGTTGGCGAAGTCAGAGACCGCCAGACCGATATTGGAAAGGAACGTGCCGGTGAGCATCGCGACGTTCTCGCTCGACACCAGCTCGTTCGCCGCGGTCTGCGCATCCGCCGGCTTACCGCCATCATCCTTGGAGATGACGACGAGCTTCTTGCCGTTGATGCCGCCCGCCGCATTGATCTCCTCCACCGCGAGCTGCCAGCCCTTGCGATAGGGCTCGGTGAATGCCGGCAGCAGCGAATACGAGTTGATCTCGCCGATCTTGATCTCGGCCTGCGCCATAGCCTGCGTCGCCATGGTCGCGACCGCGATCGCCAATCCCGCCCCTACGAAATAACCACGCATCCCGTCCTCCAGTTTTTCTTCAAAGAGATTATCGCAATCCGTCTTCGCCTTTGACTTCGTCGACCGTCAGCCCTCCGACCCGCGGCAGCGGCCGGCCGCTGTCGGTCACCGCCACCGCGACCATGATCTCGTTGGCGCGCGGCGCATCGTTGATCTGCACTTCCATGCCGTCGAAATGGCTGCGCACGAAAGCCGCGTCCTTGTGCCCGAGCGGAATATCCAGCGTGGTGCCGGGACCGGAGCGCTTCTTCGAGGACGGAATCAGCGCCGCGCCCTTCGAGAGCACCTTGCGCACCGGCGCGCCCATCTTCGGATGCAGGATCGCGGCCGCGTGCTCGAGCTCGCCATTCTCGCCGACCGCGGCGGCCTTGCCGTAGCTATGCGCCTTGGCGCCGTCGATGCCGAGCGCGGCGACCGCCCGCTTCGACAGCAATTCGCCGAGCTCCTCGCCGATCGCGATCAGCGGCGACAGGTCCTCGACATAGCGGCCGGCAAAGGGGTTTTCGATCACGGCGATCGCGGCGGCGCGGCGGGTGGGCGGTGCGATGCTCTTGCCCATCTCCAGATGGGTCTCCTCGACCACGGTGACGATCTTGCGAATGACGGCGCTCATCTTGCCTCGCTCCCGGTCATGCCTGCAGCATGTGCTCTATCGTTGGTTCCTGAAACGCGTGCGACGCCGGCGTGCCGTCCCCAGTTGCACCAACAAGCCGCGTTTCGCCCAGTAGACGCAATGCCGCGCCCTCGATCAATCCCGACATCAGGAGCATCCGCGCCCGTGCCGCCCCCGCCTCGAGCGCCCGGTCGATCTCGTGGTCCGCCAAAGGCCCCACATCGCGCGTCACCGGTCGCCCGCCGAGGTCGCTGTCGGGCTGCAATTCGTTGGCCGGAACGCGCATGATCGCGGGATGATCAGGCAGATCGACCGCATTGGCGATCACGGTCGCAGCCGCGTCGGCCCGCGACGCCGTCCGCGCCAGCACTGTGACGGCGTCGGCAATGCCGAGCGAGAAGCTGCGGCCGTGGCGGCCGCTGGTCGCGATTCCGCGGACCGGCATGTCGGCATCGACCGACATCGTGCGCATCACACCGTGGCGGTCCGGCCGATCCATCAGGCCGACGGTGAATTGTTCGCCCTCGCCGAGATGCAGCGCGATGTCGCCGCCATTGTTGACATAGGCGCGATCGAGCGTCGTTGTGCGCAGCATCTCACCGAGGATTTCCTCGGCAACCGAGCCCGCGACCGCGGCCATCGGCGTGATGAAGCAATCGGTGGCAAACGGCGCGACCGCCGCATGCATACGCCGCGCGACGACGCCCTTCAGCAGGCAGCGATCGGGACCCGCCGCGCTGCGCAGTTCGGCGAGTTCAGTGCAGAGTTCATCGAGCAGACCGGTAAAGCGCTCCGCCGCCGCCTGATAGGCGGACCGAACATCCGCATCCCTGCCCTTGGCTTCGATGATCAAGTCAATGGGCCCATCCTGCAAATGCAGCCGCTTGCCGTCAGGAAGAAGCGCGATTTGCGGAAGCCGCGTCATGCGCGCCGCCCGGGAAGATACGGCACCGGCCGGATGTCGGCGCTGTCGCGCAGCGATGACAGCGGCCGGACATAATCCATATGGCCGCCGAGTGCCGCGTAATCCGACAGCTTCATCGTGAACTCGATCGGCGCCACCAGCGCCGGCGTCGGCACGTAGCCGAAAGCTCCGGCCGGCATCTGCGTGACATCGACCATGAAGGTGATGCCGCCGCCGGGCCAGACATAGACCGGCGCACCGCCACTGGTCACCCTTGTGAGCGCATCCTTGACCGAGCGGGTCAGCCGCACCGGATTGTCGGTGACGCCAGCGCGCAGCGATCCGCCCGCGCCACCCATGAACAGCACGGTGCACAACGCCGGCTCGCAATTCTCCTGGATGCGCTCGACCGAGAATCTGAGGTCGGCCGGCATCTCGGTCTCGACCGGCCGCAAGGCCTCGTCGAGCACGTAGTATGACGCGTGCTCGCCGGTGGTCGAAACCATCAGCATGGTCAAACCCGGTCGCGCTTCCTTGGCATTGAAGGGGCCGAGGATCGACAGCGGATCGGAAATGTTGGTGCCGCCCCAGCCGGTGCCGGGATCGGCGACCTGGAAATAGCGGCCGGGCGTCGAGCGCCTCCCCTTCATCTTGATGCCGGTGTCGGCGATATCGAGCAGCTTGCCGGCCTGGTGCTCGCTGAGCACGCCAGTGATATGGTCGTCGACCACCACGACCTCATCGACCTTGCCGTGCCACTGCTTGGCGAACATGCCGATGGTCGCCGAGCCGCAGCCGACCCGCATGCGCTCTTCCGCCACGCCGTTGACGATCGGCGGCTTGCCCGCCTGCACCACGACACTGGCGCCGCCGTCGATGGTCAACTCGACCGCCTTGCAGTTGGAGAGGTCCATCAGCGTGTCGCAAGTGACGCGGCCTTCCTTCTTGGAGCCGCCGGTCAGATGATGCACGCCGCCGAGCGAGAGCATCTGCGAGCCGTATTCGCTGGTCGTGACATGGCCGACCGCCTCGCCATCCGCGCGCACGGTCGCGGTCTCCGGACCGAGATAGCGGTCGGTGTCGATCTTCACCTTGACGCCGCAATAGGAGAAAATGCCCTCAGTCACCACGGTGACCATGTCGACGCCGTCGACTTCCGACGACACGATGAAGGGCGCCGGCTTGTAGTCCGGATAGGTGGTTCCGGCGCCGATCGCGGTGACGAAGAGGTCGGGCTGGCTGACGATCTTGCCATCCCAGTCGCCGCTCACCTGGAACGGCACCAGCTTGCCGCCATGCGAGACGGTGCGCTCCAGCACGACATGCGGATCGACCCGCACCAGCGTGCCGTCATGATTGGCATAACGGTCGCACGCGCCGGCCGCGCCCGGCTTGATGTAGCACATCACCGGACAGGCATCGCAGCGGATCTTGTCGCCGGCGGCGACGGTCATTGTGTCAGCCATCGTGACCAAGCCTGGACTTGTGGTGGCGGTCGATCATACTGCGCTTCCGCCTCTCTGCCTATATCGTTCGTATACGAATGATCCTGCGCGCGGGCCTCAAGCCTGTCAAGCGGCCTTTGCAATCAAACCCTGCCATTCGCTTGCGCACCCTGTTCATAAAGCGTGCACTCGCTGCAGCGCGGCATGCCGCCGCTTGCACGTTTGTATACAAACGTTATCCTCGCCCGCGATTGGACGCTGACGTTGCAGCGCAAACATCAGGGGAGAACCGGGGCAATGCGCCTGACCGTGAACGGCAGGAATCATGATGTCGACGCCGCTCCCGACACCGCATTGCTTTACGTGCTGCGCAACGACCTCGCATTGAACGGACCGAAATATGGCTGCGGGCTCGGCGAGTGCGGCGCCTGCGCGGTGTTGATCGACGGCGTCGCCGCGCGCGCCTGCGTGATTCCGATCGAGGGCTGCGCGGGGCGCAGCATCGTCACGCTCGAAGGACTTGGCACCCGCGAGCATCCCGATCCGGTGCAGGATGCCTTCATCCGCGAGCAGGCCGCACAGTGCGGCTACTGCCTCAACGGCATGATCATCACCACCAAGGCGCTGCTCACGCGCAATCCAAGTCCTTCCGAGCATGAGGTGCTGGAAGCGCTGCGCTACAATCTCTGCCGTTGCGGCGCCCATATCGAGATCATCCGCGCAGCGATGCGTGCCGCCGGCCACGCGCTTGAGGCGCGCGATTGATGGCGGGTCCGGAGCACTCCAAACGCGGCATGCTATCGGTCATTCGCCCCGCAGTGCTGGGTGCGGAAGGCGCTTTCGAGACCTTCATCACCATCACGTCAGACGGTTCGGTCAACGCTTATAACGGCCATGTCGATCTCGGCACCGGCATTCGCACCGCGCTCGGCCAGATCGTCGCCGAAGAGCTCGACGTCTCCTTTGCCCGCGTGGTCGTGATCCTCGGCGACACCGCTGTGGTGCCGAACCAGGGCGCGACGATCGCGAGCGAGACCATCCAGATCACCGCCGTTCCCCTGCGCAAGGCCGCCGCGCAAGCACGGCATTTTCTGCTCGCGCGCGCGGCCGAGCGGCTGGAGCTGCCGGCCAGTGACCTCACGATCGAGGACGGCCTGATCCGCGGTCACGACAACCGCAGCGTCAGCTATGGCGAGCTGATCGCGGACGAGACCATTCGGCTCGAGCTCGCGACGACGTTCAGGTCAAGGCGGTGAGCGCCTATTCGGTCGTCGGCAAGTCGGTGCCGCGCGTCGACCTGCCGGCGAAAGCCACCGGCGAGCTGGTCTATGTCCATGATGTGCGCGTGCCGGGCATGCTGCATGGCCGTGTCGTGCGTCCACCCTATGCCGGGGTCGATGCCGGCCCGTTCGTCGGCACCAGCCTGATCGCGGTCGATGAAGCCTCGGTGCACGATATTCCCGGCCTCGTCGCGGTGGTGCGGATCGGCGATTTCATCGGCGTCGTCGCCGAGCGTGAGGAGAATGCGATCAAGGCCGCCGCGCAGCTCAAGGTGAGCTGGAAGCCGGGACCTGATCTGACCGACCTCTCCGATATCGAGCAGGCGCTGCGCGCCAGTCCATCGACGCCGCGGCAGCTGATCGACAAGGGCGATGTCGATGCCGCGATCAAGGCGGCGGCCAAGCCGATGCAACGGACCTACATTTGGCCCTACCAGATGCACGGCTCGATCGGCCCGTCCTGCGCGGTCGCCGACTACGGCGAGGACGCGATCCGGGTCTGGTCCGGCACCCAGAACCCGCACATCCTGCGCGGCGACCTGGCGCTCCTGATCCAGCGGCCGGAATCCGAGATCGACGTGATCCGGATGGAGGCCGCCGGCTGCTACGGCCGAAACTGCGCCGACGACGTCACCGCCGATGCACTGCTGCTGTCGCGCGCGGTCGGCCGCCCGGTACGCGTCCAGCTCACCCGCGAGCAGGAGCATGCGTGGGAGCCGAAGGGCACCGCGCAGCTGATGGACGTCAACGGCGGGCTCAACGCCGACGGCAGCGTCGCCGGTTATGACTTTGCCACGCGCTACCCGTCGAACGGCGCGCCGACCTTGGCGCTGCTGCTCACCGGACGGATCGCGCCTGAAGCGGCCGTGTTCGAGATGGGCGACCGCACAGCGATCCCGCCCTACGACTACGAGAACATGCGCGTGATCGCCAACGACATGCCGCCGATCGTGCGCGCGTCGTGGTTTCGCGGCGTCTCGGCACTGCCGAACACCTTTGCGCATGAATCCTATATCGACGAGCTTGCCGCCGAGGCCGAGGTCGACCCGATCGAATACCGGCTGCGCTATTTGAAAGACAAGCGCGCGATCGATCTCGTCAATGCAGTCGCCGAACGCGCCGGCTGGACACCCCGCCCGATACGGCAAGAACCGGAAGCGGAAGGCGATATCGTGCGCGGCCGCGGCTTTGCCTATGCGCTGTACGTGCACAGCAAGTTTCCCGGCTACGGCGCGGCATGGTCGGCGTGGATCGCCGACGTCGCCGTCAACAAGGCGACCGGCGATGTCAGCGTGACCCGTGTCGTCGCCGGCCAGGACTCCGGATTGATGATCAATCCGGACGGCGTGCGGCACCAGATCGAAGGCAACGTGATCCAGTCGACCAGCCGCGCGCTGATGGAGGAAGTCTCCTTCGAGCGCGGCGCGGTAGCGGCGCGGGAATGGGGCGCCTACCCCATCATCAAGTTTCCAGAGCTGCCCAAGATCGACGTGCTGATGCTGCCGCGGCAGGACCAGCCGCCGCTCGGCGTCGGCGAATCCGCCTCGGTGCCGAGTGCGGCCGCGATCGCCAATGCGATCTATGATGCGACCGGCGTCCGCTTCCGCGAGTTGCCGTTCACGCCGGAGCGTATCCTGAAGGGGTTGCACGGCGAACAGCCCGCAGCGCCCGCATCGCTAGCGCCGCCCGTGCAGCCAGCTGACCTCAATCGATGGCAGAATCCCTTGGCCAAGCGTGGCGGCATGCTCGCCGGCATTGCTGCACTCTTCGCCGCGGCGATTGGGATCGGCGCGGCCGCACTGCCCTGGCGCGCGATCGCGCCGATCGCCCGGCCCGATGCTTCGGTCTATTCTGCGGCAACGATCGCGCGCGGCAAGGAGCTCGCGGCACTCGGCGCCTGCGCCGTCTGCCACACCTCAGAGCATGGCGTCGCGAATGCCGGCGGCCGGCCGCTGGAGACGCCGTTCGGCACCATCTATACGACCAACATCACGCCCGATGTCGACACCGGGATCGGCGCCTGGTCCTATCCCGCGTTCGAGCGCGCGATGCGCGAAGGCATCCATCGCGACGGGCGCCATCTCTACCCGGCATTCCCGTACACGCATTTCGCCAGGACCAGTGATGCCGACCTGCAGGCGCTCTATGCCTATCTGATGGCGCAGGCGCCGGTGCGCGCGGCGACGCCGGCAAACGCACTCGCCTTTCCGTTCAACCTGCGGCCGCTGCTCGCTGGATGGAATGCATTGTTCCATCAGCCGCAGATATTCCAGCCCGATCCATCGAAATCGGCGACCTGGAATCGCGGCGCCTATCTGATCGAGGGCCTCGGCCATTGCAGCGCCTGCCATTCGCCGCGCAATGCGCTCGGCGCCGAACGGCAAGCGGCCTATCTCGCCGGCGGCTTCGCCGAGGGCTGGGAGGCGCCGGCGCTGACCTCGCTGTCGAAGGCGCCGGTCCCCTGGAGCGAGGACGAGCTGTACGCCTATCTGCGCACCGGCGAGTCCCGCCTGCACGGCGTTGCGGCGGGGCCGATGGCGCCGGTCGTGCGTGAACTCGCGGCACTGCCCGACCAGGACATCCGCGCGATGGCGGTCTACCTCGCCTCGTTCAACACGCCCGTCGACCGCTCTGCCCACGATGCCCTTGCCGCGCGGCTCGAGACCACGACCACTGCGACCACCGCCGCCTCGGCGGCGCCCGCATCTACCAAGGCGCCTGTGCGGTCTGCCATGAGGTCGGCGGCCCGCCGCTGTTCGGCAGCCGGCCGTCGCTGGCGCTGAACAGCAATCTGCACAGCGATGTGCCCGACAATCTGATCCAGGTGATCCTGCACGGCATCGCCAAGCCAGCGGTGACCGACCTCGGCTACATGCCGGCCTTCAAGGACAGCATGAGCGACGGCCAGGTCGCCGAGCTTGCTTCCTTCCTCCGCAGCCAGTTTGCCCCCGGCAAGCCAGCCTGGACCGATCTCGCCGCCACGGTCGGCCGTATACGGCAGACCATAGCGCGCTGACCTGCCATGTTCCGCCCGATACCCACTGGGCGGGCGGCGCGGGGCAGGCTAAGTTCCCGCATGACCGTGACAGATATCGCGACCCGGACCTACAACCACGGCTGGCGGCTCGACCCGATCGTGCGCAGCCTGCTCGACACCGATTTCTACAAGCTGTTGATGCTGCAGATGATCCGGGAATGCTATCCGGACACCCGCACGACCTTTTCGGTGATCAACCGCTCGACCCATATCAAGCTCGCCGAGGTCATCGACGAGGGCGAGCTGCGCGCCCAGCTCGACCACGCCCGCACCATCCGCTTTTCCAAGAAGGAACTGATCTGGCTCGCCGGCAACACGTTCTACGGCAAGACCCAGATGTTCTCGCCCGATTTCATCAACTGGCTCTCGACCTTCCGCCTGCCCGAATACGAGCTGCACAAGGTCGACGGCCAGTATGAGCTGCATTTCCACGGCCCGTGGACCCACACCACGATGTGGGAGATCCCGGCACTCGCGATCCTCAACGAGCTGCGCTCGCGCGCTGCCACCAAGACCTATGGCCGTTTCGCGCTCGACGTGCTCTACGCCCGCGCCAAGGCCAAGCTGTGGGCCAAGGTCGAACGGCTGCGCAAGCTGGATGGATTGCGGCTGTCCGATTTCGGCACGCGCCGCCGCCACGGTTTCCTGTGGCAGCGCTGGTGCGTCGAGGCGGTGAAGGAAGGCCTCGGCCCGTCCTTCACCGGAACCTCCAACGTGCTGCTGGCGATGGACAACGACCTCGAGGCGATCGGCACCAACGCGCACGAACTGCCGATGGTCGCCGCGGCGCTCGCCAATGACGACGAGGCGCTGCGCTGGGCGCCCTATCGCATCCTCGACCAGTGGCGCCACACCTATGGCGGCAACCTCCTGATCGCGCTGCCCGACGCCTTCGGCACCAAGCCGTTCCTGCGCGACGCGCCGGACTGGGTCGCCGACTGGACCGGGTTTCGTCCCGACAGCGCGCCGCCAATCACCGCCGGCGAAGAGATCATCAAATGGTGGAAGCAGAAGGGCCGCGACCCGAAGGAGAAGCTTTTGGTGTTCTCCGACGCGATGGATGTCGGCTCGATCGAGGAGACATTCCATCACTTCAAGGGTCGCGTGCGCGTCAGCTTCGGCTGGGGCACCAACCTTACCAATGATTTCGTCGGCTGCGCCCCCGACGGCACCGCCGAGCTCGATCCGATCTCGATCGTCTGCAAGGTGACGTCGGTCGACGGACGTCCGGCCGTGAAGCTCTCCGACAATCCGGAGAAGGCGACCGGCATCCCCTCGGAGGTCGAGCGCTATTTGCGCGTGTTCGGCAATGTCGGCCGCGTTCGCACCGCAGTTCACGTCTAATCTTCGGACTCACCATTTTCATCGACTGACCTGACGAGCTTCGCATGCCCGCACCCAAGCCGCCTGCCTTCGAAACCCTGAGCCTGCATGCCGGCCAGCGGCCCGATCCCTTAACCGGCGCACGCGCGGTTCCGATCTATCAGACCACGTCCTACGTGTTCCAGGACGCCGACCACGCCGCAGCGCTTTTCAACCTGGAACGCGCCGGCCATATCTACACGCGGATCTCCAACCCGACGACCGCGGTGCTGGAGGAGCGCATCGCCGCGCTCGAATGCGGCGTCGGCGCGATCTGCACCGCGAGCGGCATGGCCGCGATGCATCTTGCGATCGCAACCCTGCTCACGCCGGCGACCATATCGTCGCCTCCGCCTCACTCTATGGCGGCACCATCAATCTCCTCGCACATACGCTGCCGCGGTTCGGCATCACCACGACCTTCGTGAAGCCGCGCGCGCTGGACGAATTCCGCGCCGCGATCAGGCCGAACACAAGGCTCGTGATCGGCGAGACCATCGGCAATCCCGGCCTCGAGGTGTTCGATATCCCTGCGGTGGCGCAGGTCGCGCATGATGCGAAGATCCCACTGTTGATCGACAACACCTTCGCGACGCCGTATCTGAGCCAGCCGATCGAGCTCGGCGCCGACATCACGATGAACTCGGCGACCAAGTGGATGGGCGGCCACGGCATCGCGATCGGCGGCGTCATCGTCGACGGCGGCCGGTTCGACTGGCGCGGCTCCGGCAAATTCCCGCAGCTGACCGAGCCCTATGCCGGCTATCACGGCATCGTCTTCGACGAGCAGTTCGGCAAGGCCGCCTTCATCATGCGCGCCCGCACCGAGGGCCTGCGCGATTTCGGCGCCTGCCTGTCGCCGACCAATGCGTTCCAGCTGCTGCAGGGCATCGAGACGCTCGGCGTCCGCATGGACCGCCACGTCAGCAACACCCATAAGGTGCTGGATTTCCTCACCGCGAACAAGGCGGTCGACTGGGTGCTGCATCCGTCGCTGGAGACGCATCCGGACTACGCGCTGGCCAAGAAGCTGCTGCCGCGCGGCGCCGGCTCGATCATCAGCTTCGGCATCAAGGGCGGCCGCGCCGCCGGCAAGAAGTTCATCGAGCAGCTGAAGCTGATCAGCCATCTCGCCAATGTCGGCGACGCCAAGACGCTGGTGATCCACCCCGCCAGCACCACGCATCAGCAGATGGACGCCGAACAGCTCAAGGCCGCCGGCATCGGCGAAGAGCTGGTGCGGCTGTCGGTCGGCATCGAAACCGCCGACGATATCACCGACGATCTCGGCCAGGCGCTGCGCGCCTCGCAAAGGACTTAAGGCCATGCAGCTTTCAGTGAACGGGGCAGACACCTTCATCGCGACCGGCGGCAAGCCGTTCGACCCATCGCTGCCGGCTGTCGTGATGATCCACGGCGCCGGCTTCGACTCCTCGACCTGGGCACTGCACAGCCGCTGGTTCGCCCATCATGGCTATTCCGTGCTGGCACCCGATTTGCCCGGCCACGGCCGCTCCGCCGGCAAGCCGCTTGCGACCATCGCCGAGATGGCCGACTGGATCGCGGCGCTGATATCAGCGGCCGGTGCGTCGAAGGCGCGGCTGATCGGCCATTCGATGGGCTCGCTGATCGCGATCGAGACCTCGGCGCGGCATCCCGACAAGGTCTCCGGCCTCGCGCTGATCGGCACCGCCGCGACCATGACGGTCGGACCCGACCTCCTGAAGGCCGCCGAGGCCAATGACGTCGCCGCGATCGACATGGTCTCGATCTGGGGCCTCGGCTTCAAGGCCGAGCTCGGCGGCAGCCTAGCGCCCGGCCTGTGGATGCACCAGGGCGCGCAGCGTGTGCTGCAGGAGGCCAAGCCCGGCGTGCTCTACAACGACCTCAACGCCTGCAACGCCTACCAAAACGCGCTCGCGGCCGCTGCCGCGGTCAAGGTGCCGGCGACCTTCGTCCTCGGCGAGCGCGACATGATGACCCCGGCCAAGGCCGGCAAGGCCCTCGCCGCCGCGACGCCGAACGCGCGGACCGTCGTGCTGCCGGGCGCCGGCCACATGATGATGGTCGAGACGCCGGACGAACTGCTGGCAGCGCTGCAGTAGGGCCGCCGCGAAGCCTTCTCCCGCTGTGGGAGAAGGTGGCGTGCAGCGACAGTCCCCAAAATATCGAAAACAACCCCATGCAAAGGTGCCGGCCGACCGCCGGCACCCGGACAAGCAACTTGACACGTCGGGCAAATCAGCGATATCTTCTATTATTCCGAAATTTCACAAACAGCGTACGGCGTCCACCGCGATCGCGACTGACTATTCTCACCCACCATGCCTGCACGGAAAATCATACGGGCGCCGAAATGACGCCCGCATAAGGATTTGCCCACCTTGCCGGCAGCCATCAGGTCGTCGTCAGTCGGACAATCCCTTCTTCAACGCCGCTGACTTGCGAGCTTGTTCGGCAGCGTCGATGTCCGCTCTCTTCGTTTCCTTCAATTCAATCGTCACCGCGGCGATCTTGCCGCTAAACTTGAATGGGACCTTGTAGGCCTCGGTGACAGGCGTGCCTTCATCCATTCCCACGTCAGTCCCTTCGTCCGCCGAAAAGCCACAGCACTGGGTTTTGTCGATCCGACCGACGGCGACGTTCTGGTCATTGACGAAGAGTGTTCCCGTTCCACCCTTGCCGACTCCACCGCCATCATAGGCGAACTCGAAGCGGATAGTTGCTTTCCCCGGAGCAAGTGCCTGTTTCGATGTCACCGTGTAGCGCTGCAGACCAAGCCAATTGTAAGTGTACGTTGCTTGCCGTCCTTGATGTACAAGCTCCAGCCGCCGAAGCGTCCGGCTTGGGCCAAGATGACGCCGTCCGCGCCCTGCTTTGGAATGTCCACCTCGGCGGTGATTGTATGCGAGCGGTTCTTTATGTTGATGAAGACATTCTCGGACATGCCGGTCATTCCCTCGTGCACCGTCAGCGAGGTGCGACCGGCCATCAGGTCAGGCCGTCCGACGAGAGCGGGATTCAACCGCTCCAAGGTTCGGTCATCGAGTGGCAGCACCTGGTATTTGACCGCTTCCGTCAAGAAGACGTCTTGCAGCTGCTTTAGCTTGTCGGGATTCGCTGCAGCGAGGTCATTCGCCAGGCTGAAATCCGACCGCGTATCGTAGAGCTCCCACTTGTCATTTTCGAACGTTGCGCGAGGCTTGTACTCCCACGGTGCCCGGTGAACAGTGCCGGCCAACCAACCATCGCTGTAGACGGCGCGATTGCCAAAAATCTCGAAGTACTGCGTCGTATGCCTGCTTGCAGCCTTGGTATCCGCGAACGTGTAGGCCAGGCTCACGCCTTCGATCGGTGTCTGTATTGTTCCGTTCACGCTCTTCGGTTCGGGCAGGCCCGCCGCTTCCAGGATCGTCGGTGCGATATCGACGACGTGGTGCCATTGCGAGCGTATCTCACCCTTTGCCGCGATCCCTTTCGGCCAATGGACGATCATTGGATTGCGGGTACCGCCGTAGCTGGATGCGACCTGCTTCGTCCATTGGAACGGTGTGTCACCCGCGACCGCCCATCCAGCAGCGTAGTGCGGATAGGTGGTCGGACTACCAAGCTCGTCGTAATGCTTGAGAATGTCCTGGACCGTCTCCTGCACTCCGTTGAAGTAGGTCATCTCGTTAAAGAGACCGCTCATCCCTCCTTCGGCACTCGCGCCGTTGTCTCCCACGATGTAGAAGATCAGCGTGTTATCGAGCTGACCGGTCGCTTTGATGGCTTCAACCAGTCGCCCGGCCTCGGTGTCGGCATACTCGCCAAACCCGGCAAAAACCTCCATCTGGCGTGAAAACACCTTCTTCTCATCCGGGGTCAGTGCGCTCCAATCTTTGATGGCTTCCGGCTTCCGCGCGAGCTTCGTACCAGCGGGCACCACGCCCAACTTGATTTGGCGGGCCAGCGTCTCGTCACGAAGGCTGTCCCAACCCTGGTCGAACTTGCCCTTGTATTTGGCAATCCACTCCTTCGGCACATGGTGCGGTGCATGGGTGGCGCCGGGCGCGAAGTAGATGAAGAACGGCTTGTCAGGCGTCAGGGACTTCTCGGATTGCACCCACTTGATCGCCTGGTTGGTCATGTCCGTCATGAAGTGGTAGTTCGGATCCTTCGGCGGCTCCACCTGCGTCATGCCGTCATAGATCAGCGGCGCCCACTGATTTGTCTCTCCGCCGATAAAGCCATAAAACTTGTCGAAGCCCTGACGGGTCGGCCAGCGGTCGGTTGGGCCCGACGGACTGACCTCCCAGGCGGCCGTTTCGTGTGACTTGCCGAAGGCGCGGTGCTGTAGCCGTTCAGCCGCAGCATCTCTGCGACCGAGGCAACGCTGTTGGGGCGTTGTCCCGTTTGCCCGGGGAAGCTCGTGGCTGTCTCTGCTATCGAGCCAAAATTGTTCGTGTGGTGGTTGCGACCGGTGAGCAGCGCCGCACGCGTCGGCGAACACAGCGCAGTCGTATGAAATTCGTTGTAGCGCAGACCTTCGTTGGCAAGGCGCTCTGCTGTCGGCATGCGGATCGGGCCGCCGAAGGCGCTCGACTGGCCGAAGCCCATATCGTCGATCAGCACAATGAGGACGTTCGGCGCGTTACCTGGTGCCTTGACCTCGAACCGCGGCGGCGGCACAGCATTCCGCGCGTCCAGCACAGTGCTATGCGGGTACTGAGGCTCCGGAATGGGCAACACCGTGCGGTCGGTCGGGAGCACAATGCCAGCCGGCGCGGCCTGCTGGGCAGCGACGAGCGCGGTCGTCGAAAGCAGGCCAACGATCAGCATCGGGATGCCAAGTCCAACGGTCTTCGCTGTTCGTGTCATCGCCTTTTGCTCCGGTTCGGGGCCAAGTGTGAGAATATGGAACTACCTGTTTGTACGTCCCAAGCCTGTTGTCGTTGACGCAAATCAATGCCGTAGCCGGCCGACACCCTCGTTATCGGCCGTCAAGCGCGTGGCAGAACGGACTTCGCCTCCCGCCGAATGTCCCTGACCATCTGCTCGACTTCAGGGATCGCGTGCTTGAAAAAGCGCCGCAGGCCCGAGCAAAGATAGTTCAGCCCAGGCTCGCCTTCCGGTGTTCGGATCAAGCGATTACGCGGACATTCGCCCCAGCAGTCTGTCTTGAACGGGCATTCGCGACAATAACGCGGCAGCGTTTCCGATTTGGCGTAGCCGAATTTCACCTGCGTCGGGGAGAACACCATTTGGTCGAGTGGCGTCTCACGCAGCGATCCCAGGCGGTGTTCGGGATAGACATAGTGATCGCACGAATAGAGCGAGCCGTCGTGCTCGATGGCGACGTTCTTGCCGCAGACTTCGCTGTAGATGCAGATTTGCGATGGCAGGCCGAGATGCTGCGCCACCAGCGTCTCGAATTGGCTGACCAGCACTTTCCCCAAGTCCTTGCGCACCCATTCGTCGAATACGCGCGACAGGAAGTAGCCGTATTCGTCGGGATCGACCGACCAATCCGTCACGACGGAACGAGGGTGACCAGGACGCGCTTCGGGACTGCCGAGGATCGGCAATTGCAACTGGTCGCGGGATTGCGGCGCATGCGTTTCGAAATCCTTCGGTTCGACGATCGGGATGAACTGGATCGCAGTCGAGTCGAGTTCGCGCCTGAGGAAGCGGTAGACATCGAGCGGACGTGAAGCATTGCCGCGGTGAACGCAAGTGAGCGTGTTGAAACGCACCCCGTGCTTGCGCAGCAGATTGGCGGCAGCCATCACCTTGTCGAAAGTCGGCGCACCGCCTTTGTTGACCCGGTATTTGTCATGTAGTTCGCGCGGACCGTCTATGCTGAGGCCGACCAGGAAGCGATTGTCCTTGAGGAACGCGGCCCAGCTTTCGTCAATCAGAACGCCGTTCGTCTGCAGGTCATTTTCGATGCGCTGATTGGGCTTTGCGTATTTCTTCTGCAAGGCGACCACGCTGCGGAAAAAGTCGAGCCCGCGTAGTGTCGGTTCTCCGCCTTGCCACGAGAACACCACCTCCGGACCGGTCACGCCTTCGATGTACTGCCGGATGAACAGTTCGAGCGTCTCATCGCTCATCGATCCAGTGCCGGGCCCCTTTGGCAGCCGTTCCTTGCTCAAATAGAAGCAGTACTGGCAGTCGAGGTTGCAGGTCGAACCGGCGGGCTTCGCCATGACATGAAAAGACCGCCGAGCTTTGGCGCCGAGCTGCTGCGGGATGCTGTACTTGTCTGCCATAGCGCTCAACCGAAGTCCGTTGCTACCCAGCAGTGGCCGGCGCCTCCTGTCAGGCCACGATATGGCGGGACCGGCTGGCCAAATTGCGAGGCGTTGGACGCCCCAGCAAGCGTCAAAGCACGTGGGATAGCTTTGATTTAAGTCAAACTGCGCATCGTACCGTCTCGACGGCGCGGCTGCGGGTGCCTGCCACATGATGGTGGTCGCGTAGCCCGACGAGTTGCAGACCGCACTGCAATAGCGCTGCCGCGAACTCCCCTTCCTTCTCCCCTTGTGGGAGAAGGGGGCGCGGACGCAATCCGCGACGGATGAGGGGTTCTCTCAACAGGTGAACTCGCGGATTGCCCCCTCACCCGGCTTCAGTTCGCTTCGTTGTCTGTGCCCCATGCACGATCGCCGGGTATTGTTTCCGCGGGTCGATAGCGAGCAGCGGCGAAAGAGGAGTGCCTGACTGGAGCTGGCCTAAATCGGAAGGTTATCCGTCAATCCAGGCGGAGGGTCACCGAGCTCGGACCTTTCCTTCAGCAGCAGCTCCTTCTCGGCCTGGTACCAGAACGTATCCATATTGCCAGCCGGCTCGCCAGCTTCCTTCCAGAGTTGATATGCTTTCGTACGAATCTCTTGTTCAGTTGGCCCCGACATCAATTGCTCCGGAAATAGCCCCGATTCTGAAAAGCGAAGGGCCCTGCCTTACACAGGGCCCTCCGGGTTTTACCACTTTTGGCGACCGTACCAGTCGTTTACTTCTTTTTGCGCCTGGTCCTTGGCGTAACCGTAACGTTGCTGCAGCCGACCTTCAAGTTGGTCTTGCTTGCCGGCGATCACGTCGAGATCGTCGTCAGTCAGCTTACCCCACTGCTCCTTGACCTTGCCCTTAACCTGCTTCCAGTTGCCTTCAACGCGATTCCAATCCATCGCTAGCCTCCTTTGCGAGTAATGGATAGGCAACTAGGCTTGGCTATGGTCGTTCCTACCGACGCTGCGTCACATTGGCTACAAGGGACGTTGTGTTTCAAAGTGAACATAGGAACGCCTCACTCAGTCGGCGAGGTAAGGCAATCAGCTGCCGTCCATCTTGCGACATTGCGACAGAAATCTGGATCGTACGCCCGTGGCTAGCGGATGAGGAGTTATCTCCACAGATGAACTCGCGGATAGAACCCCTCACCCGGCTTCATCTCGCTGCGCTCGATCGCGCCACCCTCTCCCACAAGGGAAGAGGGTGCAGCTCGCACGCGGATAGAGTAACGCTCATTGCTTCGCCGGCTTCCTCCCGATCGGTGGATCTCGATCGCGCGCAGGCGGCCGAGGCGCAGGATGTCCATCGACAAGGTGCGGTCGATCCGGCTGTGATCGAGCGCGCGGATCAGGTCGTCGACGCCGTTGATCTCGACGCCGTCGAGCCCGATCACGACGTCACCCGGCAACAGGCTCGCGCGCGCCGCCGGGCTGTCCGGCTCGATCTGCATCAACAACGCACCCATCTTGTTCTCGCGCCGGCCAGCACCGCATGCCGCCGCGGCACCGGCGCGGTCTGCCCGGCGACGCCGATATAGGCGCGGCGGACATGGCCGTGGCGGATGATCTCCGACAGCACGAATTGCGCGGTGTTGCTGGCGACCGCAAAGCAGATGCCCTGCGCACCGTTGATGATCGCAGTGTTGATGCCGATCACCTCGCCCTTCGACGACACCAGCGGCCCACCCGAGTTGCCGGGGTTGAGCGCGGCGTCGGTCTGGATCACGTCCTCGATGGTCCGTCCGCTGACCGAGCGGATCGAGCGGCCGAGCGCCGACACCACGCCGGCGGTGACCGTCGATTCGAAGCCGAGCGGATTGCCGATCGCGACCACGAGCTGGCCGCGCCGCAGCGTCTTGGAATTGCCGAGCGAGGCGTAAGGCAGATCGCGCGCGCCATTGGCCCGCAGCAATGCGAGGTCGGTGTCGGGATCCACGCCGAGCACATGGGCGTCGGTGACGAAGCCCTCGGTGTCGCGCAGCCGGATCTCCTTCGACGATCCGACCACATGGCTGTTGGTCACGACGAGCCCGTCGGGCGAGATCACGATGCCCGAGCCGAGCCCGCCGCGCTCGCGCGCATTGCGCGCCTTCGGCCCGGTCTCGACCCGGACCACGGCGGGGCCGACCCGGTCGGTGACGTCGATCACGGCATTGGAATAGGCATCCAGCAAGACCCGGTCATCCTCCCGGGCAGCATCGGCCGTTCGCAGTGACGGCCTGTCACCGGCGGTATCTGAGGTAAAATCCAACATGGCGAGAGTCCTTTGGTCCCCTCAGATGGTGACCGGCTCCCGCTGCTGCAAGTGGTTACGCTCGGCACCTGCCCGGCTGGCTAGGTCGCCCGCCGCAGCGTGCCGCCCCGCTCCCTCACCGGATCGAGCAGCGACCAGTCGCCCTCCGGCAGCACGTGACCCTTGGGGAATGGCGCGCGCAGCTCGAGCCCGAGCGAGCGCAGCACGCGGTCGTCGCGGTAGTAGCATTGCAGCACGACGCGGACGAGCGTCGCTGCGGCAGCACCGCCGTGCTTGCGAAACTCCTGCGCCACCGCATCGCGCCTGGCCTCGTCGAGCTCGGCGAGCGGCTTGCCGGCAAGCTGCGCCAGATGATCCAGCGCCTGCGCCGCCAGCGCGGTGTCGCGGCCGAGCGTCGCCAGCATGTCGGCCTGGATCGCGGGGTCGTCCGCGCCCGGAACTCTGTACTCGGCGCTTTCGGGAACGATCATCGCGGCGACGGTGCGGAGATCGGCGCGCTGGGCTGCGGTCAGTTGTTTTACATCGGACATGTCGGACTCAATCGAACAGATTGGCGAGGCGCTGCTTCATCTGGTCGGCGATGTAGAGCGCGAGGGCCTGGATGGTGGAGGTCGGGTTCACGCCGCCCGAGGTGACGAAGATGCTGCCGTCGACGATGAACAGGTTCTTCACATCGTGCGAGCGGCCCCATTCGTTGACCACGGAGCGCGAAGGGTCCGTGCCCATCCGCGCGGTGCCGAGCAGATGCCAGCCGCCCCACGGGATCGGATCGTTAATGCAGATGTCGGTGGCGCCGGCGGCATCGAGGACTTCCCGGCCGCGCGCCAGCGCGTGGTCCATCATCTTCCGGCTGTTGGCCGAGATCGTGTAGTCGATCTTCGGCGCAGGGATGCCATGGCTGTCCTTCAGCACGGGATCGAGCGTGACGCGATTGTGTTCCTCGGGCAGATCCTCGCAGATCGCCGAGACCGCGAGGCGATGCCCGTTCAGCCTGCGGAACACGCGGTGATGATCCTTGCCCCAGGGCAGGATGCCCTTCTGCTCGCTCGCGACCGCCTCGAATACCGGCCCGGCGCCGCGGCCGAACTGGATGCCGTAGCCGCGGACGAAGCCGCGCGACAGATCGGTGTCGTAGAACTCCTTGCTCCACAGGCAGGTCGGCGGCGCGCGGTTGCTGTCGGTCGGCTCCTTCACGAAACCGTAGATCTGCGCATAGGGATGGAACATCAGATTCTTGCCGACAAGGCCGGATGAGTTGGCGAGGCCATTGGGGAATTTCCCCGACACCGAATTGAGCAGCAGCCGCGGCGTGCCGACGCCGTTGCAGGCGATGATCACGACCTCTGCGGGCTGGAATTGCTCGACGCCGTCCTTGTCGTAATAGACGACGCCGGAGGCCATGCCGTGCTCGTTGGTCAGGATCTCGCGCACCCGGCAATGGGTCTTCAGCTCGACACCGGCGCGGATCGCGTGCGGCCAATAGGTGATGTCGGTCGAGGCCTTGGCGCCCTGCGCGCAGGCCGGCGTGCAGTGGCCGAGATTAATGCAGCGCGCCCTGCCCTCGTAATCCATCGTCGCGACCGTGGTGTCCGACGGCCACCAGTGCCAGCCGAGCTTGTTCAGGGCCTTGCCGAGCAGCGGGCCTGACAGCCCGAGCGGCTGCGGCGGCATCGGCGGGTGGCTGAGCGGCGACAGCGGGTCGCCGGACAGGCCCGAGACGCCCATCATGCGATCGTTCTCCTCGAAGAACGGCGTCAGCGCGTCGTAATCGATCGGCCAGTCGTCGGCGACGCCGTCGAGCGTCTTCAC
This sequence comes from Bradyrhizobium viridifuturi, assembly GCF_001238275.1. Classification (GTDB taxonomy): domain Bacteria; phylum Pseudomonadota; class Alphaproteobacteria; order Rhizobiales; family Xanthobacteraceae; genus Bradyrhizobium; species Bradyrhizobium viridifuturi. Next base: position 112,631 of record NZ_LGTB01000030.1, read on the forward strand.
CTTGAAGTCGGACGGATGCAGCCGCGGCCAGTGCGCGGTGTACATCACGGTCGAGCCGCCGACGGCGTTGAAGTTGACGACCTTGATCGGCGAATTGTCGTCGTTGATCGGGTAGTCCTCGGGCCGTTTGCGGACATTCGGGCTCGACGACCACTCGCCGTAGAATTTGGCCTCCCAGTCGCGGCCCGTGCTCGGATATTCGGCCGGATTCATCCAGCCGCCCTGATCGAGGCAGAGGATGTGCATCTTGGTATCGGCAAGGCTCCAGGCCACTGCGGCACCGGAGGCGCCGGCGCCGATGATCAGGACGTCAACGGGATCGTTCTTCATTGTTATTTCCTGGTGGCTCGCTTTCCGTCATTGCGAGGAAGATGGCAATGACGGGGCCGGCGGCTCAATTGACGATTCTCACCGGCAAGCTTCGTATACCGCGGATGAAATTGGAATAGAGCCTTTGCGGTGGGCCCATGATCTCAAAACGCAGATCGCGCGCCAGAACCTCCTCCCAGAGGATGCGGAGTTGCTGCTCGGCGAGGCGGTCGCCGACGCAGCGGTGGATGCCGGCGCCGAAGGCGAGATGCTGGCGCGGCTTGGCGCGGTCGATGATGAATTCGTCGGCGCGCTCGATCTTGTCCTCGTCGCGGTTGCCGGAGATGTACCACATCACCACCTTGTCGCCCTTCTTGATATGACGGCCGGCAAGCTCGACATCGTTGCGCGCCGTGCGGCGCATGTGCAGCACCGGCGTGTGGTAGCGGATGGTCTCGGACACCAGGTTCGGGATCAGCTCCGGCCTGGCGCGGACCAGCTCGAACTGCGCGGGGTTCTCACATAGCGCCATCAGCCCGGCCGACATCGAATTGCGCGTGGTGTCGTTACCGCCGACGATCAGAAGCCCGATCGTGCCGATGAACTCGCGCGCATCCAGATTCCGCGTCGCCGGCGAATGCGCCAGCATCGAGATCAGGTCGAAGGTCGGAGCTGCGTCAACCCGCGCATCCCATAGCTTGCGGAAGGATTCTCCCATCTTGATCAGTTCGGCGGTGCGTTCGGCCTCCGAATGCACCACCGCGTCGGGAGACTCGATGTTGGCGATCGCGACGTCCGACCACCAGGTCAGCTTGGCGCGGTCCTCCGAGGGAAAGTCGAACAGCGTCGCCAGCATCATGTTGGTGAGGTCGACCGAGACCCGCTCGGCCCAGTCGAAGGTCTCGTTGCGCGGCAATGCATCGAGCACGGCGGAGGTGCGCTGGCGGATCAAGGCATCGAAATTGGCGAGGTTCGACGGCGCCACGATCGGCGCCACCGTGCGGCGCTGCGCGGTGTGGCCGGGCGGATCCATGCGGATGAAACTCGGCCGCTCCTGCCCCTTCGGTTGGTCGGCGACCTGGATACCGCCGAGCTCGGAGGCCGAGGAGTAGTTCTGGTGATCCAGTTCGACCGCGAAGATGTCGTCGTAGCGCGTCACCGACCAGTACGGGCCGTAAGGTGAAGCCTCGCAATAATGCACGGGGTCGTCGCGGCGAAGCTGCGCGAACAGCGGCCGCCAGGTGTCGTCCTGATAGAGCCGGGGATTGCTGACATCGATCGGTGTCGGCCTACGCAGCGCCTCTCCCATCGCCTCACTCCCGTCTGGTTCCGTCGCCGCTTGGCGGGCGATCGTCTTGTCGGGCCGACGATAGCGGGTATCCCGCGGCCGAGTAAAGCCGCGCGGCGAACCGTCCGCCGCGCGGAATGCAGGCAGGCAGCCCCAGGCAAATCGCGATGGCAGCCCCGCGCTCCGATGTTTGTCGGTAGCAGCAAGACCGGCTAGCCTTGCCGGCAATCAACTTAGGGAGCAACGACAGGTGGCCGCATCGCGCCAGGACAACAGCGCCCAGACGGCTGCGCTGGACTACGATGTCATCATCATCGGCGCCGGCCTGTCCGGCATGTACCAGCTCTACCGGCTGCGCGAGCTTGGGCTTACGGCACGGGTGTTCGAGGCCGGCACCGGCGTCGGCGGCACCTGGTACTGGAACCGCTATCCCGGCGCGCGCTTCGATTCCGAAAGCTATTCCTACGGCTATTCGTTCTCGAAGGAGCTGTTGCAGGAATGGGAATGGTCGGAGCATTTTGCCGGCCAGCCCGAGACCCTGCGCTACTGCAATTTCGTCGCTGACAAATTCGACCTGCGCCGCGACATCCAGTTCGAGAGCCGCGTTACATCAGCGGTCTACCAGGACGACACGCGAAGCTGGCGGATCACGCTGGAGAGCGGCGCACAGCATAGCTGCCGCTTCCTGATCACCGCGATCGGTCCGCTGTCGACGCCGACCCTGCCGCGCGTCGCGGGCATCGACGATTTCAAGGGGCAATCGTTCCACACCGCGCGCTGGCCGAAAGACAAGGTCGATTTCAGCGGCAAGCGCGTCGCCGTGATCGGCACCGGCGCGACCGGCATCCAGACCATCCAGACCATCGCCGGCGAGGTCGGCCACCTCACCGTGTTCCAGCGTACCGCCAATTGGGCGGCGCCGCTGCACAACGGCAAGATCGACGCGGAAACCCAAGCCAGGATCAAGGCTGGCTATCCCGAGATCTTCGCGCGCTGCAAGGAGACCTTCGCCTGCTTCGTGCATACGCCCGATCCGCGCGGCGCGTTCGAGGTGAGCGAGCAAGAGCGCGAGGCGTTCTACGAAAAGCTGTATGGCGAGCGCGGCTTCGGCATCTGGCAGGGTAACTTCAAGGATATCCTGATCGACCGCGCGGCGAATGCGACGATCAGCGATTTCGTGGCGCGCAAGATCCGCGAGCGCGTCAAGGACCAGGCGGTAGCCGAGAAGCTGATCCCGAAAAACCACGGTTTCGGCACGCGGCGGTTGCCGCTCGAGACCTTCTACTACGAGGTCTACAACCGCGACAATGTCGAGCTGGTCGACATCAAGGAAACGCCGATCGAAAGAATCACGCGTGACGGCATCCGGACCACCGAGAAGGACTACGCCTTCGACATCATCGTCTACGCCACCGGATTCGACGCCATCACCGGCAGCTTCGACAAGATCGATCTCCGCGGCGCGCATGGCGCGCGGCTGAAGGAGAAGTGGACGCACGGGCCGGAAACCTATCTCGGGCTGATGGTCGACGGCTTCCCCAACATGATGATGCTGATGGGCCCGCACACCGCGCTCGGCAACATCCCGCGCAGCATCGAATACAGCGTCGATTGGGTCACCGGCCTGCTCCGCTTCGCGACGGAGAAGGGCCTGACCTTCCTCGACGCCACGCCCGAGGGCACCGCCGGCTGGACCGATCACGTCAAGGCGCTCGGTGTCGGGCTGCTCTCCAACGAGGTCGATTCCTGGATGACCGGCATCAACCGCAATGTCGAGGGCAAGCAGACCCGCATCGTCGCCCGCTACAGCGGCAGCGCACCGGCTTATCGCGAGCGATGCGATGCGGTGGCGGCAAATGGGTACGCGGAATTGCGGCTGGGCTGACACTCCCGGTGACGAGAGACGCTTGCCCCATCACGGCCTTCGATCGGGGGCTCCCGGGAAAGCCGGGTACCTATCGCACCACGGGTCCTATGCGACAAAAGAGCACGGCGGGTAGGACCACGGTGTAGCCGACAGGCAACCTAGTCATCGGAAGCCGAGACGCGAACGGCGAGCGATCCTGCTCGCCTCGCGAAAGAAGTCAGTGCGCTTCTTGATACAGATCAATGGTCGCCCTCGGCAACCGCGCATTCATGGCACGATCCTGCGCCTTGATCGAACGTTGCCATGACAGCAACCTGGTATGTGACCTATGAAATTCGCAAACGCGGGCTGCTACCAAGGGAGCGCAGCCCGCGCATAACCAGGGCTTTCGCGGCCGAAGATGACGCCAAGCAGTTCGCGCGCGCAAAGCTCGAGGAAGGCCTGGTGGTGTTCGCCGGAACGATCAATCCTCATTCGCCAAGGCAACTCATCCTCTCGGAAAGCGTCACCAGCTGGCTCGGCGACGATCAATCCACTACCCGGAATCACTCGCGTCCCGCGAGGGAGTAGAGGTTGAGCGGCTGCCGCACGATCGAAATGCAGCCATGGCCTCGATTGTTCTAGCCTGTTGCCATTTTGGCACATGGCTTCGAGCCCGCTGCTCATACCCTCCAACGCGATCCGATACAGGTGTCTTGCGCAGCGGCGTCGGAGGCGAATTTCGATAATTAATTACTCGACCTGGAGATAACAGATGAAGAAATATCTTCTTGCAGGAGCCGTGGCACTGACCATGGCGACGCCTGCGTTGGCTGCGGATATGGCCGTGAAGGCACACCCTGTCCCGCCTCCGCCTCCCGTGATCTACAACTGGACCGGCTTCTACATCGGGGCGAACGGTGGCTGGGGCGATAGCCGCAATTGCTGGGGGTTCGTGCCTGTCGCCGGGGCGATCATTCCTGACGGCTGCAGCTCACGTTCCGGCGGCGTCTTCGGCGGTCAGCTCGGCTATCGCTGGCAGGCGGGCCAATTCGTTTTCGGGCTCGAGGGACAGGGTGATTGGGCCGACATCAAGAGCTCGCGTCTCAGCCTGATCAATCCGCTTTTCTCGACCACGACGAAAATGGATGGCCTCGGCCTGATCACCGGCCAGCTCGGCTGGGCCTGGGACGCAGCACTGTTCTATGTCAAGGGCGGCGCCGCGGTGACGAGCAACCGGTATGACATCTGGACCACGCTCGGCGGCGTCGGCGTAGCTTCTGCGACCTCGACTCGCTGGGGTGGCGCGGTCGGCGTCGGCTTCGAATACGGATTCACTCCGAACTGGTCCGTTGGCCTCGAATACGATCACCTCTTCATGGGCGACGCCAACAACACGTTCTCCGTCGTCAATCCCATCGTTGCCGGCGCCGCTAACCGGATCAGCCAGGACGTGGATCTGCTGACGATACGGTTCAACTACCGTTTCGGCGGGCCTGTCGTAGCCAGGTATTGATCTGATCGATCTCACCGACGGAGCCCCGGCATTTTGCCGGGGCTCTTTTATTTGGGAGCGAAGCACCGGCGGAAGCTTTCCCTCCCTTGCGGGTGGTGACGCTTGCTACGCAGGGCTACCACGCATCAATGCACGGCCGCTTGCGGTGCGTGCGCGGCTCGGGCTTCGGCACCGAGCGCAGGCCGGCCATGATCCAGTGGCGCGTGTCGGCGGGGTCGATCACCTCATCGATCTCCAGCACCGAGGCGATCGAGACCGCCTTGCCGTTGGCGTAGAGCTCGGCGACCTTGGTCTGGAAATACTTCTCGCGCTCGACCGGGTCCTCGATCGCCTCCATCTCCTTGCGGAAGCCGAGCCGGACATAGCCCTCCAGCCCCATGCCGCCGAACTCGCCGGTCGGCCACGCCACCGTGAAGAACGAGGCGTGGAAGCCGCCGCCGATCATCGATTGCGCGCCGAGACCATAGCCCTTGCGCAGCACGATGCCGAACAGCGGCACCGTGATGCTGGCGCCGGTGACGAACATCCGCGCCACATGGCGCACGATCGCGGTCTTCTCGGCCTCGGGGCCGACCATGAAGCCCGGCGTGTCGCACAGCGAGACGATCGGGATGTCGAAGGCATCGCACAGCTGCATGAAGCGCGCGGCCTTGTCGCCGGCCGCAGCGTCGATGGCGCCGCCGAGATGCTTCGGATTGTTGGCGATCAGGCCGAACGGCTTGCCTTCGATGCGGATGAAGGCCGTGATCATGCCGACGCCGAAATCGCGCCGGATCTCCAGCACCGAGCCCTCATCCGCGATCAGGTCGATCACGTTGCGGATGTCGTAGACCCGCAGGCGGTTCTCCGGGATCGCGCGGCGCAGCAGCCGCTGGTCCGGCGCCTTCCAATCGGCGATGGCGCCCTGGAAGTAGGACAGGTATTTCTGCGCCACCGTCGTGGCCTCTTCCTCGTCCTCGACCAGGATGTCGATCACGCCGTTCGGCGACTGGAACGAGACAGGGCCGACCTCGGCCGGATGGTAGACGCCGAGCCCGCCGCCCTCGATCATCGCCGGGCCACCCATGCCGATCGAGGCATTCCTGGTGGCGATGATGACGTCGCAGACGCCGAGCATCGCGGCGTTGCCGGCGAAGCAATAGCCCGAGACCACGCCCACGACCGGTACCAGCCCCGATAGCTTCGCGAACTGCACGAAGGACGGGCCGTCGAGGCCGGTCATGCCGAGCCGGTCGGTATCGCCGGGACGGCCGCCGCCGCCCTCGGCGTAGAACACCAGCGGAAGCCGCCACTGCTCGGCGAGCCCGAGCATGCGGTCGATCTTCTTGTGGTTCATATGGCCCTGGGTGCCGGCCAGCACCGTGTAGTCGTAGGAGATCACCATGCAGCGCGCGCCTTCGGGGCCGAAGTGTCGGGCGTGACGGTGGCGACGCCTGATATCAGGCCGTCGGCCGGAGTGTTCTTGATCAGGTCCTCGACCTTGCGGCGGCGGCGCTGCGCCGCGATCGCGAGCGAACCGTATTCGACGAACGAGCCCTCATCGACCAGTTGCGCGATGTTCTCCCGCGCGGTGCGCTGGTTGGTCTTGCGGCGGCGCTCCACCGAGGCCGGGCGGTTCTCGTCGAGCGTGATCGCCTTGCGCGCGATCAGCTCGGCGAGATCGGGTCGGATGTGATCGAGATCGATCGCGGCTTCCTCCGCCGCGTAATGGCCATCGACCTCGGCCGGCTCGAGATACAGGATCGGGTCGCCATGCATCAGGGTGACGCCGACGCCGCCTGCGACCTTCGTCACGCGGCCGCCATGCGGTGCTGCGACCAGATGCTCCATCTTCATCGATTCCAGCACCGCGATCTGCTGGCCGGGACGAACCAGATCGCCCTCCGTGACCTCGATCGCCACGATGGTGCCCTGCAACGGCGCGGGAACCGGGAGCGATCCTTCCGGCGCGGCTTCGATGGCGACAGCCTTGGTCGCGGCCGCCTCGCTCACCTCGAGCAGCGGCGCGGCATGCTCCTTCGCGGCGCCGACCAGCGCCGCAACATGGGTATCGATGAAGTTGGTGCTGATCTTGTTCCGGGCAAAGCTCTGATGCGCCAGGATTGCGCCGAGCAACGGGATGTTGGTGGCGACGCCGCCGATGCGGAATTCGCGCAAGGTGCGCGACGCCTTGTGCACCACGTCGGTCCATTTCGGGCTCGGCGAATGCACGATGACTTTTGCCAGCAGCGAGTCGAAGGCAGCGCTGGTCCGGTAGCCGGAATAGCCGAACGTATCGACGCGGACGCCGGGCCCGGACGGCAGGTCGAACACGCTGAGCGTGCCGCCGGTCGGCTTGGTCAGCCCCTTCTCGTCCATCACCTCCATATTGACGCGGAGCTGCATCGCATAGCCGCGCGGCAGCGGCACTGAGGCTTGCGCCAGCCCGAGCGAGGCCAGCGTCGCGCCGGCGGCGACCGCAAGCTGCGAACGCACCAGGTCGATACCGAGCACGGCTTCAGTGACGGTATGCTCGACCTGGAGCCGCGGATTGGCCTCGATGAAGGCGAAGGCGCCCTCGCCTTCGCTGGCCTCGTCATCGACCAGGAATTCGAAGGTGCCGAGATTGTCGTAGCGTGCGGCGGTCGCAAGCTGCTTTGCCGCCTCGATGATGCGCGCACGCAAAGCCTCGCTCAGCGATGGGCTCGGCGCCACCTCGATGAGCTTCTGGTTGCGGCGCTGGACGGTGCATTCGCGCTCCCAGAGATGGCTGATCGCGCCGTGGCGGTCGCCGATGATCTGCACCTCAATATGGCGCGCCTTGCGGATCAGCCGCTCGACATAGACGGCATCGCTGCCGAACGCCGCCTTGGCCTCGGACTGGCAGCGCGCATAGGCCTCGTCAAGTTTGGCAGAGTCCTCGACCACGCGCATGCCGCGGCCACCGCCGCCCGCGATCGCCTTGATCATCACGGCGGCATTGGCACCGAGCGAGGCGAAGAAGGCCTTGGCCTCGTCGAGCGACGTCGCGCCCGATGTGCCGGCAATGATCGGCACGCCGCATTTTTTGGCGAGCGCCTTCGCCTTGGCCTTGTCGCCGAACAGATCCAGCGCTTCCGGGGACGGACCGACGAAAGTGATCTTCTCCTCGGCGCAGCGCCGCGCGAGCTGGGTGTTCTCGCTGAGGAAACCGTAACCCGGATGCAGCGCATCGCAGCCCGCAGCCTTGGCCGCCGCGATGACAGCCTCGATGTCCAGATAGGCCCGCGCGCCGCGGCCGGGGATCTCAAGCGCCTCGTCGGCCGAGCGGACATGGAGCGAAGCCGCATCATCGACGGGATAGATCGCGACCGTGGCAAGGCCGCTGTCGGCCGCCGCGCGGGCAATGCGGATCGCGATCTCGCCGCGGTTGGCAATCAGCAATTTCTTGAACGACATGATGGTTCCGTGAGTTTGCTTACCT
>NZ_LGTB01000031.1 GCF_001238275.1 Bradyrhizobium viridifuturi
CCCTCCCCCCGCAAGCGGGAGAGGGAGCCTGACTGGCTTGCCCACCTGACGCGCGCCGCCCTCCGATACCGCAACCGGGGACAGAACCGTGCTACCCGATCTGACCAGACGAAGCTTTGTGACCGCAGGGGGACTATCGATCATGGCCGCGATGACGGGGATGCAGCCGGCAAGGGCCGCGACGTGGCGCGATGAGATCCGCGCGATCGCGTTCGACGTCCAGGGGACGTGCGTCGACTTCTATCGGCCGATCCTGCGTGCCGGGCAAGCCGTCAACGCCGCGAAGGGGCTCGCGCTCGACTGGGCAAAACTCTCAAGCGAGTGGCGCGATCTCTATCGTGCCGCGCTCGACGACGTGATCGCCGGCAAGCGGCCGTGGATCAGGGTGGACCGCATCTATCGCGAGGCGCTGGATGTGCTGCTCGATCGCCACGAGCTCTCGAAAGCTTTCTCCAGGGACGAGCGCGACGAACTGAACACGGTGTGGAGCAAGCTCGATGCGTGGCCCGACAGCGTCGACGGGCTGGCGCGGCTGCGCCGCCGGTTCGTGACCTCGACATTGTCGAACGCCGGCATGGCCGCTGTGGTGGCGGTGGTCAAGCACGCCGGGCTGCCGTTCGATGCCGTGCTGACCGCCGAGCTTGCGCGCAGCTACAAGCCGTCACCGGCGGTGTATCAGCTCGCCGTCGACTATCTCGGCTATCCTGCCGACAAGATCCTGATGGTCGCCTGCCACAAATATGATCTGAAGGCGGCCCGCGCCTTCGGCATGCGCACAGCGTTCGTCGCTCGTCCGCTGGAGTTCGGACCGGCGGCGAAGGTGGACGTCGCGCCGGAGCCCTGGTTCGACCTGCATGTCGACAGCTTTACGCAGCTCGCCGACGCGCTCGGGCCGGCGTGACGATGCGCGGGTGAGTCAGTGTGCCCGGCTTACACCGGCGCGCCCGCCTCCGCGCAATTGGTCAGCCGCGCCGGCACGCCGACGGCGGTGCAGCCGGCGGGGACATCCGACGTCACCAGCGCACCGGCGCCGATCTTGGCGAAATCGCCGATGCTGAGGTTGCCGATGACAGTGGCGCCGGCGCTAAGCAGCACCCCGCGGCCGATCGTCGGAGCGTGGCGCTGATCGTCCTGATGCCGCGCGATGGTGACGTTCTGCAGGATCGTGACCTCGTCGCCGACCGAGGCCAGCGCGCCGATGATGATGCCGGTGCCGTGATCGAGGAACACCGCCGTTCCGATTTGGGCCGAAGGATGAATGCTGATTTGCAGCTGATCCGCAGTCGCGCTCTGCATCAACAGCGCAAGGTCGGGGCGATCGAAGCGCCACAGCCAGTTCGAGACACGCCAGGCCTGCAGCGCGACGTAGCCCTTGAAGTTGAGGAGCGGCGGCAGCAGACCCGTGATCGCGGGATCGCGGCGCACGATCGCCACGAGATCGGTCGCCGCGGCATCGACCAGCGCCGGCTCGGCCGCGAACGCCTCGCGGGCGGTCCGCATGAACTGCGCGCGATCGGCATCAGCGCGGCAGATCGCCCGGCCGATCAGGAATGCGAGCGCGCCGCCGAAATCGCCCTGGTCGAGGATGAAGGCGGCCGAGGCTTCGAGAAAGGGATCGGCGACAACAGCAGCTTCCGCCTCGCGCCGGATCGCAAGCCAGAGATCGTCGGAACTCACTGGCGCTTCTGCCGTCATGATTAATGCCTCTTTGCCCGCAATTCGAAGATAGATTGGGCGCGACGCCACAAAAATGCAAACCGGTTTGGACCTTCCGGATCAACTGGGTTCTCGTTATTTTGGCTTCAGCCCTGCCTTAGACAAGGTGCCCCATGCTTCACCCGCTGATGAACGATACGAAGTGGAATGAGTTGCGGCTCGCAATGGACGCGATCGAGCCCTCACCGCTTTGGAGCACATTGGTCACGAACGGTTGCCGGGCAGCCAAAGACCGCGATTGGTACTATCACTTCCGGAACGGTGGATATGAAGACATCATTCCCGTCGACATTTTCGCCGAGGGTGCGGAGCATCGCGAACGCATTTTGGCGGCGATTAAGCAGATCCATCTGCCCGGTGAGGTGACCGACGACGGCTTCCGCATCTACGGTTACGCCGAGCCCGGGCAGGCGATCGACTATTTGTAATCCCCAAAATGCAAACCGCCCGCTTGCTCATCGCAAACGGGCGGCTCAGGGCCATCAGGTTCTATGGGGGCACATCGCCTGAAGGCTAGCTATTGCCTCGCGTGATCAGCTCTGCGGCGGCTGGTCGTTCGGCGGGGTCGGACGGGTCTTGTGCTGCGCCATGAAGGCGTCGAACTCTTCCTTGTCCTTGGCGTGGCGCAGGCGATCGAGGAAGTTCTTGAACTCGACCTGCTCTTCCTCGAGACGGCGCAGCGTGTCCTGGCGGTACTCATCGAAGGCGCGGTTGCCGCTGGAGGGCGGGCCGAAGCCGCCGAACGGGAAGCCGCGGCGCTCCATGCGGCTCTTCATCCGCTCCATCTTGTCCTGCATGCGCTCCATCTTGTTCTGCCAGCGATCCATGTCGTTGTGACTCCAACAGGCCATTTTTCTGCTCCCAAGTGTGAAAAAGAGAAGGGCGAGGCCGATCGGCCACCAGATCATGAAGCCGAGGATGATCCCGGCGATCTTCAGGGGATGCCACGGCGTCGCGTAGAAGTAGGGACGGTAGGGCTCTTCAACGGGGCCGCGCCAGCGATTGACATCAGCGGTGTAGGCCATTTCCTTCTCCATCACGCATCACGCCGTTGTGAATGTAAATAACATTTACATAGGTAGCCCATCCCCCGGGAAAGTCAAGCAGCGCGGATGACGCACCCCTCGGATTATTTTTGGCTTAGCCGTTGAACCTTATTTCGGCTTGCCCCACGGACCAGCCTTCTCGCCCGCCGGCTTGTCGTCGGCCGCCGCGGTTCCAGGCCTCTGATCGGTCCGGAAGCCGAGGCCGCGCAGATAGATCAGCACTTCGGCCTCGAGCAATTCCTCCGGCGACATCGGCAGCTTGCGCCGCGCGGCATCGCCGCGGCCGAACAGCGAGGCGACTCCGTGCGACATCGACCAGATGTGCAGCGCCATCATCATCGCCGGCGGACGCGGCATGCCCGGCGGCGCCAGTGCCGCGAGCCGTTCGGCGGCGGCGCGAATGATCGCGAACGCCCGCTCGCTTGCGGCCATCAGCGTTGGATTCGCATCAGGCGGCAGGCCGGATTCGAACATCGCGGAATAGAACGCGGGCTCCTCGCGCGCGAAGGCGAGATAGGCCTTGCCGACCCGCTCGAACGCCGTGACGGTATCCGGGCGGCCGTCATCCCAAGCCTGGGTCAGCAAAGACTCGAATTGCTCGAAGCCGCGCTGCGCGATGCTGGCGATCAGTTCGTCGCGGTCGCGGAAATGCCGGTAGGGCGCGGCGGGGCTGACGCCGGCCATGCGCGCGGCATCGGCGAAGGTGAAGCCGGCAGGCCCCTTCTTCGAGATCAGGTCGAGGGCGGCCTGCAGCAACGCCTCTTTGAGATTGCCGTGATGATAGCCGCGCTCGGCGCGGCCTTGGTCCTTGCGCCAGCTCATGTGAACGGCTTTTACATGAGCCGGCGGTAAAGGTCACTAGCGGCGGGATCACGCGATCATCAAGATTAACGGACCGGCGGGCCGAATGCGCGGCTAGGCGGGGACGTAGGTCAACCTGATCGTGTTCTCGCCCAGCCGATCGCTTGCCAAGAGGCGCAGCGGGGCACGGGGGCCGGCGAAGAAGGGCTTGCCGCGCCCGAGCACGACGGGTCGGAGGTAGATCTGATACTCATCGATCAGGCCGAGCTCGGTCAAACGTCCCGCGAGCTCCGGTCCCGCAACTTCGATCTCACCGTCGAGCCGGGCCTTCAATTCGCGCACCGCCGCCCCGAGATCGCCCGCGACCAGGGTCGCGTTGGGCCCGACCGACGTCAGCGAACGCGACACCACCCATTTTGGCCGGCTCCGCCACGCGGCCGCGTACTCGCGCTCCTCCGCGTTCCAATCGGGGAGGTCGTCGTCCCAGTAGCGCATCACCTCGTACATGCGGCGGCCGTACAACATGCCGGTCGTGCCGCGCACCTGCTCGATGAAATGACGAAACAGCCCAGGTTCCGGCGGCATCGGCTGGTCGTGATCGACATAGCCGTCGAGCGACTGGTTCAATCCAAAGACGAGCTTCGCCATCGCGCAAGACCCCATCCAACCAACCCAAGTCGGAAGAAAACGACCCCTCCCGCCGCAGGCGGGAGAGGTGCGTCGAGTTTGCGGCTCTGTCACCCCGGTACTATCGCCCGGGGATCGGCAGCACCGGCATGATCTCCACGGCTTCACCCGGGAAGATCGAGAAGTGCGGATGGTTCTCGAACAGTTTGGCCGCCGCCTCATGCGAGGGCGCGCGCACCACCGTGAAGCCGGTCATCAGATTGGCGATGTCGGTGGTGCCGTCGGACCCCACCTTCTTGGTCTTGCCGAGCGGTCCGCCCATCTCGACGATCACGTCGTGGTGCTTCTCGACCCAGGCGCCCCACGCGGCCATGCCCTGCTGCTCCCTGGTGCGGCGCTCGGCCTCGGGCAGCGCGTTCCAGGCTGCCATCCGCGCGCCGGTTTTGCCGCCGCCGAGATAGACGGCGAGGAAAGTGTTGGTGCTCATCGTGGTTCTCCGTTGTGGTGGTTGATGGTGCAACGATCGATTGCTGGCGCGATGACGCTGTGCGGCGGCATCGCATCTTGTTCGGCTCTTCTGCTCTGCGCATGATCTTTCCGGAAAACCGCTGCGTAGTTTTCCGGATCATGCGCTAGCGCAGCGCCTTGCCCCAGCCGCCCTGCGGATGCTCGAAGGTGGCGGCCGCCTGCTGCACCTCCTCGGAGAAGTCGGCCATCTCCTGCACCTGGCGGATCTCGATCATCTCGTTCGCGGTGGCCGGGCACTGCTTCGCCCATTCGATCGCTTCGGCGCGCGAGGCGACCTCGATCATCCAGAAGCCGCCGATCACTTCCTTGGCCTCAGTGAACGGACCGTCGATCACGACGGGCTCACCGGCATCGAACTTGACGCGCGCGCCGGCGGCAGGCGGATGCAGACCCTCCAGCGTGATCAGCACGCCGGCATCCTTCAGCGCCTGATTGTACCGCATCATCGCGGCGACCCGTTCGGGGTCGAGCTCGAGCTTGGCGGGGGCGGACTCGTAGCCGAGCGGGATCATCAGCATCATGAAACGCATTGGTCGGATTTCCCTATCTGTTGAAGCACTCGCAATTTTCACCCTTGTCATTCCCCGATGTGCCACCAGACACAGACCCGGAATCCAGGACTTGCGACGGAGGTCATGTAGTCGGGTCGCACCGCCTGCGCGATATCGCGGAATGACGTCGGGTGTCACTTCTTGCCTGCCTGCGCGCGCAAGCGCTCTTCCTGCTCGCGCAACTCCGGTGTCAGTGCCTCGCCGAAATCCTCGGCGGCAAATACCTGTCGGATCTCGATCTCGGAGCCGCTGTCGAACGGCGCGCGCTTCATCCAGTCGATCGCCTCATCGAGCGACTTGGTCTCGATCAGCCAGAAGCCGCAAACCAGATCGCTGCTCAGCCCGAACGGTCCGCGCGACACGGTGCCCTGCCCGCCGGCAGATCTGACCCGCGCGCCCTTGTTGGTCGGATGCAGCCCCTCGCCTGCCTGCATCACGCCGGCCTTGACCATCTCCTCGTTGAACTTGCCCATTGCGGCAAGCATCTCGGTGCTCGGCATCACGCCGGCCTCGGTATCCCTGTTCGCCTTCACGATCACCATGAACTTCATCGTCGTGCTCCGTTGTCTCTCTGCCGATCTCAGCACCGGCGCTCGGTTGAAAGACGACGGACGGTTTGCGCTCCCGACACGACCATTGAAATTATCTTCGACGTCATTGACGCAGGCTCTGCGCTAGTCATCGATCGCCTGGTAGGCGAGCGTCCAGAAATCGGAAAACACCGCGGGCGGCTGCGGAGCATCCATCACGCGCTGGGTCAGCAGGATTCCTGTCATCGCTTCGCACGGGTCGGAATACCAGGAAGTGCCATAGCCGCCGACCCAGCCATAACTGCCCGGCACATGGCAGAGATCGTCGCGCGCGGTGACGACCGACAGCCCGAAACCCCACCCGCGCGACGCACCAAGTAACAGCTCGGCGCCAAGCTGTTGTTCCGGCGTGATCTGGTTCGAGGTCATCAGCTCCACCGAGGGACGCGACAGGATGCGCTCGGTGCCGAGCCGTCCGCCATTGAGCATCATCTGGGCGAAGGCGTTGAAATCGTCGGCGGTCGACACCAGCCCGGCACTGCCGTTCTCGAACACCGGCGGTGCTGCGTATTTGCCGGTTGCCGGCTCGTCGAACACCTTCAGCGCGCCGGTCGCATGGTCGCGGGCATAGCAGGTCGCAAACCGCGACAGCTTGTGTTGCGGCACATGGAAAGCCGTATCGTTCATGCCGAGCGGCCCGAAGATCCGCTCCTGCAGGAAGCCCGCGAACGAGATTCCGGCAACGCGCGCGATCAAGACGCCGAGGATCGGACTCCCCGTATCGTAGAGCCAGCGATCGCCGGGCTGATAGGCCAGCGGCAGCGTGCCGTAGCGGCGCAGCAATTCGTCCGGCGGAAACGACGGAAACACCGGCCCGGGCGCGAAGCCGGCGTCCGCGATCGCCATCTGGATCGGATAGCGCGCCGGAAACACCGGTATCATGCCGAGCCCGAAACGAAAGGTCAAAAGGTCGCGCAGCGTGATCGCGCGCTTGGCCGGCACCGTGTCATCGACCTCGGATTCGATGGTGCGCAACACGCGACGGTCGGCGAGCTCGGGCAGCCAGCGATCGAGGGGATCATCGAGCCTGAGCCGGCATTCCTCGACCAAAATCATCGCTGCGGCCGCCGTCACCGGCTTGGTCATCGAGGCGATGCGGAAGATGGTGTCGCGCTGCATCGGCGGCCCGCCCACCGCCGTGCGTCCGAGCACATCGGCATGGATCTCGCCCCGACGGCTGACCAGCGCCACGAGGCCCGGGACGTCGCCATCATCGATGTGGCGCGCCAGCACCTCGCGCATGCGCCCGAGCCGGGCCTGCGACAGGCCACCGTTTTCACTCGCAATGGTCATTTTGGGTTTCCTTCACAAAAGCCGCACCCGCCCGATGACCATGATCGAGCAGGCGATGTCACAGGAGCCGTCTATCGCTCCTGCCTGACGAGTTCGCCGTCCTGATGCGACGGACCGAAATAGACGTCGATCCGCGACACCTTGTCGCCGTCGAACACGAAGAACTCGGTGTTGCGGAAGCTCTTGCCGTCCTTCGCCACGCAGCGATAGGTGACGAAGGCCTCGACGCCGTCGACCATGATGCGCTCGATCTCGTGGCGGCCGATCCAGCCCGAGTCGCGCCAGCACTCGGCGAAATAGCGCGGCTTGTCGATGTTCTCGCCATAGGGCGTCGAGAAGCGGAAATCCTCCGCGAACGCCGCCTCGACGCTCGCACGGTCATTGGCGAGATAGGCGGCGAAGAGGGAGCGGATGATCTCCGCCCTGTTGCCAGTTGCAGCCATGTCGTCTCCACACAGATCGCCCGGGCCTCCGGAGCGCCAAGCGCTCCAGAACCCGGGCCTCAGGTACAAGACGAATGGAACGGCGCGAAAGCGACATCGCGCCGTCATTTATTTTCGGGACGGGACCGGACCAGGGTTCCCGGTCAGAACCTGGTCAGGATTCCTGGGGGAACATGCCGAAATAGGGCTCGGCCTCGTTGAAGACGCGCGCGAAAGACGGCCGCGCCTTCAGCCGCTCGAGATAGGCCGCCAGATGGCGGTGGCCCTCCCCGATCGGCTCGACCTTGTTGCCGTAGAACAGCGCCGGCGCGGCTGCGCAATCGGCCAGCGAGAAGCGCTCACCCATCATCCAGCCGCCATGCGCGAGGTACTGGTCCAGGATCGCATAGGAGGTGCGGAGCTGCGCCCGCGCCTCGGCGACGCCATGCGGGTCCTTCTTGTCCGCGGGGCGCAGCCGGTCGCCGACGACCTTCTGCATCGGCAGATGGACATAGAGATCGAGGAAGCGGTCGCGCAGCCGGGTCTGTAGCGCGAGCTCCGGGCTCTCAGGGATCAACCTGACGGTGCCGGGATAATGCCGGTCGAGATATTCGATCACGATGCTGGATTCAGGCACCGTCTCGCCGCGCGCCTCGTCGCGCAGCACGGGGAAGCGACCGATCGGCCATAAGGCGAGCAGCGCCGCGCGCTCGGCGGGATCGCCGAGATTGACCATGTGCGGGGTGAACGGGGCGCCGTTCTCGTAGAGCGCGACCAGCGCCTTCCAGCAGAACGAGGACAGCGGGTGGTAATGCAGGGTGAGTGACATCAGAACTCCATCATGGAACCAGTGCCCCGAGGACGATCCACGGACCACCCCGCCGACATCTCGTGCCGCGATTCATTTTGTTGTCGCCGGGCGCGAAGCGTACGCATCGCCGCGAACGCGCATTGGTCGAGAGCGCGAATCGAAGTGTTGAATCAAGCCGTGACGCAGTCAGCCATATTAAACTTCGTGATGGGTCTATCAGCGGTGCTGAAGGCCGGCCGTTCCGATGATTCACATCAGATCAAAATTGTCGTCGATTTTCGTCCGTAAGATTACGGTAAACATCGCATGCCGACTATGGATGATAACGTGCACATGAAAGAATTACTTCGCAAATTGAAATAGATGCGCACGAGCCATTGCGCGTTGTGCAGTTCGTGCCAGGCGCGAGGCTTTACCGATGCTAAACGGCTCGCTGCAACCTTTCCTTGAGTTGCCGCGATCCGCTTTTCCATCCCGTTTCATTTGAACATTCACGGAGCCCTGATGTTCAGTTTCAGCAACAAGGCAAACATCGACAGTGCGCTGGCGCAGGCCGCAGCGATCGGCAAGTCGCAGGCCGTCATCGAGTTCAAGCTCGACGGCACCATCGTCACCGCCAACGAGAACTTCCTGAACGCGATGGGCTACTCGCTCGACGAGATCAGGGGCAAGCACCACAGCATGTTCGTCGAACCCGCCACCCGCGACAGCCACGACTATCGCGAATTCTGGGCGCGGCTGAACCGCGGCGAATTCCAGGCCGCCCAGTACAAGCGCATCGCCAAGGGCGGTCGCGAGATCTGGATCCAGGCCTCCTACAACCCGATCATGGACAAGGGTGGCAAGCCGGTCGGCGTCATCAAATTCGCCACCGACATCACCTCGCAGAAGATCCACAGCATGGAAGATGCCGGCAAGATCGCCGCGATCGGCCGTGCCCAGGCGGTGATCGAGTTCAACATGGACGGCACCATCGTCAACGCCAACGAGAACTTCCTCGGCGCGATGGGCTATTCGCTCGCCGAGATCCAGGGCAAGCATCACAGCATGTTCATGCCGACGGCCGACCGCGACAGCGCGGCCTACCGCGATTTCTGGGCGCGGCTCAACCGCGGCGAGCTCGAGTCCGGCGAGTTCAAGCGCATCGCCAAGGGCGGCAAGGAGATCTGGATCCTCGCCAGCTACAATCCGATCCTCGACGACCGCGGCAAGCCGTTCAAGGTCGTCAAATTCGCAACCGACGTGACGCAGCAGAAGTTGAAGGCCGCCGACAATGACGGCCAGATCGACGCGATCGGCAAGTCGCAGGCGGTGATCGAGTTCAACATGGACGGCACGATCCGCTCCGCGAACCCGAACTTCCTCGCCGCGATGGGCTATTCGCTGGCCGAGATCCAGGGCCGGCATCACAGCATGTTCGTGGAGCCGGTCGAGGCGAGTTCGCAGGCCTATCGCGAATTCTGGGGCGCACTGAACCGCGGCGAGTTTCAGGCCGCCGAGTACAAGCGCATCGCCAAGGGCGGCCGCGAGATCTGGATCCAGGCCTCCTACAATCCGATCCTCGATCCCAACGGCAAGCCCTACAAGGTGGTGAAATACGCCACCGACATTACCGCGCAGGCGATCGGCCGCAAGAAGGCCGACAGCGCGCGCGGCCTGATCGAAGCGGTTGCCGCCGGCAGCGAGGAGATGAGCGCCTCGATCCGCGAGATCTCGGAGACCATGACCAAGTCGAAGCAGAACGCCGCGGTCGCCACCGGCCGCGTCGAGGCCGCCGACGGCCAGGCGCAGAAGCTCAATGCCGCCGCTCAAGCGATGAGCGGCATCGTCGAGATGATCTCGAGCATCACCGGGCAGATCAACCTGCTGGCGCTCAACGCCACGATCGAATCGGCGCGCGCGGGCGAAGCCGGCCGCGGCTTCGCAGTGGTCGCCTCCGAGGTGAAGAGCCTCGCCAACCAGGCAAAGCAGGCGACCGACACGATCTCCTCGGAAATCGATGCGCTGAACTCGATCGCCGCCGCGGTGGCGAGCTCGCTCTCCGAGATCAAGGCTGCGATTGCCGGCGTCAACGAATACATCACCTCCACCGCCGCGGCGGTCGAGGAGCAGAGCATCGTGACGCAGGACATGTCCACCAACATGCAGCGCGCCTCCGCCGAGCTCGCGGCGTAGGCAGCGGTGCGATCCTCGAAGGATGAACGGCCCGGGCTGGGGGTCGCGCATCCTTCGAGACGCGCCTTTCCGTCTTCTCGGGACGAAGCACCTCCCCCGGGTTGACACGCTACGGTAAAGGTCGCAGACGGTCGGGGCTTCCTGCCCGAACCGATGGACCGCCCGATGACCCCCTCAGCACACAAAGTCGCGCTCGTGACCGGCGCCGCGCGCGGCATCGGGCTTGCCGCGGCGAAGCGCTTTCTTGCTGACGGCTGGCGCGTCGCGCTGCTCGACATCGAGGGCGCATTGCTGGAAAGCGCCGTTGCGGCGCTCAAGCAGCCCGACGCCACCCTGGCGCTGACCTGCGACGTATCCGACGCCGATGGCGTGACCAAGGCGATTGCCGCGATCACGGCCCGCTTCGGCCGGCTCGACGCGCTGGTCAACAACGCCGGCACGGCGGTGTTCGCGCCGGTGCTGGAGACCTCCGACGCCGACTGGAACCGGATCATGGCGGTCAACCTCACCGGCCCGTTCCTGTGCACCAAGGCGGCGGCGCCGGCGATGCGCGAGCATGGCGGCGCGATCGTCAACATCACCTCGATCTCGGCGGTGCGCGCCTCGACGCTGCGCTCGGCCTACGGCACCAGCAAGGCCGGCCTCGCGCACCTCACCAAGCAGCTCGCGGTCGAGCTCGCCTCGCTCGGCATCCGTGTCAACGGCGTGGCACCTGGACCGGTCGAGACCGCGATGGCCAAGGCCGTGCACACGCCGGAGATCCGCGCCGACTATCACGACGCCATCCCGCTCAACCGCTATGGACTGGAAGAGGAGCTGGCAGAGGCAATCTTTTTCCTGTGCTCGGATCGCTCAAGCTACATCACCGGACAGATCCTCGCCGTCGACGGCGGCTTCGACGCTGCCGGCATCGGCCTGCCGACCCTGCGCGGCGAGCGGCGAAATGGCTAACGCCCGTTCACGGCAACGACACGCCACGCATCCGACAACCGGTCGATCCGCGCGAGCGACAGCGGGTCGATCACGAAGCGCAGCGCAAGCTCCGGCGCGAGATCGAGTGCGATCGCGAGGATCGCGCGGATGGTGCCGGAATGCACGACCAGCACGACGTCGCCTGCCGGCAGGCGAGTTAGCCCTGTCCGCGCACGCGCGATCTGGTCGGCAAAGCTTTCGCCGCCAGGCGGCCGGTTGGTCCCCGGCGAATTCCAGAACGCGCGATAGGCCTCGGCGCCGAGCTCCTGCTCGATCTCGCTGTGGCGACGGCCAGTCCACTCGCCGAAATCCTGCTCGCGAAAAGCGTCGTCTTTCGTTGCCGTGAGACCGAGCCGGGCTGCGGTCTCGGTTGTGCGACGTGCCGGGCTGCAGACCGCGACCGCTTCAATCGGAAGCCGCGCCTGCAATGCGGCGAAGGCCGCGGCATCGCCGAGGTCCGCCGGTGCATCCGGCGCATGGATCACACCGCGCGGACCATCGACCGGCGCGTGGCGGATCAGCCAGAGATGCGTTTCGTGATCCATTGCTGCTCACCCCAACCGCGCTGCGAGCAACACCAGGATCGCAGTCTCCGCGACCTGCTCGGCAGCGCCAAGCACATCGCCGGTCTGGCCGCCGATCTGCCGCCTTGCCAATTGCATCATGATCAGTGCGCTGGCGCCGGCCGCGATCGCCGCCAGCAGCGCGCTGCCCAGGGGCAGAGCAAGGATTGCGATCAAAAGTGCGATGCCGGCCGCGACCGCCGCGATCGCACCATCGGGCCGGCCGGCATTGGCGGCGAGACCATCTTTCCGGGCGTAAGGCAGGCTGATCGCGATCCACGGCAGCACGCCGCGGCCGAGCGCATGCGCCGCGATCAGGCCCTGCACCACGATGCCGTCGGAAAGCGCAGCCAGCGCCGCAAGCTTGGTGGCAAAGCTCACCAACAGCGCCAGCGCGCCATAGGTGCCGAGCCGGCTGTCACGCATGATCTCGAGCTTGGCCGCGACATCGCGGCCGCCGCCGAACCCGTCGGCGACGTCGGCAAGCCCGTCCTCATGCAGCGCGCCGGTCAGCAGCGCGCTGCTACCGAGTGCCAGTGCCGCCGCGGCAAGGTCCGGCACGCCGATCGACCGCAGCAGCAGGCAGAACAGGCCGATCGCAGCCCCGATGCCGGCCCCGACCAGCGGAAACAGCCGCTGCGCCCGCGCAAAACTCTCCGGCCGCGCGCCGTCCGGATGCGGCATCGGCAGCCGGGTCAGGAAGGCGGTGGCGATCCTGAGATCGTCGAGCCATTGATTCATGGTGAAGGCTGGAAATTGGGCTAAAGCGCGATGGGATCGGGCTCAATCTCATCGCGCTTGAGCTTCTTGTTAGGGCATGATCTCCGCACAAACGCCAGGCGTTTGTCAGGAGGGAAAACCGCTTCACGCTTTTCCGGATCATGCTTTAGCTTGCGGCCCGCTCGACGAGGGAATCGCATGCAGTTCAGTACTCTAGACGACATCCGTAGCTTCTGTCGCGACCTGCCCCAAGGCGACGAGGCCAGCGCCGCGGCCGCTACGGTTCGCCAGCAGAACCTGACCAAACCGCCGGGCAGCCTCGGCCGGCTGGAGGACGCTGCGATCTGGCTGGCGCGCTGGCAGGAGCGCGAGATTCCCCGGCTCGATAAGGTCACGATCGCGGTGTTCGCCGGCAATCACGGCATCGCCGAGCGCGGCGTCTCCGCCTACCCGTCCGAGGTCACCGCGCAGATGGTGGCGAATTTTGCCGCGGGCGGTGCCGCGATCAACCAGATCGCAAAACTGGCCGGGGCCGAGCTCCGCGTCGAGGCGCTCGAGCTCGCGCGTCCGACCCGCGATTTCACCATGGCAACGGCAATGGACGGCGCCGATTTCCTGGTTGCGCTCGACACCGGCTGGCGCACGGTGCCCGAACAATGCGATTTGCTCGTGGTCGGCGAGATGGGGATTGCCAACACCACGGTGGCGGCGACGCTGTGCGCGGCATTGATGGGCGGGCGCGGCGCGCGCTGGGCCGGCCGCGGCACCGGCGTCGACGATGCCGGCCTGCTGCGCAAGCGCGCCACGATCGACACCGCGCTGAAAATGCATCGCAACCTGCTCGGCGATCCGCTCGCGGTCGCAGTCGCGCTCGGCGGGCGCGAGCTTGCGGCCATCTTCGGCGCCGTGCTGGCGGCGCGTGCGAGATCGATTCCGGTGCTGCTCGACGGCTTCGTCGCAACCTCGGCGGTGCTGCCGCTGGCGCGGCTGGCGCCCAATGGCCTCGCGCATTGCCGCGCCGGCCACGTCTCGGCCGAACTCGGCCATCGCGAATTGCTGCGCGAACTTCAGCTTGCGCCCCTGCTCGATCTCGAGATGCGGCTCGGCGAAGCCTCCGGCGCGGGGATCGCGATCCTGCTGCTGCGCGCGGCGCTCGCCTGCCACGGCGGCATGGCGACCTTCGCCGAGGCCGGCGTCTCCGGCGCGGACTGACAAACTGTCGCCGCATGGGCTAGCCTAACTGGCGCCTGGCACGAGCCGGAGCGACGTCAACGGAAGGAACCGCCGCATGCGCATCGGGGCGATCTGGACGATCATGATCTTGGGGATGGCGGCGCTGCTTGCCGATGTCTCAAGCGCTGAAGCAGACGTTCGCATTCTCGCCAGCCCCGGCGGACAGGTCGGTCCGTTCATCGATCTGTTCGACAAGGTGCGCGAGTCCGGCGAGCGCGTCGTGATCGACGGGCCGTGCCTGTCGGCCTGCACGCTGGTGCTCTCGATGGTGCCGGGCGACCGCATCTGCGTGACACGGCGCGCCGTGCTCGGCTTCCACGCCGCACGCTCGATCGACCAGCGCGGCCGCACCTACGCGGAGCCGGAAGCGTCCGAGGCGGTGCTGCAAGCCTATCCGGCGCCGGTGCGCGGCTGGATCGTGCGCCGCGGCGGCCTGACCTCGCGCCTGCTGCTGCTGCGCGGCCGCGAGCTGGCCGCGATCTATCCG
Organism: Bradyrhizobium viridifuturi; assembly: GCF_001238275.1. Taxonomy (GTDB): domain Bacteria; phylum Pseudomonadota; class Alphaproteobacteria; order Rhizobiales; family Xanthobacteraceae; genus Bradyrhizobium; species Bradyrhizobium viridifuturi. The sequence goes on from NZ_LGTB01000031.1 coordinate 14,536, forward strand.
CGGTGCCGGTAAGGGCTATCTGACCGACCTGACAACCGCCGCTACCGATTCCGTCATCCCCGCGCAAAGGCTTCGCCTTTGTCGCTGGAGATGCGAGCGGAGCGAGCCTCGAAGGATGTGCGGCCGGCTGGTGGCCGTCGATCCTTCGAGGGCCGCTGAAGAAGCGGCCACCTCAGGACGACGGCGATAGAATGAGGTACAAGGCGCCAGGACGGACTTAGTGTTGGCCTACATCCTGCGGGCAGTTCACCATCCAGGGGATGCCGAACTGATCGACACACATGCCGAAGCCGTTGGAGAAGAAGGTCTTGCCGAACGGCATGGTGACCGTGCCGCCTTCGGACAGCGCCTTGAAGCGGCGTTCCGCCTCGGCGGGATCCTCGACCTGCAGCGAGACGTGGAAGCCCTGCGGCTTCTGGAAATGGCCGGGCGGCGCGTCAGAGGCCATGATGATCTCGCCGTCGATCGTAAGGCGGGCATGCATGATCTTGTCCTTCCATCCCGGCGGCGTCTGCATCTGTGGATTGCCCTCGCCGTAGGGATAGGTTTCCTCGATCCGCGCACCGAGCACCTTCTGGTAGAAGTTCAGCGCGGCGCCGCAATTGCCATCGTAGGAGAGATAGGGGTTGACCTGCATCGCATGCTCCCTGGGGTAGGTTCTGGCGCGTCTTCTTCACGCGAACCGGTAAACCACTTCGCTCGAAAACGCTATTTTTCCGTCAGCTTCTTCAGATTGGCGAGACCGACCTCGAAATCCTTGCCGATCATGTGGTCCAGGTTCATGAACACCTGCATCACCTTCGACATGAAGACGGCCGGACCATACATGGTCCATGTGACGCTGGTCGCATCTCCCTGCGGCAGCATTGTGAACTCGGCGGTGTTGTGGCCCTCGAACGGCTTGAGGAAGTCGAGCTTGATGACGACCTTCGACGGCGCCGACGACTGCAGTATCTCCATGCGGCCGGTGCCGACATTCTTGTTGCCGTCCCAGGCATAGACCGCGCCCTGCCCGCGCCCGGCGCCGTCGTAGCTGCGCTTCATGTCCGGGTCCCGGTTCTCGTAGGGCGACCACACCGTCCACTGCCGGAAATCGTCGATCAACGGAAAGATCCGCTCGGCCGGCGCATTGATGCTGGTCGCACGCGTGACGCGGAACGTGCTCGGCTTGGTCGCCGCGAGGATGAGAATGACGGCGATCGTGACGGCGAGGACGACGGCAACGATGGCAATGGTCTCGAACATGATTGTCTCCGGAAGGATGCTTTGAGGAATAGCTTAACGGCGGAACGGCAACAGCGCGCGCAGATTGCCGTCGCGCAGATAGAGCCCGCCCCACACCATCAGGCCGAGATAGAGCCCGAACAGCGTATGCGTGAACAGCGGGCTGTCGATCCGCAGATGCGATGCGATCGCGCCGCCGAGATAGCCGGTGAGCAGGATGGCGCCGAGAATCGAGGTCGGCGGTACCGAGTACAACAGCGTGCAGACGATGGTGATGATGCCCAGGCTACGCGCCAACGTATCGCTCGCGCCCCAGCCCATCTTGTCCATGGTCTCGGTGACGACCGGCAACGGCACGAGCTTGATGGCGCCATCGAACAGCAGGAAGAGGATGACCACGCCGCTCATGACACGGCCGGTGATGCGGGCGGGCTTTGAGACTTCGGTGTCGACGATCGTCGGCATGACGGGCTCCGTAACGCTTTGTGATGCTCTGTCATCAAGACGAACGGTGAGATGAGAGGCCGACACTGCGCGGGAAGATTTTTTTGGAGGGCGTCACCAGAGTTGCGAGAGCGACGCGTACCTTGATCATCTCGCTTGGGGCTTACCCCTCTCCCCACCCCTCCCCCGCAAGGGGGGAGGGAGCCAGACGTTCGTGCTCACCTCACACGATCGGCTGGCGATGTTGTTGATCTCATGTGAGGGACACACCGGCGGAAGGGTTCCCTCCCCCTTGCGGGGGAGGGTTAGGGAGAGGGGTACTGCACGGGAAGTCTCTCAGACTGGACACGAACAACGCGCAACAAGGCGCGCGCTGCTACTTCGCCTTCACGTTGCGCGGCTGGCTGTCGCGCATCAGGCGGTCGATGTGCATGCGGATGTGGGCGGCTTCGGCCGTGGTGTTGGCGAGCGAAATGGCGCGGTCGAAGGCGATGCGGGCTTCCTCGTTGCGGCCGAGCTGCATCAGGAAGGCGCCACGCACGCCGAAATAATGGAAGTAGTTGGCGAGCCGCGGCGCCAACGGCTCGATCATCTCGAGCGCGGCTTCCGGCCCCCTCACCTTGGAGACCGCAACGGCACGGTTCAGCGTGATCACCGGCGACGGCTGCATCACCTCGAGCGCGCCGTAGAGCAGGTCGATCTGGGTCCAGTCGGTATCCTCGGGCTTTTCCGCGCGGGCGTGCAGCGCGGCGATCGCGGCCTGCACCTGATAGGGCCCGCTGCGGCGGTGGCGCATCGCCTTGTCGATCAGCGCGATCCCCTCGGCGATCTGCTTCTGGTTCCACAGGCTGCGGTCCTGGTCGTCGAGCAGGATCACCTGGCCGTCGGCGTCGAAGCGCGCGGCGGCGCGGGCGTGCTGCAACAACAGCAGCGCAGTCAGCCCCATGATCTCCGGCTCGCTCTGGAACAGCCGCAGCAGCAGGCGAGCGAGGCGGATCGCCTCCTCGCACAGCGGCGAGCGGATTTCGGCGGTGTCGCCGCTCGCCGAATAGCCCTCGTTGAAGATCAGATAGATCATCGCTGCGACCGAGGCGAGGCGCTCGCTGCGCTCGACCGCGCCCGGCGTCTCGAACGGCACGTTGGCATCGGCGACGCGCGCCTTGGCGCGGGTGATGCGCTGCTCCATCGCGGCTTCCGAGACCAGGAAGGCGCGCGCAATCTGCTTCACTGTGAGGCCGGAGACGATGCGCAGCGCCAGCGCAATCTGCTGGGTCGGCGGCAGGTCCTTGTGGCAACAGATGAACAGCAGCCGCAGGATGTCGTCGCGGTAATGCGAGCCGTCGAGCCGCTCGGCGATCTCGTCCTCGGCATCGTCGAGGTCGGAGATCGCCCGGTCGTCGTCGGGCAGCGCCTCCTGCTTCTTGCTGCGCCTGATGTCGTCGATCGCGACATTGCGGCCGACCATGATCAGCCACGACGCCGGATCGCGCGGCGGCCCGTTCTGCGGCCAGCTCTTGAGCGCCCGCAGGCAGGCGTTCTGAAAGGCTTCCTCGGCGGTATCGAGATTGCGGAAGTAGCGCAGCAATGCGCCCACCGCCTGGGGACGCGCCGACGTCAGCGCGGCATCGATCCAGGCGGTGTCGGTCACGCTCACGGCTTCATTCCCTCCTTGGCTCCCCCCGGAGTGAAGTAGCCGACCGGACGGATCTCATAGGTACCGCCGGGATTGGCCTCGCCGAGGTCGCGCGCGATATCGAGCACCTCGTCGAGGTTCTTGCCCTCGACCAGATAGAAGCCGAGCAACTGCTCCTTGGTTTCGGCGAACGGGCCGTCCAGCACCAGCGGCGGGTTTTCCTTGCGCAGCGTGGTCGCGGCCGTGGTCGGCAACAGCCGCGCCACCGGGCCGAGCTTGCCCTGCTTGGCGAGCTTGTCCTGCACGACGGACAATTTCTGCATGACCGAGGCGTCATGCTCCTTGCTCCAGGAGCCGACCATGTCTTCGTCATGATAGCAGAGGATGGCGTACAGCATCGAAAAGGCATCTCCGTTCATTGCAAGAACGAACGATTATGCCCGCTGCCGACAGGCGGCGCGAAAGAAATTTCGGTTCCTGATGCCGACGATGAATTGGCCGAGGCTCGTCGCAAAGCCATGGCGGTGGCGCCAGGCCATCACCGCAACGAGGATGCTGCGATCACCAGTAGACGCCGTAGCGGGCGGCGATCCGGCGCGCCTTGGCTTCGTCGCTCTCCCGACGGCTCGCCTGGCTCCGCTTCACCGGACGCGACACGTGCGCCCTCGGGGCCTCGGTCGGCTGGGCCTGCGACGGCGCGGGCTGGGCCTCGGCTTGGTCAGGAGCAACGGCCGGTTGCGCCTGGGCGGGCGTATCGGCGTTCGCGAGCACCAGACCACGGCTCTGGCCGGCGTCAGCGGTGGCAGCGGAGGCGATGATGACGCCGCGGCCAGGATCAGCTTGCGCATGGAAGTTCTCCCCGGTTGATGGCAGGAGACTAGGGAGCGGGTCGGACCTGCTCTGTGATATCAATCACATTGAAATTGGAGGTATCTGGATGGGTAAGGGCGCATTGGCGCTGCTGATCAACGGCGGCTCGGAAAACTGGTCGTCGGCGCGCTGGAAGGCGCGGTTCGACGCGATCTGCCCGGACCGCCCCGTCGTGCTGCTGCCGGACCCGGCGCTGGATCCCGCCGAAGTGCATTATGCCGCGGTGTGGAAGCCGAAGCCCGGCGAGCTCGCTTCATTCAAGAACCTGCGCGTCATCTTCAACCTCGGCGCCGGCGTCGACGCGCTGATGGCCGACCGCTCGCTGCCCGACGTGCCGCTGGTACGGGTCTCGGTTGGCGACCTCACCGACCGCATGACCGAATATGTCGTGCTGCATGTGCTGATGCATCACCGCCAGGAGCTGTACTTGCGCGAGTCGCAGCGATTGAAGCGCTGGGCGCCGGACTATCAATGGGCGGCGAACGCCATCACCGTCGGCGTGATGGGGCTCGGCACGCTCGGCGCGGCCGCCGCGCAGGCGCTGCGCGCGCTCGGCTTCCGCGTGGTCGGCTGGAGCCGCAGCGAGAAGCGGATCGACGGCATCAATTGCTACCACGGCACCGACGGGCTCGACGCATTCCTGCGCGCGACCAACATCCTGGTCTGCCTGCTGCCGCTGACACCCGACACGCGCCATGTGCTGAACCGCGATGCATTCGCCAAGCTCAACCGCAGCAGCCCGCTCGGCGCGCCCGTGATCATCAATGCCGGCCGTGGCGGCTTGCAGAACGAAGCCGACATCCTGCGCGCGCTCGACGACGGCACGCTGGGCGCCGCCTCGCTCGACGTGTTCGAGACCGAGCCGCTGCCCGAGGCGAGCCCGTTCTGGAGCCATCCGAAGGTGGTGCTGACGCCGCACAACGCCGCCGACACCGACGCCGACGAGATCTCGAAATACGTCGCGGCGCAGATCGCACGCTTCGAGCAAGGCGGGGAGCTCGAGAACCTGGTCGATCGCAAGCGGGGATACTAAGACCGGCGGGGCCATAAAGGCAGTGTCGTCCCGGGCAAGCGAAGCGCGACCCGGGACCATAACCACCTACGTTCGTGATCAAGAAAGCTGGGGCCCCAGCTTGCCGCGACAACGACAAGCCGTGGTTATGGGTCCCGGCTCCGTGCGCAAGCGCGCACTCGGCCGGGACGACAAGTGGAGAGTCCACCGCCTCAGCCCATCTCGGCAATCACCTCCGCGAGGCGGTCGTAGGCGGGCGCGACGCCCTTATCGATGCCGGAGTTGAGATGGCCGTCACGCGCCTCCTTGGTCGGATGGCGGATGGTGGTGGTCAACGTGGTGGTGCCGGCTTCCTCGACGAAGGTCGAGATCACCAGATATTCGTCGCTGGTGAAGCCCGGCATCGAGAAGGTTTCGCCGAACGCCAGCCGCTCCGGACGAACCACTTCGCGATAGGTGCCGGTGAGTTCATGCTCTATGCCCTCGGACGAGCGGAACACGAAGCGATAGGCGCCGCCGACCCGCAGGTCGACCTCGCACACCGGCATGGCGAGCGTCTCGCAGCCCAGCCAGCGGACCAGAAACTCCGGCTTGGTCATCGCATCGAACACGAAGCGCCGCGGCGCGTCGAACTGGCGCGTCATCGCGAATTCGAAATCCGACGGGGTGGTGATCTTCAGCGTCTTATCCACGCGTGCGTCCACGTTGCTTCTCCTTTGTCATACCAAAGCCTTCTTTCCGATCAGATCGGGACGAAGCTCCGGACTCTTGCTTTGACGCGTTTTCTTCACGCGAACCGGTGCCCACTTCGCTTGAAAACGCTTTGCCTTTACGCTTGCGCGGCGGGACCTTCGCGGCCTCCTCCGCCTTCATCTCCTCGAGCAGTCCGTCGAGGCGGTTGAAGCTCTCGTCCCAGAAACGGCGGAAATTCCCGAGCCAGCCATCGACCTGCTTGAACGAGTCGGGCGCGATGCGGCACGGCCGCCACTGCGCCTCGCGCCCGCGCGAGATCAGGCCGGCATGCTCCAGCACCTTCAGATGCTTGGAGATCGCCGGCAGGCTCATGTCGAACGGCTCTGCCAACTCCATCACCGAGGTCTCGCCGAGTGCGAGCCGCGCCAGGATCGCGCGCCGGGTCGGATCGGCCAGCGCCGCGAAGGTCGAACTGAGGGGGTCCAGCGGCATATACTTAGCTCATTGGTTAAATAACCTATAGGTTAAGTACGCCCGAACGCGCTCCGCGTCAACGGCCAATTTTGGCCGCCGACGCGGGCGCGAGCCGACTACGATTTGCGCGCGAAGGTGATGTGGGTGGCGTTCGGGCTCGCGACGTGTGAGACGACGGCATAGCCGAGCGCGGGCAGATCGAGCCCTGCGAACAGATTCTCGCCGGCGCCGAGCAGCACCGGCGACAGCGCCAGCTGCACTTCGTCGAGCAAGCGTGCCTCTAGGAATTGGCGCACCAGCGACACGCCGCCGCCGACCCGGATGTCCTTGTCCCCGGCAACGGCACGCGCGCGCTCGAGCGCGGCGTGAATGCCTGACGTCACGAAGTGAAACGTGGTGCCGCCTTCCATTTCGATGTCGGGCCGCGCGTGATGGGTCAGCACGTAGGTCGGCGTATGATACGGCGGATTGGGGCCCCACCAGCCTTTCCAGGCATGATCCGGCCACGGCCCGCGGATCGGACCGAACATATTCCGCCCGAGGATCCAGGCGCCGATATTCTCCATCGCCTTGCGCGCGATCTCGTCATCGAGGCCGGTGCTGCCGCCGTCCTGGCCGAATGTCTGGCGGAACGTCCGGGTCTGGAGGAACCAGCCGGGCAACACCATGCCGCCTTCGCCGAATGGATTTTCGAGACTCTGACGCGGTGCCGCGCCAAATCCGTCGATCGAGACCGAGAATGCTGAAGTCCTGACTTTTCCCATGATGTTCCGTTTCCGTGAGTGGGGAGACCTTACGGAAGACGGGTCGGAAAACCAGCACCCGACATTTGCTGCTGAAGATTTTTGTCGCCTCTAATTGGCCCGGCACATCAGGTCGATGGCCCCCTTCACGATCGCCTCGAGTTCCCGGCGCGGCACGCGGGCGCGGGCGCGGATCGCGATGGTGTGGATGGTGGCGGATGCAAGGTGCGCCAGCGCCGCCGGGTCGGCGCCATCAGGCAGCTCGCCGCGCTCCTTGGCATGGCGGAAGCAGATGCCGAACGCCTTGTCGAGCTCGGTCAGACCCTCCAGCACCATGGCGCGGATATCTGGATCCGACACCGCCTCCGACGCAGCCGTCATCACCGTGAAGCAACCGCGCGGGCCGGACTCGCCGGAGAGATAGATGTCGAGCGCGATGCGATAGATGCGTTCCAGCCGCTCGCGCAGCGGTGCATCGGCGCGGAAGATGTCGACCATCGCGGCGCGCGCGTCGTCGCGATAGCGCTGGTAGCTCTTGATGTAGAGTTCGCGCTTGTCGCCGAACGCGCCATAGAGGCTCGGCCGGTTCATGCCAGTCGCTGCACTCAGATCATCGAGCGAGGTCGCGGCAAAACCGTCGCGCCTGAACAGGTCGAGTGCCTTGCCGAGCGCGACGTCGGGCTCATAGGCGCGCGGCCGCCCGCGCCGCTTCGGCGCGACGGGCGCTGCAATTTTGGCAGCAGATGGCGGCTTCTTACTTTTTTGTACCATTTCGCATTAAATTCCTTGACCGGACAAATATTATCCAGGACAGTACAAAAATCAACAACGGCCGGGACACCCGCGCCGGACACCGCCAAGGAGGCACCCCATGGACCTTTATTTCTCGCCGCTCGCCTGCTCGATGGCGACCCGCGTCGCGCTCTATGAAGCGGGCCAGCCGGCCAACTACCTCGAAGTCGATCCGAAGACCAAGCAGGTGCGCAACGACGGTTCCGACTTCAACAAGGTCAACCCGCTCGGCCTGGTGCCGACGCTGCGCACCGACGACGGCGTGGTGCTGACCGAGAACGCCGCGATCCTGCAATATGTCGCCGACCAGTTTCCGCGGGCCGGCCTCGGCACCGCCTCGAACGCCGAACGCTCGAAGCTGCATCAATGGCTGTGCTTCATCGGCACCGAACTGCACAAGGGCCTGTTCCTGCCGCTGCTCGACAAGAAGGCGCCGCCGGAGGCTAAATCCTACGCACTCGAGAAATACGTCTCGCGGCTCGACTATGTCGAGGATCATCTGAAGGGGCGCGAGTATCTGCTCGACCACTTCAGCGTCGCCGACGCCTATCTCGTCACGGTCATCAACTGGACGATGGCGACGCCGCCGATCGAACTCGCGAAATGGCCGGCGCTGAAGGCCTACTACGAACGGCTGCGGTCGCGGCCTTCGGTCGCGAAGGCGGTCGCGGAAGAGTTCGAGCTCTACAAGGCCGAGATCGCCCGCCACAAGGCGGCGGCGTAAGCTTCTCCTTCTCCCCGCTTGCGGAGAGAAGGTTGGATGAGGGGGAGTTTCCGCGAGGTCGCTAAGAGACGAACTCGCGGAGACTCCCCGTCACCCGGATCGCATCTGACGATGCGATCCGACCTCTCCCCGCAGGCGGGGCGAGGTGAAGTATCGCCGTAGGCTGCGCGCCGCGGTCAGCATCCTCGGCAAATCGAAAGCTTGCGCGTATCGAGCTCTCCAGCGGCAGGTTGCCCCTGCCCTGCGGGCCGTTCCATAAAGACCGGCTGGAAGTGCTTCCATTGATCGTAATATTCGGCCGGCAAAGTGAACGGCTGGCAGTCAGTGATCGCTCGCAGCGCACTCGCTTGATAGGCTCGCGCATAATCTGACGCAGCCGGCTTACTCCCCGGCAACACCTCGGGTTGCCCATCCAGTTTACCCTCTCGCGTCAGCTTGACCACGAACTCAACCTTCATGCTCGCGGCCTCGTCACCGACGCGTACAGGCTTCCTCCAACACCTCTCGACCTGATGCCTGAACATCGGTCCCCAGGTGTCGGGCCCGCGCATCTCACTTTTCGCCGCGCTTGGCTGAATTGGAATGGCTAAGAAAGCGCTCGCGAGGAGGAAGCCCGTGAACACAAGGGCTGTAGAACGTTCAATTGACATGGAATGAGTCCGGCAGACGCGTTGAGGTTGCAATCGCCGAATAAACCGATCGTGATCGAGACTTGCAAACGCTTTCGATCGGCCGGGCAATATCCCGTAGCCCGGATGAAGCGCAGCGCAATCCGGGAGCGGTGCGATCGCTCACCAGGCGTCGGGACGACAACTAAAACGGACTATCCCCCAACCCCGGCACATCGGCCGGCCGCGGGCCGGGCGCGGGCCAGTGGAAGCGGCGGTCCTTCTCCGAGATCGCGATGTCGTTGATCGAGGCCTCGCGGCGACGCATCAGGCCGTGCTCGTCGAACTCCCACTGCTCATTGCCGTAGGAGCGAAACCAGTTGCCGCTGGCATCGTGCCATTCGTACTGGAAGCGCACCGCGATGCGGTTGCCGTCGAACGCCCAGAGATCCTTGATCAGGCGGTACTCCTGCTCCTTTTCCCATTTGCGGGTCAGGAAGGCCACGATCGCATCGCGCCCCTGAAACACCTCTGAGCGATTGCGCCAGCGGCTGTCCTCGGTGTAGGCGCCGGCAACCCGAACCGGGTCGCGCGAATTCCAGGCATCTTCCGCCATGCGCGCCTTCTGCGCGGCGGTCTCGCGGGTAAAGGGCGGCAGTGGCGGGCGTGACATCGGCGATCCCTCGTTGTTGGCAGCACAAATCTATCGCGACGCGACAGAGAGTCGATGGGGCGTTCGCTATCGCCCGATAGTTAGGCCAAATCAGCCTTCATCAACGCTCGAATGGATTTCGGGATCGGCTGCGCACGGCCGCCGCTGACGAAGGCAACGCGGACCTGCGCCTTCACAAGCACGTCATCACCGCGCCGGACCTCCTGCGCCAGCATGATGGAGGCACCCTTCACCGCGATCGGCCAGGTCACGACATCGAGCATGTCGTCCATCCGCGCGGGCTTGAGGAAGTCCAGCGTCATCGAGCGCACCACGAAGGCGAAGCCGCCGGTCTCCTCCTGCGCCTCCTCGAACAGCGCATTCTGTTCGGCGCCCATCAATCGGAGGTGATTGGTGCGCCCGCGTTCCATGAACCGCAGGTAATTGGCGTGGTAGACGATGCCGGAAAAGTCGGTGTCTTCATAATAGACCCGGACCTGCATATGGTGCCGGCCGTCGCGGATCGCGCCGTCGATATGGGGTAAGGTCAATTGCGGCCCCTCGATTGAGGTCGTTTGAGCATGATCTCTTCGGAAGCTTTTCCGGATCAGGCTCTGGAACAACAATCGTGTTGCGCAAATTCCTCGATCACGCAAGCGCGATCAGGACACCACAGGTCCCTTTGCACCCAGCGTCACCTGCACGATCTCGGGCGGCACGCCGAGGCGGAACGGCATGATGCTGCAGCCGAGGCCGCCGGAGACGACGACGTCGCATTTCAGCTTGATATGGCCATAGGCGAGCCGCATGCCGTGCTTGACGGGCACCGCCGGCGACCAGCCGAGCAGCCGGATCTGACCGCCATGGGTGTGGCCGGACAGTTGCAACGCGACGCGCGAGGGCACGCGCAGCGCAACGTCGGGCTCGTGCGCCAGCAGGATCACCGGCGCATCGTCGGTGACTTTCGCGAGCGTCCCGTTGAGATCGTCGACGCCGATGCGCCTGATCTCGCGATAGCGTCGCGCCGCCATGAAGGCGAGCTGGTCGCCGAGACCGGCGAGCCAGAACGGGCGGCCGTCCTTGACGAGCCGCACCGCGTCGTTCTCGTAGACCGGGATGCCTGCGCGCTCCAGCGCGCGACGCGCGACCGGCGTACCCTGCCCCTGCCGCTGCACCGTCTTGTCTTCCCAGTAATCGTGATTGCCGAGCACCGCGTGCACGCCGAGCGGCGCCTTCAGGCCCTTGAGCACCGCGGCCCATTCGGACGCCGGAATGAAGCGCGTAACGTGGCGCAGTCCCGCGACATAGTCGCCGAGCAGCACGATGATGTCGGCATTGAGCGCGTTGGTCCGCTCGACGATCTCCGAGATGCGGTCGAGCGACATCCAGGGATCGCAGGCGTGGATGTCGGCGAGCGCGGCGATCCTGAGCGGAAAGTCCGACGGCCATTGCCGCGGCGACAGATCGTAGCGCGTCAGCGCGAGCCGGACGACCGGCTCGCTGACGCCGTAGGCTGCGGTCGAAGCGGAAGCGGCGGTCAATCCGCCGAAGCCGCGAAGAAAATGACGACGTGAGATCATGGACGTGTGATCGGTGATGCCTGAACGACCATAGGCCCGTTGATTGGAGCGAAATTGGGCCGCGTTTGTGCAAACGGCCTGCAGACGCTACGCAATGGTTAGCGCGCAAGGCTACCGGCCCGCGCGATGCGCTGCATCAACACGTCTATTCACGTCTTCGAGAGCGCTGGCCTAGTCGTCGTCGCCGTTGCCGCCGAACAGGCCGAACTGCGAGGGGTCGCGGTTCGGCTCGGCGAGGCCGAGATGGCGGAAGGCATGCGAGGTCAGGAGCCGGCCGCGCGGCGTGCGCTGCAGATAGCCGCACTGGATCAGATAGGGCTCGATGATGTCCTCGATCGCATCGCGCGGCTCCGACAATGCCGCCGCCATGGTCTCGACGCCGACCGGCCCGCCGCCATAGTTCAGGGCGATGGTGGTGAGATAACGCCGGTCCATCGCATCGAGCCCGGCGCTGTCGACCTCGAGCGCGCTCAGCGCGCGGTCGGCGATGCCGCGATCGACGGAATCAGCATCGGCCGCGGAGGCGAAGTCGCGCACCCGGCGCAACAGTCGGCCGGCGATGCGCGGCGTGCCGCGGGCGCGGCGCGCGATCTCGTTGGCGCCGTCCGGGCTCATGCCGATGTTAAGCACGCGGGCGCCGCGGGTGACAATCTTCTCCAGCTCTTCCACAGTGTAGAAGTTGAGCCGGACTGGAATGCCGAATCGGTCGCGCAGCGGATTGGTGAGCAGGCCGGCGCGCGTCGTCGCGCCGACCAACGTGAATTTCGACAGCTCGATCTTCACCGAGCGTGCCGCGGGACCTTCGCCGATGATCAAATCGAGCTGGAAATCCTCCATCGCGGGATAGAGCACCTCTTCCACCGCCGGGCTCAGGCGGTGGATCTCGTCGATGAACAGCACGTCGCGCTCTTCCAGATTGGTGAGCAGCGCCGCGAGATCGCCGGCTTTCGCAATCACCGGGCCGGAGGTGGCGCGGAAGCCGACGCCGAGCTCGCGCGCGACGATCTGCGCCAGCGTGGTCTTGCCGAGGCCGGGGGGACCGACGAACAGCACGTGATCGAGCGCCTCGCCGCGCTTCTTGGCGGCTTCGATGAAGATCGAGAGATTCTTGCGCGCCTGGGCCTGGCCGACAAACTCCGTCAGCGACTGCGGACGCAGTGCGGTGTCACCGACATCGTCGGAGCGGCGTTCGGGCGTCACGATGCGCGAGGGCGTGTTCACTTCGACAATTCCTTAAGCCCCAGCCGGATCAGCTGCGCGGTCTCGGCGCTCTCACCGGCGCTGCGCGACGCGGCGGCGATCGCGGCGGCGGCCTGCGGCTGGCCGTAGCCGAGATTGACCAGCGCGGAGATCGCGTCCGTCACCGGGCGCGGCGCGCGGTTGTTGTCGATCGCGCCCGAGAGCTGCACCACCGCGGGATCGACATCGGCAAAGCCCGGCGCCTTGTCCTTCAATTCGCTGACGATGCGCTCGGCGACCTTCGGCCCGACGCCCGGCGTCCGCGCCACCGCCGCCTTGTCGCGCAGCGCGATGGCATTGGCGAGATCGGTCGGCGGCAGCGTGCCGAGCACCGCGAGCGCGACCTTGGCGCCGACGCCCTGCACGGTCTGCAGCAGACGAAACCACTCACGCTCGTGATCACTGCGGAAGCCGAACAGCTTGATCGCGTCCTCACGGACATAGGTCTCGATCGAGAGCACGGCCGCTCCGCCCGGCGACGGCAAGGCCTGTAGCGTGCGACCCGCGCAATGCACCTGATAGCCGACGCCGCCGACGTCGAGGATCACGTAATCCTCGCCGTAGGAATCGATCAGCCCCTTCAGCTTGCCGATCATAGGTTCGCCACCCTGAGCCGCAGCGCCGCGCTCTGGCGGTGATGCGCGTGGGTGATCGCGATCGCGAGTGCATCCGCGGCATCCGCGGACGGCGGCTCGGCTTTCGGCAGCAGGATCTTCAGCATCACCTGGATCTGGTTCTTCTCAGCATGCCCGGCGCCGACCACGGTCTTCTTGACCTGGTTCGGCGCGTATTCGGCGACCGAGATACCGAACATTGCGGGCGCCAGCATGGCAACGCCGCGGGCTTGGCCGAGCTTCAGCGTGGCAACGCCGTCCTTGTTGACGAAGGTCTGCTCGACCGCGGCCTCTGCCGGCCTGAAGTCGCCGAGCACGGCGGCAAGCCCTTCATGGATCGCGAGCAGCCGGCTTGCCAGCGGCAGATCATCCGGCGGCTCGACCGAGCCGCAGCCGATATAGACCAGGCGGTTGCCTTCGGTCTCGATCACGCCCCAGCCGGTGCGGCGGAGACCCGGATCGATACCGATGATGCGGACGGGAGAGCGAATCGGCTGGGCTGTCATGGGGTAGTGATACCGCCTGCGCCGGGAGAACGAAACACAAACGGAGGCTCATCCCCTGCTCCGCTTGTCATCGCACCGTGCTGGTCATCCAGCCGTACTCGTCATCCCCCGCGAAAGCGGGGGATCCAGTACGCCGCGGCTTCTCGGATCAAACACCGGCCTCTGGAATACTGGATCGCCCGGTCGGGCCGGGCGATGACAGCAGTGCAAGCGACTAGCCGCCCATCTTGGCGATCAGCGCGTCGGAGACCTCGAAATTGGCGAACACGTTCTGAACGTCATCGTGCTCGTTGAGCAGGTCCATCAGCTTCAACAGCTTCTCGCCGGTCTCGTCGTCGACCGAGACGGTGTTCTGCGGCTTCCAGGTCAGCGCCGCCTTGCGCGGCTCGCCGAACTTCGCCTCCAGCGCCTTTGCCACTTCGCGGAAGGTATCCTGCGAGGCGTAGACCTCGTGGCCGCTTTCGCTGGAGACGACGTCGTCGGCGCCGGCCTCGATCGCGGCGTCCAGCATCGCGTCGTCGGAGGCAACCTTGGCGTCGTATTCGATGATGCCGGTGCGATCGAACATGAAGGCGACCGAGCCGGTTTCGCCGAGATTGCCGCCGGACTTGGTGAAGAACGAGCGGATGTCGGAGGCGGCGCGGTTGCGGTTGTCGGTCAGCGCCTCGACGATGACGGCGACGCCGCCGGGGCCATAACCCTCGTAGCGGATCTCGTCATAGTTCTCGCCCTCATTGCCCGCGGCCTTCTTGATGGCGCGGTCGATATTGTCCTTGGGCATGTTCTCGGCGCGGGCTGCGACCACGGCGGCACGCAGCCGCGGGTTCATCGCCGGGTCCGGCGTGCCGAGCTTGGCCGCCACGGTGATTTCGCGGGCCAGCTTGCCGAAAAGCTTCGACTTCTGAGCATCCTGCCGGCCCTTGCGGTGCATGATGTTCTTGAATTGGGAATGGCCGGCCATGCGACGTCTCTTTGGAGCTTAGGGTCTGAACAGGGATGGAAAACGCGGCCTTATAGGCCCCTCGCGGTCAAAATCAAAGGATCGGCGGGGCCCTCCGGCCCGGGAATACTACCGCAAGCCGGAATATGAGGCACTTGTTAACCATGACTTCATGCCCCGATGCGAGGATCGCCGCCGTCCCGCCGTAACTTTCCCAGAGCCCCCGGAACTCCCATGGCGTTCGGTTTGTTTCGAAAGCAAGTGCCGGAGCCGGCTGCGCCGGCCGTTGCGCCGCAGGTTCCAGCCGCGGTTGCCGAGCTTGAGATCTCCACCGAGGCTGATTCGGCCAAGGAGATTCTGGAGCTGCTGGAACTTGAGCTCGGTGCAATGATCCGCCAGCTTGAGCGCGCCGCAAGCTCGGTCGCCGACGGCGCCGAGGCGACGGCAACAAGGCTCGCGACCATCCGCGCCCGAACCGATGCTCTGGCCGGCCGCAGCAGCGACGCGCAGAGCACCGCGACGACATTCTCCGAAGCCGCCGACCGCTTCACCCATTCAGCCGAAGGCATCGGCGCGCAGGTGCGCAGCGCCAGCCAGCTCGCCGACGACGCCGCGGCCGCAGCGCGCGAGGCCACCGCCAATGTCGATCGCTTGCGCGAATCCTCGGCCGCGATCGGCAATGTCGTCAACCTGATCGCGCAGATCGCACGGCAGACCACGCTGCTGGCGCTCAATTCCACGATCGAGGCGGCGCGCGCCGGCGCCGCCGGCAAGGGCTTTGCGGTGGTCGCGACCGAGGTCAAGGCGCTGGCGGTGCAGACCCAGGGCGCGACCGAGGAGATCACCAGGAAGATCGAGGCGTTGCAGAAGGACGCCACCGGATCGGCCGACGCCGTCCACCGGATCTCGGAGGCGATCGAAAAGATCCGCCCGGTGTTCGAGAACGTCAACGGCGCGGTGGCCGAGCAGAACCAGATCACCGGCGAGATGGGCCAGAACGCAGCCTCTGCTTCGCACTTCATCGTCTCGGTCGCACCAGCGCCGGCGAGATCGACAGTGCGACGCGCGAAGCCGCCGCGCATGGCGCCGATGTCGCGAAGGCCGGCAAGGCGGTCACTGCGTTTGCCCAGAAGCTGAAGGCGCGCTGCGCGGTGCTGCTGCGCCAGGACGAGCGCGGCGATCCGCGCAAGAACGAGCGGCTGCCTTGCAGCCTCAGGATCAAGATTACGACCGCGCGCGGTGTCATTAACGCACCCGTCTACGAGCTGGCGATGGACGGCATCCTGATCGGCGGGCCCGATGCCGAAAAGCTGCCGGCGCAAGAGACCCTGAGCGCGACCGTGCAGGATATCGGCGCGTGTCGGATCAGGATCGGCGATCGCTCCAAGGCCGGCTGCCAGGCCCGGTTCGAGGCGTCGACCGCTGAATTGCGCGAAAAGATCGAAGACCGGATGTGGGCGATCCACGAGGAGAACGCCGAACTCATCACCCGCGCGATGGAAGCAGGCGCCGAGCTGAACAAGATCTTCGAGAACGGACTGGCGAACGGCGCCATCACGATCGCGGACATGCTCGACACCGACTATGTGGAGATTCCCGACACCAATCCGGTGCAGTATCGCACCAGGATGCTGGATTGGGCGGATCGCGCGCTGCCCGCTCTGCTCGAGGCGTTCCTCGCCAGGGACAAGCGCCTGGCGTTCTGCGCGACGGTCGATCGCAACGGCTACCTGCCGGTCCACAACAAGATCTACTCGCATCCGCAGCGGCCGGGCGACGTGGCATACAACACCGCCAATTGCCGCAATCGCCGCATCTTCAACGATCCCGCGGGCCTCGCCGCCGCGCACAATGAGCGCGCCTACCTGGTGCAGAGCTACGCGCGCGACATGGGCAACGGCACCACCGTGATGATGCGCGAGATCGACGTGCCGATCCGCGTGCGCGGCCGGCACTGGGGCGCTTTCCGCACCGCCTACAAGCTTTGATTGGAGTTCCCGTAGCCCGGATGCGGCGAAGCGTCATCCGGGTACGCAGTGCACGCTCAGGCAAGACGGCCTTCGCGAATCACGCTCTAGATCGGAATGGGGAATGCTGCGGCGGCTCGACGGGCCGCCGTGACTGGAGGAAGTGCTGATATGTCGGCTGCGCAGCTTGCAGTGCTGGATACGTCATCGAACCGGACGCTGGCCGAACGGCTGGTCGACCAGCTCGCCGACCGCATCGGCGGCCTCGGCGTGGAACTTGCCGACATCGCCGGCAACGTCCAGGAGGTCGCCAACCGCGTCACCAACCAGTCGGAGCGGTTCCATCATTTGCAGGAGACCGCCGAGATCATGGTCTCGGCCAATCATGACATCGCCAATGCGTCGCAGGCGGTGCAGTCGACCGCATCCGCCGCGGCCGGCCAGATCGCGGAATCGCGCAACGTGGTCGAGACGGCGGTCAGCCACATCGCCGAGCTCGTCGCAGCGGTCGGACGGATCGAGGCGCGGCTCGCCGCGGTCGGCTCGGCGTTGAGCCAGGTCGCCAAGGTGTCCGGCTCGATCGAGGCGATCGCCAAGCAGACCAACCTTTTGGCGCTGAACGCCACGATCGAGGCCGCGCGCGCCGGCGATGCCGGCCGCGGCTTTGCGGTGGTCGCAAGCGAGGTGAAGAACCTCGCCGAGGCGACCCGCCAGGCGACGCACCAGATTTCCGACACCGTGCGCGATCTCGACGGCCAGATCGGTAGCCTGATCGGCGAGAGCGGCGATGCCTCGCTGCGCGCCAAGAGCGCCGGTGAAGGCGCCCAGCAGATCTCGGGCATCATCACCCGCGTGCAGGAGGGCTTCTCATCCGTCGGCGCCGAGATCGGCAACGTGGCGCGCGCTGCGACCTCCAATCTCGGTCATTGCGACACCGTGATCGCGGAGCTGAACGAGCTTGCCAAGGGCGTCGACCTGTCCTCGCGCGACCTCAAGCACGCCGACGGCCGCGTGGCGAAACTGCTCGAGCTCTCCGAGAGCCTGATCGTCATGATCGCCGACAGCGGCGTGGAAACCAGCGATGCGCCGCTGATCCGCGTCGTGATCGAGACTGCGAAGCAGATCTCCGACCTGTTCGAGAATGCCGTCGCACGCGGCGAGATCACGCTGGCGCAATTAATGGATGAGAAGTATCGCGAGATCGCCGGCACCAATCCGAAGCAGTACCTGACCGATTACGTCAGCTTCACCGACCGCGTGCTGCCGGCGATCCAGGACCCGATCCAGAAGACCGACCCGCGCATCGTGTTCTGCGTCGCCTGGGCGCGCGGCGGCTACCTACCGACCCACAATCCGAACTACCGGCAGCCGCAGGGACCGGACCCGGTCTGGAACAACGCCAATTGCCGCAACCGCCGGCTGTTCAACGACCGCGCGGTGAGCAAGGTTGCGGCCAACACCAAGCCGTTCCTGCTGCAGACCTACCGCCGCGACATGGGCGGCGGCAATTTCGTGCTGATGAAGGACCTGTCATCGCCGATCTTCGTCGGCGGCCGCCACTGGGGCGCGTTCCGGATGGGCTTCCGCCAGGCTAGGCCAGCCACCGGCCGGGATGGGGCGCACTGCCAAAAAAATGCAAAACAACCCCATGCAAAGCAAGCCGGCGGCTGTCGGCGCCCGACACTGCACTTGACACGTCGGGCAACTCAGGAGCATTTTTCCATTATTCCGAAATAATGGACGCTCCTCGTCCCGGCCAGTCGTGAAGTCCGCGGCCTGATGATGACTCAGGTCCAGAACCCCGGCACCGCGGGCTCGAGCCGGCCGCCGGCGCGCACCGGCGCGACCTTGACCGCAAGCCCGGTCGCATCGTCGGTCTCGACCGCGATGCCGCTGAGCGTCGCAACGCCGCCTGCCGGTTCGAAACGGCCGGAGGGAATGCCGGTGAGGAAGCGCTGCAGCGGCTCCTCCTTCTGCATGCCGATCACCGAATCATAGTCGCCGGTCATGCCGGCATCGCTCATATAGGCGGTGCCGCCGGGCAGCACCTGGTGATCGGCGGTCGGCACATGGGTATGGGTCCCGACCACGAGGCTGACGCGGCCGTCGCAGAAGAAGCCGACGCCCTGCTTCTCGCTGGTCGCCTCGGCATGGAAATCGAGCACGATGGCATCTGCGCCTTCGCGCAACGGGCAGGCCTCGAGCTCGCGATCGATCGCGCTGAACGGATCGTTGGACGACGGCTCCATGAACACGCGGCCGATCGCATTGAGCACGAGCGCGCGCTTGCCGTTCTTGGTGTCGACCAGCGTGGCGCCGCGGCCGGGCGAGTGGCGCGGGAAATTCAGCGGGCGGATCAGGCGCGGCGCGCGCTCGATGAACACCAGCGCCTCCTTCTGATTCCAGGCGTGGTTGCCGAGCGTGATCGCGTCGGCGCCGGCATCGACGAGCTCCTGGTAGATCGCCTCGGTGATGCCGAAGCCGCCGGCGGAATTCTCGCCATTGACGACGACGAGGTCGAGCGACCAGTCCCTGATCATGCCGGGAAGATGGTCTGAGATGGCGGTGCGGCCGGTCCTGCCGACGACGTCACCAACGAAGAGGATACGCAAGGCTAGCTACTCCGGAAATCGAACGTCTTGCGCTCCGTTAGCACATAATCGAGCGGGACGTCGTGCGACAGCGCCGGGATAGCCTTGGTTTCCTGTGCAGCAAAGGCAATTCCCACCCCGATCACATGCTTGGCCTTGCGCAGATGCGCAAAGGTATAGTCGTAATAGCCGGCACCGTAACCGATGCGGTGGCCGAGCTTGTCGAATGCGGCGAGCGGCACCAGCATCACGTCGGGATGCACCTCGGCCGCGGCCGGCGACGGCTCGGGAATGCCGAGCGGCCCGAGCATCAGCCGGTCCTGCGGCGACCAGCTGCGGAAGGTCAGCGACTGACCGCGGGCATTGATGCAGGGCAGCGCGAGCCGCGCGCCCTTGTCGGCAAGCTTCTTCATCAGCGGCGCCGGATCGAGCTCGCTGCGGATCGGCGCATAACCGGAGATGATCATGCCCTGCGTGATCTCGAACGGCGCGCCGCGCTTGGCGAGCGCTTCCGCAGCCGTCGCGCGCTGCTCGTCGCTCAGCGCGTCGCGCTTGGCGAGGGCGAGCGCCCGAAGCTCGGCCTTCGATGGAGATGCGTGCATGATCCATCTTCCGCTGTCGTCGTCCGCGACAACGGACGATCCATCATTCAGAGACGCTCGCATTCAAAGGGCCAGGCCGCGGCGCACTGGACGCCCTGCTTCGCAGGGGACAGCGCTGCACCACAATCGAACCGCCGCCGCGCGACGACCAGGCAACAGCAAAAATAGTGCGAAGCCGCAGAGGCCGTTGGAGCGCTCGATCCCGGAGTTCCCTACGAAAGTAGGTGGGCACCATATGTCCGGGTCCACGGACCCGGCCAGGGACAGTTCCCTAAAGGATCGATAAGGCCCCGGGGATATATGGCTCCTGACGCACGACGCAGCTTCGCGGGGGCTAATCTAGCTATCGTTGGCCAAATCCGCCAGCGGTAAGGACGACGCAGAGCTCCTGCTCCTCTTCATTGTCCACCTGAGAGCATCTGCGGGGGCGCGCCGCCAAAATATCGAAAACAACCCCATGCAAAGCGGCGGCGGGGGCCGACGTTCGACCAAACGACTTGACGCGTCGGGCAACTCACCGATACTCTTCCGGTATTCCGAAATCCGGCAGGCGGCACTCCCCCAAGGGGCGCGCATGGCATTTGCATGCTTCTGCAACCGACGTTTCCACGTCGTCATAGCCGGCAGCCATATGCGATAGTCCTGCCCTCCGAGGGAGGGGGGAGCAAGATCACCCGATCGCGATGCCGCCGCCGATGGTGCGGTTGAGCACCTGCGTGGTGCGCTCGATCCGCTCGGCAGCGGCGTTGAGCGCGTTGGAGACCGCGGCCTGGGTCGCGCGGGCGCGATCGGTGGCGGCGGTGCGGGCATTGCGCAGCTGCTCGATCTCTTCCTCGAGGCTGCGAATGCGCGCGCTCGCATCGACCAACTCGTCGCAGGCGGTCAGCGCCGCCATCACGGTGAGCCTCGCATCGCCGATCTCGCCGAACTTGCCGCGCAGTGATTCGACGCGCTGCTGCAGATTCTCCGCGAGCTTCAGCAGCCGCACCTCCTGGCCCTCCTCGCAGGCCATCCGGTATTGCCGGCCATTGATGGTGACGTTGATGTGGCTCATCTACCCTCTCCGCCCTCGAGCACGGCGCGAATGGTGCCGATCGCCGCGTCGAGCTTTTCTGCGATGTCGCGATTGACGCGCTCGAGCCTGCGCGTCTTCACCAGCGATCCGTCGAGTTCGTCGGCAAGCCGCGAGCGATCGGCGCCGAGCGCCTGGATCCTGCTCGCCAATTCGTTCTCGTCGCGGTCGGCCTCGCGGCGCCGCTCCACCGAGCTTTCCAGCGCATCAAGTGCTGCCATCAGCCGCTTGGTCGCAGCATCGATATCGGCAAGCGGTGCCTCGGTATTGCCAGACCCGTTGGCGAGACGATCACTCATGACACGCGGCGTGGACCCCTCAATTAGGCCTGCTGGAGATGGCTGCCGCACGGCAAAACTGGCGGTTCGGCAAGCGTTTACGGGACGAAATTTACGTGGCGAGCGAGCGAAGCGCAACGGCGGCGCAGAACTATGCACCGTTCAATGAAATAGGGCCATTTCGAGCAACTTTTCCCCGTTTTGGGGCGTTTCATCGCCTTGGACTTGCGGATTTGAGGTGCTAATCCACCCTCCAACCCGTAAGGCCATCCACGCGCGTATCGCGGCTGCCCGCCCCGATACGTCCAGCAATCAGCTCCTCATTCCAGGCGGACTTTTCATCATGACGCAGGTCGATCACACCCGTATGGCCAATGCGATCCGTGGCCTTGCCATGGACGCCGTCGAGAAGGCGAATTCCGGCCATCCCGGCCTGCCGATGGGCGCCGCCGACATCGCGACCGTGCTGTTCACGAAATTCCTGAAGTTCGATGCCGCCGACACGGCATGGCCCGACCGCGACCGCTTCGTGCTCTCCGCCGGCCACGGCTCGATGCTGCTCTATGCGTTGCTGTACCTCACCGGCAACAAGGATATGACGCTCGACCAGATCAAGCATTTCCGCCAGCTCGGATCGCTGACGCCGGGACACCCGGAGAACTTCCACACCAAGGGCATCGAGACCACCACCGGTCCGCTCGGCCAGGGCATTGCGACCGCGGTCGGCATGGCGCTCGCCGAGAAGATGCTCGCCGCCGAGTTCGGCAAGAAGATCGTCAATCACCACACCTATGTGCTCGCCTCCGACGGCGACCTGATGGAAGGCATCTCGCAGGAAGCGATCGCGCTCGCCGGTGTCTGGCGCCTCAACAAGATGATCGTGCTGTACGACGACAACGGCATCTCGATCGACGGCCCGACCTCGATCGCCGATTCCGTCGACCAGGTGAAGCGCTTCAAGTCCGCCGGCTGGGCCGCCGAATTGATCGACGGCCATGATCCGGAGGCGATCACCGCTGCGATCGCCCGCGCGCAGAAATCCAGCAAGCCTTCGCTGATCGCCTGCAAGACCACGATCGGCTTCGGCGCACCGACCAGGGCCGGCACCGCCAAGGCGCATGGCGAGGCGCTCGGCGCCGCTGAGCTGAAGGGCGCCAAGGAGAAGCTCGGCATCTCGCTCGAGCCGTTCTCGGTGCCGGACGACGTGCTGAAGGCCTGGCGCGAGGCGGGCAGCCGCGGCGCCGCCGAGCACAAGGCGTGGGACGAGCAGTTCGCGCAGCTCGGCAACCGCAAGCGCGCCGAGTTCGAGCGCCGCATCCGTCACGAGCGGCCGCAAGCGCTCGCCAAGGGTTTGCGCGCCTTCAAGAAGGGTCTCCTGGAAAATCCGCTCAACGTCGCGACCCGCAAGTCGTCGGAAGCTGCGATCGAAGTGATCGCGGCTGCGATGCCGATGGAGTTCGTCGCCGGCTCCGCCGACCTCACCGGCTCCAACAACAACAAGGCGAAGTCGGCGACCGCGTTCGGCGCCAAGACGCCGAAGGGCCGCTTCATCCA
The DNA here is from genome assembly GCF_001238275.1 of Bradyrhizobium viridifuturi. Classification (GTDB taxonomy): domain Bacteria; phylum Pseudomonadota; class Alphaproteobacteria; order Rhizobiales; family Xanthobacteraceae; genus Bradyrhizobium; species Bradyrhizobium viridifuturi. The sequence continues at coordinate 37,348 of NZ_LGTB01000031.1, forward strand.
TTACGGCATCCGCGAGCACGGCATGGCGGCGTGCCTCAACGGCATCTTCCTGCATGGCGGCTTCGCGCCGAACGGCGCCACCTTCCTGGTGTTCACCGATTATGCGCGCGGCGCGATGCGCCTGTCGGCGCTGATGGGCACCGGCGTCGTCTATGTCATGACCCATGACTCGATCGGCCTCGGCGAGGACGGCCCGACCCACCAGCCGGTCGAGCATCTCTCGGCACTGCGCGCGATGCCCAACATGCGCGTGTTCCGTCCCTGCGACGCGGTCGAGACCGCCGAGTGCTGGGAACTGGCGCTCAACCGCGTCGACGGACCGACGGTGCTGGCGCTGACCCGCCAGAACCTGCCGCAGCTCCGCACCACGGCGCCGAACGACAACCCGTGCAGCCACGGCGCGTACGAGCTGGTCGCGGCGCAGGGTGACGCAAAAGTGTCATTGTTCGCCTCCGGTTCCGAGGTCCAGATCGCGGTCGAGGCGCAGAAGCAGCTGGCCGGGCGCGGCATCGCGACGCGGGTCGTCTCGGTCCCGTCGCTGGAATTGCTGCTGGCGCAGCCCGCCGAGCGGCAAAATGCCATTATCGGCAAGGCTCCGGTCAAGATCGCGATCGAGGCCGCAGTGCGCTGGGGCTGGGACGCCGTGATCGGCCACGACGGCGAATTCATCGGCATGCACGGATTCGGCGCCAGCGCCCCCGCGAAGGACCTTTTCCCGCATTTCGGCATTACCGCTGAGGCTGTCGTTAACGCTGCCACCAAGCGCGTCTGACGCTGGGCTGGCACCCGCGGCCCACGGTTGAGCTTGTCGTAAAAAAGGATTACCAAAGCTCCATCTTTTCCGTACGCGCCCGGCCGAACCGGGCGTTCCGCCGTAAAAACCTCGTGGGAGCCCTCCCGCGGGGCTGACAACAGCTTTAGAGGAGACGAGCATGGCAATCCGCGTCGCGATCAACGGGTTTGGGCGCATCGGCCGCAACGTTCTGCGCGCTATCGCCGAGTCCGGCCGCAAGGACATCGAGGTGGTCGGCATCAACGACCTCGGCCCGGTCGAGACCAACGCACATCTGCTGCGCTTCGATTCCGTGCATGGCCGCTTCCCGGGTACCGTGACCGTCGAAGGCGACTCGATCAGCCTCGGCGACAACAAGATCAAGGTTTCAGCCGAGCGCGATCCCGCGAAGCTGCCGTGGAAGGCGCTGGGCGTCGACGTCGCGCTGGAATGCACCGGCATCTTCACCGCGAAGGACAAGGCCTCGGCGCATCTGACCGCGGGCGCCAAGCGCGTGCTGGTCTCGGCGCCTGCCGACGGCGCTGACGCCACCATCGTCTACGGCGTCAACCACGACACGTTGAACAAGGATCAGCTGGTCGTCTCCAACGGCTCCTGCACCACCAACTGCCTCGCGCCGGTCGCCAAGGTCCTGAACGACACCGTCGGCATCGAGACCGGCTTCATGACCACGATCCACGCCTACACCGGCGACCAGCCGACGCTCGACACCCTGCACAAGGACCTCTATCGCGGCCGCGCGGCAGCGATGTCGATGATCCCGACCTCGACCGGCGCCGCCAAGGCGATCGGCCTGGTGCTGCCGGAGCTGAAGGGCAAGCTCGACGGCGTCTCGGTCCGCGTGCCGACCCCGAACGTCTCCGTGATCGACCTCAAGATCGTCGCCAAGCGCGCCACCGACGCCAAGGAGATCAACGAGGCGATGAAGCGCGCCGCCGAGCAGCAGCTCAAGGGCATCCTCGGCTACACCAACGCGCCGAACGTCTCGATCGACTTCAATCACGATCCGCACTCGGCCACCTTCCACATGGACCAGACCAAGGTGCAGAACGGCACGCTGGTGCGCGTGATGGCCTGGTACGACAACGAGTGGGGCTTCTCGAACCGCATGGCGGACACCGCCGTCGCGATCGGCAAGCTGATCTAAGTTCGACTGTTCGCGATGCCCGGCCCAAAGCCGGGCATCTGCGTCTTTGGCCCTCCGCATCCGCGGCCCCGACGGCCGCGACATCGGCAAGCGAACGCGACGCCGTCCATCGGACGGCTGTGTCCGGCCGCACAGGAAACGCTCATGACAAAATCGTTCCGTACCCTCGACGACGTCAATGTGAAGGGCAAGCGCGTGCTGCTGCGCGTCGACCTCAACGTTCCCATGGAAGGCGGTCGCGTCACCGACGCCACCCGGCTCGAGCGCGTTGCCCCCACCATCACCGAAATTTCCGACAAGGGCGGCAAGGTGATCCTGCTCGCCCATTTCGGCCGGCCCAAGGGACGCGATCCCAAGGAATCGCTGAAGCCGGTTGCTGAGGCGCTGTCCAAGGTGATCAAGCGTCCGGTCGCCTTCGCCGAGGACTGCATCGGCGAAGCTGCTGCCACGGCGGTTGCAGCCCTCAAGGACGGCGACATCCTCTGCCTGGAAAACACGCGTTTTCACAAGGAAGAGGAAAAGAACGACGCCGGCTTCGTCGCTGAACTGGCAAAGCTCGGCGACATCTGGGTCAACGACGCCTTCTCCGCCGCGCATCGCGCCCACGCCTCGACCGAAGGCCTCGGCCACAAGCTGCCGGCCTATGCCGGCCGCACCATGCAGGCCGAGCTCGACGCGCTCGGCAAGGCGCTGGAAGCCCCGACCAAGCCTGTCATCGCGATCATTGGCGGCGCCAAGGTCTCGACCAAGATCGACCTCTTGGAAAACCTCGTGAACAAGGTCGACGCGCTGGTGATCGGCGGCGGCATGGCCAACACCTTCCTGCACGCCCAGGGCGTCGCGGTCGGCAAGTCGCTCGCCGAGAAGGACCTCGCCGCGACCGCGCTGCGGATCATGGAGAAGGCCAACGCCGCGAACTGCGCGATCATCCTTCCCGTCGACGCCGTCGTCGCCAACCAGTTCGCCGCCAACGCGCCGTCGCACGCCTATGGCCTCGATGCGATCCCGGCCGACGGCATGATCCTCGACGTCGGCCCGCAATCGATCGCGCGCATCCATGCCGCGATCGACGACGCCGCGACGCTGGTCTGGAACGGGCCGCTCGGCGCCTTCGAGCTGACGCCGTTCGACCGCGGCACCGTGGTTTCGGCCAAGCATGCCGCCGAGCGCACCAGGGCCAAGAAGCTGATCTCGGTCGCCGGCGGCGGCGATACCGTCGCGGCGCTGAACCAGGCGGGCGTGGCCGGCGATTTTTCCTATGTCTCGACCGCGGGCGGCGCGTTTCTTGAATGGATGGAAGGCAAGCCACTGCCGGGCGTCGAAGTTTTGAAAAACCGTTGATTTAGTTCGAATCCGAACACGCACTACAGGGAGAAATGGAATGGCTCGCATAACGTTGCGGCAACTGCTCGACCACGCGGCAGAGCATGATTACGGCGTACCTGCCTTCAACATCAACAACATGGAGCAGGCGCTGTCGATCATGGCGGCGGCCTCCGAAGTCGACGCGCCGGTCATCATCCAGGCCTCGCGCGGCGCGCGCTCCTACGCCAACGACGTCATGCTCAAGCACATGATGGACGCCGTCACCGAGATCTACCCGCAGATCCCGGTCTGCGTGCATCTCGACCACGGCAACGAGCCCGCCACCTGCATGACCGCGATCCAGGCCGGCTTCACCTCGGTCATGATGGACGGCTCGCTGAAGGCCGACGGCAAGACCCCCGGCGACTGGGACTACAATGTCGGCGTCACCCGGACGGTGACCGGCATGGCGCATCTCGGCGGCATCTCGGTCGAGGGCGAGCTCGGCGTGCTCGGCTCGCTCGAGACCGGCATGGGCGACAAGGAAGACGGCCACGGCGCCGAGGGCAAGCTGTCGCATGACCAGCTGCTGACCAACCCCGACGAGGCCGTGAAGTTCGTCAGGGAAACCAAGGTCGACGCGCTGGCGATCGCGATGGGCACCTCGCACGGCGCCTACAAGTTCACCCGCAAGCCGGACGGCGACATCCTCGCCATGAACGTGATCGAGGAAATCCATCGCAAGCTGCCGAACACGCATCTCGTCATGCACGGCTCCTCGTCGGTGCCGCAGGAGCTGCAGGAGATCATCAACGCCAATGGCGGCAAGATGAAGCCGACCTGGGGCGTGCCGGTCGCCGAGATCCAGCGCGGCATCAAGAACGGCGTGCGCAAGATCAACATCGACACCGACAACCGGATGGCGATGACCGGCCAGATCCGCAAGGTGCTGAAGGACAATCCGGAAGAGTTCGATCCGCGCAAGTATCTGAAGCCCGCGATGGAGGCGATGACCAAGCTGTGCAAGCAGCGCCTGCAGGAGTTCAACACCGCGGGCCAGGCCAGCAAGATCAAGAAGGTGCTGACCACGGCTGAGATGGCCAAGCGCTACGCCAAGGGCGAGCTTGATCCCAAGGTCGCCTGACGAGGCGACCTGACAACTTCTTGCCTGAATCATTAAGGCGGGACACCGGCTCTGACGCAGTCGGAAACGGTGTCCCGAAGGCTTGATCGCCGGCTGCGGCAAACGCCGGCCGCGACGAACGTTTTCTAGGCATTTGCCCGAGAACCGCCTATTTTGGTTTGCAAAGGCAATGCTCTGGAGGATGTTCCCGATGAACCTCGCTGACCTCAACAAAATTGCGCTTGCCATGGTCACCCCGGGCAAGGGCCTGCTCGCTGCCGACGAATCCTCCGGCACCATCAAGAAGCGCTTCGACGCCATCAAGGTCGATTCGACCGAAGACAATCGGCGCGACTATCGCGAGATGCTGTTCCGCTCGCAGGAGGCGATGAGCAAGTACATCTCCGGCGTCATCCTCTACGACGAGACGATCTGGCAGAACGCCAAGGACGGCACGCCGCTGGTCAAGCTGATCGAGCAGGCAGGCGCGATCCCCGGCATCAAGGTCGACGAAGGCACCCAGCCGCTGCCGAACTGCCCCGGCGAACTCGTCACCGTCGGCCTCGACAAGCTCGCCGAGCGGCTGAAGAAATATTACGAGCGCGGTGCGCGCTTCGCGAAATGGCGCGCGGTGATCGATATCGGCTCCGGCGCCGGCAGCCGCGGCATCCCGACCATGACCGCGATCCGCGTCAACGCCCACGCGCTGGCGCGCTACGCCGCGCTGTGCCAGGCCGCGCAGATCGTGCCGATCGTCGAGCCTGAGGTGCTGATGGACGGCGATCACGACATCGACCGCTGCTATGAGGTGACGCAGCGCGTGCTGAACCGCACCTTCCAGGAATTGCGGGTGCAGCGTGTCGCGCTCGAAGGCATGATCCTGAAGCCGAACATGGCCATATCCGGCAAGAAGTGCCCGAAGCAGGCGTCGGTGCAGGAAGTCGCCGAGAAGACCATCCGCCTGCTCAAGAGCTGCGTGCCGGCCGCGGTGCCCGGCATCGCCTTCCTGTCCGGCGGGCAGAGCGACGAGGAAGCGACCGCGCATCTCGACGCCATGAACAAGATCGGCCATCTGCCGTGGCGGCTGACCTTCTCCTATGGCCGCGCCTTGCAGGCGGCGCCGCAGAAGGCGTGGTCCGGCAAGCCCGACAACGTCCCCGCCGGACAGCGCGCCTTCTCGCATCGCGCCCGGATGAACGGGCTCGCGAGCACCGGCAATTGGGAAGCCGGCCTCGAAAAGCAGGCGGCATAGTTGGCCACCAAGCCCGTTCCGCCGCGGCCGGCGCCGCGCCTCTATCTGGCAACCCCGCCGGTCGACGAGCCCGCACGGCTTGCGGCCGAGCTTGCCGACGTGCTTGCCGCGGCCGACGTCGCGGCGGTTCTGGTGCGGCTGCGCGAGAGCGACCCGCGCAGCATGATCTCCACCGTCAAGGCGCTGGCGCCGGCGATCCAGCGCGCCGGTGCGGCACTATTGATCGACGGCCATCCCGACATCGTGGCCCGCGCCGGTGCCGATGGCGCGCATCTGACCGGCGTCGCCGCGATGGAAGAGGCGATGCCTTCGCTGCGGCCCGACCGCATCGTCGGTGTCGGCGGGCTCGCGACACGCCACGATTCGATGGCAGCGGGCGAAGCCGGCGCCGACTACGTGCTGTTCGGCGAGCCCGACGCCAAGGGGCAGCGGCCCTCGGCGGAGGCGATCGCCGAGCGGCTGGAATGGTGGGACGAATTGTTCGAGCCGCCCTGCGTCGGCTTTGCGACCTCGCGCGAGGAGGCCGAGGCGTTCGCGGCGGCCGGCGCGGATTTCGTGCTGGTCGGAGACGTCATCTGGTCCGATCCACGCGGCGCCAAGGCGCCTTGGTCGAGATCGGCGCGGCCATTGCGCGGGCGCATGCCGCCACGTTCGGAACGGCCAAGGCCGAGGGATGACGCCGGAATGAAATGCCTGCGTCCGATAGCTGTTGCGCTCGGCTGCATGATGCTGACGGGCGGCGCGATGGCGCAGCTCTCGATCACGCCGCCGGCACAGACGCCGCCTGCGAAGAAGGAGGCGCCGAAGCCGAAGGTACATTCGCCCGTCGCGAAGAAGCCCGCGCCGAAGCCCGCCGCAACAGCGACGCCGAAGCCCGGCGCATCAGCGACACCGACCCCGACGCCGTCGCCGACCCCGGACGATCCCAACGTCGACCTCGTCTACGGTGCCTATCAGCGCGGCATGTACAAGACGGCGTTCGACCTGGCGACGCGCGCGCGCAGAACAACAACGATGCCAAGGCTATGACGATGCTGGGCGAGCTCTATGCCAACGGGCTCGGCGTCAAGCGCGACTACGTCAAGGCCGACGACTGGTACAAGCGCGCGTCCGATGCCGGCGACCGCGAGGCGATGTTCGCGCTGGCCATGATGCGGATCGCGGGCCGCGGCGGCGCGGTGGACAAGGATTCCGCGGTCAAGCTGCTGGCGTCGGCGGCCAAGCTCGGCGAACCCAAGGCGGCCTATAATCTCGCGCTGCTCTACCTCGACGGCCAGACCCTGCCGCAGGACCTCAAGCGCTCCGCCGAGCTGTTGCGCATGGCGGCGGACGCCGGCAGCCCGGAGGCGCAATACGCGCTCGCGACCTTCTACAAGGAAGGCACCGGCGTGCCGAAGGACCTCGAAAAGGCGGCGCGGCTGTTGCAGGCCGCCTCGCTGGCCGACAATGTCGATGCCGAGGTCGAATACGCCATCGCGCTCTACAACGGCTCCGGCACGCCGCGGAACGTGCCGGCGGCAATCGCGCTGCTGCGCAAGGCGGCCCGGCAGAACAGCCCGATCGCGCAAAACCGCCTCGCCCACGTGCTGGCGACCGGCGCCGGCGCCCCGGTCGACAAGGTCGAGGCGCTGAAATGGCACACGGTCGCCAAGACCGCCGGCAAGGGCGACCCCGATCTCGACGACATCCTCGCCGATATGACCCCGGAAGACCGCGCCAAGGGCGAGGCAGCTGCCCGAAAATGGATCGGAAACAACGTCAAATGACGCCTTGACGGCGCCACTTCCAGAGGGCACCCAGTCCGAAGCCTAGGTGGCCGCGTTCCGTTCTTTTTCGCCCGTCATCCTGAGGTGCGAGCGGAGCGAGCCTCGAAGGATGCACGGCCCCGGACCGGGGCGTCGATCCTTCGAGACGCGCTTCGCGCTCCTCAGGATGACGGGCTGAGATTTGCGCCCGCCGCTCTATCGACATTCACAATCTCGGTCACAAGTTCTCATCATGCTCTACTCCGCCCTCATCAATGTCATGGTCAAGGCCGCGCGCCGCGCCGGCCGCAGCCTCAAGCGCGACCTCGGCGAGATCGAACATCTCCAGGTGTCGCTGAAAGGCCCGGCGAACTTCGTCTCGCTGGCCGACAAGCGCGCCGAGGAGATGCTCTACACCGATCTCGAAAAGGCCCGGCCCGGCTACGGGTTCCTCGGCGAGGAAGGCGGCAAGCGCGAAGGCTCGGACAAGAGCCACACCTGGATCGTCGATCCGCTCGACGGCACCACCAACTTCCTGCACGGCATCCCGCAATTCGCGATCTCGATCGGGCTGCTGCGCGAGGACACCGTGATCGCGGGCGTGATCTACAATCCCGCCAATGACGAGCTCTACATCGCCGAGCGCGGCAAGGGCGCGTTCCTCAACGACCAGCGGCTCCGCGTCGCCGGCCGCCGCCAGCTCAACGAATGCGTGGTCGCCTGCGGCCTGCCGCATATCGGCCGCGGCAACCATCAGCTGGCGCTGCAGGAGCTGGCCTCGCTGCAGAGCAAGGTCGCGGGCTTCCGTCGCTTCGGCGCCGCCTCGCTCGACCTTGCCTTCGTCGCCGCCGGCCGCCTCGACGGCTATTGGGAACGCAACCTGCAGCCCTGGGACCTCGCGGCCGGCCTGCTGATGATCCGGGAAGCCGGCGGCACCGTCTCCGGCATCCAGGGCAACGACGACCCGCTGCAGACCGGCCACGTCGTCGGCGGCAACGAGTTCGTGCACGGCGAGCTGATCAAGATCCTGAAGCCGCTCGGGCAGTAGCGCAGCGGCGCGAACTATTCGTCGTCATCGTCGTCGTCATCATCGTCATCGCCGTCGCGAAATTCGCCGCCGATGCTCAGGCCTTCGATGGCGGTGGCGCCCTTCACCTTGACCACCCGGCGCAGCGGGACCGAACTCTCGCTACGCAACGCCTCCATCAAATGGTCCGAGTGGGTGACGATCCAGATATCGGCGCGGCGCGAGGCCTTGGCGATCAGCCGCGCCAACGGCGCCAGCAGCGATGGATGCAGGCTCGCCTCCGGCTCGTTCAGCACGATGAACGGCGGCAGCCGGTAGCCCATGAACACGGCGAGCAGGCAGATATATTTCAGCGTGCCGTCGGATAATTCGTGGGCCTTGAACGGGCGCGGCATATCCGCAAGCTGCAGATCGAATTCGCAATGGCCGTTTTGGGCCCATGCGCGGAGCTCCGCGTCCGGGAATGCGTCCTCGATCGCGGCCTGCAGCTCGGCGGCATCCTGCCGGATGGAGTAGAGCGTCGCGAGCGTCGCGGCCAGATCGCTGCCGTCGGCACTCAGCGACGGCGTCGTGACCGCGAGGCAGGGCTTTCGGATCGGCGACGCCTGATCGGTCCGGAAGTCGTGATAGAACCGCCAGCCCAGCATCGCGTTTCTGATCTGGTCGATCTCGGGGGAGTTCTTGCCGTCAAAGAAGCCGGCCAGTACGGTTTCGGACGGCAACAGCGCCTCCTTGTGGCTTTCCCAGACGCCGCTCTCGTTGCGGATGCTGACCAGCGCGTTCGTCCTCTCCACCATCAGGACTTTTCGCTTGCCGCGGATCATCTCGATCCGCTCGGACCTGATCATCGGCTCGCCGGCAAACGCCGCCTCAGCCGGGCCGGGATATCCGAGCTCGATCGAATATTTGATGTCGTCGAATCGTGCGGCCAGCCGCAGCCGGGGATCGTCGCCTCGCTTGCGCATGCCGGACCAGGAGACCGAATTCAATCCGCCTTCGTCGGCGATGGTGTGGGTGATCCGGCCCGCCGCCGCGTCGCGCAGCAGTGACATCGACTTGTAGAGATTGGATTTGCCGACGCCGTTCTCGCCGACGAACACCGACAGCGGGTGGATGGGCATGAAGAGCCGGCGAATGGAACGATAATTCGCGATCTCGATGTCGGTCGGGCGCATCACCTGCTCTCGATCGGCCGATGCCTGCGCATTCCGTCACCGTGCCAAGGACAATCCGTTCAATCCAGAGATGCAGTCTGGATTGGCGATGCCGCGAAAGCAAGCCGGCCCTGATTCAATCAGGACCGGCCTCGATGTCAGTGGCCGCCCGTTGCCGGCGCGGGCGGACCGTAGACTTCCGGCTTCTCGACCTTCTCCCGGTCACCGGCCAGCACGCGCTGCACGCTGACGAAGAACACCGGCACCAGGAGCAGCGCGAGGATGACGACGGCGATCATGCCGCCCATCACGCTGGTGCCGAGCGCTTGCTGGCTGGCGCCGCCGGCGCCGGTCGCGATCGCCATCGGCAGCACGCCGCAGACGAAGGCAAGGCCGGTCATCAGGATCGGGCGGAATCTGAGACTGCACGCCTCGATGGTCGCGTCAACCAGCGGCTTGCCCTGCGCGCGCAGTCCTTGGCGAACTCGATGATCAGGATCGCATCCTTCGCCGCAAGACCGATGATGGTGATCAGGCCGACGGTGAAATAGACGTCGTTGGACAGCCCGCGCAGCGTCGCAGCCACCACGGCGCCGAAAATGCCGAGCGGAATGGTGAGCAGCACCGCGAGCGGAATGGTCCAGCTCTCATAGAGCGCGGCGAGCAGCAGGAACACCACCAGCACCGACAGCGCGAGCAGGAACGGCGCCTGCGAGCCCGACAGCTTCTCCTGCAGCGACTGGCCGGTCCATTCATAACCGAAGCCGCGCGGCAGCTTGTTGGCAAGCCGCTCCATCTCCGCGATCGCGTCGCCCGAGGTGAAGCCCGGCTTCGCCTCGCCGGAGATGCGCACTGCCGGATAGTAGTTGAAGCCCGCGATCTGTGTCGGCCCCTTCGTCCATTCGATGGTGGCGAAGGCCGAGAACGGCACCAGCTGGCCGCGACTGTTCTTGACGTTGTAGTTGAGGATGTCGTCCGCGTTCATGCGGCTGGTCTTGTCGGCCTGCACGATGACGCGCTGCATGCGCCCGCGGTTCGGAAAGTCGTTGATGTAGTTCGAGCCGAGGTTGGTCGAGATCGTGTTGTTGATGTCCTCGAAGGTGAGGCCGAACGCACCGGCCTTCTCGCGGTCGATCATCAGGTTGACCTGCGGCGCCGGCGGCAGGCCTTCGACATAGACCTTCTGCAGGATCGGGCTGGCGTTGGCCTCCGCGACCAGGCGGTCGCTTGCTGCGATCAGCGCCGCATAGCCCTTCTGGCCGCGGTCCTGCAGGCGGAACGAGAAGCCCGACGAGTTGCCGAGATTGTCGATCGGCGGCGGCTGCAGCGCCGAGATCCTGGCGTCGCGGATCGACGACAGGTCGCGGTTGATGTCGGCAACGATCGCGGCGGCCGAATCCTTCGGGCCGCGCTCCGACCAGTCCTTCAGCGTGATGAAGGCCTGCGCCGTGTTCATGCCCTGGCCCAGGAAGCTGAAGCCGGTGAGGAAGGTGACGTTCTCGATGCCGGCGCGATCCTTCAGGTACTTCTCGACCTGCTCGACCGCACCTTCCGTGCGCGCATAGGACGATTCCGACGGCGTCTGCACGTCGGTCGTGATGAAGCCCTGGTCGTCGACCGGGAGGAAGCCGCCGGGCAGCCGCACGAAGCCGTAGGCGACGCCTGCGAACAGCACGAGATAGATCAGCATCAGCCGGCCGGTGCGCTTCAGCGAGCCCTGCACCGTGCGCGTGTAGCCGGCGCGACTGTTGTCGAGCACGCGGTTGAACCAGCCGAACACGCCCTTGCGGGCATGGCCGTGGCCCTTCTCGACCGGCTTGAGCAAGGTCGCGCACAGCGCCGGCGTCAGCGACAGCGCGAGCAGCGCCGAGAACGCGATCGCCGCCACCATCGTGACCGAGAACTGGCGGTAGATGATGCCGACCGAGCCGGGGAAGAATGCCATCGGCACGAACACCGCCATCAGCACCAGCGTGATGCCGATGATGGCGCCGGTGATCTGCGACATTGCTTTTCGGGTGGCTTCCTTCGGCGGCAGGCCCTCTTCGGCCATGATGCGCTCGACGTTCTCGACCACGACGATGGCGTCGTCGACCAGGATGCCGACCGCCAGCACCATGCCGAACATGGTCAACATGTTGATCGAGTAGCCCACGGCCATCAGCGTGGCGCAGGTGCCGAGCAGCGCCACCGGCACCACGATGGTCGGAATGATGGTGTAGCGGATGTTCTGCAGGAACAGGAACATCACGATGAACACCAGCACCACCGCCTCGACCAGGGTCATCAGGACCTTCTCGATCGAAGCCTTCACCACCGGCGTGATGTTGTAGGGGATCTCATAGGAGATGTTGGCCGGGAAGAAGCGCGACAGCTCCTTCATCTTGGCCTCGACCGCGCTCGCGGTCGCCAGCGCATTGCCCTTCGGCGACAGCAGCACCGAGAGGCCGGCGGTCGGCTTGCCGTTCAGGCGGGTGTTGAACTGGTAGCTGAGGCCGCCGACCTCGATCCGCGCGACGTCGCGCAGCCGCACCGTTGAGCCGTCGGCATTGGCACGCAGGATGATCGCGCCGAACTCGTCGGGCGAGGAGAGCTGGCCCTTGACCAGCACCTGCGCGGAAATCTTCTGCGTATCGGTGCTCGGCTCGGCGCCGATGCTGCCGGAGGCGACCTGGGCATTCTGCGCCGTGATCGCCTTGTTGACGTCGTCGGCAGACAGGCCGTAGCCGACCAGCTTGGCCGGATCGATCCAGATGCGGAGCGAACGCTCGGTCGAATAGAGCGTGGCGCGGCCGACGCCGGGGATGCGGCGCACCTCGCCCAGCACGTTGCGGATCATGAAGTCGCCGAGGCCCACTTCGTCCAGCGAGCCGTCGGTCGAGTTCAGCGTGATGATCTGCAGCACGGCCGAGGAGGCTTCCTCGACCAGGATGCCCTGCTGGATCACGGCGCGCGGCAGCCGCGCCTCGACGCGCTTGAGGCGGTTCTGCACCTCGACCGAAGCCTGGCTGGTGTCGGTGCCCGGCTTGAAGTTCGCGATGATCTCGACCTGGCCGAGCGAATCGGAGGTCGATTCGAAGTTCAGGATGTTCGCGGCGCCGTTGAGCTCCTCCTCGATCAGCCGCGTCACGCTGTTGTACAGGTTCTCGGGCGACGCGCCGGGATAGCTCGTCGAGATCGAGATCGAAGGCGGCGCGATGATCGGGTACTGAGCGACCGCGAGCAGCGGAATCGAGATCGCGCCGACCAAACAGATGAACAGCGCGACGACCCAGGCGAAGATCGGCCTGTCGATGAAGAAGCTAGGCATGTCGGATCACTGCTTCGCGTGGGCGGTCTGCTGCGAATCCGATTGTGCTGCAGCAGCATCGACCTCGCGCCAGGCCAGCGGCCGGACCTTGTCGCCGGCGGCGAATTTCTGGAAGCCCTCGACCACGACCTTGTCGCCGGCCTTGAGGCCTTCGCTCACGAACCAGTGGCCGCCCTGCAACGAGCCGGTGCGCACCGGCTGCACCGCGACGTGATTGTCGTCCTTGACGACGAACACCTCGCTGCCGCCGCCGCCATTGCGCTGGATCGCCTGCTGCGGCACGGCGATCGCGTCCGAGTCGATGCCCTGCTCGATCAGCACGCGGACATACATGCCCGGCAGCAGGATGCGATGCGGGTTGGGGAATTCGCCGCGCAGGGTCACCTGCCCGGTATAGGCGTCGACCTTGGCGTCGGAAAACAGCAGCTTGCCCGGCAGCGGATAGATCGAGCCGTCGTCGAGCACGAGACGTACCTTCATCGCGTCAGGCGCGATGCGGTCCAGATCGCCGCTCTCGAAGGCGCGGCGGAGCTGGTTCATCTCGGTCACCGACTGCTGGAAGTCGGCGTAGATCGGATCGAGCTGCTGGATGGTCGCAAGGCTCGCGGCGTCGTTCTGCACGACGAGCGCGCCTTCGCTGATGACGGCAGCACCGATGGTGCCGTCGATCGGCGCACGGATCGTCGCGTAGTCCAGGTTGAGCTTGGCACGCGCGACGTCGGCCTCGCGGCCCTGCACGTCGGCTTCGGCCTGCTTCAGGTTGGCGATCGCCTTCTCGTTCTCGGCCTCCGAGGTCGCGCGCTGGTTAGTGAGGGTCGCGATGCGGCGGGCCTGCAGCGAGGTCTGCTCGAGCACGGCCTTGGCGCGCGCCAGCGCCGCCTCGGTCGACTGCAATTCGACCTCGAACGGGCGCGGATCGATCTGGTACAGGGGATCGCCGACCTTCACCTCGCTGCCCTGATGGAACATGCGGTTGACGACGATGCCCGAGACGCGCGGGCGCACCTCGGAAACGCGGGTCGGGGCGATGCGGCCCGGCAGCTCGCGCATCATCGCGCGCGCCTGCGGCTTCACGGTGACCACGCTGACGTCCGGCTCGGGTGCTTGCACGGCGGCGGTTGCAGAATTCGGCTCGTCGCAGCCAGCAAGCAGTGGCGCCGTCACGGCCAGCATCAGAGCAATGCATGCCGATTGCGCGCGAAGTCCAGACATTGAGATGATCGCCCCTGTGGGTTGGTTAGGATAAACAAATGGCGGCGCCACAGCGGCACCGCTCTGCCCGCTGAAAATAAATCCTGCTTGCTGCGACGCAATGCGTTTCTCGGGCGGCTCAATGTCACACAATCCTATCGCTCTGATTTCGCGGCATGTTTTGTCGACTCACCGGATTGTGAGCGGGTTCCATCGCAGGCTGTGGGAATGCGTTAAGGACTGCGCGAGCGGGAAAGTGGCCGTTTGCCTGCGCACAATGCCGCAGGTTGCAAACTCGTAATGCGCGGCGCGCGAATCGCCGACCGCCGCGCCCACCACCAAGCGACGCAACCGGCGTGCGTCTCGCGATCCGCGCGTGGGACTGGCGCTTTCTGCACACCCCTGATGCGCCGGCGCCCCGGAAAGCTGCACAAAGCGGCAACAGTCCACTCCGTATCAACCCCAGGTTCTGCCGACAGCCCCTGGATTCGGCTTTCCTCACTCCGCCGCTGTGCCATATTGCTTACAGATGCGGCCTTCGCGAACGGATGATCCGGCAATGCCCCCTTCTCGCTCCGAAATGGAGATCGAACTGAGCAAGCTGTCCTCGCCCAGGATCTTCCTGGTGCGGATGCTGGTGTTCCTGGTGCTCTGCGGCTTGGTCGGGGTGGTGCTGTACAAGCAGATCGTCACCGCCTTCTTCGCCAATCCCGGGCTCAACGCCCTGATCGGCGCGGTGCTCTTGATCGGCGTCATCCTGGCGTTCCGCCAGGTGATCCGGCTTTATCCTGAAGTGGCCTGGGTCAACAATTTCCGCATCGCCGATCCCGGCCTTGCGATCGAGCGCCGGCCGACGCTGCTTGCTCCGATGGCTGCCATTCTCGGCGGCGAGCGCACCGGACGGATGTCGATCACGCAGCAGACCATGCGGCATCTGCTCGATTCGATCGCAACCCGCCTGGACGAGGCCCGCGACATCTCGCGTTACATGACCGGCCTTTTGGTGTTCCTCGGCCTGCTCGGCACCTTCTGGGGCCTGATCGAGACGGTGGGCTCGGTCGGCAAGGTGATCGACGGGCTCAAGGTCGGCGGCGATGCCGGCGCGCTGTTCGATACGCTGAAGGAGGGCCTTGCCGCGCCGCTCGGCGGCATGGGCATCTCGTTCTCGTCCTCGCTGTTCGGCCTCGCCGGCTCGCTGATCCTCGGCTTCCTCGACCTGCAATCGAGCCAGGCCCAGAACCGCTTCTACACCGACCTCGAGGACTGGCTCGCCACCACCGTGCGCGGCATTTCCGGCGACGGCGTCGGCGGCGCCGACATGCAGGGCGCGATCGACCGGCTGCGTGCCACGCTCGAGGAAGGTGGCGGCGGCACGGGCGGCCGCAACACCACCGCGGCGATGGCCAATCTTGCCGAGGCGATCCAGGGGCTGGTTGCGCATATGCGCACCGAGCAGCAGATGATCCGCGAATGGGCCGACGGCCAGGGCGAGCAGAACCGCGAGATCAAGCGGCTGCTCGAACGCCTCGCCCGCCAGCCCGAGAAGAGCTGAGAGGGGCAGAGAATTTGGGTCTCGGCTCTGCTGAGCGGCGTTGCATGCCGCGCCGCGCCCGGGACACGAGAGAGGAGATTGTTTGATGGCCCTCGCCCGCTCGCGCCGTAGCGAATCCGGCTTCAACTACTGGCCCGGCTTTGTCGACGCGCTGTCGACGCTGGTGCTGTCGATCGTGTTCCTGCTGTCGGTGTTCCTCGTCGTGCAGTTCTTCCTGTCGCAGGAAGTAACCGGCAAGGACAAGGCGCTGGAGCAGCTCACCGTCAAGATCGCCCAGCTCAACGACCTGTTGTCGCTGGAGAAGCTCTCCAAGCTGACGCTCGACGACCAGGTCGCGCAGCTGCGCGCCGGCCTCGCCTCCGCCGAGGGCGAGCGCGACCGGATGAAGGGACTCTATGAGGGGCTCGCCAATTCCGGCAACGACGCGCAGGGCCGCGCCAACGAGCTCAACAAGGCGCTGGAGTCCGAGAAGAGCGTGTCGTCGCGCGCGCTGGCGCAGATCGAGGTGCTGAACCAGCAGATCAGTGCGCTGCGCCGCCAGCTCGCCGCGCTCGAGGAGGCGCTCGACGCCTCCGAGAAGCGCGACAAGGAATCGCAGAACCGGATCGCCGATCTCGGCCAGCGCCTCAACGTCGCGCTGGCGCAGCGGGTGCAGGAGCTGTCGAAATACCGCTCGGAATTCTTCGGCCGGCTGCGCGCAATCCTCGGCAACCGCCCTGATATCCGCATCGTCGGCGACCGCTTCGTATTCCAGTCCGAAGTGTTCTTCGACACCGGCCAGGCGACGCTGCTGCCGGAAGGCAAGACCGAGCTCGATACGGTGGCGAATGCGCTGATCGACCTCGACAAGCAGATCCCGGCCGAGATCGCCTGGGTGCTGCGCGTCGACGGCCACACCGACGTGCGGCCGATCACCAACAGCCCGCTGTTCAAGTCGAATTGGGAATTGTCCTCCGCACGCGCGATCTCGGTGGTGCAATACCTGATCTCGCTCGGTGTGCCGGCGCAGCGCCTGGTCGCCGCCGGCTTCGCCGAATTCCAGCCGCTCGACACCGCGCAGACCGAAGACGCCTACAAGCGCAACCGTCGCATCGAGCTGAAGCTGACGGAGAGGTAGGGCAGAAGCGGTCAGCCGCTCCGGCTCTAACCATCCGTCGTCCTGGCGAAAGCCAGGGCCCATAACCACCGCATTCGGTGATGAACGGGATCGCGGCCCCAGCATCGCGCGACAATTGCCATCAGTGGTTATGGGTCCCGGGTCAAGCCCGGGACGACACCGAGTGTGCGGCTCGACTTCCTCAGCGCCCGACCAACCCCAGCAACTGTTCCGGATAGCGCGCGCCCTGCACCTCGACCGCGGCGACCGCCTTGCCGATCTCGGCAAGATCGGCGGAGCTCAGCTCGACGCGCGCCGCGCCGATGTTCTCCTCGAGCCGATTGAGCTTGGTGGTGCCCGGGATCGGCACGATCCAGGGCTTTTGCGCGAGTAGCCAGGCCAACGCGATCTGGGCCGCCGTCGCCCCCTTGCCCGCGGCGATCCGGCCGAGCTGATCGACCAGCGCCTGATTGGCGCGTCGGGCCTCCGGCGTGAAGCGCGGCACGAGGTTGCGGAAATCGTCGTTCGCGAATGTTGTGCTGGCGCTGATCGCACCGGTGAGGAAGCCGCGGCCGAGCGGGCTGTACGGCACGAAGCCGATGCCGAGCTCTTCCAGCAGCGGCAGGATCTCCGCTTCCACCCCGCGCTCCCACAGCGAATATTCGCTCTGCAAGGCTGTCACCTTCTGCACGGCATGGGCGCGCCGGATGGTCTGCACGCCGGCCTCCGACAAGCCGAAATGGCGGACTTTGCCGGCGGCAATCAGGTCCTTCACGGCGCCGGCAACGTCCTCGATCGGCACGTCGGGATCGACACGGTGCTGATAGAACAGGTCGATCACCTCGATGTTGAGGCGCTTCAGCGAGGCGTCCGCGACCGCCTTGATGTGCTCGGGCCGGCTGTTCAGCGAGCGGTGCCGCTCGGCCATGGTTCCGATGTCGAAGCCGAATTTGGTCGCGATCACGACCTCGCTCCGGACCGGCGCCAGCGCCTCGCCGACCAGTTCCTCGTTGACGAAGGGACCGTAGACCTCGGCGGTGTCGAAGAACGTGACGCCGCGCTCGACGGCTGCGCGGAGCATGGCGATGCCTGCGGGCTTCTCCACCGCCGGACCATAAGCGAAGCTCAACCCCATGCAGCCAAGGCCGATCGCCGAGACTTCGAGGTTGCTGTTGCCGAGTTTGCGCGTCTGCATGATGTCTCTCCGCATCGATGACTGGATTCGTCGCAGCGGGATTTAGGACGTGCGTCGGCAGGCCATTAGACGTAGAAATCGGGATGAACTTATGAGCAGGGCTCATGAATGCCGCGGCCTGACGTCAACGACCTGATCGCCTTCCTCGCCGTCGCGCGCGAGCGCAGCTTCACCCGCGCCGCGGCGCAGCTCGGCGTCTCGCAATCGGCGCTCAGCCACACCATGCGCGCGCTGGAGGAGCGGCTCGGCGTGCGGCTCTTGACCCGCACCACCCGCAGCGTCGCGCCGACCGAAGCCGGCGAACGGCTGCTGCAGGGCATCGGCCCGCGCTTCGAGGAGATCGAGGCCGAGCTCACCGCACTCAGCGCGCTGCGCGAGAAGCCCGCCGGCACCATCCGCATCACGCCGGCGAGCACGCCGCCGAGACGATCCTGTGGCCGGCGCTGGCCGAGTTCCTGCCGCGCTATCCCGACATCAAGGTGGAGATCACCGTCGACAACGGCCTAGCGAACATTGTCGCGGAGCGCTTCGATGCCGGGGTCCGGCTCGGCGAGCAGCTTGCAAAGGACATGATCGCGGTGCGGATCGGTCCCGATTTCCGCATGGTCGTGGTCGGTGCTCCCTCCTACTTCAAGCGGCGGGAGCGCCCGAAACGGCCGCAGGACCTGACCCAGCATGCCTGCATCAATATCCGCCTGCCGACCCATGGCGGCATCTATGCCTGGGAATTCGAGCGGCGTGGCCGCCCGCTCAAGGTCCGCGTCGACGGACAATTGGTGTTCAACAGCACCACATTGCGGATCAAGGCGGCGCTGGCCGGCTTGGGGCTTGCCTACATCGCCGAGGACCAGGTGCGCACGCAACTCGCCAAGGGGCAGCTGATCCAGGTGCTCGACGACTGGTGCGCGCCGTTTCCCGGCTATCACCTTTATTATCCGAGCCGGCGGCAATCCGCTCCGGCCTTCGCACTGCTGGTCGATGCGCTGCGTTATCGCGGCTGACCGCGAACGGCAACGCGGCCAAGACGAAGTGCGCTTGCGATAACCGCCTGTCCGCCGTTCGGTTCAGAGGACCATGTTCTAGACCGCGCCGACCGGCTCCGCGACCGGTGCGTCCGGCTCCGCCTCCACGGTCACGAATTTGAGCCCGTAGGTCTTGCCACGGCGCCAGACCACTTCGCAGGGGTAGCGCTTGGCATGGTCGGCGAGCAGCGTCAGCGCGAGGCGATCCTTGACGTCGAACTCGACCTCGGTGGTGATCTTGGCGCCGCCGGGCGAGATGTCGACCACGGCGCAGGCGTTCTCGGTCACGCCATCGTCGACCGTGATCCAGGCCGCACGGTTGTTGAGCTGGCGCCGCGGCTCGCGACTGACCTTGATCCGTGCTCCATTGCTCGCCATCGTCGTCGTCCTTGAAGACATTGGTCATTGAAAACTTGCAAGACCGCGCAGGTCGATCGACGCGCCCGGCACATAACCGCACGGGCCACAATGCCGTTCCCCCGTAAAGTCCGGCTTAGCGCGATCGCTTGAACTTTACCGGAATCTTGACGGGGCTTTTAGCAAACGGGGATTCCGCAATTCCCTCAGCGGGATACCACCCATATTGGCGCTTCGGACCTTGACACCGCGACCGCACTGTTGGTGAAGTGACGGCGGTGGCTTCGGCCACATCCCTGCAACAAGAGCGCTTCAAGCCGCCCCTCTCCGACGGAAACGACCCATGCTGATCCCCTTAGCCGACGTGCCGCGCTGGTATGCCGAACGCAAGCCCACGGATGCGATCGCCGTCAGCCACGGCGCGGATGCGCTGACCTGGCTAGAGCTCGAGCGCCGCGCCAATGCGCGGGCGCGGGCCTTCGCCGCCAAGGGCGTCAAGCCCGGCGACTTCGTCGCGATCGGGCTGCCCAACAGCAACGCATTCTTCGAGACCACGTTCGCGGTGTGGAAATGCGGCGCGACGCCGACCTCGCTGTCATGGCGGCTGCCGCGCGGCGAGGCCGCCGCGGTGCTCGAGATCCTGAAGCCGTCGCTGGTGGTCGGCGGCGAGGCCGACTGGAACGCGCCGAACTCGCTGCCGGTGAATTTCGTGCCGGAGGGATTTTCCGAGGAGCCGCTCGATGCGCCGATTGCGCGCTACTGGAAGGCGATGACCAGCGGCGGCTCGACCGGACGGCCGAAGGTGATCCTCGATCACAACCCCGCGGTGATCGAGACCACGACGCCGCTGATGCTGGGGATTCCGCATCAGGCCTCGCTGCTCAACCCGGGCCCGCTCTATCACAACGCGCCGTTTATCCTGTCGCACTCCGCGCTGTTCGGCGGCGGCAAGCTGACCGGCATGGTGAAGTTCGACGCTGAGGAGACGCTGCGGCTGATCGAGCGCGAACGCGTGCAATGGGTCAACTTCGTGCCGACGATGATGCACCGGATCTGGGCGCTGCCCGAGGAGGTGCGCAACCGCTACGATGTCTCGAGCCTGCAGATCGTGTTTCACATGGCAGCGCCGATGCCGCCCTGGCTGAAGGAGAAGTGGATCGAATGGCTCGGGCCGGAGCGGGTCTGGGAGCTCTATGGCGGCACCGAGCGGCAGGGCGCCTGCGTGATCTCGGGCGTCGAATGGATGGCCCACAAGGGCTCGGTCGGCAAGATCGGCGAGACCGCGCGCTTACGCATCATCGGCGAGGACGGCAACGACGTCGCGCCCGGCGAAACCGGCGAGATCTACTTCCTGCCCAATGACGGCGCGGGCTCGACCTATCACTATCTCGGCGCCACGCCGAAACGGCGGACGGACGGCTGGGAATCGCTCGGCGATATCGGTCGGCTCGACGAAGAAGGCTATCTCTATCTCGGCGACCGGCTCGCCGACATGGTGCTCCGCGGCGGCGCCAACATCTATCCGGCCGAGGTCGAGGCCGCGGTCAGCGAACATCCCAAGGTGCGCTCCTGCGTCGTGGTCGGATTGCCCGATCCGGAATTCGGCCAGCGCGTGCATGCGATCCTCGAGCTCGCCGACGATGTCGACGCGCAAGAGATTGCCGACGGCATGGGTGATTTCCTCAAGGACCGGCTCAGCCGCTACAAGCATCCGGAAAGTTTCGAGCGCGTCGGCACCGCGCCGCGCGACGATTCCGGAAAGGTCCGCCGCACTATGCTGCGCGACGAGCGCGCCGGGTGGATCAGGGACAACCGCGCCTTCCGCATCATGCCGGCGCGCGCGAAGGCATGATCCGGAATAGCGCAAGGCGGTTCTCCCTCGCGACAAACCCGGAACGGGTTTGCGCGGAGATCATGCCCAAACAAGAAGCTAAGGCGCGACGACAGATCTCGGCGCGCTCCAGAAGCGAATAGATTCATCTATCTTGCGAGGGGCAGGTCTGCACGCCAGATGAGCTGTGCAGGCCGCCGCGCAGGGTATATCATTTCATCTTCCCTGCCGGCAGAACCTCGGATTAGCTTGGGGTTCCAGCGCCCTGCACGCCAGGAGATCCCGGATGCCTTCCACGACCGAACCGAAAGTGCCAGCGGCCTTTCAGCCTCGCCCCGAAGATTACCGCTATGACCTCGATCGTGCACTGATGAGCGTGGTCGGGCTGCATTCGATCATTCCGCCCGATGCGTTCAGCGCCGAGACGCTCGGCACCGAACGCACCGGCAACGGCGTGCTGATCGACGACGGGCTGGTGCTGACGATCGGCTATCTGATCACCGAAGCCGCCACGGTGTGGCTGCATCTCGGCGACGGCCGCGCGGTCGAGGGGCACGCGCTCGGCTTCGATTTCGAATCCGGCTTTGGCCTGGTGCAGGCGCTGGGCAGGCTGGACATCGATCCGCTGCGGATCGGCTCGTCGGCGGCAACGCAGGTCGGCGACAATGTCGTGCTCGGTGGCGCCGGCGGCCGCACGCGCTCGGTCGCAAGCCAGATCGCGGCGAAGCAGGAATTCGCCGGCTATTGGGAATATCTGCTCGACGAGGCGATCTTCACCTATCCGGCGCATCCAAACTGGGGCGGCACCGGACTGATCAACAATGCCGGCGAGCTGATCGGCATCGGCTCGCTGCAGCTCGAGCGCGAACGCTCGGGCCGCGCCGAGCATGTCAACATGATCGTGCCGATCGATCTGCTCAAGCCGGTGCTGAACGACCTGCGCAAGTTCGGCCGCGTCGACAGGCCGGCGCGGCCGTGGCTCGGCATGTACACGACCGAGATCGACAACCGCCTCGTAGTGGTCGGCGTCGCCAGCAAGGGGCCGGCGGCGCGCGCCGAGCTGAAGACCGGCGACGTGATCCTCGCGGTCGCCGGCGACAAGGTGACGAGCCAGACCGGCTTCTACCGCAAGCTCTGGTCGCTCGGTACCGCCGGCGTCGACGTGCCGCTGACCGTCTATCACGAGGGCGTCACCTTCGATGTGACACTGACCTCGATCGACCGCATGAAGCTGTTGAAGGCGCCGCAACTGCATTGATACAGAACGAGAGGCAGCGGCGATGAGCGAGGCCGTGGTTGACGATATCGTGGCCGTGCTGCCGCCGCTGTTGCAGACGCTGGAATCGCTGTCCTTTGTCGCGCGCAACCTCAACCCGCCGGACTTCGATCGCGTGATGCAGATCGCGGGCGAGCCCGAGAAAGCGTTGCAGGCGGTGCGGCCGCGGCTGGCCGATTGGCCGGAGAAATTCACGCACATCAAGACCGCGCTGGAGGCGGCGATCGACGCGGCGCTGGCCGGCTATGCGGGACTGCGCGCGGTGCAGAACGGCGAAGGCGACCTCGTCGGCATATTCCGCGCGCTGCGCTATCTGCCGCGCGCACAGGAGGCGCTCTATCCCCTGACCGAGCTGCCGCCGGTCAGCGGCTTCTTCATCGCGCCCGACCTGCGCGAGGACCCTGGGCTGCAGGCAAAGCTCGCGGCAACGCCGAACGACGACACCGGCATCTTTCATGAGCACAACGAACCGGGCAGCCGCGGCGGCTTCTCGATGTACGTGCCGGAATACTACACGCCGGATCGCGCCTGGCCGCTGGTGATGGCGCTGCATGGCGGCAGCGGCAACGGCCGCGGCTTCCTGTGGAGCTGGCTGCGTGACGCGCGCAGCCGCGGCGCCATCCTGGTGGCGCCGACCGCGACCGGCCAGACCTGGGCGCTGATGGGCGAGGACACCGACACGCCGAACCTCAATCGCATTCTCGACCAGGTGCACGCGCGCTGGAATATCGACGCGACACGGATGCTGCTGACCGGCATGAGCGACGGCGGCACCTTCAGCTATGTCACCGGGCTCGACGGCGCGTCGCGCTTCACGCATCTGGCGCCGGTCGCGGCGACCTTCCATCCGCTGATGGCGGAAATGGCCGATGCGGATCGGCTGCGCGGCTTGCCGATCTTCATCACCCATGGCCGGCTCGACTGGATGTTCCCGGTGCAGACCGCGCGGCAGACCCAGGGCCTGCTGTCGGCCGCAGGCGCCAGGGTGACCTATCGCGAGATCGACGATCTCAGCCACACCTATCCGCGCGAAATCAACTCGGAGATCTTGCGGTGGCTGAACGGCGAGCGTGCCGACGGCGTATGATGCGCCGCCGGCCGCTTTGCCTTACTCGTTCATCCGCGGCTTGAGCAGGTCTGAAAAGCCGACCCGGTGCAGCATCTCGTTGCGGACGCGGTCGATCACGCCGAAGGCGACCTCGGCACCGTCCTGGGTCGGATCGACGTGGACGCGGAACGGCCGCTTGCCGAACGGCGTGTCGACCACCTCGACGATCGCGTCCGCGACCAGCGACGCATCGGCATCCTCGGGCACGATCGCCGCGAACGCCTTCATGATCTCCTCGCCAAAGCCGGCATAGGGACCGGCTTCGTATTCGGCAACCCGCGCCTCGTCGGCAGGACGGCCGGAATGCGCGAAGTGGTTGGTGCCGCCGGTGAAGGCGCCGGGCACGATGATCGAGGTCTCGATGCCCCAGCGCGCGAGCTCGCGGGCATAGATCACCGCCATCGCATCCATGCCGGCCTTCGCCGCGAAGTACGGCGCGAGATAGGGCGGCGTGCCGCCGGCCGAAGAGCTGCTCGACACCCAGACCACGAGTCCCCTGCCCTGCTTGCGCAGCTGCGGCAGCGCCGCGCGGTTGACGCGCTGGGTCGAGAGCACGTTGACATCGTAGAGCTCGGCGAGCTGCTCCGGCGTGAAGGCTTCGGCCGGGCCGAACACCATGTGTCCGGCATTGTGCATGACGACGTCGAGGCGACCTTCTTCTGCAACAATCTGCGCGATGGCCTTATCGACCGAAGCCTGCGAGCCGACATCGAGCTCGAGCGAGCGCAGGTCGACCTTGTTATCCCTCGCGAACTCTTCGATATCCGCAACCGCCGCGGCGTTGCGGCCGGTGGTGTGGCGCATCGAGGCGTAGACGGTGTGGCTGGCCCTGGCGAGCGCGTTGGCGGTGAGGCGGCCGAAGCCGCTCGAGGCGCCGGTGATGACGATGACCTGTTTCATGACACGTGTCCTTGCGATGACGAGTTGAACGAGTGTTGGGTTGAAAGCGTCAGACCAGGCCGCCATTGGCGCGCAGGGTCTGGCCGTTGATCCAGGAGCCGTCGGGACCGGCGAGGAACGACACGGCGGAGGCGATGTCGTCGGGCGTGCCGAGCCGCTCCAGCGGGACCATCTTGGCGAAGCGCTCGATCAGTTCGTCCGACTTGCCGTTGAGGAACAGATCGGTCGCGGTCGGGCCCGGCGCGACCGCATTCACGGTGATGCCGCGGCCGCGCAACTCCTTCGACAGGATCGCGGTCAAGGATTCGATCGCGGACTTGGTCGCGACATAGATGCCGTAGCTCTCGAGCCTGGTGCCGACCACGCTGGTCGAGAAGTTGACGATGCGTCCGCCGTTGCGCAGCCGGCGCGCCGCCTCGCGCATGGTGTTGAAGCAGCCCTTCAGATTGACCGCGACCTGCTGGTCGAAGGTCGCATCGTCGCTGTCGGCGATCCTGCCGAGCTTCATGATGCCGGCATTGTTGACCAGCACGTCGACGCCGCCGAACGCCGCTTCCGCCGCGTCGAACATGCCGCGCACCGCGTTGGCATCGCTGACATCGGCCTTCGCGGTCAGCGCCCGGCCGCCGGCGGCCTCGATCCGGTCGACCACCGCCTGGGCCGGCCTGGCATCGCCGGAATAGTTGATGACGACGGTGAAGCCGTCCCTGGCGAGGCGCTCGGCAACCGCCGCGCCGATCCCGCGCGAGGCGCCCGTCACCAGAGCTACCTTGTTGGTTTGGTTGGTCATTTTCGCTCTCCCATCAGTTGTGCGGCCGGGGGCCGCGCTCGATGGGAGGACGCTACGCCTTGGCATTGGCCGGATAATCGTGCATCTTTTGGCATCACTATTCGGCATTATCGGACAATAGATGGACCGCTTCGATGCGATGCGTGTGTTCACCCGGGTGGTCGAGCGGCGCAGCTTTTCGCTGGCTGCCGACGATCTCGGGCTGCCGCGCTCGACGGTGACGGACGCGGTAAAAGGGCTGGAAGCGCGGCTCGGCGTGCGGCTGCTGGAGCGCACCACGCGCACGGTGCGCCCGACGCTCGACGGCGAGGCGCATTACCGCCGCTGCCTTTCGCTGATCGCCGATCTCGAGGACGCCGAGGGTGCGTTCGGCGGCGCGCGGCCGAAGGGGCTGCTTCGCCTCGAGGTGCAGGGCACGCTGGCGCGACACTTCCTGCTGCCGAACCTGCCGGGCTTCTTTGCGGAATATCCCGATATCGAGATCAACATGAGCGAGAGCGACCGCTTCATCGATCTGATCCGCGAAGGCGTCGACTGCGTGCTGCGCTTCGGCAAGCTGCCCGACAGCGACATGATCGCGCGGCAAGTCACGATGCTGGAGCGGCTGACCTGCGCCACGCCGGACTATTTCGCGCGCTTCGGTGTGCCGACCGATCCGTTCGCGCTCGACGGCCATCGCATGATCGGCATCCGCTCGCTGACGACGGGACGTTTGCGGCCGATGGAGTTCGTGATCGACGGCGCCGTGAAGCAATTTCCGCTGCCCGCGCCGATGTCGGTGACCGGCCCCGAGAGTTATCTGGCGAGCGCCAAGCTCGGCCTCGGCCTCGTGCAGGTGCCGCGCTTCCACGCCGAAGCCGATCTCGCCAGCGGCACGCTGGTGGCGGTGCTGCAGCGATGGCTGCCGCCAATGGTGCCGGTCAACCTGCTCTATCCGCGCAACCGCCAGCTCTCGCCGCGCGTGCGCGTGTTCATCGACTATGTGATGCGGGTGTTCGCGCGCAGTTGATCGAACGCCGGAACCACAGCTAACCCTCCAACGTTATCTCGCAGACACCGGAGGGATAAAGTGATGCGGACGTTTTTCGGAATGATTCTGGGCGCGCTGCTGCTGGTATGCGGCGTCTATGTCGCCGATTCGATGCGAACGTCGAGCGTGGCCAATGGCGAGGTCGCGCAGGACACGCGCACCATCGTCAATTGGGACGTTGCCGCGCATGACTGGAACCTGCTGAAGACCCGCACCCGCGAGCAATGGGACAAGATCGCGTCCAAGTAACGATCGACGTTCACAATCCGATCGCGGACGCGGCCAAGGCCGCGCCGAACCCGGCGCCCAACGCGGCCCATTCTCGCGCAGTGATCGCCATGGTCACGAGCGCGACCATGGTGCCGACAAGGCCTGCCAGCCCGCCCGACAGGCAGCCACCGACAATGAATGCGATGAACAGATTGCCGGGCGCAAGACGGAGAAACCGGGCGGCGATGCCATCATCGCGCATCGACGCGGCAAGGACGTATCCGCCGGCGCGCATCGCATAGCATGTGATGCCGAGGATGCAGATCACGCCAAGCACGCGCAAATCATCCATCGCTTCGCTCCATCATGCTTACGAGCGTGCCGCACCCGCCTCCGATCAGCATGGACCAGCTGGGATCCACGAACCGGGCCACGAGCAGCGCTGCGACGGCTGAGGTCAGCCACGGCCAGAGCGATCTCACATTCTTCCACTGGCTGGGCAGCAGGGTCGCGATGAACATCGTCGGCAGCAATGCGGCGGCGAGCCTGAGCGGTTCGTTGGCCGCGAGCGGGGCGGCATAGGCAAGCGCGGTGCCGCCGACCCAGCCGATCGCCATCGGGATGCTCGATCCGAGCAGGTAGCCCGCATCGGGTCCGTTGCGATCGGCATCTGAATTCGTCATCAGCCAGGATGCATCCGCCAGCAGAAACAGCGTCGGCAGCATCTTGCGCGGGGCCAGGCCGCCAAACAGCTGGCGCAGATGGGCGCCCATCAGTAAGTATCGCGAATTCGTGGCAATGCAGGCGACGACCATGGCGACGACCGGCAGCGGATGAGCCCACATGCTCAGCGTGATCGCTTGCGCCGTGGCGGAGTAGACCAGCAGGCTGAACAGAATGGCGTGCTCTGCCCCCAGCCCGAGCCCCTTGTAGGTCAGTCCCATCACGAGGCCGGCGGCGCCATTGCTGAGCAGGAACGGCAGCGCCGCGACCAGGCCGCGCCTGAACCCGGCGGCGGTCATCGTTGAGGCTCGTGGCGAGACAATTGTAATGGTCATGACCATTAGATTAGACTTTGTGAGAGGCCGTGATGTCAAGAGATCCCGCGCGGCAGCGACGCAGTTCTTCGGTGGACGGGTCTGCCTTGACTTCGCGAATACGCTGGACTGGCGCACCTCGGACGATCCGCAGGAGCTGATCCCGGATTATGCGGCGCTATTGTCCTGGAGCGAACGCCGCGGGACCTTGCCGCTTGCAGCGACCAGGAAGCTGAAGGCGCGTTCGGCAAGCAATGAGGCCGCGGCTGCGATGCTGCAGGCCTATGATCTGCGCCGCGACATCTGGACCATCTCGGACGCACTGCGCGGCGGCCGCGGTGCGGACCTTCGCCTCGTCAATCAGTTGCTTTCGACGGCGCCCCGGCAACCCGACCTCGTGCGGCAGGATCGAGCCTATCGCCACGCCTTCGCGGGGCGCGACGTGAGCGAGCCGTTATGGCCGGTGCTGTGGTCGCTGACTGCGCTGCTGGCGTCCGACGACGCCAGGCGGATCGGGTGCTGCGAGGCTGACGGCTGCGGCTGGTTCTTCGTCGACGAGAGCCCGAACCGGACCCGCAGATGGTGCTCGAGCGAAGTCTGCGGCAATCGCGAGCGCGCCCGGCGCGCCTATGCCAAGCGGAGAGGTTCGCGCTAATTCTGCTCGGTCTTGCGGCCCATATTGGCCTTGCGGGCGTCGGCGATCGCCTGCTCGAACTGGTCCATGCTGAGCACGCCCGGCACGCGATACTTGCCGACGATGAATGACGGCGTGCCGTTGAAGCCGAACGCCTGCGCCTGCTCGTCGTTGCGCGCGAGGATCGCGTCGATCGCCTTGGCGTTGGCGTCGAGATCCTTCTTCAGCCGGTCCATGTCGAGGCCGGCGCCCGCGAGCAACTCGGCGATGCGCGGCTCTGTGATGCGCGAATTGACCGAGATCATCGCCTCATGCGCGGCCTCGAACTTGCCCTGGTACTTCGCCGCCAGCGCCATCCGCGCCGCGACCTTCGAGACCGGCCCGAGGATCGGCCAGTCCTTCAGCACCAGGCGGACCTTGCCATCGTCCTGCACCACCTGGCGGAGTTCCGGCGCGAGCTTGCGGCAGTACGGACAGTTGTAGTCGAACCATTCGACGATCGTGATGTCGCCCTTGGGGTTGCCAATCACCGGAATCTCGGGATCGCGCAGCACCTGCTCCTCGGTCAGGACCTTCTCGTCCTCGGCGCGCGCGCCGCCCGCGACCAGCAGCGCGATGCCGGCGCCGATGAGGCCGAGCGCGCCGCGGCGGGTGGCGCCGGCGTTGTCGAGGGGTGATTTCGTCAGATGCTTCATGGCTGGCTTCCGGAAGGGCTCCTCGCCCTCCTACGTTCAGGACACATTGATGTTACGCAGCAGCATATAGATCGCCACCACGATAATCACAGTCGCAAATACGATATTGAGGGCACCGCGGCGTTCCGACAGGTGCCGGGCGCTCCTCGTGCCCAGCAGGCCACCCGCGATGCCGCCGGCAATGAATAACCCCGCCAGGCCCCATGATACCAGCCCGGACCACGCATAGCTCAGGGCCGTGGTCACGCCGAAGGCGGTGACGGCCACCAGCGAGGAACTGACCGCGTTCATGATCGGCATCCCGGTTGCCAGCATCAGGCCGGCACGATCAGAAAGCCGCCGCCGATGCCGAAAAAGCCGGACATGGTTCCGGTGGCAAGCCCGAGACCGATGATCGCGGGCATGTTGGACATCGAGATCTTGACGTCGGTCAGCCCGACCCGCGCGCGGGTCTTCAGCATCAGGCCCGCGATGACAAGCATCACGATCGAGAACAGCGCCAGCAGCTTCTGCCCGTCCAGCATCTTGCCGAGGATCGAGCCGCCGAAAGCGCCGAACATGCCTGACAGCGCGAACACCAGCGCGCAGGACCAGATCACGGTGCCGCCGCGGGCGTGGTTGGACAAGTTAATCGCGGCGTTGGCGGCGACCGCGATCGCCGAGGTGCCGATCGCAACATGCGGCTGGGGCACCCCGACCACATAGACCATCAGCGGCACGGCAAGGATCGACCCGCCGCCACCGACCAGGCCCAGCGAAAAACCGACCAGCATGCCCGATGCCAGCCCAAGCACGCTCTGGGTTGCGGAGAAGACCAAGGGGAACAGACTCGCGTTTGCAGCGGAAACCCTAGAAGGATTTGCTGCCCAACGCCATACCTATAGCACAAAATTGTCCCGCAACTGGCTTTTCTGTATTTGAGCATGATCTCCGCGCAAACGCGTTCCGCTTTGTCGCGAGGGAAAACCGGTCCCCACTTTTCCGGATCATGCTCAGCGCAACAGATAGGTCACGGCCAACGGCACCAGCAGCGAGGTGACCAGCGCGTTCAGGCTCATCGCGATGCCGGCAAAGACGCCGGCCACCTCGTCGACCTGGAAAGCGCGCGCGGTGCCGATGCCGTGGGCGGCGATCCCGGCGGCAAAGCCGCGGCCGCGGAAGTCGGCAATCCCGGTGAAGTTCATCAGCGGCGTGACGATGATCGCCCCCATGATGCCGGTGAGGATCACCGACACCGCGGTCAGCGAGGGATCGGCATGCAGGGATTCGCTGATGCCCATCGCGACGCCGGCCGTGACCGACTTCGGCGCCAGCGACAGGATGATGTCCCGCGGCAGGCCGAAGGCCCGCGCCAGCAGCACCACCGAGACGATCGCCGTGAGCGAGCCGACCGCGAGCGCAACCAGCATCGGCAGCACCGCCGCTGCGACCCGCCTGCGGTTCTCGTAGAGCGGCACCGCGAGCGCCACCGTCGCCGGCCCGAGCAGGAAGTGCACGAACTGCGCGCCGGCAAAGTAGGTGGTGTAGGAGGTCCCTGTCAGCAGCAGGAACAGGCCGATGATCCACAGCGAATGCAGCACCGGATTGGCGAGCGGATGCCGCCTCGTCTTCAGCGACACCGCATCGGTCACGGCATAGGTCACGAGCGTCACCGTCAGCCAGAGCAGCGGCGACTGCGAGAGATAGACCCAGAGCGAGAACGGATTGTCGCTCACGGCGTCTCGTCCTCGCCCGAGAAGACACTGCTCGCTGCGACGAAGGTCGCGACCGTCGCCAGCAGCGTGACGATGACCGAAACCGCGAGGATCACCAGGATCGCAATGCCGTGCTCGGCGAGCAGATCGAGCTTCTGCACCACGCCGACGCCGGCCGGGATGAACAGCAGCGAGAGATTGGCGAGCATGCCGCGGCTCGCGCTCTCGACGCCGTCATTGCCGAGCGGCCCGCGCGCCAGCACCGGATAGCGGTCGCGCGCCAAAAGCAGCAACAGCAGGAGCACGAGGCCGACCACCGGACCCGGCACCGGCACGGCGAGCGCGCGCACGGCAACCTCACCGACGAGCTGACAAAGCAGGATCAGGCTGAGGCTGGCAATCATGACAAGCCACTCACGCGAAACATCCGCCTATCAGGTCGGTGCGACGGAGGCTTGTCAATGCGCCGATCTTAGATGGGTGCGTAAATGCTGGGCACGTCGGTTTTCCGCTCCAATATGCCGAGAGGCTATGAGGCTATCACCGCCGTCATTTGCGGGGAGCGATAGCGACGAAGCAATCCATTCCTCCCCTTGCGGAACGATGGATTGCTTCGCTTCGCTCGCAATGACGTGGATGGAACGGTGCGTTCCCCCTACCCCTATCGCCGCTGCAGCGCCATCAGCGTGCCGCTCATGGTCGCGACCAGCGTCTCGATGCCGTCCTGCACCGCGTAGGCGCGGCCGTCGCAGACGGTCAGCGTACGGCCGGGCTTGACCACAACGCCGCGGAACACGAACCGCTCGCCACGCGCCGGCGCCAGCAGATTGGTCTTGAACTCCACGGTGAGGATGTCGGAGCCCTCGGGCATCAGCGTGAAGGCCGCGATCCCGCAGGCATTGTCGAGACCCGCGGTGATGACACCGGCATGCACGAAGCCGTTCTGCTGGCTGTACTCGGGTGCATAGGCCATCGCGAGATCGACCTCGCCCGGCTCGATGCGTGCGATCGAGATCCCGAGCGTCTGCATCGCGCGCTGCCGCGCGAACGTCTCGGCAGCAACCGCGCGATAGTTGGGATTCTTCGGCTCGAAGCGGGGCATCGCGGTCATGCGATCGCGGGCTCTGACGGGACGAGATGCGGCATCGCCGCGTAGCGGATCGCCGGCGCAAACGGCGCCGCCTTGCGCGCGGCGCGGTCGATATGCACGGCCGCGATCTCGCAGGTCGCGGCGACCTCGCCGGTCTCGGCGTTGCGCATCTCGTGCAGGATGCGGATCGACTTGTCGCGGAACTCGACCAGCCGGCTCTTGACCTCGACGAGGTCGCCGGCGAGCAGCTCGCGCTTGTAGGCGATGTTCTGCTGCACGGCGGCCATGCCGCGGCCGGACTCGCGCAGATAGGTGGGGGTCAGGCCGAGCCGCGCGAACATATTCCAGCTCGCCTCGTCGAACTTGCCGACATACCACATGACATTCATGTGGCCGATGTGGTCGCAGTGCCAGGGATAGACCGTGCCGCGATAGGTCGCCTCGCCTTCCATCCTGCTCCTCCCCGATTGTGATACGGTAGCGTATCAAGCGCAAGGCGGGCTAGCAATACGGTACCGTATCAAGCACGATCCGGAAAAGTGGCAGCGGTTTTCCGAAAAGATCGTGCTCAAACAAGCGACTAATGCGCGATGACCCGATCGCGCATTGGGCTCCGCGGAGATCACATGACTGAGAGCAAGGGCGATGTCTGGGTTGCGGCCGGCTTTGCCGAACTCGCCCATAGCGGCGTCGACGGCGTGCGGGTCGAGGTGCTGGCGAAGAATCTCGGCGTCACCAAGGGCGGCTTCTACCGCCGCTTCAAGGATCGCGCCGCGCTGCTCGAGGCCATGCTGACGCGCTGGCGCGACGGCCGAATCGCCGCGATCGAGAAGCAGACCGCCCTCGATGGTGCGAGCGCGCGCGAACGGCTGAAGTCGATCATCACGCTCTATTCGGAGCGCATGAACACCGAGGCCATGGCGGTCGAGCTCGCGATCCGGCAATGGGCGCGCACCGACGAGGCCGCCGCCGCCGCCGCCGCGAGTGTCGATGCGGCGCGCCTGAAGCAGGTCGGCCAGCTCTATCGCGCCACCGGGCTGCCGACCGAGGAGGCCGATGCCCAAGCCTTCCTGTTCTACTGCTTCATCTTCGGCCAGAGCCTGCTGTTTCTCGAACGCGGCCCGCGCAAGCGCGCGCAACTGCTGGCGCAGTCGGCGGACAAGCTGCTTACGGAAGGCCGGTAGAGCCGCAGCCAAAAGAAAAGCGGCCGGCTGACGCCGGCCGCTTGGTCGAAGACGCATCGCGAAGGGCTCAGGCGCCCTTCAGGCGCTTGTTGCATTCGCTGTAATAGCCGCCGCCCTTCTGGATCCACTTCAGGCCGCCATTACCGCCCGTGGTCTTGTTGGCGTTGTACTGGTCGAGGCAGCTGTGCATGCGCTGCTTGCCTTCGGTCTCCTTGGCATATTTGGGATCGACCGCGTTCGGAAACACGGCGGGTCCAGCCGGCATTGCCGGTGCCGCGGCCGGAGCGGCTTCCCGTTTGGCTACCTTCGGCGCGGCCGGTGCGGGCGCGGCAGCAGCGGGCGGCGGCGCGGCGGGCGCCGCAGCCGGGGTTGCGTCGGCACCGCATTGCGCCTTGCGGAAATCATTCCACTTCTGGCCGTTGAGGGTGCCGGCCGACTTGGCCGCCTGGTACTTGGCGCTGCATTCCTGCGCGGTCAGGGCTTGCGCCGGCGCGCTCGCCGCAAAGGCTGCAAAGCCCGACACCGCAATCACACACAACAATCTGGTCTGAATGGTCATCCCTGGTCTCCCGTCATCCCTGGTTTCCCGCTGGTTTCCCTTGGGGGGCAGTGGCGTAAGACCATTATCCTAGCGCAACCCCGACTTGCGACAACGTGCGGGCGCGCCCGAGCATTAAAATATTGTGGCGGCGGGACCACCGCATGTTCATCCACGGTTCAGCATCGCCGCGCAACGTTTCGGCCTCCTTTCCTCAGAGGTGCCCCATGATGAAGATCTCCTCCCTTGCGACCGTGACCGCCCTTGCCTCCGCGCTGCTGATCGGCGGCGCCTTCGCGCAGACTGCCGCGCCCGCCGCCAAGGACGCCGCTCCGAAGGCCGACGCCAAGATGGCCAAGGAAGCCAAGCCGCGTACCGCCGAGTCGCTGGAATGCTCGAAGGAGGCCGACGCCAAGGGCCTGCACGGCAAGGAGCGCAAGAAATTCCGCTCCGAGTGCAAGAAGAACGCGGCGGGCGGCGGCGCAGCCGCGCCGGCGGCAACGAAGTAAGATCGCACGATCTTGCCACCCTCCCCTGAAGGGGGAGGGTGGATTCCCCGAGAATTCGGGGCGCAATGCTGCAATCGCGAGATGCATTTGTCCCGTGATTGCGAATTTGCCATAAGGCGGCGTGACCCTGATCCGCGCTTCGATGGCAACGGCCATTCCCGACCGCAGCAAAGTTCTGAACGGGCTCGAGACTCTCGTCATCGGCGCCGGCGGCGGGCTGCTGTTTTTATGGGCGGGATTGCCGGGCGGCCTGATCTCGGGGGCGATGTGCGCGGTCGCGATCGCCGCACTGGCCGGCCGGCCGCTCGCGGTGCCGCCGGTGCTGACGCAATCGGTGCTGCTGCTGCTCGGCATTTCGCTGGGCTCGCTGATGTCGCAGCAATTACTGCAGCACATGAGCTCCTATCCGCTCACCATCGCTCTGTTGGCGCTGGCGACGTTCTGCTCGACCTTCGGCTCGAGCCTGTACCTTCAGCGCATCCATGGCTGGGACCAGACCTCTGCCTTCCTCGCCGGCAGCCCGGGCGCGCTGTCGCAGATCACGATCCTGGCCGCGGAGAAGGGCGCCGACGTCGCGGCGATCGCCGTAGTGCAGACCATGCGCGTCATCATCCTGACCGCGGCGCTGCCGCTGGTGCTGGCGCTGACCGGGGTGACGCATGCGGCGCCGCCGCCATTGCCGACCACGGTCGCCTCGCCGCTCGGCCTCACGGCCCTCGTCGCCGGATCGATCGGCGTCTCGCTGCTGCTGCGCTGGATCAAATTCCCCGCCAGCTGGATGTTCGGCGCGATGCTCGCCTCCAGCCTGCTGCACGGCTCGGGCCTGGTCGATGGCGGCCTGCCGCCCTGGCTCCGCAACATCGCGCTGGTCGGCATCGGCGCGCTGATCGGCACCCGTTTCGCGCGGATGAAGACCTCGACCCTGCTGAGCCACGTCAATGCCGGGCTCGGCTCGTTTGCGATCGCCATCCTGATCTCGGCCGTGTTCGTTGCGGTGATCGCCTTCACCACCCACGTACGGCTTGCCGACGTCGTGGTCGCCTTCGCGCCCGGCGCGATGGACGCAATGCTGGCGCTGGCCCTGACGCTGCACATCGACCCGATCTTCGTCGGCGCGCATCACCTGTCGCGGTTTCTGTTCGTCACCATCTCGACGCCGGGCATCATCCATCTGTTCGGACGGCCGCAGGACGACGTCGACGATTAGCTTTGGCTTGTCTAGTCCGTCATCCTGAGGAGCGCGAAGCGCGTCTCGAAGGATGAACGGCCCGGCTGGTAGCCGTGCATGCTTCGAGACGGCCGCTTCGCGGCCTCCTCAGCATGACGGATCACGGGAAGCCGTACCTCAGGCCTTCGCGCCCCTCGCCAGACCCCAGCCGGCGATCGCGGCCATCAAGAGCGAGATCAGCACGTTGTAGCCGGCCAGCGAGATGCCGAGGAAGCGCCACTGCACCTCGTCGCAGCGGACCACCTTGACCTTGTCGAGCTGATCCAGCAGCGAGCCGGCCTTGCCGAAATCGACCATCGGGCCGGTGCAATCGGTCGGCCCCTGCCAGAACCCCCATTCGACGCCGGCGTGATAGGCACCGAGCCCGGCATTGGCGAGTGCGGCGAGGCCGAGGATCGCAAGGCCCGCCAGCAGCACCGGACGCGCCGCGCCGCGGGCGGCCGCGATCGCCACCAGGGCGCCGAGCGGGACCGCGAGGTAATAGGCATAGCGCTGCTCGAGGCAGAGCGGACAGGGCAGGATCTCCAATACGAGCTGGAAGAACCAGGCGCCGGCCAAGGTCACGGCAGCGATCACGGCAATCGCCAGAGCCGAGGTCAGCGCCGGATTGCCGGTGGCGGAAGCATCCGACGGATGGGCGGTGGCGGTCGTCACGGCGGTCCTCCTGCGGGCATCATTCGGCAGGGTCATGACCCGCACATGCCCGCACCGGGTCGTATCGCGTGGAAATACCGCTGTCGAGGCGCGGGACAATCACATCCGCGCGGGTTGACCGTGACGGGCCGCCCGCTATAGTCCGCCGCGCTTCGTGACCCCCGGCCCTACCGGGCCGGGATCATCGCGAATGCCCCTGTGGCGGAACTGGTAGACGCGCTCGACTCAAAATCGAGTTCCGCAAGGAGTGCTGGTTCGATTCCGGCCAGGGGCACCAACCAGGCTGTTCAGGCCCGTTTGCAGGCGTCCGTGACAACGACGCCGGCATGCAATGCCGGCGGGGCCCACTAGACCACGTTGCCCGCTTTGCCAGCACGTCCTCGATTCGAATTCAACGATTGCGAAGCACTTCTTCAGTTCGTCACACTCACCTGGCACCAGGCGGATCAGTTGATCGTCCGCCGCAAACGCGTCTGAAGGCCACCGGTTGGCGGTCGAATTCGTCAGGACGTAAGCACCGGCACTGGCCAAACCCGAGGCCTAACGATCAGCGTCCTTTGCCTGCTGATCAGTCCGATCACGATCGGTGTTTTCCGGCCGAATGACGACGCGCCGCTCGTAGTGATCGGCCAGCTGCAGCAGGCGTTTCTTGATGATGGGATCAGCCTGCTCGGCAAGCATCCGAACAGTCCGCGCTCTTTCCTTGCAAAAGTCGTCGTCCATGGCGTCCCGCTGAAATCAAAGCAGGATAGCGCCAGCTATGCAGGGCAGCGTGTGACGCAGGTTACATTGCAGCGGGTTTTCCACGCAATTCCCGCGTACCCGACGATTAGTTCGTCACGCAACGAACGCGACGCCAACCCAGCCGGCTTCTCGCCACACGACGCTGCACGAGTAAGTTTTGCTGGGTGGAACGATAAGCGTGAATTGATCAGGAAGGGAAGATGGCGGAACGTCTGCCTTGAGCGCGGCCCCACTGTTTGTGATATCGCGCACGACACAGCACAATGACAGCTCACCAAATCTGATCAACGCGTTGTCCAGCGATGGATTGCGCACAGACTTTCGCCTGTCCGGAAGAGCAGCCATGTCCGTGCCCATCAATAACTAATGCAAATTAGATTGATGCTGCGCGAGAAATGTTGCGTTTCTCCTAACGGGGAAGCTGGCCGATCCGACAACTGAACCGTCAGGCCTGCAGGGCGGATCGCGAATCGTCGAGGTTCGGGGTCCCTCGGATCTTTGAAATCACTATTTTTGAAGCCTGTTTTCTTGGCGGCGAGCAAACCCAACTCGGAAGGCCGCGTCTTGATACTCCGGAGCATCAGGCTGACAGCGCGGACCGCCGAAAGCCTGTGCAGGGGCATCTTGAAGACTGCTCAGCCATGTTGCTGCGCGCTGCTCCGCTGCGCGGTCAGACTGTTTACCGCCTCGAGCACCGTTCCGACGACGAGATCGGGCGCGGTGATCAACGACGCATGATCAACTCTTTCTGAGCGGATGTGCGCGCCCATTCGGCCTGCCAAAAATCGCTGCGTCGCCGGATTGATCATCCGATCCTCTTCAGCCACCAGGTACCATGAGGGCTTCACCTTCCAGGCCGGCTTCGGGGCCTTCTCCTGGATGGCTGCGACGGCAATGGGACGCTGCGTCGCTGCCAGAAGCGCAGCCTCTTCAGGCCGCGCGTTCTGACACCAAGCAGCGCCAAATCCATCCTCAGGCACCCAAAGCAAGCCGTGACTATCGGGCGCGAGCTTCGGCGCCTGCGCAGACGCACTACGGCGATAAAATACATCGGCGACCGTTTCACCCTCGTCCGGACAGAGGGCAGAGATGAAGACCAGCGACCGGACTCTTTCGTTCGTGCAAGCGCCTATCACCGCACCGGCATAGGCATGCGCGACGAGGACTACCGGCCCTTCGGTCCGCTCAAGCGCGCGCTCAAGCGCGGCAACGTCATCTGATAGCGATGTGAGCGGCATCGGAGCGGCCATCGTCCTCAGTCCCCTGGACTGCAGCGGCCGAATGACGCGCGCCCAGCTGGAACCGTCAGCCCACGCGCCGTGGACAAGAACGACGGTGGCGTTCACTTTCGCAGTCTCCGATTTGCCAGCTTGATGTCGAGCCGTCTTCCTGGTCGTGCCAGCATCCGCCGGAGCCGTAATGCCGAACTGCGCGGCGGCGATCGTCGTTGCGGCGGCACCAAGCAACTGACGGCGGCTGCGGTCGATTTTCTCAGGCATAACTGCTCCATTGCTCGGGACGGTCAGCGCAGTCACGCTTCCGCCATTGCACTTTCCACCATTCGGAAATGCGGCAGGATTGGTTACAGCCGGAAGATCATTCTTGCGACCGCTTCCCTTAGCTTGCTGGGCAGGCGGCCAGTTCGATGTCTGGTTCGAAAGGCCTGATCTATCGCGAGCAACGGCAACAGCCATTCGAGCGACGAAGGTTGGTCCCGATAGGCGTCGGCCCAGCCACCATCATTCAGCAGGAACGGTTTAAACACGCCAATCCTGCGAAAGCGTGCTTCCGCGAGGCCCTATAACCTCACCATCGAGCGCCGGCTGCACAGAGAGCAGCGTACCAACCTTGGAAGGGCATCGCAGATGGCCGACAAAACCATCATCGAACGTCGCGCATTCATCCAAGCGATTACAGCGGCTTCGAGCGCCGCGCTATCATCGGCGCTCGTGCCGCAACGCGCTGTGGCACAATCCCCGGACAACGTGAGATCGGCCGATCACTTTGAGACGGCGGAAGTCGAAGCCGACGGCAACACAATTTTCGTCAGGCGCTACGGGAACGGACCTCCGCTACTCATGGTTCATGGGTTTCCACGAACCAGCTTGATGTGGCGCCATGTGGCGCCGCATCTCGCGAGCAATCACACCGTGATTTGCGTCGATCTTCGCGGCTATGGCCGTAGTGGTGTGCCGGCCTCCACGGACGATCATTACCCCTACACAAAGCGAGCGATGGCGAAGGAACTTGTGGCCGTGATGGCCAAACTTGGGTTCACCAAGTTCGATCTGGTTGGACACGACCGCGGCGGCCGGGTTTCCTACCGCCTTGCGCTGGATCATCCGGAACATGTCGAACGCCTGGCAGTGTTCGATGTCCTGCCGATATCAGAAGCGTGGGGTCATGCCGACGCAAAGTTCGCAATGACTTACTGGCCATGGAGCCTCCTCTCGCAGAAATCCCCGCTTCCGGAACAATACCTTTCGAGTGCACCCGGTGCGGTCTTCGACAACCCATTTGGGCAGGGCTCATTTGGCCGCGAAATAAGAGCGGAATACACGGAAACGTACCGCGATCCAGCCCGGGTGCATGCAATCTGCGAGGAGTATCGCGCAGCCGCAACGCTGGATATCGATCATGACGAGGCGGACCGGAAGGCATCTCGGCGGATCACGTGCCCAATGCTGCATCTGTGGGCCGCCGGCGGGCCACTGGATACCTTCTACGGAAAGGATGGCGGCCCCTTGGGACTCTGGCGGAGATGGGCGAACAACGTACAGGGGCAAGCCATCAAGGGCGGCCACTTCTTTCCCGAGGAGAACCCTACGGAGACGACGGCGATGCTGACAAAATTTCTATCCGCCTGATGCTCGACATCGGATCGGCTCCAATGGTGCAGTAATACGCGATCGAACCGATCCGACTGGCGCAATCCTCTGGACGATCGAACACGCGTTGTGGCCGGCGGCCCGGCGGCCTCGCCGATCCCGCGTAAGGTCCTGACGCGCTCGCGCCATGAACTTGACAGGCTGAAAGGTCGATGAGCATGCGGATTTCCTTGCCGTCGGCGATCGCCCTGTTCAGCGCTTCATGGTCGGAGTTTCCGGTTTCGCCCAAGCGTACGATACTTGTCATCCTAGCCGGCCCCCGATGCGAACTTCACCGCCTCATGATTGGCGACGACTTCCCGAACGATCAGAGCATGCAGCTTCTGGATAAAATCCGGATCGAGGCCACTCTGTGAGGCGAGTGTGCGAAGCCGCTTCAATTGCACAGCTTCACGTCTGGGATCCCGAGAGACTAACCTATGCTTGGCCTTGAGCTCGCCGATCGCGCGAGTGCAACGAAAGCGTTCCGCGAGCAGATGCACCATCGCCGCATCCAGATTGTCGATGCTGCGTCGCAGCTCGGCCAGATCGTCGACAAACTCCAGGTGAACATCCGTCATCGACAAGCCCCTCCGGACAGCGGCGCGGCGGACAATCCGCCCTTTTGGAGAATGAAGCCCGCGATCTCATCGACTCCTTGGCTATTCTTCAAATTGGAGAAGACGAACGGTCGCGTGCCACGCATCCGTCGAGCGTCCGCTTCCATGATCTCCAGATTAGCTCCCACCAGCGGAGCCAGGTCGATCTTGTTGATTACCAGCAGATCGGATCGCATGATCCCCGGCCCTCCCTTGCGCGGGATCTTCTCTCCAGCCGCAACGTCGATCACGTAGACAGTCAGGTCCGCGAGCTCCGGGCTGAAGGTCGCTGCGAGATTGTCGCCGCCCGATTCGATGAAGCAGAGCTCGGCGTCCGGAAACTTCAGGTCCATGTCGTGGATCGCCGCCAGGTTCATCGAGGCGTCCTCCCGTATGGCGGTATGCGGACAGCCGCCCGTTTCCACCCCCATGATGCGTTCTGCCGCAAGCGCCTGCGCGCGAGTCAAGATGAGCTGATCTTCCTTGGTGTAGATGTCGTTGGTGATCACGTAGATCTCGTAGAAGTCACGCAGATGCTTGCACAGCGCCTCGACCAGCGCCGTCTTTCCGGAACCGACTGGACCGCCGATTCCAACGCGCAGTGGCCCGTTGGTTGCCGAACTACCGGGCGTGCGGAGAGACCTGCTCTCGCGTTCAATCGTGTTCATGACCGGAACAACCTCGTATACTGGAGTTCATGCGCGATGGAGGCGAGCTCAACCATCATGCCCGCCGAACCGAGATCGTCGACCGTCTCTTGGCCTGCGATTTCACTGCGCGACAGGATCGCCTGCTCGAGCGCCGCGATAGCGAGCTGACCGTCGGTCTGACCGAGAGGCACCAATCGACGCCCGCGCTCACCAGATTGGCGACGTAGCTGTGCAGGAATGCGGGCAGCGCGATATCGATCGCTATCCGCTCGCGCGCCGCGCGTGCTCCGAGCAGGACGGCGAGCACAGGCGGGCATTCGGGGTCTGAGAAAATGTCCAGAATTCGATCCGGCCAGACCCTGCGAAGGGTCGCAAGGCTCGCAGAGGATTGTTGCGCGGATTCGAGCACGAATTCCGCTGTGCCGCGGGAAGCGGCTGCGAGTACGGCCAAATCCGGAAGCCTGTCCTCGACGCCCGCGGCGACGCATCGGTAGGCTTCGCTGAAGAAGATTGCTTCGTTTCGGCCGGATCCATGACACAGGTCCGCCTCGAGCCAATCGATCAGGCTGCGCCGATCGGAGACATGACCGGCCTCCACGGCCCATTCCAGCCCGTGCGAGTAGCTGTAGGCCCCGTTCGGGAACGACGGCGAGAGCCAGCTCTGCAGCCTCAGGAACGCAAGCGCCATATGTCCATGACTTTCATCTGTCATCGCAGCACCATGCCGACAAGCGTCAGTACATGAAGTAGCGCTGCGCCATCGGGACCACACTCACCGGCGGACAAGTGAGGAGCCGTCCGTCTGCCCGCACCTCGTAGGTTTCGGAATCGACCTCCATGTGGGGCAGCGCGTCGTTGAGGATCATGGAATGCTTGCCGATCGATCGCGTATTCGAGACCGGAAGGAGTTGCTTTGCGAGGCCGAGCTGGCTCGTCCTTTCGAGCGAGGCCTGACTGACGAAGCTCACAGAGTTTCTGCCGGGAGAACGGCCGAAGGCACCAAACATGGGCCGGTAGTATTCCGGTTGAGGCGTCGGTATCGATGCATTGGGATCGCCCATGATCGCCGCGACGATCATGCCGGATTTCAAGACCATGTCGGGCTTGATCCCGAAGAACACCGGATCCCAGATGGCGACGTCCGCGAGCTTCCCGACCTCGATCGAGCCAACGTAGCGTGACATTCCCTGCACGATGGCCGGGTTGATGGTGTATTTCGCGACGTAGCGCCGCGCCCTGAAGTTGTCGTTGTGCCCAGTCTCCTCGGCCAACCGCCCGAACTGTTTTTTCATCTTGTCGGCTGTCTGCCACGTCCGCGTGATCACCTCGCCGACGCGCCCCATCGCCTGGCTATCCGACGATACGATTGAGAACGCGCCGAGATCGTGCAGGATATCCTCTGCCGCGATCGTCTCCTTTCGGATGCGGCTCTCGGCGAACGCGACATCCTCCGGGATACGACGATCCAAATGATGGGTCACCATCAGCATGTCGAGAGCTTCGTCGAGCGTATTCGCAGTGTAAGGCCGCGTGGGATTTGTCGAGGCTGGTATGACGTTCCTCTCTCCACAGATCTTGATGATGTCCGGCGCATGCCCGCCGCCTGCGCCTTCGGTATGAGCGGCGTGAATCGTCCGGCCCCTGAATGCCGCCATCGTGCTCTCGACGAAGCCGCCTTCGTTCAGGGAATCGGTGTGAATCATGACCTGCACGTCCATGTCGTCGGCGACAGAGAGACAGCAGTCGATCGATGCGGGTGTTGCACCCCAGTCTTCGTGAAGCTTCAGGCCACACGCGCCGGCTTCGATCTGCTCGACGAGACCTGCGGGTTGGCTCGTATTGCCCTTGCCGAAAATGCCGAAGTTCATCGGGAACGCATCCAGCGCCTCAAGCATCCGATGGATGTGCCACGGTCCTGGCGTACAGGTCGTCGCCGTCGTTCCTGCGGCGGGTCCGGTACCGCCGCCCATCATGGTTGTCACACCCGAGTAGAGCGCTTCTTCGATCTGCTGAGGGCAGATGAAATGGATGTGCGTGTCCATTCCGCCGGCGGTGATGATCTTGCCCTCGCCGGCAATAATTTCCGTGCCCGGTCCGATGATGATCGAGACACCCGGCTGAATGTCGGGATTGCCAGCCTTGCCGATGGCGGCAATGAGCCCGTCCTTGATCGCAATGTCGGCCTTGACGATTCCCCAATGATCGAGGATCAGCGCGTTGGTAATGACGGTGTCGACCGCACCCTGCGCGCGCGTGAGCTGCGATTGTCCCATGCCGTCGCGAATGACCTTGCCGCCGCCGAACTTGACCTCTTCGCCATAGATCGTCAGGTCCTTCTCGGGTTCAATGAACAGATCGGTGTCCGCCAGGCGCACCCTGTCGCCGACCGTGGGGCCGAACATCTGGGCATAGGCTCTGCGGCTCATCGTATGCGACATGTCTTCCTCGCCCTATTTGCTGGAGCCCGACGCACCGGTTCCCGGCTCCAGAGGTCCCATCACGCTGCCGCTGAATCCGTAGACGCGCCGCGCTCCGGCAAACGGAATCAATGAAACCTCGCGCGATTGACCTGGCTCGAACCGTACGGCCGTTCCGGCCGGGATATCGAGGCGGCGCCCACGCGCGGCGGATCGATCGAAGGTGAGAGCGGCGTTTACTTCGGCGAAGTGGTAATGGCTGCCCACCTGGACCGGCCGGTCGCCACTGTTGGATACGGCAATCGATAAGCCCGTCCTGTCCTGGTTCAGAACGATGTCGCCGTCATTCGAAATGACTTCCCCCGGAATCATGCCACGCCTCCCAGCAACAGCAGGCCAGCAAGCCCGGCACAGACGCCCGCCGCACGAAGCAGACCTCTCCTGGCCGCGCCTCTTCCCCAATGGCCGGCGGCCATGCCGATGAGGAGAAGAGCAACGGTCGCCGTTGTGAAGCC
This sequence comes from Bradyrhizobium viridifuturi, assembly GCF_001238275.1. Classification (GTDB taxonomy): domain Bacteria; phylum Pseudomonadota; class Alphaproteobacteria; order Rhizobiales; family Xanthobacteraceae; genus Bradyrhizobium; species Bradyrhizobium viridifuturi. The sequence goes on from NZ_LGTB01000031.1 coordinate 80,817, forward strand.
GATAACGTATGGAACAAGCATCGAGGCCGCTTCAGTTCCGTGCGCATGACCGTGGAAGAAAGCGAACAGGCTGACGGCCGCGGCGCCCAGCATGACGGGCATCCTGAATTCGAACGCAACGAACGCGCCCAGCGCCACCACCGAGAGGCTGATCGCCGCCTCGACGAAGCCCATCTGAAGTCCCGCGCTTGCCGCCAGGAAGCCGCCCAGCATCGCGATCAGAAAGGTCAGCGGCCACACTGCTCTCGCAGATCCGCCGATGAGCGCGCTCCCCGTTCCCACCAACGTGATCGCAATCAGATGGTCGGCGCCACTGAACGGATGGACGAGGCTGGCATCGAACGAACCGCCCGCGCCGAGGACAGGATGAGCGAAAGCCGGCGAAGCAAGCACGCTCGACACGGCGACGCAAAACGGGACGATACGCATCATTGGCTCCTATCGGATCGGGTTGTGAACCGGGACAAGCTTGGTCCCGTCGGGAAACGTCGCCTCCACCTGGATCTCGCGAATCATTTCCGCGATGCCCTCCATGACCTGGTCGCGACGCAGAAGCCGGCCGCCTTCGGACATCAGGTCCGCGACCGACCGTCCGTCGCGAGCGCCTTCCATGATGGCATCCGAGATCAATGCGATGCTTTCGGGATAATTCAGCTTGACGCCTCGCGCGAGCCGGCCACGCGCAACGATCGCAGCGAGGGCGATCATCAGCTTGTCTCGTTCCCGTGGCGTCAGATTCAAGGTACTTCTCCCACTTGGTCGCGCTGCTAGCAGGACCACATCTTCGGCACTCCGAAGGGCCCGCATCCCAGTTCTTGGCTGAGTTGATCGAGGAAGCGGCGCAGACCTCGTCTAAGATCCGCGCTGGCAATCGCGGCTACCCGGATCACGATGATCGCGCCCACGATCGTGACGCCGCACGCGCATTCCAGAGACGCACCGATCTCGCGCAATCGCTCGAGCCGGGTCTCGGCACGTGGACCGGTGTAGATCATTGTCGCGATCGCTTTCCAATTCGAAAGCAGAGCCGTCCTTCGAAGCCACGGGAACACCTGGTCAGACGCCAGAAAACCATCCGCCCACGCCAGACGGCCGTCGACCCTGACCCGCCAACTGTCCAGGATGTGTCCGCCAAGAACCTCCTCGCCGCTCTCGATGCGGCCAAGAATCAGCCACTCGAGGGCGACCAATTCGGCGCCCGAGCTCACGTCGACCTCGGTCCGCCGCGCGATGCGCGCCTGGTCGAAGACGATCGTCTCTTGTGGAAGCCACGCCAGCCGGGCAGCTCCCTCAGCCCGTAACCGGGTCATGATTCGGGCGGGCCGATCCAGCGCCCGATAGACCTTCTCCGCTGCCTGCGTCGTCACCGCGACCGACGCATCGTCTTGAGCGACCACCTCGATGCTGATCTCGTCGCCGCCTGCGACGCCCCCCGAGGTGTTGATGAGGACGGCCTCCTTGCGTCGGCGATCGCCAACATTCGGGAACGCAACGGCCATCGGAAACTTCTGATAGACGTCACTGATCTCGGTACCGCTTGCTGTGCCGGAGAACACCATGCGCGCGGCACCTTCAGCACGCTGAAGGACGACTTTTGCCGTGGCAACGTGCTCTTCTCCCGGAAGGCCGGGACAGGCCGCGGATTTGCGGCGAGAGCGCTCGTGAATCACCTCAAACATCCGTCTCGGGGCTCATGATTGACGTTGCATGTTTCGCCTGCGGTAAGCGAGAAGCTGGGCGTGGAGCTGCAAAGCCGGCCACGCCCAGACTTCGTGTCGACGAGGAGCGATCAGAATCCCGCAAGCCCCTGGGAGCCGTTGTACGGGATCTTGACGCTGCCGATCTCCTTCAGCGAGCCGTCCGGCTGGGTGCTGTAGCTGACCAGCTTCGAGGCGTTGCCGTAGATCTGATAGAGATAGGCGCCGTCCGGCGAGATCCAGCTATCGCTAGGACCGCTCGTCACGGTTCCGTTCAATCCCCTCGCGGTGCCGTCGCCGGGGACCTTCGGGCACGCCGGATCGCACGCAATCTCCAGGCCGTTACCATTGATGCGGTAGCTGCTGATGTTGCTGTAGCCGAAATTCGTCGCGTAGATCGTGCGGTCATCGGGAGCGACCGCAAGCCAGCACAGCTCGGACGGCAGGCCCGCGCTGGTGTCGATCTTGACGAGCGAGCCGATATTGATCGAGCCGTTCTTCTCAATGGTACAGATGGAGCATCCGTCGCCGACGGCATAGCCGATCACGAACGTATTCGGACGCTGATTCAGGAAGGCGATGTAGAACGGAGAACCACCCTTTGCGTCATAGAACCTGGCGGTGCCGAGCGAACCGTCCTTTTGCAGGGCGAACACGGCGAGGCCGTCCGGATCCGGTGCATTCGAAGCGATCGAGTGCAACGCGCCGCCGGCGCGCTGGACCCATAGAATCGGCGATCCGTCGGGATACAGGCCGGTGAGCGCGATCGGCTCGTCGAAAGTGGTGCCGACAATCACCAGCTCCTCGTTGGGCGAGACCACGACCATGGTCGAGACACGATTTCGCTTGCTGTAGGTATTCACTGTGTACCGCTCGGGTCGCGCCTTGAGCATGCCGTCGGTATCGACCGACATCAGCCGAAGATGATCCGGCCCGAACGAATGCAGCACGAACAGCGTGCGCGTAGACGGGGCGAAAGCCAGCGATTTGGCCGTACCGCTCCTTCCATCGACCGGATTGCCGGTCGCCTTCACATCGAGCAGCGTGGGACGGCCGTCGCTCTCCAGGCGGAAGCTCGAAACGGAGTTGTCACCGCCATTGGTCGCAAACATGAAGCGCCGATCAGATGTGATGATAACGCTCCCCGCGCCCTCAAAGGAATTGGGCGCGCTGTCCTGGCCGCTGATCGGCTTGTATTCACCGGAGCCGGCGCCCCCGGTCCTGATGCGCTCGACCTCGACCAGCCGGCCGTCCGCCTGCCGGCGGTAGTGAATGATCGCATTGTCGATTTCATTGGTCTGGATGTAGAGATGGCCGTTCTGCCCTTTCGACATCCCCATCTCGCTCGTCGTCGCCTCTTTAGCCATCTCTCGCTCCTTTGATGATTGGCTTTGGTTGAATCGAATAACGTCCCGTGACCGGCACCCGTGCTAATGCTGCAACGGAGGGTAACCATCGACATAAACCCAGTCGGATGCCTGCGCGGGCACATGGCACGCTTGACACTGCGCCTTGTAATTCGACGTCGTCGTTCTCAGCGGATCGCCGGCGTCGAACCAGGACCATCCCCAGCCGTCTCCCCAGAGCGCGTTCTCGGGGTGACTGTTCGCCGCGTCCCTCACCATGACGAACCAGCCCTTCAAGGCGTTGGCGCGGCTGACGGTACCGGTCGTCATTTCAGCGGTTTCCGTCTTGAATACCTCCTTGATCAACACCGTGCCGTCCGGGAAGTGCTTGCCCTTCCGATAGGCGTCGATCGCACCCGGCGAGGCGTACACGACGTGAAGCTCCTTCGAGCCGCGTCCGTCGTCCGCCGCAATCGCCCAGCTTCCGAGGAACTGATAGGTCGTTCGGTAATCAGCCGGCACATGCAGATGCCCCTGGCGGTCGGCAACGCCCGCGCCTGTCGAAGCAGCATCCGCTGCGCGCGCCCGGAACTGTGACTGCCTGACAGCAGACGCACCGACGAGGATCACGACGAAGGCCACGCAAGCGATTTGGAGGATTTTCATGAAGACCTCCCCGCGGATTACGCGGTCACCGCGCGTCCTTGTTGTCCAGCAGCGGATAGAACTGGGTCCAGACCTCATCCTTCTTGGCGTTGGCGATATGGCAGTAGGCGCATTCGTCCTTCGACTTCACCTTGGCCATCGGCGCCTTCGGCTCGTGGTGATTGAAGTTGAAGTAGCCCCAGCCGTTGGTCTCGGCGAAGCGCTTCGAGTCCTTGACGGTCACGTCTGCGCCGTTCCATTTGCCCGGGAAGTAGCCGCGTCCCGATGCTTCGGTTCGCGAGCCGTCGGCATTCTCCTGCGGCAGCGTCAGCTGCAGCTCCTTGAACAGGATTGTCCCTTCGGGATCCCGTCTTCTTGTAGATCGCATACGAGCCTGGCTCGATATAGACGTTGTGAAACTCGGGGAAATTCGCCTGCCCGCCGTTGAGGGCATTCGGCGTCAGCGGCGAGCCGACATAGACCCACTCGTGAAAATTCTTCGGCAGGAGCAATTGCCCGTCGGCGGTATATTCCGGCAGATAGCGCGCATTGGTCTGGGCGTTGCTATCCTTGAGTGATCCGAAGAGCATGATCGTTGCGACTGCACTGCTCACGATAACCGCCGCTGCTGCCTGGACTCCCACTCGCATTGCTCGCTCCTGCGACTACGGCCGGCACGCGAAGCACCGGCACGGTTAACCTGTCGGAATACGAGATAATCGGTCGCAGAAACTCTTGCGCGCTGGAGATTGCCTTCGCTTGTTCTATCTTGATGTATTCCGCATCTATCATGCGATCCAATCGATGTTCGCACTTCGCAAGCAAGACTCACCGCCGATTGGCACCGCGACCGCGGCGCAGAGAGCCCTTGGCAACGACGGGAAGATGCGACGACGGACGGCCCGAGAGCCGGCGTTCTCAGGTGATCGTTCGCATCACCCGAGAACGGTCGCCGCACAAGAAGGGCAGCTTCACCCTCGAAACGGCATCCCCTTGACCTCGAGACCGACTGGAAGTCTCGTCAGGCTCGAGGGCGCAGGACATTGATGCTGCGGGAGGCCGCCCGATGGTCACACCCGCAGGGGACGCTCGCGGCAGATCCGGTAGTTGTCCTGCCAGGGACGAAGCCGTTCGAAAGCCGCGCTCGCGGCCAGCACGTCGAAATCGGCGTTTCGCCGACCTATGATTTGCATCCCCACCGGAAGGCCGTCGGATAGCCCCGCCGGAATCGACGCCGCCGGATGGCCGGTGAAGTTGACGAAGTAAGTCAGGCCCCATCCGATGAGAGGATCGATCTCGACACCATTGATCGACCTCGGCCCGATCGTGTTGCCGTCGCTCGCGTTGTCGACCGGCGGGCACGCCACAGTCGGCGTAACGAGCAGATGAAATCTGCCGAGGACGCTCTGAAACGCGTCGTATACCTCTGTCCGGACGGCCTGGTCGCGGAAGAAGTCGAGGCCCGACATTCGATTGGTCTTCTCGACCCAATCCATGTATTCGGGCGGAAAGTCGTCGCGATGGTCGCCGAACAGATCGATGCCATCGCGCTTCATATTCTCGATCGCCTGCAGGTTCAGAAGCATGTAGAGACGCGACCAGACGTCACTCAGTTCCCGTTGCGAGCGTTTGATGCCGAGCCTCACTTCTTCCACGTGAGCGCCGGCTTCCTCGAACGCCCGCAATGCGCGACCAACCGTCTCCGAGACCTTTGCGTCGACCGGAAAGACGTCCAAGTCTGGACTATAGGCGATCTTGAGACCACGGATGGACCGGCGAGTGGCGGCGGTGAAGTCGACGGGCGGTTCGATCAGGCTGAAGGGATCGCGCTGATCATGGCCGGCAAGGACGTTCAATGCGATCGCGGCATCCTCGACCGTCCGCGTGATAGGCCCTTCGAACAGGAACGGAGAGTCGGCCGTGCCGAACGCATTGGGACGCACAAGGAACGGCACTCGGCCGAATGATGCCTTGTAACCATAGGTCCCGCACCAGGCGGAGGGGATTCGGATGGAGCCGCCAGCATCGGTACCTTCCGCAATGGGCAGCAGTCCGTCGGCCACCGCCGCGGCGCTGCCTCCGGACGAGCCGCCGGTGTTCTTGGCGAGGTTGAAGGGGTTGCGCGTGGGACCGAACAGGTAATTGTCGCAAGTCCCCCGGAATCCCATCAGAGGGCTGTTGGTCTTGCCGACGAACACGGCTCCGCCGCGCTTCTCCATGCGCTCGCAGAACATGCAGTAGCCGTTCACGACGTGGTGCTTGAGCGCACGGATGCCGCCCAGGCTCGCGGGCCAACCCGGCTTGAAGTCGAACAGATCCTTGAGTGCCGACGGAATGCCGTGCAGAGGCCCGAGCGGCTCGCCGGCGACCACCGCGCGTTCGGCTTCTTTCGCTCTCGCGCGAGCGCCGTCGAAATCGAGATAAACCAGCGCGTTCAGGCTCGGGTTGCGCGCTTCGATACGCCGGATGAACGCATCGACCACTTCAACCGGCGACAGATCGCGGCTCCGGATGCGAGCCGCAAGTTCGTGCGCGCTGAGGTAAGCGAGTTCGTCGGAATGCAAAGTTTGGCTCACGCTCGACATCGTTACCTCCATTTGAACGACTTCAGGTCGGAGCGCATTTGAAATGGAAACAATCCGCTGCTGCGCAGCCGCGATTGCTGCGTCTTTCGTAATCTTGATGCATTCACCGCGACGGCCATCGACAAGGCATCGATCAAGGTTCATGTGCGGTCGATCGGGGTGCGCGGCATGCCGATGCACAACCGGACATCCCGCGCCTCATCGCAGAAGGGCACGCGCCATGGACCGACCTCCCGTTTCTCGCGGCTTCAGATCAACGCGACAGGCGTCCGAAGCCACCCGGCTGCCACCCGGACAGTATCTGACGACCGACTTTCCGGTGCTGTCCGCCGGACCCACGCCGGAGATCCGCGTCGCGGACTGGAAGGTTGGACTTCAACTCGGCGGTTCGCTGCTCGGGAAATGGACCTGGGACGAATTCGAAGCGCTGCCTCAAAGCAAGATCACGGTCGATATTCACTGCGTCACCAAGTGGACGAAGTTCGACACGGTTTGGCAGGGAGTAAGCTTCGACGACCTTCTCAGGGCGGCCGGAGTAAGCGAGCCGCCGAGCGCTTACGTCATGGCGCATTGCGACGGCGGCTACACGACGAACCTTCCGGTCGCAGACCTCGTTGCGGGAAGAGCGATGATCGCCACCCGCTATGAGGGGTTGCCACTCGCTCCCGCGCACGGCGGCCCTGCCCGACTTTTGGTGCCGCATCTCTATTTCTGGAAGAGCGCAAAATGGCTGCGCAGGATCCGCTTCATGCCAAACGACGAACCCGGTTTTTGGGAATCGCGCGGTTATCACAATTATGGCGACCCCTGGCGCGAGCAACGATATGACGGCGACTGATGCACTCCCGCAGCAGCCGAGGATCGCTTGGCAGACCGGTCGCGTGCACGCCATCCTGGACGAAACAAGCCGCGTGAAAAGCATCATCCTGGAGCCGGCCACATGGTCCGGGCACTGGCCTGGCCAGCACGTCGACATACGTCTCACTGCCGAAGATGGCTATCAGGCCGAACGAAGCTACTCGATTGCGTCGCCTCCGGAGGAAAAGCTGCTCACCCTCACCGTGGAACGCGTCGATGGCGGCGAGGTGTCGTCCTATCTACTCGACGAATTGCGGGTCGGTGACGCTCTCGAGTTTCGCGGCCCCATTGGGCGGCATTTTATCTGGAGTAGGACTCGCGGCGGACCGATTTTCCTGGTCGCGGGCGGCACGGGGATCACGCCGCTGATGGCGATGTTACGCCACCGCAGGAGATCGCTCGCACATACACCGGCATCACTGATCTATTCGGTACGCAGCCTTGCCGACGCCGTCTATCGGGATGAACTCGATGCGATGGCTCAGGACGATCGCGACCTGCGCCTCGTCTATGCGCTCACCCGCGAGCAGCCCAGCAACTGGAGCGGACATTGGGGACGGGTCAACGAGATGCTGCTCGCGAATAACAGCTTTGCGCGCGAACATGATCCCAGCATCTTCGTTTGCGGGCCTACAGGGTTCGTCGAGAGTATCTCGAGCATGCTCGTCAAGCTCGGCTTCGACCCCTTCAGCATCAAGACCGAACGATTCGGACCATCAGGAGGGTAGTCGCCATGGCAAACAACTTCGCGGACCTCGTTCTCGGTGGTGATCAAGGCACATGGTTGCTTCAAGAGCCCTTTGCCTTTGACATCGCGCTGATGAGGATCCGGTGCGCCGCATGCAACACCGTATCCAGTCTCGGCTCATTGGCCGTAGACGGCACCACCCTTGAGGCACTCGTCAAGTGCTCCGATTGCGGAAGCGATCTGTTGAGGGCAGCGCGAACCCAGAATGGTTGTGTCCTTGAAATGCAAGGTGCCCGGCAACTGTTCTACTGAATGCCGCGTCGCCCACCAAACTCCGGACCAAAGACCCCATGCACGGTGAAGACATCCATCTCACTGAGATCGAGCGCCAGATTGCCGCCGCAGCCGCGAACCTTCGCGAGTTGATCGAACAGACTGCCTCATACTCCGTCGAGATGGGTAGAGAGCTCCTCGGCCAGCGAATTGACGATCAGGCCGCACGGCTCGAGATTCTGATCAGGCATCGCGATGGGCTGCTCAGATCCAGAACCGGAGAGGATTGAAGAAGTCGACGAGCGCCGGCGCTCAGGCCTGGAAGCGAAGCGTCAGCCGTGAAATTGTGCCATTGCGATCGGGAGGGCGAGGTGTATGACGGTTGCGGCACTACACCCCACGCGCCGATCAGATCGATTTCACCTCGCCGCCGTCCATTCGCAACGCCGAACCGGTCATCCAGCGCGCGCCGGGCGATACGAGGAATGCCATCAGTTCGGCAATCTCCTCCGGCTCGCCGTAACGCGCGATGCCGGCCTCCTTGGGGAACTTCGCCGTTGCCTCTTCGAGGCTCATGTTGTGCAGGGGCGCCCAATGCTCGAGGTAGGAGCGGCGGCGCCCTGTCATCACCGGTCCCGGCAGGACGCTGTTGACCTGGACGCCATCGCTGATTCCCTTGTCGGAGAATGCTTTCGCTAGGGCGACGATCGCGGCGTTGATGGTGCCTACCGCGGCATACGGCGCTTTAGGGAAAGACGCCGAGTTTCCGGACATCAACACCACAGCTCCCTTGGCGGCCACAAGCGCCGGCCAGGCGGCGATCGTAAGCCTCCGAGCGCCATGCAGCTTCAACGCCAGTCCAGCCTCCCACTGCTGCTCCGTCGTCTCGAACAGATCGACCTGAGGTACAGCGCCGGCGATGTTGAGCAGCGCATCGATCTGGCCGAACGCCGCCAGGGTCTGCGCGACGACAGATTGGGCAGCAAGAGGCTCGGCCAGATCGGCACTGATCGCCAGCACCTCGGCGCCCACGGCCCTCACCGCCTTGGCGGTATCCTCGAGGTTGGCGCTGTTTCGCGCGACTAGGACAAGTGCCGAGAAATCGCGCGCCAGACGCACCGCGGTCGCCCGGCCGATTCCCTGGCTCGCACCCGTCACGATCGCGACTGACTTCGGCATATCAACTCTCCCGGATAACAAGCTTGCAAGTGTCAGTCGCGAACGACGACCATCTTTCCGACCGCTTCGTTCGCCTCCATGACGCGGTGGGCTTCACGAATTTCATCGAAGCGAAAGATCCGGGCTGGCTTGACATCGAGCCGGCCGGCCTTCGCGTCGGCGGCAATGTCCTTCAGCGGCACGTCGGAGAGCGGAAACCCGGGCGTGCCGAACACGAAGCTGCCGAAGAACGTCAGATAGACACCGCTCGGCATCTGCAGCAGTGGATTGAAATCGGGAATCGGATCGAGCCCGCCGAGCCATCCGGCGAGGCAGGAACGGCCGCCGCGACGAAGCAGAGCAAGAGATTCGAGCACGACACTGTTACCGACGAGGTCCAGAACCGCGTCGACCTGCTTCGCCTCGGGCAAATGATTTGAGAGATCTCGCCGTTCGATTTCGCAGCGCGCAGCCCCAAGCTTCTCCAGCAGGGCAAAACGCTCCCGGCTGCGCGTCGTTGCGACGACCCGCGCGCCGGCATTGACCGCGAGCTTGAGTGCCGCTTGACCAAACGAGGAGGTCGCCCCGCGGATGACGAGAAGCTGTTCTCTCCGGAGCTCGAGGTTACGGAACAGACAGGTCCATGCCGTCGCGAAGGTTTCGGGTATCGCTGCGAGCTCGGCCCAGGGTAAATCAGCATCGATCAAAGCGACGTTCGAGACCGGCGCTCGGGTGTATTCGGCGTAGCTGCCGTTGATGGTCCGGCCGAGCCCGCCCATCAATGCGGCCACCTTGGCGCCCGTCGGGAATTCTCCGCCCGGGCATGACTTCACGAAGCCAACGCATTCGATGCCGCTGATCGGCGCCGCTTCGGCCCATTCGCCCCGGCGCATGTGCATCTCTGCATGATTGATGCCGAATCCCCTGACCGCGATCACGACATGACCGAGTTGCGGTTCCGGCTCCGGAACGTCGCGATAGACAAGGCTGTCCAGACCGCCGAATTTCTCAAGAACGATGGCTTGCATCATGGCTCTCCCTGCATCTCTCGCTGGGAGGAGAGTGCCGGTCACCTGCTTGCGATCGATGGCGTAAGAAAATCACCGATCGCAGCGGCGATCTCTCGAGCGTGGGTCTCGAGCGCAAAGTGCCCCGTATCGAAGAAGCTCACTTTGGCACCCGGCAGGTCGCGCAGAAACGCCTTCGCGCCGGCTGGAAGGAAAAAGGGATCATTCTCGCCCCAGACAGCCAAGAAGGGTGGCTTGTGCTTGCGGAAATAGGCCTGGAATTCTGGGTACATGGCGACGTTGGTCCTGTAGTCGCCGAAAAGATCGAGCTGAATCTCGTCGGCGTCGGGACGCGCGAGATAGTGGTTGTCGAGCGTGTATCCGTCAGGAGAGATCAGGGAGGTGTCAGGCACCCCGTGGGTGTACTGCCAGGCCGTCGTCTCCGGCGAAAGGAATGATCGCAGCACCGCCCGGTTAGCGTTCGATGGATCCTCCCAGTAGGCACGGATCGGGCTCCAGCCATCACTCAATCCTTCCTCATAGGCATTGCCATTCTGAGAAATGATGGAAGCAATCCGCTCGGGATGTCGAAGAGCCATCCGAAAGCCCGTCGGCGCGCCATAGTCGAAGACGTAGAGCGAGAAACGAGCAAGTCCGACGACCTCCGTGAACCGTTCGATCACCTGCGCCAACGCAGCAAAAGTATAGGCAAAGCTTCCTCGAGCAGGCATGTCGGACTGGCCAAACCCGGGCAGATCCGGCGCTATTAATCGAAAGCGATCCGAGAGCAGCGGGATCAGGCCGCGGAACATGTGGCCGGCCGTCGGAAATCCGTGAAGCAGCAACAAAGCCGGAGCGCCGGCCGGGCCCGCCTCCCGATAGAATACATTCAGTCCGTCCACGTCTGCCTTGCGGTATCGTATGCTCGTCATCTGCGGTCCCTCGCGGTCGCCCTCGACACCCGTTCCGCCTCATGAAGACGATGCTCAGATGGCCGTTGGTCGGAGGCGGCCTCGCTGAGGTATTTCGTGGCGCGGCATGATCCGGTTACAGACCCGCCTGGATTCTTCCGCTCGTACGAGATTGCTGTCGCGATCCATCCCGCTCTGATCGGCTCATTCGAACTTCCTGCGATAGTCGGTCGGGGTCCAACCCGTCACTTTGCGAAAGGCCGAGCTGAACGAGCTCGTTTGTGCGTAGCCCAGGCTGAGTGCGATGTCCGTAATCGATACCGCGCGATCCGCCAGTCGCAGCTTGGCGAACTCCATTCGGCGTTGCACCTGATATTGATAGGCCGGGATGCCGAACGACTTCTTGAATGCGCGGCAGAAGTGGTGAACGCTGAGCCTGGCGAGCTCGGCGAGCGTCAATAGGCAGACTTGCTCCCCTAGATGCTGCTCGACATACTCGACGACGACGCGCCTCTGCCAACCTGCGAGACCTCCGCGACTGATCAGCGTCGGCTCACGAACGAGATGGTGATCGGATCTCGAAAGTTCATGGGCGAGCACGCCGCAGAGCGCCTCGACGTAGGATGCGCAGTTGGTCTCTCCGCTCTCGATGGCCTTCTTCAATTTGGAGGCCGTCTCCCAGACCAGCGGATCCTCGAAGTATATCCTTGGCGCTAGTCCGGTCGCGCTGCCGACCGAGCCATGAAGCGCGGCGGGATCGAAGTAGAGGAAGGTCACCTGTGCAGACGATGCCGTCTCATGCCATTCCCGATAGGCACGTCCTGCCGGAACAAAGGTCAACCTGTGTTCGGCCCCCCGCAGCTTCGACGAACAGAGGCCATCAATGTAGGCCTCGCCGCTTTTCCGTGCTCCTTCGTTGTACAACGCCAGGAGGTGTCTCGATCCCTGGAAGCGAAACTCGATTCTGTTGCCGACCGGAAGGTGAACGCTCTCCGAAAACCACCAACGCCATCCTATCCCGAGACGTTTCACCGGGCCGGCAGGCGTTATGCTGACCGTCGGATGAAGGGCGGCCTCGGACCACCCTGAAGGCTGCGTCTCGTCGACCGACCGGATAGGCGCAGCGGAAGCCGCGGCGCATAGCATGGCCTCACTCGAATTTGATACGTACATCCCCATCGTCGTCGCCCTGTTCTGTGCTCCGGATGGCAGCGTTCAGTCACCAACAAGCTTCCGCACGGGAGAGATATCTTGATTGCCTGGAGCCAGCGTTAAAGCTGCAAGTGGCGTTACCTCCCCGGTCACAGCGAGCTGCCAGTACCCGCCGGCAGCACCGTATGGGCACAACATGCTTTTGATCAGTGCGGTGGACAATCTCACGCTTGTGCTGTTACGGCCCATACCTAGGTATGGGTCGCGAGCGGGACGACGCCGAATGATTCAGGACGAGATACTTGTTGCCCGGGTCGACGCTTCAACCCTGGAGCTGCAGAGCTTCAGCCATTCGAACGAGCATTGCCGCGGTCCTTGCTCCGAGCTTCCGCATCACGCTGCCACGATGCATCTTGACCGTTGCTTCGCTGATCGAGAGCTCGCTGGCGACCTGCTTGTTCATCAGACCCGATGCCACCAGCGTCATCACTTGCCGCTCGCGCGCGGTCAGCAGCGCAAATTTCTCCTGTAGCTGCGCGAGGTGCGCGCTGTCGTCGCGTCGATCGATGTCCTTCCGGATCGCAGCGGTAACCGCGTCGAGGAGATCCTGATCCCGTATCGGCTTGGTGAGAAAATCGACCGCCCCCAGCTTCATGCCTCTTACGGACATGGGTATGTCGCCGAAAGCGGTCATCAGGATCACCGGAATTCCGACATTGATTTTCGTCAGGTACTCCTGCAGCTCCAAACCACTCGTGCCCGGCAATCTGACATCGAGCACCAGGCAGGCAGGAGCATCCGACAGCTCAACCTTCAAGAAATCCGCAGCGGACCCGTACAACGAGACCCTGTAGTGCAGGGACTCGAGCAGGTCGCCAAGCGACTCGCGAACCGCGCGATCATCGTCGACAATGTGAACAATGCCGGAAGGAGGCATGTCTAGCGGCTTTGCGACCTCTGGGCTGCCTGGCGAAGCGGGAGAGTGAAGATGAACCTCGCTCCGCACCTCCCGTTTTCTTCCACCCATAGCTGTCCTCCGTGGAGCTTGACTATCTTGCGGCAGATCGACAGCCCCAGACCAAGTCCCGCTCCCTTCGTCGTATAGAGCGTCTCAAAGACCCGCTCTCTATCAGCCGGACTGATGCCGGCTCCCGTATCGGCGATCGCCACCAAAACCATACCATCGGTGACCCCAGAAGAGAGAGCCAAAATACGGTTCCCGTCCTCAACCCCGGCCATCGCCTCGATCGCGTTGCGCACCAGATTGAGCGCAACTTGCTGGACCTGAACCCGATCCCCTTCGACTTGAGGCGACGATCGATCGAAGTCCGTACGAACAATGACGCCGGCTCGCTCGATCTCCCGGTTCGACAGAAGCAGCACCTCCGCAACCGCTTCGTTGATATCGAATTCGGCAAAGTGGACCTGCGTACCCCGCACCAGCGACCTGACCCCGGTCACAACCCCCGCGGCTCGACGCGCCTGCTTGATGATGCGCGCAACCGAATTTCGAGCCTCCACGGCTTGGACGGGATCCCTGGCGAGCCACCGCAGGCAAGCTTCCGCACTCATGATCATGCCCGTCAGCGGCTGATCGATCTCGTGAATGATCGAGCCGGCAAGTTCCCCCAGGGAGGTCAGACCCGTCGCCCGGGCAAGTTCGTTTCGCGCGTCGGCGAGAGCCTGTTCCGCCGCCTTCCGCTGCGAGACATCGGTGATGATGCCTTCCAGTTCGAGGTCTCCGGTCGGCCCCTCATCGAACTGCCCGACGGCCACGACATGCAAAGTCTTGCCGTCCCGGTGAACCACGCGGTAGTCGTGGCTAAACGGCGACCTCGTGCCGATCGCCTCGGTGAGAGCCTGTTCCAGCGCGGGATAGTCCTCCGGGTGCACCCGGTTCCTGAACACCTCGAACGGCACGGGGTTCACGTCCAGGTCTATGTCCAGAATGCGATAACATTCCCGCGATCCGCGGGAGAGCAGGGTTCGGGTATTCCAGCGATAGCTGCCCATCCCGCCGATCTGCTGACCTCTGACCATCCACATGTTGGTCTCGCGCAGCGCCTCGAACAGACGCACCGACTCGAATGAAACGGCGGCCTGATTGGCCATCATGGATATCACCCGGACGCGCCGCGGGGTGAAGATATCCGCGTCCCCGTCTGCTTCGAGATAGAGAACGCCAATAGCCCAGTTATGATGAATCAAGGGCAGGCAAAGCTGGGCTATTGTTTCGGGCCTCGGGTTCGCATCGCCGACCAACGCCGATCTCTCGGCGCCGGCCTGCCTCACGACCGTTTGCTTTCGATCGAGCACTTCTTCGGCGAGATCATTCGGCAGGCGGAATTCGGCGTTCGACGGGAAGGACGCAAAGAAGTTCGTCCTCTCACGCGGGAAGCTCGCATCCGCTTTGGCAAGCAACTCTCTTTGCCCGCTGAGCAGGATCGCTCCTCGACCGGCTCCGGAATAACTCAGCGCCTCCATGAGAAGTGCCTTGGCCAATCCCTGATAGCTGATTTCTCTGGAGATGATCTGAAATGCTTTCGCGACCAAATCCAGTTCACGCGTCTCGTTATCAAGCCTCATACCGAGATGCCTCGCGTGACAATCAGATCCAGGCCTCTCGCACGTCCCTCGTGGCTGCGCGTCAAAGGGGGACGAGAGCGCATCAGTACGTCCCAACGTGTAACGGGACTTGGGAACATTGCCAAGTTTGGTTGCTCGGAGACAGAGTTCACGAAGCAGAGCCTTATATGCCGCTGCGCATGGCGCCGATTTTTCGAAACAGGTGTAACCAATGCCCCCGCTGCTTCGAATAACCATGAAAGTGCAGAACCGCGGCGTTGTGGCCGCCGCTCGTCGGCATGCCTTGCTCGCTGGTCAGCCTCGTCGGCAGGCAAGACCGCGGCAATGCAGACCTGCACCGGCAACGACCTGGCACGACAAGCAAGGCTGCTTCGCAAACGCTCCTGAATGCTTTCCCGATGCCGTTCTCGCTATCGCGATCAACAGTCTCGCTCTGCCGCCGCAGCCATTTCTTCGCGCCGTTCCGGCCGGCCGCCAAACTGCATCTCCCTTGCCGGATCTCTCAAGCCTGAAGTGTGCGCGCCGCGTCTTGCTTCAAGAGATATAGCGACACCGCAAGCAGTACGACATCCTTCATCAGGAACGGCACGTTGCCCGTCATTGCCGGAAAGCCGCCGGCTGATGCGTCCCAACCGTCCGGCATGAAAGGAATGATCGTGACCGTTGCGATGAATGTGCCGGTCGATCCAAGGGCGCCCAGAACGCCGAGGCGCTTGCTCCAAAAGCCCGCGAATATCAAAGCGCCAAAGGTCCATTCGGAGACGCCCAGGAACCAGCTGGCGCCTTGATGGCCGAAGGCGGGATAGAGCCACCAGATCAGAGGGCCATTGCTGATGAACGGCTCCAGACGATCCGCCTCGTACGCCCACCATTTCTGGTAGCCGAAAAAGAAGAACAGGATCACCATTGAGGCGCGGACCATGTGGTAATCCAGGTCTCCCGCAAGCAACCCCGAGATCGGCAGTCCGCTTGCGAGCGGTTTTCGTGGGCTTCGTGTCAATGTAGTCATGGCGTCGATCCTCCTGATCCTAGCTCACACCACCCTGCGTGGCCGGCGCCTGGCCGAGATCGATCAGAAGTCGGCAGACAAGCCCCTCGGGCGCAAAATCGAGATCGATCTGCGCTCCTGGCAGGACCCGCGCAATCAGTTGCACGCCAAAGCCTCTTCGTTCGGGCTTCGTTACCCTCGGTCCGCCGCTCTCGCGCCACCGGATCGCAAGACCCTGTCCGCCGAGGTAGAGCGGGCTCTCCCAAGTCACCTCGACGGCTCCCGCAGTCGATATCAGTGCGCCATGCTTGCTCGCATTGGTAGCCAGCTCGTGAAAGATGACGTGCAGCGACAAGGCGATGTGCGGTTCAAGCGTGAGGTCCGGACCCGCGAGCAGAATGCGCCTCTTCCGACACATCGCGTGCGGCTTCAGCGTTCGCTCCAATATCCACGCAAGCGAGACGCGCTGCTCTCGCGCTGCCTCGATCGTCCTGCAAGCATCGGACAGGGTCATGATTCGCGCCGAGAGCGCCGCCCGAAAATCGGCCGTCGTACTCGCATCGGTGTGGTTCACGAAGCACAGAACGATGCTGAGGATATTGCGCATTCGATGCTGCAATTCCCGGACGACAAGCTCGAGCGATTCATTCCGAATCGGAACGGCCCGCTCGTAGTCCGCACGGTCGCTTCCGCCCTGCAGTAAACTGGTGGTGGTGCGCCTCATGTGGCAGACCTATCGCTGTTTGCTGAGCCGGATATTGATCAACACCCGCGGCAGATGCTTCTTTTCGCGATCTGCGTCCGGCCCTCCTGTGCTCGGTTGAAGTCCGTAATGCGCCTCTGCAACGCATCCTCGGCGAGCGAATTCGGCATGAATCCATTGCCGCGCGGCTGCATCTGGACGCTCTGACTCGCGCTCCGCGCCTTTGGCGATGGTGCCGTAATCGGTTCCGCCAGCGCGGCTAGAGGAATGGCGACGAAGCTCTGGATGAGGGATGAACGGAGTTGCATGGTTGCGCCTCGACGCAGTTCAATCGCCATGAAGACGCAGGCATCATACGGCACACATGCGGGCCTCGCTGTTCGTGGATTGCGCCGATTGAGGCGATGTTGTTGAAATGATCCGTTTGCGTCCCTAATGCGACTTAAGGTGACGGCTGGCGCGACCGTTCGCTCTGCGAGAATGACCGAGAAGAACTCTCTGTCGTCACACATGGGCGGAGGGCTCCGTCTCTGCGCCCCGACTGACCCAGCCGGCGGCCGCAATGACGTCAGGAGACGAATGCGGCCAATTTCTTCAGGCCGCGGTGGATATTGATCTTGACCAAGGCTGCGGACTGGCCGGTTGCACCGGACGCTCGCGCGATGCTGAGACCATTCAGCTTCACGAGGCGGATCACGCTCTCTTGCGCGGGCTTCAACCGGCTAAGCAGCTGGTCCAGCGCGGCGGCACTGATCGCGGCACCTTCGTGATCTTCGACTGCAATGTCTTCGTCGAGCGTTAGAGCATTGTAGCGCGATGCATCACGAATGCGATCAACCCATTTGTAGCGGGCTATCGCCACGACCCAGGCGCCGAAAGGCTTCGAGGCTACAAAAGTGTGGCGTTTCGCATGAATCGCTAGGAGCACCTCCTGCCTCGCGTCGTCGGCAGCGGGATAGGGAAGCCGGTGCGCGAAGTAGGCGCGCAACCACAGATCCAATTCCCGAAGCAATTGCTCATATGCGGCCTGATCCCCTTCTCGCGCTGCAAGCATGAGCCGGCCCCATCGTTCCGAACAATCGTTCCATCTTTGCCAACGGGTCATCTTCTCGCGATCATGTCGTCGCCGGCTCGTATCCTCCCGGCGCGCGCGCGCGGGCTCGTCGCGGCCAGAAGATTGCATGGCTTTGGAGGGCGCGATGTTGCCACCCGAGAGCGCTGTCATCTTCGAAGGCTCCTGTCGAGACACTCAAGCAGCGCACCTGTTTCGAACGGCTTTCTGAGAAGGCAGAAGGCACCGGCCGAGATCGCTTCCGCGTCCAGCCGCTTGTGCGAGAGTGCTGTAATGAGAATCACCGGCGCTCCAACCTTCTGCTGTTGGAGCTCACGAACGAGGTTCAACCCGCCCATTCCAGGCATGTGAACGTCAGCGATGATGCAGTCGAAGCTGAACCGGTCGGCGTAACTCAGCAGTGCTTCGGCCCTATCAAACGGCTCGGAGCGATAGCCGATCGACCGCATCAGATCCACCAAAGACAGGCACAGGGCCTCGTCGTCATCGACGACTCCTACAAAAGGGACCTTCACCTGATTTGCCCTCGCAAGATGCGATCATCATCGAACTGCGATCGCAACAAGGTCGGCCGTCGCGCAAGCCACTCCCCAGTTGACCAGGCGACCGCCGTCGTGACGTTCGATGCGTGTTCGCGAGACGCACATGTTCGGTCTCCCCAACTGAGGAAGTTCCAGTAGCCGCGCCAAGATCGGTTGCGCAGGTCGGGCTCGAGCATGCGTCTGCCAGCCGCCTGCCACAATCTCGCGATTGTGCTGCACGGACCCAGACTTTGGTATGGGTTTGTGGCTCGAACGCGAGCCTCCAGGCTACGCGGCCCGCCGCAGAAAGATCGCGTCGCCGTTTTGGAACATCGTCGGGGATGCCAGAACACGAATGAGATCAGGCGTTGCCGGATCCCGGTTGCTTCCGTCGAACGGCGCAATTTTGAACAACGCGCGATAATCTGCGCGCAGCGCGCACTCCGAAGCCCGGCTAGTGTTCAGATAACAACAGACATCGATCGCTGCCCTTGGCACCAGTTCGCGACCTCGAGGATGAGACATCAGATGGACCATCTCATAAGGAAACTGTCTCAGCTCGAACTGGTCAAAGGCGATTTTGACTACCATGCTACGCGCGTGGCGATGATCGTCGTCTTTATCGTCTTCAGCTGCCAGAAATGGTTCGACTACGAAGCGCACGCGTTGATTCCGTTCATCAGCCACGGGCCTCTGATCTTCTGGCTATATCCGGCGTTTGGCGTGCGCGGCGCGGCCTACTTCCTGGGTTCGGCGGAATTGTCGATTGGATTGCTCCTCTTGTTTGGCCTCTGGAACAGAAAACTGGCGGTCCTGGGGTCGCTTGGTTCATGCGCGACCTATGTCGCCACAGTGACGATCATCCCGTTCTTCCCCGAAGCCTGGGCGGCGCCGGCCGGCGGCTTTCCGGCAGCTACATTGCCGTTCCTCTTCCTCATGAAGGACGTCGTACTGCTTGCGGCTTCCATCTATCTGCTCAAGCAGGACATCATCCGGGCAGCAGCGAGGTATCCTCGGCTCGGAACGGAGTTGTTCGACAGGAAGCGATCCGGTAGCGCCGGTTGACCCGAGAAGAGCAAGATCATCACCAGCGGATACATTCGTAAACCGGCGTGGTTTGGTTACAACGCCAGGCAAGAGAACGCTGGCCGAGGCATCCACGATTCACGGGAGCGCTGCCGCCCCTCAGAGTTCCCGATCGAATCTACTTGTAACCGCTGCGACAGCAGCGCCGGATATCGGAGGCCAGAAGAGCAAGTAGCGTCGTGCTGACCCCTGCGGTTGTGGAGGAGCTCTCCGTGGAGTAAAACCATGAGGGGGCGATAAGACGCTGGGCACCCCTTCTCCACGGGCCGGCCGACCAGCTCCGGAGTCCGGCAGATGCAAGTATCCCCGCCGATCCCCACGCATGGTGGTTCCGGCCTCGAAGCCCTATGGGACGACGGGGAGCGCGTCTTTTGCCGCGAATGGCGCCGGGACGCCGACGGCAGCGTCGGCAGTATCCTGACCGTAAGAGCCGCCGCGGAACATCCGCCGGCCGCGGTCCTCGAGAGGCTCGCCCATGAATACGCCTTGCGCGACGAGCTCGATGGGACCTGGGCCGTACGGCCTCTGGAGCTGATCCGCGACGGTGGGCGAACGTTGCTGATCTTGGAAGATCCCGGCAGCGAGCCGCTCGAACGGCAGCTCGGCGCTCCGATGATGCTTGACCGATTTCTGCGATTGGCTCTTGCCATCGCCATTGCCGTGGACCAACTCCATCGGCGTGGCCTGGTCCACAAGGACTTGAAGCCCGCAAATCTTCTGGTGACCGGAGCGGACGAGGTCAGGATCACCGGATTCGGCCTGGCATCCCGCCTACCGCGCGAGCGACAGCAGCTCGAACCACCGGAGACGATCGCGGGCACGCTCGCCTACATGGCTCCAGAGCAGACCGGCCGCATGAACCGGTCCGTCGATTCCCGCAGCGATCTGTACGCCGTCGGCGTGACGTTCTACCGGATGCTCACGGGCGCACTGCCGTTCGCCGCGGCCAATCCGATGGAATGGGTGCACAGCCACATCGCGAGACGAGCCGTTCCACCCGCCGAACGGCGCAGCGATGTACCCGACGCCGTGTCGGCGATCATCATGAAGCTCCTCGCCAAGACGGCCGAGGACCGCTACCAGACCGCCGCCGGCCTCAAGAGCGACCTCGAACGCTCACTCGCCGAATGGGAGGCGCACGGACGGATCGATGATTTCGTTCTGGCCCAAACCGATACGCCGGACCGCCTGTTAATTCCCGAACGGCTATACGGCAGGGAGCACGAGATCGAGGCGCTGCTTACCTCGTTCGACCGCGTCACCCGGAGCGGCACGCCCGAGCTGATCCTGGTGTCCGGTCCCTCCGGTATCGGCAAGTCGGCGCTCGTCGACGAAATGCACAGGGCTTTAGTCCCACTCGGAGGGTTCTTCGCGTCGGGCAAGTTCGATCAGCACAAGCGCGACATGCCTTACGCGACGCTGGCGCATGCGCTTCAGGGCCTGATCCGAGGCCTCCTCGCCAAGAGCGATGCCGATCTGGTCCCCTGGCGCCACGCACTGCGCGAAGCGCTGGGGCATCTCGGTCAACTGATGGTCGATCTCGTTCCGGAGTTGCGGCTGGTGATCGGGGATCAACCACCTGTTCCGGAGGCTTCCGCGCAGGACGCGCAGCGACGCTTCCAGCTCGTCGTTCGACGCTTCATTGCCATCTTCGCCAAGCCTCACCGTCCCCTCGTGCTGTTTCTCGACGATCTGCAGTGGCTCGACGTGGCCACGTTGGATCTGATCGACGACCTTCTGAACAGATCGGACCTGCGAAATCTGCTTCTCGTCATCGCGTACCGACGCAACGATGTCGACGTCAACCATCTGCTGGCACAACGGCTCGCCGAAATTCGCGCTTCCCGTAAGCGGGTACACGAAATCGACTTACCCCCGCTCAGCCGAGCTGCCGTCCGGGAGTTCATTGCGGATGCACTTCACTGCGAGCCTGCATACGCCATGCCTATCGCCGAAGTGCTATACGAGAAGACGGATGGCAATCCGTTCTTTCTGACGCAATTTCTGCAGACGCTGGCCGAAGAAGGGCTACTGACCTTCGATCACGACAAGAGGCAGTGGCTTGGGGACCTCGAACGCATCAAGGACAAAAGCTACGCCGAAAACGTCGCAGATCTCGTGGTCGGCAGGCTAAGCGGTTTGCGCGACAGGACGCGTCAGGCCCTGCTGCAGCTCGCCTGCCTGGGCCACAGCGCCGAGGTTGCAATGCTCGGCCTCGCGCACGGAACATCTGAGCAGACGCTCCACGCCGATATGCGAGACGCGACACGTCTCGAGCTGGTCCGACGTCTCAAGAGCTCCTACGCGTTCGCGCACGATCGCGTGCAAGAGGCCGCTTATGCGCTTGAACCGGACCAGAACAGGCGAACGGCCCTGCACCTTCGGATCGGCTTGGCCCTGGCAGCGCAGCTGACCCCTGACGAGACCAACGAGCGCGTCTATGTCGCTGCCAACCAACTGAACCGCGGCATCGCCGCTTTGGCAAACGGCGCCGAACGCAACCAGGTCGTTGCCGTCAATCTCGCCGCGGGTCGGCGCGCGCGAAATGCAACGGCTTACCACGCGGCCGCAACCTACCTTGAAATCGCCCGCAAGCTGCTCGGAGAGGAAGCACATCCGCAGTGTAGCCAGGACGCCTTTGCGATCGGGCTACTCCACGCCGAGTGCAAATTTCTGCTTGGAGATTTGAACACAGCCGAAGCAGAAATGGCGATCCTGTCGCAGAGCCGATTGGACATTCAGGCCAGCGCTGAGGTCGCCAGACTTCAGGCGCAGCTGTACACCGCCGCGGGACAGCTCAAGCGGGCGGTCGACGTCTGCCTTGCATTCTTGCGCAAGACCGGGATCGACTGGGGCCCTCATCCCGACCGAAGCGTGGTGGATGAAGATCGGCGACGCCTGCGAGGTTTGACCGAAAAACTGTCCGACGATCAGCTGCATGCGCTGCCGCCGATGACCGATCCGAATCATCGAGCAACGATGGGCGTCCTGGCTGACCTCCTCACGCCTGCCTTTCTCACCGATCGCAACCTTTCCGACATCATGCTCGTGGAGGCTACTCGGCTGACGATCGAACACGGGACCAGCCCTGAAGCGTGCTATCCGCTGACCGCCATATTCGGCGTGCTCGCGAGTAGCTCGACCGATGCCGAGCTTGGATTCCGGCTATCGCAGTTTGGCGCAGCCCTTGCTGACCGGCAGCCACAGATGGGATTGAGCGGACGTGCGCTCTTGGCATTCGGTCTCCACGTAACCCCATGGGTTCGTCCGATCCGATCGGGACGGCCGTTCATTCAGCGTGCGCTTGCAATTTGTCTAGCCACCGGAGAGCTGGCTTTCGCGGCGTACTCAAATCGCGGACTGATATCGATCGATCTCTTCTGCGGCGATTCGCTTTTGGACGTCTGCTCGAGCACCGAGCGGGCCCTGTCATTTGCGGAGGGTTTGGGCGTCCGGCTGGCCGCGGAGGGCCTGGTCAGGCAAAGAAATCTGGCGCTGAGCCTTACGGGGCGCAGTGAGAGGAATGACTTCAAGAGCCCGGGGGCGCTTCAGGTCCTGGATGCAAGCGAACCACTAACCGCCTTCTTCTACTATGCGACGCAAATTCAGCTCGAGGTACTTGCCGGACGTGACAATGTCGCGATTGCGCTCGCCGCGCGCGCGGAAGATGTCACATGGTGCGCCCGCGCCTATTTGGATTTCTCCGAGTACCGGTTCTACGCGGCGCTCGCTCATGCCGGGGCTTATCACGCATCACGACCCGAGGATCGCGAAGAACGTCTCAGGGACCTTCGCGAGCACCACCGCAAGCTCACAGTCTGGTCCAACCGCTGTCCGGCGAACTTCGCCGCCCGGCAGAAGCTCGTCGCGGCAGAGCTTGCGCGCATCGAAGGTCGCGAGCTCGAGGCGGAGCAACTGTATGAAGAATCGATCCGATTGGCGCAGGAATCCGGATTCGTGCAGATCGAAGCGATCGCCGCGGAGCGCGCGGCGGGGTTCTATGAGGCGCGGGGCATTCGAACGGTCGTTCTCTCCTACTTGATAAAAGCACGCGACTGCTACGCGCGCTGGGGTGCCGAGGCAAAGGTGAGCCAACTTGAGGAACTCCATCCGGGCGTGCGGGAGCGAGGATCGGCGCTCAATGCCGCAGGCACGATCGGAGCGCCCGTCGAGCAGTTGGACCTCGCGACGGTTCTCAAGGTCTCAGAGGCCGTTTCGGGTGAGATCGTGCTTGAGAAGCTCACGGAAACCCTGCTTCGTTCCGCCATCGAGCACGCGGGCGCGGAACGCGGCGTGCTGATTTTGCCAAAAGGCCCCGAGCTGAGAATCCGGGCGGAGGCTGTGACCGGCGGCGGTTCGGTCGCTCTATATCTTGCCGATTCACCGATCTCAGCCGCCGAGGTACCGATGTCGATCGTACTCTACACGGCTCGCACGCGAGAGAGCGTCGTGCTCGACAACGCGTCGACGGACAGCGCATTCGGCGGCGACGAATACATCAAGCAGAAGCGCGTCCTATCAGCCCTGTGCGTACCACTCGTCAAGCAAGGCAGAGCGGTGGCATTTTTGTATCTCGAGAACAATCTTGCGTCGCGCGCTTTCACTCCGGCCCGGATCGCGATCCTGAAGTTTCTCGCGTCCGAAGCCGCGACCTCGCTCGACAATGCCCGCCTGTATCGAGAGCTTCAGGAGCGGGAGTCAAGGATCCGCAGACTGGTCGAATCCAACATCATCGGGATTTTCATCTTTGATCGCGTCCCCGACATTCTCGATGCCAATGATGCCTTCCTCAAAACCCTGGGATATGATCGCGCGGACCTCGGCGCGGGCCGGTTGCGTTGGGCAGATCTGACGCCGCCTGAATGGCAAGAGCGCACCGATCGCGCCCGGGCCGAACTGAAGGCGACGCGGGTCGTCAAGCCGTTCGAAAAGGCGTTCTTCCACAAGGACGGCAGCCGGGTCCCGGTGCTAACCGGCGGAGCCTTGTTCGACGACGAGCAAGAACAAGGCGTTGCCTTCGTGCTCGATCTCAGCGAGCGCAAGCGCGCAGAAACCGAGGCACGCGAGAACGAGCAGCGCTACCGCGAGTCCCAGATGGAGCTGGCTCATGCCAACCGCGTGGCGGTTATGGGACAGCTGACGGCGTCGATCGCCCACGAGGTCAATCAGCCGAACACCGCCGTTATCGCCAGCGCGCAGGCAGCATTAAGCTGGCTCGATCACCAACCTCCGGCACTGGAGCAGACGCGCAGGGCGCTAACACGGGCCATCGAGAACGGTATCCGCTCCAGCGAGGTCATCGGACGAATTCGCGATCTGATAAAGAAATCGCCGCCCAAGCGGGATTCCCTGGCGATCAACGGCGTGATCGGTCACGTCATCGAGCTCACGCAGACTGAAGCGGCGCGGAACGGTGTCACGATCCACACGGCGTTCGCCGGTCGCCTGCCCAAGGTCGTCGGCGATCGCGTCGAGCTGCAACAGGTGACGCTCAACCTGATCTTGAACGCCATCGAGGCGATGAGCGGAACCACGGAGGGCGAGCGCGAGTTGCTGATCCAGACCGGGAGAGCCGATGCGGAAAGCATACTCGTGTCGATCGCCGATTCGGGACCGGGACTGTCCGCGGAGGGCCTCGCGCGGCTGTTCGAACCTTTCTACACGACCAAGTCGGGCGGCCTGGGTGTCGGACTATCAATATGCCGTTCGATCATCGTTGGGCATGGCGGCAGGCTGTGGATGACCAAAAACGAACCGCGCGGAGCCGTCTTTCAGTTCACCGTCCCGATCGATGATGGATTTGCAATTGGCTGAACCAGCCTGGCTGGCATGATCATAGAATTGTTTGGTGGACGTGTAACCAAGGCCGGGCCGCGAACGAAATATAGCCACCGGATCGCGCCGCCGAAGCCAGGCGCGGACGGAAACGAGCCCGCCATCGACTGGCGGCGTGCCACACGGAGAGATCGGTTGGGACTGTCCTGGCAACAAGGCCCGCTTTCAACGGGAGCAATTGGCCGCTTCCTGGTTCCCGAGCCGCTGCCCAAGCGCCTCCTGTACGTCGAGCCGCTTCGCCGCCGCATGCGCGTGCGCTTTGGAGAAAGCTGGATTGCCGATAGCGAGCGGGTTCTTCTGCTGTTCGAACCGGCCCGTTACCCGGTGGCTTATTTCCCAGAGGCCGACGTTTCCCCGCAGGTCCTGAAGCGCACCGAGCATATCACTCAACATGCCGACCTCGGGCCCACGTCCTGGTACAGCGTGCAGGCGGACGAGCAACACATCGCGGCGCGAGGCGCGTGGCAGCACACCAACTTGCCCTCCCATGCGGGCGATTTGCAGGGTCTGATCGCCTTCGCCTGGCGGGCCATGGATGCGTTCTACGAAGAAGACGAGCGCGTCCTCGGCCATGCCGCCGATCCCTATCATCGCATCGACATCCGCAAGGCATCTCGCAACCTGGTCGTTACGCATCAGGGTCGGGTCATCGCCGATACAAAGCGGCCGCTGGTCCTCTACGAGTCCGGCTTCGCACCTCGCTGGTACGTTCCACGCGCCGACATCGATGAGGCTGCCCTTGCTCCGGTGAAGCTTCAGACCTTCTGCCCGTACAAGGGTCTCTGCAGCTATTATTCCATCGGAGAGGCCCGTCAGGCGGCCTGGTCGTACCTCGACGCCTATCCCGAAGTCCGCCGTATCTCCAATTTTGTGTCATTCGAGCCGGACATCGTGACGGTCCATCTCGACGGCACGCAGATGAGTCTCGCAGCCGGTCAGTCAGTCGTTCCACACGGTCCCGATCGCAATCTTGACATCGCCGAGGTGGCTCCCGCGCCAACGCCCGTGAGCTAGCCCAAAAGGGCTGCAACCGGCTAGAAAGATACCTGGATCGGTCGAAATGGAGCGGCACATGGCACGACTCCTGTCCGTGAATGTCGGACTTCCTCGCGACATCGCCTGGAAGAATCGTACCATACGCACGGGGATCTGGAAAAATCCGGTGCGTGGCCGCTGTCGGGTCGGCCGATTGAACCTGGACGGAGATGGTCAAGGCGACCTGGGCGGCCACGGAGGCGAGCAACGCGCGGTCTTCGTCTACCAGATTGAAGCATATCGCCACTGGCAGATGCAGCTGGGCCGCACCGATTTCGTCCACGGGCAGTTCGGCGAGAATTTCACAATCGAAGGACTGTCCGACGATGCCGTCTGCATAGGCGATCGCTATCAGATCGGCAGCGCCGTGTTCGAGGTCACCCAACCGCGCGTGACCTGCTATCGCGTCGGCGTCCGGACCAACGAGCCGAGGATGCCGGCACTGCTGACGTCGAGCGGAAAACCAGGGTTCTACTTTCGCGTCCTGAACGAAGGCGAGGTCGGCGCCGGCGACGAAATCGTGAAGGTCGGCGAAGCGACGAGCGAATGACTGTTGCCGAGATCAACGCGCTGCTCTATTCATCCGATCACCCGCGCGATCGGCTGGAGCGCGCCTTGCGGATCGGGCCGCTTTCGTCGGGATGGCGCTCCTCGTTTGAGGCGCTGCTTCAGAGCCAAACAACGGACACGCGGCGCAGCGGCAACGCGGGCCTTGCTCCGGCAGCCGCAGCGCATCCGGCCGCTCCGGGATTTCGTCCGCTCGTGGTTGCGTCGATCGATCGGGAGGCCCTGGACGTCGTCTCGTTCTCCTTGCAGCATCCGGATCGTGAGCCGCTGCCACCATCTCTGCCCGGCCAGTACGTGGTCCTGCGCCTTCCGCGAACCGATGGTCCACTGCTCATTCGCAGCTACTCGCTCTCGGGTCCCGTCTCGACAGCGAGGTATCGGATTAGCGTGAAGGTCGAGCCGAATGGAGCGGCCGGGAATTACCTGAGCGAGCACATCCACGCGGGCGATGTTCTCGAGGTGAGTTCTCCGCGCGGAAGCTTTACCCTTCAGTCCGGCGAGCGGCCGGTGGTGTTGGTCAGCGCGGGGATCGGAGCCACGCCCGTTCTGGCCATGCTGCACGCTCTGGCAGCGACCCGTTCGACGCGGCAAGTCTTCTGGCTGCATGCTGCGCGCGACGGGCGGCATCATCCATTCGCGGACGAAGTGCGCCGCCTCATGCGCACCCTCCCGCAGGGCCGCAGCTTTGTCTGCTACAGCAAACCGGATTCGCGCGACAAGCTCGGCGAGGATTTCGATGCTCCTGGCCACCTGTCGCAACCGGTCTTCCAGGACATCGGCATCCCGCGCGAGGCGAATGTCTACCTCTGTGGACCAGCTCGTTTCATGGCGGACATGAAACAAGCGCTCGCGGGGTTCGGCATGATGCCGGAACGCATTCATACGGAAGTCTTCAGTGGCGGCGATTCATTGATGCCCGGCATCGTCGGCGCGGCCATGCAAGCTCCGCACCTGCCCAAGGACGCGACGGGCAGCGGCCCGCTGGTATCCTTCGCGCGAAGCGGTATCGCCGCCCATTGGGAACCGTCGACTTACGCGAGCATCCTGGAATTGGCCGAGGCGTGTGACGTTCCGGTCCGCTGGTCGTGCCGGGCTGGCGTCTGTCATAACTGCGAAAGCGGCCTGGTTGCCGGCGCGGTGGCCTATGCACCGCTGCCGCTCGATCAGCCGGCCGACGGGAATCTTCTGATTTGCTGCTCACAGCCTGTTCGAGACATCGTCATCGATTTGTAGATCGCAGGGATGAAGTCAGGGGCCATCATGAAGTTTTCGATCGAAGTGCTGACCGTTCCGGTACGAGACGTCGATCGCGCGCTGCGCTTCTATGTCGATCAGGTCGGCTTCGCACTCGACGTCGACTATTCGCCGAATGGCGCCTTCCGTGTGGTGCAGCTCACGCCCCCTGGTTCGAGCTGCTCGATTCAGATCGGCGAAGGCATCACCGACGCATCCGCAGGATCGCTTCGGAATGCCTATCTCGTCGTCACCGATCTCGAGGCCGCACGACATCGCCTGCTGGAACGTGGGGTTCAGGTGAGCGATATCAGGCACAAGACGCCGATCGCGGCGTGGGATGGGCGCTTCGCCCCAGGCATCGATCCCGCGCGAGGGGACTACGCGAGCTTCGCCGACTTTTCAGACCCGGATGGAAACAGCTGGGTGCTCCAGGAACGAGGCTACCGCACGGCTTGAAGCGTGCGGCGGCGTCCGGGCATCGTCATGCCCGGTAGTGCAAAGGCCGGTGCAACAGGCCGCGGCGTCCGCGCCGCGACTCGCAAGGCCGCATCAACACTGGACATGGCCGACCCGTCCCCTCCATCGACACCCGTGAGACGAGCGAGCATATCTTCGATATCGCGCGGCATTCAGGCTTACGCGTTCACAACTATCGTGGTCCCCAACGGAGCCGCTCATCCCGAGCGTCGACCAATGGAGAACCGCCATGTCCCGCCTTTCGAGCCAGACACGTTCGATCCGTTCCGCCGTTGCGGGCCTTCTGGTGATCGGCCTGCTGTTGCCCGCGCATGCCATCGAACGGAGCAGCTCGCCCGATGCTCTCCCGAATCTGCCGTCGCGGACGGCCGAGCGCTTCGCTTCCGCCGAGCTGAGGTCGCGCCTGCCTTGGCTCGCGCCGATCGGACATCATCAGCCGAGCCGGGCCGACGTGCCGCAATCGGATGTCCTGTCGGCCCAGGAACGTGACCAGCAGCAGCGTGATCGGATGCTGGATCACAAGCTCATCATCTGCCGCGGATGCTGATTGGCCCGGCCACCTCTCGTTCACCGGTCCAGGCATTCTCAGATCGAGATCGCTTCCATACTCTTCGCGAGTTCCAGTTCGTCAATCGCCGCAGGTGCCTGCGCCGCCTTTCGCCATTGCGCAGGGGTGATGCCCATGTGGCTCTTGAACGCCCGCTGGAACGCCGCCTCCGACTGATAGCCGACGGATTCTGCAACCGCTCCGGTCGAGATCGATGGCTTCCTCAGTTCATTCGTTGCCAGCGTCATGCGGATATCGGTCAGAAGTTCGTTCGGTGAACGTCCGACCTTCTCCTGGAATTGTCGGGCAAGTGTCGCGCGCGACATATTGGCAAGCTGCGCGAGTTCGGGCAGCGTCCACGCACGCGCGGGCGCGTCGAGCATGGCCGCGACCACCGGCGCAAGGCGCGGGTGACCCGCGAGCGCAAGCAGCCCGCGTGGAGCGTCCCCGGTCTCGCTGGCGAGCCTCAGAACGAGCGCGAACATCGCCGTCGATAACGCGTTCAGCATCGCGCGGCCACCAAGCTGATCGCCCGCGGTCTCACCGCGCATCAAGGCAACGAGGCCCGCGAGCTGCCCCTTCGTGTCCCCCTCTCCGGCCTGCGCGCCGGCCCGCGCGATCAGCACCGGCGGCAGATAGTTGCGCAGCAGCCGGTCGTGGGGCGGGGCAATCGAAAAATGTCCGCACAACAGATCGAGCCGCGCGTCCGAGCCGGGGTTTTCACTGATCGTGAAGTTGAGGGACGCGCGGTTGTGCGCCTTCAGCGGCGCAGCGCCGCTGCCATCGTGCATGACATGCCGGGGGTTGCCTGGCAGCAGCAGGATGTCACCGGCCTCCAGTCGCAACGGCCGGCCTCCCGCCGGATTGTCGAGCATCGCCGAGCCTGCGAGCACAGCATGGTATGGGATTTCGTTGGCCTCACCCGGCCCCTGCTCGATCCGCCAGGGCGCACCATAGGAGCAGCGCAGGTCAAGGCGACCGCGCACCGGCATCATCTCGAACAGCCGGCTCAGCCAATCCATTGCATCCTCTATCGAAGCCTCCTCGTGAGACGAACGAGCATATATGCGAGCCTATCAGGCATTCAAACTCTCATATGGCGATCATATCGTTGCTCTCAAGTCGTCCACCGTTCCAACCAAGGAGTGCCGCCGTGTCCCGCCTTTCCGTCCCAAATCTCGAAACCGACGCCGGCCCCTCCGGCAAAGTCTATGCGCAGATCAAGAAGGCCATCGGCAGCGTGCCGAATACCTTCGCGGCCATCGCAGCCCATGGCCCCGCAGCGCTCAAGTCCATCCTCGCTGCCGATACCGTGCTCGCCTCAGGCGGCCTGACCAACTCCGACAAGGAGATCGTCAAGCTCGTCATCAGCGAGGCCGCCGGTTGTGACTATTGTGTTGCCGCCCACAGCCATCTTGGAAGGCTCGCCGGCCTTACGCCGGAGGTACTGAGGCAAATCCGCGAGGGTCTGCCGACCGGCGATGCCCGGCGCGATGTGCTGGTCGCGTTCGTCGACAAGCTCGCGCGGACCAGCGGAACGATCAGCGAAGAAGATTTCAACGCGATCAAATCCGCCGGTTACAGCGACGCACAACTCGTCGAGATCAGCCTCGCCTTTGCCACCACCACGTTCACCAATATCTTCAACCGCATCAACGACACCGAGCTCGACTTTCCGGCGGTCGCGTAACATGGCGATGTCGTCTCGGATCAGGGATCACGACCATGACCGCGTTAGCCAGCGCGAATTCTTGTCAGACCCCCTCGTCCGCGCGGACGCGGCTTACTAGGCATCTCGTTCACGCCTCGATAGTGATCATGTTGTTCTCCGACAGGATCTGGTTCGCCTGATCCGGCATTGGACGGCCCTCTGCTGAGGGAACGATGCGTTGCCGGCGAACTTCAAGTTCGCCGGCAACTGCGCGTTCAGGCCGGCGTGGCGCGGATCACGTCGGAGCATTTCGGTCCATCGGATGGGCTGCGCAACCATGCCTGGCGCGGCCAACGATCAGCAGCGACGGCAAATAACCAGCTTTCGATCAAGCTCCTGATCCTGCAATTTCAGCATCTCGTCCAGATCGATACCGCGCCTGTGAACCGCCATCGCGCTTGCAGAGTTGGGGTCGAACGATTGCCCATGCGGCTGAACGTGCACCTCCGGCAATAGCGAATACGCCGGCTGGCCACCTAGCCTGGATGGATCGTCGTAGCTCGGCGTGTCGTCCACATGCTCTGACGGTCCCCGCATCATCCCCGAGACCCCATGGTTATGTCGCCGCGTGGACGCACTGGTCGGGTCGATGATCAGCATAAGGCCGAAGGCTGCAATCGTGACCTGCCAGCACTTTGGGTTTCTAGTCATTTGCCACCTTTAAGCTGTTTTACATCGCAGCCGCGCGGGCGGCCCGTACGATCACGTCAGCTACGACGTCCGGGTTGGAGACAGTGACGGCATGCGATGCATTCACCTCAACGACGTGCGATTTTGCACGATCGGCTTCGAACTTCTGTTCGGCCAGAGGAATCGCGAGATCCTGCAAAGTCCTGATTTGCCAACTCGGCTTGCTCACCCATGCAGCGGATGTCAGCGTCTCGGTCAGGGCTGCCAAGTTCATCGGGCGTTGGGTGGCGAGCATCGTGGCAGCCTCGCTCGCGGGTACATCGGCTGCGACATTACTGTGGAACTTGTCGCTCTGATAAAGGAGGTACGTACCGTTGGTTCCGTCAGGGAGAGAGTAGGTGACCGCCTCGACGGACGCGGGGAATGTGCTGCCGGGAAACCGCTCGAGCAAATTGCTTGCAGCTTCTCCAGCCGCAGGCATCACCGCGGCAGCATAAACGAGGCCCTTGACTTTGGGGTCGGTACCGGCCTCGGTGATGACGGCTCCGCCGTAGGAATGGGCCGCCAAGATCACGGGTCCCTGGATCCTGCCCAACACGCTGCGCAGGTAGGCGGCGTCGATCGCCACGCCCATTAGCGGATTGGCGAATGCGACGACCGGATAGCCAGCGCGCTGGAGCCGCTCGATCACTTTATTCCAGATCGACCCGTCTTCGAAGGCTCCGTGCACAAGCACGATCGTGGGCGTGAGTGTTTCGGGATTCATCGTGATTCCTACTCATGAAAGTTATGCAAGCGATGGTTCGCTGACACGCGCGCAAAGCCGCGCCTACCGAATCTCCGGAGCTGCCAGGACCAGCATCTGAGATCGTAGTGCCGGAAAGAGCCGCATGATGCCGGCAGGGCTAGCTCGGCAAATGGTACTGCCGGTACCACCTGTTGATCTCGCCGCTGGTCGTCAGCCACACGTCCTTTTGGCTCGAGATGTAGGCGAGGGCTGCGGCCAGGTGCTTCGTCCGAAACGCCTGCCCCGTGATAAAGGGATGCAAGGCAATAGGAAGAACCCTCGGAATCCGTTCGCCCTCCTCGTAGAGGACGTCGAACTGGTCGCGTATCATCCGGCCAAAATCTTCAGCGGACGTACCGAACGTCAGAACCGACGGAAGATCGTTGCATTCAACGGAGTACGGCATTCCCAGAAGGGAGCCCTTCTTCACTTTCATCTGGAAGGGCAGGTCATCGCACGTATAGTCGCACAGATACTCGATACCACGCTCAGCGAGCAGATCCGGCGTGGCGTGCGTCTCCGTCAAGAACGGGCTGAGCCAACCCTTGGGCCTTTCACCGGTGGCCGCCGCGATGACCGTGAGCGTGTCCTCGATTAGCGCCGCCTCCTGCTCCAACGAAAGCCCGTTGACGATCTCGGAGTTGTTTCGTCCATGCCCCATGAAATCCCATTTGCGCTTCGAGCCTTCCTCAACGACCCGCGCATATTCCCGACAAACATCGGAATTGAGACACACGCTTGCCGGCAAGCCATACTTGTCCAACGTCTCCATCAGCCGCCAAATGCCGACGCGCTGCCCGTAATCCCGCCAACCATAGTTGAGAGAGTCCGGCGCAAAATGCGTGGTGTGCGGCACGATTGCCGGGCCAGGCCGATCCTCCGGAAAGTGCTCTATATTGATGTAGATTGCGACCGCGACGCGTTCCTTTTTCGGAAAGGACGCAAGCGGACGATCGACGATCGGCGTGAACTCGTAGCGTCTGGTTTGTGTCTGCATCAGTCGATCACCCCTAGGGAAGCCGCCTCGCCCATCGGTCGCAGGACGACACCCAGTCGCGAACCAAGGACGTCATGAACCTCGATTCCGAAATGTCCTTCTGCGAAGCGGTCAGTCCAACCATGGCCATGCTTCCAGCCTGCCGGCCACGCCGCGAATGCGACGCCGACCCCGACAGGCACCATTGAAGGTTCGGATCATCAGCCCGTTTGGTTACAGGCATCGAATGATTAATCATCCGGCGAACCGCTCATACTGCGCCCGCGACTCGCGACGAACTTCCCGTCGCCAGCCGAGCCGGCGGCTCAGGATGACCACTTATGACAACGGAATCGCTCTGACCTCGCGATACCTTGTTCGGCGATCCCATCGGGATTTCGAGTCAGGGCCGGGCTCGATTCCGGCCCGAGCGATGGCGGAGATCTGAATGGCGTGGAACCTGCGCGCTGTCGCGGAGGCTAGTGAAAATTCTTTCTAACGAATGCCGTGCGTCAGCTTGTTGGTATTTCTGCTGGCATCGGCAGCCACCGAAAACGAAAAACCAACTTAAATTCAATTGGTTATACGACCAGTCGATTATCGGCCAGGGGCACCAACCAGGCTGTTCGCGCCCGTTCTTCCCAGACGTCCGCGGCCGTCCGCGAAGCGCTCGAATCCCTTAAAAATAGGCATTCCGCATAGGTCGGTGTTCGTCACCGCTTGTTCTCGTGCAGTCGCAGCCGGCCGGCAAGGCAAAGATCCGAGCACCGAGAAGCAGCTCGATAGGCACAGGCAGGCAGCCACCCGGCTTTCCGGCAATGGACCGGTGAATGGCTCGCAAAGGAGAAAGTCAGACGGGGCAAGATCGTCGCGGCGCGCACCGCAACCATCGAGGTGCTCGAGCTTCGCGTCGGCTACGTCAAGGATCGCTTCGGCAAGCTGTGCAGGCATCGCGCTCTGCCCGGGGTTCGCCTGACTGAGGGAAAGTGAACGAGCTGATCGCTGGTGCCCAATCCGGTGCGCATCGACTGATCGAAAGTCGAGCCTCAAGATAAGTGCAAACCGAAGTCGTAGTGCAGATGGAAAAAGGGCGAGTTCTGGATAAGGCCGTCCGGCGCCTGCCCCGCCGGCATCTCGATAAATTCGCGCACCAGGCTGTCCTTGACGCCGAAGACGACGTCGGTGTCGAGATACTTGTCACCTTCGGCGAACACGTGCGTCACCAGCTTTTGATAGCCAGGCGCCGAAATCATGAAGTGGATGTGCGCCGGTCGCCACGGATGCCGTCCCTGCTTCTCCAGCATGGCTCCGACAGGACCGTCGTGAGGAATGGGATATGCCGCCGGCCTAATACTCCAGAAACTGAACTTGCCATCTCCGTCCGTCGAGAACCGGGCCCTCATGGCCAGGCTACCAGTCTCCTCGAATTGCTGGACGTCGTAGTAGCCATCGCCGTCCGAATGCCAGACATCGACGACGGCGCCCCTGATCGGCGTGCCGTCCGGAGCATTGACTGTTCCCGTGACGATGAGCGGGTCACCTACGAGACCGCCTGAGATATTTTCCCCGGACCCTTTCTCGGGTGGTCCCTCCACGTAAAAGGGTCCAAGCACTGTCGACTCCGTGACTCCCTGGGCTGCTCCGTGATTAATCGCATCCACGAGCATCGAGACGCCGAGCGTATCCGACAGAAGCACGAACTCTTGGCGTGTGTTCGTGCACATCTTTCCTGTATCGGTCAGGAACGCGATCCCCCGCTCCCATTCCTCGATGGTCGGCCGCACCTCCCTCACGAATGCATGGAGATGCCGGACCAACGCGGCGCTGACCTCGCCCGCTCGCCTGTCGCTTGCACCTGAAAGACGGTCGATGACCGCGTCAGTGATCGTGATCTCGTCAAAGTTTCGCATAGTTCCCTATCCAATTCATCTTTGGTGAAGTCACGCCAAATCCTGTAATCGTCCACCCGGATTGTCTTCGCCGGACGACCGCCACACGCCGCGCGCAGTATCTCGCGGGTCGACGAGTGGTCGAAGGGGTAAGGATTCGCTTGTCGGAGTGTGCAGGACGGCGCCCGAATAGACGTCGCTGCAGGAGCGACCGAGAAGGTCGCGCAGCATTCCGCCTTCACGCTGCTGGGCTGCAAACCACGAATGCCTTCGATCAAGCCGTTCAACCTCGCTGCCAATCGACACGATTGTCCGCGAACCAAAAATCACGCGTGTCGGCACGCCGGAAAACGTGAAGCGTGGCATGATTCACCTTCGAAAGGCACTGAAGAGACCGCGAAAGCCCACTGGGGCTTCCGCGATCTTGGGTGACGCTTCGCCTATCCGGCCGCGTCGTTCATGTAGGACTTCTTAACATCCTGGGCTTTCGCGTAGTCAGGCTGGAAGCGGACGCTGGCGTAGTGGGACTTCTGCTCGGCTTCCTGCGCACGCTTCCCTAGCTCCGCTGTGTCGCCGAAGCCGAGCACCTGCCGCGCCAGCTCGGTCAGCGGTCCATCGACCTGATACTCGGTGCGCTGCATCGTCAGCAAGTTGATGAGATAGAGAGGCGTGCCGTTGAACTTTTCGAACATCTCGTGGCGGTTGCCCCATTCGCTCAGGAATCGCTCGCTGATCTGGCGGAATATCTTGATGCGGTCGTAGGCGCTGATCTCCGCGCCGCGGAGGGCCTCGGCGAGCTTCGGACCGATGTATGGATCTTCCATCTCGCGCTTCGACGGTTGGATAACGACACCGCGACCGCAGAAGTCGATCAGCGTGTTCACCATCTTGGCCTGGTTCTCGAGGTAGTAGGCGCGGCCGAAGTCGATGTAGATATTGTTCGGCTTGAACAATCCACCGGGGGTCGCGAATCCGGTCTCTTCAGCGGCGATCATGAAGGCCCGGCAGGTCTCGCGGAAGCGAATGAGCTCAGCGAGCTGCGCCGCGACGACCGGGTTGGTGCTGGTGCCCAGCGATTGAGTCAAGAGCAGAGCGAGACCGACCATCAGCTCGGCATGGACACAATGACGGATCTGGGTCTCGAGATGCACCCAGTCGAATTGCCGTTGCGGATACCATTTCGCGTGGTCAGGATTGCCAACGTGCTGCACCCGGTCCCACGGAATGAGGACGTCGTCGAAGTAGACCATCGCGTCGAGTTCGTCACCGATCGTGGCCAACGGGCGATCGTACGGATCTGCGTCCGGCTGCGCGTTCGACTTGCGGGCCACGACCGAAATGCCTTTCGTAGCGATCGGCACGAGCGCGTAGACAGTCTGCTCCGCGGTCTGGCCGGGGCGCCACAAGTTTCCAATAAGAAGATGATTGACGAAAGGAACGGACGTACCGATCGCCTTCCAGCCGCGGACAAGGATGCCGTCGTCGCGTTCTTCGATGATCTTCAGCATCGGCGTCTCGGCCATCGCATTGTCACGGCCGCGATCGAACTGGACATCGAGGAACATCGGCGAGATAGCCAGATCCTGAGCCGTGACCTCTTCCCACTGACGCTGAATATTTCCGGAGAGATCGCGCTTCTTGCCGCTGAAGCGCGAGTTCTCCGACCAAGGCCTCTGGTCGTCCACCTGGGTGAACATAACCACATTCATGCCGGCCGGCGGCCGTGTGAAGATGCCGCCCTTGAAGTGACGGCAAAGGAAGTCGCAGTACTGGCGGCGTTTGACCACATCTTCCTTTGATCGCGGAAGGAACCAGTGCATCGACTGGCGCTTGCCGTCCTCATCGATGAAAGTCGCAATGTCTTGATGCTTCGGGTCGAGATGAAGATCGTAGTATTCGGCGATGGCATTCGCATACCCCTTCGTCATGGGATGCGTGGTCACGTCCTCGATCAGCTCACCACCGACGTAGACGCGACGGCCGTCTCGTAGAGACTGAAGATACTCGGCACCGGTTCTCATAGCTCACTCCTTGTCATGTTTTTAGGAAACTTGCCGCTGGAACGTCGCTGCGTCCCAGTAATCTTCGCTGTGGCGTATCCGGCCGTCCGCGACTTGGACCAACTGGACGCCGCGCAACGAAATGACCTTCGCCTCAGTCGTGCCGCTCTTCCGCGGCGCGGTCGCATG
Organism: Bradyrhizobium viridifuturi; assembly: GCF_001238275.1. Taxonomy (GTDB): domain Bacteria; phylum Pseudomonadota; class Alphaproteobacteria; order Rhizobiales; family Xanthobacteraceae; genus Bradyrhizobium; species Bradyrhizobium viridifuturi. The sequence goes on from NZ_LGTB01000031.1 coordinate 117,972, forward strand.
CATGACGTAGGCGACGGCAACTACTCCATCGCCTCCTACAATCATGGACTTCACCTCCCAGCGGACGTCAGGAAGCCAGCTGAACAGCTTCTGCATGCCCACCGCGATCTCAGCGGAGCCCTGCTTTGTCTTGAGTTGCGCGACTTCGTCGTGCGACGCATCATCGCAATAGAGCGCGAGGATCGCGCGGTGATCGCGCCTCCCGTAGGCATCGTAGAGCGCGGTAACGACTTCCTTTGGGGTTGATGCTGACATCATGCGCGCGCCTCCAGATCGACGCCATACATGTAGCGTCCCTGTCCGTAGAGTAACGGCGGACCGGCGGCCGGCGCGTGAATGCTCTCGATCACGGCGATGGCGATGCGATGGCTTCCGACCAGGAGTTGCTCGACCGTCCGACATTCGAACACGACCGACGCCTCGCGTAGCCGCGGAAGTCCTTTTCCGCCGGAAACGTCGGTCGATAGCAGAACGTGCTCGTCAATGAATTTGTCGACGCTAGGACGCGAGCAGAGCTCCGAAAGGTGAAGCTGATCCTGCGTGAGGAGGTTCACCGCGAAGCCCCCGCCTTCTCGTACGTGCGCGGCGGTCACGGTCTTGCTGTTCAGGCAGATCAGTATCGTCGGCGGCTCGGTGCAGACTGAAGTAAACGAACTGATCGTCATGCCCCAGGGTCTATCGCCATGCCAAGTTGTCACGACGCTCACGCTTCCGACGAAATGCCGCATCGCCGCCCGGAATGCCGCCGCATCCGCAGTCGTCAGCGAGGGCAGAACTCCGCGATCGTTTCCAATTCCCGAGTTGTTCTTCATGGTAAGCCTCGTAGCGACTTATTCGTGTCACAGAGGCTAAGTGGCGCGCCTGGCCGACGTCTAATCGATAATAAATATTCCAGCTATCCGCCGGATCGATCCATCCGCCTCATGCGCCGTTCAGGGGACGTTGGAAAGCCAAGAGCCCAGCACATCGCACGGCAACATCTCGCAACCGCAACATGAGAGATTCCGCCGATCGAAATACGCAAAGGACGAGCTCATTCCGATAGTGCATGGCGAGGCAAATTGTTACGGTCCGAGGTCGCATGCATCGGGAGACCTGGGGTGAACCTCCGAAGTATTGACCTCAACTTACTCGTGATACTCGACGCGCTCCTTACCGAGCGCAACGTAAGTCGGGCTGGCGAGCGCATCGGTCTCAGCCAATCGGCGATGAGCGCGGCTCTCGCGCGACTCCGCGAAGTCTTCCACGACCCATTGCTGGTGCGCGTTGGACGCGATCTGGCTCTCACACGAAATGCGGAGGACCTCATCGTCCCGCTGAAGGAATCGCTTAGCAAGGTCGAACAGCTGCTGCTGCGTCGTCCTGGATTTGACCCGGCGAACGATGCGCGGACGTTCTCGATCAGTGCGTCCGACTATGCGGGGCTGGTCCTGCTCACGCCGCTCGTGAGGATTATCTCCAACGAGGCTCCAAACGTGACAATTCATCTACTGCCTCGTGCTCGCGATGCCGTGCGCGTGCTGCAGACGAACCAGGCGGACATTGTCATCGAGCCGATCGAACTCTTCGGACCGAACGACTATCCGTCAGCGTCGCTGCTAAGCGATCGCTGGCTCTGCGCCGTCGATGCAAATCACCCCGACGTCAGCGGCGATACGTTGACCGAGACGCAGTTTCTCGAACTTCCGCATCTCGTCTACGGCATCGGAGACGATCGTCAGCTGAACCTCGCCGACCAACATCTTGCCAATGCCGGCGTGCAACGGCGCATAGAGGTGACCGTCGAAAGCTTTCTGTTGAACCCGTTTCTTATCAAGGGGACGCGGCTCGTCAGCCTCGTGCTGGAACGGGCGGCCAGAAGACTGATTGGCACGATCGACATCAAGCTACTGGAGTCCCCAATATCTGTTCCGGACATCCACGAGGCCATGTACTGGCATCCACGCCATACGACCGATCCAGGACACAAGTGGCTCAGAGAGAAGCTGCTCAACGTCGCGCAGCAACTGGATTGAGGCTCATCCGCGCTCACATCCCGCATGGCGAATGATCTCGCACGAGGTGCGCTCGGAGGGCGGTCGCATTTTATGTGATTTCAACGGGGTGCGGAGGTAAATGCCGGGCTTGGGTGCATGTCCGGCGTCAAGGCGGAACTAGTGTGCCGGCCTGGGCGCCAGCTCTTTCTTCCAACTGTGTGAAGCAGGTAACAGCCGCTTGGCACAGGCGGTGCTAGATTGTCGTTGCTGGGGATTTCAGGGCCCAGAGGCTGGAAGAACAGGGCGCCGCCGGGACAAACCATTTCGGGCCTGGCGGCGTACTTTTGAGATTTGCCGACCGAGCGCGTGAGGCGTCGCCAGGATGAATGGCAATAAAATCGCTACCAAGACCGTATTGATCGCGCTGGTCATCGGCATTGCCGTATGGGCCACGATTGGCGCTCCCCAGCCAGGCACAAACTCGAACGTTCACCTCGCCAGCAGGCGATGAGCCCGGCGGCACAGGCCATGCAGCTGGATTGACGCCGGGAATTTTAGTGTCCCGGTCCAGGAAGGAAACGCCGCCGGGCCTGTATTTGTGAGACCGGTGAAGACGACGATCAGGGATCGGGCCCGCTCCGCCGGCGCAAGATCATCCATGTCGGACATGGATGCGTTCTATGCACCGGTCGAGCCGCGGGATAATCCGGACCTGCGCGGGAGTGCGAGCGCCGACGGGCGTGAGGCAACTACCAATACCGACATTCGGTTCGGGTCGCGATCTGACCGACGACTTCTTCCTTTCTCAAACGACTGGCGAAAGGGCAAATCGCCGTCGTTCCC
>NZ_LGTB01000032.1 GCF_001238275.1 Bradyrhizobium viridifuturi
CAGCGGAGCCGTGGGCCGACCCCCATCCCGACCTTCCCCCTTTCATGGGGAAGGGGAAGCGGCCGGCCGCTGGAACTGCATAGCCCGGACATTGGTGGCCTTTGCTGGCCAAAAGTTAGCCCCTGTTCACCATTCAGCCACGGTTGGTATGCAACAACGGCGGGCCAACCTTGGGGGTTTTCACCTGTGAAACGGACGACGGTCGCCCTGTTCGGGCTTCTGGTGCTTGCCGGCTGCGCCGCGGACACCAAAATCCCGGAAGAACCGGCGATGTATCTCAACATGGCGCAGCCCGGTGCTGTCCTGGATAGCCAGGCCGCCGCGATCCTGTTTTCGCAGTACCGCCAGAACAACGGTCTCGGCATCGTCGTGGTCGATCCGGACCTGACCAGGCTCGCCGAGCAGCAGTCGCAGGCGATGGCCGCCCGCAACAAGATGGACCATGACGTGAAGGCCCCGCTCGGCAAGCGGCTGGAAGCCGGCGGCTACCCGGCGACCGTAGCGGTCGAGAACATCTCGGCGGGCTATCACACGCTCGCGGAAGCTTTTTCAGGCTGGCGCGACTCGCCGCCGCACAAGGCGAATATGCTCAAGAGCGGTGTCACAAAAATGGGCATCGCGGCCGTCTATGCGCCCAACACCAAGTACAAGGTGTTCTGGACGCTCATTCTGGCGGCAACCTGATTTCGATAAATTCCGCGTGATCTAACCCCTTCATCTCGCTGATTGACGCCGCGGCGAACAGCCGCCACGGTTGCGGCTCAAATCGTCTTTGAGCGAACGGTTACGAATGGATACTTCGGATTCCGCGCCGGCCTCGACGCCGGCGCAAGCGCAGCGGGTGCTGGTCCTTCAGGGCGGCGGCGCACTCGGCTCTTATCAGGCCGGCGCCTTTCAGGCGCTCTGTCACGCAGGCTTCGAGCCGGAATGGATCGCCGGCATCTCGATCGGCGCCATCAACGCCGCGATCATCGCCGGCAACGAGCCGGACAAGCGCGTGCCGAAGCTGAAGGAATTCTGGGAGATGGTCTCGGCGCCGGTGCCGTGGAATCCGGTCTCGAACCATGAGCGCGCCCGCTCGCTGTTCAACGAGACCTCTGCCGCCATCATCGCGACCTTCGGCGTGCCCGGCTTCTTCACGCCGCGGATTCCGCCGGCGCCGCTGTGGCCGCCCGGCAGCTCGCAATCGCTGAGCTATTACGACACCGCGCCGCTGAAGAAGACGCTGGAGCGTCTCGTCGATTTCGATCGCATCAACGATCTGAAAACGCGGCTGTCGGTCGGCGCGGTCGGCGTGACCTCGGGCAATTTCTGCTATTTCGACAATTACGAGTTCAAGAAGCGCGGCAAGAAAATCGGCCCCGAGCACATCATGGCCTCCGGCGCCCTGCCGCCGGGCTTTCCCGCCGTGGTGATCGAGGGCGAGCACTACTGGGACGGCGGCATCGCCTCCAACACGCCGCTCGACTTCGTGCTCGACGAGGAGACCAGCCGCGATCTCCTGATCTTCCAGGTCGATCTGTTCAGCGCCCGCGGCCCGTTGCCGGAGACGCTGCTGGAGGCTGCCGAGCGCGAGAAGGACATCCGCTATTCCAGCCGGACGCGGATGAACACCGACAAGAACAAGCAGGTCCACAATGCCCGCATGGCGGTGCGCGACCTGATCAGCAAGCTGCCCGATTACCTGAAGAACGATCCGTCGGTCGAACTGCTGCGCAAGGCTTCCAAGGAGAACACCGTCACGGTGGTTCACCTGATCTACAAGAGCAAGAATTACGAGAGCTCCTCGAAGGATTACGACTTCTCCCATGTCGGGATGGTCGAGCACTGGGGCGCGGGCGTCCGCGACGTGCATTTGTCGATGCGTCACAAAGAATGGCTAGAACGGCCACAGTCCGGGGAAACCATGGTGACTTACGATCTCACGGGGGACGAACCCACGCCCCCGCAGGCAAAATAGGAGCGACCGAATAATGGGTACATTGACAGGCAAGACCGCCGTTGTGACCGGCTCGACCAGCGGCATCGGATTGGCTTACGCGCGCGCCTTCGCGGGCGCCGGCGCCAATATCGTCCTCAATGGCATGGGCGTTCCGGCCGACATCGAGAAGGAACGTTCCGGCATCGAGACCGACTTCAAGGTGAAAGCCGTGCATTCGCCGGCCGACATGACCAAGCCGGCGGAGATCGCCGACATGATCGCGCTCGGCGAGAAGACCTTCGGTTCGGTCGACATCCTGGTCAACAATGCCGGCATCCAGTTCGTGTCGCCGATCGAGGAATTCCCGCCGGAGAAGTGGGAAGCGATCATCGCGATCAATCTGTCATCGGCGTTCTACGGCATCCGTGCCGCGGTGCCCGGCATGAAGAAGCGCGGCTGGGGCCGCATCATCAACACCGCCTCGGCGCACTCGCTGGTCGCCTCGCCGTTCAAGTCGGCCTATGTCTCGGCCAAGCACGGCATCGCCGGCCTCACCAAGACCGCGGCGCTGGAACTCGCGCAGTTCAAGATCACCTGCAACTGCATCTCGCCGGGCTATGTCTGGACGCCGCTGGTCGAGCACCAGATTCCGGAGACCATGAAGGCGCGCAACATGACCAAGGAGCAGGTCATCAAGGACGTGCTGCTCGCCGCCCAGCCGACCAAGGAGTTCGTGACCTCGGAGCAGGTCGCAGCGCTGGCGCTGTTCCTGTGCGGCGACGATGCCGCGCAGATCACCGGCGCCAACCTCTCGATCGACGGCGGCTGGACCGCGGAGTGATCCTCGCCTGGATTTGGCGGTGAAGGGCCGGCCCTGATTGGATCAGGGCCGGTTTTTTTATGGGATGATCGGCAGGCTTGCCGTCAGGCGTCCGATCCACTCTCTTTCGCAGGCTTTTGTTTCGCGGCTACCAGCCGCTCCATGCTCTTCAGGATATCAACCTCGTCCGCAGTGGAGCTCGCGTCGGGGGTGACTTCGATGGATGTGATCGCGGCCTCAGATATCTGCAGCTCAACTTCGGAGGCGACGTGCTGGTGGCCGTGCAATGCGTTTTCGATCGCATTCGCCATCGACAGCAATTCGTCCTGCGCCGCCTTCGGCCAGGATAGGACGCGATCAAACAGGTCTTTCAGGTCGGCGGCGGTCATGCGGCAACTGTATACCGCCGCGTCCGGCCGAAAGCTATGCCGCCGCCCGCCGCTTCCCGAATGCCAGCACGTGCAGGCCGAGGCGCGAGCGCACCACGTAGAACAACAGGATGGTCTCGAAGGTCAGCGACAGCGAGGTCGAGGCAGCGGCGCCCATGCCGCCGTAGCGCGGCACCAGCGCGATGCAGAGCCCGACATTCATGAGAAATGACACCGCATAGGCGGTCGCGCAAATGCTCTGGTGGCCAAGCATGTTCAACAGCCGCTCCACCGGCCCGATCGCCGAGCGTACCACGAGGCCGATCGCGGCGACGAACATGATGCTGTAGCCGTCGACGAATTTCGGGCCGAACAGCCAGAGCAGCGGCTTGCCGAACGCGAGCAGCGCGATGGTTGCAAGCAGCGATGGCCAGAACGTCCAGCTGATGGCGTGCGCGACATAGGCCGATAGCCGGTCCTTGTCGCCGAGCGCATGGTACTCGGCGAAGCGGTGCGCCGTCGTCGCCGACATCGCGTAGTGCACGAACGACACCAGCGCCAGCGTCTTCACCACGGCGAAATAGATGCCGACCTCCTCGGAGGAGCGGAATTGCTGCAGCATCAGCACGTCGGTGTAGCCGAGCAGCAAATAGAAGCTCTCGACCAGCATGATCGGCAGCGAGATCTTAAACCAGCCCTTGACGTCGTAGGTCTTCTCGCCCGGACCGTGATGGGCTGCGAGGCGGCGGTTCAGCACGATCATCTGGCCGATCGCCGCGATGTAGACGGCGGCTGCGCTCGCGATCATCGCGGCGGTGGCGCCGAGATTGAGGCCGAGCGCCAGCGCGCCGGCGGTGAGCGCGATGATCAGCCCCTGCCGCACGATGAATTGCGGCATCAGGCCGAGCTGCATCCAGTCATGCGCGCGCGAGATGCCGTCCTGGGTGTTGGCGACCACGAAGGGCGGCAAGGTCAGGCAGCCTATGTAGAGTGGCACGATCGCGTTGGGATCGATCCACGGCGAGGCAAGGTGGATCACGCCGGCGAGCAGCAGCGCCACCGTGCTGGATGCGGCAAGCACCACCCAGCGACCGCCGGAGAGGAAGCCGCGCAATGCGGCGAGGTCGCCGCGCGCGCGATATTCCGGGATGATCTTCTGCGAGGACGGCGCGATGCCGAAATCCATCGTGCTGCCGAGCAGCAGCACCCAGGTCCAGACATAGACATAGATGCCGTAGTCCGAGCCGCTCATCCAGCGCGCCAGCAGGATCTGCGCGAGATAGGCGATCGCGGCGCTGACGACGCGGATGATGAAGATCATGCCCGCGAGACGCTTGGTGACCGACGCCTCCTTGGTGCCGCCGAGCAGGCGCGCGACGAGGTCCCGCAGGCGTGCGACCACGCCCGATGGCGCAGAGGAATCGGCAGAGGATCCGGATTGTGTCTCCATCACAGCCAAGGCGGAAAATTCCCAAAACGCCGCAAGGCGGCAATGGCCCCCGATCTATCAACGAAACGTTAAGATTGGGTTGGGTGAGCGCTGTTCCCGCCTTGCGTCATCCCGGCCTAGTGCGCAATTGCGCACGGGAGCCGGGATCCATAACCACGGGGAACAGTTTGTGCGCACAGCTTCATCCCCAGCCTGCCTCAATCAGCCGCCGCGGACTATGGGTCCCGGCTCCTGTGCGCAATTGCGCACGAGGCCAGGACGACGATTGGAGAGGTGGGCGTCAGTTCAAATTGATATTGAATTCGTAGCTCTTGTCGCCGCCGACCAGGGTCAGCTTCAGCGCGGCGCCGTCCGCCTTGGCGCCGGGCGGCAGGCCGTCGAGCTCGAACGAGAAGCGCTTCACGCCCGGCGGCGCGTGCTCGACGAGTTTTGGCACCGGCAGCGCCCAGTCCGGCGTCGGCCCCTCGGCGAACAGGCTGAGGTCCTTGCTCTCCGGCGCGGTGACATCGACCAGCACGTTGTTGCCCTCGCGCTTGACGTCGCGGATCGTGAACGGCGTGGGATCGCCGATATTGGCGGGCTTCGGCACCGCGTTGAGCGCTTCCGACAGCGCCGCGTCCTCGGTCGAGGCGACGCTCGCGAACGCAAGCTCGGCTTTCGCTTCCACCGGCACGCACAGCTTCTCGCACACCGCGTAGCTGATGTCGGCGCGCAGCACCAACGGCTTGTCGGGATTCTTCGCGACGATGCGCAGTGGCAGCACCACCTGGTGCTTGTAGCCGAGCGAGGTGCCGCCGGCACCGTCGTCGAACCGGCGCGGCGCCGGCCACATCACCGTGACCGCGTCGACATTGTCCGATTTGGAGAAATCGAACCGCGGCGGCACGCCGGAATCGCCCGGCGTCCTCCAGTAGGTTTTCCAGCCGTCCTGCAACTGGAAAGCGATGCCGCCGAGCAGCACCGCGCCGCTGCGCGATCCCGCCAGCAGCCGCACCGCGGAATGGGTGTCCTGCTGCCACGGCGAGGCGTCGTCGGCACGAACCTCCGCTGCCACGGATGCGACGGATATCAAGGCGGCAACGCCAAATGCGGCACGCATGGGAACTGTGACGATCATGAGACGTCTTTACCTGCAACTTTGGTTGCAAACCATTGAATTGCTTGTGATGCACCGCCGCACTGCGGCCGATGGTTGATTGACAGAACCGCCACCCAATATCAGGATGCCAAATCAGCAGGAGAGGCCTTTGCGGATGCGCCCTGAAGGCAAAACAGGCAAGACTCGCAAGACCACCGCCGGCAGAAATCCGGCCGTCGGTCCCCATGCCACCGAAGATGGCTATCTCGATGGCCAGATGCTGATCGCGATGCCTGTGATGAACGACCCGCGCTTCGAGCGCTCCGTGATCTACATGTGTGCGCATTCGTCGGAAGGCGCTATGGGCATCATCGTCAATCGCCCGGCCGGCAGCATCGATTTCCCCGGACTGCTGGTGCAGCTCGACATCATCCAGAAGTCGGACCAGATCCAGCTGCCCGAGAACGCCGAGATGATGAAGGTGATGAAGGGCGGCCCGGTCGACACCGGCCGCGGCTTCGTGCTGCATTCCAGCGACTTCTACATTCAGGACGCGACGCTCAACATCGATGACGGCATCTCGCTGACCGCAACCGTCGATATCCTGAAAGCGATCGCCAAGGGCGCCGGTCCCAAGCACGCGATCCTCGCGCTCGGCTATGCCGGCTGGGCGCCGGGCCAGCTCGAGAACGAGATCCAGCACAATGGCTGGCTGCATTGCGACGCCGATCCGGAGCTGATCTTCGGCGCCGACGTCGACGAGAAATACGCCCGCGCCTTGCGCAAGATCGGCATCGAGGCGGGCATGCTGTCGAACGACGCCGGGCACGCGTAGGCTACGCTGACGTATCGACGACCTCTCCACATTCCCGCTGTCGTCCCTGCGAAAGCAGGGACCCATAACCACAGGACGTGGGATGAAGCGAGTTGGGGCCACAGCGTCGCGCAACAGCCGCGCCCTGTGGTTATGGTCCCGGGTCGCGCTTCCGCCTTCGCTCGTTGAGCTACGGCGGACAAGTCGCTTGCCCGGGACGACGGCCGTTGGTTTAGCTACGAGTGTCGCCGCTACTCCGCCGCTTCCTGCGCCACCGTCGGCTGGGTGCCGGCGACCGTGGCGCGGCGCATGTCGCGGGGCTGCGACTGGTCGTAGCGGCGCACGCGGTGCACGGTCTGGCGGTTGTCCCACATCACGAGGTCATGCAGCGTCCATTTGTGCACATAGACGAACTCGCTCTGCGTCGCGTGCTCGGTGAGGTCGCGCAGCAGCACCCGCGCCTCCGGCACGCTCATGCCCTTGATGGCGCCGGCATGCGACGACAGGTACAGCGACTTGCGGCCGTGCACCGGATGGGTGCGCACCAGGCGCTGCAGCACCGGCTTGAACATCTGCTTCTCTTCCTCGGTGTAGTCGAGGAAGCCGAGCGAACCGCGCGAATACATCAGCGAGTGCTCGCAGATCATGTCCTCGATCTCGGCCTTGGCTTCGTCGTCGAGCGCGTCATAGGCGGCGCGCATGTCGGCGAATTCGGTGTTGCCGCCCTTCGGGTTCACGACGCGTGCCGACAGCAGCGAGAATTTTGCCGGAATCGGCCGGAACGAACTGTCGGAGTGCCACAGGCAGTTGCCGAGATTGAACAGATGGGTGCGATGATCCTTCGGCAGCGGCTTGCCGTCCTTGCCGAGGTTGCCGACATCGTTGAGCCCGGACGAAAGGCGGTAGTCCTCCTTCTTCGTCACCGTGCCGCCGCGCGAGTGCTCGCGCTCGCCGAAATTCAGCGCGAACGCCATCTGCTGTTCGTCCGTGATGTCCTGGCCGTGGAAGACGAGCACGGCGTATTTGTCCATGCCGGCCTCGATGTCGGTCGCTTCCTGCTTCGTCAGCGGCTTGCGCAGATCGACGCCGGAAACCTCGCCGACGAAGTGCTTGTGAAGCTGCCGGATCAGGACCGTCATTGGCGTATCTCCCCGTATCGTGCGGGCTGTTGTCCCGCTTCGTCTGATTTGACGGAAAGGCTACTCCCGACGCGCGCGCTGTCAACGCTTCGCGGCCGAGCCGGCAGCGAATGCGGGTCAGGCATTCCGCGCCATCAACCCGCCGTCGACCGGGATCACGGCGCCGGTCAGGAACGATGCCGCGGGCAGGCACAGGCTCAGCGTCATGTGTGCCACCTCTTCCGGATCGCCGTAGCGCGCCAGCGCGGTGCGGCGCTTGGCGTAGATCGTCTTGTGCTCCTCGGAGATGCGGTCGGTGATGGCGGTGCGGATCGGGCCCGGACAGATGCAGTTCACCGTGATGCCTTCGCGTCCCAGTTCCACCGCCAGCGAGCGGGTCAGGCTGGTGACGCCGCCCTTGGCCGCGGAATAGGGGCTGTGCAGGCCCGTCGCACCCAGAGCTTCGGTCGAGGCGATGTTGACGATGCGCGGCGAGCGCGACTTGCGCAGGTACGGCAGTGCGGCGCGGATGATGCGCGGATGCGCCGTCAGCATCACGGCGATGCCCTTGGCCCAGGCGTCCTCGTAACCGGGATCGTCGATCGGCACCCGCACCGAGATGCCGGCATTGTTGACGACGATGTCGAGCCCGCCGAAATGCGCGGCGACGTCGTTGACGACCCGCGTGATGGCGTCGCGATCGCTGACGTCGAGCGTCCAGGCCTTCGCCGAGCCGCCGCTCGCCGAAATCTCTTTCGCCACCGCCTGCGTGCCTTCTTCGCTAAGATCGGTGACAGCGACATTGGCGCCTTCATCGGCGAACACGCGCGCGGTGGCGCGGCCCATGCCGCTGGCGGCGCCCGTGACGAGAACGGTGAGGCCCTTCACCGAACGGCTGAGCTGCTTGTATTCGGACACGACGGACCTCCCGTTGATTTCTTGCGTTGTGAGACCGGCAACGCTGGCACCGATCCGCAGAGACGTCAAACCGGCGTTCCCTGATCGCCGCGCACGCAGCGCGTTAACGCAAGTCCGCCGTTGGCTTTTCGCGAAGGATCATGCTCAATCAAGAAAACAGCAGAGAGGAAACGCGATGAACGAGCTCGATTTCAGCGGCAAGCAGGTACTGGTGGTCGGCGGCTCCAGCGGCATCGGTAACGGCATCGCGCAGGCCTTCCGTGGCAAGGGCGCGCGCGTTGCCGTGTACGGCACCCGCGCGCGGGCGAGCGATTATTCCGCTGAAGAGGGCTCGGATCTCGATGGCCTTTCCTATGCGCAGCTCGATGTCTCTGATCCGCAGGCGATCGAGAACCTCGCACCGTCATTCGATCGGCTCGACGTGCTGGTGTTGGCGCAAGGCGCGGTGATTTACCGCCGCGGGGAATTCGAGATGGAGGGCTTCCGCAAGGTGCTCGAAGTCAATCTGATGAGCCTGATGGCCTGCGCCACCAAATTCCACGCGATGCTCACCGCCAGCAAAGGCTCGCTGATCATCGTGAGCTCGACGGCGGCCTATCATTCCACCATGGGCAATCCGGCCTACAACGCCTCGAAGACCGGCGCGGTCGGGCTGACGCGCACGCTTGGCGAGGCGTGGGCGGAGAACGGCATCCGCGTCAACGGCATCGCGCCGGGCCTCGTCGACACCAAGATGACCAAGGCGACGACCGCCAATCCCAAGCGTCTCGAAGGCGCGCTCGGGCGCATTCCGCTGAAGCGTCTCGGCACGCCCGCCGACATGGCCGGCGCCGCTTTGTTCCTGGCCTCGCCGCTCGCTTCCTACATCGTCGGCCAGACCATCGTCGTCGACGGCGGGCTGATCCTTTAGCCGCAGGAACTTGCGCGGGGTTCGGCGGTTGGCTCCCTGACAATTTCAGGGAGCAGTCGTGATGGACAAGGATCGGATTTTCGGGACGGCGAAGGAGTTCGCGGGCAAGGCCGAAGGCGCAATCGGCGATGCGACCGGCGACGCGCAGACACAGGCCTCGGGCCGCGCGCGCGAAGCCGCCGGCACCGTGCAGGATCTCTACGGCCAGGCCAAGGATGCCGCGCGCGACGCCGCCGACACTGCGGTCAATTATGCCAAGGATGCTTATGAGCATCGCGGCGAGACCATCCGCGGTGGACAAAAGGCCATGGCAAGATCGGTGCAGGACAATCCGCTCGGCGCGCTGCTGATCGCCGGCGGCATCGGCTTTGCGCTCGCGCTGTTGATGACGCGCCAGCCGCGCCGCCCGCCGCCGTCACGCTGGCGCTACTACGGCTGAGATATCTCATCCACCGTCATTGCGAGGAGCCAACGGGTCGCGCGTAGGCGCGCCGGATGACAGGCTCCGCGACGAAGCAATCCATTTCTCCACTGGCGGAGCGATGGATTGCTTCGTCGCGGAGCCTGTCATCCGGCGGCGCCTCGCGCCGACCGGGTGGCTCGCAATGACGTGGATGTAACTTCGCTTCCGCCGCTTACTGCCAGGGATTTCCCGGCCCTGCGGCGCGCTGTCCGACGCTGCGTGGCGGACGCGGCGGCGGGGCCACCAGCGGGCGCTGCTGCGGCGCGCCGAAGCCGAAGAAGTCGCGCAGCCAGGGCTGCGTCTGCGGCTGCTGTTGCGGTTGGGCCTGGGCCGGACGGAACACGCGCCTCTGCGGCTTCGGCGCGGTGATGATCGAACCGTCGGGCGCGATCGCCGTGGTCGAGGGCGGCGGGTTGGCAGGTCCTCCGGCCGCCGGCGCAGCCGGCGTCACCGCGGCAACCGGCACGTCGCCCTTGGCCTGCTCGCGCCCGATCTCGCGGCGCGGCCAGGCGAAATCGTCGGCGCGGCCGGCCGGCGGCGCCAAGGCCTCGCCCTTCACCAGCGTGCGCGCGGCGAGTGCATCGACGGCGGCAGGCCGCGAGCCGGGACCGCCGAGCAATTGATCGGTGCCGACCGTGGAGGCGACCAGTGGCAGCACGGGGCCCGCCAATGGCCGCGGCGCCGGCTTGCCGGGCTCGGTGCTGGTCTCCGGCGTTGCCGGTTCGCTCGGCAGCGCGATCGGGCCGGTTCGCACCGCGAGCAGGCGCGTCACCTCGCGCTCGACATAATGCGCGAGCTTGCGTGCGCCGGCCTTGGTGAAGAACACGCCGTCGTCGGAGCGCAGCTTGCGCGGCTGGCCTTCGAAGTCGGGGCCCTTCGGCATGAAGCGGCCGGCCTCGTCGACAAAGCCGTCCCAGACGTCGACATAGGTGATGCCGGCCTTGCCGGCGCCGTCGCGATACAGCGCGTCGAGGAACAGCATGTCCGACGTGCCCTTCTGGCCGCGGATCGCAGGCAGGCCAACCCACAGCACCGGCACGCCCTTGCTCTTCAGCACGTTGATCAGCTCTTCGATCTTCTTGCCGTAGAGCTCGACCCAGCGGTCGTCGCGGAATTCATAGAGGCCGTTGGGCGAACGCGCGGTCTTTTCCGGCGCGGCCTGCGAGTCGCTCTCGGCGTCGTCTGCCGGCGGCTCGGTCTCGGCCGGCTTGTTGTCGGCCTTGGCTTCAGCCTTGCCGTCGGTCTTGGCGGCGGCATCGGGCTTGTCGCCCGGCTTGGCGTCCGGCTTGCCGCGCGCGTCCTTCTTCTCGTCCTTCTTGTCGACCTTCTTCTCCACCGCCGATTCGCGGATCGCGGTGCGGTCGTTGAGGCCGAGCATCACGACGATGGCGTCGGGGTTCTCGGTGGCGAGAATGCCCTTGGCGGCGGCCGCCCAGTCCGCCGGGTCGCCCTTGGGCTGATAGCGGATCAGGCCGGAGACCGTCTTGTGCTTGCGGATCACGCCCATATCGGGCTGATCGGAATAGGCATCCTCCAGGCCGTAGGCGAGCCAGTCGGCCATGGCGTCGCCGATCACCAGCACGTTGCGCTCGGCTGCAGCTTCGCGCTTGGCCGGCGGCGGCGCCCGCGAGAAATCCTCGCGCGGCCGTTGCGGCTGTGATTGCGGCGCTTGCTGCTGGAACGGTGCAAAGAAATCACCGCCGAACCAGCCGCCACCGCCGTGCTGCGGCGGAGCGCGGCGCTGCGGCTGCGGCTGTCCACCGCCGAAGCCGGGGAAGCCGAAGAACTGCGCCGAGGCGGGCTGCGCGATGCCGATCAACAGCGCGAGCGCCACCGCCAGCGCGACCAGCGGCCCGGCTTCGGTGAATAGGCGCAGGAAGGACTTCGGCTCTCGCATCGGGTTCGGTCGCAAATGATCTGGAAGCAGGCGAGCATATTAGCGGAATCGGGCCGCAAGCGGGCAGCTTTTCCACCATAAATCGGGTGCCTCCGGTCGCCGTCAAGGCGAACAGCAAATATCGGATTTCACAGTTACTTTTCGGGGGAGAGGGGGCCTATGGGGCAATATGGCCGCCGGCCTACCGCCCCCGCAGCCGCTCCAGCACTTCAGCGGTGGCAAAGCCGTCGGCCGGCGCCCCGATCGAGACCTGGAATCCGCGCAGCGCCTCGCGGGTCTGGCCGCCGAACTGGCCGTCGGGCGTGCCTTTGTAGAAGCCGCGTTGGGCGAGCAGCTGCTGCAGTTCCAGCCGCTCGGCGCGCGACAGCACCCGCTCCTGGCGCGGCCAGGGCTGCACGAAGGGCTGACCGCCGCGCAGCCGATCGGCGAAATGACCGATCGCGAGCGCGTAGGCCTCGGCCGGGTTGTACTTCATGATCACCCGGAAGTTCTGCAGCATCAGGAAGCCCGGACCCTCGGCGCCCGCCGGCGCCAGCAGATAGGCCTTGTCGGAGGGCCGCGGGAACGGCTGGCCGTTCGGTCGCTTGACGCCGAGTTGCTCCCATTGCGACAGCGGCATCGCCTTGGCTCGGTCGGCCAGCATGTAGTTCAGGCCTTGCGGCAGCACGACCTCGTAGCCCCAGCTCGCGCCGGTCTGCCAGCCATCCTTCTTCAGATTGTTGGCGGTCGAGGCGATCAGGTCGCTGGGATTATCGACGACGTCGCGGCGGCCGTCGCCATCGCCGTCGACGGCATAGCGCTTGAACGCGGTCGGCATGAACTGGGTCGGGCCAAATGCGCCGGCCCAGGAGCCGCGCATCTGCTCGGGCCTGAGATCGCCGCGGTTGAGGATTTCGAGCGCCGACAGGAACTCGTCCTTGAAATAGGCCTGGCGGCGACCGATGCAGGCGAGCGTCGCGGTCGACTGCACCACGCTGCGATCGCCCATCTGGGTCGAGTAGTTCGACTCGATGCCCCAGATCGCCGCGATGATATAGCGATCGACGCCATAGGCCTTCTCGGTCGCGTCGAACTGCGGCTTGTACTTCGCAAGGACCTCGCGGCCCTTGGCGAGCCGCGCGTCGCTCACCAGGATGTCGAGATAGTCCCAGATCGCCTTGGTGAACTCCGGCTGCGAATCCAGCAGATCCATGATGCGCAGATCGGGCTGCAGACCCACGGTGAAGCGCTCGAAATTCTGCTGCGTGATGTTGCGCCGCGCAGCATCCGGCCACATCGCCGCGACGCAGTTCGGGAAGTCCGATGCGCCTGGCGGATCGCGGCGGCGGTCATCAGCGGATGGCCAGAGGCGCCGTCCTCGCCGCTCCAGGGTGGGGCTGCACCGTCCTGACCGGTCGCGGCCTGCGGCGGCGTCGCGTTCGGTCCCGAGAAGATGCTGTCGATCAGGTTGGTCAGGCCGTTGCCTGCCGACTGCGCTTGGGTGCTGCCCGGCAGCAGCAGGGCCAGCGCGACAAGGCTCGTGCTGAAAAGCTTGGTCCGCGGTGTTCCGGTCGAGCGCATTGTCGTGTGCCTGTCAAAATCGTGCCGCCTCAGAAGGCCCCGTCACGGTTTCCAATATCTTAACAATGGGCGGCATTTTGGGCGTGACGAAATCGCGCGCAGTTGTTTGACCGGGACAAATTGTCCGACGTCATCAACCCGTCTTCGTCTGGTCTCTGAGGCCGGCCAAAATACCTTCGGCATTCTCAAAGCAGTCGCCGCCGGGTGACGTGGCTTCGATCCGGGCGATCACGGCCTCAAGCCCGGCCTGGGTCTCCGACAATCGGCGCCGCAAGGCCTCGACCTCGGCCACCTTGGTCTTCAGCGCGGCCACCAGCCTGTCCTTGCTCCAATCTCCCTTGCCGTGCGGCGGCAGCAGGTTCCGGATCTCGTCGAGCGAAAATCCGGCCTGCTGGGCCATCACGATGATCTCGAGGACCTGCCTGGTGCCGCGCGAATACTGCCGATAGCCGTTTAAGCCGCGATCGATCGAGCCGATCAAGCCCTGCCGCTCATAGAAGCGGATGCGCGACGGCGCGAGGCCGGACTCCCGAGCCAGTTCCCCGATCTTCACTGGTGATCCCCTCGTGCTTGACCTTAAAGTTAACTTTAAGGTTATGGTCTGCGGCGATCAACAAGGAAATTGGCTGATGTCGCCCTTCGAGTCCCTGACCCTGCCCAATGGAAGCAGCATTCCGAACCGCATCGCCAAGGCGGCGATGGAGGAGAACATGGCTGACGGCGGGCATTTCCCGTCGGCCGAATTGCTGCGCCTCTACCAGGCCTGGGCCGACGGCGGCGCCGGCCTCATCATCACCGGCAACGTCATGATCGATCGCCGCGCCATGACCGGGCCCGGCGGTGTCGTGCTGGAGGACCGCACCGGGCTCGAGCCGTTTCGAAACTGGGCGCGCATCGGTCAGGCCAAGGGCGCGCAAATCTGGATGCAGCTCAATCATCCGGGCCGCCAGATGATGAAGAATCTCGGCCAGCAAACCCTGGCGCCGTCCGCCGTGGCGCTCGACCTCGGCAAGCATTCGAACCTGTTTGCGATGCCAAGGGCGATGACCGAGCAGGACATCCATGAGGTGATCGCCCGCTTCGTCAGCGCCGCGCGCCTCGCCGAGCGCGCCGGCTTCTCCGGCGTGCAAATCCATGCTGCGCACGGCTATCTGCTCAGCCAGTTCCTGTCGCCATTGACCAACCAGCGCACCGACCGCTGGGGCGGTTCGCTCGAGAACCGGGCGCGACTGTTGATCGAGACCGTCAAGGCGGTGCGCGCGGCGGTGTCGCCGGGTTTCTCCGTTGCGGTCAAATTGAACTCGGCCGATTTCCAGCGCGGCGGCTTCGATGCGCTGGATGCGAAGTCCGTCGTCGAGATGTTGAACGGGTTGTCCGTTGATCTCGTGGAGTTGTCGGGCGGCAGTTACGAGGCGCCGGCGATGCAGGGCGATGCGCGCGATGGCCGCACGCTGGCGCGCGAGGCCTATTTCCTCGACTTCGCGCGCGATATCGCCGCGGTCGCCAAAATGCCGGTCATGGTCACCGGCGGCATTCGCCGGATCGGCGTCGTGCAGCAGGTGCTCGACAGCGGCGTCGCCGTCGCCGGCATCGCCACCGCGCTGGCGATCCGGCCGGACCTGCCGAACGCCTGGCGTCGGGGTGAGGATCTGCGGCCAGAAGTCGCGCCGATCAACTGGAAGAGCAAGCCGATGGCCTCGCTGGCCGCGATGGCCGTCGTGAAATTCCAGTTGCGGCGGTTGAGCCGGGGCCGCACGGCCAATCCGAACGTTTCGCCGCTGAAGGCGTTGTTGTTAGCCCAGCTCCGCACCGCATCGCTCACCCGCAAATATCGTCGCTGGATCGCGTCATCCGCTGCCGCGACCGCCGCATCCGGCGGCGTGACGGCCCCATCGCGCGCGGTCGGGATGCCGCGATAGACGGAACACTCGGGCGGACGCCGCTGGGGTGGAAATGCGGAACGCGTGCATCACACATCCGCCTTTGTTCTCGGCTGCAAAAACGGTTACCAAGGTGCGATTAAATCCCGCGCCGCCGTCCCACCCGTTTTCAAGGCCTCCGATAATCCCATGAAGATCCGCAAAGCCGTATTTCCCGTCGCCGGTCTCGGTACCCGCGTGCTGCCCGCCACCAAGGCGATGCCGAAGGAGATGCTGACGATCGTCGACAAGCCGCTGATCCAGTACGTGGTCGACGAGGCGAGGGAAGCCGGCATCGAGCACTTCGTGTTCGTCACCGGCCGCAACAAGGGCGTCATCGAGGATCATTTCGACCGCATGTTCGAGCTCGACACCACGCTCGCGCAGCGCGGCAAGAAGACCGAGCAGGACATCCTGGCGCAGAACCAGCCGGAAGCCGGCGCGATGAGCTTCACCCGGCAGCAGGCGCCGCTCGGGCTTGGCCATGCGGTGTGGTGTGCGCGCGACATCGTCGGCAACGAGCCGTTCGCCGTGGTGCTGCCCGATGAGCTGGTGCTGAACACGCCGGGCTGCCTGAAGCAGATGGTCGAGGCGGCAAACAAGCTCGGCGAGAAGTCGAACGTGATCGCGGTCGAAGCGGTGCCGGACGAGCTCACCCATCAATACGGCATCTGCGGCGTCGGCAAACGCACCGGCAACATCTTCGAGGTCGACGGCATGGTCGAGAAGCCGCCGAAGGGCACCGCGCCGTCGAACCTGTCGATCACCGGCCGCTATATCCTGCAGCCCGAGATCTTCAACATCCTGGCGACGCAGGAGCGCGGCGCCGGCGGCGAGATCCAGCTCACCGACGCGATGATCGGGCTCGCCAAGACGCAGAAATTCTACGGCGTCGAGTTCGAGGGCGAACGCCACGATTGCGGCTCCAAGCCCGGCTTCCTCCGCGCCAACATCGCCTTCGGCCTCAAGCGCCCCGAACTGCGCGACGGCCTGATCGCCGAGATGAAAAAGTATCTGGAGAAGTAGGGGGGCGTAGATCCGGGGCCCTGCCATGGGCGCCGGAACGACAGCTTCGTAGCAACCATCATGATCTGACGGTTGCTAGGGACTGCGCCCACAAATTCGGTGTCGTCCCTGCGAAAGCAGGGACCCATAACCACCGAATCTCATTGTTGCGCGATGCTGGAACGACGAGTCCCGTTCACAACATCCGCCGCGGAGTATGGGCGGCGTCCACTCCAAGACCCAGCCGCGATCACCCGGCCTTGCGTCGCGCCGCGCGCTTCGCCGGCTCCTTCGCGCCGTCCTGCTTCGGCGCGCGCAGCTCGCGGGCCGCGAGCGAAACCACCTCGGCGATCTGCTGCAGCTGCGAGGCCAACGGCGAGGTCTTGCGCCAGACCATGCCGATGGTGCGCGAGGGCTGCGGATGCTTGAAGCGCGAGACCGTGACCGGGGCCGATCGGGTCTCCACCATCACCGCCATCTCGGGGATCAGGGTGACGCCGATGCCCGCGCCGACCATCTGCACCAGCGTCGACAGCGAGCTCGCATCCAGCACCTCGCGCGGCGGCGAGGACTGCATGTTGCAGAACGACAGCGCCTGGTCGCGGAAGCAATGGCCTTCCTCGAGCAGCAACAGCCGCATCTCGCGCAGCATCTCGGCGCTCGGCACCGGCGTCTTGGCATCCTCGCCCGGCCGCACCAGCAGGAAATTCTCCGAGAACAGCGCGACCTCGGTCAGCGACGGCTCCGACACCGGCAGCGCCACGATCGCGGTGTCGAGCCGGCCCTCGGCGACCTCCTTGATCAGCTTCGGCGTCAGCGTCTCGCGGACATGGATGTCGAGCTCGGGATGCAGCCGCGCCAGCGTCTCGATCACCTTCGGAAGCAGATAGGGCGCGATGGTTGGGATCATGCCGACGCGCAGCCGTCCGGCGAGCTTGTCGCGCGAGGCGCGCGCGAAGTCGCCGAGCTCGTCGACCGAGCGCAGGATGTCGCGCACGCGATGCAAAAGTTCCTCGCCGAAGCTCGTCAGCGTGACCTGCCGCGCGCTGCGTTCGATCAGGACGCCGCCGACCGCCTGTTCCATCTCGCGGATCTGCATCGACAGCGCCGGCTGCGACACCGCGCAAGCGTCCGCGGCGCGCCCGAAATGCCCGTGGCGCGCCAGCGCATCGAAATACCTCAGTTGCCGGAGTGTGACATTTATCATCAGATTATCTTATTGCCGCGATCATTAAAGTCAATTTCACCTGATGGATTGAGGCGCGTAGAATCACTCTTGGAAGAGCTCCAGCACATTCCAGAATCCATCACCTCGGAGAAAAAACATGGACGCAAAAACCGACGAAGGCGCGGGCAAATGCCCATTTTCGGCAGCCCCTCGCGGACACACGAATCGTGACTGGTGGCCGGAGACGCTCGACGTTCAGGTGCTGCATCACAACTCCAGCCTGTCCGATCCGATGGGCAAGGGCTTCGACTACGCCAAGGAATTCAAGACCCTCGACCTCAACGCCGTGATCAAGGACCTGACGGCCCTGATGACGACGTCGCAGGAATGGTGGCCAGCGGACTTCGGCCATTACGGCGGCCTGATGATCCGGATGGCCTGGCACTCGGCGGGCACCTACCGCATCAGCGACGGCCGCGGCGGCGCCGGTGCCGGTCAGCAGCGCTTCGCCCCGCTCAACAGCTGGCCTGACAACGCCAACCTCGACAAGGCGCGCCGGCTGCTGTGGCCGATCAAGCAGAAATACGGCCGCAAGATCTCGTGGGCCGACCTGTATGTCCTCGCCGGCAACGTCGCGCTGGAATCGATGGGCTTCAAGACCTTCGGTTTTGCCGGCGGCCGCGCCGACGTGTGGGAGCCGGAAGAGTTGTATTGGGGGCCGGAAGGCACCTGGCTCGGCGACGAGCGCTACAGCGGCGAGCGCCAGCTCTCCGAGCCGCTCGGCGCCGTGCAGATGGGCCTGATCTACGTCAATCCGGAAGGCCCGAACGGCAACCCCGATCCGGTCGCTGCCGCGAAGGACATCCGCGAGACGTTCTTCCGCATGGCGATGAACGACGAGGAGACCGTCGCGCTGATCGCCGGCGGCCACACCTTCGGCAAGACCCACGGCGCGGGTGATCCGTCGCTGATCGGGCCGGAGCCGGAAGGCGGCGCGCTCGAGGATCAGGGCCTCGGCTGGAAGAGCAAGTTCGGCACCGGCGTCGGCGCGGATGCGATCACCGGCGGCCCCGAGGTCACCTGGACCCAGACGCCGACGAAGTGGAGCAACCACTTCTTCGACAACCTGTTCAAGTATGAATGGGAGCTGACCAAGAGCCCGGCGGGTGCGAAGCAGTGGAAGGCGAAGGGCGCGGCTGCCGACATTCCGGACGCGTTCGATCCGTCGAAGAAGCACGTCCCGACGATGCTGACCACGGACCTCTCGCTGCGCTTCGATCCGGCCTATGAGAAGATCTCGCGCCGGTTCTACGAGCATCCGGATCAGTTCGCGGATGCCTTCGCCCGCGCCTGGTTCAAGCTCACGCATCGCGACATGGGCCCGATCCAGCGCTACCTCGGCCCGCTGGTGCCGAAGGAGACGCTGATCTGGCAGGACCCGGTTCCGGCGCTCGATCACGCCGTGATCGACGACAAGGATATCGAGGTGCTCAAGGCGAAGATCCTCGCTTCGGGTCTGTCGGTCTCCGAACTGGTGTCGACCGCCTGGGCTTCGGCCTCCACGTTCCGCGGTTCGGACAAGCGCGGCGGCGCCAACGGTGCGCGCATCCGTCTCGCCCCGCAGAAGGACTGGGATGTCAACGAGCCGGCACAGCTCAAGACTGTGCTGTCCAAGCTCGAAGCCATCCAGAAGGAGTTCGGCAAGAAGGTCTCGCTCGCCGACCTGATCGTGCTCGGCGGCGCGGCTGCGATCGAGAAGGCGGCAAAGGACGGCGGCACCATTGTGAAGGTTCCGTTCACGCCTGGCCGTACCGATGCGACGCAGGAGCAGACCGACGCCCACTCCTTCGCTCCGCTCGAGCCGCTGGCTGACGGCTTCCGCAACTACATCAGCGGCAAGCGTCAGTTCATGCTGCCCGAGGAGGCGTTGGTCGATCGCGCGCAGTTGTTGCGGCTGACCGGACCGGAGTTGACGGTTCTGGTCGGCGGCCTGCGTGTGCTCGGCGCCAATGCCAAGAAGTCGAAGCATGGCGTCTTCACCGGCAAGCCGGGGACGCTGACCAACGACTTCTTCCTCAACCTGCTCGACATGGGCACGGTGTGGAGCGATGCCGGCAAGGGCGTCTATGAGGGCCGCGACCGCAAGACCAAGGCGGTGAAGTGGACCGGCACCCGCGCCGACCTGATCTTCGGCTCGCACTCGCAGCTGCGCGCGTTCGCCGAAGTCTACGGCTCGTCGGATGCCAGGGAGCAGTTCGTGAACGACTTCGTCGCGGCCTGGGCCAAGGTGATGAACGCCGATCGCTTCGACCTCGTGAAGTAAGCGGCCGGCAACGGCAGTAGGGACAGGGCGGTGCTTCGGCGCCGCCCTGTTTCGTTTCGGGGACGCTGGTTTGAAGGCGAAGGGCCTTCCGCGCTTTCCTCAGTCGTGCAGTTTCATATCCCGGATCATCTCCTCGAACTCCGCCCGCGTCGGCACCGCCAACGGTGCTTGCTGCGCGCTGCTTGCTACGGTGGGACCGTCACACTGCGAGGCGTCGCGCCGAGGCTCGAGGATTGCGGTCAGGCTGGCCCAGCAGACGAACAGCGCTACGATCCAGTCCAGTACATTGGTTGCCGTCATGGCGGCACCGGTATCAGCATTTCCATGCGCCGATGGTGCAGCCGACGTGTCCCTTGCGCAATTCGGAAGCTACGAAACGCAACTTCGGCAAAACCGAGAGCCGCATCGGAAGTGCGCTCCCTCTCCCGCTTGCGGGGGAGGCGTGGGGTGGGGGTCTGCTCCACGAGTCGCATCGCGGAGAGAGCCCCCACCCGCATCGCATGCCATGCGATGCGACCTCCCTCGCAAGCGGGAGAGGTGCAGCTAGTCTGCGGCCGAAGCGATGCAACCTGACTTCGTCGCCGCCGCTCGTGCTATCCGGTCCGCGCCCGCCGTCCCTCGATCGGGTATGCCGGATCGTTGAAGCCCGGCGTCGAGGGATGGCCTGACACGACGAGGCGGTCGATCAGGGCCTCGTCCTCGGCGGTGAAGCTGTAATCGAGCGCGCGGATGTAATCGTCCCATTGCGCTTCGGTGCGCGGGCCGGCGATCACGGCGCTGACGAACGACGAGTTCAGCACCCAGGACACTGCGAACTGCCCGGCGGTGATGCCGCGGCTCTCGGCGTGACGCTTGATCTCCTGCGCGAGCCGCAGGGATTCCGGCCGCCACTCGGTCTGCATCATGCGCTTGTCGTTGCGTCCCGCGCGGGTGTCCGCGGGCGGCGCCGCATCGGGTGCGTATTTGCCGGTCAAGACGCCGCGCGCCAGCGGGCTATAGGGCACGATGCCTAGCCCGTAATAGGCGCAGGCCGGGAAATGCTCGACCTCCGGCATCCGGTTCATCGCGTTGTAATAGGGCTGGCTCGCGACCGGGCGGTCGATGCCGAGCCGGTCGCAGATGTTGCAGATCTCGGCGACGCGCCAGGCGCGGTAGTTCGAGACGCCGAAATAGCGCACCTTGCCGGTGCGGATCAGGTCGCCGATCGCGCGCACCGTCTCGTCGAGCGGCGTCGCATGGTCTTCCTTGTGCAGGTAGTACACATCGATGTAGTCGGTGCCGAGCCGCTTCAGGCTCTCGTCGGCGGCCTGCAACACCCAGCGCCGCGACAGGCCGCCATGGTTGGGATCGTCGCCGATCGGATTGGCGAGCTTGGTCGCGAGCACCCAGTTCGACCTTCTGTTCGAGATCGCGCGGCCGACGACCTCCTCGGACTTGCCCCCATTGTAGGCGTCGGCGCTGTCGATGAAGTTGATGCCGGCCTCGCGCGCCTTGGCCACGATCCGCGACGAGGTCGCCTCATCGGTCGGTCCGCCGAACATCATGGTGCCCAGGCAGATCGGCGAAACCTTCAGGCCGCTGCGGCCGAGCTGGCGATATTGCATCGATCGTTCCTCCGGAATGAGGCGTCAACTCTCGTTCTTCAAGATCTTGAACACGCCGTTGGCCATCGCGATACAGCGCTTGTCGACCGTCACCTCGGCCGTGATGAAGATCAAGCTGCGTGTGGAGCGTACCACACGCGGCCGCGTCGTCAGGATCTCGCCGATCTTGCCGGCCTCGACGAAATGGGTGTCGAGCTGCACCGTCGCAAGCGTCGGCTTGCCCGAGACAAAGCGCGCGGCCATGCCGCAGGCGCGGTCGGCGAAGGTCATGATCACGCCGCCCTGCACCAGGCCGCGGCGGTTGTGGTGCTTGTCCTCGGTGATCAGCGCGAGCTCGAGCGCGCCGTCCTTCAACCGTTCCCACAAGGGACCGATCAGCGTCAGGAAACCCGTGGTGTCGGCGACCTTCCAGCCGTCGGATTTGAGCTTGTCCGCGGCCTTGGCCGTCATGAGGTGAGGATCCCTTGCCTGCAATTGATTGATCGTGAGTTTGGTCGCGGGAGGCATGCCGTTCGGCTCATTTCATCAAACGCTGATGTGTTGTAGTCAAGCTCAATGGTCCGCACATTTGACGATGCCACCCGGCGGAATATCGCAGAGCTCTGTGCCGCGTTCGCGCGCCAGGCCGCGGCCGATGCGGCGCCGACGCTGAAGCGCGCGGCGGTCGCGATCGCGCTGACCGCAGGTGAGGACAGCAGCAGCGCCGCCTTCCTGCTGACCCGCCGCAGCGCACGACTACGCGCCCACAGCGCGCAATGGGCGCTGCCGGGCGGGCGCTGCGATGCCGGCGAGACGCAGGCGGAAGCCGCGCTGCGCGAGCTGCACGAGGAGCTCGGCCTTGCGCTGTCCGAGCGCGATGTGCTCGGCATGCTCGACGATTATCCGACGCGGTCCGGTTATCTGATCACGCCGGTCGTGGTCTGGGCCGGCGCGCATGCGGCACTCACGCCGAACCCGGACGAGGTCGCATCCGTCCACCGCATCGGCCTCGATGCGATCGAACTCGATGACGCGTTCAGCTTCGTGACGATTCCGGAGAGCGCACGGCGGGTGATCCGCTTCCGGCTCGGCGGCCAGCAGATCCATGCGCCGACCGCCGCGCTGATTTATCAGTTCCGTGAGGTGCTCGCCGGGCGCAGCACTCGCGTCGCCGATCTCGAACAGCCGGTGTTCGCATGGAAGTAGGCCGACGCTACCTGTGATGCCGCTTGCGGGCGTTCATCTTCATTGCCTTGCCCTGCGCAACAGGCGGATGAGTCGCGGTCGCGCGTTCCGGAGGCGCGCGCGACACATTCTCGTAACAAGACAACCGTGAACGCGTATCCGGAAACGACCCGCAGTCCGGACGCTCGGCGCGCGCCGGGGCGGCGAGTATCAGAGCGCCAGCGGCGGCGAGCCACAGTGCCGTCCTCATCGCAATCTCCAAGGCCTTCCCGGGACACGCATTCTTCGGAGAACACCGCATTGTGGCGAAAATTCTGGACTTGATCGCGGCATCCGGCCGCCTTCGATCCGGACATTTCCGGGCTGACTTCGCGGCAGTGCTTGCTACAACGAGGCCATGCGCCCGCAATTGATTCGCCTCTCGTCAGGATTTGTCGCGCTCGCGCTTGTCGCCAGCGCGCCGTCTGCATCGGCCGGTGAGGCCGATGCGTTGCCGCCGTCCGTCGCCAATGCGATGGCGCAGGCCTCGCCGCAGGCGATCATGGACTACCGCCGCAAGCTGCAGGAATACGAGGAGGCGCGCGCCGCCTTCGAGCAGGATGCCGGCGCCTATTGGAGCGCGATCGCCGACAAGCGGCGCGGCCGCAATGCCAAGCGGCGCGACCGCGTGCAGATCACGCTCGACGATTACGTGCTGCAGCAGCCGCCGGTCTATGAGGGGCCGAGGCGGCCGGTCAACCCGGCACCTGAAGAGGAGGGCGGCAAGCCGCCGCGTCCGCCCAAGACGATCCCGGTGGTCTCGGATCTGGTCAGGGCGGCGGCCGAACAATTCCAGTTCGCGCCGCAGCGGCCGTCGAGCGAGGTCGAGTTCAAGCGCGCCTATGCCCGCTACGCGCGCGCGGCGGGGCTGACGCCGGAGCAGGCGGTGCGGGTCTATTCATTCGAGACCGGCGGCACCGGCAATTACGACGTGCAGGCAGGCATCGAGCATGGCGGCAAGCGCGCCATCTCCACAGCGATGGGCTACAACCAACTGCTCACCACCAACACCGTCGAGCTGTTGGCCGAGCAGGGCCATGAATTCGTGCGGGATCTGACCGAGCGCGTCGCGAGGACGCAGGGGCCGGCGCGCAAGGCCATGGAGCACAAGCTCGCGGTGCTCAAGAAGATGGTAGCGTTCACGCGGACCGTGCCCGACGACTGGTCGGCACATCAGCGCCTTGCCGATACGCCGCAGGGCTGGGCGTGTCACGCCATGGTGCTCGACATCGATGTCGGTCCGATGCTGCAGACCCACAAGCTGCTGACCTCGGTGATCTTCGCCCGCAACAAGGGCTACGGCCGGCCGCTCACCGCGGCCGAGCTCGAGATGATGAACCTGACCGGCGACGGCACCGGGCTCGACATGGTGACCATGCCGCAGGCGATGCGCGAGCAGGTGCCGACCGCGAACTTCTTCCAGCGCTCGGGCTACGAGCGCAACCCGGTCGCGATCCGTCACAACACCGTCGCCAGGCTGCTTGCCGTCACCAACGAGCGGATGGATTTCAACAGCAACAAGCCCGGCGCGAAGGAATTGGCCGCGGCGTTCTGAGATCTGCCGAATAACGTAAGAGCTCCGGTTCTGATTGAATCAGAACCGGAGCTCTGTCTCTTCCTTTGACGCGCTTTCTTCAGGAGAACCGGCGTCCACTTCGCTCGAAGACGCTTTAGTTCGAGCCGAACATGAACTTGCCGTCGCCCTCGAGATAGGGGCCGGGACGCATGTAGAGCTGGCCGTTGTGGCCGATGAAGAACAGCGTCCCCTTCGGCACCTTCTTCGCGCCCTTCAGCAGCGTGCCGGCATTGCTGGTCCCCATCTTGTAGGTCCAGGTCTTGCCGTCCTTGTCATAGGCGTAGCCCATGTCGGTCTTCAGCTCCCAGGGCGCGGCTTCCTGCGCGAATGCGCATGTCGTCATCGCAGCAAGGGTCGCGGTCGCAATAAAGGTCCTGGTCAAAAAATGCGTCATGATCCACCTCCGGCCGAAAAACGGCGTCGTCCCCACGTTCTTGAACAAATCACGAACGGCGTTCGCGCGTCAATACGACAATCGGCGCGACCGCTCGCTGACATCAGCGACTTTGTGATTTCCCGCGTCAAGCTTGGCGACTATTTTCGCGTTACCGTCTACAAACGCTTCGATTGCCGGAAACACGAGCTGGGGATGATCAGGATGAAGCACGTCATGAAGATTGGTATCGGTGTCGCTCTGTCGTTCATGGCGCTGGCGTCAGTCGCGCAGGCGGACGAATTCAAACTGTCCAACAACCAGCGCATCTCCTGCAGCCGCGGCCTGTCGGCCGGCAAGCTCAAGACGTCGACCTGCAAGTCCTACGCCTATCTGTTCAATGCCAAGACCTCGGAATACTTCCGCTGCCAGGTCTCGCTGGCGCTGACGCAGGACAACAAGGAGGTCATCAACGTCCAGGCCGACGGCAGCTGCACCAAGAAGCCGCGCATCTTCGATACCGACGGCAATTACAGCTTCG
The DNA here is from genome assembly GCF_001238275.1 of Bradyrhizobium viridifuturi. GTDB lineage: Bacteria > Pseudomonadota > Alphaproteobacteria > Rhizobiales > Xanthobacteraceae > Bradyrhizobium > Bradyrhizobium viridifuturi. The sequence goes on from NZ_LGTB01000032.1 coordinate 25,030, forward strand.
ATGCCACCGAGACCGAGCCGCCGAACACCAACTCGTTCTTCGGCACCGGCGGCTATGCGATCTGGGCCAGCGACACCACCACCCAGAAGATCCGCGGCTGCATCACCATCTCGTCCGGCCTCGGCTCCGACATCTCGAAGTGCCTCGACATGACGTTTCAGTGACGACGGCGCGGGCCGTGTGATGCGCAAGCTGCGCCCAGCCCCGCTCTGCCGCTCCTGGCTGTTTCTCGAAGGCGCCAACGAACAGGTCCTGCAGCACGCGGCCGCCAGCGGCGCCGACGTGCTGATCCACGAGCTCGAGGATTTCACCCCGCCGTCACTGCGTCCGAAGGCGCGGGCGCTGGCGGCCGAGCTCTACGCAGCCTGGCGCGACCAGGGCGCGGTGGTCGCGGTTCGCGTCAACCCGCTGGACCAGGACGGAATGGATGATCTTGCCGCCGTGATGCGCGGCCGTCCTGATATCGTCGCGCTGCCGAAGGTCGCCGAGCCGCACCACGTTATCGGGCTCGACGAGGCGGTGACGCGGTTCGAGCGCGACTACGGCATCGCTGCTGGATCGACGTCGCTGCTGCCGAACATCGAATTCGCGCGCGGCCTGGTGCAGACCGGCGCGATTGCAGCGGCGAGCCGGCGCACCGTCGGCTGCCTGATGGCCTCCGAAGACCTCGCCGTCGATCTTGGTGCCGAGCGTGGCAGCGACGGCCTGGAGCTCGCCTACGCGCGGCAGCGCTTCATCGTCGAGTGTCGCGCGGCCGATGTCGTCGCGGTCGATTGTCCCTACACCTGGAGCGACGCGGCCGGCGTCGCGCGCGACACGATCTGGGCGCGACGGCTCGGATACACCGCAAAGAGCCTGGTCGATCCCGCGCATGCGGCGATCGTCAACGGCGTTCTCACCCCGAGCGAGGACGAAATGCGCCAGGCGGGCAGGATCGTTGCAGCCTTCGAAGCGGCGCGAACGCAGGGCCTGGGGCGCGTCGAGCTCGACGGCTCGCTGCTGGAAGTCCCGACTTATTCCAACGCAAAGCGGTTGATCGCGCGCGGCGAGGCGCTGCGCGCGATCGATCGCCAAGCTCGAGCCTGACCCGAGGCGGTGCCTCAGGAGGCCGACTCTTTCTCCGAGAAATGCATGCGCGAGCGGGCGAACTTCTTGACGCCCATCGGCTTGCCGAACAGGTAGCCCTGGACCTGATCGAAGTCCATCTCATGCGCGGCGAGAAAATCCGCGCGCGTCTCGACCCCCTGGGCCACGACCTGCGCGCCGGCATCGTGGGCGAGCTCGACGATACGCCGGCACACCGTCTGCTTCAGGCGCTGATCGGCGCAGCCGGTGACGTATTGATGATCGACCTTGAGCTGGACGAACGGAAAGTTCGGCAATCCGAGCAAGGACGGCCAGTTGGCGCCGACATTGTCGATCGAGATGCCGATATTGTGCAGGCGGACGCGCCTGGCGACCTCGATCGCAAGGTCGAGATGATCGACCACCTCGGTGCTGTCGATCTCGATCAGCAGGCCGGCGAAGGCCGCGTGGTCCGGAATCCGGTAACAGAGTTCGCGCACCGCATCATCGTCGGCGAGAAACGAGATCGGCAGGTTGATCGAGAGATTGACCGGCCCGATCTGTTCGAGGAGATAACGCCAGTCCTCGATCGCGCGCTCGATCACGAACTCGGACAGCGCGTGAAAATGCGGATCGCTTTCGTCGGGGATGAAGTAGGCGGGTGGAACGACGCCCCACGCAGGATGGCGCATCCGGATCAGTGCCTCGGCTCCGCTCGGAACCAGCGTCCGGAGATGAATTTTCTGCTGATACCACAGCTCGAGCCAGCCGGCCTTCAACGCTTCGGGAACGTCCACCGCGGGGCTCGGTGCCGGCTCGAGCGGCAGCAATGACGCGAGACTGTCACGAAGGGTTCCGGCACTGAACGGCGTGGACAGGGCCGGCAGCATGGCGATGCCGTACTCATCGCCGATCTGCCGGACCGCCTTGACGATGATCGAGTCCGGTTGCCCGATGACGAGGACCTTGCCGCGATAGTCCTTTCTCACCAAAGTCTCGAGAATTTTACTGACTTCGATGCCGTCCACGGACACGCCGAGCACCAGAAGATCGGGCCGTTCCGCGTCCAGCACGGTCTCGAGTTCCAGCGCCTGGCCGCATTCGCTGGTGATGAAGCCGAGGTCTTCCAGCGCCTCTGCAAGGAAGGTTCGAAGGTGCTTTTTGCTGTCCGCAATGCATGCGCGCGGGGTCAGCTTACGATGTCCGAACCATCCGGCTCGTGGTTGTGTGATGTGGCTGATGTGATTCATGCCCCGCCTTGTCCGTAATTACCCCGGCTTGACTCGTACATCTAAGAACCCCGGCAATCATGGAAATTTCTGGTTCATACATTGATTGGCTCGCTAACCTTAAAGGATTCAATTCGAATCAAATGATGCCGGAATCGGCGCATCTCGCCGCGGTTACACGTGCAACAAATGCGTCATCTGACCTTCATGAGCGCGATTGCGCGCGACTTTGGACGCATGCAGAAACATCGCGCGAGTGTGTCATCGAGAGACGATGTTAATGACTGTGGTGCTGTGTCGATGCAGATGCGGAACTGCATCATTGTCGGACATCAGATCGCATCACGCGCGGTGATCCGCGGCGCGTCGCCGGCGAATCAGGTCATCCATTTTTGTGACGTCAAAGTAGATGTGTGTGACGTCGCCGTTGCGGTGCGCAGCGTCTCCGGCATCAACGCGCAGAAGCCGATCAGCCCGGCACCAGCGACGGCGGCAAGGAAAAGAAATGCGGCGCTGTAGCCGGCGTGGACAATGATGAATCCGGCGACCGCCGTGCTCAGCGCGCCGCCGAGACCGGTTGCGGTGGCGATCGCGCCCTGGCTGATGTTGAAATGCCCGGTACCGTGCGTGAGATCGGCAACCACGAGCGGAAACAGCGCGCCGAAGATTCCGGCACCGATGCGTCGAGCAACTGCACCGACACCAGCCAGTACGGGTTGTCCGACAGCGGATAGAGCGCGCCGCGCACAGCCAGGACCGCGAGCGCGGTCGCGAAGATCGGCTTGCGGCCCCAGACGTCGGCCTTGCGTCCGACCAGCATCGCAACCGGCACCATCACGATCTGCGCCGCAATGATGCAGACCGACATCAACGATGTGCCGAGGTTGCGATTGACCAAGGCGAGCTTCTGGCCGACCAGCGGCAGCATCGCGGCATTGGCGAAATGAAAGACCACGGTCGAGACCGCGAAAATCAGCAAGGGCTTGCAGGTCACCAGCACGCGAAAGCCGGATGGCCGGTCATGCCGCGCGCCATGCTCCTCCGCGCTATCGTCGAGCCCGCGGGCGACCTGATGGTCGATCGCAGCTGGCGGGATCGACAGCGTCGCGGCGATGCTCGCGAGTGCCATCGCCGCAAGCAGCCAGAACACGACGACCGGGCCGAACCAGTACGCCGTGCCGCCGGCGATCGCGGCGGCCACGGCGTTGCCGGCATGGTTGAACGCCTCGTTGCGGCCGGTGCGCGCCGCGAACGCCTTGGGACCGACAATGCCGAGCGTCACCGCGGCGATCGCCGGCGCGAACACCGAGCCGCTCGCCGCGGCAAGCGCCTGGGTGGCGGCGACCAGCGCAAAGTGGTCGAGCAGCGGCAGCAGCAGGCACGCGACGGTCACGGCAATGGCGGCTGATATCATCAGGCCGCGTTTGGCGCGGCTGCGATCGATCAGGGCGCGGCCGGCGTCTGGGCGACGATCCCGGCGATCGCCGCGATCGACATCACCGACCCGATCGAGGCCTCGTCCCACTTCCGTTCGGTCAGCAGGTAGATCGCAAGATACGGGCCGAGCCCGTCCCGCACGTCGGCGAGGAAGAAGTTCAACGCATCAAGCGCGCGCGCAACGGTCGTCGTCCCGGACGGCTGCAAGTGATACCTCGCGGCGGGATTGCGCATTTCAACCCGCTCGCACGCGCCGAGTTCCCGGGTAGGTAAAGTGGTGCTGCCATCAGGGATTTTGGCCGCGCATGCGTCATTTGGATGGGTTGACCCGGCAGGGTTGTGCGGCCAATTTCCGGCCCGGCTTAGGGGAGAATAATGCTCATGAATTCAAGGTTGATGGCTGCTGCGATCGTGGCGGCCAGCGTTTTGGCTGCGCCCGTCGCGCAAGCCGAGCAGTTCATTAATGTGCTCACCGGCGGCACTTCCGGCGTCTACTATCCGCTCGGCGTCGCGATCGGGAAGATCTACGGTGAAAAGATCTCCGGCGTGAAGACCCAGGTGCAGGCGACCAAGGCTTCGGTCGAGAACCTGGTGCTGCTGCAGCAGGGCCGCGGCGAGATCGCCTTCACGCTCGGCGATTCGCTGAAGGCGGCCTGGGAAGGCGACACCGAGGCCGGCTTCAAGACCAAGCTCGACAAGCTGCGCACGATCGGCGCGATCTATCCGAACTACATCCAGATCGTCGCCACCGCCGAAAGCGGCATCAAGACGCTGGCCGACCTCAAGGGCAAGAGCCTGTCGGTCGGCGCGCCGAAATCCGGCACCGAGCTCAACTCGCGCGCGATCCTCTCGGCCGCCGGCATGAGCTACAAGGATCTCGGCAAGGTCGAGTATCTGCCGTTCGCCGAATCGGTCGACCTGATGAAGAACCGCCAGCTCAACGCCACGCTGCAATCCGCCGGCCTCGGCGTCGCCTCGCTGAAGGACCTCTCGACCTCGAGTGAGATCACGGTGGTCGCCGTGCCGAAGGAGACCGTCGACAAGATCGGTTCGCCCTTCGTCTCCGTGATCATTCCGGCCAACACCTATACCGGCCAGGACAAGGACGTGCCGACCGCTGCGGTCGTGAACTACCTCGTCACCTCGAGCGCGGTGTCGGACGATCTGGCCTATCAGATGACCAAGCTGGTCTACGAATCACTGCCGGAACTCGCCAATGCCCACGCCGCGGGCAAGGAGATCAAGCTCGAGGCCGCCGCGACCGGCAGCCCGGTGCCGCTGCATCCCGGCGCGATCCGCTATTACAAGGAAAAGGGCCTGATCAAGTAAGGCCGGTTACTTCGAGCGTGCATGGCCGGGCTGGACCCGGCCATGCATCTTTCCAAAGACGTTGATATTTCGATGGATGCGCGGGTCGGGCCCGCGCATGACGTGCGGTGGGGCGCTATAAACCTCGCGGGCACGGCGGGGGACTGATTCAATGCAGCAGCAGGCTGAGGGCGTTGAGCCGATCAAGGTCGAATTCGACAATTTCGAGCATGGCTTTCCGGAAGGATTTGGCCCGGGCGCCTGGGGGCATCTGGCTTACGCCATCGGCCTCGCCTTTGCGGTGTTCCAGCTCTATGTCGCGGCCTTCAACTACCTGCCGAGTCAGGTGGTGCGCGGCGTCCATGTCGGCTTCCTGATTCTCCTGACCTTCGGCCTGATCGGCAATTTCACCGCCAAGACCGATTTCGGCCGCGCGGTGAGCTGGATCGTCGGCGCGGCCGGTTTCCTCTGCGGGCTCTATCAGTGGATCTTCTATGCCGACCTTATTGCCCGCGACGGCGATCCGACCAACATGGACCTCGCGGTCGGCACGCTGCTCGCGGTCCTGATCTTCGAGGGCACGCGGCGGCTGATGGGGGCAGCGCTGCCGCTGATGTGCGGCGCCTGTCTGCTGTACTGGTTCTTCGGGCAGTATCTGCCGTCGCCGTTCAATCATCGCGGCTATGACTACGACCAGATCGTCACCCATCTCTCGTTCGGCACCGAAGGCTTCTACGGCGTGCCGATCTACGTCTCGGCGACCTACATCTTCCTGTTCATCCTGTTCGGCTCGTTCCTGGAACGCGCCGGCATGATCCAGCTGTTCACCGACGTCTCGCTCGGCCTGTTCGGCCGCACCCGCGGCGGCCCGGCCAAGGTCGCGGTGTTCGCCTCCGGCATGATGGGCACGATCTCGGGCTCCGGGGTCGCCAACGTCGTCACCGTCGGCCAGTTCACGATTCCCTTGATGATCAAGTTCGGCTACCGCCGCGCGTTCGCCGCCGGCGTCGAGGCCACCGCCTCGATGGGCGGCCAGATCATGCCGCCGGTGATGGGCGCAGTCGCCTTCATCATGGCGGAGACGCTCGGCGTGCCCTATTCGGAGATCGTCAAAGCCGCGGTGATCCCGGCGATCCTGTATTTCGCCTCGGCGTTCTGGATGGTGCATCTGGAGGCCGGCAAGCATGGCCTCGTCGGCATGAAGCGCTCGGAGATCCCGAGCGCGTGGAAGGCGCTGGTGGCGCGCTGGTACCTGGTGTTGCCGCTCGCGGCACTGGTCTACATGCTGTTCGAAGGCTTCACGCCGCTCTATGCCGGCAGCATGGGGCTGGCGCTGACGGTTGCGCTGATCCTCGGCGCCAGCATCACGCTCGGCCTCTCCAACACCGTTGTGCGATACATCTTCTGGATCGGCCTTGCGCTGGTGGTTGCCGCGGTGTCGCGCCACGGGCTCGAGATCGTCCCGGTCATCAGCATTGTCGCCGGGCTGATCGTGATCGCCGCGATCACGCGCGGCGGCCGCGCCACGCTCAGGGCCTGCCGTGACTCGCTAGCCGACAGCGCCAAGTCGGCACTGACCGTCGGCATGGCCTGCGCCATCGTCGGCACCATCATCGGCATGATGACCCAGACCGGCGTCGGCACCATCTTCGGCAGCTGGATCATCGGGCTCGGCGCCAAGAGCCTGTTCCTGGCGCTGATCATGACCATGCTGCTGTCGATCCTGCTCGGCACCGGCATCCCGACGATCCCGACCTACATCATCACAGCGGCGCTGGCGGCGCCGGCGCTCGCCAAGCTCGGCGTGCCGCTGATCGCAAGCCACATGTTCGCGTTCTACTACGGCATCATGGCCGACCTCTCGCCACCGGTGGCGCTCGCCGCACTGGCGGCGGCGCCGATCGCCAAGGAGAATCCGGACAAGATCGGCTGGGAGGCGATGCGGATCGCGCTCGCCGGCTACGTCATTCCCTTCATCTTCGTCTATTCGCCGGCGCTGATGTTGCAGGGCGGGGACCCGATGGCCGCCCAGCTCGGCTTCTACGGCGCGGTGGCGCTGGCGACCTTCAAGGCGCTGGTAGCGATCGCGCTGTTCGGCATCGTCGCGATCGGCTTCCTGTTCACCCGGCTGACCCTGATCGAGATCGCGGTCGCGTTCGGGGCCGCGCTCTGCCTGCTCGGCGATTTCCGCTTCTCGGACACCGCGGGCTTCACGCTCGCTGCCGCGGTCGTGCTGTGGCAATGGCGGCAGCGCCCGCGCGATGCGGTGGCGGCGGCTTGAGCCTCTGCCTCGCCTCCGCTGGAGTCGTGAAGGCGCTGTCGATCGCGGCCTTCACGCTGGCCTGGACGCATTCGATCGAGAAGACCGCCTGGCAGGAAAACTGGCTGGTCACGCCGGCCGGGCTTTCGCTGCAACAGGCGCGCATCAAGGGCACCGGCGCCGGCATGGAGCCGCCGCCGGAGGCGAAGCTCATCGGCGGCTGGTTTCAATGGTCGCCGCCGCCCTTGCCGAGGGCGAAGGTCGTGCTCGGCAATTCCGGCGCGGCGGGCGAATGGCATCTGTGCCATGCGGGACGCTGCCAGACGCTATCGGAGATTTTCGAGCATCCGATCGGTGCTAATGTCACCACGATGAGTGTGTGTCGCGATCCGTAGCCCGGTGAAACGTCAGCGCAATCCGGGAGCACCGCCCCGGAATTCGCTCCGCTCCGTCCGGGCTACAATGACAACAACAAGGGAGAAAGACCGATGGATCGGCTCAAGGGCAAGGTTGCGATGGTGGTCGGCGCGGGCTCGATCGGGCCGGGCTGGGGCAATGGCAAGGCGACCGCCGTCACCTTCGCGCGCGAGGGCGCCAGCGTGTTCTGCGTCGATCGCAACGGCGCGGCGGCTGAGGAGACGGTCAAGATCATCACCGAGGAGGGCGGCAAGGCCGTCGCATTCACCGCCGATGTCTCGCGCGCCGGCGAGGTCGAGGCGATGGTTGCGGCCTGCCTGAAGGCCTATGGCCGCATCGACGTGCTCGACAACAATGTCGGCATTGCCGAGGTCGGCAGCGTGGTCGAGGTGGCGGAAGCCGAGTGGGATCGCGTGTTCGCGGTCAATTTGAAGAGCGCCTATCTGTCGATGAAGCACGTCATTCCGCTCATGATCAAGCAGGGCGGCGGCTCGATCATCAACATCTCCTCGATCGCCTCGATCCGCCATGTCGGCATTTCCTATGTCAGCTACAATGCCAGCAAGGCGGCGATGAACCAGATGACGCGCTCGACCGCGGTCGAGTTCGCCTCCAAGCATGTCCGCGTCAATGCGATCCTGCCCGGCTGATGAAGACGCCGATGGTCGCGCATTCGGCCGGGCTCGCGCAGAGCTACGCCAAGGGCGATGTCGAGGCGATGTGGCGCGCCCGCGACGCACAGGTGCCGATGGGGCACATGGGCGACGCCTGGGACGTCGCCAATGCGGCGTTGTTCCTCGCCTCGGACGAATCGAAATATGTCACCGGCATCGAGCTCGTGGTCGACGGCGGCATCACCTCCAAGTCGGGTGCGTGAGCGGCACTATTGCGCGAGGGCCAGGGTGCTTCCGGCCAGCGAATGCCACGCCGCCGAGGTGCTGATCGGCCAGTTCAACAGCTTCACGGCGATCAGCGCCAGCCCGCCGCAGATGTAGACCGGGTGCGGACGGCCGCGGGTGCGCCAGTCGAACACGATCGCGACGACCAGCAGCAGATAGGCGACGAACGCGGGCGCAATCGTGACCGGCACCGGAGGCGGGCCGACAGCTCCGGGCGGGGCGAGAAAGGTCAGGAACCAGCGCGCCACCGCGGCATCGAGGATCGAAATCGACGCAAGCAGCATCAGCCGCTTGTGCGTTTCGCGGTCGCGCAGGTAGACGATCGCAAGCGCGAACACGACAGCAAAGAACAGGATGCCGCTGAGCGGAACGATCGCAAACGCAAGGCCTTCATTGATCTGTCCGATCGCCGCCGAACGCTTCATGACGCTGATCGAGGCCACGATGCCCATCATCGTCATTGCGGTCGCCAGCGATATGCCGATCATCCCGACGCTGCGATGCCGTACGATCCGTCCCGAAGCGGCAAGCCAGCTCTGAAACACGAAATAGAGCGTCCAGGCGAAGAACAGCAGCCCATGCAGATGCACGACGGGAGGCGTCGACAGCGAGCCTTTCGCCATCGGCATCCAATAGGTCGGGGCAAAGCCGAGGAAGGCGACCGCCATGCACGACAGCGCCATGTAGAAGTAGAAGAACCGTGCCTCGACTTTCGCCGAAGTGCGGGGTGAATTGCGATCAAGGAGGATTGTCATGATGTTGGGTCTGACAAACCCCGTGATGGTTCAAATTATCTCAACTCGCGATCTATGCCCGCTGTCATGCGCTAGGCCTCGACGCTGAGCTCGGCGCGGTCGAGCTCTTCCTCGACCAGGTGGAAGGCGTCGTCGCCGATGGTCTCGGTGCGCCGCAGGCCGAGCAGCGCCTGCCGCGCTGCCGCGATGGCGCGGCGCCGCAGCGGATCGGCCGGCAGCTCGCGCGAGGACAGGCCGCCGTCCGGGTCGCTCTCGGCGCGCAGCAGCACGGCGCGGTATTCGAGCCGGAGGATTTCGGCTTCCTCCGAAGGTCCGTATCGATCGCCTCGAGCGCGGCGCGAAACGCGACGCCGCGGGCATGGGCCGCCTCGCGTCCGACCGGGTCGTCGTCAGCGAAATTCAGCGCCAGGATCAGCGGCCGCAAGGTCAGGCCCTGGAGCACCAGCGAGCCCAGCACCACGGCAAACGCGGTCAGCAGGATCAGGTCGCGAAACGGAAACCATTCGGGCAGCGCAAACGCGGCTGCCAAGGTGACGATGCCGCGCATCCCGCACCAGGACACGATGAAGCCGCGCTTCAGGGTCGGCACCGCGTCCACCACGTGGGCCGGCAGCCAATGGCGCGCCTTCAGCGTGCGCAATAGCGCGCCGTAGGGCATCACCCAGAGGATGCGGGCGAGGATCACGACGGCAAGGATCGCGGCGGCAAAGCTGCAATATTTCCACCGCACCTCGGCGTCGAGCTCGGACCAGATCGGGCGCAGTTGCAGGCCGATCAGCATGAAGGCCAGCACGTTGAGCACGAACACCACGGTTTCCCACACCGCATAGGACGACACCCGCAGCCGCGCCGAGGTGCGCGCCGGCGCGGTGCGGGCGATGGTGATCGCATAGGCGATGATGGTGAGGATGCCGGACAGGCCGAGATGCTCGGCCACAATCCACACCATGAAGGTGCCGCCGAACTGGGTGATGATCGCGCTCGGCGCCTCAGTGATGCGGCGGGTGATCACCATCCAGACCTGCGCGAACAGATAGCCGGCGGCAAGGCTGCCGACCAGCGCGATCGTGATCGACGGCACGAATTCGCGGATCTTCATGTGCTCGGCGGCGACCAGGCCGACCGCGACCCGATAGATCAGCAATGCGCTGGCATCGTTGAGCAGGCTTTCGCCCTCGAGGATCTTCTGGATCCGGTAGGGCAGCTTGACCTGGCGCAGGATCGCGGTGGCGGCCGCGGCATCCGGCGGCGCCACGATGGCGCCGAGCGCGATCGCAACCGGCCAAGGCATGTCCGGCCGCAGCCAGTGCGCGACCACGGCGACCGCCGTCGTGGTGACGCCGACCGCGACCACGACCAGCGTCGAGACCGGCAGCCAGTTGTTGCGGAGATCGCGCAGCGAGGTGTCGAAGGCGGCGTCGAGCAGCACGGGCGCAACGAACAGCGCCAGCGCCAGCTCCGGTTCCAGCGCCCAGGTCGGCGCCCACGGCAGCAGGGTCAGCAGCACGCCGCCGATCGCCAGGAAGGTCGGGTAGGGCACCTTGATCCGCCGTGCCAGCGCCGACAGCGCCACCGCTGCGAGCAACAGGCCGATGATCCATTCAAACGTGAGCAAGGCGAACCCCCAAAGTGCGGCGCGCGACGTGCTGCTGCGAGCGCGACACCCATTGCAGCCGATCGTCGCAATTGACGTATAGTCCAGCGTGTGGTTTGGCGGCAAATGGCGCTGCCGGAAAATCGGGGCCGGCGGTTCAGGCGCGGGATGTCTTGTCGGTGATGGGAATACGACGCAACTCTGCAAAGCTGGCTGTCGCGCTGACCTGCGCATGCCTGTCGGTCGCATCGGGCGTTGCGTACGCGACCGGCAGCGAGCCCGGCAAGGATGTGCAGGCCGATCCTGGCCCCTGCAATGCGGCGGTTGCGGCAGCCGATGACGACAAGATCATCGAGGCCTGCGGCGCGCTGATCGACAATGAGAAGGCGACGAAGCCCGATCGCGTCAAGGCCCTGACCGCGCGCGCCGGTGCCTATGACCGCAAGCAGCTGATCGATCGCGCGGTCGCCGACTACGACACCGTGCTCAAGCTCGATCCAGCGCTTGCCGATGCCCACAATGCGCGCGGCGAGCTGTGGCGCCGCAAGGGCGACCGGCCGAAGGCGATCATGGATTTCGGCGCCGCCGTCAAGCTCAATCCGGATCACGCAGCCGCCAAGGCCAACTACAAATCGCTGTCGCTGGAGCTGGAACGGATCGGCGCCATGATGGCGGTCGCCGGCAAGCCGAGCTTCGATTGCCGCAAGGCGCGCCGGCCGGTCGAAAAGGCGATCTGCGCCAATCCTGAGCTTGCCGATCTCGATCGCGAGATCGGCGCATCGACCTTTCGCAGCGTGCGCGAGGCCGGGGATCCGCGCCAGGCGCGCGAACTGCAACGCGCGCAGGATGATTTCATCGCCCGCCGCAATGCCGAATTCGGCAAGCCGGGCTATGACCTGCAAAAGGCGATGCGGGAGCGGTTGCGGCAGATCAACGGGGTCGACGGCTACTAGTGCTAACGTCGGTGAGTTTGCGGCTTGAATTATCGGTCGAGCCAATGACAATGACCGCTAAAGAGAGCCAACCATCCAGCTTCGTCATGCCCGGCCATGACGATGGAGCGAGGCGAGGGAGAAGCGCGATGAACATTCAGCAGAGCCGGTATCATGAGGTGCATGCCCGCTCGCTTCGGGACCCCGAGGGGTTTTGGGCCGAGGCAGCGCGCGAGATCGACTGGATCGAGCCGGCGAAGAAGATCTTCGATCCCTCGATGGGCGCCTATGGACGCTGGTTCACCGGCGCCGTGGTCAACACCTGCCACAATGCGCTGGACCGCCATGTCGCCGGAGGTCGCGCTGACCAGGTCGCGCTGATCCACGATTCCCCACTCACCAACTCGATCACCAAATTCACCTATTCGGAGCTGCTGAAGGAGGTGCAGACGCTCGCCGCGATCATGCAGGATTTCGGCGTGGCCAAGGGCGATCGCGTCATCCTCTATATGCCGATGGTGCCGGAGGCCGTGGTCGCGATGCTCGCCTGCGCGCGGATCGGCGCGGTGCACAGCGTGGTGTTCGGCGGCTTTGCGGCCAAGGAGCTCGCGACCCGTATCGACGACGCCAAGCCGAAGCTGATCTTCTCGGCGAGCTGTGGCATCGAACCCGGGCGCATCGTGCAGTACAAGCCGCTGCTCGACGAGGCGATCCGCCTTGCCGCCGTCAAGCCGGAGACCTGCATCATCCTGCAGCGGCCGCAGCAGGCGTGCGAGCTCACTGCGGGCCGCGACCATGACTGGGCGACGCTGCGCCGTGCCGCGCTCGACGCCGGCAAGGCCGCGCCCTGCGTGCCGGTCGCCGCGACCGATCCGCTCTACATTCTCTACACCTCGGGCACGACCGGAATCCCGAAGGGCGTGGTGCGCGACAATGGCGGCCATCTCGTCGCGCTGAAATGGTCGATGGAAAATCTCTACGGCGTCAAGCCGGGCGAGATCTGGTGGTGCGGATCCGACATCGGCTGGGTGGTCGGCCACTCCTACATCGTCTATGGCCCGCTGATCCACGGCGCGACCACGATCATGTATGAAGGCAAGCCGGTCGGCACGCCGGATGCCGGCGCGTTCTGGCGCGTGATCAGTGAGCACAAGGCGGTCGCCCTCTTCACCGCGCCGACCGCGTTCCGCGCGATCAAGAAGGAAGATCCCGAGGGCAAGTTCATCCGGAACTACGATCTCTCCAGCTTCCGCACCCTGTTCCTTGCCGGCGAGCGCGCCGATCCGCCGACGGTGGAGTGGGCGGAGCAGCAGCTGAAGGTGCCTGTCATCGATCACTGGTGGCAGACCGAGACCGGCTGGTGCATCGCCGGCAATCCGGTTGGCCTCGGCATGCTGCCGGTCAAGCACGGTTCGCCGACGGTGCCGATGCCGGGCTATCAGGTCGACATCGTCGACGAGGCGGCGAAGCCTGTGCCGGCGGGCACCATGGGCTCGATTGTGATCAAGCTGCCGATGCCGCCGGCCTGCCTGCCGACGCTGTGGCAGCAGGACGATCGCTTCAAGGACGCCTATCTCTCGGAATTCCCCGGCTACTACAAGACCTCGGATGCCGGCTACAAGGACGAGGACGGCTATGTCTGGGTGATGGGCCGCACCGACGACATCATCAATGTCGCCGGTCACCGGCTTTCCACCGGCGGCATGGAAGAGATCCTGGCTTCGCATCCCGATGTCGCCGAATGCGCCGTGCTCGGTGTCAAGGACACGATCAAGGGCGAGGTGCCCTGCGGCTTCCTGGTGCTGAAGGCCGGCGTGACCAAGGCGCCGGACCAGGTCGAGAAGGAAGTGGTGGCGCTGGTGCGCGAGAAGCTCGGCCCAGTCGCCGCATTCAAGCTCGCGATCACCGTGGCGCGGCTGCCGAAGACCCGCTCCGGCAAGATCCTGCGTGGCACCATCAAGAAGATCGCCGACGCCGAGCCGTGGACCATGCCGGCGACGATCGAGGACCCGAAGGTGCTCGACGAGATCGGCGAGGCGCTGAAGGGCAAGGCGTAGCTCGACGTCGCAAGCGCTGTGCTAGGTTCGATGGAGAGAGTGTGCCGTGTGCACCCCTCTCCCTAACCCTCCCCCGCAAGGGGGAGGGAACCCTTCCGCCATTGGCTCCCTCACGTAAGATGAGTTGAGGTGCGTGCAGTTGGCCCTGCGCCGCGTGAGGTAAGCACGCGGGTCAGGCTCCCTCCCGCTTGCGGGGGAGGGCTGGGGAGAGGGGTGGCCCCGAGCAAGATGATCGATCAGGGCGCGAACCGTACAATCGGGACGCTCACCATCGGAACGCATCCGGAAGCAAAATGGCCTTGATTTTGATGGATTGCCGGGTCATCCCGGCCTTTCAGACTCACAGGCCACCAGATACGGACCACCGGATGCGATCCATTTCCGCACGCGCGCCCCTCGCCCTGCTGCTCGCACTGCCGCTGCTGGCAGGCTGCCTCGACGCGGGCGATCGCCGATCGCGGAGAGCATGGGCGACGACGATCAGTATTGCCAGGGGGGCGGCAAGGTTGCGGTCGGCTCGCCCGAATATGTCGCCTGCCGCAAGGACCGCGACGTCCAGCGCCAGAACGCCGAAGCCCGCACCGATCGGCGGCAGCGCGATCTCGGCGAATACATGATGAACAATCCGGACCGGCACTAGCGCGGTGATTGCGGCCCTGCCGGGACGGGACAGGATCGGAGAGCTCGACGGGCTGCGCGCGATCGCGCTTCTGATCGTCGTCATCTGGCACTATTTCGGCACGCCGGACGGACCAGAGAGCTGGCCGTGGAAATTGCTGCATGTCGGCCGCTTCGGCGTCGACCTGTTCTTCATCCTGTCCGGCTATCTCATCACCGATATCCTGCTGCGCCACCGCGCAGCCGAACGATACTACTCGGCGTTCTACGGCAGGCGCGCGTTCCGCATCTGGCCGCTCTATTATCTGATGTGCGCCGGCGCCCTGATCGGCTGGTACTTCGCGTTAAACCCCGATCTCTTCGACACCAGGGGCGTGCCCGGCTGGCTGTATCTGTTCGGCCTGCAGAATTTCGGCATGGCCAAGGCGCAGACCGATGGCGCCTACTTTCTGGCCGTCACCTGGTCGCTTGCAATCGAGGAGCAGTTCTATCTGCTGTTTCCATTGCTGGTCCGGAACATCCCGCCCGAGCGGTTGTTCGCGATCCTGCTGGTGCCGATCCTGATCTGCCCGATCGGGCGGCTGATCGATAGCGCGCTGCCGGATGCCTATGGCTGGTACGTGCTGCCGCAATTCAGGATCGATTCGCTCGCGATCGGCGCGCTGATCGCTTGGTGGCGCCTCTATCGCAAGCCGGATGCCGAGATCTCCAGGCTTGTCGCAAACATCCTCAAATGGTCCAGCTTCTCGCTGCCGCTGCTGTGGCTATTCGGATGGAAGCGCTGGTCGGTGGCGTTCTCGCACACCCAGGTCGAGATCTTCTTCGGTGCCCTGCTGTTCGTCGTTCTGGAAAATCGCGGTTCGCCAAGGCTCGCACTGCTGCGCAGTTCGGCCGCGACCTTCTTCGCCAGAACTTCCTACGCGGCGTATCTCACCCACCACGTCATCGTGTACCTGCTGTTCGCCGTGCTCCATGAGCCGAGAACGATCGAGAGCCTCGCCGGCATCTCGCTGACCTTCGGCGCGCTCGTGCTGACCTTTGGGCTGTGTGCCCTGAGCTATCGCTACTTCGAACGTCCGCTGCTCGACTTCGCCCACCGGCGCTTCTCGTTCGCCTGAGCGAAGGCGCGCGCGGGGATCAAGGCCATTCGTGCGCCCAAATGAAAACGCGGCGGGGTGGCCCGCCGCGTTTCGTATCCGTTCGTCGTGTTGCGACGTTCGCGCTTACTCTTCGTCGTCGGCCTTCTTGCCGCCGATCGTCTTCAGCTTGGCGAACACGGCATCAACGTTGAGATCGTCGTGGCGCTCGATCGGCTGATCGTCCTCTTCCTTGCGCGTGGTCTCGGAGGCCGGCAGCAGCGTGGCGCCGCCGTAGACGGTCGTGGTCGGCTTCTCCTTGGCGGCGCGCTGGACCTCGAAATCGAGCTCGATCTGCGAGCACAGGCCGAGCGTCACCGGGTCCATCGGCGTCAAGGTCGATGCGTTCCAGTGGGTGCGGTCGCGCACGCTCGCGATCGTGGTCTTGGTGGTGCCGACCAGCCGCATGATCTGGGCATCCTTCAACTCGGGGTGGTTGCGCACCAGCCAGAGGATCGCGCTCGGCCGCTCATGGCGGCGCGACACCGGGGTGTAGCGCGGGCCCTTCTTCTTGGCGGCGGACGGCAGCACCACCTTGCTCTCCTGGAGCCTGAGGCGGTAGTTCTGGTCGCGCTCGCCGCGCTCGATCTCCTCGCGGGTCAGCTGGCCGTTGGAAATCGGGTCCATGCCCTTGATGCCCTGGGCTGCGTCGCCGTCGGCGATAGCGCGGACCTCGAGGGGGTGCATTTTGGTAAAATCGGCCACCTGATCGAACGTCAGGGCGGTATTGTCGACCAACCACACGGCAGTCGCCTTCGGCATCAGCGGTGCGTTGCTCATGGCAAATCTCCTTTGTGCTTCGCCCACCTCTGTCGAGGCGAAGCTGGTAGTCATCGGCGATGACGGGAATTATAGGGCCTATATAAGCCCTCAGGGGGGAATGGCGCAATGGGCCAGCAAAATCGCCTTGACAGCGCCCGAAAGCAGTCCCAAGTCCTTACCTCAACTGGCCGTTCCCCGCCCGCCGGCGAGGGGTGATTCGGTCCCGAAATTGCCCCGACACAGCCCCGAGACCAGCCCGATGTCAGCGAAAAAACCCGATCTTAAAATCGTGCTTTGTTCCCCCCGCGGCTTTTGCGCAGGGGTGGTCCGCGCCATCGACACCGTCGAACGGGCCCTCACCATTTATGGTGCCCCGGTCTATGTCCGGCACGAGATCGTCCATAACAAGTATGTGGTGGACAGCCTGAAGACCAAAGGCGCCATTTTCGTCGAGGAATTGTCCGAAATCCCGGACGAAACCAACGCCCCGGTGGTGTTCTCGGCCCATGGTGTTCCCAAGTCGGTTCCGGCCGAGGCCAAATCCCGCAATTTCTTCTCGCTGGACGCGACCTGCCCGCTGGTGACCAAGGTCCACCGCGAGGCGGCGATCCATTTCAAGCGCGGCCGCGAGATCCTCTTGATCGGGCATTCCCACCATCCGGAGGTGGTCGGCACCCTGGGTCAGCTGCCGGAGGGCGCCGTGACCCTGATCGAGACCGCCGAGGATGCCAAAACCTTCGTGCCGAAGGACCCTGACAATCTCGCCTTCGTGACCCAGACTACGCTGTCGATCGACGACACCGCGGAGATCGTGGCGCTGCTCAAGGAGCGCTTCCCGAACGTCAACGGTCCGCACAAGGAAGACATCTGCTACGCCACCACCAACCGCCAGCTTGCGGTCAAGAAAGTGGCGCCGGTGGTCGATGCCCTGATCGTGGTCGGCGCGCCGAACTCGTCGAACTCGCAGCGCCTGCGCGAGGTCGCCGAGCGCGAGGGCTGCCCCATTGCAATTCTTGCCCAGCGGGCCAGCGACATCGACTGGGCGCGCTTCGAAGGCATCAGGAGCCTCGGCATCACCGCGGGCGCTTCGGCGCCGGAGGTGATCGTCGAGGAGATCATGGGCGCCTTCGCCGAGCGTTATGAACTGCACGTGGAGACGGTCTCGGCCGCGGAAGAGAACGAGTTCTTCCCGCTGCCGCGTTCGCTGCGGCCTGACGCTGCCGCGGCGGAATAGACCATATGGCGGTCTACACCGACGTTGCCGCCGAAGATCTCGCGGAATTCCTCAAAAGCTACGACATCGGCGAATTGCTCTCCTACAAGGGCATCGCCGAGGGTGTCGAGAATTCGAACTTCCTGCTGCACACCAGCCAGGGCGCCTACATCCTCACGCTCTATGAGAAGCGCGTGGCGGAGGACGACCTGCCGTATTTCCTGTCGCTGATGGCGCATCTCGCCGCGCGCGGCGTGTCGTGCCCGCAACCGGCGCGCAACCGCAATGGCGAGGTCACGAGCCGGCTTGCCGGCCGGCCCGCGGCGATCATCAACTTCCTCGAGGGCGTGTGGCCGCGGCGGCCGAACGTCGCGCATTGCTCCGGGGTCGGCGAGGCGCTGGCGAAAATGCATCTCGCGGGTGCCGACTTTCCGCTGGTCCGCAGGAATCCGCTGTCGGTGTCCGGCTGGCGGCCGCTGTTCGATCTCGCCGCCGCGCGCGCCGACAGCGTGCAGGTGGGCCTGCACGACTTCATCGCGCGCGAGCTCGATCATCTCGAAGCCGCGTGGCCGTCCGATTTGCCGGTCGGCGTGATCCATGCCGATTTGTTTCCCGACAACGTGTTCTTTCTCGGCGACAAGCTTTCGGGCCTGATCGACTTTCCGTTCGCCTGCAACGACATCCTGGCCTACGACGTAGCGATCTGCCTCAACGCCTGGTGCTTCGAGCCGGATCATTCCTTCAACGTCACCAAGGCCCGCGCGCTGCTCAACGCCTATGGCCGCGAGCGGCCGTTGTCGGCGGCGGAGGAGGCGGCGCTGCCGCTGCTGGCGCGCGGCGCGTCGATGCGCTTCCTGCTGACGCGGCTGGTCGATTTCCTCAACGTGCCCGAGGGCGCGCTGGTGCAACCGAAGGACCCGCTGGAATATGTCCGCAAGCTGCGCTTCCAGCAGAATGTCGCAAGCTTGAACGACTACGGCATCACGCCGGCCGGATGCGCGGCGTGAACGACAAGCCGCATGTGATTGTCTTCACCGATGGTGCCTGCTCCGGAAATCCGGGCCCGGGCGGCTGGGGCGCGATCCTCAGGTTCGGCGACAAGGAAAAGGAACTGAAGGGCGGCGAGGCGCACACGACCAACAACCGCATGGAGCTGATGGCGGCGATCTCGGCGCTGGAAGCCCTGAAGAAGCCGTGCGTGGTCGACCTCACCACCGACAGCCAGTATGTCCGCCAGGGCATCACCGGCTGGATCCATGGCTGGAAGCGCAATGGCTGGCGCACCGCCGACAAGAAGCCGGTCAAGAATGTCGAGCTGTGGCAGCGCCTCGACGCCGCGCTGAAGCCGCACGAGGTGCGCTGGCACTGGATCAAGGGCCATGCCGGCCACGCCGAGAACGAACGCGCCGACGAGCTGGCGCGCGAGGGCGTCGCGATGGCGAGGCTGAAGGGGTAGGGACGCGACGTGCCGGATCGCCTGGTCAAACCGGGCGATGTTCAGTGGCTGAAGTTTCGCGTTTCCTTCTTAAGACACGCGATCATTTGTGCGCCGTCGCGGGGATTGACCCGCTCCTGCCGACCCATCACCGCGATCACCCCAACTAGTGTCGCCGTTCGATCGAACAAGGGAAACGCGGCAGCACTCACGCCTTGCATCAAGTGTCCCTCGTTGTAGGCGTAACCTTGGTCGCGGACCTCTGTGATCAACCGATCGATCGCAGCGGGATCGCGCGCAAACAGGTTCAAGCCGCCGACGGCCGCGAGTTCGGTTCTGATCAAGGGTTCGCTGAAATGTCGCGGCAGGAACGAGGCGAAAGCCAGCCCGGTCGCGGTCGCGAGTATCGGCAGCACCGCGCCGATCCGCATCGTCATGATGATCGGCTGGCTGCTTTCCTCGATGTGGACGATGGTCGGGCCTTGTGCGCCCCACACTGACAGGACCAGAGTTTCGTCGATGCGGTCGCGCAACTCGCGCTGGAGCGCAATGGCATCGCGGAGCGGCTGATATGAGTTGAGCGCCGCAAGTCCAAGCTTCACGGCGAGCGGACCGAGCGCGTACTGGCGTGTATCGGGATCCTGACGCGCCAGGCCGGTCACGAGAAAACTGGACAGGTAGCGATGGATTTTGCCGGGAGACATGTGGCCGGCGGCCGCGAGTTCGCGCAGGGCAACCGGCGCCTGTGCGCGCGCAAGGTGGTCGAGGATATGCCCGGCGACCTCGACCGCCTTGATTCCCCTACGATCTTCGACCTTCATCCAGTGTTCCTCCCGCATATCGCAATGCGAAACGCTGCGGCACCATTCCCTGGAAATCGGCCAGCGCAGCATAGTGCGGTGTTCCGCATTGAGGAACGGCTATCCCGAAAATTCCTCGCTCGGTCGCTCGCGCCGGCGCTTAATGGCAAAGGCCTGCCGCGCGCGTGCGGCGCGCAAGATCAACCGGCGAAAAGACCGGTGATCCCCGGTCTCGTCATCGGCGCCGCAGGGGGAACGCCAGGAGGATGAATATGACGATCGCTGGTCTGGTCGAGGAAAGTCGTGGTGAAGACGCCGGCCGGATGCGCCTCGTGGTGGTCGCGGCGTCGCTCGGAACGGTCTTTGAGTGGTATGACTTCTTCCTCTACGGCAGCCTTGCCGTCTTCTTCAGCGCCTTGTTTTTTCCGCCGGGCAATGAGACCGCAGCCTTTCTGGCCAGCCTCGCGACATTCGGCGCGGGCTTCGCGGTGCGGCCTCTCGGCGCGTTGGTGTTCGGAGCGCTGGGCGACCGCATCGGACGCAAGCGTTCCTTTCTGATCACGATGGTGATCATGGGTCTTGCGACCCTGATTGTTGGTCTGCTTCCGACCTATGAACAAGTCGGGCTATGGGCGCCGATCCTCCTGGTGACCTCGCGACTGGCGCAGGGCCTTGCGGTGGGCGGTGAATATGGCGGTGCCGCAACCTATGTGGCGGAGCATGCACCTGCCGTCTCGCGCGGCTATGCCACCAGCTGGCTGCAGACCACGGCGACGATCGGCTTCCTGATGTCGCTTGTCGTGATCCTCGCCTGCCGGGTCACGCTCGGCGACGACGCGTTCAGGATGTGGGGCTGGCGGCTTCCGTTCCTGACGTCGATCGTCCTGCTCCTCGTGTCGCTCTACATCCGGCTCAAACTCGAGGAGTCGCCGATCTTCGAACGGATGAAATCGCAGGGGCGCATTTCCCGTGCGCCGATCAAGGATAGCTTTGCCGACCGCAATAATCTCAAGCGCGTGCTGATCACGCTGTTCGGCATCACCACAGGCATGACGGTGATCTGGTACACGTCGCAGTTTTATGCGCTGTTCTTCATGCAGGCTGTGCTCCAGGTCGACTACAAGACGAGCTACGCCATCTTTGCGATCGGATTGACCGTCGGCATGCCCCTGATCGTGATATTCGGAGCGCTGTCCGATCGCATTGGCCGCAAACCGGTGATGGTCGCGGGAATGCTGCTGGGCGCGGTGACCCTTGTCCCTGCTTTCCATGCGCTCGCCGATTTCACCAATCCGAGCCTGGTGGCCTTCTCTCGACAAAATCGAATCACCATCGCTGGCGACGGCTGCACCTTCTCGCTGTTCGCCAAGCCGGTGTCGGACTGCGATCGGGCGCGCAATTTCTTCAGCCGCAACGGCCTGTCATATGTTTCCGTGCCGGGCACCGGTGTCGTCACCACCGTCGGGGACATGCAGCTGATCGGCTTCGACGAGGCGACCTACAAGAAGGCGCTCGATGACGCCGGATTCAGGGCTGTACCTGCGGCCATCAATTTGGCCGGCGCGGTTGCGGTCGTGGTCTGGCTCTCGGCGTTGATCGGGATGGTGTATGGCCCGATGGCCGCCTTCCTGGTGGAGATGTTCCCGGCCAGCATTCGCACGACGTCGCTATCCCTGCCGTATCACCTCGGCGTTGGCATTCTCGGCGGCTTCTTGCCGTTCGCAGCCTCGGCGCTTGTCATCTACCAGGGAAACATTTTCGCCGGGCTCTGGTATCCGGTCAGCATTGCGCTCGCCACCGCAGTCGTTGGCCTGATCTTCCTGCCGGAAACCAAGGATCGCACGATCGATTAGGAGATGTCGCCCTCGCGCAATTTGCGGCGACACGCATCGCGTCCCCCTCTCCCATGAGGGGAGGGGGACGCAATATACGCAATCGAGGCCAGTTTGGCCTGATCGTTATGGGACGGTTTGGGGGCTGTTGCCGCGGATGGAGACCCCTTATCCGGCGCGGATTTCATCCGCGCCACCTTCTCCCACAAGGGGAGAAGGGAAGGAGCCGCGGTTGATCAGAGCTGCCCGAGCAGCGTGTCGCCGCCGGAGACTTCGACCTTGCCCGGAGCCGGCTCCTTGTTGAGCTTCTTCACCACGCCGTCCTCGACCAGCATCGAGTAGCGGTGGGAGCGGATGCCGAGGCCGTTGCCGGAGGCGTCGAGCTCCATGCCGATCGCCTTGGCGAAGTCGGCATTGCCGTCGGCCAAAAAGACCGCCTCGTCGCGCTGGTCAGTGTCGCGCTTCCAGGCGTTCATCACGAAGGCGTCGTTGACCGAGACGATCGCGATGGTGTCGACGCCCTTGTTCTTCATGGCGTAGGCGTTGAGGAAGATGCTCGGCAGATGCATCTTGTGGCAGGTGCCGGTGTAGGCGCCGGGCACGGCGAACAGGGCGACCTTCTTGCCCTTGAAAATATCGTCGGTGGTTTTGACCTGCGGCCCCTCGGCGGTCATCACGCGAAACTTGGTTTCCGGCAGCTTGTCGCCAACATTGATCGTCATCGGTGTTCTCCCTCGGTGAAGCTGACCTGTCTTAGACCCGGCGCTCGGACGGCACAATACGAGCTACAGCGAGAACGGCAATGCGGGAGCGCAGTCACCGTTCCGTCATCAGCCGGAAAACCCGCCAGCGTCGAGGAAAGCCTGCTCCTCGGCCGTGGTCTGCCGGCCCAGCACGCGATTCCGGTGCGGGAAGCGGCCGAACCGGCGGATGATGTCGGCGTGGTCCTCGGCATATTTCAGGTTGTCGGGATGGCAGTCATATTGCCTGAACAGCGCCACGCAGCGCTGCTGGTCGTCGAGGCCCTCGGAATGCTCGAACGGCAGATAGAGGAATTCGCGCAGCACCGGGTCGGTCCGCGCATCGACGCCGCGGTCGATGGCGCGGCTTGCCACCTCGCGCGCCAGCGCATCGCTCGAGAAAGTCTTGGCGTCGCCGCGAAACAGGTTTCGCGGAAACTGGTCGAGCACGATGGTCAGCGCCAGCGCGCCCTCGTCGCTCGCCTCCCATGACGACAATTCACCGGCTGCCGCCTTCTGCCAGGTGGCGAGGAAGCGGCTGCGGATCTCGGCATCGAAGGCGTCGTTGCGTGTGTACCAGCGGTCGCGGCCGGCGTCCTGCCAAAAGGCGAGCACGTCGGCCGGCGTCGCAATGCGCGCGTCAGTCATATCCAGCGTCAGTCCCACTCACGCTCTATGCTGCGGCCTTCTTCTCGTCGCGCAATTCGCGACGCAGAATCTTGCCGACATTGGTCTTCGGCAAATCGGTCCTGAACTCGATCTGCTTCGGCACCTTGTAGGCGGTGAGCTGGGTGGCGCTGAACTTGATGATGTCCTCGGCCGTGACGTTCGGGTCCTTCTTGACCACAAAGGCCTTCACCGCCTCGCCGGACTTGGCATCGGGCACGCCGATCACGGCGCATTCCAGTACGCCCGGATGGCTCGCGATCACTTCCTCGATCTCGTTCGGATAGACGTTGAAGCCGGAGACCAGGATCATGTCCTTCTTGCGGTCGACGATCTTGGTGTAGCCCTTCTCGTCCATCACGCCGATGTCGCCGGTGCGGAAATAGCCGTCCGCGGTCATCACGCGCGCGGTCTCGTCGGGCCTGTTCCAGTAGCCTGACATCACCTGCGGACCCTTGGCGCAGATTTCGCCGGCCTCGCCGATCGGCAGTTCATTGCCGTCGTCGTCGCGGATCGAGAGCCAGGTCGACGGGACGGGAAGGCCGATCGTGCCGGAGAACTCCTCGATCGTGGCGGGATTGCACGTCAGGGTCGGCGAGGTCTCCGACAGGCCGTAGCCTTCCGACAACGAGACGCCCGTGACCTTCAGCCACTTCTCGGCGACCGGCCGTTGCGTCGCCATGCCGCCGCCATTGGCGATCTTCAGCTTGGAGAAGTCGAGCTTGTCGAAGCCGGGCGTGTTGAGCAGGCCGTTGTAGAGCGTGTTGACCGCCGGGAAGAAGCTGACCTGGTACTTCGACAGTTCCTTGACGAAGCCGGCCATGTCGCGCGGGTTCGGAATCAAGAGGTTGGTGCCGCCGCACCGCATGCCCAGCAGATAGCACGCGGTGAGCGCGAACACGTGATACAGCGGCAGCGCGCAGACGATGACCATCTGCTCGACGATCGGCGGCTTCGCCAGCGCCGGCTGCAGCCACGCGTCGTTCTGCAGCACGTTGGCCAGGATGTTGCGATGGAGCAGGGTCGCGCCCTTGGAGACGCCGGTGGTGCCGCCGGTGTATTGCAGGAAGGCGACGTCATCGAGCGTCAACTTCGGCTTGTTGAGCTTGGTGGCGCGGCCGGCCGACAGCGCCTCGTTGAATGAAACCGCGCCCGGGATCGACCAGGCCGGCACCATCTTCTTCACCCGGCGCACCACCACATTGACGATCACGCCCTTGAGGCCAAGCAGATCGCCCATGCTGCCGACGATGACATGCTTGACCGAAACGTTGGGCAGCACCTTCTGCACGGTGGTGGCAAAGTTCTCCAGCACGACGATCGCTTCGGCGCCGGAATCCTTCAGCTGGTGTTCGAGTTCGCGCGGGGTATAGAGCGGGTTGACGTTGACCACGGCATAGCCGGCGCGCAGCACGGCTGCGGTCGCGATCGGGTATTGCAGCACGTTCGGCATCATCAGCGCGACCCGCGCGCCCTTCTGCAGGCCCTTGCTCTGCAGATAGGCGCCGAGCGCCGACGACATCTCGTCGAGCTCGCGATAGGTGATCGCCTTGTCCATGCAGATGAACGCCTTGCGATCGGCGAACTTCTTGAAGCTCTCTTCCAGCAATTCGACCAGCGAGGCATATTGCGTGACGTCGATATCGGCGGGCACGCGGCCGGATAATGCTTGAGCCAGATGCGCTCCATAATGGTCTTTCCCTCTCTCAAAATTGGCTGATGTCCCGGATTGTTTCCGGGTTTTTCGACCCTTGGTCGTATTATTCTTGGACGCGGTATTTCAGGCAGTATTGAGCGATGCCGCGGCCAATGGCAAGCCGCTGCGCGCTATCGACGCATTGGGAGGTCGGAGGGAGTTTAGGCGCTGCTAGCCGGCCGGCTTGGCGTCGGCTTTCGGCTTGTCAGCAGATTTGGGCTTCGCGGCAGGCTTTGCCGCCGCCGGCTTGCCGGCTGGCTTTGCGGCGGCCGGCTTGTCCGGCTTCGCAGCTGCGGCATCCGGCTTGGCGTTGGCGTGACGCACCGGCTTTGCGGCCGGCTTGCCATCGGATTTGGCGGCGCTCTTGGCGTCGCCCTTCGCGTCGTCAGCCGCATCGGGTTTCTTGCCCGCGACGCGGGTGTGCTTGCCCTTGCCGCGCTTGACCGGCTGCAGCTTCTCGGTGTCGGCCTCGACCGCGGCGATCAGCGCAGCGCCGGTCTTGGTCGGTCCGGTGTAGACGACGACCGGCTCGGACGCCGCCGCCGGCTGCGCCAGCATCTCGGCCGGCTTGATCGGCATCGCGGCCTGCAGGCCCGAGGCGAAGAAGCTGACGCCGCTGTCGCCATTGGTGCTCGCGCCGGCGCTGGCGACGGTGTCCTCTCCGTCCTCGTCGCTGGCCGGCCGCTTGTGCTTGGCGCCGCACATCTCCTCGCGCAGGTTCGGCGGCGTGGAATCGATCGGCACCAGATTGTCGACGGTGCCGAGCGAGGGCCGCAGCCATGCCAGCCCGTTATTGGCAAAGCCGCGATCCAGGAGCTGCGCGGCGCGGATCGCGCGCATGCGGCCCGAGGAGGCGCCCAGCACCACGGCGATCAGCCGCTTGCCGTCGCGCGTCGCCGACGCCACCAGGTTGTAGCCGGACGCGCAGATGAAGCCGGTCTTGAAGCCGTCGGCGCCGGGATAGCGGCCGATCAGCTTGTTGAAGTTCTGGGTGATGCGGCGGCCGAAGCGGATCGAGGGGATGTGGACGAAATACTCGTATTCCGGCAGGTCGCGGATGATGGCGCGGGCAAGGATCGCCATGTCGCGCGCGAGGTGATCTGGCCGTCGGCCGGCAGGCCGTTCGGGTTGACGTAGCTGGTCTGCGTCATGCCGAGCTTCTGCGCGGTCTGGTTCATTTCGCCGGCAAAGCCGTCGATCGAGCCGCCGATGCCTTCGGCCAGCACCACGGCCATGTCGTTGGCCGACTTCACCAGCATCATCTTCAGCGCGTTGTCGACGGTGACCTGGGTGCCGGGCCGGAAGCCCATCTTCGAGGGCGACTGCGACGCGGCGGTCGGCGACACCGTGAGCAGCGTGTCGAGCGAGACGCGGCCGTCCTTGACCGCCTTCAGCGTCACATAGGCCGTCATCAGCTTGCTGAGCGAAGCCGGATACCACGGCATCGTCGCATTGTCGGCCTGCAGCACCTTTCCGGTATCGGCCTCGACAACCAGCAGCGCCTCGGCGTGCGCGATCTGCGGCGTTGCGATGGCAAGCATCGCTACGGCCAGAATCCATTTCAACGACGGGCGCAGCGGGCGAGGAAAATGCACGAGTCCGGTTCCGGTCCTTTGAGACCCGCCTTCGAAAAAGGAGGTCTTGCGATGTGACGTACGGGTTTCAAGCGTGTCCGGCGCCGCGATGCGGCGATGCAAACCCTATACCGGCTTGCCAACAGAGAACAGAGGCCGGCCGATTATATCGTGGACGAAATCGGCTGAATTTCGGCAGCCGCCTCAATTGGAAAGGGGAGGATTATGGTGCCTCGATGCCGGCGCGCGCCTGTTCCTGGACCATGAACTGGGCGCGCGCGAGTTCGGCAAAACGCCCGCCTTTTGCCACCAGTTCATCGAAAGTTCCGCTTTCGATCACCCGTCCCTGGTCGAACAGCAGGATACGGGTGGCGTGGCGGATGGTGGAGAGGCGGTGCGCGATCACGAAGGTGGTGCGGCCCTTCATCACTTCGTCGAGAGCAGCGTTCACCTTGGCCTCGGTGACGGCATCGAGCGCGCTGGTCGCCTCGTCGAGGATCAGGATCGGCGGATCCTTGAGCAGCGCACGCGCGATCGACAATCGCTGGCGCTCGCCGCCGGACAGCATGCGGCCGCGTTCGCCGGCATGGGTGTCGAATTTCTTCTCGCTGCGCTCGATGAAATCCAGCGCCTGGGCACGGGCCGCGGCGGTGCGCAGCTCCTCATCGGTCGCGTCCGGCTTGCCGACGCGCAGGTTCTCGGCGAGCGAACGGTTGAACAGCAGCGCCTCCTGGAACACCACGCCGATGTTCCGCCGCAGCGCCGTCAGCTTCATCGCGCGGATGTCCATACCGTCGATCTCGATGATGCCGGATTGCGGATCGAACGCGCGATGCAACAGCGCGATCGCGGTGGACTTGCCCGCGCCGGTCGAGCCGACCAGCGCGATGGTCTGGCCCGGCAGCGCGGTGAAGCTGAGATCCTCGATCGCCGGCCGCTTGCCGTCATAGGAGAACGACACGTCGTTGAACTCGACCAGGCCGGACAGCCGTCCGGGGTCGATCGCGCCGGGCCGGTCGCGCACCGCCGGCACCGCGTCGAGCACGTCGAAGAATTCCTGCAGCCGCGGCGCTTCCATGAACACGTTGTTGATGAAGCTCACCACCTGCTCGAGCTTCTGGATCAGCATGGTGGCGAAGGAGACGAACATCACGATCTCGCCGACCGTGGTGAGGTCCTGGTTGTGCAGCGCGATGCCGACGGTGAAGATCGCGAGCACCGTGATGGTGGTCGACGCGCGCGTGATCACGGTGACCAACGCCCACCACGACAGCACCGGCATCTGCACCGCGAGCAGCTTGTCGGCGACGTAGCGCAGGCCCTGCACCTCGGAATCGATCCGCACGAAGCTCTGCACCAGCGCGACGTTGCCGAGCGCGTCGGAGGCGCGCGCGAGAGGTCGCTGTAATAGGCTTCGACCTCGCTCTGCATGCCGTAGGTCTTGCGCACCACCATCGTGGTCAGCACGGTGAACACGACGCAGAGCACGAACAGCAGGATCGCCAGCCGCCAGTTGATGTAGAGCGCGAGCGGCAGCAGCACGACCAGCGACATGATCGCGGCGAAATGCTCGCGGAAGAAGCCGAGCCAGAGCCGCCACAGCGCGTCGGTGCCGTTCAGCATCACCTTCATCAGCCGTCCGGAATGGGTGCCGGAATGGAAGGTCAGCGGCAGCTGCAGGATGTGCTCGAAATAGCCGGTCAGCACCGCCTGGCGCTGGCGGTGCGCCAGCCGGTCCGCCTGCAACGCGACGATCGCGCTGCAGCCGATCGTGAACAGGCCGAATGCCGCCCAGGCCACCAGCAGCGGCCATGCCGAATTCGTCGCGAACAGCCCGGTGACCGGCCGCCCCGACAGCACGTCGACGATCTTGCCGAACAGCACCGGCTCGGCGAATTGCGCGCCGGCGAGCAGCATGTTGGCGACAGCGAGGATCCAGCCGAGCCGCGCCTCCTTGCCGAGCAGTTCGAGGACGCGGGTATAGAGGCGGAGCATGGACATGCCGGGGGGACTCTCGAACGATGGGCGCCCGGTCAGGCGGGATGTAATTTAATCAGGGTTCGCGATGCAGGGCCAGCGGTGACAGCGCGTCATGCTCAGGGTGACGGGTTGAATAGCCGTACAACATATCAAGTGTCGTCCCTGCTTTCGCAGGGACGACACCAAATGCTTGGTGCCGCGCGTCAATCTTGCTCTCACATGGCTTTCAATTCACCAGCCGGCCGTCGATCGGCGGCAGGAATTGGTCGTCGAAGATGTCGGCGGCGTGCGGCCGCTTCTGGAATTTGAAGTCTTCGGCGAGCTGGTCGACCGAGCGCTCGAAGCGCTCCCGCTCGATGCCGCCGAGGCCGTTGCGCTTCACCTCGCCGGTCAGGACGTTGTCGCGGATGATGGCGGTGAGCCGCTCGAGCTCCAGATCGCGCGAGCCGCCGTCCATCCGGCTCACCACCTCGCCTGCGGCGCGCGCCGGGTCCTTGACCGCGAGATTGGTGCCGCCGACCGCCGCGCGCACGAAGCCTTTCACTGCGTCCGGCTTGGCCGCGGCAAGGCGCGGGCTGACGATCACGGCAAAGCCGTAGGCCTCGCAGCCATAGTCGGCGAGGCGGAGCACCGCAAGATCGTCGGCAGGCACGCCGCGATCGCGCAGATTGATCGCCGAGAGATAGGAGAAGCCGGTCACGGCATCGACCTGGCCTGCGGAGAGCATCGGCTCGCGCACCGCAGCGCTGATCGTGTTCTGCTTCACGCTTCCCTGCTTGATGCCGTTCTGCTTGGCGACCGCGGGCCACAGCCGGATCGAGAGGTCGCCTTCGGCGACGCCGAGGTTCTTGCCCTCCATATCCGCCAGTGCCTTGATGCCGCGGCTCTTGCGGGCAATGATCGCATAGGGCGCCTGGTTGAACAGCACGAACACCGCCTTGACCGGGGCTGCGCCAGGCTTGTCGCGAAAGCGGATCAGCGAGTTGATGTCGACGAGCGCGAAGTCGCTCGAGCCGTCGGCGACGCGCGCGATTGCGTCCGCCGAACTGGTGGCAATGTTGGTGCCGACGTTGAGGCCCTCGGCGCCGAACAGGCCGCCGACCGACGCCATCACGAATGGTGCTGCGGCAGCGTCGAGCGGACGGTCGAGCGTGAACTGGACGGTGAGCGGCTGCGGCTGGTCGCCGGCGTGCGACGGCGTCAGCGCCGGCCACACGCCGCCCGAGAGGCCGATCATGCCGGCCAGTATCCAGCGGAGAACGGTGGTCCGACTTACCTGCATCATGACATCCGGGAGGCGAGACAAAGTGCCGCGCCGGCTGCGCGCCGTGTTCACAACATCGAATGCGCCAAGCAACGGCCATTTCAAGCTGCAAATTCAGGCGTTATTTGCAGGCATTCTGCCTCGGGCAAGGTGAACGGCCGATGACTGCCTCGATTTCACCTTGGGTTGTTCAGCTTGCATTCGGTTTCGGGAACCTAATTTGAGGAGAGTGGTTAGCTCACCAAGGCCCGACGGGCCGGCTTCCACAAAGGATGACTGCAATGTTTGCGCGAAAAGGTGTTTTTTCGTCTGTTGGCCGCGCAGCCACATTGGCAACGGTTGCCGCGGTGGCGTTGACGGCCGTTGAGCCGACGATGGCGTTCGCAGGCTCCGCTCCGGCGGGCAAGGCAACCGCAGTGACCACATCACACGGCACGAGCGGCGCGACCGACATCAGCGCGCGCCGTCGCTACTATGGCGGTGGTGGCGCGGCCGCTGCGGCTGCGTTCGCCGGCATCGTCGGCACGGGTCTTGCGATCGCCGCGGCCCAGAGCCGCCGCGACTACTACGACTCCTATGGTTACTACGGCGGCCCCGGCTATTACGGCGGTCCCGCCTATTATGGCGGTGGCCCGGTCTATTACGGCGGCGGACCGTATTATGGTTATCACGGCTATTACGGGCGCCGCTCGACACTGCCCTATACGCCGTACTGACCCTCATCATCGGTTCTCGAAACTGTCACAAACATCCAATCCACCGGCCGCGGGGCCGGTGGATTTTTTGTTGTCGGTCCGGCCGTTAACACGCTGGCGACGCGTTTCGATTAGGCTCGAAGGATGAGTGATTCGATCGAACGGCTTTACCGGGCGGTGATCGCGGCGAGGGATCTTGATCCAGCGACGTCGCGCACGGCACGGCTGTTCCAGCGGGGGCCGGCCAAGATGGCCAAGAAGCTCGCCGAGGAAGCGGTCGAGGTCGTGATCGACGCCGTCAGCGGCAAGCCGGATGCCGTCGTCCGCGAGAGCGCGGACCTGCTCTACAATCTCACGGTGCTCTGGGCTTCGGCCGGCGTGAAGCCGGACGATGTCTGGCGCGAGATGGAGCGGCGCGAACGGCTGCTCGGGATCGCCGAGAAGCTGCCGAAGTCACTGGTCAAGGTCCCCAAGGGCCTGTCCAAGAGCGCGCCGGTCCCGGTGGTGCGACGTCGAATTGTCGCGCTGGAGAACCGGCTGCGCAAACGGCAGCCGTAAATCAACCAAATTCGGCCCATCCCCGGCATGGACAAATCCGCTCCATGATGGTTCATCGCGCCCATGTTGAAACGGATTTATGACTGGTGCGTCGAGGCGGCCGACAAGCCCTACGCACTCTGGATTCTCGCGGCCGTCGCCTTCGCCGAGAGCTCGTTCTTCCCGATCCCTCCCGACATCATGCTGCTGCCGATGTCGCTGGCGCGGCCGAAGCGGGCGTGGTGGTTCGCTGCCGTCTGCACCGTCGCATCGGTTGCCGGCGGCGTGCTCGGCTACGCGATCGGCGCGCTGCTCTACGACTCGCTCGGGCAGTGGCTGATCCATCTCTACGGCCTCTCCGACAAGGTCGACGCGTTCCGCGCCTCCTATGCCGAGTGGGGCGCCGTGATCATCCTGGTGAAGGGATTGACGCCGATCCCCTACAAGCTGGTGACGATCACCTCGGGCTTCGCCGGCTACAACATCTGGCTGTTCATCCTGTGCTCGATCGTTGCGCGCGGCGGCCGCTTCTTCTTCGTCGCGGTGCTGCTCAACCGCTACGGCGATGTCATCCGCGCCGAGCTCGAGAAGCGGCTCGGCCTGTGGGTCGCGCTCGGCGCGATCGTGCTGGTGCTGGGCTTCGTCGTCGCATTCAAGCTGATCTGACCAAAGTTCAAGCTGCTCGCGTCTTTGCCCGAGGGCAGCTTCGGACTACGCTTGCTGCGATGGCTGATGGAAGCGACCACCAGTGAACCTCGTGCGGCTCAATCCCGCCAAGGCGCGCGTCGCAATGGCAGGCCTTGCGCTGTCGATGGCGCTGCCTGCGATCGAGGGCGGGTGGGCGCAGACTGCGTCGCCCTCGCTCGGCGTGCAGTCGCCGGCGCAGCAGCCCGTTGAGTCTCAGCAGCAGATCGAGTTGCCGCCGACGCCGGTCGAGCGCGAGAATCCCGGACTGATCAACGAAATCGGAAAGCTGTTCGAGAAGTCGAAGTCGGCGCTGCCACAGCTGAAGAGTCCCGGCGAGACCTTCAACGACCTGTCGAACCTGGCGCGCCCCTCGACCATGGTGACCGGGCGCGCCGTCTGCGCGGTGGCCGCGAACGGTGCGCCCGACTGCAAGAGCGGCGCCGACCGGCTATGCCAGAGCAAGGGGTTCAAGGAAGGCAAGGGCATCGATATCGACACGTCGGAGAAATGCTCGCCGCTGGTCTATCTGCCGGGCCACAAGCGCAGCCCGAACGACTGCAGAACGGAAAATTTCGTGACACGGGCAGTCTGCCAATAGCAGCGGCGAAGCTTGCGTCTGGGATGCCAGATGCGGCCGGAAAATACGTTCTTTAGATGAGGTTTTGTCATCCTTTTTGCAGCGCCATAACGCAATACTTGACACTGGAAAGATTGCCTTGTTGGTATGACGGTCAGCATTCGAGACCAATCAATCGATCAACTTGAGGATCCGCCGCCAATGTCCATGCCTGCTCTGTTCAAGGGCCGCCTGTCTCTTCCCGTGATCGGGGCACCGCTGTTCATCATCTCCGTGCCCGACCTCGTCATCGCCCAGTGCAAGGCCGGCGTGGTGGGCTCGTTTCCGGCGCTGAATGCGCGGCCGCCGGAACTGCTCGACGAATGGCTGTACCGGATCAAGGAAGAGCTCGCCGCCTATGACAAGGTGCATCCGGAGCGGCCGTCGGCGCCGTTCGCGGTGAACCAGATCGTGCACAAGTCGAACAACCGGCTCGATCACGACATGGCGCTTTGCGAGAAGCACAAGGTGCCGATGATCATCTCCTCGCTCGGCGCGCGTGAGGAGCTCAACCAGGCCGTCCACGGCTGGGGCGGCATCGTGTTCCACGACGTGATCAATCAGAAGTTCGCGCACAAGGCGATCGAGAAGGGTGCCGACGGCCTGATCCTGGTCGCGGCCGGTGCCGGCGGCCATGCCGGCACGCTGTCGCCGTTCCCGTTCGTGTCGGAGACGCGGCAGTGGTTCGACGGGCCGATCGCGCTGTCGGGCACCATCGCCAACGGCCGCGCCATTCGCGCCGCGCGCATCATCGGCGCCGACTTCGCCTATATCGGCTCCGCCTTCATTGCGACCAAGGAGGCGAATGCGGTCGAGGGCTACAAGAGCATGATAACCAATTCGTCCGCCGAGGACATCGTCTACTCCAATCTGTTCACCGGCGTGCACGGCAACTATTTGAAGCCGTCGATCGTTGCGGCCGGTATGGATCCGGAAAACCTGCCGACATCAGATCCCTCGAAGATGAGCTTCGGCACCGATGCGTCCGGCGAGCGCGCCAAGCCGAAAGCCTGGAAGGAGATCTGGGGCTCCGGCCAGGGCGTCGGCAGCATCTCCAAGGTGGTGCCGGCGGCCGAGTTGATTGGCCGTTTCAAGAAGGAATACGACGAAGCGGTCGATCCGGCGCTTGGCTAAAGCGCGGTGATCAGGATGAACCACCGCGCTTCAGCTTTCTGTTTGAGCATGGTCTCTTCGGAAAACCGCTCAACACTTTTCCGGATCATGCTCTGATGGAGCCGATCTTTCGCGTTGACGGCGACCGCGTCGTCACCAGTCCCGACGCCGCGGGTCCCTGGGACCCGCGGATGCAGCACGGCTCTGCGCCGGCGGCGCTGGTGGTATGGGCTGCCGAAGCCATTCCGACGCCGGTGCCGATGCGGATAGCGCGGGTCACGATCGATCTGATGCGTCCGGTGCCGGTGGCGCCGCTGACGGTCTCGAGCGAGATCCTGCGCGACGGCCGCAAGATCCAGCTCTGCGGCGTCAGGCTGCTCGCCGACGGCGTCCTCGTCGTCTCGGCCACCGTGCTGAAGATCAAGCAGCAGGCGGCCGAGCTGCCGCCCGACATCGCGGCGCTTCCGGTCGATCTGCCCGGCCCCGACGAAAGCATGGTCGAGCCGGGTAATCTTGCGAACAGCCCGTTCGTCAAATGCATCTCGATGCGGGCCGCGCGCGGCCGCTTCGGCGTGAAGGGCCCGGGCGCGATCTGGTTCCGTGTCGATCGACCGCTGATCGCGGGGGCTGCCGTCTCGCAGGCGATGCGCGCCGTGGTCGCCTCCGACTTCTCCAACGGCACCTCGCCGGCGCTCGATTTCGACCAATGGACCTTCATCAACGCCGATCTCACCGTGAGCCTGGCGCGCGAGCCGGTCGGCGACTGGGTCCTGCTCGACGGCGAGTCTTGGATCGGGCCTGACGGCGCCGGGCTTGCGATGTCGCGGCTCGCCGACGTGCGGGGCTATTTCGGCCGGGCGGTGCAGAGCCTGGTGATCGAACCGCGCTAGCCAGCACTGCGCTGCTCCAACCTTCTCTTGAAAAGGGGAGGTCGCTTCGCGCGTCCGAACAACGCGGGTGGCGGTCTGCGCCCTCCGCACACAGCATCGCCTGCGGCTGACCTGATCCGGGCCTTCCCCTTTTCAGCTCGGGCGCGGCAGCACTTAGATGATTTCGGAATATTAGAAATATATCCCTGATTTGCCTGACGCGTCAAGTTGTCGTGTCGAAGCCCGGCAGCCCACCGGCTCCTTTGCATGGGGTTGTTTTCGATATTTTGAGGCGTGCCTGCCCCTTGGGCAAAAATTAACTCACGCCGCGGGAACGGTTGGCGGCACGAGCGAGTTTCGCTCCCGTTAGGGGGCCCCATGACGCGTATCGATCCCGCCGCCGGCACCGTGGCCATGGCCACCCGGCGGCCTTGTGCTGTGCCGGCCGCTGCGGACCCCCGGCCGTCGCAGGGACCTTCGCGATGAAGCCCGGCCCGTCCTCGGAACGCGCGGTCATCCTTGCCGCGAGCGAGCGGGACGCCGTCAGGACTGCCCATCTGATCAAGGAGGCCGGCTACTACGCCAATATCTGCGGCGACATCGCCGAGCTCGAGCGCCAGGTCGCAAGCGGCGCCGGCCTTGCCATCATCGCGGACGAGGCGATCGGGACCGCGGATCTCGCCGGCCTGACGCGCTGGCTGAACGAGCAGCCGTCATGGTCGGACTTCCCGATCGTTCTGATGAGCGAGGGCGGCGGTCCCGAGCGCAGCCCGGAAGCGGCGCGGCTCGGCCGCGCGCTCGGCAATGTGACCTTCATCGAGCGCCCGTTCCATCCGACCACGCTGGTGAGCCTGGTCGCGGCGGCGGTGCGAGGTCGCCGCCGTCAATACCAGACCCGCGCGATTCTCGAAGACCTCACCGAGAGCGAAAGCCTGCTGCAGACGGCGCTCGATGCCGGCCATCTCGGCGCGCTCGAACTGCACGTACCGGGCTTCGAGCTGGAGGCCTCCGCGACCTGCAAGCGCTTCTTCGGGCATGCCGCGGACCTGCCGTTCACCTATCAGGACCTGCTCGAGGCGGTTCATCCCGACGACCGCGCCCGGCGGCAGGAGGTCGTCGAGCACACGCTCAAGACCGGCGCCGACTACAAGATCGAGTATCGCAACATCTGGCCCGACGGCAGCCAGCACTGGGTCGACGTGCGCGCCCGCGCGGTGCGCCGGCCCGACGGCAACATCCGGTCGCTGGTCGGGGTCTGTTCCGACATCACCGCGCGCAAGACCGCGGAGATCGAGCGCGAGGCGCTGCTGGCGCAACTCGCCGCCGAGCGCTCCGCGCTTGCCGAGCTCACCGCGACGCTGGAGCAGCGGGTCGAGCAGCGCACCGCCGATTTGATGAAGGAGGTCGCCGCGCGCGAGCGGGCGCAGGAGCAGCTCCGCCATGCGCAGAAGCTGGAGGCGATCGGCCAGCTCACCGGCGGCGTCGCGCACGACTTCAACAATCTCCTGATGGCGGTGATGGGCAATCTCGACCTGCTGCGCAAGCGGATGCCGGAGGACCCGCGGCTGCAGCGGCTGGTCGACGGCGCGCTGCAGGGCGCCGAGCGCGGAGCCTCGCTGACGCAGCGGCTGCTGGCATTCGCGCGGCAGCAGGATCTGCGCGCGGTGCCGGTCGATCTCGGTGCGCTGGTGCGCGACATGAGTGAATTGCTCGAGCGCTCACTCGGACCGCGCATCGTGCTGCGGCTCGATATTCCCGACGGATTGCCGCCGGCCTGCGTCGATACCAACCAGCTCGAGCTTGCGGTGCTCAACCTTGCGATCAATGCACGCGATGCGATGCCGGATGGCGGCGCGATCGAGATCCGCCTCGCGGCCTGGCAGGCCAAGAATGAGCAGGCCAAGAACGAGCAGATCGGGAACGAGCAGACCAAGAGCGATCCGGCGCTGCATCCGGGCAACTACCTGAAACTGTCGGTGATCGACAGCGGCACCGGCATGACGCCGGAGGTGTTGAAGCGGGCGATCGAGCCGTTCTTCTCGTCGAAGCCGGTGGGCAAGGGCACCGGGCTGGGCCTGTCGATGGTGCATGGGCTCGCGGTGCAGCTCGGCGGCGCGTTGCAGCTGTCGAGCGCGGTCGGCGAGGGCACCACGGCGGTGCTGGTGCTGCCGGTCGCAACTGCCGCGCCGGAAGCCGCAAGTCCCGTACCCGTGGCGCAGCCGGTCAAGCGCTCTGCGGTGATCCTGCTGGTCGACGACGATCCGCTGATCGCGATGTCGACCATGGAGATGCTGGAGGACCTCGGCCATCGCGTGATCGGCGCCAATTCGGGGCCGCACGCGCTCGATATCCTCAGGAGCGACCAGGAGATCGACCTGATGATGACCGATCATGTGATGCCCGGCATGACCGGCATCGAGCTCGCCGCGGCCTCGCGTGAGGTGCGGCCGCAGCTCGTCGTCCTGCTTGCCACCGGCTATGCCGAACTGCCCGACGGCACCCACGTCGACCTGCCGCGGCTGGCCAAGCCCTACCACCAGGATCAGCTGCGAGAGCGGCTCGACCAGCTATTGGGCCGGGGAGCGGCGAGCGACCTGCGTGTTGCCGCTGAGGACGCTGGCCCTCTGATTCTCCCCCCGCCACCCTGAGAGTGGCGCTCGGGTGGCGGCTCGAAGGGCAACGGCTCCGGTCTTCGCCGCGTGGCTGACAATGTCGGAAATGTGATCTGCGCGCGCCGGCGACGCGGGAAGGGTGAGCGCGCCGCCGGTGTTTCTCACACCGTTCGAACACGTATTGGCCATAGGTCGTTGCAGAACGCCGCGCACCACACAGGAGCTGATCGATGAAGATGTCCACCCGGCTCGCGATGTCTGCCGTTCTGACCGGCATGGCCATGCAGGCTTCGGCAAATGATCTGCAGTCGAGCCGGCGCTCGGTCTCGTATCACACGGTAGACGTCCAGGGCGTCAACGTCTTCTATCGCGAAGCGGGGCCGGCCGACGCACCTGTCGTGCTGCTGCTCCACGGCTTTCCATCCTCATCGCGGATGTGGGAGCCGATACTGCCGCTTCTCGCCGATAAATATCATCTGATCGCCCCCGATTATCCGGGATTCGGCAACAGCAGCGCGCCGGCTCCGTCCAGTTTCGAATACAGCTTCGACAATCTCGCGCGCGTGACGAACGAGTTCACGACGAAGCTCGGCCTCACCAACTATGTGCTGTTCATGCAGGACTATGGCGGGCCCGTCGGCTTCCGCCTGGCGCTCGCGCATCCTGAACGGGTCCGCGCCATCATTATCCAGAATGCAGTCGCGCACGAACCGGGCTTGAGTCCGCTTTGGGAGGCGCGCAGGAAATTCTGGGCGGATCCGGTGCACGAGATCGACAAGCTCAAGGCCAATTTCACGTCGTTCGAGGCAACGCGCCAGCGTCATGTCGGGACGAGCCCGCATCCCGAACGTTACGACCCGGATCTGTGGGTCGACGAATCCGCGTTTCTGTCCCGCCCGGGCCAGGCCGACATCCAGACCACGCTGTTCCTGGATTACCGCACCAACGTTGCCTCCTACCCGCAATGGCAGAAATGGCTTCGCGAGACGCAGCCGCGAACCCTCGTGGTCTGGGGCAGATACGATCCGTCGTTTACCGTCGCCGGTGCCACCGCCTATGCCGCCGACGTTCCGGCAGCCGAGGTCCACATCCTGGACGCGGGACATTTCGCGCTTGACGAAGCGACCGATGAGATCGCGACACTGGTGCGCGACTTCCTTGCCCGTCTCGAGCAGCGCAAGGAATGACGCCGAATATGGCGCGGCCCACATTGGGCCGGGCCAGGACGAACGTGGGAACGGCGCCAAGCCTTTCGCTGCGATACCTCACCCCACCATGCGGTCGCGGCCGGTCCAGAAGCCTGCCTTCAGCACCTTCTTGTCGACCTTGCCGACGCCGGTCATCGGCAGCTCCTTGACGAACTGGATCTGCTTCGGCGCATGCGCCGAGCCCTTTTTCGCCTTGACGAGGCCGATCAGCTCGTCGGCATTGGGCGAAGTGCCCTCGCGTGCCACCACGACGGCGGTGACCGCCTCGCCCCATTTGTCGTCGGGCACGCCGACGACGGCGACCATCGCGACGTCGGCGTGCTGCGACAGCACATCCTCGACCTCGCGCGGGAAGATGTTGAAGCCGCCGGACACGATCATGTCCTTCTTGCGGTCGAGGATGAACATGTAGCCGCGCTCGTCCTTGCGCGCGATGTCGCCGGTGTGCAGCCAGCCGCTCTTCAGCGTTTCCGCCGTGATGTCGGGCCGTTTCCAGTATTCGGCCATCACATGCGTGGCGCGCACGCAGATCTCGCCGGCCTCGCCGGTCGCGACCTCCTGGTCGTCCTGATCGAGGATCTTCACCTGGCAGGCGGTGATCGGGAAGCCGCAGGACAGGAACAGCTCCGGCGTCTTCGGATCGTGGTCGGCCTTGCGCAGCACCGAAACCGGATAGCATTCGGTCTGGCCGTAGAGCTGCGAGAACACCGGGCCGATCCGCTCGATGCCTTCGACCAGCCGGCTCGGCGACATCGCGGACGCCCCGTACAGCAACAGCTCGAGCGAGGAGAGGTCGGTCTTGGGCAGCGCGGGATGATCCAGCATCACGTAGATCATGGTCGGCACGAACAGCGTGAAGTTGATCTTCTCGCGCTCGATGGTCTTGAACACCGCCTCCGGATCGAACCCCTTCAGCATGTGCACGGTGCCGCCGCGCATCAATGTCGGCAGCACTTTTGTCCCCGCGACGTGGCTGATGGGGGCCACGGTGAGGTAGCGCGGCGTCTCCGGGATTTCGAAGTCGGCGAGGATGGCGGCGGCGAAGCCGCCATATTCGCGGTGATAGCGCAACGCGCCCTTGGATTTGCCGGTCGTGCCGCCGGTGTAGTTCAGGGTCGAGATGTCGTCCTCGCGCGCGAAGTTTTTCGCGCTCGCGCTGCCGGCGTCTTCGACCGTCTGCAAGAGGTCGGCGCCGTAATCCGCCGGGCCGAGCGTGAACACGGTCTTCAGCCCCGGCGCTTTTGCCGCGAGCTCGCCACCGCGGTCGCGAAACGTGATGCCGTCGACGATCAGCATCTGCGCCTCGGAGTCCTCGAGCTGGAACAGCTGGTCGTCGAGCGAGCCGAGCGGATGCAGCCAGGTGATCGCGAGCCGCGACAATTGCGCGGCGACGCCGGCGCACCAGCTGTCGGCGCGGTTGGCGGTAAGGAAGGCGACGCGAGTGCCCGGCGCAAAGCCGAGCCGCATGAACACGCCCTGCATCCGCCCGATCAGGTCGGTCGCGCCCTGATAGCTGAGCGAGCCGCCCGGCCATGCGAAGGCGGTGCGCGACGGATAGCGCGCCAGCGCCCGCAAGGTCTGCTCGCAGACCGCCGGAAATGCATAGAGCGGATTGCTCATCTCGTGGTCTCCTCCCGCTTTGTCTTTGGCTTCTCGCGTGCCAATGTTGGCGCAACGCTAACACAATGATGATGGGAAGAAACAACTTGTCCGCAGATCTTCTCGCGCGCTTTCGCGATCGTCTCCGGTTGCCGCTGATCGCGGCGCCGATGTTTCTGGTGTCGGGCGTCGAACTGGTGGTAGCCGCCTGCCGCAACGGCGTGATCGGCTCATTTCCGACGGTGAATTGCCGTGAGACGGAACAGCTGGATGCATGGCTCGGCGAAATTGACAACCGCGTGCAAGCGCATGCCGATGCGAGCGGGAAGGCGACCGCGCCGATCTGTCCGAACCTGATCGTGCACCGCTCCAACACACGGCTACAGCAGGACCTCGTCGTGCTGCTGCGGCACAAGCCCGAGCTCGTGATCACCTCGGTCGGCTCGCCCGCGCCGGTGCTTGGCCCCCTGCACGATGCCGGCGCGCTGGTGTTCGCCGATGTCGCTTCGATCCGCCATGCCGAGCGCGCGGTCGCGGCCGGCGCCGACGGGCTCGTGCTGCTCACTGCCGGCGCCGGCGGGCAGACCGGCTGGCTCAATCCGTTCGTGTTCGTCCGCGCGGTGCGCGCATTCTTCGACGGCCCGATCGTGCTGGCCGGCGGCATCAGCGATGGCCATGCGCTGCGCGCCGCGGAAGCGCTCGGCTGCGATCTCGCCTATATGGGCACCAAGTTCATCGCGACGCGCGAGAGCATGGCGGACAACAGGTACAAGCAGATGCTGGTCGAGGCGACCGCCGACGACATCCTGCTCACGACCGCGTTCACCGGCTTGCAGACCAACATGCTGCGGCGCTCGATCGAAGCCGCAGGTCTCGATCCCGACGACCTCCCGGCCCGCGGCGCGATCGACATCGGCAAGGACATCGACATCGGCGCCCGCGAAAGCCGCCCCAAGCGCTGGCGCGACATCTGGAGCGGCGGTCATTCCACGTCGGGGGTGACCGGGGTGCTCGCGGTCGACGAACTCGTGGCGCGGACGATCGCGGAGTACGAGGTGGCGAGCGCGCGGGTGCGGCTCGGCTGAGCCATCGCGAACGGCGGCCGCTTAGCCGCCAAAACCCGCCTGTCTGCTTAACTCGGCATTAACCATGCCAGTCCCAACTATGCGCCATGGATGGTCCGCCAATACGGCTGGGCCGCCCAGCAGTTGTGGGAATGCGACATGGCTTTTGAGGCGCTCTCCAAGACCCCGGCATCGCTCAACGAGCTCCGGACCCGGGTGTTTTACGCCCTGCAGCGGCATCCGCTGTGCCGTCAGGTCGAGTTCGACATCGTCAGCACGCCGCGCACCCGCCGGACCAACTGGACGGTCAGCCTGCATGCGGTCCAGCCTGGCGCCCTCTGGACGGCGCATGAGATCGTGGCCGACATCCAGGAAGCCTATGAGCTTGACGCCGCGGCCTGATTTTTCGGGCCGTTTCGGGACAATTTCACCTATTTGGCGCGGTCATGGCACGCTAACGCCGCATTTGCCGCGCAGTTTGCGGTGACACCGGCCGGGAATGGAGTAGTTTTTGACCAGAGCCATCACCCTCGCCGCGCTGACATGCCTCCTCCTCGCCGGCGCCGCGATCACAGCCATTTTGGGCCGTGACAGCCTGCCGGCAGCGCAGGCCGACGTCGGCCCGGTCGCCAATCGCGCCAGCAAGCAGGACAAGCTCGCGGTCACGGCGCTTGCCGCCGCCTCCTTTGAAGCGCCGCAGCCGGCCGAGCCCCCCGCCAATCCGTCGCCGCTCCTGCTGCGGGCGCAAGCCGCGATCCCGGGCGCGACCGACACGGTACGCCAGGCCTATGCGTCCGCCGAGCCCGCCGACATCGGCCTGCCGAAGCTCAATGACCCCGTCGACGCGGCCCAGCCGCAGATCGCCGAGCCCGCTCCAGCCCCTGCGCCGGCTGCCCTCGCACCGCCGAAGCCCAAGGCTGCCGCCAAGCCGGCGCCGCAGAAGACCTACGCCTTGCTCAGCGATGCCCAGATCGCCGGCATCAAGGACCGGCTCAAGCTGTCGTCGTCGCAGGAATACTATTGGCCGGCGGTCGAGACCGCGTTGCGCGCCGTCGCCCGCAAGATCCACGCCAAGCGCCAGGGCGATCCCGCTGCCGGCACCATGCCGATCGATCCGGATTCCGAGGAAGTGCAGCAGCTGAAGTCGGCGGCGATGCCGCTGCTGTTCCAGCTCCGCGAAGACCAGAAGAACGAGGTTCGCTCGCTGGCGCGCCTGATCGGCCTCGAACGCGTTGCGTCGATGATCTGAGCGCAGGAGCGGTCGACCCGAGCCCTGCTGTCTACGGCCCCTGGTGAACTTCCTGCGGCCGCAGCTTCTCCACCTTGCCCTGGGTTTCGACCAGCAGTTGCTTCATGAAGTCCTTGTTGCGCTTGAGCCAGGGCTCCAGCGTTTGCCGCACATCGCCCGGCGACTTCTTCTCGATGGCCTGCGCGAGCCGGGTCTGAAACGTCCCCCAATCCTTGAACATCTCCTTCAGGAGCGCATCGTCGGAGATGTTGATCGTCGACTTGATGTCGCCGACGGTTTCGAGCTCGCGCATGTTGCCCTGTCGCAGGATCGAATCGAGGTTTTCCAGGCATTCGTGGTAGCGCTGCAGCAGATCGTCCCATCGCTTGGCGCTGAAGTCATCGTCGAGGTCCTCGACCGCGTTGTAGAGCGGCTCGAGAAACGACCATCGGAAGCGCCGCGCCAGTCGCAGCAGGATCGACAGGAACACGATGTCCTTCGGCATGTTCTGCGCGACCATCAGCCGTGGATCTTCGCTGAACGGCGGCATCGGCACGAAGATGATGACGACCGAGAACGGCGTGCTGTCGAGATATTCGAGCCGGGCGATGACCGGTTGATACAGCTTCAGATCGCGGAAGATCGGACTGAGGACCTGCTCGCGGCTTCGCCGGCTGGCAACATCCACGTCCGAGAACGAGTTCGCGACATAGCTCGTCAGCTCGTCGAGCCAGGCGCCGCTGTCGTAGCGGTTCTGCGCGCTGAGCAGGTCCTCCCAGTCGAGGCCGCCCGCATCGGGACCCGACAGCAGCGTGGTGGTGGCGGGATCCGCCTCCAGCCTGGCATCCGTCAGGAATCCGCGCGCACGCTCCGCAGGCGGCAATGCCTTCAGCGCATCGGCCTTCTGCCGAAACGACAACTCGTCGCTGAACACGACGCGGAGCCGCAGGCGAAACAGCTCTTCCGGGCGGGTGATCTGCATGAACTGCGCGTGCAGATCCTTCACCGCTTCGTTGAAGTCGCGGGCATGATTGGCGTTCAGTTTCGGACGCAGCGGCACCGGACCGAAGGTCGGCCGGACGAACAGATCCTCGAGAAACCGCCGCACCTCGTCGTCGCCGATCCCGTAGAACTCGTTCTCCGCCAGCATCGGAAACGAGGGCGAGCTATCGACCGAGAACCACAGCACCTTCGACGTGAGCTTCAGTGCGCGCTTGTAGCCGTCGAACTGGGAAATCTCGGAAGCGCACCACGTCCAGTTATGTTCGGCGTTGGTGTGGATGAAGATCAGGCAGTCGGCCTTCGCCGTGTTGTCGATCATCCATTGGCGCCATTCCGCGCCGCCGGGAATCTCCTCGCACACGTAGCATTCCACCGAACGCTGTCCGTCCAGGCTGCTGAGATATTCGAGCCGAGCCTTCAGGAGGCGCGCGAGAAATCTGTCTTCGGCGCGATGGCTGATAAAGACCGAAAAATCGTTTGGCATGGCAAAATCCGATCTGCATGAATCTTATGCGACGGCTGGCCCGCTGCTCATCGGCCGGATGCCGCGGCTGCACGTCTCGCCGCGGACCGATGATAACCCGTCTGTGAAATCTGCGATCGCCGGCCGAGAAAAAGAAAAGCCGCCTGCCAGTGAAGTATCTCACTATACCCTAGGGTGTATCATGTGCAGAATGCGCAGGGAGCCGGCGCGCGATGCGCGTCCTGCTCCGGAAATGCACTGACTAAAATTTTTCGAAACATCAGCGGATGTGTCGACGTGAGCACATCGCTTCATTGCATGCCCCGGCGCCGTACGCGCGCGGGCGCGATCAATTGAGCCTTCGGCCGTGATCGGCCGGCCGTATCGAGATCAGCAACAGTCATAGTCGGAGGGCCAGCCATGCCGAAGACCAAGCAGCAGCATCTCGACCGGGACGCCGGGCCGAAGCGGATATTGGCGCTCGACGGCGGCGGCATTCGCGGCATTCTGACGCTCGAATATATCGGCGCCATCGAGGCGATGCTGCGCAGGCGGTACGGCAAGGATGACCTGCTGCTCTGCGACTATTTCGACCTGATCGGAGGCACCTCGACCGGATCGATCATCGCGGCCGGGCTCGCCTGCGGGATGACCGTGGACGCCTTGAAGAAGCTCTATCGCGGGATCGGCACGGACATCTTTCAGGATTCGTTCTGGCGGCGGGGCCTGCTGGCGCCGAAATTCAATTCCGATGCCCTGCAGCACGCGCTCGATGCGCAGCTCGGCGCCGACACGGCGCTCGGCGGCGATCACGTCCGCACCGGCTTGATGATCATGACCAAGCGGCTCGATACCGGCAGTCCCTGGCCGCTGCACAATCATCCGGACGCGACCTACGCCGGGCAGGATGGCGCGTTGCGGCTGACGGAAGTGGTTCGCGCCAGCACTGCCGCCCCAACCTATTTCAAGCCCGAGGAGATCAAGATCTCCGCGCGCGACGGCCACACGGTCAGCGGCGCCTTCGTCGACGGCGGCGTCAGCCCGTTCAACGATCCGGCGCTGCAGCTATTGATGCTCGCGGCACTTCACGGCCATGGTTTCCGGTGGCATGGCGGCAAGGACAAGCTCCTGCTGATCTCGGCGGGGACCGGCGTCTTCAAGTCGACATTTTCGACCGACCAGATCGTCCACATGCCGGCGGCGGAGCAGGGCGTGCGGTCGCTGCAATCGCTCATGGACGATTGCGGACGGCTCAATCACGGCATGCTGCAATGGCTGACGAACTGCCTGACGCCATGGCCGATCGATCGCGCGGTGGAAGACATGGCGGCGGACAGCCGGGGCGGACCGCAACTTGCGACCTATGCGCGCTACAACGTGTTGCTGGAGACGGGCTGGCTGAAGACGACGGTCGCCATCGACCGTACGCCGGAGGCGCTTGCCAAGATCGCGGCGATGGACGACCCGTCCAACATGGACGAGCTCGCCGAGATCGGAGCGCTCGCCGCGAAGGTGCAGATCAGGCCGGAACATTTCCCGCCGGCCTTCGACATCATTTGATGCCGCGTAGCGCGGTGTCCTGACACTCGGTCCCGGC
Organism: Bradyrhizobium viridifuturi; assembly: GCF_001238275.1. GTDB lineage: Bacteria > Pseudomonadota > Alphaproteobacteria > Rhizobiales > Xanthobacteraceae > Bradyrhizobium > Bradyrhizobium viridifuturi. The sequence continues at coordinate 69,989 of NZ_LGTB01000032.1, forward strand.
TTCGACAGGAGATTCGCCTTCAGCTAGGTTTGTCATCGAGACACAATGATCCAATCATTAGTCGGGTGTCACGATGACCACGGAACAACGCGCCGGATCGCCCAACATAGTGGTTCTCTTCAGCGGTCACATGATCGATGCGCCAGATCGAAAAACGCCACGCTTTCCGCCGGACAGGGAGCCTGTCGCGGCCGCTGCGATCGCCGATGCACTTGCGAAGATCGGCGTCGCCGAAGGCGACCTCGCGATCTGCGGCGGCGCTTGTGGCGGCGACCTGCTGTTTGCGGAGGCTGCTCTCGCGCATGGCATGGGGCTTGAGATCTACATCCCGTTCGACGAGCCGACCTTCCTTGCCGGCTCGGTCGATTTCGCCGGCGGCAATTGGCGCGCGCGCTATCTCGCGGCGAAATCGCGCGCGGTGCTCCATGTCATGCCGGACGAGCTCGGCCCGCTGTCGGCCGGCGAAAACGCCTATGAGCGCGACAATCAATGGATGCTGCAGCGGGCCGCCAGGTTCGGCGGCAAGAAGCTCGCCTTTGTCTGCCTGTGGAACGGCGAAGGCGGCGATGGCCCCGGCGGCGCCAAGCACCTGATGGATGAAGCGGGGCGCAAGACGACGTGGGTTTACTGGCTGGATACGAGAAAATTATGGGACTGAAGGAATTGCAGGATGCCGTCGTGTTTCATGATCATGCCCTACGGCCGCAAGCCGACCCAGGCGGATTCCAAGCTTGGTCCGGCCGAAATCGATTTTAACGCGCTGTGGGATCGCGGCTACGTTCCGGTGATCAAGGAGCTGGGCTATGAACCGGTTCGCGCCGACCAGGACACCGGTGCGCTGATCGTCGGCCAGATGCTGGAGCGGCTCTATTTCGCCGATCTCGTGCTGGCGGACATGACGATCCCGAACGGGAACGTCTATTACGAGGTCGGCATCCGCCATGCGGCGCAGAAGACCGGCTGTGTTCTGCTTGCCGCCGACTGGTCGAAGCAGCTGTTCGACGTCGTGCAGATGCGCACCGTGCGCTACCCGCTCCCCGAGGGCAACATCTCCGACGACACCGCATCCGGCCTCCGGCCCAGGATCAAGGAGGGCATCGTGTCGCTGCGTGACGGGCTCTCCCCGATGCCCCAATCGATTCCCGGCTACCCGGAAGATGTCGATCCGACCAAGGCGACGACGACCAAGGAGCAGCTTGCCGAACTCGCGGCGTTCCAGACCAAGGTGCGCGAGGTGCGTGCCGCACCGCACGCCGAGCGCATGCAGCGCGCGCAGGCGCTGATCGCCAGGGATGGGAGACCGCCCGCGACCTATCCGATTGCGCTCGCATTGCTGCTGCTATTGCGCGACAGCGTCGACAAGACCACGGACTGGAACAGCGTCCTCGACTTTGCGGCGGGCCTTCCGGCAAAATTCAAGGACGTCCCTGAAATCCAGGAGATTCGTGAATTCGCCGCCGCCTATGCCGGCAACAATCTCCAGGCCATTGCGGCGCTCGAGACGCTGATCAGGAGGGCGGGGCCGACACCCGAGCGGCTCGGTCTGATGGGCGGTCGCTACAAGCGCCTGGCAAGGGCAGCTACGCTGGCGACAGACAAGCGGCAAGCCCAGGCGAAGGCGATCGAATATTATGAGCAGGGCATGCAGCTCGACCTCAACGCCTATTATTGCTCGAGCAACCTGCCGCGTCTCTATCGCGCGCGCGCCCGGGCTGGCGACGAGGAGCGCGCGCAGACCGCGTTGCGGCTGACGATCGCCGCTTGCGATCGTGCGAGGTTGCTTCAGGTCGGTGACGAATGGACGCGTCAGACCTTGCTCGCCGCGGCTTTCGACCTCGGCGATCCCGACAAGGCCGACGAACTGGCCGACGCGGTGATCGATGAAGGCCCCGCAGCGTGGAAGATCGACAGCGTGCTCGGTGATCTCGAGGCCAGCGTCACGCAGGTCATCGACGCCGCAAAGCGTGCGCGATTGTCCGTCGTCATCGACAAGATCAAGGCGGCCTGATCGCGCAGCTCTGCCGGCGTTCACGTCAACCGAGCCGCATCGACAGTTCGACGTCCTCGCCGAACGGCGTCGAGATGTAGCCATTCGCCGGCGAGCGCACCCGCGCCAGATAGTCGGGGCTGTAATCGGCATTGTCGGCGACGACGAAGGCGCCGGGCTTCAGGCGGCTCTCCACGAGATCGAGGATATCGGGATAGAGCGCCTTGGCGCCGTCGAGCAGCACGAGATCGATCGCATCGGGCAGGCCGGTGCGCAGCGTCTCGAGCGCATCGCCCTCGCGGATCTCGACCAGGTCGTCCAGTCCGCCGGCGACGAGATTGTCCCAGGCGCGCACCACCTTGGACTGCTCGAACTCGCTGGTGATCAGCCGGCCGCCGCCATTGTCGCGGAGCGCCGCGGCAAGATGCAGCGTCGAGATGCCGAACGATGTCCCAAATTCGACAATGCTCCGCGCCCGCGTGCCGCGCGCCAGCATGTAGAGCAGCGCGCCGGTCTCGCGCGAGACGGCGAGCGGCACATTGTTCAGGCGGCCGTAGAGCGCGCGGTAGTCGGTCCTGCTTCGCATCAGGCGGGTCCGTTCCCCGTCGGAAAGGTCGGCCACCGCGAGCTGGGTCTCCTCCACCGCGGCGGAGGCTTGCGCGAACAGGCGGTCGAGCACGCCCGCGAGCCTGGGTGAGGTAAGGGTGGTCATGTGGGTCTCCAGGTCCAAAAATCGGCGCGTCCTTGCGCCGCGTCAGAAATACGAATAATTAGTCGCATTCGCTAATCGCATTTCCCAAGGTGTCCTTGAGGCGACCATGGCCAAGCGGCGAAGCTCTTCAATTTCCTCGCGAAAGCAGCCGCAACAGGCCCGCTCGGCCGACCTCGTCGCGGCGATTCTCGATGCTGCTGTTCAGGTTTTGACGAAGGAAGGCGCGCAGCGCTTCACCACGGCGCGGGTGGCCGAGAGGGCCGGCGTCAGCGTCGGCTCGCTGTACCAGTATTTCCCGAACAAGGCGTCGATCCTGTTCCGTCTGCAAAGCGACGAGTGGCGGCAAACCACCGGCCTGCTGCGCGACATCCTAGAGGATGCCGGGCGGCCGCCATTGGACCGGCTGCGCGCGCTGGTGCATGCCTTCATCCGCTCCGAATGCGAGGAGGCCGCGGTGCGTGTCGCGCTGAACGACGCCGCGCCGCTGTACCGCGACGCGCCCGAGGCCCGCGAGGCGCGAGCCTCCGCCGAGCGCGTCGTCGAGGTTTTCATGCGCGAGGCGTTGCCGAAGGCGTCCGATGCGGACTGCGCGATCGCGGGCGATCTGATCACGACGACATTGAGCACGGTGGGCAAGGATTTTTCCGAGAGTCCGCGAACGCGCGCAGAGATCAAGGCTTACGCCGACGCCATGGCGGACATGTTCTGCGCGTATCTGAGGAGTCTCGGAAGGCGGTGACGGTTCAGAGATAGTGCCTGGCGACCAACAGGAACCCGAGCACGCCGCCCGTCACGGCGAAGACAGTCACGCCATTTCGGAAACTGACGTAGGCGGCCGACCAATAGGAAGCAGTGGTGGAGGCGGCCGCGGCTTTTTTCGGTTTCTGAGGCAAGCTGGTGGATTCCTGAAAAAGCGCCGCCACCTGGTCAACACAGGTGACGGCGCCCGTCTGAGGGCTTCAGGGCGAAACCCCGCTTGAGCGTAAGCCGCGATGATGAACGGTTCGTTATACCGCTCGGCGTCGCGCGCCCGGATGTCGGCGCTGAAGCCAAGTTCCCTAGAACTGAGCGTAGGCGTTGCGGAACGCGATGGCGCCGGCGAGCGAACGCGGCCGCGTGCGCACGGCGTGTCCATCGTTGCCGCTCTGCACGATCCACTGGCCGTTCTCATGACCCACGATCTTGCCGACGTGGTGACGCCAGACGACGATCGCGCCGACCGAAGGGCCGCCGGCATTGGTGCCGTATCGCGCCCAGGATCGCGCCAGATTGTATTGCGGGCCCGGGTCGCTGCCGACCTGCGTGCGCATGAACCAGCCGCACCACGCAGCGGGGCGACCGGAATGTCCGTGTGCATAGTGCCGATGATGGTGATGACGGCCGCGCGCTTCGGCAGCAGATGAGGCGAACGCCAGGAGCACGGCGACAGCCGCGAGAGTTTTACGCATTACAAAGTCCTCTTGTTGTTGGCAGACCATCCTTGTTGTGGGGGGAGGCGCAGCGATGATCTGCGATTTGGTTGCGAAGCGACCGCATCGGCCGGACGGCGCAAACAGAGGCGGGGACATGGCCCGCCCAAGCCTTTAAGAAACGGGCTATGGCCAAAATATGGCGGCAATTTCCGTCTGGCAGCCGAGATCTTGCCGAAGGCGCCGGATGTGGGCCTTGCGACGGCGGCGATGTTCTGTGCCCGTCTCAACGGTCTCGCGCGGCGCTGCGGCCATCGAAGCAATTTGCACTGCCTGTAACAATGCGTGACCGCGTTGTCGCTCTGCCCATGCCAATTTCGCGGAGCACCTCAGTCAAAAGCGCCGCGCTTACGCGTCTGTGTATTGACGGCTCCTGAGCGTCGGGACGACACTCGTGCCAACAACAAGCAATGAGCTCGTAGGCATCTGGTCTAAGTTCCCGGAGAGGAAGCCATGTCGAAACGCAGCGACTCGCGCCGCTCAGGCGCGCTCGATCCCGGCCGCCGAAATTTCCTGAAAGGTGCAACGATCGCGGGTGCCGCAGCGCTGGGTACGCCGGCTGTGGCCAACACGGCGATGTCGGCGTCTCCGGAGCCGCGTCCCAGGCAAGCGCTCAAGGCTGCGCCTCCCGGGCCGAGGCTCGCGGCCGCGGACGCGGTGCCGCCGCCGGCCGATCCGGTCAATCAGACCTCGAGTGGCGGCGACTTCATGGTCGACGTCCTGAAAACGCTCGACATCGATTACCTCGCGATGAACTGCGCCTCGAGCTTCCGCGGACTGCACGAGGCCGTCATCAATCATGGCGGCAACAAGAAGCCCGAGATCATCACCTGCCCGCATGAAGAGATCGCGGTGCATATGGGCCAGGCTACGCCAAGATGGAAGGCAAGCCGCTCGCCATGATCTGTCACGGCGTGGTCGGGCTGCAGCATGCATCGATGGCGATGTACAATGCCTGGTGCGATCGCGTCCCCGTCATCGTGATGGGCGGCAACATCATGGAAGCCGACAAGCGCGCGCCGGGCGCGGAATGGCCGCATTCGGCGATCGACCCCGCGGCGCTCACGCGCGACTTCGTCAAGTGGGACGACCAGCCGGCCTCGCTGCAGCACTTCGCGGAATCGGCGGTGCGCGCCTACAAGATCTCGATCACGCCGCCGATGGCGCCGGTGATGCTGTCGCTCGACCAGGAGCTGCAGGAGAACCCGATCGAGAATCGCGACCGCCTGCGGATTCCGAAATTCACCCCGGCGACCCCTCCGCAGGCCGACGACGCGGCGCTGGCGCAGCTTGCGAAGATGCTTGTGGCGGCGGAAAACCCAGTGATCCTGTGCGACCGGATGGCGCGCACGCCGGCCGGCATGCCGCGCCTGGTGGAGCTTGCGGAAACCCTGCAATGCGCCGTGATCGACAATTACGGGCGGATGAATTTCCCGTCGCGCCATCCGCTGAATCAGTCGTTCCGCCGCTCGATCCTGTCGCAGGCCGATCTGATCCTGGCGATGGAGGTCAACGACATCTGGGGCTCGCTCAGCGATTTCCACGATCGCATCGTGCGCACGTCCGAGCCGCGCTACAAGAAGACAGCCAAGATCGTCACGCTCGGCACCCGCGGCCTCTACCTGAAGGCCAACTACCAGGATTTCGGCCGCTACCAGGACGTCGACCTCGACATCACGGGCGACGCCGAGGCCAGCCTGCCGGCGCTGACCGAGCAGGTGAAGCGGCTGGTCGACGAGGGCCGCAAGGCCGCGTTCGCGCCCGCGGCAAGAAGCTCGCGGCCGCCAAGCTCGCCACCGTCGAGCAGGCCAAGCTCGACGCCACGATCGGCTGGGACGCGAGCCCGATCACCACGGCGCGGCTGTGCGCCGAACTCTACAGCCAGATCAAGGATGAGGACTGGTCGCTGGTCGGAACCTCGATCGGCCTCGCATGGCCGCATCGCTTATGGAATTTCACCAAGCCGCATCAGTGGAACGGCGTCGCCGGCGGCGGCGGTGTCGGCTACACCTTGCCGGCCTCGCTCGGAGCCGCGCTCGCCAACAAACGGCACGGACGATTGACGGTTGCGATCGGCGGCGACGGCGACTTCATGTTCGTGCCGTCGACGCTGTGGACCGCCGCGCACCACCAGATCCCGCTGCTCTACATCGTGCACAACAACCGCGCCTATCATCAGGAATACATGTACCTGCAGGCGATGGCGGCGCGCCACGGCCGCGGCATCACCAATGCCGATATCGGCACCACGATCAAGGATCCGTTCGTCGACTATGCGACCCTTGCCAAGGGGTTCGGCGTTTATGGCGAAGGGCCGATCAGCGATCCGAATGCGCTGGCGCCCGTGCTGAAGCGCGCGATCGCCATGGTCAAGAGCGGCCAGCCGGCGCTGCTCGACGTCGTGATGGATCAGCGGTGAAGCGGGGGTGGCGGTCATGACAATCAGTCGAACGCTGAAGCGCCTTGCCGCCGTCGCCGCGATCGCGGGAGCTTTCGTTGCGGGCGTCGTCGCATCGCGGGCCGAGGACGCGCCGGCCGGCGATCCCGTCAACGGCAAGCGGCTCTATCTTGCCGACGGTTGCTTCGAATGCCACGGCCGCGCCGGGCAGGGCGGCCGCTTCAACTATCTGACACCGGCGCTGGCGCAGATCGCGCTGCCGGTGGAGTCCTTCACCGCGTTCCTGCGCGAGGCGCCGAACGATATGCCGTCATTCTCCGCCGACGTGCTGTCGGACAAGGATGCCGCCGACATCCACGCCTATCTCAGCTCGCTGCCGGGACCAAAGGCGGCCAAGGATATTCCGCCGATCCTGAACCAGTGAGGCAGTTCGCGAGGCGCCGGACTGTTGCGCTCTCGCTCGCGCGCGCTGATGCGAGACGCGTGCGTGTTGGCCATCGCTCGCTTCAGATGACGTAATGTCCCATGGGCAAGGCGCGCCATTCCTGCGCTGAACGTTCAGTAAAACCAAGCACTAAACATCAGGCCGAGCTCGCGCTGGTGTCTTCCGTCATTCGGTATTGCTGCGCTGCGAAGCAATGACCTACGCTGGCGCAGGAATCCGGCCTTCACCGCCGCCCGTCAGAAACCCGCTTGACGGGTTCTGGAATTTAGTAATACGTTTAGTATTACAAGAACGATAAACATCACGCATCGAGCCGATGTGTGGGAGGAGCCCAGCCATCCGGACCGCAATGTCCGGACGCGTTCCGTCTCGCTCTCCATCATCGCTCATCAACTCGGTTTCGAGATCTCGGCGACGCTCCGGCAGGGCGCGCCGAGCGGGTCAGGTGCTTCAACGATAGGGAGGAAATGGATTATGCGAACATTGGGATGGTTGCGTAGTACGGCGGCGTCCGCGGTCGTTGCGGTTGCGGCCCTCGGAGCTTTCGGCGGCGGGCAAGCTGCGGCGCAAGGCAAGCAGCTCACGCTGTGCTGGGCGGCTTGGGATCCGGCCAACGCGTTGGTCGAACTGGGCAAGGACTTCACCAAGCAATCCGGCATCGAGATGAAATACGAGTTCGTTCCCTGGACGAGCTACGCCGATCGCTTCCTCAACGAGCTCAACTCCCACGGCAAGCTCTGCGACCTGATCATCGGCGACAGCCAGTGGATCGGCGGCGCCGCGAGAACAAGTGGTACGTCAAGCTCAACGACTTCTTCGACAAGGAGAAGATCTCGATGGACGATTTCGTCCCGGCGACCGTGGTCGGCTATTCGCAATGGCCGAAGAACACGCCGAACTACTGGGCGCTGCCGGCGATGGCCGATGCGGTGGGCTGGACCTACCGCAAGGACTGGTTCTCGCGGCCCGAGATTCAATCCGCGTTCAAGGCCAAGTACGGCCGCGACCTGGCGCCGCCGAAGACCTATGACGAGCTGAAGCAGATCGCCGAGTTCTTCCAGGGCCGCGAGATCGACGGCAAGAAGGTCTATGGCGCCTACATCTTCACCGAGCGCGGCTCGGAAGGCATCACGATGGGCGTGACCAACGTGCTCTACAATTACGGCTTCGCCTACGACAATCCGAAGAAGCCGTACCAGATGCAGGGCATCGTCAATTCCGCCGACGCGGCCAAGGGGCTCGAGTTCTACAAGGAGCTCTACAAGTGCTGCACCGCGCCGGGCATGACCAACGCCTACATGCAGGAAGGCCTCGATGCCTTCAAGTCCGGCCAGGTCGCGATGCAGATGAACTGGTTCGCGTTCTTCCCCGGCCTCTACAAGGATCCGAACGTCGGCGGCGACAAGATCGGCTTCTTCGTCAATCCGGCCGGTCCGAAGGGTCATTTCACGCAGCTCGGCGGACAAGGCATCTCGGTGGTGGCGACCTCCGACCACAAGGACGACGCGCTCGCCTACATCAAGTGGTTCGCGCAGCCCGCGGTTCAGCAGAAATGGTGGCAGATCGGCGGCTACTCCGCTCTCAAGGCCGTGGTCGACGCACCCGACTTCCCGAAGAGCGCGGCGTTCGCGCCGCAATTCCTGGAGTCGATGGGCATCGTCAAGGACTTCTGGGCCGAGCCGTCCTATGCGCAGCTGCTGCTCGACATGCAGAAGCGGGTGCATGACTACGTCGTCGCCGACAAGGGCACGGCGCAGCAGGCGCTGGATCTCCTGGTCAAGGACTGGACCAAGGTCTTCAAGGAGCAGGGCAAGGAAGTCGCCTCCTCGCAGTAGAAGGCGCCAGCACTCCGCCTGAACCGGGCTTCCCCGAGCCATCTCGGGGAAGCCGACCAGCCCAGCCGATGGACACGATGACGACGATCTCGCAACCCGATCATGCTACGATGCCAGGCGTGAGCACGCCTGTTAAATCCCGCGCCGCCCGGCGCGTCCGCGGACTGTCGGACCGGACCATTGCGTGGCTGTTCGTCGCGCCGACGATCGCGCTGCTGCTCGCGATCAACATCTTTCCGCTGATCTGGATGATCAGGCTGTCGTTCACCAACCTCAACCTCAGCATGTCCTATCTGCCGCTGCGGTTCGTCGGCCTCGACAATTTCAGGGACATCCTCACCGACGAGGACGTCTGGTTCCGGCTGCAGACCACGGCGCAGTTCGTGATCTCGTCGGTGGCGCTGCAGGTGGTCGTCGGCTTCGGTCTCGCGCTCCTGATCAACCGTCAGTTTCGCGGCCACAGTTTCTGGACCACGATCATCCTGCTGCCGATGATGCTGTCGCCGGCGGTGGTCGGCAATTTCTGGACGCTGCTGCTGCAGCCGCAGATCGGGCCGTTCAACTATCTGATCAGCCTGTTCACCGGCGTACCGCCGAGCTCGTTCAGCATGACCGGGCAGGTGTCGCTCGCGCCGTGGACCATCGTGCTGGTCGATACCTGGATGTGGGCGCCCTACGTCATGCTGATCTGCCTCGCCGGGCTGCGCTCGATCCCCGATTACATCTACGAGGCCGCGGAAGTCGATCGCGCCTCGGCGTGGCGGCAGTTCTGGTCGATCACGCTGCCGATGACGGTGCCGTTCCTGATGCTCGCGGTGCTGTTCCGCGCCATCGAGAACTTCAAGATGTTCGACATGGTCAATCTCCTGACCTCGGGCGGGCCGGGCTCGACCACCGAGCTGGTATCGATCTCGCTGAAGCGCGCGGCGTTCGAGAAGTGGCGCACCGGCTATTCCTCGGCGCTCGCCATCATCCTGTTCGTGACCGTGTTCGGCGCCGCCAACATCTACGTCAAGACGCTCAACAAGGTGAAGCAACGATGACCGCTGCCGCCACCAGATCCACCGCGCATTCGATCGTCGAAGCCTCGCCGCGCACCAAGGCGTTCGCCGGCGGCCTCGTCATCCTGTACGCTGTGATCACGATCCTGCCGCTGCTGTGGATCGTCGCCACCGCATTCAAGTCGCAGAGCGACGCGATCGCCTATCCGCCCAAGGTGATCTTCGAGCCGACCCTCGAAGGCTATGTCAACCTGTTCACCGTGCGGACGCGGCAGACGCCGGACTTCATCGCCAAGCTGCCGCCGCCGGAGACCTGGTACGACCAGCTGGTGCGCAAGCGGGACATGGTGATCGCAGGTCCCTCGAAGGTCGTGCCGCGCTTCGTCAACTCGCTGATCATCGGCTTCGGCTCGACCTTCCTCGCGGTCTTCCTCGGCACGCTCGCGGCCTACGCGTTCTCGCGCTTCCGCATACCGCTGGCCGACGACCTGCTGTTCTTCATCCTCTCGACGCGCATGATGCCGCCGGTCGCGGTCGCGATCCCGATCTATCTGATGTACCGGCAGCTCAACCTGACCGACACCCGGCTCGGCATGATCCTGCTCTATACCGCGGTCAACGTCTCGCTCGCGGTCTGGCTGCTCAAGGGCTTCATCGACGAGATTCCGCGCGAGTATGAGGAGGCGGCGCTGGTCGACGGCTACACGCGGCTGCAGGCGCTGCGCAAGGTGGTGCTGCCGCAGGCCGTCACGGGAATAGCTGCGACCGCGATCTTCTGCCTGATCTTCTCCTGGAACGAGTATGCCTTCGCGGTGCTGCTGACCAGCGGTGAGGCGCAGACTATGCCGCCCTTCATCCCCTTCATCATCGGCGAGGGCGGGCAGGACTGGCCGGCGGTTGCCGCCGCGACCACGCTGTTCGTCGTCCCGATCGTCATGTTCACCGTGCTGCTTCGCAAGCACCTGCTGCGCGGCATCACCTTCGGAGCGGTGCGCAAATGAGTGGTGCTGTTGTTGCCAGGAGTGGCGTAGCGCGCTGGTTTCGGCGCGGGCCGTGGGAGGCCGTCGCGATGACCCTGATCGGAGGCGGCATCATCATGCTGGTGCAGCCATGGTCGATCGACCTCTACAGCTACTCCTTCGTGACGATCCTGGCCGGCACGGTCGGCTTCGTCATCGTCAGCCATTTTCCGGAATAGGGCCATGGCACAGATCCGCATTGAAAACCTGCGCAAGTCGTTCGATCAGTTCACGGCGGTGGAAGGCTCGACCTTCACGATCGACGACGGCACGTTCTTCGCGATGCTCGGGCCCTCCGGCTGCGGCAAGACCACCACCTTGCGCATGATCGCTGGCCTCGAGCTGCCGACCGAAGGCAAGATCCTGCTCGACGGCGAGGACGTTACGTTCCACCGCGCCGCCGCCCGCGACATCGCCTTCGTGTTCCAGCTGTTCGCGCTCTACCCGCACATGAATGTCGGAGAGAACATCGGCTTTCCCCTGAAGTGCCAGGGCATGGCGAGGCGCGAGATCCGCGAGCGGGTGCAGGAGACGGCGCGGATGCTGCGGATCGAGCATCTGCTGTCGAGCAAGACCTCGAAGCTGTCCGGCGGCGACCGCCAGCGCGTCGCGCTCGGGCGCGCCATGGTGCGGCGGCCGAAGGCGTTCCTGATGGACGAGCCGCTGGGCGCGCTCGACGCCGAATTCCGCCATCTGATGTGCGGCGAGCTGCGCGACCTGCACGATCGCATCAAGGCGACCACGGTCTATGTGACGCACGACCAGCTCGAGGCTATGTCGATGGCCGACCAGATCGCAGTCATGAACAAGGGGCGGGTCGAGCAGATCGGCACGCCGCAGGAGGTCTATGATCGGCCCGCCAGCATGTTCGTCGCCGACTTCATCGGGGCGCCGCCGATGAACTTCCTGCGCTTCGAGGGCGGCCTGCGTTCCGGCGATCGCGCGGTCAGCTTCCACGACACCAGCCTTGCGGTGCCGGAGATCCGCGAGGACCGCGCCAGCGCGCCGCTGGCGCTCGGCGTCCGCCCGGAGCATATCCGCTTCGCCGACGCGGGCGCCGTTCGCGGCGAGGTGTTCGGCGCGGAATATCTCGGCACCACCCAGATCGTCACCGTCGACACGGCCTATGGCCGGGTCGCGGCGCGGCTGCCGTCCAGCGCGTCAGTGCGGATCGGCGAGACCATCGGTCTTGAATTCAACGCCGAGCGGCTGGCGCTGTTCGACATCGGCAGCGGCCTTGCGATCCGGACCGCCATTGGGGAGGGCCAGCGCCATGGCTGACGTCACGCTGCGCAACGTCACCAAGCGCTTCGGCGCAGTGGAAGCGGTCCGCGATCTCTCGCTGACGGTGGGTGACGGCGAGTTCCTGGTGCTGCTCGGACCGAGCGGCGCCGGCAAGACCACGACGCTGCGGCTGATCACCGGATTGGAAAAGCCTGATACCGGCTCGGTCATGATCGACGGGCGCGACGTGACCCAAGATCCGCCGGGCTCGCGGGACATCGCCTTCGTATTCCAGCAATACTCGCTGTATCCGCATCTGACGGTCTACGACAATCTGGCGTTTCCGCTGCGCTCTCCGGCGCGGCGGGTGGCGGAGCCGATCATCCGCAAGCGCGTCGAGCAGACCGCGGAGCTGTTGCATATCGCCAGCAAGCTGAACAACCGCGCCACCCGGCTATCCGGCGGCGAGATGCAGCGGGTGGCGATCGGCCGCGCACTGGTCCGCGATCCCTCGATCTATCTGATGGACGAGCCGCTGTCCTCGCTGGACGCAAAGCTCCGCAGCGAACTTCGCCTCGAGCTCAAGCGGATCCAGATCGAGCTCGGCGCGACCATCCTCTATGTCACCCACGATCAGGTCGAGGCCATGACGATGGCCTCGCGTATCGGCGTGATCAAAGACGGCCAACTGCTTCAGCTCGGCACGCCCCGCGAGATCTACGAAAGCCCGTCCAGCAGCTACGTCGCCTCACGACTAGGCACGCCGCAGATCAACTTCCTACCGGCTCGCCTGCTCTCCGATGTGGCAATGCCGCAGGGAACCGAGACGGTCGGCATCCGCACCGAGCATCTTCAGGTCGCGGCGCGCAATGGCGGGCAGATGGTCGCCCGCGTGCACCGGGTCGAGCACCTCGGCGAGCAGAATCATATTCATCTGGACTATAAGGGCGAGACGCTGGTGACGCTGGCGGATCCGCATCAGCCGCTGCAGGCCGGCCAGGAGGTCGACTTGCATCTGGTGCATCCGTTGTGTTTCGACCGTGCGGGGCAGCGCATTGCCGCGGCGGTTCATTAGAGGGGCGAGAGGATCGAAGAGATGTCGGTGCCATCAGAGACATTCAAATCGTTGGTCAAGGCGGCCGCAGAACAGGTCATCGCCAGCGCGCCGGAGCTGACGAGCCTCGATCAGGCGATCGGCGACGGCGACCACGGAACCAACATGAAGCGCGGTTGCGAAGCCGTGCTCGGCAAGCTCGACGCCATCTCGGCGCAGCCGCTCGATGAAGCGTTCAAGATGATCGGCAAGACCCTGGTGATGACGGTCGGCGGCGCCTCCGGGCCGCTCTATGGCAGCTTCTTCCTCGCCGCCGGCGAGGCGCTTTCGCACGACAAGCACCTGCCCGAGGATCTCGCCGACGTGTTCGGCAGCGCCGTGAACGCGGTGAGCGCGCGCGGCCGCTCGCATGTCGGCGAGAAGACGATGCTGGATGTGCTGGTGCCCGTGCTGGAGACGTTGAAGACCGCGGCGGGCCAGCCGGACCTGATCGCGCGGGTGCGTGCGACGGCGACCGATGCGGTCGAACGCACCGCGCCGATGCAGGCCACCAAGGGCCGCGCGTCGTTTCTCGGCGCGCGCAGCGTCGGGCATGTCGATCCCGGCGCGCGGTCGAGCTGCGTACTGGTGCAGGCGGTGTGCGCCGGCCTGGAGGCACGGGCATGACCGAGACCGTGGGGATCGTGATCGTCTCGCATTCCAGCGACATCGCCAAAGGAACCGCCGACATGGTGCGGCAGATGGTCGGCAGCGAGGTCAAGGTGGCGTTCTGCGGCGGCAATCCCGACGGCGGATTGGGCACCAGCGTGCAGCTGATCATCGACGCCATCAATGCCGCCTGGTCTCCGAAGGGTGTCGCGGTGCTGGTCGATCTCGGTGGCGCCGAGACCAACAGCGAAATGGCGGTCGAGATGCTGGAGCCTGCGCGGCGCGATCTCGTTGTCGTCTGCAACGCGCCGATCGTCGAAGGCGCCGTGATGGCGGCGACCGAGGCGGCGGGCGGCAGCACGCTGGCCCAAGTCAAGGCGGTGGCCGAGGAACTCTCTGCCGATTGAGATGTCGGCGATGCGATGAATGGATGATGAGCATGCTTGATAGAGCGGACGGACAGATCTTCACCGGCAATGTGCGGCTGGTGCATGCGGTCGGCATGCACGCGCGCCCGGCGGTCAAGCTGACCAAGCTCGCCAAGAAGTTCCAGGCCCAGATCTCGGTGCGCGTCGCGGGGGCGCCCGAATGGATCAACGCCAAGAGCGTAGCCAAGATCATGGCGATGCGCGCCGCGCACGGCAGCACGATCGAGATCAAGGCCTCCGGCACTGACGCCGAGGCCGCCGTGGCGGCGCTGGTCGATCTGGTCGCCAGCGATTTTCCGGATGGAGCAGGCTAGCATGCAGGGCGGCGCTGCAGGATCGGCTTACCGCGGCAGGACCGCCTCGATCGGCTTTGCCCATGGTCCGCTGGTTCGCGTCGATGCGGGGGCGGGCGGCGAGCGGGCGGCCGGTACGCTGGTCGAGGAGGCGCTCGCCCTGCGCAAGGCGATCGATCTCGCCAGCGGGCAGATCGCCGATCTTGCCGCCAGTGCCGGCGGCGAGGCTGCGCAGATCCTCGAATTCCAGGTCGCGTTGCTGGAGGACGAGGACCTGATCGAACAGATCTTCGCGTCGATCGGCGATGGCCGGCCGGCCGATGTCGCCTGGCGTTCGACGCTCGACGAGCAGATTGCGGAGTACAATTCGGCGGCCGATGAGTATCTGCAGGCGCGCTCGTCGGACCTTGCCGACCTGCGCGACCGCGTGATCCACATCCTGCGCGGCGACGCGGGCGAGCCGCTCAAGATCCCGAGCGGAGGCGTTGTCTGCGCCGACGACCTGCCGCCGTCGCGCTTCCTGGAGATCGACTGGTCCGGCGGCGGCGGCCTCGCGCTGCTGCACGGCAGTCCGACCAGCCATGTCGCGATGCTGGCGCGTGCGCGCGGCATCCCGATGGTCGTGCAGCTCGGCGCCATTCCGGATGCCGGCGCCACGGCGCTGCTCGACGGCGAAGGCGCGACGCTGGAGCTCGATCCCAGCGCCGAGCAGGTGCGCATCTTCGAGAAGCGGCGCGAGAGCCATCGCAAGAGCCGGGCATCGGCCCGCGCGATCCTGCGGCGGCCGACGGCCTCGTGGCGCGGCGAGCACATCAAGCTCCTGATCAACATCCAGCGCGTTGACGATCTCGAGCATGCGGATGCGCAATACGCCGACGGCATCGGCCTGATGCGGACGGAATTCCTGCTCGCCGGGCGGAGCGAGCTGCCGGACGAGGAGACCCAGTTCCAGGCCTATGATGCGGTGCTGCGTTGGGCCGGCCAGCGGCCCGTGACGATCCGCACTTTCGACGCCGGCGGCGACAAGCCGGTACCCGGCTTTACCTTCGACGGCGAAGCCAATCCGTTCCTCGGCGTTCGCGGCTTGCGGCTTTGTCTCGCCCGGCCCGAGATCTTTGCCGTTCAGCTCCGCGCGCTGGCCCGCGCCGCGGTGCGCGGCAATCTCAAGGTCATGTTCCCGATGGTGACGCAGGCCGACGAGCTCGAGGCGGGCCGGAAGCTGTTCGCCGACGTCGTGCAACGCTTGCAGGCGGACGGCATTGCCGCGATGCTCCCGGAGCTCGGAATCATGGTCGAGGTTCCGGCAGCGGCCCTGACGATCTCGAGCTTCAAGGCCGCGTTCTTCTCGATCGGCTCGAACGATCTCGCGCAATATGTTCTAGCTTGCGATCGTTCCAACGGAGCTCTTGCCCCCCTGATGGACCCCCTGCATCCCGCAGTGCTCGACCTGATTTCGCGGACCGCGGAGCATGGCCGCCGCGCCGGCGTCAGTGTCAGCCTGTGCGGCGACATGGCGGGCGATCCGCGCTGTCTTCCAGCGCTGCTGAATTGCGGCCTGCGCGAATTGTCGGTGAACGCCTCGGCGCTGGCGCAGATCAAGCAGACCATCGACCGGCTGAGCAGCGGAGGCGGTGTTGGCTGATACGGCGGCCGATGAAGCGCCCGAGTCCGGCGCGGTTGCGGCCTACAAGCGCATCTTCAAGGAAGTGCTTGAGAGCCGCCCGTCAGGGATGCGGCTGCGCCTGGCGCATGCCATGGGCAAGAACCGCAGCTTCGTCAGCCAGATCAGCAATCCGGCCTATCCGGTGCCGATCCCGGTGCAGCATCTCAACACGATCTTCGATGTCTGCCACTTCCCGCCGCAGGCCAAGGCCGCCTTCTTGCGCGCCTATGCGCGGGCGCATCCGCGCCGCGTCGGCCGGCTGAGCGAAGGTTCGCACGAGCGGACCCTGACGCTGCATCTGCCGGATCTCGGCAGCGCCAAGCGCAATGCCGAGCTCGACGCGCTGCTGCAGGAATTCACGCGGCGCCTGATCGGCATCATGCGGGAAAAATAGGCGAAAAACGCCGGACGGAAGCGGGGAGGACACCATGAAGAAGTTCATCAATGCGGTCGACAATGTGCTCGCCGAGAGCCTCGACGGCTTTGCGGCCGCGCATGCCGATCTGGTCGCGCTGGGCGCCGAGCGCAAATTCGTTCGCCGCCGCGAATTGAACCGCAACAAGGTTGCGCTGGTCTCGGGCGGCGGCAGCGGGCATGAGCCGCTGCATGCCGGCTTCGTCGGCCACGGCATGCTGGATGCCGCCTGTCCCGGACAGGTGTTCACCTCGCCGACGCCGGACCAGATCGTCGAGGCCGCGCAGGCGGTCGCGGGCGATGCCGGGGTCCTCTTCATCGTCAAGAACTATGCCGGCGACCGTATGAACTTCGAGATGGCGGCGGAGATCGCCGAAGGCCGCACCGCCACCATCGTGACCGATGACGATGTTGCGGTCGAGAAATCGACCTACAGCATCGGGCGTCGCGGCGTCGCCGGCACCTTGATCGTCGAGAAGATCGTCGGCGCCGCCGCCGAGAAGGGGGCCGATCTTGCGACCTGCGTGGTGCTCGGCGAGCGTGTCAACGCGCGGACCCGCTCGATGGGCGTGGCGCTGACCAGCTGCACGGTGCCTGCCGCGGGTACGCCGACCTTCGCGCTTGGCGAGGACGAGATGGAGATGGGCGTCGGCATCCACGGCGAGCCGGGCCGTCGCCGCGTCAAGCTCGCACAGGCCGACGCGATCGCATCGGAGATGACGACAGCCATTGCGGAGGATCTCGCTGCCCCCGCCGGCTCCGAGGCCCTGCTGCTGGTCAACGGCTTCGGCGGCACGCCAACGATCGAGCTCTATCTGATGTATAACGCGGCGCGCCGCATGCTCGAGCAGCGCGGCCTGCGCATCGCGCGCTCGCTGGTCGGCAGCTACGTCACCTCGCTGGATATGGCCGGCTGCTCGCTCACGGTGAGCCTGCTCGACGCCGAGACGACGGCGCTGTGGGACGCCCCGGTGCGTACGGCCGCACTGAACTGGTGATCTCCGGCACCGGCAGCGCCTCGCTGCAGCGGGGCCTCACCGGGGATTGCGAAGCGTCGCGCGTCCCTTCTTGCGCGGGGACGGCGAATTCGTTGTGGAAGCTCGCTGATCCTCCTGGAACTTGAGGGTCGCCTTGACATGCTCGGCGAGCCGCACCGCGCTGTCCGCGTTCGACGCAAGACGCGATAGCAACTGAGCCAGCATCTTGAACTCCTCGCGCGTCAGCATCCCGAACAGCGCATCGTTGACCGGCCGTTGCAGGGCGGCAAGACGGGTCAACAGGCTGAGGCCGTGCTGGGTGAGCGCAAGCTGCACCCGGCGCCGGTCGTCGGGATGCGGACTCTTCTCGAGCAGATCGTCGGAGACCAGCTTGTTGATCTCGTTGGTGACGAAGGCGCCGCTCAGATACAGCCGTTCGGCGACCTGATTGACTCCCATCGGCTCTTCCGCCGTCGAATTCTTGATTGCGATCAGGATCAGATACTGCGTGGTCGACAGGTCGACGAAGTTCGCGAATATTTCCCGGCAGGCTTCAAGGCTGCGTCCGAAGGCGAAATAGTCGTAGAGCAGGCCGCGAAGCGTCCGGTCTCCTTCCTTGTCGAGCAGTTCGGGCTTCGACGCCGTCAAAAGCGCTTCGGTCACGGTCGTTCTCCCCGCGAAATCATCGGCTTGCGAATTTGCCTAAGAAGCACGCAGGCGCGCGCCCATCAAGGGGGCTTGACATCGCTAAATAGCTTTGTCAGAAAGCTATCTGAAGATTATAAAGCAGGGTCGAAGCAGCGAGGCAGGCGTCCCATGGAGGACCGCGCATTCAGGCGAGTGCTGGGAGAATTCGCGACCGGCGTTGCGGTGGTGACCGCGCGGGGCCACGGCGAAGAGCTCATCGGCATGACCATGAGCTCGTTCAATTCCGTTTCGCTCGATCCGCCGCTGGTCCTGTTCAGCGTCGACCGCAAGGCCAAGAGCCTGCCTGCGATGCTCGAAGCCAAGGGCTTCGCCGTCAACATCCTCGCCCGCGATCAGGAACAGATCTCCAATCAGTTCGCGCGTGCCCTGTCGGACAAGTGGAATCAGGTCAAGACGTCGGTCGGCCACGCCGAGGCCCCGTTGATATCGGGCGCCCTGGCTCATTTCGAATGCGCGCCATTCGCAAGCTACGACGGCGGCGATCACGTGATCTTCGTGGTTCGCGTCGTCCGTCACTCGACGCGCAGCGAGCCCGCTACGCCGTTGATCTTCTTCCGGGGCCGCTATCGCGACCTCGTCGACGAAACCGAGCGCGAGCCGACCTGGCCGCTTCCCATTCATTACTAGATCCGAACCGGAGAACCGCGATGCGTAGTGCCAAGGAGTATCTGTCTGGACTGAAGGACGGGCGGACCATCTACATCAACGGAGCTGCGGTCGGCGACGTGACCGCGCATCGCGCCTATCGAAATCTCGCCGGTTCGATGGCGGGGCTGTTCGACTTCGCGAGCGCCAGGGAGAACGTCGATCTCATGACGTTCGAGACCGATGCCGGACGTGCCAACCGGATCTGGCAGCTGCCGACGTCCTATGCCGATCTTGTCGAGCGGCGGAAGGCGCTGGAAGCATGGGCTGCGCTGCATGCCGGTTTCATGGGCCGGGCCCCGGACCATGTCGCGTCATGCATCGCGGGTCTCTACATGGGGCTCGACGTTTTCAAGGCGTTCGATCCGGCCCGCGCGGGCGCGCTCGAGAGCTACTACCGCTATGCGCGCGACAAGGACCTCTACCTTACCTACGTGATCATCAATCCGCAGGCCGATCGTTCGAAGGGAGCCGCCGAGCAGGCGGATCCGTTCCTCACCGCCGGCGTCGTCGATCGCGACGCAGAAGGGATCACGATCCGCGGCGCCAAGATGCTCGCCACCGGCGGCGTCGTCGCCGACGAGGTTTTCGTCACGACCATCCAGCCGATGCGTCCGGGTGAAGAGCGCTATGCGATGTCCTTCGCGATCCCGATGAACGCGAAGGGCCTCAAGATGCTGTCGCGCAAGTCCTACGAGGATGCGGCCGGCGCGGTGTTCGACAATCCGTTGTCGAGCCGCTTCGACGAGAACGACTCGGTCCTCTATTTCGACGACGTGAAGGTTCCCTGGGATCGCGTCTTCATCGAGGGCAACGTCGAAATGTGCCAGAAGCAGTTTCACGCCACGCCCTGCCACGTCTATCAGAACTACCAGGCGATGGTGCGGTTGAGTGTGAAGCTCAAGTTCCTGGCCGGCCTTGCGCACCGGACCGCCGAAATGAACGGCGTCACCCAATTCCCGCAGGTGCGCGAGATGCTCGGCCAGCTTGCCGCCGAGACCGGCATGGTCGACGCCCTGGTGGCGGCGATGGAGGCGAAGGGGGCGCTGGTCGGTCCCTACTTCATCCCGGACCGGCACACGCTCTATTCCGCGCAAGTGCTGACGCAGCAGCTCTACGCGCACATCATCAATACGCTGCGCGAACTAGCCGGCGGAGGCATGATCATGCTGCCGTCGTCGGTCGCCGATTTCGACAATCCCGAGATTGCGGCCTTGATCGGCAAGACCCAGCAGTCGCCGAAGGCCAATTCGCACGACCGGGTGAAGTTCTACAAGCTCGCCTGGGATGCGGTCGGATCAGAGTTCGGCTCCCGCCACCAGCAATACGAGATGTTCTACGCCGGCGCGACCTTCGTCACCAAGGGACATTCCTATCGCACCTACGACTGGGCCGGCGCCGATCGGTTGGTCCAGACCATGCTCGATTCCTACGACCTCAACGGCGTCTCGACCGCCAGCAAAGCCGCCTGAATCAACGGAGACAATCCATGCCCGTCAACAAGAAGCACGACGAGTTCTACACGCTCGACATGACCACCGGTTGGGAAACGCCCGCAGGCTATCCCGCCGGCATCCAGCAGAAGATCCTTGCGGGCGCGCTCGACGAGGAGAACCGGCGCGGGACGAGGACCCGGCTGCTGCGTTTTGCCCCGGGCGTCTACACGACCGCACCGTTTTCGCACGAGTATTGGGAAGAGGTCTATCTCGTCTCGGGCGACCTGATCGTCGGCAATGACGAGAAGGGCGAGGGCGGCAAGAGCTTCCCGCCGAACACCTATGCCTGCCGGCCGCCGCACGCGCCGCACGGTCCGTTCAAGTCCGTCAACGGCTGCCTGCTTCTCGAAATCCACTATTTCGATCCGGTCTGAGGCCGCTCCGCCGGCACCGACAACATCGTTCGACCGCTTCAAGGGGGAAAATATGGCGTTCAAGAATATCTCGCTCGCATTCGCGCGTTGCATGTCCTCGCTTCAACCGCTGCTCCGGTTCAATTGGGAATTGCCGCACGCGCGCCTCCGGGTGGTGGTCGATGGCCTGGCGGGCGCTCTTGTGATCGGCGTCGTGGCGGCCACTCCGGTCGCGGCGCAGGACAGACCGGGCTCGATGGGACTGGGCATCTTCACGTTCACGTCCGGTCCCGCCGCGGCCTATGGCATGCCTGGCAAGAACGCCGCCGATCTCATGATCGACGAGATCAATGCCAAGGGCGGCATCGGAGGGGTTCCGGTCACCGCGACCTTCGTCGACGAGGCGCAGGGTGCGCAAGGCGTGATCGCGGAATATCGGCGGCTGGCCGGAGATGCGAAGAACCAGGTGATGGTCGCCGCCTTGTCGAGCGCCACCTGCCTCGCGCTGGCGCCGATCGCGGAGCAACTGGAGGTTCCGACCGTCGGCTGGAACTGCGATACCCACCAGCTGCTCATGGACGGCAAGAGCAAGTATGTGTTCCGGCCCAACGGCAACACCGTGCCCGAGTTCATCGCCTATGCGATCTACCTTCTGGATCGCAAGCCGGACGTGAAGACGGTGGCGATCATCAATCCGGACTACGCGTTCGGCCACGACGCGGCCAAGATCTTCACCGCGGCGCTCAAGGCACTGAAGCCGGACGTCGAGATCGTCGCCGAACTCTATCCGAAGCTCGGCTCGCCGAACTACCAGACCGAAATTTCCCGTCTCACGACCGCGCGCCCGGACGTCGTCTTCTCCAACCTCTGGGGCGCCGATCTCGAAAACTTCGTTCGCCAGGCGACGCCGCGCGGGCTGTTCACGTCGAGCCAGGTGGTCCTCGCGCTCGGCGAGACCGTGCTGCAGCGCGTACCGTTGCCGGATGGCGTGATCGTCGGGGTTCTGGGCGACGGCTGGTGGATGTCGCCGGACGCCAAGGCCAATCCCGAGACGGTGAAGTTTGCCGAGGCCTACAAGGCGCGCTTCGGCGAGTATCCGGTGTTTCCGTCCATCAAGATGGCCAATGCGCTGATCTACGTGAAGGCTGCCTATGAGGCCGCCATGCAGAAGAATGGCGGCAAGTGGCCGACGCGCGCCGAGCTTGCGGTCGCCATGAAGGGCAGCAAGGTCGCCACCTTGACCGGCACCGCGCAGACGCGGGCCGACAATGACGGTCTCGTCGACCAGATCGTCGGGGTCACCATGAAGACGTCGGCGCAGCCGTTTCCGGTGATCGGCGACATGGTCCGCTACAAGGGCGACAGCCTGATGCCGCAGGCCGGCCAGGATCCGCTGGCCTGGATTTCGACGCTCAAGCCCGAATTCGCGAAGAGCCTTCCGAAGCCGGGGAGCTACAAGATCGGCGAACGGTAGCGTTTGCTCGCAACCAATCAAGCAGGCGTCAAGCCGATGTCGAATGCAATCATTCCCTTGTTGCTGGATAGCCTGGCCAGCGCCGCGTTGATCTTCTTCGCGGCGGTCGGCCTGACGCTGGTGTTCAGCGTGCTGCGCGTCCTCAACGTGGCCCACGGCAGTCTCTATTCGATCGGTGGCTACGTCGCCGCGTCGGCCTGCCTGTTCATTGCGAGCCGGCAGCTCAACCCCTATCTGTCGTTCGTTGCGTTGCTGTTCAGTGCGGTCTTCGTCGCCGCCGTTTTCGGTCCGCTGATCGAGCGCAGCCTGGTCCGCTGGACCTACGGCAAGTCCGAAGCCGTCCAGATCCTGATCACGTTCGGATTGTTCCTCATCCTCGAGGACCTGCAGCGCCTGATCTTCGGCGTGCAATCCCTCTACGAGGACGCGCCGATGCGACTGCTTGGCACGTCGAGTATCGGTGGCGTCGTTTATCTCAACTACCAGATTCTGCTGGTCGGGATGGCGGTCCTCGTTGTCGTCGGGTTGCGGCTCCTGATCAACCACACGCGGCTCGGGCGCTGATCACGGCCGTCGTGACCGACCGTGAAATGGCGCAGTCGATCGGTATCGATACCAACCGGATCTTCATCCTGGCGTTCTCGCTCGGCGTGTTCCTTGCCGCACTCGGGGGCGCTCTGGCGACACCGACATCGGGCATTGCCCCGGGGCTCGGGGCCGACACCATGGTGCTCGCCTTTGCGGTAGCGGCGATCGGAGGGCTCGGGCAAATCGAGGGTGCCGCGGTCGCCTCGCTGATCGTCGGGCTGGCGCGCGTGCTCGCGATCTATCTGGCGCCCTCGCTGGACGCGGTTGCGCCCTATGCAGCAATGCTGATCGTGCTTCTGATCCGCCCCTACGGCCTGTTCGGATCGGTAACGGCGCGGAGGATATGATGCGAATCTTCCTGGCCGCGGCCGCGGTTCTCACGCTCGCGTTGCTCCCTGTCGCCGCGCCGTGGCTTCAATTCGTGTTGACGCTTGCGATCGCCAAGGGCTTTGCGGCGCTCGGTGTCGCCGTGCTGCTGCGTGCCGGGTTGATCTCGATCGGTCACGCGATGTTCTTCGCCGCCAGCGCCTACGGCGTCGCCTTCCTGGCGGGTGGCGGCGTCAACGACCTCGGATTGCTTCTGGTGCTCTCGGTGCTGGTCGCTGCGCTGACCGGCGTGATCGCCGGTGCGTTCCTGGTCCGCTATCGCGCGATCTTCTTCGCGATGTTGAATCTCGCGGTCTCCATGGTGTTTTACGCGCTGTGCGCCAAACTCTATGGAGTCACGGGTGGAACGGACGGGATGCCGGTTCCGATTCCGGCGGTGTTCGGCGTCGTCTTCGCCGAGCCGATGTTCAAGAGCATGCTGTTCTACCTCAGCCTGGCGCTGATGGTGCTCGTCGGTCTCGCCGTCCAGCGATACCTCGACAGTCCGCTGGGGCATGCGCTCTCGGCCGTCCATACCAACGAGATCAGGCTCGAATATCTGGGCATTCCGGTCTGGGCGGTGCTGCTGATCGCCTACGTGATATCGGCGGCCCTCGCCGGCCTCGGTGGCGCGATCTCCGCTCTTGCGATCGGCCGCGTGGTCCCCGACTTCGCGTTCTGGACGGCATCCGGCCATCTCGTCCTGATCGCCGTGCTTGGCGGCATCGGTGGCGTGCCGGGCGCGTTCATCGGCGCCTTGTTCCTCGAACTGCTGCACAGCGCAGCCGTGACCGTAACCGATGCCTGGAATCTGATCGTGGGCATGGCTCTGATCATCGTGATCATGTTCATGCCGCAGGGCATCTATGGACTATTCGCGCGCAAGGAGGCGTCGAGCCCATGAGGCGTCCCATCCTGGAGGCCAAGAACCTCTGTGTCGCATTCAACGGGGTCAAGGCCGCCGACGGGGCGAGCATCGCGATCCACGACGGCGAGTTTCTCGCGATCATCGGTCCGAACGGCTCGGGCAAGACGACGCTGCTCAACATCTGCACGGGTTATATCCGCCCGGTTTCAGGCAGCGTTCTGCTCGACGGCACCGATATCACCCGGCTGTCGCCGCGCGCCATCGCGCGGCGAGGCGTCGCGCGCGCCTTTCAGATTCCGCAACTGTTCTCCGCACAGCGCGTGATCGACAACATGATGCTCGCGCTTGCGGCAACCGACGGACTGTGGAGCGCGGTCCGGCCGCTCGAAACAGCGAAACGGCGCGAGGAGGCCATGGCCCTGCTCGAACTGGTCGGTCTCGACGGCGACGCCGAGCGGATCAGCAGCACCCTGCCTGAAGGTCATCGCAAGCTGCTGGACATCGCCGTTGCGTTGGCGCTCAAGCCGCGGCTGCTGCTGCTGGACGAGCCGACCAGCGGCGTGAGCGCGCTGGAACGCTTCCCGCTGATGGAGGCGCTAATGAGCGCGCTGCACCAGCGCCGCATCACCGCTCTCTTCGTCGAGCACGACATGGACGTGGTTGCACGTTACGCAAGCCGCGTCCTGGTGTGGAATGCCGGGAACATCATGGCCGAAGGGCCACCAGATGAGGTGTTCGGCAACGCGCAGGTCCGCGAACGCGTCGTGGGGGTGGCCTGATGCTCAGGCTCGACAAGGTTAGCGTCTCGATCGAGGGCGTTCGCGTGCTGCGCAAGGTCAGCTGCGACATCGTCGCGCGCAAGACCACGGTGTTGATCGGGCGCAATGGCGCCGGCAAGACCACGACGCTTCGCGCGATCATGGGCCTCATCGCGCACGACGAGGGCTCGATCCACCTCGATGCCGACGATCTCGGCAGCCGGCCGGCCTACACGCGCGCCCGGGCCGGCATCGGATATGCGCCCGAGGATCGCCGGCTGATACCGGAGTTGAGCGTCGAGGAGAACATCCGCCTTCCGGCACTGGCTCTGAACCTCGACAAGCCGGAGATCGTTCGCAGGCTTGACGAGATCTATACGCTGCTGCCCGAACTGCATGCGATGCGGGCCCGGCCGGCGGGCGGCGTTTCCGGCGGGCAGGGCAAGATGGTTGCGCTGGGCCGTGCGCTGACGGTCGCGCGCAAGGTCCTGTTGCTCGACGAACCGTTCCAGGGGCTGGCGCCGGCCCTGGCGCTCGATTATGCACGAACCCTCGGTGAGCTGCGCAAGCACCGGCCGGAGCTCGCCCTGCTGATCACGGAATCCTCGCCGGCCCTGCTCGACCGCGTCGCGGATCGCACGTTGCAGATCGAGCGCGGCGAGATTCTCGTACCTTCAACCTAGGATGACAAAGCCCATGTTCATGAAGTTTGACCGCATCGCGAAGGATCGGACCGACCACGTCGGCGTCGAAATCGAATCGCTCGTGGTCGCGGGCTGGGCGGGCAGGAACGCGGCGGCGATCGAGCACCATATCGAGGAGCTCGCGGCGCTCGGAATCCCGCGCCCGTCGACGACGCCGCTCTACTACCGTGTCGCGGCGCAGACGCTGACGCAGGCGGATCGCTTGACCGTGCTCGGTCCGGACAGTTCCGGTGAGGTCGAGCCCGTCGTGGTCGCCATGGCCGACGGCCTCTGGATCGGAATCGGATCCGACCATACCGATCGCAAGGCGGAAGCCGCGGGCATCGCACTTTCGAAGCAGCTCTGCGGCAAGCCGGTCGGCCGGCAGCTCTGGTCCTACGCTGACGTCGAGCCGCACTGGGATGAACTCGTGCTTCGCTCGTGGGCGACAATTGATGGCAGGCGGGTGCTCTATCAGGAGAGCCCGGTTTCCTCGCTGAGAACCCCGCGCGATCTGATTCGCCGCTACGCGAACGCCGACATCCTTCCGGCCGGGACCTTGATGTTCTGCGGCACGCCGGGTGCGATCGGCGGAATTCGACCGGCAGCGCGCTTCGAAATGGAGTTGAGCGATCCGGTTCTCAAGCGCTCCCTGATCCACGGTTACGACATCGATGTGCTTCCGGTCGTCTCGTGACCGCCAGCGTCCGGTGAGGAGCGTCGACCGATGACGTTAGCTAAGGACCAATCTCAACCCACCGCCGTGGCACGATTGGAAGCCGCGCTGACACGCGCGCGATCATCTGACGCAGAGAATACCTTCACCGCTTTGTTCGAAGAGAGCGCTAGGTGCGAGGCCGAAGCCGCCGATCGACGAGTCGCCGCCGGGACGACGCGCGGCCCGCTCGACGGTCGCATTGTCTCGGTCAAGGCTCTGTTCGACGTCGCCGGCACCGTGACGAGCTCGGGCTCCGCCGTATTGCGCGCCTTGCCGCCCGCCGCTGAAGACGCGCTGGTCGTGAAGCGTTTGCGCGCGGCGGGAGCCGTGATCATCGGCAAGACGCAGATGACCGAGTTTGCCTTTTCCGCACTCGGCACCAATCCGCACGATGCGGTGCCTGGCAACCCCCGCGACCGCCGGCGCGCGCCGGGAGGATCCTCGTCAGGGGCGGTCGTCTCGGTTGTTGACGGCATGGCCGAAATCGCCATCGGGAGCGACACCGGAGGGTCGATCCGAATTCCGGCAGCGCTGTCGGGGGCGACCGGCTTCAAGCCGACCAGCGGCTTCGTGCCGACTGCCGGCGCGTTCTCGCTGTCGTCGAGCCTCGATACCATCGGTCCGATCGCCTCGAGCGTCGCGGACTGCTTCATGGCCGATCAGGTGCTGTCGGGTGGAGACGTGGCGTCGCGGCCGCAGCCGGCCTCTCCCTACACCTTTCGTCTCACGGTCGCTCGCGGTCGCCTGTTTGATAGTTGCGAGCCGGAGGTGCTCGGCGCGTTCGAGAATGCCGTCGAGCGGCTTCGATCAAGTGGATTGCAGATTGCGGATGGATCGATCGAGGCCGCTCTCGACGATGTCGCCGAGATCGATGGGATCGGCACGTTTCCGTCGATCGAGGTCGGCGCGACGTTGCGTGGTCTCGGCCTGTCGAGCCTGGATGAGGTCGATCCGAAGACCCGCGTTCGCATCGAGGCGGGCGCCGGTATCCTCGGTATCGACTATGTGCGCATGGTGCGGCTGCGGCAAGCCGCCATCCGGTTCTTCGAGCAGTCCTTCGGCAATGATGAGGTTTTCATCCTGCCGACGACGCCGATCCGCGCGCCGTTGTTGTCGTCGGTTGAAGAGGACGCTGCGTTCCATCAGGCCAATGGCCTCGTGCTTCGCAATCCACGGGTCGCCAATCTGCTCGATTGTCCGTCGATCTCATTGCCGATACCCGTAGACGGGCTTCCGGTCGGCCTGATGCTGATCGGCCGCAGGAATGCCGACCGGCGCCTGCTGGAGATCGCGTCCTGTGTCGAGGCGCTGCTGTAAGGCGGCTTGCGCCCGCCGGCCGCGAAAGTTGGCGACACCGCAACGATCACGCCGGGACGACGATATGGTCCGGCGCAAGGCCCGCCCGGTGGCGCTCATGCATCGCGGTGTAAGCGGCCTCGATATGCCCCGTGAAACGTTTGGTATCGAACAACGGTGCCGTCTGCCGGTTGGCTGTCAGCCTGGTCTTGAGCGCCGCGAGCCTCGAGGGATGGATTGAAAGATCCACCGCCATCTGCTCGTAGGCCTCCGGCGATTCCGCAATAAGCTCGGGCAGGCCGACCGCGTGGAGCAAGCTTGCCGCGACCCGGCTTGCAAATGTTTCGCCGAGAACGGTCAGCACCGGCAGCCCGGCCCATAGCGCGTCGCTGGCGGTCGTGTGGGCGTTGTAGGGCGTGCTGTCGAGGAACAGGTCGGCGAGGCGGTGGCGTGCGAGATGGTCGGGTAACGACGCACGCTGTGCGAACACAAGGCGTTCCGCAGCGACGCCACGCGCGACCGCCTCCTTGCGCAGATTTGCGGCAGACTCGGCGCTGGCTTCGAGCAGCCACAACATGCTGCCCTCGACGCGGCCGAGGATCCTCATCCACCGATCGAACATGTCGGGCGTGATCTTGTAGTTGTTGTTGAAGCAACAAAACACGAAGCCCGCCGGTGCCAGCCCCACGTCACCGCGCGTAAAGATACGATCGGCAATGGCGCGCTTGTCGTCGTTGGCCTGATAGGTGTCGGGCAGCGCGACCACCTTTTCGCTGTAGAATTCGCGATGGTGGTCCGGGATCACGGTCCGATCGGCGATGATGTAGTCGACGAACGGGGCACCGAGTGTTCCGGGGTAACCCAGATAACTGACCTGGATAGGGGCGGGCCGGCGGCCCAGGACTCTGGTGCGGGATCCCCCGGTAAAGCCCTTCAAATCGACCAGGATGTCGATCTCCAATCGTCGGATCAGGTCGGCGACTTCATCGTCCTTCATGTCCCCGACCTCGACAAGGCGATCGAACGACGCCTCAAGCCGTCGACGCATCTCCGTGGGGTCGGTGGGTGACCATGAGATGGCTACCGTCTCGAATTTCGACCGGTCGTGGCACTCGAACATCCCTGCCATCAAATGCGATGTCGCGTGATTGCAGAAATCCGATGAGAAATAGCCGATGCGAATTCGATCGTGATGATAGCGCTCGCCCCGCCAGCGCTGGTTCTCGGACGGCGGATGGTTCTTCGCGGTCCATCGCGTGGCGCACAGCAGCTGGTCGGTGGCCGTTGAAGGAACGCTGCAAAACAGGAATGGCGCCGTCGTCGCGTTCCGCTCCCTGATCGACTCGATCAGTTGGGCGCAATCGGCGTCGAAGTTGTCCCAGTCGCAAAGGTGAGACTTGGCGTGCAGACGATAGCCTTCGATGTCGGCCTGGTCCGGCTTGAGCGCGACGGCCCTGTCATAGGCAGCGAGGGCCTCGTGGTAGCGCGCCAGCATGGATAGGACCTTGCCGCGGTTGGCATGGGCCGCCGCATCGTCGCCCTTGTACTGGATCGCCTTGTCGATGCTGGCGAGCGCCGCCTCGGGCTGCCTGAGCTTGAGCAGCGCCGTGCCGCGGTTGTGTAGGCTTCGCCATAGTCGGGCCGCAGTGCGATCGCCTTGTCGAAGCTTGTGATCGCCTCTTCGAGACGATCCAGCCTGGTCAGCACGTTGCCGCGGTTGTAGCACGCGCCGGCAATTCCCGGCGCCCGGTCGTAGCTCGCGAGCGCCTCATCGAACCTCTCGAGATCATTGAGCACGTTGCCACGATCGTTGTGTGCACCGGCGTCGTTGGGCTTGAGCGCAATCGCCTTGTCCAGGCTCGCCAGGGCCTCCTCGAACCGCCCGAGCTTTCTCAGCGCGGCGCCCTTGTTCCGATGGGCATCTGCATGGCCCGGCACCAGTGCGATCACGCGATCGTAGCTGGCGAGCGCCTCCTCGTGGCGGCCAAGGTCTGCGAGCGTCAATCCGCGATTGTAGAGCGCCGGCGCGAGGTTTTGCCTGAGCGCGGTCGCCCGGTCGAAGCTCGTGAGCGCTTCGTCGAAGCGGCGCAAATCGCGCAGCGCGTTACCCAGATTGTTGTGCGCGTCCGCAACGTTGCCGTTGAGCCTGATCGCTCGCCGGATCAGGTCAACACCGCGCTCGCTGCGGCCGGTCTGTGCGGAAATCAGGCCTAACAGATGCAGCGCATCGAAGTTGCTTGGCTGTCGCCGGAGAATATCTTCATAGATCTTCTCTGCCGCCGCCAACTGCCCCCGCTGATGCAGCGCGAGAGCCTGCGCGAACGCGGGCAGGGAGGGCTCACTTGTTTCGGGCATCCGACCTCGTCACGTGCTCCGTTCACTCAAAAATCGCAATACCAGCAGCATTGTAATCTACCAGCACGGATACCGCCGTATAGCAGCAAAAGCGGGCGCACGGCCGTGAATGCCGCAAGGAAGACCGTATCTGATCTGGAAAGATCGAACGTTGCCAGATGAGGCCCAGGCCGTCCGTCGCTCTCGCTTCGCTCAAGCTTCGCCGGACACGCTTCGCCCTTGCAGCCTTTCGCGTGGCTGCGCCAAGCGAAGCCCGCAAGGGCGAAGCGTGGTGCCCCAGGGCCGATAGCAGTCTAATGGTGTAACCATCTGAAATTGAAATAATTTTTGTCTTCGGATTGTGCCGATGCCGACAAGAATGCCAACAACCGATGCGCGGCATTGGTTGAAAAAGATTCAGGCTCCCCGGGCGCAGGCTGTCTCCAAGCCGTTTCGGTCTGGACACTCGACGTCGGGAGCTCCACCGCATCGACAGTATCGAGAACCGGACGGCCCTGATCTCCTGGTACCTTGCGCGCCGGGCCTCGCGTAGCGGAATAACTCGGCGTTGCTTTCCCGTCGAAATCCACGCCCGTGACGGCGAACTGATCGGCGGCGCCTTCACAGCCAGAAAGTCAATTGGATTACCGTCCCTTGGACGATGCGTGCCATGTCACAAGCGAGATTCCAGCAGCATGCGCGGCAGGATCAACCCGAACGTCATCGCCAAGACGACCAGAAATGCCGTGGTGCCATCCGCGGCGACATTCGTCAGCAGAGTGGTCGGCGCACGAGCTCCCATCGAGACCAATTCGACGAGGCCGCTCGCGGCCTGGAACAGAAAGAAGCCCGGCATCATGGAGACGACCGCGGAAAAGCCCAGTGCGGCGAAGGGCAGATGCAGGCGGTCTACCACCGGCGTCACGATGATGCTGACCAGAATGCAGGCGATGAGCGCTCCGGTCGCGACATTCGTCCCTGCGAGCGAGATCAGTGCCCACCGTGCCGCATGCCCGAGCACGCCGGCCGCAACCGGGAATGGCAGCATGCGCCATGGCATCGAGAACAACGCCCCGAAGGAGGCGACGGCGCATCCTGCCGCGATCGCGTCGGCCATGAGTGGCACGGGCGCGGATGGTCCGGCGGCTGGGGGTGCGGCCCCGCTGGCCGCGAACCCCAGCAGCAGGCCGAAACAGATCATGAGCACGATGATGGCGGCATAGGTCAGGCGAGCGATGCCAAGTGCAATCCGCGTCCGGGCGAGATCGATCGCGCCGTTGAGGAGATGCGGGCCCGGCACCAGCATCATGCAAGGACAGAATGCGACGAGCGCTGTCGCAATCCGCAAATGAAGGTTGGCCGAAACGGCCGCGATGAGGCCGGCAATCAGGCCGGCGCAAAGCGGTTGGACAAAGGGGTTGGTGCTCAGGGTTGACAGCCTACGTCGGACGAGGGCGCCGATGGCGGCGCTCGATGCAATGAGCATCAGGCTCGCGATGTCGAGCGCGCCGAAGATTACCCCGAGAGACGCCGCGCCGATGGCTGCAGCCGAAGTGAATTGGAGCGTGCTCGCGGTGGGTTTGTTTCCGGCCGAAAGCAGCGCGGGCCGTGCTTGATCCGCCGGCAGGGTGCCGTTGCATAGCCGGTCCACAATGACGGTGACGGCGAGCACCCTGTGCATGTCTACGGCGAGCGGCTTCGCAGGGACGACCTCGGACAACGACGTACCGTCGAACTCGACCGTAAGCTTGTCCCAGTCCGGCAGCACCTTCGCCGGCACGCCCATGGCTGCCCCAAGGCGTTCGGCAGTCACCACCATCCGCTCCGTGGTTTGCCCGTGGACAAACAGCAGCCTGGCTGCCAGCGCGACAGTGTCCAATGCCGCTTCGCGCGCTGCAGCCTCAGAGTCCGACCGGGACGATTGAGGTACGACCGTCATTACAAGCTGGCCTCGAAATTCCGGATGCCGTTCCGCGCCGTCGATTCGGACGGCGCGGTGCTCTCCCTAGTGTCCGGCGCTCTGTCCGCCGTCGACGTGCAGGATCTCGCCCGTGGTGAAGTTGGCTCCTTCGAGGTACAGCACCGCATCGACGACATCGCGCACCTCGCCCATTCGTTCGACCGGATGCAGCTTGGCCAGGAAGTCGTAGGATTCGGGTGCGTGCATCGGCGTCTTGACCGCGCCGGGCGCGACAGCGTTGACGCGGATACCCTTGCGCGCATATTCGATCGCGAGCGACTTCGTTGCTGCGTTCAAGCCGCCTTTCGTGAGAGCTGCCAGCGCCGAAGGCACGCTGCTGAAGGCGTGTTCGTCGAGGCTGCTTGTGATCTGCACGATATGCCCGGATCCCCGCTTCAGCATTTCCTTGGCTGCGCGGCGGGTAACATGGAAGAAACCGTCGAGATTGATCCCCAGCAGGTTGGCATAGTCGTCGTCCGAATATTCGGTAAATGGCTTTGCGACGAAGATGCCGGCATTGTTGACGAGGGTATCGATACGACCGAAACGGTCGATCGCCTGCGACACGATGCGCTCAGCGGTGCTCGGATCGGCGATGTCCCCGGCAACGGCCAGGATATCCGGATCGGACGACTGCCTGATCGAGCGGGAATTCGCGACCACGCGAAAGTTGCGATCGCGGTAGGCGCCGACCAACGCCTCGCCGATACCTTGCGACGCGCCGGTGATGATAGCCACTTTCCGTTCTGTACCCATGATGTGCCTTCATATCCTCTGTTGAAGCGGCAACGCCGCCGGTCTCGTCTCAGCTACTGCGCGGTCCAGCCGCCATCGACGGAAATCGTCGTGCCGGTGATCTGGTCCGCCGCGGGTGAACAGAGGAAGGCAACCGTGCCGCCAAGCTGTGAGGGAGACACGAAATCCAGAGACGGCTGCTTCTCGGCCAGCAGCTCATTGGCCGCTTCCTTTTGGGTGATGCCTCGTCGCGCGGCCATGTCGCTGATCTGCTTTTCGACCAAGGGCGTTCTCACCCAGCCCGGACAGACCGCATTGCAGGTGACGCCGCTGCCGGCGGTCTCGAGACCGACCACCTTCGTCAGGCCAACCAGCCCGTGCTTGGCCGCAACATAGGCGGCCTTATGGGTTGAGGCGACAAGGCCGTGCGTCGAGGCAATGTTGATGATCCGCCCCCAGCGCTGCTTCTTCATCCGGGGCACCGCGGCGGCGATGCCGTGGAATGCCGCGGACAGATTGATCCCAAGGATCGCGTCCCACTTGGCGGCGGGAAATTCCTCTACCGGAGCGGTGAACTGGATGCCGGCATTGTTCACCAGGATGTCGATGCGTCCGAATTTCTCGAACGCGGCCGCGATCATCCCGCGTACGGCGTCTCCTTTCGACATATCGGCGCCGTCGTAAATGACACGCACGGCACTCTCACGCTCGATGCCGCCGCGAATCGACTCGATCTCGGCGGCGTCGCCAAATCCGTTCAGCACCAGGTCGGCGCCGAGGCCGGCCAATTCCTTGGCGATGCCCAGTCCGATGCCGCTGGTTGACCCGGTGACGATTGCTACTTTTCCCTTCAGCATGGCAGTTCCTTTCGATGTGAGAGAGTTGATGTACGTAGAGACTCAGGCGGCCGACGCCGCCCTGGCCCTGCTTGGCGGTATGGCGCGGAAAGCGATGGCAAGGCGATTCCACGCGTTGATCGTTCCGATCAGGATGGTCAGGTTCGCCGCCTCGGCGTCGGAGAAGTGCTGGCAGAGCTCGTCATAGACGTCGTCGGGCGCGTGCGTTTCGGAGATCAGCGTGACCGCCTCGGTCCAGGCCAGTGCGGCGCGTTCGCGGTCGCTGTAGAGTGGCGCTTCGCGCCAGGCGTTCAGGAGATAGAGCCGCTGCTCGGTTTCGCCGTGCTTGCGTGCATCCAGCGTGTGCATGTTGATGCAGAAGGCGCAGCCGTTGATCTGCGAGGCACGGGCCCTGACGAGCTCGATCAATGACAGTTCGAGGCCGGATGACTGGATTTGATTCTCTACCGCGGTCAGCGCCTTGATGGTCTTGGGGGCGGCCTGGTAGAAATTCATGCGGGGTTTCATGATCGTTCTCCTCTGGGGATGGGATGGTCAATGACCGCCGCCGGCATCGACGCGGTCGGGCTTGGTGAGCATCAGTGCTGCCATCAGGGCTACGATCTGCGAGATGCCGAGCAGATAGAAGGTGTCGCTGAAGCCGAGGATGAAAGCCTGCTTCTGGACAATCTTTCCGATCGCGACGTAGGCGCGGTGGACGGCATCGACGCGATCGATCACGCCGTGATTCATGAAATACTGGGTGAGTTGATCGATCCGGGTACGGGTCGCCTGCTCGAACAATGTCACCTGCTGCGAGAGCACGTTGGAATGAAATTGCTCGCGCTTCGTCAGCAGCGTCTGCAGCGCGGCGATGCCGATCGCGCCTCCGAGATTGCGCATCATGTTGAAGAGCGCCGATGCCGAGCCGGCGTTCTCCGCCTCCATTCCCGCCGTTGCAACGGCGGACAGCGGCGCAAAGACGAGGGCCTGGCCAAGCGCGCGGATGACATTCGGCCAGAACAGCTGATCGGCGGCGTAGTCATTCGTCATGTGGATATTGAAGAAGTTGGAACCGCCGAACAGCACAAAGCCGACGCCGATGACGAGGCGCGGGTCGAAGTTCTTCATCAGGCGCGGTACCAGCGGTATCAGCACGAGCTGTGGCAGGCCGGTCCATGCCAGCACCATGCCGATCTGCTCGGAGTTGTAGCCCTGGATCCGGGACAGATAGACCGGAAGGACGTAGACCGAACCATAGAGCGAGACGCCGAGCAGGAAGTTCGCGAGCACGCCGAAGCCGAAATTGCGGCGGGCCAGGATGCGCAGGTTCAAGAGGGGCCTGCTCACGGTCAGCTCGATTGCGAGGAACAGGGTCAGCGCAACCGCGGCGATCAGAGTCAGCCGAACGATGAAAGGCGAGCCGAACCAGTCGTCCTTGTTGCCCTCTTCCAGCACGGTCTGCAGGGCGGCGAGTCCGATCGCCATGGTGATGATGCCCGCCCAGTCGCCTTCGCGGAGCAGCGACAACTTCATCGGCTTCGCTTCCAGCGAGAAGAACAGCATCGCGATCATCGCCGCGCCGGGCACGGCGTTGACATAGAAGATGTATTTCCAGCCAAGATTCTCGGTGAGATAGCCGCCGATGGTCGGTCCGATCGCGGGCGCAAAGGTCGCGGAGATCGCGAACATCGCCAGCCCGATCGGCTGCTTTGCCTTTGGCAGCAGAGTGATAATCAGCGTGAACGCCATCGGGATCAGGACGCCGCCTGTAAAGCCCTGCACCGCGCGCAGCGCGATCATCTGCGGCAAATCCTGCGCCATCGCACACGCCGCCGAGAACACCAGGAACAGGAAGGCGTTGGTCAGCAGATAGATGCGGACCGAAAACACCTGGGCTAGCCAGCCGCTGAGCGGAATGACCACGATCTCGGCGATCAGGTAGGAGGTCGAGATCCAGCCGCCGTCGTCGATGCCTGCGCCTATACCGCCCTGAATGTCGGCGAGCGAGGCGTTGACGATCTGGATATTGAGTACTGCCATGAAGGCGCCAAGCGTCGCGCCGGTTACCGCGAGCCAGGTCTTTGCCGTGACGGTCTGCGCCACCGGCGCCGCGGGGGACGGCAAAGGCTCGTTCGCGGGCAAGGCGCCGGCGGTGTTCTGCAACGTCGTCACGGTGGTCTCCTTGCAAACAAGCAGGGATATGCGCGGACGATCAGCCGCGCGGTTGCCGGCCGCGCGACGCGAGATGTCTTTCGGCTTCGCGTGCGGCAACGACTTCCGATTTGGTATCGATCGTGGGCACCGCCGACATCCCTGGACGCAGCAGGCCCTTCAGGTTGCGATCGTCGAGCACGATCTTCACCGGCACGCGCTGCACAATCTTGGTGAAATTGCCGGTGGCGTTGTCGGGAGGCAGCAGCGCGAACTCCAGGCCGCTTGCCGGCGAGAGGCTGTCGACATGGCCCCTCAGCCTGATCGCGTGGAAGCTGTCGATGCGCAGCTCGACCGGCTGGCCATTGCGCACATGGGTGAGTTGGGTTTCCTTGAAGTTCGCAACGACGTAGACGGCATCCAGCGGGACGACCGCCATCAGCTGCGTGCCGGCCTGGACGAATTGACCGACGCGCAGCGTGCGCGCGCCGACCGTGCCGTCGATCGGCGCGGTGACTTGCGTGTAGGACAGGTTCAGCGCCGCCTGCTGCTGGAGCGCGCGGGCGTGATCAAGCTGGGCGAGCGCCTGGGCGCGTTCGGTCGAGAGCACCTCGATCTTCTTGTTGGCAGCGATCAACCCCGCCTTGCCTTGCTGCAATTGCGCGGTCTGGGAGCGCAGCATCGCGTCGGTTTGCTGGGCGCGCTGAACCGTGCCTGAACCCGACTTCATGAGCTCGTCGTACCGGGCGCGCTCCTGCTGGGCGAATTTCAGATTGGCTTCGGTCGCGTCGACCTCGGCCGCCTGCTGTTGAACGAGCGGCTCCTGCAATTCGATCTGCGCGTCGAGGTTCTTCACCGCTGCCTGGGAGGCCGCAACGTCGGCTTTCGCCTGGTTCAAGGCCGTGGCGAAATCGCGGTCGTCGATCCGGGCCAGCAGCTGACCGGCTTTCACCGGCTCGTTGTCTGCGACCAGGACCTCGGCAATGTAGCCGGAAACCTTCGGCGCGATGATGGTGGAGTCGGCTTTGACATAGGCGTCGTCGGTCGTCTCCAGGTAGCGGCCGGTCGTCATGTAGTAGTGACCGAAAGCGGCGGCCCCGGCGACTCCAAGGGCCGCGCCGAATGCCAGCGCTCCCCGCCGGATCGCCCTGCGCGACGGGCGCAGAGTGCTCTTGGTTGACTGTTCAGGCGCAAAGGAAAGGGAAGACATGGCGCTTCTCCGAAACCAGGTGGGAGCTAGAGTTCGATCGGCCGATGGATGTCGTGCGTGATGATGCCGAGCTCGGGAGCCGGCAGGTCGAGGCGACGTGGGTCGGACAAGGTCCGGCGGATGTCTTCCAACCCGCTCTGCCAGTGTGCCCGCATCGCGTTCAGCCCGAACTCGTAGTCCTTGGACTGGCCCTCGTAGACCTTGGACTGATAGATCAGGTGGATGATGTTGCAGGAGCGATGACGAGCCATCTCGGCGATGGCGCGGATCTCCGGATCCGCCCTCGCGCTTTCCGGCAGCCTTTCGATCGTCCGCTGCAATGCCTGACGCATCTTCTGCATCCGCAAGGCCTGATCCGTGATCGCCCGCGTCCGGCTGGAGTATTGGATGTCCTTCTGCCGGCTCGACACTTCCATCATGTCGTGAGGGACACGTCCTCGTGCCGACCAGAGATCGACCTGGAATGTCAGCGTGTCGCGCGGCTCACTGGACAGCACGCGCGAGAGCGGCGTATTCCAAACGACGCCGCCGTCCCAGTAGTGTTCGCCTTCGATCTCGATCGAAGGGAAGCCCGGTGGCAGTGCGCCCGACGCCATGAAATGCTTCGGTCCCAACCTGCGTTCGGTGGTGTCAAAGTAGGTCAGGTTTCCGGTGCGAACGTTGACCGCGCCGACGCTGACGCGTACCTCGCCGGAGTTCAACCGGTCGAAATCGACGAGCTGCTCCAGTGTCCGTTGCAGCGGTGCGGTGTCGTAGAAGCTGGTCGCGGCGTCGCCCGAAAACGGCGACCAGAGCGGCGATGGGAAGCGCGGCTTGAAAAAGCCGGGTTGCCCCTGGAACAGGGCCCTCATCGCGGCAAAGGTGTTGTGCAGCGAGCGAAGATCGAACGCATACGGCAGGGCATCCGCCAGCCCTTCGCCGGCGGGCCACCCGACCGGACTGGCGCAGATGGTCTCCCAAAACTGGCGTAGCCGTTCGACCCGCTCGCCTTCTGGCGAGCCGGCGATGATGGCCGCATTGAGCGCACCGATCGAAATGCCGGCCAACCAGTTGGGTCGAATGCCGGCTTCGTGCAGGCCCTCGTAGACACCGGCCTGATAAGCTCCGAGCGCTCCGCCGCCCTGCAGCACCAAGGCGACGACATCGTAGGGCAGCGAGCTGGCTCGCTGCGGCGCAGGACTGACTTGCTCGCGCATGACGTTAAGCATGTTGCGGACTCCCGATATTGCGGCCGATCCAGTCAGCCGGCGGTTGCTTCGATCAAGAATTCGGGCTCGTGGCGCCGCAGAGCCCGGCCTGCAGACAGGTAGTCGTGCACCACGGTGCCGAGCCCGAGTGTCAGGTCGGCAACGACGTGCTTGGCCGACAGCACCTGGAGCACCGGGAGTTCGGCGACGGGGGCCAGCGCATGCGAAAAAAGGTCCAGCGCAGCCGGTCCGGTCCATGCGCCCTTCACGGTGATATCTTCGAGGTGGTAGCGCACGAGCTCGCAGATGCGCGCTGTGCCGTCGACATGCGGGATGATCTTGAGCAGGAAGTTGGGCGCGGAGAGCTTTCTCGCCTCGACCTCGAGGTCGAGGGCACGGTGCTTGTAACCCATGGTGCCCGTCGCGATGCGGACCGAGCCGTAGTTCAAAGTGCCGACCAGCGTATCGATCTCGACCGCGAGCTTCGGTTGCGCCAGCTTCTTGGGAAAGCCCCAGAGCTCACGTCCGCCCGCGATCGGGGGATGGTCGTTGAGGAACATCTGATGGGTGAAGCTGCCGACCTGACCCTGATAGGAAACGGGGACGACCTGGCCGCTTTCGGTGTAGTCGCCGAAGCCGGTCGAGTCAGGCATGCGGATGAATTCGTAATTCACCACCGGTTCAGTCAGCTCGAGTGGCTCCGGTACGATGCGGCGCAGCACCTCAGGATCGGTCCGGTACTGGATGATGAAGTACTCGCGGTTGACGAAGCGGTAGGGGCCGGGCGGAAACGCCGGGTTCGTCAGTGGCATCGCGAGTGCGGTCGCGCGCACGGTCTCGTGTTTCATCGGGGCAGGCTCCAGGTTGATCTTTGCAGGGCGGACCGCGTCTCTCGGCGCGGTCCGCTGTCGAGTCAGGCTTCACACTTCGCCGACACGCTCCGGATCGGCGGATGCCAGTGCGGCGGCGCGCTTGGCCTGCGGGGGATAGATCCACACGGTGTTAATCTGCTGCTTGGTCTTCTTCGCTTCGTCGCCGACCAACTCGAGCTTTCGATCCCAGCCTCGCGTGAAGATCGCGCCGGCTTCTCCGAGGTCGAGACAGGTCGCGTAGACCTCCTGGTGATAGTGCTTGGGCGCAACTCCCAGGAGCTCGGCGGCGGCATTGTTGCCGGCGAAGGCACCCATGCGTACGGCATGCTGGCAGGACATCAGCGCGTAATTGCCGACGTCATCGCACGCCGCTCTGGCCGCATCGCCGGTTGCAAAAACGCCGGGTACTCCGGGGACCCGCAAGTCGCGGTCGACAAGCAGCCGGCCGAAACTGTCGCGCTCGGCGGGGATCTGCGCCGTCAGCGGCGCGGCGCGCATGCCTGCGGCCCAGATCACGGTCTCCGCTTCGATATGCTCGCCGGAAGTCAACGTGACGCCCGTCTTGTCCAGCGAGGCGACGCCGGCGCCGAGCCGCGTCTCGACACCGAGCTTGCGCAATGCGCCTTCGATGACGGGGCGTGGGCCTGCGCCCATGTCGGGAGCAATCGCGTTGTTCCGATCGACGATGACCACGCGCAGCTTGGCGCTATTGCCGAAGATCGATCGAAGCCGCGCGGGCATCTCCGTCGCCGCCTCGATTCCGGTGAATCCGCCGCCGGCGACGACGACTGTGTCGCGCCCGTTCCTTGCCGGCCGTTCGGTCAGGCTGTGGAGATGACGGTCGAG
Source organism: Bradyrhizobium viridifuturi (assembly GCF_001238275.1). Taxonomy (GTDB): domain Bacteria; phylum Pseudomonadota; class Alphaproteobacteria; order Rhizobiales; family Xanthobacteraceae; genus Bradyrhizobium; species Bradyrhizobium viridifuturi. The sequence continues at coordinate 109,643 of NZ_LGTB01000032.1, forward strand.
CGCAATCGCATCGTCGAGCTGGTCAACGCTGAAGGCGTGCTCGGCAAGACCGGGAATATTCGGGCGGAATAAACGACTGCCGGTCGCTACGACCAGCCGGTCATAGGAGAGGCTCGTCTTCGCGCCCTTGGCGTCGCAGATGTCCACCGTGCGGGACTTGGTGTCGACAGTCTCGGCGCTACCTTGCACATAGACAACGTCGATCGCCTTGAGGACTTCCTGGAGAGGTGCCGTCAGCGTCTCGGGCTTCTGCTCGTAGAGCCGGGGGCGAACCACTAGCGTCGGCTCGGGCGCTACCAGCGCGATCTCGAGGTCTCGAGGCGAAACGCCCTGGATGTCGCGGAGCCGAGCGGCGGAAAGCGCAGCATACATGCCGGCGAAGCCGGCGCCTATGATGACAAGTCGCATTTGATCTTCTCCTGTGGTTGATCTTCGGGCATAGGCGCGCGGCCGCCGCCGCTCCCAGGTAGCGGCTCCTCGTGATTGACGACGACGCGAAGACGTGAAACGAGTCCTCAGGCGCTAAGGAGATGCGCAACTCGGCGGAGACGACGCCTGCGGCGGCAAGCGGCGACGAAAGAACAGCGGTTCAGCGGCATTCGGACTGCCCCAGCCGACGTAGGGAAGCGGTGCGCCATTGTTGGCCATCATGGAAATTTCCGGAGACGTCCTTTGCAGTGATTGCGCAGGAATTTCCACCTCTTCACCGGTTGCCGAGGTGAAGCGAATTGCCAACGATAGTCCGTACAGGATTGTGGGGGCGACCAGCTTGCGCCGCGGCGGGATTGCAAGAAGGCTAACGAAGGTCTTCGAGATCATCGTCTATCTCCGTCATTGGAGAGCGCGGGGTACCCTGTTTATCTACCCTACCAAAGCTGAACCGGCGCCAGAGCGATTGCGGTGCCTTCAGCGCGATTGCTGCTAGCGTACTCGTCGCCGCCAATCGCTCGGTGTTTCACCTGTCAGCCGTCTGAAGGCCGCGGTAAACGCCCCCTGAGAGGCATAGCCAAGCCTTGCTGCCACTAACGCGATCGACACGTCGGTGGTGCGAAGCATGGTCATGGCTTGCTCGAGCCGCAGCTGGCGCAGCCAGGCGTGAGGTGAAAGCCCGGTGCTCTCCTTGAAGGCGCGGCAGAAGTGAAAGCGCGACAGACCAGCATCGGATGCGAGCGCAGCAAGCGACACGTCAGCAAGACTGTCCGAGCGCAGACGCTCGATCGCGCGCCGCAGGGCGCCGGGAGACAGCCCGCCTGAAACCGGTTCGAAGGCGGTTGGCGCGCCACTGTGTCCGGCCAGCAGGCGCGTGGCCAAGATATCTGTCAGTCGGTCCCTGAATAGGGCGTCCAGGACGGCATTGCCGTCCGGCAGCTCCGTTGCACTCATCAGCAATCCGGATATGACGGCGTCAGCATGCCCCGTCCGCTCCAGAAGATCGCCGGGTGTGGACGTGTCGGCTTCGCGGGCAACGCGTTCGAGCGTTGCGTGGGGAAGGTAGAGCTGGATGACATCGACGTCGCCAGGAATATCCCATCTGGCGCTTGATCCAGCTGGAATGATGGTCACGACTCCGGAGCGAGCCGTTCCAATCGCGATCGAGTTTCCGGTGCGCCGCTCCAGGCGTTGAATGCCTGCTGGGTAGGTCATGACGACATGATCGATCATCGGCTGGACCACGTCGTGCAGTGCCCCATGCTTCCAGTGCGCGATGACTCCATTGCTGGAGCCTGACGTCATCTGGAGCGGCGCCGTCTTGAGAACCCGCGCCATCTCGGCGTCGGCAGGGCGCCGTTCGACGGCTGGCGAGCTGCTGCGGTGCGTACCCGGTTCGGCAAACAGAGCCTTCATAGGATCGTGCAGGACCGTCTTGCTCATCGAGCTGACCTCGCGTTCTGAAGACATTCTGCTTGCAGTGCGATTGCCGCTAACGCACGCGCCGCCGCCAATCGCTCGGTGCCTCTCCCGTCAATCGCCGGAACGCAGCAGCGAACGCTGTTTGCGAGGCATAGCCAAGCTCGGCCGCAACCATGGCGATCGATTCATCGGTGTCGCGCAGCATCTGCATCGCCCGCTCAAGCTGGTGTTGGCGCAACCACGCGTGAGGGGAGAGGCCGGTGCTTTCCTTGAACGCGCGGCAGAAGTGGAATCGCGACAGATTGGCTTCCGCAGCCAAGGCATCGAGGGAAACGTCGACCTCGCTGTCCGAACGCAAGCGCTCGATGGCACGGAGCAGCACCTTGGGCGAAAGTCCGCCCATGGTTGGCTGGAACGTGGTCGGCGAACCGCTGTGGGCTGCCAGGAGGCGGGCGGCCAGGAGCTCCGTTAGTTGATGCCTGAACAGCATATCGAGAGCTCCATTGCCTTCCAGCGCACTGGCCGCGCTCAACAGCAATCGGGATGTAATGGAGTCGGGATGCGCCGTTCGCTCGAGGAGGTCCGTCGATGTGGCGGTCCCGGCTTCGTCGGCAACGCGCATCAGCGTTCGATGCGGAAGATAGAGTTGAACGACGTCGACCGGCTTTGGAATATCCCACCGGGAGCTGGATCCTTCCGGAATGATGATCACGACTCCGCGACGAAACGTTCCGATCGCAACCGATCTGCCGGACCGCCGTTCCATACGCTGCGTCATGCCGTTGTAGGCCATGATGACGTGGTGGCTCATGGGCTCCACGACGTCGTGCAACGGTTCGTGTTTCCAATGAGCGATCCCGGCGCCGGAGGCGTCCAATGCCATGTGAAACGGCGTCGTTCCGAGCACCCGTGCCATCTCGGCATCGGCCGCTCGTCGATCGGAGGCCGGAAAGTCAATTTCGTGGCGGCTGGGCGGTGCCGACGGAGCTCTCGAAGGATCCTGCAAGCTCGGTTCGTTCATGGACTTGTCCCTACGCCAGAAATGCACGGCATAGATTGCATTGGCCGCCGTGCAGTCGTGGCTGTTGCCGGTGGCGCGCTCGCAATATCGACGGAAGGTGCCGCGGACGGTATCATGCGGCGGGTCTATGGCTCTCGTTTCAAGCGGATAGGTCGACCTGTACCTTGGGCTAGGTCGACGCTCATTGAATCGGCGGATGGGACCGCTGGATGACGCTGGCAACATTGGACGGGTCGCCATGCTCCTCCGGCACCGGGAGCGTGAAGCGAAAGTAAGCGCCGCCGCTGGAACGATTTGAACCCGAAATGCTGCCGCCATGGGCCGCAATGATCGATTGGCAGATTGCGAGCCCAATACCGATGCCCGAATCTTTTGTGCTGAAGAAGCGGTCGAAGATGCGATCGAGATTCGCAGCTGCGATACCCGGCCCATTGTCGGAGATGGAGAAGACGGCCGAAGCGTCGTCATCGATCGAAGTCTGAATCTCGATCCGCGGAATTGGCTGGCCCGACTGCGCGATCGCCTGGGCACTATTGACGAGCAGGTTGATGATCACCTGCTGCAATTGAATGCGATCGCCCATCACGGGGGGAAGCCCGGAGCCAAATGTTGCCGACAGGGCGATCGACCTCGATTCGATATCGTGGCGACTGAACAGGAGAGCTTCTTCGACGACCTCATTGAGGTCGATCAGGCGCTTCTGCGGTTCCTGTTTCATTGCCATATCCCGGATCCGCTGGATGATCTCGGCGGCGCGACGGGCGTTAGATACGATTCTGGACGTGAGCTGTGTCACCTTTTCGATGTTCTGGTCGGCGCGTGCGAGCCATCTCAGGTTCGTCTCGCCGTTGGTCACGATTGCCGTGAGCGGCTGGTTGATCTCATGGGCGATCGAAGTCGCCAGCTCGCCCAAGGTTGCGATGCGTCCGGCATGCGTGAAGTCGGCTTGCAATTTTCGCAGTTGCCGTTCTGCATTCAGCCGCTCACTGATGTCCTGAATGGTGATGAAAGTTGTATCCAGCTGCTCGGGCGGCACCGGATAGGTGACGGTAAACAAGACATCGATAATCGCGCCGTCGAAGGCGAGAATCTTGGTTTGCTCGATGAAGTTTCGTCGACGTTCGAAATGGGCAACCATGACCCGGTTCGCGAGCCCCGGGGCGGCGGCAAAAAGGTAGCGCACAGGCTGGACGAGATCGGCGCCGTTGTTGGCGCGAAACAGTGATATTGCATCTCGATTTACTTCGGTGACGTGGACGACATCCTTCGCGTGTTCGACCAGCTCCGGATTCTCCTCAAGATAGGCTGCAATGTCGCGGACGCCGTTAGCCTTCAACTGGTCAAAAACCTCGTCCGCTCGACGCGAATCGACTTGCCAGAGAGCGGTCGGTAGATATTGGATCAGCTTGCGATATCTCTCCTCGCTGGCCTGCAGTTCCCAGGAGCTGCGATCGTCGCTTGGTGCGCCATTAATTGTCACAAACACCGAGCCGAGGGACTTTGGCTCTGCCGCGTGCCATGCCCTGATGACGGGATCGCGTACGGATCCGCTCAGCACCATCTTGCGCGTCTCGAGTCGCGAGCGATCGCTTGCCACGCTTTCGAGCAAGGTGGCGAGCACGGCACGACTTTCCGCTGGCCAGAACGCGCCGACGCGATGACCGATCATCTGCTCGTGACCGGCGTGCATTCCGAACATGCGCACCGCGCGATCGTTCACGGCCAGGATTCGAGTTGCGCTCAGTAGCTCCTCGACCCACTCCGGGTGCTGATCGAGATCGATACTTGTTCCACGACGTCTCAGTTCTGCGATTGCATCGAGCACGTGTCGGGCTGGAGACGTGTCGAGTTCCCAACAGGCGGCGAGGCCGGCTTGCAGTTCGGCGTCCAGACGCAGGGTTTCCGCCTCGGCAAGTCCTCCGGCATTCCGCCCGAATTCAACCAGATCGAAAACAGCGCCATTCGAGTCGCGTCGGGCGATCTGCCGTACAGCCGCTGTCACTCTGGCCCCGGCCAGACTGCGGCGATGAACCACGCCTTCCCATCGACCCTCTCGCAGCAGTGTAGCGATGTGCCCGGCATGGTCTTCGCAGAACGCATCATAGCTCCGCCCGATCATGGCCATGGCCGGCCATCCATACAGCGTTTCGGAAGCAGCGTTCCAATATCGAATGATCCCCTGCGCGTTGCGCACGATCACGCTTTCGGAAGCGAAGTCCGACAGTTGCAATCCGGACGGAGACGCGAAGGGATGTTCGCCATCCGTCGTGGCCTGATCGGGCGGGCTAACCATCGGAATTCGTTCCTTGTCCGTCGCCGCCCGGGGCAGGGCGCGCTTGGTTCAGGGCCGACCGCAGGTGGCGAAGGAGTGCTTCGCTGCTGATTGGTTTTGCCAGATAGGCGTGTGCGCCGCCCTTCATCGCGCGAGACCGAGACACCTTGCTCGTATCGGCAGTGACGACGATGACTGGGATCGACGAGCCGATGCTCTTTAACCCCTGCAATAGGTCGATGCCGCTACGGCCCGGCATGCTGACATCGGTTATCAGGCAATCGAACCTGCCCGGGACGTATTCCGCCATGAAGGCCTCTGCTCGATCGAACGCGCGACATGACACATCCTGCACCAGAAGGAGATCGGAAAGAGCTTCTCGCACGGCTTCATCGTCATCTACGATTGCGACTACGGGCGCCTTGGACAAACCTATGACCTTCGCTAGCATGGCCCATACGGCCACTAGCTCTGGCCCAATGCTGGCGGGAACGTAACTATCCTTCGGTCTAGGGTGATTTTTCCTCTCGGACCTTCGCAGGCAACAATTCCCAGATGCGAATGAGCTGGCTGGCCGAGGTTGCCTGCATCTTCCTGGACACGTTGCCGCGGTGCAGCTTTACGGTGACCTCGCTGATGCCGAGCTCGAACGCGATCTGCTTGTTCAGACGACCCTTGGCTACTGCGCGCAAAACGTCGCGCTCGCGCGGCGTCAACGTCGCGTAACGGTCGGTATGTTGTTTCACGAGCCGGGCCGTGTTTCTTTGCGAAATATCCCTTTCGATTCCAGCCGCGACTGCGTCGAGCAGCGTCTGATCTCTTACAGGCTTGGTAAGGAAATCGACGGCTCCGGCTTTGATCGCTTGCACAGACATCGGGATGTCGCCATGCCCGGTGAGGAAGATAATTGGCCTGGCATTACCGTTCGAAACGAGATGCTGCTGCAGGTCCAGGCCGCTTGCTCCTGGCATGCGAACGTCGAGGATGAGACAGCCTGGTCGCTCGGGGAGGTCGGCGTTCAACAGGTCGTAAGTCGATCCAAAGCAACAGGCCTCGATTCCAACGGACAGCAGGAGTTCTCGAAGCGCGGAACGGATCTCCTCGTCATCGTCCACGATCACGACGAGCGGTTGGTCCTTCTTGTCGGCAGTCGTATTCATGGGGAAGCGCGGTAAGGGTGGCAAGGCGCGTGAAGTGACGAATGCTGCTGTCCCGATCATCATGCAGCCTCCCGGTCGCTTTGGACTTCCTCGAGCTGCAATGTGGGGACGCGTGCTGCCTCCCCCAATAGGATGCATTGCAGCTTCAAGGCGTCGTCGCTTTGGCCGCGACTGCGTTGAGTGCCGCAGTCATCGTCGTAATGGGGCCGTCGACCTGCTCGCTGAGGCCATGGCGCTGTGCGATATAGGACGGATCGTTGTACGACAGCCATGTCGTGCCTTTTTCGTCTTGCCAGACCAGCGCTTTCAAAGGCAGATCGATGCCGATCGTCTGCACCGCGTCCATCAGCGGCGTCCCAACTTTGGCCGCGCCGAAGATTAGAAGATCCGTCGGCCGCAACGACAGGCCAGCCGCGCCGGCCGCGTGATCGATATGGGCAAACACTGTCATGCCCTTGGCGCGCACCTCCGCTTCGAGTCGATTCATGGTGTCTTCCGGCCCGAAGTTGCTGCGCAGCGTGGTCAGTCCGTCGGCCGCCATTGTGGGCACTCCCCGTAACCATATCAGCGAGATCAACGCAAAAGCGGCAGCCCCTGCCAGTTCCATCCCTGGCAATTCTTGAGGCTGCCGTCAGGTCGAACACAACGGCGCCAACCGAACAGGTCGATGATGCCGTGAAGTGCCGCCACGATACGGGGTGTAGGTGAAATCCCAGCTGATCAGGCATCTCGATCTCTTCGATCTCTAAAAGATGATCGACGGACAGAGCGTATCCCTTGCATTGCATCGACGCCTTGATGCAGTTCTGAAAAGTTCTGAAAAGGGGAACCGGCTAGCCGGTTCCATACGTGGATCGATTGTTGTAAATAGTCCCGGCGTCACAATGGGTTGCAAAGATGCCAGCGCAAGTGCGACCGTCGGTTTACAAGTCAGGAGAGTGGGAAATCGATCTCGTTCGGCGCGAACTGCGCTTCCGTGGCCTTCCAAGGGCCCTTGGCAGCCGCGCCTTCGAGGTCGTCGAGGTTCTTGTGCAACTAGCCGGCGAAGTTGTCGACAAGTACGACTTGATGGGGCGCGTATGGCCGGGAGCGGCGGTCGAAGAAAACACGCTGCAGGCGCAAATATCGGCCGTTCGCAGGGCTTTGGGTGACGACCGTGAGTTATTGAAAACCGTCGCGGGCCGCGGCTATCTCCTGCTCGGAGACTGGAGCCAACGGCAGTCGAGCGCGGCAGACCAGATTCCACCTGGTTCGGCTTCGAGTTTTCTGACGAATTTTCCTGCAGCTGCGAGCACGCTGATCGGCCGATCCGCTGCCCTGGCGGAATTGTTGGAACTCCTCTCATCTTACCGAACGGTGACCCTCACAGGGCCAGCCGGAATCGGCAAGACGGCGCTGGCGCTGGAAGTCGCCCGAAACCTGTTCGCAAGTTTTCAGGGCGACGGCATGCTCGTCGAATTGGCGTCCATTTCCGACTCCGGCTTGGTGCCATCGACGGTCGCGAGTAGCCTCGGGTTGAAACTAGGCGGCCGAAGTGTCACGTCGGAAGCCGTTGCGAGGGCGATCGGATCGAGCCGGATGCTCCTCGTACTCGACAATTGTGAGCATGTTATCGACGCCACAGCCGAATTTTCTGAGACCTTGATCAGCAAATGTCCTCATTTGTCGATTCTTGCCACCAGCCGTGAGGTGTTACGGATTGACGGGGAATGCGTTTATCGCGTGCCGCCGCTCGATGTTCCACCCGACTATCAGGGCGAAGCTGCCAGTGTTCTTGCTCACAGCGCAGCGCAGCTTCTACTCGCACGCGTCCGTGCGCATCAACAGGATTTCTCCCCGCATGGCAACCAGCTTCGCGCAGTAGCCGCGATCTGCCGGAGGCTTGACGGCATTCCGCTCGCAATCGAGTTTGCCGCTGCCCGTGTTGCAACGCTCGGTCTCGAGCAGGTCGCCGCCCGGTTGGACGATCGCTTCTCGGTCTTGACGGGAGGTCGGCGAACTGCGCTCCCGCGTAACCAGACTCTTCGGGCGACGCTGGACTGGAGCTATCGCCTCCTGACAGACGGCGAACGGTCGCTCTTGCGCCGCTTATCTGTCTTTGCTGGTGGCTTTACCCTTGAGGCGGCACTGCGCGTGGCGAGCGAAGAAGCGAACAGCGATATCGCGACTGCTGATGGACTTGCCAACCTGGTGGTCAAGTCGCTCGTCAGTCATGACACCTCGGGGTCAAAAGATAGGTGGCGATTGCTGGAGACAATCCGCGTCTACGCGCGGGAGAAGCTGATCGAGAGCGGAGAGGCCTCGGAGATCGCGCGACGCCATGCAAATTTTCTTCGAGCCCATCTGGCTGGCGTCGCCATCGGCTCGCGCACAACCCCCGGCATCCAGGATGTCATTCCGTACTATCATGAGCTCGATGACGTCCGCGCGGCGCTCGATTGGTGCTTCTCCCAGGATGGAGACGTCGGGCTGGGTGTGCGCCTGACGGCTGCCTATGCACCGGTTTGGCTGCATGCGCACCTTCTGCACGAATGCCGCGAGCGCTGCGAATATGCATTGAGCCGTACTAGTCCTGGCGATGCACCCGGCGAAAAGATTCTGATGGATCTGTACAGCGCCCTCGCTTCGCCTTGGTGTTCACGATGGGCCCGATCGAGCGAACGCAATTCGTGCTGAGCACCGCGCTGGCGCTTGCACAGAAGGCAAGCAGCAAAGACATCGAGCTTCGGGCGCTTGGCGCGCTAATCGCTATGCAGTTCATCAACGGTGAGAGCGATGCCGCGCGATCGAGCATCCGCCGTTTCATCAGAAGTGCTTCGGCCATGGGCGATGCAGCGGCTCAGCAGATTGGCCAACGGCTGCTCGGGAATGCACTATTGTTCGCGGGAAAATTGTCATACGCCCAGATGCGTCTGGAACGTGTGTTGGAAAGAGCCAGTAAACCGCTCGACCAGCGCGGGCCGCTTCTTTTCCGCTACGACAACCATGCCATGGCGCGTGGAATGTTGGCTCGAGTGCTGTGGTTGCGAGGCGCCGTGGATCGGGCGATCCAGGAGCTCGCGCCGGCATCGAGATTGTCAAAGGTATGGGCGACCCGTTTTCGTTGTGCTGGGTGATCTACTATGGCGCATTTCCCGTGGCGCTGATGACTGCCGATTTTGACGCGGCGGAGCATACGATATCAATGCTGACCGATCCAGCGACAGGGCTGCCGTCGGGAATCTGGGGAACAGTTGCCGGCTGTCTGCGGGGCAAGCTGTTGATCGCGCGTGGTGCCTATGACGAGGGCGTAGATCTGCTCGGTTCCACACTGGACGCTTGCGATCGAGGCGGTTGGCGGATCTCGCATCCGGAATTTTTCAGCTCGCTCGCGCTGGGGCTATCCGAGCTTGGCCGCACAACGGAAGCGACGGTCGCGATCACGCGGGGATTCGCCGCCGTCGGTGAAGGAAAAGAGCAATGGTGCGTTCCTGAATTGCACCGCGTACAAGGCGAATTGCTTCTCAAGCATGGCGGAGATCCAGCGGACGCTTCGAGCTGTTTCGAACGGGCGTTGGTTCTCGCGGGCAGGCAAGGTGCCCTGTCATGGGAGTTGCGAGCAGCCTTGAGCATGGCTCGGCTCAGGGGTGACCAGCAGAGACTAACAGAGGCACGGCAGGTACTTGCACCGGTTTATGCCCGCTTCAGGGAAGGCTTGGACACACCGGATCTCGTGCGCGCCAAGGCGATGCTGGCATCGCTGGTTTGACGCGCGACTAAACGCCAGGCGTCGGTCCGAGTGCTCGCAGAACCATCTTGTCTACGCCAAACTACGATTTACGGTGTCCGGGTCGCGGCAGCGCTTCGCCTCGAACCCGGCATCGACAAGGATCCTGGCGAGCTGTTTGCGGGCGTAGAAGATCCGACTCTTTGCGGTGGCCTGCGGGATGCCGACAATCGTACTGAGCTCGGCGACCGACTTTTCGCGATAGTAAAACAGCTCGATGATTTCGCGATGCGCCGGCGACAGCTTGTCCAGGCATGCGTACAGGATGCCGCTGGTTTCCTTGCGGTCGAGCGCCGCTTCAGGCGTGTCGCCGGTGTCTACGAAGTCAAGCACGCCGCTTCGATCGATCGTCTCATGGGTACGCTCGCGCCGCGAGTTGATGGCCTTGAAGCGGGCGATCGAAAGCAGCCACGTCGAAACCCGCGCGCGACTCTCAAACCTGTTCGCAGAACGCCAAACATCGAGGAAGACCTGGCTGACGAGGTCTTCGATAACGGAGGGGTTGCGGACCAGGCCCCGGATCATGTGCGATACTTTTCCGCGATGGCGGGCGAACATGATATGCATCGCCGCCTTGTCGCCTTCCGCGACGTTCCTCAGCAACATCTCGTCAGAGACGTCTTCGTGCGTAAAGCGGGGGGCCTGCTTCCGTTCGCACGAGGCAGGTCGCGAAAGACACGGCGGCTCTGCTGCCGGGTAGACGGCGTAGGCGAGATGCTCTCGGCTGATCGCATCGGTTCCTCCGCTTCGAGGGCGAGAGGCGTTGTCGACGCGGCTCGGCAAGGGCGCGGTGGTGAGAATCGGCGCAGGCCCGGCCGGCGGAACTGTCCGGGGCCGGCGGCGCAATCGAGCCGGGTTCTCCGCTTCCTGGCGTCCCTCGATGATCGACATCGTCACCTCCGTCCAGTTCCGACGAGATGGCGGAAGAGTGCGTCTCATGACCGCGCACGCACTATCCTACGCGGGGGTCCTATCCCTAGTCTCCTCGTCTAGGTGAATTAGTCCGAAGGTAGGATGACGCGATAGCATTTCCGCTTTGACCTGAGGGAACGA
>NZ_LGTB01000033.1 GCF_001238275.1 Bradyrhizobium viridifuturi
CAAATGTTGCGACGGTGGCCCCCGCACCGGTAGACGCCGCCCCCGCTGCGCCCGCACCGGCCCCGGTCGCAGCACAGCCTTCGCCGCAGCCGCAGGCCGCGCCAATTGCCGCAGCGCCGGCAGCGGCGCCGACCGGACCGATCGGCGTCTGGGCCACCGAGGAGAACAAGGGCAACGTCCGCGTCGAAGCCTGCGGCGCCAACCTCTGCGGCTATTCGGTCAAGAGCAACGAGCGCATCCTGATCAACATGAAGCCCGACGGCAGCAAGTGGAGCGGCCGTATCCACGATCCCGACTCCGGCCGCAACTACGACTCGACGATCGCGATGAAGGGCCCGAACGCGATGCGCGTGCAGGGCTGTGCCTTCGGCGGCATGTTCTGCGGCGGCCAGACCTGGAAGCGGGTCAGCTGAACCGCAACCGGCATCAGATTATTGTGGCTGCTCCGGCGATCGCTTCATGTCGATCGCCGGAGGCGCTATAAGCGTCGCAGTGTCGAGGTTGATTTGAACCTGCGGGCGGCTTGCGATGGCGATGACGGCTCTTGAACTCGGTCTCCGGGGCGCGGTGGTCGCGCTGTTCCTGGTGGTTTGCGCGGTGCTGCTGCTGCGCTACGCGGCGGTGCATCGCGCCGCGCATCTCGGTGCCGCGATGGGCGTCGCAGGCGCGGCGTATGCGATTTCCACCGCACCGTTCTTTCCCGCATCGTCTTTCGGCTGGAGCTCTCCGTTCATAGCCTTCGCGATGGGCTCGCCGGTGATCTTCTGGCTGTGGGCGCGCGCGATGTTCGACGAGCGGTTTGCGCTGCGGCCGTGGCATGCGGCGGTGTGGACGCTGCTCGCCGGTCTTGGCGTTGTCAGCCACAATTGCTGGACGATCTGGCCCGATGCCGCCGGGGTGTGCGGCCGCGTCCTGGCGCTGGCGACGATCGGCTTCGCGGCGCTTGGGGTCGCGCAAATCCCGAAGGGATGGCGCACCGCCGCGACGACGGCGCGCGGCCGGATCCTGATCGCGCTGGTGACCGGCATCGGCCTGCAGATGATGTTCGCCGCGTCGGCCGGCCTCGCCGCAATTCCGACCCGGTCGATCAGCCTCGGCGCCGCGTTCGCCCTTGCCGCGTTCGCACTGATATCGATCTGGATGATGCTGTTCGATCCGCCCGAGAGCCAGCCAGCCGTCGCCGGCGGCGGCAACGGCCCGCCCGCGCGGGGGGCGCGCGCGCACGCGCATGCCGGCCCACCGCCGTCGAGCGAGGCCGCACTCAATCACCTCAGATACCTGATGGCGACCGAGCGGACCTATCGGCAGGAGGGGCTGACCATCGGCGTGCTGGCGGTCAAGCTCGGCATGCCGGAATACCGGTTGCGCACCCTGATCAATGACGGGCTCGGCCACCGCAACTTCAATGCCTTCCTCAACCGCTATCGGCTCGACGAGGCCAAGGCGGCGCTCGCCGATGCCGGCCAGGCCGAGGTGCCGGTGCTGACGATCGCGCTCGATGCCGGGTTCCAGTCGCTGGCGCCGTTCAACCGCGCCTTCAAGGCGGACACCGGGCTGACGCCGACCGAGTTTCGCCGGCAGGCGATGGCCGGGCAAACCGCGGATGCGGTGGAAATCGTCCGGTCGGAGTGAGAATTCGCTCCTCGATTTCAGAAATCGATAGGCTTACAGCCCCACAATCTGCCTAGCTGTGCCGATGCAGCCGCCGCGTCGCGGCGAGGCGTGATCGGGCGTGACCAAAGGCAAGCGGAGCGCAACGGCCCATGAAGCATTTCCTCACCGCGGCAAGGCTGCTGGCCCTCGACTTGGCGTCGACCCTTGTCTTTCTCGTTCTGTTCCTGCTGACGCACAACACGGCGCTCTCGGTCGGCCTCGGCATTGCGTTCGGCGTCGTGCAGATCGGCCTCCAGATCATGCGCAGCAAGCGGATCGACACCATGGAATGGCTCAGCCTGTTCCTGGTGGTCACCGCGGGCACCGCGACGCTCCTCACCAATGACCCGCGCTTTGTGCTGTTCAAGCCCAGCGTGATCTACGCCATCGTCGGCGTCGTGATGCTGAAGCCCGGCTGGCTCAACCGCTATCTTCCAGAGATCGCACAGAAAGTCGTGCCCGATGTCGCCGTCAAGGTCGGCTATGTCTGGTCGGCGCTGATGTTCGTCTCCGCCGCGGTGAACGCCTTTGTCGCGCTGGCCTGCGACATCACGACTTGGGCTGTCGTCATGCCGACCTTCGGCATCGTCAGCAAGATCGTGGTGTTCCTCGGCGGCTTTGCCGCGCTCCGCCTCACCGCCCGGCGCCGCATCCGCGCGATGCCCGAGGCCGAGCGCGAAGCCGTGCTCGCGCTCGAGGGCGCTCCGGCGGCCCGCGCTGCCGTAACGGCTGATCTCACACCATCCGCGAGTGGTTAACGAAACAAACCGGTGCGTGACGAAACCATTTAGCCGGGTGCATGAAGAATCGCTGAAACCAAACCTCCCTAGTGATGCGCCGGACGACGCGCTGCATCGGCGCGATCAGCACAAGGGGGACAAGATGGCTTTCACCGCTTCCGCGCTCCGTCACGGTAAACTGCTGGCGGCAACCGCGTTCACGTTCGGTCTGTTGACGTCCGCGTCCTATGCCTACACCGACGAGCAGCAGCAGATGTGCACCGGCGACGCGATGCGGCTGTGCAGTTCGGAAATCCCCGATGTCGATCGCGTCACCGCCTGCATGGTGCGCCAGCGCGCGCTGCTCAGCGACGGCTGCAAGGCCGTATTCCACTACGTGCCCCCTGCGACGGCAGCGCAGCCCGTAAGCTACGCCCCGGCGGCCAAGCCGATGAAGCCACTCAACATCACTCCTCACAAGCGCGGCTAACCAAAACCCCGACGACGACCAGGCACCGCGCCTCCTGCTGGGGGCGCGGTGCTTGATCGTTCCGGTCCGTCATGACAACAAGGCAGGACCGTTCATTCGGCATTCAGCCTGACGCGGCTCAATTGCCGATCCCCAATGCCTCCCCGGGAATCGATAGTGATGCGCCGCACCTTTCTCTTTGCGCTTCTGCTTGGTGCCGGCGTCGCCACGAGTTGGCATACAACGGCCGATGCCGCGCCCGGACTGACGCAGCTCGCGCAAGCGCAGTCCGCTCCGGCCCCCGCTCCTGCCCCGGCGCCGAATGCGACACCGGCCGCGCCCGCGACGGCTGCTCCGGCCGCGACACCGCAGGCCACAGCGCCCGAGCCGATCGGCAACGTCGCGACGCTGACCGGAACCGCGACGGTCACGCGCAACAACACCACGACGCCGCTGCAGATCCGCGACGACATCTTCGCCAATGACGATGTCGCCACATCGGCGACCTCCTCGCTCGGCATCACGTTCAACGACGGCACCACCTTCAACCTGCGCGCCAACGCCAGGATCACGATCGACAACTACGTCTACGAGGATGGCGGCCAGCAGAACAGCGCGCTGTTCAACGTCGCCAAGGGAACGGCGGCCTTCGTCGCCGCCGCCGTCGCCAAGACCGGCAACATGAAGATCTCGACGCCGACCGCAACCCTCGGCATTCGCGGCACCACCGGTCTTGTCGAGGTGCCCGAAGGCGCGAATGCGACCGGCAACAATGTCGGCATCAAGCTCTATCCCGACGCCGACGGACATGTCGGCCGCATCGAGGTCAACGACCGCGCGGGCGCCTCGCTCGGCGTGCTGACGCGCGGCGCCAGCGGCTTTGCGATTCGTCCCGGCACCGGCGGCGCCCGCTTCGCCGCGGTGCCGCTGACGATCTCGCCGCAACAGATGTCGCGCGATCAGGGTTTCGTGCGCGCGGTGCATTCCGCGCAGACACTGGGCCGCCAGATCGTGACCGAGCAGCGCGACTTCCGCAGGGCCAATCCGGACTTCCGCCGCGCCAATCCGGCCGCGCCCTATCCGAACCGCGGCCAGCCGGTGCAGCCGAACCCGCAGCGCCAGAACGGCTTGCCGGGCCAGAACCGCAACACCCCGCAGCAGCCGGGTCAGCAGAATCGTCCGGGCCGGTTGCAGCAGCCCGGTCAGCAAAACCGGCCCGGCCAGCCGCAGCAACCCGGCACGCCCGGCCGGCAGGGTTCGCAACAGCAGCCGGGCACGCAGCAACAAGGCGGCGCCCAGCACGCGCTGCCCGGCCAGCCCGGCGGCACCACGCTGCCGCACGCGCCCGGCGTGCAAACGCCGGCCGGGCAAGTGCCTGCCGGACAGCCAGCACGACAAGGCGGCGCGACACAGCCCGGCGGACAACAGCAGCCCGCGCGTCAAGGCGGCCTGCAGCCCGGACGCACGCAGGTGCCGGGCGGCATGCGCCAGCCAGGACAACCAGCGGCTCAACCCGGCGTGCCGCGACAGGGCACGGCGCAGCCGGCACCCGGTGAGATGCGGCCCCGCATCCAGCAGGCCGCGCCGGGCGGGCATCCCGGCATGCAACGGCCCGCCGTGCAGGCGCGCCCCGGCTTTACGCAACGGCGCGCACCGCCGCCGCGCGCGGCAAGGCCGCCGCCAAAGGACAAGCGACATTACTGAGCGATCGCATCAACAAACGAATGTGGCGCCGGCGAGAACGCCGGCGCCACATTCAGATCGACGAATAGCGGCAGGTCAGCCCCGCCTGGTAATCACGGCCTCGAGATATTCACTGGGAATGACCAGCGTTCCATCCTTGGCGACATTGAACTGATCCATCAGGCGGAATAGGTCGACGGCGAGCAATTGCTGCTTGACCGGATCTAGCGCTCCGAAGGCCTTCAGTACCGGGCCGTAATAGGTGCGGAAGATCTCGAGGAAATGCTCGCGCGACCGATAGCGGAAATTGAAGTGCCTGCGCTTGGCATCAACCGCCGCCTGCGGGCCGAACATGGCGCCGAGATGCGCCTCGGTGCCCCACAACGCCGGAGATTTCACGCCCGGAGCCGGCGGCACATATTTGCCGATGGTCTTGAACACCTGACCGATGAACCCTTCCGGCGTCCAGCTCGCCAGGCCGATCTTGCCCCCGATGCGGCAGACCCGGCGCAGTTCATTCGCCGACTGCTGCTGATCGGCGGTGAACATGACACCGAAGGTCGACAGCACGACGTCGAAGCTCGCATCGGCAAACGGCAGCTTCTCGCGTCCGCCTCCTGGAACGTGACCGGCAGGCGTTCCGCGGCCGCCCGCTCGCGGCCGCGTTCGAGCAGTGCCGCAACGTAGTCGGTCGAGACCACGTCGGCAAAGCGCCGCGCCGCGGCCAGCGTCGCATTGCCGTTGCCGGCGGCGACGTCGAGCACCATTTGATTGCTGCGCAGGTCGACGGCCTCGCAGAGCGTTTCGCCGACGATCTGAAGCGTGGTGCCGACGATGGCGTAGTCACCTGAACTCCAGGTGGCTTGCTGGCGCGCCTTGACCGCGGCGAGATCAACGACGGGCATTTCGGTCTGAACGTTCATATGCTTCTCCTTTGAAAAAGTGGCGCGGCTCGCGGCAAGGCGGCTGGCTTCGCCGAAAACTCACGAGTTGCGTTGAAAAGTGTCGAGCAGTGCGAATGCTTCAATGTGCTGCGCGCTACGTGTGATAGCCGAGAAGGACCGGGATGCTGGATGCGGCGACAATGCTCCAGTCGGAGCGATGCCTGCAGCCATGCCTGCTCCGCTCGGACCAAACGGCCTGCTGTGCCACACCTGCCTGATGCTTCCGAACGGCAGGCTCCTCCGCTCTCGTGAACACGGGTGAGGACAAACCAGCAATCATCAGTCCGAGCACTGCGCTGCGAATGATCGGCCGGCACCAGCGGCTGCCTGCGGCCTTCGACCGCCGGCCGCCGGGCTCGCCCGGCATCAAGCGACTGGCCTGCCGCTCGCGATGTTCGAGCATGCCTGCGACCGATTGATTGACGATCCGGCGGATCCGCAACAGCAGGAAGGAGAAATGTCTTCGCACCGGACTTGAAGCGTACTCCATGAATGAAATCGGCATAATCGTTTCCTTGATCGAAGTATGATGGCGCCCCGGATCTTGCTTTGGCCGGGATGCACCATGCGACGCCCCCGCGGGCGTCATTGGGCTGCAATGGGCGGTTCGACGGGATCGCCACGCACCACGACGGTCGCTGCGACCTTGTAGAATTCCTCGCCGGGCATGCCGACGCAGCGCGCGTGGTCCCGGATCGAGTCGCCGTCGCGCGCCTCGTAGATGCAGAATGTGCCAATGCGACCATCTGCCTCATGCACCACGTAGCTGCGGATCCAGCGGACGCGATCCGGCATCTGCTCGTCGCCGATCCTGGCGGACGTTGCGCCGGCGCGCTCGAGCTCGCTCATGTTTGCCCAGGCGCTCGGACGGCGAATGACATAGAGTTCCATCGAAATCTCCTCGGTTGCGGCGGTTGGACGGCAGGCTGCGGTGATCGCGGCCATGGTCAGCTATAGGCGCCATCAGCGCCAACTGTCCTTACCGCGGGCTGATCATTGTCTGATCTTTGCCTGAACCTTTTCCGCCGAGCCCGAACCTATACACATGGCATTCTCATTTGGACTGTTCGAGCTTGATGAAGCTGGACGCGTACTGTTGTGTGCGCGGCAAGAAGTCCCGTTGCAGCCGCGTGTGTTCGACTTGCTGGTCTATCTCGTCCGACACCGCGACCGGATGATCTCCAAAGACGAACTCCTCGAAGCCGTGTGGCCCGATGTGACGGTCACCGACAACTCGCTGCAGCGTGCGGTGAGTTCGTTGCGCGCCGCGCTGCGCAGGGGCGGCATGGACGGCGCGATCCGCAATCTGCCGGGGAAAGGCTATCGCTTCTTCCTCGAGTCCGAGATCAGGCAGCCGGAACGCAATGACCGCAAGAACGCGGATGGCACCGTCGGTGCAATCGGTGCAATCGGCCTCGCCCGCCGTGCAGCGGCCGGGCAATTGTGGCTGCAGGCAGCAACCCTGTTCGCGAGCGCAGACGAAAACGGCGAGCTGAACGCTGAAGATTTGCACAACTGGGCTCTTGCCTTGCAATGCCTCGGCAAGGCGACGGCAGCCATTCCGATTTTTGTTCGCGCGGTCGCAGCGCGCAGCGAGGCCGGCGACGCTGCCGGCGCCGCGGTCGACGCGATCGCGCTCTCGGGCCTGCATTTCGAGAGCGGTCAAGCCGCGATCGGAAAAGGCTGGCTTGCGCGCGCCGAAGATTGGGCCTCGCGGATCGACGATCCTCCAACGACGGCCCTGCTGTTATGGATGAAGTCGAAACTGGCTGCGTTCGACGGCGAGCCGGAACAGGCTCTCGCCTTGGCCGACGCTGCCTACACGTCCGTCAAATACAAGGATGCGCTCAACATCGAGGCGCTGAGCCTGGCCTATCGCGGCTTCTATCGGCTCTGCCTCGGTGACACCCATGGTGGATTGGTCGATCAGGATCATGCCGCGGCCGTTGCACTGTCCAGTACCAATCTGGACCCGATCATGGGTGGCAGCCTCTACTGCAACATTCTCTGGGCCGCCCGGATGTTCGGAGATTGGGCGCGGGCCGACCAGTGGACGCGGAGCTACCAGAACTTCTGCTCGGGCAGCGGCATGGAATTGACGGGTTCATGCCAGTTGCATCGCTCCGAGGTGCTCGGCATCAGGGGCTCGCTCGATGAGGCGCTGGCGCGCATCCAGGACGCGCTCGCGCGCCTGACGAGCGATGCGCCGTGGTCGATGGGCGATGCAAACCGGGTGCTGGGCGATATCCTGGCTGCGATCGGCGATGACGACGCGGCGCTTGAAGCCTATGACAGGGCCTACACGCTCGGCTGGTGCCCGGAGCCGGGCCGCGCCATGCTGCTGCTCGCAAGAGGCGAAGCGGAAGCCGCCTATGCAAGCCTCGAACGAAGTTTGATCGGCAAGACCTGGTGGACATTGCAACGGCGGGGAATCCTGCTCGCGCATCTGGCGCTGGTTGCCGCGCACACAAATCGAACCGGTCAGGCAAAGGCGTTGATCTGCGAGCTTTCCGGAAATCCGGATCGCTGGCCGATGCCCTCGATCCGCGCGCTCACCAACGAAGCGCAGGCGATTCTCGCCCTTTCCCGGCAGGATCATGAAACAGCGATGCGGCATCTGCATCTCGCCCGCCAATTGTGGTCCAGCATCGAGGGGCGGGTCCAGATCGTGCGGCTGAGGCTGCAGATTTCCCGCCTCCAGCTGGAGCGTGGCGACACTCGCGGCGCCATGGCCGAGGTTCATGCCGCACAGCTTTTGGCCCGTGAATTGGGTTCGCCCAGGCGTGTTGCCGACTGCGTCGCCTTGCAGCACGACATCGCCACCTGGCGGCCAGCCGCAAGACGTCAGATGTGCGGCTGATCACGCCGCGCGGCGCAGCCAGTCGCGCACGCGCTCGATCAGGTTCTTGCGCGGCGTGGGGTGAACTGCCGAAGCCACGGGATCGATCTCACGCCCGAATGACGGCGGCTGCTCGGTTGGCGCGGCGCCGACGCCATGCTCGGCCTTCACCGCCTCGCCGGCATCGGCAACGTCGTACTCCGCCATGACCGGCACCTCGACGGCCACCGCCGCGTCCACGGCCACCGGCGGCTCAGTGACCACGGGCGCTTCAGCGACCACGGGCGCTTCGGCGACCGGCATCTGCTCGGCCGCGGGCAGGATCGCCCCCTGCCGGTTGCGCCGGCGCTCCGCGGCAGCAAGGCGCAAACGCGCGCGCCGTTCGCGCTCGGCCAGCGCTGCGGCCTGCAACGCGATCGGTCCGACATTCTCCAGGAACGTGCGCTCATAGCTGCGTGACAGTCGTTCCAGCGCCGCATCGAACGGCAGCCAGTCGACTTCCTTGATGTCGCTCATCAATTCGCGCACCGGCTTGCCGCCGGCGTCCATGCGCCAGTAGTGCACCACCTTCGAGCGCCCGCCCGAATCGTAGACCAGCGTGCCCAGGAATTCGTGCACCTCGACATCGTGGCCGGTTTCTTCCAGCACCTCGCGTTCGGCGGCGTCGCGCGCGGTCTCGCCGTCGTCGAGCTTGCCCTTCGGCAGCACCCATTCGTTGCGCTTGCGCAGGCGCACGACGGCGATGCGCGGCGGGCTCTCCCGCCGCAGCACAATGCCTCCCGCCGCCAGCACAGGCGTCCGCGCCATCTCGTATCCATCAGGTTTGCGATTTAGGATCGTCGCACGACGATCCCGCACATTCTAAAGCATGATCGCGAAAAGTGGAAACCGCTTTTCATGCTCAAACAATGGGCCGATTGCGCACGCGAGATCACATTGCAGGCTTGCGCAACAAAGGTTCGCCGCATTTGATCCGCGTTCCCTCGACGACATTGTCGCAGAACTCGAAATTGTCAGGCGCGAGCGCGATGATGGTCGAACCATGCTCGAACCAGCCGAGTTCGTCGCCCTTCTTCACATGCGCGTCACAGGGAAAGTCCACCGGCCCGCGCGACTGCGCGTTCAGCGTGACGTCGAGGAAATGCAGGCGAAGGCTCGCCACCAGGATCGCGGCGACCGGAACCAGGGTCAGCGCCTCGCCGGTCGGAAGCTTCCCGCGCAGCACCGCGCGCTCGTTCTTGCAGAACAGCCGCTCGACCCGCTTCAGCGCGATCGGATTGACGTTCCAGACGTCGCCATGGATGAACGTCACCTTGTCGATGGCAAGGTCATACGGCGCGTGGAAGCGGTGATACATGCTCGAGGTCAGCCGCAGCGTCACGAAGCGGCCGTTGCGGTGCTGCTCGACCAGCGCCGGATCGCCGAGCAGGTCGAGCAGCGAATAGGGCGCGCCCTTGACCTGGAACAATTGCCCGTCCTCAATCCGGCCATGGGCGCCGATGATCGCATCCGATGGGCTCGCGATGATGGCGGGATCGGCCGCCGCCGGGCGCAGGCCCGGCTTCAGCTCACGGGTAAAGCAATCGTGCAAACTCTCGAATTCGGTCTTCTTCGCTTCCGACAGGTCGAGGTCGGAGAACAGCTTCCAGCAGGCGATCGAGGCATCGCGCACCAAGGGGTTCTCGATCTTGGAGAACCAACCCATGAAGCGGGTCAGCGCGGCCCGCGGAATCCGGTTGGTGAGCAGGAAATTGAGGTCCTCCTGCTGGGTAAATGCCGAGATCAGGCCCTTGACTGTCATGAATTTGTTAGGTGCCGAGGCTAGCGCTTCTGTCATGGAAACATCCCTTCCGATTCTCTCGCTGTCCGCCGCCGCACTTGCCGGCGCCGCCGCAGCTTTCCCCAAAATTCAGGCCCGCATCGCGCTGTCGCGCGCCAAGCACCGCTCGCTGACCGGACATTCCAAGATGTCCAAGATGGTGGCGCGCATGGTGCCGCACTACGAATTCGGCATCGACGAGTTCTTCTGCTCCGACGGAGCGCCGAAGGACATCGCGATGCAGCGACAGGACGGCTTCTTCCGCCTCGCCGGCCTCTATCAGGATCGCTACCCGAAGGGCCGCGCGCTCACCACCGAGGTGACGGAGCGGATCTCCGACCTGCAGTTCACCGAAAGCTACCGCGTGCCGTTCCAGTACAGCCGCCTGGTGCGCGAGCATCTCGGCACCTCGGCCTTCGTCGAGGCTTCCCGCGGCGTCACCGTCACCGATGTCGACGGCAATGTGTCCTACGACCTGACCGGCTCCTACGGGGTCAACATCTTCGGCAACGACTTCTACAAGGAGTGCATCGCCGAGGGTGAGAAGCGCGCCCATGCGCTGGGTCCGGTGCTCGGCCCCTACCACCCTGTTATCGCCGACAACGTCAAGCGCCTGACCGAGCTCTCCGGCCTCGACGAGGTCTCGTTCCACATGTCCGGCACCGAGGCCGTGATGCAGGCGGTGCGGCTCGCGCGCTACCACACCAAGCGCACGCACCTCGTGCGCTTCGCCGGCAGCTATCACGGCTGGTGGGGCGAGGTGCAGCCCGGCGTCGGCAATCCGGTGTCGCCGCACGAGACCTACACGCTCGCCGACATGTCGGAGAAGACGCTGCACGTGCTGCGCACCCGCAAGGACATCGCCTGCGTGCTGGTCAATCCGTTGCAGGCGCTGCACCCGAACTCCAACGCGCCCGGCGATTCCGCGCTGGTCGATTCGTCGCGCTCGTCGAAATACGACCGCGCCGCCTACACCGAATGGCTGAAGAGGCTGCGCGAGGTCTGCACCGAGCGCGGCATCGTCCTGATCTTCGACGAGGTGTTCGTCGGCTTCCGTCTCGCCGCCGGCGGCGCCCAGGAATATTTCGGCGTCAAGGCCGACATGGTGACCTATGGCAAGAGCCTTGCCGGCGGCCTTCCGGTCGGCGTGGTGTGCGGCCGCAGGGACCTGATGCGCCGCTTCCGCGACGACCGCCCCGCCGACATCTGCTTCGCCCGCGGCACCTTCAACTCGCATCCCTATGTGATGACGGCGATGGACGAGTTTTTGAGCCGGCTCGCGAGCCCGAACTTCCGCTCGATCTACAACGGGCTGGACGAGACCTGGAACGGCCGCGCCAAGGCCCTCAACGACCGCCTCGCGGCCGCGGACCTGCCGGTTCGTGTCGGCAACATCTCGTCGATCTGGACGGTCTATTACACCGAGCCGTCCCGCTACAATTGGATGCTGCAATACTACCTGCGCGCCGAGGGACTGGCGCTGAGCTGGGTCGGCACCGGCCGCCTGATCTTCACCCTGAATTACACCGACGCCGACTTCGCCGAGGTCAGCGATCGTTTCGTCGCGGCCGCCGAGAAGATGAAGCGCGACGGCTGGTGGTGGCACAAGGAAGGCGTCACCAACAAGAACATCAAGCGGCAGATCCTGAAGGAGATGGTCGCTGTGAAGTTCGGGCGCTGAGGCCTGGCGCCGTCCCTTCGCTGCCTTACACCGCTCTTGCCCTTCCTTCGCCTCCCCCGCCTGCGGGGGAGGCCGGGTCGCATCGTTAGATGCGATCCGGGTGGGGGCTCTCTCCTCGCGATGAGTGTCGCAAGCGGCGACACCCCCACCCCAGCCCTCCCCCGCAAGCGGGAGAGGGAGCGCAGTCCCGTTATGGCCAGCAGCGCGGCGTAAGATCTTCACGAGAGCCCCAAGAACGGTGATGCCCGGGACAAGCCCGGGCATCACGCAGTTGGAAGACGCTGGGAGCAACGATCAGGCGTGCTTGACGTGCTTCTCGAGGCCCGGATCGATCAGCTCGCCCTTCATCAGGAACAACGGCGCCTTGTGATAGAGCTTCAGGTCGTGGAACGGGTCGGTGATGATCTTGGTCATCCAGACGAGGCCGGTTTCGACGTCGCGGATGAAGAACAGATGGATGGTGCGGAACAAGAGGCCGCCGATGCCGACCACGAGCCAGATCTTGGCCACCTGGCGGGTGAAGTCGCCCATCGTGACCCAGGGCTTGAACAGGCCGAACAGGGTCGGATCGAAATACAGCACCATCGGCGACAGCGCCCAGATCGCCATCAGCACGACCTTGCGCTGCAGATTGTAGCCGACCTTGATGTCTTCCTTGTGCTCGTGGGTCGCCTGGTTGACGTGGTCATACCCCTTCGGCTCGAAGAAGAAGTGACCGGCCTGCCGCGAGGTCATCGAGACCAGCCAGCCGACCAGCGCCGACACGACCGGATCGAAGAACAGCATCACATAGGCGAACAGGAAGCTCAGGGCGCTGACGAAGTGCAGGCTCTGGTTGATCCGGCTGTGATGGTAGAAGCGATGGTCATCCCAGCGCTGGGTACGCAGCTCTTGCAGAAAATTCTTGATCATTGGTTCCCCCAACATCTTTCGGGACAGGATCTACAGGGATTCGATGTATCGCGTGTGACATCATCATAATGACATATGACAATGCGGAGCGACACCTTGACGCGACTGGAGCAGGGTCTCGCCTCATCCCGGAGATTTGCGGGGATGAGGCGGAGAGATCGTAGCCTCCCGGTTTGCGGCGCGCTGTGCGCCACCTCACCCGGAGGACCGGCGGACTGGGCCGCCTCTTTGCGCCGCCTCTTTACGCCGCCTTGGCGACGTCCGCCTTGCGGAAGCGGACCAGCGAGAAATGGCCGAGCGGCGGGATCAGGCGGCGCTCCGCGAGCTCCATGCCGCGCGCGCCGGCGAGCCATTTGGTGTAGCGCGACCAGGCGAACTCGGCGGTGCGGAAACCGAGCGGGCGCACCACCGGCTGCAGCTTCTGCTCGATGAAACGGCGGACGCCGGCATCGGCGCTGACCCGGGTCAGGATGATCAATTCGCCGCCCGGACGCACCACGCGGGCGAATTCATCGAGGGCGGCTTCCGGGTTCGGCACCGCCGAGAGCACGTACTGCGCCATCACCACGTCGAACGAATTGTCGGGGAATTCGAGCTTCTCGGCATCCATCACCGCAAGCCCCTCGACATTCTTCAGGCCCTGCTCGGTGACCCGCTTCTTGGCCTTCTCGAGCATCGCCTCGGAAATGTCGGTGCCGAAGATACGCACGTTCTGGCTATAGAGCGGCAGCGAGATGCCGGTGCCGACGCCGACCTCGAGCACCCGGCCGCCGATCTTGTTGGTGGCCTGGATCGCGGCCTGCCGGCCCTTGCTGAAGACGCCGCCGAACACGAGGTCGTAGATCGGCGCCCAGCGGTCATAGGCCTGCTCGACCGTTTCGCGGTCGAAGTCCATGGAACGGTCGGCGCCCAGCTTGATGATTTCAGCCATAGATAGTCTCTCGTCTTTCGTTCGATTGAGCTGTTAATTCGGAACCGCACTGCGGCCGGCGACGCGGCGGGCGGGCCGCGGCGCGCGGCTCGGCTGCAACGTGGCCAGATTGCCGATGAACTGACGCGCACTGTTTTCCCAGGAACGCTCCAACGCAAAATTGCGGCAGTCGGCGCGCGACATGTTCAGCGCGCGCAGGCAGGCGCTGCGCAGATCATTGTCGATCGCGCCGATCGGATGATCCGCGATGACGTCCTTCGGGCCGGTGACCGGGAACGCCGCGACCGGCGTGCCGCAGGCCAGCGCCTCGAGCTGCACGACGCCGAAGGTGTCGGTCAGGCTCGGGAACACGAAGACGTCGGCGGCGGCGAGGTGCGAGGTCAAATCCTGGCCCTTCTTCTCGCCAAGAAAGATCGCGTCGGGATATTTCTGTTCCAGCGCCGCCCTCTGCGGGCCGTCGCCGACCACGACCTTGGAGCCCGGCAGGTCCAGCGACAGGAAGGCGTCGAGGTTCTTCTCCACCGCGACGCGGCCCATCGTCATGAAGATCGGCCGCGGCAGGCCGAGCACGGCCGGCTGATCCGGATTGAATATCCTGGTGTCGACGCCGCGGGTCCAGAAGCCGAGCCGGCGGAAGCCGCGCTCGGCAAGCTCCGACCGCAGCGAGTCGGTCGCGACCATGGTCATCGAGCCCGCCGCATGGAAGTGCCGCAGCACGGCGTAGCCGACGCTGTCGGGAATTCCGGTGCGCACCGAAACATATTCCGGGAAGCGCGTCGTATAGGACGTGGTGAAGGCGAGCTTGTTGCGATGGCAATAGCCGCGCACCGCCCAGCCGATCGGCCCTTCGGTCGCGATGTGGATCGCCTCGGGCGCGGCCTCCTCGATCCGGCGCGCGATCTCGCGCCGGTTCGGCAGCGCCATCCGCAGCCCCGGATAGGTCGGCACACCGACCGAACGGAAGCCGTCGGGAGTGAGGAATTCGATCTCGGCGCCGAGTGCCGCTGCGCTGCGCGCAAGCGACGTCAGCGTCCGGACCACGCCGTTGACTTGCGGATGCCAGGCATCGGTCGCAACGAGTATGCGCATCGCAGGAGACCCAAATCGTTAATCTTGATTCTGCTCGCACGACGTTCTGACATGGATGTTTCAAACGTATGACGTCATCGAAATGTTAGGTTGTTTTTCACGGCAAACGGCCGGTTTTTCGTGTAACATGACAGACAGATGTCAGAGCAGAGCGAACATCCCGGCACCACGCGCCGCAGGCTCAGACGGCGAAACTCGTCGCTCCTGATCCTTGCGGTCGGCATCCTTGTGTTTGGCGCCGCCGCCGGCGCGCTGTCCTACGCGTTGCGTCCAGTGACGCTGACGATCGCCGTCGGCCCGACCGGCAGCGACGACATCAAGCTCATCCAGGGCTTCGCGCAGGCGTTTGCCCGCGACGGGAGCGCGGTGCGATTGAAGCCGGTCCCGACGCAAGGCGCCGCCGAAAGCATCGCGCTGTTCACCGCCAACAAGGTCGATCTCGCGGTGGTGCGCGGCGATCTCAGCCTGCCGGCGAGCGCCGAGTCGGTTGCGGTCCTGCGCAAGAACGTCGTCGTGCTGTGGGCACCGTCGGGCGGCAAGGGCAAGCAGCGGCCTGCGAAGATCAAGAGCATCGACGATCTTGCCGGTCACAAGGTCGGCGTGATCGGCAGCACCCAGGCCAACGTCACGCTGCTGCGCGTGATCCTGACCGAGTCCGGCGTCAACCCGGACAAGGTCGCGGTCAGCCAGTTCGCCGTCAACAAGGCAGCGGACCTCGCGCGCGATCCATCGCTCGACGC
Organism: Bradyrhizobium viridifuturi; assembly: GCF_001238275.1. Lineage (GTDB taxonomy): Bacteria > Pseudomonadota > Alphaproteobacteria > Rhizobiales > Xanthobacteraceae > Bradyrhizobium > Bradyrhizobium viridifuturi. Next base: position 15,480 of record NZ_LGTB01000033.1, read on the forward strand.
CTACATGACCGTCGGTCCGCTCAACAGCAAGGTCACGGCGGATGCGATCGCCGCGACGGCGGCCGCGCGCGGCGAGCCGAAATTCATTCCGATCGAGGTCTCCGAAGCGATCGCGCAGAAGCATCCGCTTTACGCATCGGAAGAGATCGCCGGCAGCATCTTCTCCTCGTCGCCGGCACGCCCCGAGGACAAGGTCGAGACCGTCAGCGTCAATCACCTGATCATCGCGCAGCACAATTTGCACGAGGCGACCGTCGGCACGCTGGACCGGCAGCTGTTTACGCAGCGCCTCCAGGTCGCGCGCGACCTGCCGGCGGCGGCCAAGATCGAGAAGCCGGACACCGACAAGGACGCCGCATTGCCGGCACACCAGGGCGCCGCCGCCTATATCGACGGCACCGAGCGCACCTTCCTCGAGAAATACTCCGACTACATCTGGGGCGGCATCCTGCTGATCTCCGGCTTCGGCTCGGCCGGCGCCTGGCTGCGCCACCACATGAAGCGCGACGAGCGCGAGCAATACATCACCCATCGCGACAATCTGCTGACGCTGATCTCGCGCGTACGCAGCGCCGAGACGCCGGAGCAACTCGCGGCGATGCAGGGCGATGCCGACGCATTGCTGCGCGAGGCGCTCGATTGCTACGACGACGGCGCGATCGAGGAAGGCGATCTGTCGGCGATCGGGCTGACGCTCGAGCAATTCCATCACGCCGTCTCCGATCGCCGAGCCGTGATCGGCGGCGACCGGACGGGGCTGCCGAGGATGCGCACCGGCTAGAGCCGCACACGCCGATTGCACCGAGAGCAATGTGCACCGAGAGCAATGTTTGGATTGCGCGTGCCTGCGCACGTGGCCATGTATGAGTACGACCACAACGCTCTGCACGACACCATGATCACGTCCATCATTGCTGACCTGCCCGCGCCGTTCGTGCTCGCGGTCGCGCTCGCCGGCGTTTTCCTGATCGCGTTCATGAAGGGCGCGTTCGGCGGCGGCTTTGCCATCGTCGGCATTCCGCTGCTTTCGCTGGCGATGGATCCGATCGCGGCCGGCGCGCTGCTCGCGCCGCTGTTCGTGGTGATGGACATCACGGCGCTGCGGTTCTGGCGCCCCAATACATGGTCGCGGGTCGACCTCGCGATGCTGCTGCCCGCGCTCGTCGTCGGCATCGGCCTCGGCTATTTCGTGCTGCGCGATCTCGACCGGCATGCGTCGAGATCGTGATGGGCCTGGTGACGCTGGTGTTCGCCGCGCTGTGGTTCATCGGCGGCGGCGAGATCAAGCCGCGTCCGCGCTCGACCATCAAGGCCACCTTCGCCGGGCTCTCCTCCGGCGTCACCACGATGGTCGCGCACTCCGGCGGGCCGCCGCTTGCGATCTATCTGCTGCCGCTCGGCATGTCGAAGGCACTCTACGCCGGCACCACCAGCCTGTTCTTCACGGTCGGCAACCTCCTGAAGGCAGGCCCCTGGCTGGTGCTCGCGACGCCGTCGCGGAGCCTATGGATGCTGATGGCGCTGTGCGTGCCGGCCGTGCCGGTCGGGGTCTGGGCCGGCTGGCGGCTGCACGAGCGCCTCGACCAGCGTGCGCTGTACCGCCTCTGCTACGCCATCCTCGTCGTCACCGCGGCCAAGCTGCTGTGGGACGGATTGGCCGGATACATTCACCTCTGAACGTTGCCGGCGTTGTTGCCTCTCGTCAGGACGATCGCGCGCTCCGGCTGCCGCTCACGCTGACCGCAAGCGGCCCGATCTCCTCGAGCGGTCCGACCTTCTCGTCCGGCTCGAGCCGCTTGCGCGCCACGAAGGAGAAATGACGGCGCAGCTTCAGGATCGGCTTCTCGATGCAGTGCCAGGAGAACGCCGCGAACGCCGTGATCAGCACCAGCGCGAGGGCGAACTGGACGGTCAGCGACACATTCGGCAGCCACACTTTCACCACCTGCTGCATCGGAAAGCCATACAGATAGATGCCGTAGGAGTAGTCACCGTTCGAATACAGCGGCAGCCGCGGCAGATTGGAGACGCCGAGGAACACGGTGATATAGACCAGCGCCGGCGCGATGACGGCATTGAGGACGGGCTGGGTCATCCAGGCCGCCGGCCCGAGCAGTATGGCGCCGAGACAAAGCGCACAGCAGGCGGCGAGAATGCGCCCGTCATAGGGAATGCGGTCGCGGTAGAGGTAGACTACGATTGCGAGCAGACAGGCGACCGGCAATTTCGCACCGCGTCCGAGAAACAGCGCCGTGCTGAAGATCTTGTCATGCAGCGTGCCCGCGACGCCGGCAGGCAGCTGGGAGGGAGCAGCGGCATGCCCCGTGAAGGTCAGCGCGAGGCCGAGCCCCACCAGCACGATGACACCGATCACGATCAGTACCGGCTTGCGCAGCAGCCCCAGCGCCATGATGACCGCCATCACCGCGTAGCAGCCGTATTCGAATGGCACGGTCCACAGCGAACTGTTGACCTCCGGCGCGGGATTGCCGTTGAACACGCCCGGCAGCGTGTAGTTCACCAGGCCGACGACGTTGGTAAAGTATTTCCAGGTGCCGGCGCTGGTGAAATAGTCGGAGAGCGGCAGCGTCGTGAAGATCGGCCCGAGGATCAACGCCGACAGCACGATCTCGACCGCGAGCGCCGGAATGATCCGCAGGCCGCGATTGATCAGGAATTCCTTAACGCTGAGCCGCAGCCCGCTTGCCGCGATCAGAAACCCGCTCAGCGCGAAAAACATCACGAGGATCGCAAATTGCGGAAACCAGAGGACCGACGTCGGATCGGAATCGCCGCGACCGGTGGCAACATAGGGCGTATGCCCCGCGACGACGGCGATCGCGAGCGCCACACGGAGAAAATCGAACCCGGGACCAAAGCCTTTCTGCCGATCCAGCATGCTCCCAATCGAAGGCGCTGGCATGATTTCCACTCCATTCCGAACCACGCCTTCGGACAGCAAGGGCCATGCCAGGAAAAATGTCTTGGGACGGGACACCTCCCGGCAACCCGGCCTTAACCCTTCGACGAAACACGGACGAAACAAACCCCTAACGCCACGAAACCATTTTGGCGATTTCGTGCAAACGTCCTGAAACGCCTCACCTGTACTGGTTTGACCCAACGACGCGCCGGAACTGGCGCGCAGGGCGCAAACAACAGGGGTCGACAATGTTCAATTCCATCAAGCTGAACGCACGTCTCGCTGCCGCCGCCTTCGGTGCGCTGGCAATTGGCACCGTTGCCTTCTCGAATTCCGCCGCGGCCGCTCCGCTGCCGATCTTCCCCTTCATCCTGACGCCGCCGACCGAGGCGGTGCAGCCGCCGGTGCAGTCGATGCCGCAGGCGCAGGAAGAAGACCGCTCCGTCGAATTGCCCGCCCGCCTGCGCCGCCAGGTCGTGGCCTATCCGACCCGCGAGGCGCCCGGCACCGTTATCATCGACACCCCGCACACCTATCTCTATCTGGTGCTCGGAGGCGGCCGGGCGATGCGCTACGGCATCGGCGTCGGCCGCGACGGCTTCACCTGGTCGGGCACCCAGACCATCACCAAGAAGGCGGAATGGCCGGATTGGACCCCGCCGCCGGAAATGATCGCCCGCCAACCCTATCTGCCGCGCCACATGGCCGGCGGCCCCGGCAACCCGCTCGGCGCCCGCGCCATGTATCTCGGCGGCACCGTGTACCGCATCCACGGCACCAACGCGCCGGAGACGATCGGCACCCACGTCTCCTCCGGCTGCCTGCGGCTCACCAATGAGGACGTCACGGACCTCTATTCGCGGGTCAGCGTCGGCACCAAGGTGATCGTGCTGCCGATGACCGACCGCCGCGCCGATCTCGGCTCGGCCGTCCGCTAAGCCCCGACACATTCAGACATCGACGACGGCTCCGGCATCCATGCCGGGGCCGTTGTCGCGTTCATAATCGTTAACGTCCAGGTGATCGCTGCTTCCGCCCCTGAAGCAGCTTGATCCCGCCACACTGGCGCCGTCGTCGGGGGGCCTGTACAACCCGTCAAGTTGATTTTCATCCGGGGGGACGATGCGTCTACCGATGCATCCAAGGACGATCGCGCTCGGGCTCACGGTGGTGGTGCTCTCGTTCGCGATCAGCCTCAAGGCCATGGACTGGCTCGCACCGAGCGTCACCGTGCAGACACCGCCGCTGGTACAACTGCCGCCGCTGCCGCAGGCGCCGCGCTCCTCGACGGTCGTGGCGCAGGTATCGGTCGCGCTGTCGGCGATCCGCGATGCCGCCGAACGCGGTGCGCCGAAGACCTTCGGCGGCAAGGCCGACAACCCGGTCCAGCAAATCCTGCAAAATGCCGATATCGGCTGGACCGCGTCGCGCGGGCCGATTGCGGCCACCGGCGCGCAGGACGTGCTGACGCTGACGACCCCGATCAACGGCACGCTCAAGGTCACCGGCTCGCTGTCGGACAAGGCGACCGGCGCCGTCACCAACGCGCTCGGCAGCCTGCTCGGCGGCAATGTCGCCAAGCAGATCGGCTCCGTGAACATCAAGAACGTCAACGCCAACGCCGACATCAAGGGCAGCGTCACGCTGACCGCGCGGCCCAAGCTCGGCGCGTCCTGGCGGATCGAGCCGAACCTGCAGGCGCAGGTCAATCTCGGCGACACCAGCCTGTCGGCCGCCGGCGTCCGCATCAACGTGCCGGCGCAGGTCAAGCCTGTCATCGACAAAGCGGTCGCCGACCAGATTTCCGTGGTCGAGGCGCGATTGCAGAACAACCCGGTGTTCCAGAACGCCGCCCGCACGCAATGGGCCAAGGCCTGCCGCTCGATACCGCTGCAGGGCACCGGCGGCACCGCGTCGATGCCGCCGATGTGGCTCGAGCTGCGGCCGACCCGCGCGATCGCCGCGCAGCCGAAGGTCGATGCGTCCTCGCTGATCCTGACCATGGGGATCGAGGCCGAGACCCGGATCACGGAGACGCAGACCACACCGAACTGCCCGTTCCCCGACAAGCTCTCGATCGTGCCGCCGATGCCGAGCCAGGTCTCGGTCGGCCTGCCGGTCGACATGTCCTTCACCACGCTGACGCAACTCGTCGAGGCGCAGCTGAAGGGCAAGACCTTCCCCGAGGACGGCTCCGGCCCGGTCGACGTCACCGTCAAGAGCGCGAGCATCGCCGCCTCCGGCGACCGGCTCCTGATCTCGCTTCTCGTGCACGCCAAGGAGAAGAAGAGCTTCTTCGGCCTCGGCGCCGAGGCGACCGTGCACATCTGGGGCCGGCCGCGGCTCGACCAGGCGGCGCAGACGCTGCGGCTGACCGATGTCGAGCTGGCGGTCGAGTCCGAGGCCGCGTTCGGCCTGCTCGGCGCTGCCGCGCGCGCGGCGATCCCGCATCTGCAGCAGGCGCTCGCCGACCGGATGGTGGTCGACCTGAAGCCATTCGCGAGCAACGCGCAGCGCAAGATCGCCGCCGCGATCGCCGACCTGCAGAAGAACGAGGAGGGCATCCGGGTCGACGCCGACGTCAACAGCATCCGCCTTGCCGGCATCACGTTCGATTCCAAGACGCTCCGGGTGGTCGTGGAAACCGACGGCACCATCAAGGCCGCCGTCACCGCGTTACCGGCGCTGTAACGAGGGCTGCCCGCTCCTGGCGGCGAGAGGCGAACGACCTCGGCCGCGCCCAGCCCCCCTGCGCATGCCCAAAAAGTCGTCTTTGCGACAGGTTGCCGCACCGGATAGAAGGTGCCCCGTGGAAGCGAACTTCGACCAAAAACCAGGGAGAGAAACACGATGAAATCGCTCTTGGCCGCAGCGGCGGCCAGCCTCGCGCTTGCGGCCTCCGGCACCGCGGCCAACGCCCAGATCTCCGACGACGTCGTCAAGCTCGGCGTGCTCACCGACATGTCGAGCCTCTATGCGGACGCCACCGGCAAGGGCTCGGTCGCCGCCGTCGAGATGGCGGTCGCCGATTACGGCGGCAAGGTGAAGGGCAAGCCGATCCAGGTCGTCGTGGCCGATCATCAGAACAAGCCCGACGTCGGCGTCAGCATCGCGCGCAACTGGTACGACAACGACAAGGTCGATGCGATCCTCGACGTTCCGACCTCTTCGGTCGCGCTGCCGATCTCGGCGCTGACGCGCGAGAAGAACAAGATCCACATCAATTCCGGCGGCGGCTCCTCCGATATCACCGGCACCGCCTGCTCGCCCAACACCGTGCACTGGACCTACGACACCTACGCGCTGTCGAACGTCGCCGGCAAGGCGATGGTCAAGCGCGGCGAAGACACCTGGTTCTTCGTCACCGCCGACTACGCCTTCGGCATGGCGCTGGAGCGCGACGCCGCCAACGTCGTCAAGGAGACCGGCGGCAAGGTGCTCGGCGACGTGCGCCATCCGCTCAACTCGTCGGACTTCTCGTCCTTCCTGCTGCAGGCGCAGGCCTCCAAGGCCAAGGTCGTGGCGCTGGCCAATGCCGGCGGCGACACCACCACCGCGCTGAAGCAGGCCGCCGAGTTCGGCCTGACCCAGGGCGGCCAGAAGCTGATCGCGCTGCTGATGGAAATCACCGACACCCACGCGCTCGGCCTGAAGGCGACGCAGGGCCTGATCGTCACCGACGCCTTCTACTGGGACATGAACGACGAGACCCGCGCCTTCTCGAAGCGCTTCAACGAGAAGGTCGGCCACATGCCGACCATGATCCAGGCCGGCCTCTATTCGGCGACCATGCATTACCTGAAGGCGATCGAGGCGATCGGCACCGACGAGGCGCCGAAGGTGATGGAGCAGATGCGCAAGACGCCGATCAACGACTTCTTCGCCAAGAACGGCCACATCCGCATCGACGGCCGCATGGTGCACGACATGTACCTGTTCGAGACCAAGAAGCCCGAGGAATCCAAGAACGAGTGGGATCTCTACAAGCTGATCGCCACCGTGCCCGGCGACGAAGCGTTCCGTCCGCTCGACAAGGGCGGCTGCCCGCTGGTGAAGTCGAACTGACGCACGCCGCCGCGAACGGCCCGGTCCGCCGAAATGCGGACCCGCCAGCAGCCCGCCAAGAGCCAATGAAAACGCGCCCGGCCATACCGGGCGCGTTTTTCATGTCGCGGCGGCCATCGATGATTGCGTCGTCAGCCGGCGCTATCCGGCATTCGCGCTCGGGATCATCCACGTCGAATAGGTCTGCCAGACGCCATCGCCGAGATTGCGTTGATAGGCGATGAAGTCGGCATGGTCGCCGTGCACGAGCTCGTAACGATAGTACCTTGAGAGGTCGTCGATCTGCTTGGTCATGGGACGTCTCCGTCGTCAGGGAAAGTCACTGTGTTTCCACGTAGTCAGGACGCGTCTGTGGTCAATAGGATGATATTCATCATTTAATCACAGACGCGCGAGCTTCAGCGGCCGGCGCGATGCGCGCGGGCACGCGGCGCGTCAGCGATGCCGACGCCGCTCTCCAGCGCCTGGAGCCTCTGCAGCACCGCGGGCGGCTCGAGCACGAGTTTGGCCGCAGGCGTCGGCGCGCCGTTGTTGAGCACGTCCCGATATGGATAGAGCGCCTGGAAGGCGGCCGGCTCGGAGATCGCGGCCTGGGCCGAGGCCGCCGTCGCCGCGACGGCGGACAACGCCGCAGCCAGCGCGATGGTTTTGAACGTCCTGGCGAGGTGGGAAATCCTGGTGGTCATGGTAACGCTCCCGCGATTTATTACATCGCATACGATTAACTCGTTCGCGCTTGATAAAGGCACGGCGCGGCCTGCATTCAAGTATCCCGATTTAATCGGATACGATTTATTCGGGCGCGGGCCTTCAAATATCCGTGTGAACCGCGGGCCATGCGCGGCCGGCAAGGCCGCTCTGTTCGCGCGGCCGGCGCTTTCGGAAATTCTTCCGGTGGACTGCGAAGGACCGACCGGCGACAAACGCGCGAGTGAACCACGCGTGCGCGACCGTGGCAGTCATCGGACTGTCAGGAGACTGAGACAAGAAGACGCCTGCGTCGGCCGCGTCGGCTCGGCACTTTGGCATCGGCCGATGCCGGAAAGAGATGGAGCGGGCCCGTGAAGCAGATGCGTTCAGGACGGAAACAAGACATTGGAGCGATGCTGCTCGGCGCGGCCTTGGCGGTGCTGCTGCCGTCGATGGCATCGGCGCAGACCGCCCCGGCACCATCAGGCGCAAAGCCCTTCGTGACCGTCGACGGCAAGTTGCCGCTGGTGATCGGACATCGCGGCGTGCCGGGCCTCGTGCCCGAGGAGACCGAGGCATCCTATGAGCTGGCCGCCGACCTCGGCACCGACTCGCTCGAGGAGGACCTGCATCTGACCAAGGATTGCGTGCTCGTGGCGCGGCATAATCCTTGGCTCGGCGACAACACCAACGTCGCTGAAGTGGCGAAGACCAACGTGCAAGTTGCGGCCCGTAAGCGCACGGCGCCGGGCGTGCGCGTCAAGGTGAAGTGGGCGCAAACCCCCAGCAGCGGGCCAGCCGAATACCTCACCGATCTGATTGATCCGGCCGATCCCAAATCGGTGCTGAAGGCGCTGATCGTCGACGGCGACGACCACACCAACGATTGGTCGATCACCGATTTCACCATGGCCGAGCTGAGGCAGTGGATCGCCGGCACCACCTATGATGCGGCCAACGAACGGCCGAAACTGTTCAACGGCAAATTCCCGATCATCAGCTTCCAGGACATCATCGACATCGCCAAGGCCAAGAGCAAGGCGACCGGGCGCACGATCTCGGTCTATCCGGAAACCAAGAATCCGACCTGGAACAACGCCCAGGCGGTCGCCAACGGCTGCGGCGCGCCCGGCAGCCATCCGCTCGAGGATGCCCTGATCAAGATCATCAAGGAGAACGGCCTCAACTCGAAGGACGCGCCGATCATCGTGCAGAGCTTCGAGCCCGGTAGCCTGAAATACATGCGCAGCCATGGACTGGAAACGCGGCAGGTCCAGCTCCTCGACGGCAACGGCGTCGACTTCAAGACCGGCAAGGTGCTGCTCAACAACATCGCCAATTCCCGTCCCTACGACTGGACGGTCGCAGGCGACGGCCGCACTTTCGATGCGATGCTGACCCCGGAAGGCCTCGCGGAGATCAAGACCTATGCCGACGGCATCGGTCCGTGGAAGGCCTATATCGTGCCCTACAAGATCTCGCCGTGGAGGGACGCTGGCGCCGACGGCAAGCCCTACAAGGGATCGACCGCGGAGGCCACGACACAGGACGCGACCAGCGTGATCGCCGACGCGCACAAGCTCGGCCTGTTCGTGCACGTCTTCACGTTCCGCAACGAGAAGAAATATCTGGCGGCCGACTATCGCGGCGACCCGGCCCAGGAATATCTCAGGTTCTTCCGTCTCGGCGTGGACGGGGTGTTTACGGATTTCACCCACACCGGCGTTGCCGCCCGCGCCGCTTACTTGCGCGAACTCGGCTGGTGAGGCTGGCGACGCAAGTTGCGCTCGGCATAGCAAAACGCGCCCGGCATCACCGGGCGCGCTTGTCTTTTGCGCGACGCGATGCGCCTTACTGGGTCGTGTACTTGAACTCAGGCATCGCCTTCAGCTCATCCTTGGTCGCGTTGAACACGGCGTGGTCCGGATACCAGGGATTCGGCTTTGACGCCGTCGCCGCGGGCGCCGCGCCCGTGGTCGTCGTCTTGCTGGTGCTGCTGGCGCCGGCGCCGGTGTTCGAGGCGCTCGTATTGGCGACCGGCTCATTGACGAACTTCACCTTGTCGAGCGGCACGGCGACCAGGTGTTCGCCGACGCCAAGGAAGCCGCCGACGCCGATGACGACAGCCTTGATGGCGCCGCCCTTGTCCATCAGCAGATCATTGATCGAGCCGACGCTCTCGTTCTTGTCGTTGTACACGCTCAGGCCCACGACTTTCGACGCGCGCCAGTCCCCCGTATAGGAGGTTGGCGAGGTGGCCGTCGTCGACGCCGGAGGTGCCATCTTGTTGTCGGCCTTGTCGGCGGGAGTCTGTGCGACCGCGACGGTCGCAAGCAGGGCCGAGCCGGCCACGCCGGCAACGATGGATTTGATCAACATATGCGCTCTCCTCAGTTCGCAAAATCGATGCTGGGAGAACCCGGGATGCGGGCTACCGTTCCTATCGGACCTGCGCTCAAAGGCCGCCCCCATGTGCAGGAACGCCATGGAAACAGCGCGGCAAGCCGGTGCTGTCGACCTTCCGCGGATGGAACGTCGCACGCCTTGACGAGAGCGATCGTGATCTTTCAAGTGGGCTGCGGTTGAGCCTCACGACTGCGCCGGACGCGCAGTCCCCGATGTGACGATGTTCGGCTCACCAAGTCGTCTCGGCGAACCGCGCTGCACAAGCGGACACGCGCCCCCGCAGCAGCCGCATCATCGATCGACATGCGTCGATCATGCGCACGCCTGACAGCGCGCTCAGAAGCCGCCCCAATAAGGCGGCACGCCGTAGAAGCGATGCAGCTCGACTTCCTGCGAGCGGTCGCCCCAATCGAAATCCTTGTCGGCGCGGAACGACGGCGCGCGCTTCAGCTCGTCATCCTCGATGTCGAGCTCGTAGGCTTCGAACTTCGGGTTGTAGTGCAGCCGGCCCCACGGCAGCGGAATCAAATTGGTTCCGATCCCGAGGAAGCCACCAAAGCTCAGCACCGCGTACGACACCTTGCCCGAGACCTTGTCGATCATCAGCCGCTCGATGTGCCCGATCATGTCGCCATTGGCCCGGCGCACCGCCGTCCCCTCGACGCGATCGCTTGCAATGAGCTGATGCGGCCTTGTCCTGACATCGACAGACATCTCACCCTCCCTGTCCGGAAAGAGAAACAACGCGTCGCCGGGGGAACGGGTTCCGGCCCCGGATATGACAGCCGCCCTTCCCTTCTCGGCCCGCCACGGCGGCCCGGAGCGGAGCTCGGACCTTGGAGAGTTCGACCCGCATTTCAACGGATTAGGCTTGATGACAGAACGATAACTTTTCACCGCTCCGCCGACCTGTTAACCCGTTCTGCCGGGCAAGATTTCAGACATACACTGAAACAAAATTCCTGAGCCGCTTCCCCCGAATCACGGACAAAAGAGTCGGTATGACCCAGCTGCGCCCAATATCCTCGTCGTCGAGGACGACCGCGAAACGCGATCCCTCATCGCAAAATATCTCCGCACTAATTCCTGCCATGTCACGACCGCCTCCGACGGCCGCGAAATGGCCAAGGCCATGACCGATCACCGGGTGGATCTGCTGGTGCTCGACGTCATGCTGCCCGGCGAGGACGGCCTCAGCCTGTGCCGCAAGGTGCGGGCGGAGTCGCAGACGCCGATCATCATGCTGACCGCGCGCGGCGAGGACGTCGACCGCATCCTCGGCCTCGAGATGGGCGCCGACGACTACCTGGCCAAGCCGTTCAACCCGCGCGAGCTGCTGGCGCGGATCAACGCGGTGCTGCGCCGGCAGGCCGCCGCACGCAACGCCAGCGCGATCGAGGGCGCGACCACGCTGAGCTTCCTCGGCTGGCGCATCGACATCCGCCTGCGCGAGCTGCGCAATCCCGAAGGCGCGCGCGTCGCGATGACCAGCGCCGAGTTCGACCTGCTGCGCACCTTCTGCGAACGGCCCGGCCGCGTGCTGTCGCGCGACAGCCTGCTCGACCTGACGCAGGGCCGCAGCGCCGGCTCGTTCGAGCGTTCGATCGACGTGCTGGTCAGCCGCATCAGGCGCAAGATCGAGCCCGATCCGCAGGAAGCCACCATGATCAAGACGGTGCGTTCCGGCGGCTATGTGTTCACTCCGAGGGTGGAGGCGGTTGCCGCCACGAGCAACTGACCATGAAGCTGCTGCGTGTGCTGAGTCTGCGGGGGATCGGCGCCCAGATGGCGGCGCTGGTCGTCGTCTCGATCGTCGCGCTGCACCTGATCATCACCGCCACCTTCCTGATCCATCGCCCTGACAGGCCGGAGCCGTCCGATCGCTGGCACACCCAGCTCGCCGCCGCCGCGCAATTGCTCGGGCACGCCCCGGCATCGGAGCGGCCGCGTCTCCAGGCCGATATCATCAGAGCCTTCCCGCAGCTTGCGGTCAGCGACCTGCCGGCCGATACCAGCGGGCTCACCGAGACCGACCCGCCGAACCTGCACGCGCTGCGCCGGCTGGGCGCCGGCTATCATGTCTACTCCCTGCCTCGCGAGGCGGGCAGCACGTCGCGTGACGGCGAGATCCGCCGCGTCGCGATCCGCCTGCCTGACGGCAGCATGTTCGGCGCGAACCTGATGCCGGACCAGCACCTGCGGCCGTTCTGGGGCGGGCCCTGGATGATGACGGTGCTGTTCGCCGTCATCAGCGTCACCCTGCTCGGCCTGTGGGCGGCATGGGCACTGACCGCGCCGCTGTCGTCGTTCGTCAAGGCCGCCGAGACCTTCAGCCTGAACGGTGCCGCCGCGCCGCTGCCCGAGCGCGGCCCCGAGGAGATCCGCTCGCTGGCCAAGGCGCTGAACCGGATGCGCGAGCGCATCACTGCACTGATCGACGACCGCACCAAGATGCTGGCCGCCATCAGCCACGACCTGCGCACGCCGATCACACGGATGCGGCTGCGCGCCGAGTTCATTGAGGACGAGACCCACCGCCACCGCATGCTGCGCGACCTCGACCAGATGCGCTCGATGCTGGAATCGGTGCTGTCGTTCCTGCGCAACGACCGCAAGCTCGAGGAGATGACGCTGGTCGACATCGCGAGCACGCTGCACCTCGTCACCGACCAGTTCGCCGACATGGGCCACAAGGTCAGCTACGAAGGTCCGCAGCACGCGATGGCGACCGCGCGGCCCGCCGACCTGCATCGCAGCATCACCAATCTGGTCGACAATGCCGTACGCTTCGGCGGCGAAGTCGCCGTCCGCCTCGACGTCAGGCCGGATCGTCTCGTCATCGACATCGAGGATGACGGCCCCGGCATTTCGGACGCGCACAAGGCGAGCGTGCTGGAGCCGTTCGTGCGCGGCGACCAGGCACGCAACATGGATGAGGCCGAAGGCTTCGGCCTTGGCCTGTCGATCGCCAACGCCATCGTGCTCGCGCACGGCGGCACGCTGTCGCTGCACGATCGCAAGCCGCACGGGCTCGTGGTCCGGATCGAACTGCCGGCGCGGCAGCAGCCGCAGCAGGTGGCGCGCAAATCCGCGGCCTAATGAGGCTGACCTGATCGGCGACGACGAAGCTGACCGATAACTAGGGCGTCAGGCGGCGAGCGGCCTGAGCTGCGCGGTATCGTAGATCGCGACAGCCTCGAAGCGGTAATCGCAGGCGCGGCAATTCCACAGGAACGACGTGCGCCCCTCGCTGTGCTCCACCCAATCGGGGCGGGCAATCGGCTTGCCGCATTGCGCGCAGGGGTTTTCGCGAGGCATGTAGCCGGTGTCCTGACGGACCATGGCGCATCTCCCGAATGTTGTTTCTTGCGTGCTTTGGAACGGACAGACGCGCTGACCCAACACGCGCGCTCTGTCGTTCGATCAGTGTAGACCCTTGTTGAGTCGTTTGCACGACAAACCGCTGTGGATAGCGTGCGGCAAAATCGGCAGAGAAGTTTTGCGGTCAAGTTCTCTGCTCGGACAATTTTCAGCTGAAACAATTGAAGCAGACAATTTGAAGCATCTCGCAATCGCGTCGTGCCACTCACCGCAGGTCCGGACAATCACGGACGCAGAACGTTCGCTGATGCGAAGGTTTTGCCACATTCCTGCCCGCTCGCCGTACCAATGAGACCGCAGAACCGACGCGCGTTTGATCACCCGGGCGATCCGAGATGAAGACACTTCAGACCCTTAGCTGCCTTGCCGCCGCGATTGCGGTGCTCGCGTCCTGCGCCGGTGCGCATGCACAATCGCGCGCGCAATATGAGGCGATGGTGGCGGCCGAGGCCCAGGCCAATCTGGTGCCGGAGGAGCTGGTGCATCGCGTCATCGTGCGCGAGAGCAAATACCATCCGCAGCTGATCGGGCGCGGCGGCACCATCGGGCTGATGCAGATCAAGCTCGGCACCGCGCGCGGCCTCGGCTACACCGGTACCGCCGAGGGTCTGCGCGACCCCGGCACCAACCTCAAATATGGCGTCAAATATCTCGCCGGCGCCTATCGCGCCGCCAATGGCGACCACGACCGAGCCGTGCGTTATTTCGCGGGCGGGTATTACTACGTCGCAAAGCGGCAGCGCGGCGGTCACCTCAAGGAAGCCAAGCATGGCGGCGCAGGTGCACCGCCCAAGGAGCTCGCCAAGTCGGACCAGATCGCGGCCGACCCTGCCGAGCCGAAGCCGGAACAGGCCGAGAAATAAAGCCGATCGCGTGCGCCGAGCGCTGACGCGCTGGCGCAGTTCTGGCCATCCCCGAGGCGCCCTCTCACCGCAAATCACGCGACCCTGCGGCTGCAACCTCCTGTGAGGCGCTGCGGCGCCACGGCACGCCTGCCGCTGGCATACACGTTGACACAGAAGCCCATCCGCCTACATTAGGGGCGTTCCGAGGGGTGCTCCGAAGGAGGAGCTGAGATACCGCAAGCTTGGGCCTCGCCAGTAGGCGAACAGTCCGGGACCGCGGTGACCCTTTGAACCTGATCCGGGTCATGCCGGCGAAGGGACAGGGATGTATCAGACGTTACGACCGCGGGGGGATTCCCCCGTCACCATCATCGGCGCAGGCATAGCCGGCGCCTGGCATGCGCTATTGCTCGCAGAGGCCGGACGTGCCGTCACCCTGCATGAGCGCAGTGACGCTGGGATGACGGAATCCACAAGCCACTGGGCCGGCGGAATGCTGGCGCCCTGGTGCGAGGAGGAGGCCGCCGAGCCGGTCATCACCCGCCTCGGCATCCGCTCGCTCGATCTGTGGCGACAGCATTTTCCGGAAACCCCGTTCAACGGCTCGCTGGTGGTGGCGCATCCGCGCGACCGCGCCGACTTCGAGCGCTTTGCCCGCCTCACCACCAATCACCGCAGGCTCGATGCCGAGGGCGTTCGCGAACTGGAACCGTCGCTCGAGGGCCGCTTCCGCGAGGGGCTGTTCTATCCCGACGAGGGTCATGTCGAGCCGCGCCGCGTGCTGCCGCGGCTGCATGCCGCGATCGCCAAGGCCGGCGGCGCCATCAAGTTCGGTAGCGATGCCGAGGCTCATGATCTCGACGGCCTCGTGATCGATTGCCGCGGGCTCGCCGCGTGCGACCGCGAGCCGAGCCTGCGCGGCGTCAAGGGCGAGATGATCATCATCGAAACCGCCGAGGTCGAGCTGTCGCGTCCGGTGCGGCTGATCCATCCGCGCTGGCCGCTTTACGTGATCCCGCGCGGCGACGGCCGCTTCATGCTCGGCGCGACCACGATCGAGGCCGAGGACAATGGCGTCAGCGTGCGCTCGGCGCTGGAGCTGCTGGGGGCGGCTTACGTCGTGCATCCGGCGTTCGGCGAGGCGCGCATCGTCGAATTCGGCGCCGGATTGCGTCCGGCCTTTCCCGACAACCTGCCGAAAATCAGGATCGAGCAGGAACGCATCACGGTGAACGGACTCTACCGTCACGGCTTCCTGCTGGCGCCCGCGCTGGCCGAGCTGACGCTCGCCTATCTCCAGCGCGGCGAAATCGACAATGAGGTGATGCAATGCGCGTGATCGTCAACGGTGAGCAGCGCGAGATCAACGCAGCGAGCGTCGATGCGCTGCTGGCTGAGCTCGACTACGAGGGCACGCATTTCGCGATCGCAGTGAATTACGACGTGGTGCCAAAGGGCCGCTGGGCCGAGACCGCACTGAAAGCCGGCGACGAGATCGAGATCATCACGCCGCGGCAGGGAGGGTGATGTGAGTTTGTTCGCACACTCTCTCCTCACGTCCTCCCTGCGAAAGCAGGGACCCATACTCCGCGGCCCTTCAGTGAGGCACGCGGGGCGACGTTCCCTCCGGCAATTGCCCGTCGTGGTTATGGGTCCCGGCCTGCGCCGGGACGACGGCACGGTTTGAGGAGACACTACGGACCATGGTCACCTTCTACGGCAAATCCTTCCCCTCCCGCCTGCTGATCGGCACCGCGCTGTACGCCTCGCCTGCGATCATGCAGAACGCGATCCGCGCTTCCGGCGCCAGCATCGTCACGGTGTCGCTGCGGCGCGAGGCGGCGGGCGGCAAGACCGGCGATGCGTTCTGGTCGCTGATCCGCGAGCTCGGCGTCACGGTGCTGCCGAACACCGCGGGCTGCCGCAGCGTGCGCGAGGCGGTCACAACAGCGAAGCTCGCGCGCGAATTGTTCGGCACGCCCTGGATCAAGCTCGAGGTGATCGCCGACAACGACACGCTGCAGCCCGACGTGGTCGGCCTGGTCGAGGCCGCCACCATCCTGATCAAGGACGGTTTTGAGGTTTTCCCCTATTGCACCGAGGATTTCTCGGTCGCCTCGCGGCTGGTCGAGGCCGGCTGCAAGGTGGTGATGCCGTGGGCCGCGCCGATCGGCAGCGCCAAGGGCATCACCAACCGCGACGCACTGAAACTGCTGCGCGACCGCCTGCCCGACATCACGCTGGTGGTCGACGCCGGCCTTGGCGCGCCGTCGCATGCGGCGCAGGCGCTCGAGCTCGGCTATGACGCCGTGCTGCTCAACACCGCCGTCGCAAAGGCCGCCGACCCGGTTGCGATGGCCAATGCTTTCCGCCTCGGCGTCGAGGCGGCCGCACCGCCTATGAAGCCGGGCTGTTGGAAGCCCGCGACTTCGCCTCCCCCTCCACCCCTGTCGTTGGGACCCCGTTCTGGCATGCCGTATCCTGATCCGTTCTATCCCGTCGTCGACAGCGTCAAGTGGGTCGAGCGACTGACAAAACTCGGCGTCGGCACCATCCAGCTCCGCGCCAAGGAGCTCGACGATGCCGAGGCACTGCAGATCGTCAGCGACGCACTGGCCGTCACGAAGGGCACGCCCACAAAGCTCGTGGTCAACGACTATTGGCGCGCGGCGATCGTCGCCGGCGCCGAGCATCTGCATCTCGGCCAGGAAGACCTCGCCGACGCCGACCTCGGCGAAATCCGTAAAGCGCGGCTGACGCTCGGCGTCTCCACCCATGACGACGCCGAACTCGCCACCGCGCTCGCCGCCAGGCCGGACTATGTCGCGCTCGGCCCGATCTTCTTCACCACGCTGAAGTCGATGCGGTTCGAGCCGCAGGGCATTCCGAAGATCACGGAGTGGAAGAAGCGGATCGGCAATATCCCGCTTGTCGCGATCGGCGGCATCAAATTCGAGCACGCCGCCGAGATCTTCGCCGCCGGCGCCGATTCAATCGCCGTCTCTCCGACGTCACCCAGAACGCCGACCCCGACGCGCGGGTGCGGCAGTGGCTCGGCATCCCTGCGGAGGCCGCATGATGCACACGACACCCCGCTCATACCGTCACCCCCGCGCAAAGGCTTCGCCTTTGTCGCTGGAGGTGGCCGCTTCTTCAGCGGCCCTCGAAGGGCGACGGCCCGGCTCGTCCATCCTTCGAGGCTCGCTTCGCGAGCACCTCAGGATGACGAGAACAACAGCCCTTACGCACACGAATTAAAACGGAGGATCCCTCATGAACATCCGCTCCAACCCCGACACCACTCGTCCCGCCGTCACCACCGGTTCGCTGCCCGCCTCGCGCAAGATCTTCGCGACGCCGGCGAGCGCGCCCGATGTCCGCGTGCCGCTGCGCGAGATCATCCTGTCGGAAGGCGCCGGCGAGCCGAACCTGCCGGTCTATGACACCTCGGGTCCCTACACCGATCCGGCCGTCACGATCGACGTCAACTCCGGCCTGCCGCGCAATCGGCTCGCCTGGGTCAAGGAGCGCGGCGGTGTCGAGGAATATGAGGGCCGCACCATCAAGCCGGAGGACAACGGCAATGTCGGCGCATCCCACGCCGCCAAGGCGTTCACCGCGCACCACAAGCCGCTGCGCGGCCTCGACGGCCACAAGATCACCCAGCTCGAATTCGCCCGCGCCGGCATCATCACCAAGGAGATGATCTACGTCGCCGAGCGCGAGAATCTCGGCCGCAAGCAGCAGCTCGAGCGCGCCGAGGCCGCGCTTGCCGACGGCGAGAGCTTCGGCGCCTCGGTGCCTGCCTTCATCACCCCCGAATTCGTCCGCGACGAGATCGCGCGCGGCCGCGCCATCATCCCCTCCAACATCAACCATGCCGAACTCGAGCCGATGATCATCGGCCGCAACTTCCTGACCAAGATCAACGCCAATATCGGCAACTCGGCGGTGACTTCGTCGGTTGAGGAAGAGGTCGACAAGATGGTGTGGGCGATCCGCTGGGGCGCCGACACCGTGATGGACCTCTCGACGGGCCGCAACATCCACACCACCCGTGAATGGATCCTGCGCAACTCGCCGGTGCCGATCGGCACCGTGCCGATCTACCAGGCGCTGGAGAAGTGCGACGGCGATCCCGTCAAGCTGACCTGGGAGCTCTACAAGGACACCCTGATCGAGCAGTGCGAACAGGGCGTCGACTATTTCACGATCCATGCCGGCGTGCGGCTGCCTTACATCCACCTCACCGCCAACCGCGTCACCGGCATCGTGTCGCGCGGCGGCTCGATCATGGCGAAGTGGTGCCTCGCGCATCACAAGGAGAGCTTCCTCTACACCCATTTCGACGAGATCTGCGACCTCATGCGCAAGTATGACGTCTCGTTCTCGCTCGGCGACGGCCTGCGCCCGGGTTCGATCGCGGACGCCAACGACCGCGCGCAATTCGCGGAGCTGGAGACGCTCGGCGAGCTGACGAAAATCGCGTGGGACAAGGGCTGCCAGGTCATGATCGAGGGCCCCGGCCACGTGCCGATGCACAAGATCAAGATCAACATGGACAAGCAGCTCAAGGAATGCGGCGAGGCGCCGTTCTATACCCTCGGCCCGCTGACGACCGACATCGCGCCGGGTTATGACCACATCACCTCGGGCATTGGCGCGGCGATGATCGGCTGGTTCGGCTGCGCGATGTTGTGTTACGTCACGCCGAAGGAGCATCTCGGCCTGCCCGACCGCAACGACGTCAAGGTCGGCGTCATCACCTACAAGATCGCGGCTCACGCCGCCGACCTCGCCAAGGGCCATCCCGCGGCGCAGCTCCGCGACGACGCGCTCAGCCGCGCCCGGTTCGACTTCCGCTGGCAGGACCAGTTCAATCTCGGCCTCGACCCCGAGACCGCGAAGAACTTCCATGACGAGACCCTGCCGAAGGAAGCCCATAAGGTCGCGCATTTCTGCTCGATGTGCGGCCCGAAGTTCTGCTCGATGAAGATCACCCAGGACGTCCGCGACTACGCCGCGACGCTCAACGACCCCTCGGGCGTTGGCGCATCGATGTCAGGCACCATCGAGGACGGCATGGCGACGATGAGCGCCAAGTTCAAGGAGATGGGCGAGAACCTGTATCTCGACGCGGACAAGGTGAAGCAGAGCAATCGGGTGTTGTGAGGACATCGCCCTCACCGCTCGTCATGCCCGGGCTTGACCCGGGCATCCATCAAGAACGAAGAGACCGGGCGATCGCCCGGTCTTTTTCTTTTAGAGGCGCGCACCCACGAGCTCACTGCCTATGTGCGGATCGTACAGGCTCGATCACGACGGCAGCCGGCCCGAGCCCGAGGCCTAACGCTGCGGCACAGACACCCGCTGTCCCGCCGAACCATTGATTTGGATCAACGAAAGATCCGCGATCTCGTCGCTTTCTATGATGCCCAACAGCGAGGGCCCGCGTCGGGGTGTCATTCCGCTCCCTCCAAATAGACGATGTAGCGACAATTCCACGTCAGGCGGCAGAGATTGCAGCGCAGCCCATTGCCTTCAACTGGAGAGTTTCATGAAAACCTTCAATGCGGTGCTATTCGTACTTCTCGTTACGCAATCGGCATCGACACAGGCTGGAAGTCTGGACGGAGCCTGGACGATGGACGCCTCTGCCTGCAATCAGATCTTCACCAAGGAGAACAACAAGCTCGCCTTCAAGCGGGATGCTGATCTCCACGCCGGCGGCTTGATCGTGCAGGGAAAGCAAATCACCGGCACATTTCAAAAATGCACGATCAAATCGTTGCACGATGACGGGCAGAATGTCCGGCTGATCGCAGCGTGCTCGGACGGCATCGCGATTTCAGATGTCACATTCGACGTGAAACTCTCTGGCGAGAACACGATCACGCTCAGCTCCAAAGAACCGGTGTCGGTGGAGACGCCGTATGTTCGCTGCTCGATGTGAGGTCGGTGGCGACGGCTAGGTCGGGTTAGCCGAGGGCGTAACCCACCGATGCCTCCTCGACTTCCGCGGGCAGGACCAGTTCAATCTCGGCGTCGATCCCGACACCGCGAAGAACTTCCACGACGAGACCCTGCCGAAGGAAGCCCACAAGGTCGCGCACTTCTGCTCGATGTGCGGCCCGAAATTCTGCTCGATCAAGATCACCCAGGACGTCCACGACTACGCCGCGACGCTCAACGACCCGACCGGCGTCGGCGCGTCTATGTCAGGTACCATCGAGGACGGCATGGCGACGATGAGTGCCAAGTTCAAGGAGATGGGCGAGAACCTATATCTCGACGCGGAGAAGGTGAAGGAGAGCAATCGGGTGTTGTGAGGGGGCGCCCTCACTGCTCATTAGGCCCGGGCTCGCCCACGGGGTATCCAAGTATAGAGGCCGGGCGAAAGCCCGGTTTTTTGTTTGAACTGTAGCATATGCCTGCAAGCCCCCTATCAACTTTAGTCGGAGATACACGCAGATCGGCCGACGACTATTTGCAGATTAGAGGCCGGAATGATCAACTAATGGTTGCCAATTTCCCGAACGGTATCTTTGAAAGATTTAAATGTATCATTATGAAGCCCTGGGCGATGAGCGATTTCAGGAATTTTGCCAATCTCTGCTCGTCGCAGCGTTCCCTAATGTTCAGTGCCTACCAGTTGGCCAGCCTGACGGCGGCCGTGATGGTTTCCTGCTCGTCCGTCACCTTCTCGCCAAGGCCTCCGCGAGCGAGAGCGAACTCGTAGTGTTCCAAGTAAAGTACATCAAAAATCCGACAGATTCCCGCAGCGAACGAGACTTAATCCAGCAGGTCGTAAAATCCGAGAAGACCAAGGTAAGGATCTCGCCCTTGTTGAAGCAGCCTCCGAAAAATCGAGTAACATTCAGCCAGTAGGGATTTCTGATCAGGGCTTTGAAGCGATCAAACTTGTCGCCAGTCGCTTCGCCTTCGCCTGACGGATAAGGAGATGTTTCGTACAAGAATCGGGCGACGAAGTACTCTCGAAGAGGCTGGACTTCAAATTCGTACGTGTCTTGCACGCGCGAAACCAATGCTCCCACTCGTTCGATTATTCCGTTGAAGAGAGCGTCGACGATTGTCGTGTCTTCTCCTTCCTTATCGAGATAGGAGAACAGTGTGGCTCGGAGATCACCATATTCGATGCTACCGTCACCACCAGCTTCTGCCGCAGTTTGGAGTTTCCAGGCTAGGAAACGATGGATGTCTATCAAAATGTCTCGGTTGTCTCTAACAACGTCACTCTTCTCGGATTCCCGGCTAAAAAACATATCCATATAAGCGTCGTACATCGCCGTGCGCTTCTAGACCAATTGCTTGTGAGCTTACCCGCTGAGCATTGGGTAATTCTGAGTCGCGAATTCTACATCCTCGCCGGATTTGCCCGGAAAACCGAGGACACATCCTCAGTCACGAGTTCCGACTTGTCTCAATTCGAATCCCTAAGTTCTCGTGTGTGCAGCTTTGTCGGACAGCGACTCCCCCTGAAACTGCAACCGACACTTGGAGCTATAATTGCCTCTGACCCGTCGGCAGAAGTGCCAGAACTCCAATTCGCGTTAGAAGCGGTTGTTAAGTCTTGCTTAGCAGGTTCACCGTGGGCCCATGCGTTAGAGATGATAAGAACTCTATATCTACGCGGGGTTTCAATTCCTATGAACATTCACCAAGGAATCGACATATCTACCGAAGTGGCGGAGAAAATATCACGCGAGCTCGAGCAGTTTCCACTTCCACTCGTCGCCGCAGCCGATAGCTCGCTCCGAGCCAACGCTGGAGCGAAGGCAGAAGGGCTCCAATCTATCGCAAGTCGAGACAAATGGTTCCGCTAAAACGATAGTGTCGTTCTCCAAACGTATTGGATACGTTATGTCAAGGCGTCAGCATCGACTATGTTCGACCCAGCATCCACAGCCACCCCAAACTCAATCTCCTGATATCCCCCCGCCGCCACGCCGTTGATGATCCCCAAGAACTTCGGCGTCCCGCCGTTGTAGACGAAGTAGCGCACGGTCCCTTCCTCGTGCCCCGCGACGTTGGAGTTGTAGCCGGTGAACCAGGACTTGGCTTTGCGCATCAGCATGATCTCGTACATCTTGGCGACGTGCGCGGTCCAGCGCTCCTGCGCCTCCAGCGTCGCGTCGGCGCGGGTCAGGCCACGGTCCCACATGTATTGCAGCAAATTGGTGCACCAGTTGACGCCGTTCTCGATGCCGCGCGGAAAGTTGGTCGAGGCGGAGGCGCTTTGCGGGCCGGTCGGCATCAGCAGGTTCGGGAAGCCGTGCACGAGCATGCCGAGGAAGGTCGACGGCGCCTGCTTCCATTTGTCGGCGAGTTTCTCGCCGCCGATGCCCCTGATGTCGATCAGGTCATAGGCGCCGGTGATGGCGTCGAAGCCGGTCGCGTAGACGATGATGTCGAAGTCGTAGTCGCGCGCCGATGTGCGCAGGCCGGTTTCGGTGATCCGCGCCAAGGGCGTCTCGGAGAGGTCGACGAGATGGACGTTGTCACGGTTATAGGCCTCGAAATACCGTGTCTCCAGCGGCAGGCGCTGCACGCCGAAGCCGTGATCCCTGGGGATCAGCTTCTCGGCGACCCTGGGATCATTGACGCGGCCGCGAATGCGGC
Source organism: Bradyrhizobium viridifuturi (assembly GCF_001238275.1). GTDB lineage: Bacteria > Pseudomonadota > Alphaproteobacteria > Rhizobiales > Xanthobacteraceae > Bradyrhizobium > Bradyrhizobium viridifuturi. Next base: position 38,430 of record NZ_LGTB01000033.1, read on the forward strand.
CGGCGATATATTCCGACAATTCCGCATTGGCGGCTTCATCCATGAATATCTCGCGGAAGTTCGCGAGCCAGATGCCGAAGCCGGGTTCGTCATAGAGCTTGTCCCAGAGCTTGAGCCGCTCCTCGCGGCTCACCTCGTAGAAGCCGCGCTTGTCGGGGCCGTGCACGAAGCTGCCCGGTGTCAGCGCGCAGGCGGCGAAGATCTCGTCATAGCGCGCGCGGATGTCGGCCATCTCGGCGTCTGATATCTCGCTGTTGTTGAGCGGCGCGCTCCAGTTCGGCCGGCGCTGGAACACCGTGAGCTCGCCGACCTTGTCGGCGATCTCGCCGATCAATTGGATGCCGGTGGCGCCGGTGCCGATCACGGCGACTCTCTTGCCGGCGAGATCGACCGGCTCATGCGGCCAGTAGTAGGTATGGAACGAGCGGCCCTTGAAGTCGTCGATCCCGGGTACGCGCGGCATGGTCGGCGCCGACAGCAGGCCGATCCCCAGCACGACGAAGCGGCAGGTCAGTTCGCGGCCGTCACTGATCCTGAGCTGCCAGAGGTCGCGCGCCTCGTCGAACTGCATGGCCTCGACCTTGCAATTGAACTGCATGTGGCGGCGCAGGTCGAACTTGTCGGCGACGTAGTTGAGGTAGCGCAGGTTCTCCGGCTGACCGGAGAAGCGTTCCTTCCAGTGCCACTCGTCGAGCAGCTCGCGCGAGAACGAGAAGCCGTAGGTGTAACTCTCCGAGTCGAAACGGCAGCCGGGATAGCGGTTCCAGTACCAGGTGCCGCCGAGATCGGGCGCGGCTTCCAGCACGGTCGCATCGATGCCGAGATCGGCGAGCCGCTTGATCTGGTAGATGCCGGCGACGCCGGCGCCGACCACGATCACCTCGTAATGGGTTTTCGTCTCTCCCATGATTCCCGCTCCAAAATTCTTCTTGATCTGTTGGGCCGGATTACAGACCGTTTTGCCGGATCAGGCAACCGCGCCGCAGCGCGCGACTTGCGTTGAGACGCTGCAAGCGCCACATCGATCCCTGCGTTGCAATGCGCGGAAATCCGGACGAGCGACATGGACGACAATCTCACCGGCGTCTGGGACGGCAGCTACGTTCAGCCGAGCGGCATGGTGACGTTCCTGGCGACGCTGATCGACGCCGGCGGTGCACTCGGCGGCAGCGTGACCGAACCTTGCGTCGCACCCGGCTGCCCGATCAGCACCCACAATGCTTCGCTCTCCGGTCACCGATCAGGCAGCGCCGTCACGTTCGTCAAGCGCTACGAGCCGGCTGGCTACGGCTACGACACCGTGCACTATGAAGGCGCGGTCAATGCCGACGCGACCGAGATCGACGGCCGCTGGAGCATCCGCGGCACGGCGTTTTCGGGACGGTTCCTGATGGTGCGCGCGACCGGGCCGGCGCAGGCGGTGACGGCCGAAGACGAGATCAAGGAGCCGGTGCGTTAGCGCTGACGAGATCAGAGGAATCGAGCCGCGACCTCGCGCTGGGCAAGGCAGGGCAATCGCATATGCCTACGGCGATGTCCCGCAGTTCAGGAGGCGCGCCTGGGAGACTTCTGAATAATAGAATAATGCCACTGAGTTGCCCGACATGTCAAGTTGCCGTGTCGAATGCCGGCACGCCGGCTGCTTTGCATGGGGTTGTTTTCGATGTTTTGGCAATGCGCCCCCGAGGACGCAGGCCATATGCGGTTGGAGCCCCCTCACCCCCGCCTCTGCCCGCAGGAACGGGAGAGGAGGATCTACCGACAGCCCTCAGGCCAGCGACGCCAGCTCACGCGCGAGATTGTCGCGGGCGCGGCGGTCATAGGTCGCGGCAAAACCAGGATCGGGGAAGATCACCGGAAGCTCGGCGAAGTGCCGAAGCACCTTGGAACGACCGGCGCGATAGTCGGCATCGCCGACATGGATGAACTCCTGCCGGATCGCAGCCGCATAGGCATCGTACCGCGCGGGCTCGGCGCCGAGGATGCTGAGGTCGATCGAGATCAGGATCGCGCCGAGGCGGTCGCCGGCCTCGACATCATGCGTCTTCGTCAAACGGATCAGGCGGCCGACCTCGTGAGCGATATCGGCGCGAACGTGCCGTTCGGCGAGCTGCGCGCTACGCTCTTCATTGTCGGGCCGGGTCGGATCGTAGACGACATCGTGCCACCAGATCGCTTCCGACAGGATCTCACGCTCGGCCGCGGAAATGCCCTCCACGCGCGCGAGCGCCTCAAGGCAATCCTCGATATGCGCGAGGTTGTGATAGTGGCGGCCCGCCGCCGTGTAGGCGGCGGCCAATTCGTCGCTGTTCATCGCCGAATGATAGAACGACAGTGGCGGAAATGGTAGGCAGGAGCCCGGATGAGCGACTTGCGCGACACCAACCTCCATCGCCTCCCCGATCAGCTCCGCGCCGATCTGCGCCTGGTGTTCGTCGGCACCGCGGCCAGCACGCGCTCCGCCGCGGTCGGGCACTATTACGCGCATCCCGGCAACCGCTTCTGGCGCGCGCTGCATGAGGCCGGCATCACGCCGCGGCGTTATCGGCCGGATGAGTTCGCAGCGCTGCTATCGCTCGGCATCGGCTTCACCGATCTCTCCAAGACCGGCGCCGGGATGGATCATGAGATTGCGCGACAGTCGTTCGACGTTGTGGGCTTCAGAGCGAAGATCGAGACCTACCGCCCGAGGACCATCGCGTTCACCAGCAGGAAGGCGGCGAGCCTGTTTTACAACAGGCCGACCAGCGCGCTTGCGCTGGGGCGTCAGCCATCAACGAGTGGTTTCCCTGACGTGTTCGTCCTGCCCTCGCCGTCAGGCGCGGCGTCCGGGCATTGGAGTTTGCAGCCGTGGCGCGAGCTCGCCGAGTGGATCGCATCGTAGGATGGGTAGAGCGCAGCGAAACCCATCAACTTCCTGACCGCGAAAGAGATGGGTTTCGCTGCGCTCTACCCATCCTACAAGGCCACGAATCGAACCCCGCCTACTCCTTCAACGTGATCGCGAGCCCGCTGAGGTCGACATTGGCCATCAGGCCGACCTGCTTGCCGCTCAGTTCGAGCACGGCGCCGTTCTGGTTGGTCAGCAAGATGCCGCGCACGCCGGCGCCGAGCGCAACGCCCATGCCGGCCGCGGCGTAGACGCCGGCGATATCCTGCGCGCGACGGATATTGCGCACCCGGCCTTGCAACGTGGTCTGGGAGCCGCCGAACACGAGGCCGTAATCCAGCCCGCCGGCGGTGAGCCCGTAGGTCTGGCCCTTGAAGGTCAACACGCCCTTGCCGGCGGAGCCGCCGAAGATCCAGCCGCCCTTGAAGATGACGAGCGTCACGGCGCCCTCGTCGGCCAGCGCGGCGGACGATCCGGAGAGCAGCGCCAGCGCGAACAGCACGGCGCGGGCGGCGGATGACAGTCTCATGGGGGTTCTCCGGACTAAGTGAAGTCGAGATGCGAATCGCGGCAATCCAGCCGACGGGCAGGCACCCTTGAAACGCCTGCGAAACATGCGGGATTGTGCTTGTTCCTGATCTTGCGGAGTCTATCATCGGCCGCGCAGCCGCGCGACGTTGGCGCATGCGCGCGCGCCGCTTTGCCGGATCGCTGAGGAGTTTGCGCAACAGGGATCTGCACAGATGCACGATTTCACCCCATTTTCCGGCTTCGCTGGCGGTGCGCTGATCGGCCTCGCCGCGGCGACGCTGATGCTGCTGACCGGGCGAATCGCGGGGATCACCGGCATCGTCGGCGGCCTGCTCCAGCCCGATACCGCCAACCGAGGCTGGCGCGTCGCGTTCATCGCGGGGCTGATCGCAGCGCCGCTGATTGCAGCGCTGTTCGGCGCGCCGCTGCCGCGGCCGGCGATGAACGGCAGCCTCGTCGTGATCGCGATCGCGGGCGTGCTGGTCGGGTTCGGCACCTGCATGGGCAACGGCTGCACCTCGGGCCACGGCGTCTGCGGCTTCGCGCGGCTGTCCGGCCGCTCGATCGTCGCCACGTTCATCTTCATGACGGCGGCGATCGCAACCGTTGCAATCGTCAGACACGGATTCGGAGGCTAACGATGCAAGTTCTCGCAAGCTTCATCTGCGGCCTGATCTTCGGCGCGGGCCTTCTGATCTCCGGCATGACCGACCCGCAGAAGGTGCTCGGCTTCCTCGACCTGTTCGGCGCCTGGGATGCGACGCTCGCCTTCGTGATGGCGGGCGCGGTCGCGGTCGCAGCATCCGGATTTGCGATCGCGCGGCGGCGTGCGGCGCCGGCCTTCTCCGCGCACTTCCTCTGGCCCGACCGCAACGACATCGATGCGCCGCTGGTTGCCGGCGCCGTCCTGTTCGGCATCGGCTGGGGCCTCGCCGGCATCTGCCCCGGCCCCGCGCTGGTCAATCTCGCCGGCCTCTCGCTGCCGATCGTGGTGTTCGTCGTCGCGATGCTGGCGGGCATGATCGGCCAGAATCTATTCGGCGACAATCTCGGGCGCCGCCGCACGCCGGCGTCGCACGCCATCGAGACTACTCCCCTTCCATCTCGTGCAGACGGGTGATGTCATGACAACGATCAAGCACTTCCCACCTCCGCCCGGCGTCACGGCGCCGCCACTCTCGTTCGGCGCCCGCGTCGGCGACCTCTTGTTCATATCAGGCATTCCCGGCTTCGACGCCAATCGGGAATTACCCGATGGCTTCGAGGCGCAGTTCGCCAATGTCGTGACCAATTTCAAACGCGTCCTGAATGAGGCGGGCGCGACGATGCGCGATCTCGTCAAGGTCAACGTGCTGCTGACCCGCGCCTCTGACGTCGCCACGATGAACGTGCTCTACGCCGGCGCGTTCGGCCCCGCACCCTACCCCGCACGCACCACCTGCGTCGTGGTGGCGCTGCCCAATCCGAAGATGCTGATCGAGATCGAGGGCGTGGCGTCGGTGAAGGCATAGCCGTCCATCCACCGCCGTCGTCATGGCGAAAGCCAGGACCCATTACCCCAAATGTCGGTTGTTGCGCGACGCTGGGGCCGCGATCCCGTTTGCAATCAAATGCGGTGGTTATGGGTCCTGGCTTTCGCCAGGACGACGACGTGGAGATGCCTGCGCCTGTATGCGTGCACTCACCTCGCGGCTTCAGCCGCCCTCAAAACAACGACCCCTGCCCGTCGTCCTCCCGCGGCGTCACCTTGCGCACTGCTACCTTCTTCGCCGCCGGCGCCTCCTCCGCCGCGATCTCCTCGGCACTCATCGGCAGCAGCAATTGCGCATCGTCGTTGGCGACCGCGTTGACGCGCATCGTCACCTGGTGCCAGGCGAACTCGCCGACATCAGGCCCCTTCAGCAGCGGCATCACGTCGTCGACATCGTTGGGCAGGCAGTCGAGCCAGCGCGCGAATTGCTCGGGCCGGATCGTGACGGGCACGCGGTGATGCAGTTGCGCAAGATCGGGGCTCGCCGGCGCGGTGACGATCGCCACCGTGTCCTGCTCCTCACCGTTCGGCCCCATCCAGGTCTCGGCGAGCGCGGCGAAGGCGACCGGGTGGCCGTCGCGGCGATGGATGAAGAACGGCCGCTTGCGGCCGCCGGCATCCTGCCATTCGTAATAGCCGTCGGCCGGGATCAGCGCGCGGCGCCGCTTGATCGCGTTCTTGAAGGCGGGCTTTTCCCGCACCGTCTCGGAGCGCGCGTTGATCAAGAGCGAGAATGTGCGGGGGTCCTTGACCCAGGACGGGATCAGGCCCCAGCGCATCAATTGGAAATGCCGGCCGCCGTTCTGCAGCAGCACCACCGGGATCGGCTGGGTCGGCGCAATATTATACCGCGGCGGAAAATTCGGCTGCTCGATGTAGCCGAACATTTCGCGCAAAGCCGCCGGCGGCGAGGTAATGACAAAGCGTCCGCACATATCCCGTCCAGAGTGGTATCTGTTTATTCAGCCTTAACTTGGACCGTTAAAGACTGCGACCAATGACCTCAACGGCCGCCATAGCGGGCTCTTCCCCGCGACCGACGTACCCCGACGAGGCGCGGGCGGCTTTGTTGCGCGCCGCCAACATCAATCCCCGCACCGGGCTTGCGACCGACTACCTCAATCACTTCAACGAAGCCATCATGTTGCTGGAGATGGTACCGGACCTGCCGGAATGCGCCGACGATTTCCTGGAATGGCAGCCGCTGTCCTACGCCGAGCATTTCACCGCGTCCAATTTCAAGGCGCGTGACCTGGCGATCGAGTCCTACGAGACCGCGGATACCGGGATCCGGGCCGAATTCGACCAGCTGACCGACAGCATGACCAGGATCCTGACCGAGGTCGGGGCGGCGATGCGGCAATTGCAGCAGGACAAGAGCCGGGTCGCGCTCGCCGAACAGGCCATCGTCTGGGTCAAGCCGCTGGTGATGCAGACCGCCGGCATCATCAACGGCGCCGCAGAGGCCGATGTCGAGAGCATCATGGCGGGCGCCTGAGATATCGGGCAGGATGATGGTGTTGAAACTGGTGCCCTGACTGCCTTGACCTCTCCCGAACCTCCGATCCGCCCGCAGCTTGCCGTATCCGGCGTGATTTTCCGCGACGGCCGGGTGCTGCTGGTCCGCCGGGCCCGCTCGCCCGGCAAGGGCTTCTATTCGCTGCCCGGCGGCCGGGTCGAGTTCGGCGAGACGCTGCACACCGCCCTGCACCGGGAGATCGACGAGGAGACCGGCCTGAGGGTCGATATCCTGGGCCTCGCCGGCTGGCGCGAGGTGCTGCCGACCGGCCCCGGCACCGGGCACTACATGATCATGACCTTCGCGGCGCGCTGGACCTCCCGCGAGCCGGTGCTGAACGACGAGCACGACGATTTCAGATGGCTGGCGCCGGAGGCGATCGGCGACCTCAAGGTCACCGGCGGCCTGCATGAGGTCATTGCGGCCGCTCAGCGGCTGGTTTGAGGCCTGTTTTGGAGGCTTTGGAGAGCTCTGCCGCCTTGCCTCGGGCGCATTGAGGGGGCATACCACGGCCATTCCGGAACCCCTGATGATCAGAACCTTTCTCGCCGTTGTGATCCTGATGTCGGCATGCCTCGCGACGCCCGCCCGGGCGCAGGACGCGGCTGCGCCGTTCGACGGCGACCTGCAGCGGCTGGCCGAGATCCTCGGCGCCCTGCACTACCTGCGCGGCATCTGCGGCTCCAACGAGGGCGCCAAATGGCGCAACGAGATGCAGGCGCTGATCGACGCCGAGACCCCCTCCGGCGACCGCCGCGCCCGCATGGTCGCGGGCTTCAACCGCGGCTACAACGGCTTCCAGCAGACCTACCGGACCTGCACGCCGGCAGCTTCCGTCGCGATCCGCCGCTACATCGAGGAAGGCTCGAAAATCTCGCGCGACCTGACGGCCCGCTATGCCAACTGAGCGCGCGATCTTCTTCGACCTTGACGGCACCCTGACCGACCCGAAGCCCGGCATCACCGGTTCGATCCAGTATGCGCTGGCAAAGCTCGGCCGCCCGGTTCCCTCGCAGGACGACCTGACCTGGTGCATCGGGCCGCCGCTCAGGGCGAGCTTTGCCATGTTGCTCGGCGGCGAGGAGCTCGCCGACCGCGCCGTCGAGCTCTACCGCGAGCGATTCGGCGATGTCGGGCTGTTCGAGAACAGCGTCTATCCCGATATCGCGGAGGTGCTGGCCGAGCTGCGCGGGCGGCCCGGCCGGATGTTCGTGGCGACCTCGAAGCCGCATGTGTTCGCGAGCCGGATCGTCAAGCATTTCGGCCTCACCGGCTATTTCGACCACGTGTTCGGCTCCGAGCTCGACGGAACCCGGGTCAACAAGGTCGACCTGCTGGCCTATGCGCTGGTCGAGACCGGGGCCGATCCGGCCAAGGCCGTGATGATCGGCGACCGCAGCCACGACGTGATCGGGGCCAGCCGTAACGGAATCCGCGCGGTCGGGGTCACTTATGGCTACGGCACGGCTGAGGAGCTGACCGAGGCCGGCGCCAGCCACCTCTGCGCCTCGCCGCGGGCGGTGCTGGACCATATCCACAGCTCATTTGGCTGATCGCGGCGGGGATATCAGGAATTCCGCTTTAAATGCCGTGGCGGCCGTTAACCTTTTCGAAAGATGTGGGCTAGGCGGTACCCGCATGCGTGATACATCTCGCGGGTCGCAGTGGTTCGCTCCTCGGACCGCGCGCATTCATTTTGCAGAGTTTCATGCGCCATCCAGCGTCCTTCCCCCATCACCAAGACGACCCGCGTCCCGATCAAGAACAGAAGCAGGCCGCGCTCAGCTATTTGAACGAGGCCTGGGCGGAAGCGCGTCATGACGGCGTCGACGGCGACTGCCTTGCGCAGGCGAGCCTGTTCGCGGCGCTCGCCGAGCTCGTCAATACCTATGGCGAGGATGCGGTGGCGAAATTCGCCGAGGGCCTCGCCGCGCGCGTGCGCAACGGCGAGTTCTCGCTGGCTCTCGCCCGGCAGTAATCGACGACGGTGCTACGCCTTCAGCGTCTCGAGGAACCGGACCGGTTCCCCCAGCGACGGCGTCGTCACCTCGCCCTGCCACATCACCCGCCTGCCGCGCACGAAGGTGCCGACCGGCCAGCCTTGCACCCGCACGCCGTCATAGGGTGTCCAGCCGGCGCGCGAGGCGATCCATTTGTTGGTGATGGTCTCGCTGCGCTTCAGATCGACCACGGTGAAGTCGGCGTCGTAACCCGCCGCGATGCGGCCCTTGCAGGCGATGTTGAACAACCGCGCCGGACCGGCGCTGGTGAGATCGACGAACCGCTGTAGCGACAGCCGCCCGGCGTTGACGTGATCGAGCATCAGCGGCACCAGCGTCTGCACGCCGGTCATACCCGACGGCGAAGCCGGATAAGTCTTCTGCTTTTCCTCCAGCGTATGCGGCGCGTGGTCCGAGCCGAGCACGTCGATGATGCCCTGCTCGATGCCGTACCAGATGCCGGCGCGGTGATCGGCCGAGCGCACCGGCGGGTTCATCTGCGCCAGCGTGCCGAGCCGCTCATAGCATTCCGGTGCGGCCATCGTCAGGTGATGCGGCGTCGCCTCGCAGGAGGCGACATCCTTGTGGTCGCGCAGATAGAGGATCTCTTCCTTGGTCGAGATGTGCAGCACATGGATGCGCTTGCCGGTCTCGCGCGCGAGATTGACCAAGCGCTCGGTCGCCATCAGGGCGGCGGTCTCGTCGCGCCACACCGGATGCGAGCGCGGATCGTCCTCGATGCGCAGCGGCTTGCGCTCATTGAGGCGGTACTCGTCCTCGGCGTGAAACGCGGCGCGACGCTTGATCACCTGGAAGATCCGCCGCAGGCTCTCGTCGTCCTCGACCAGCAGCGCGCCGGTGGAGGAGCCGATGAACACCTTGACGCCGGCGCAACCCGGCGCGCGCTCGAGCTCGGGCAGGTCCTGCACGTTCTCACGCGTACCGCCGATGAAGAACGCGAAATCGCAATGCATGCGATGGTGGCCGCGCTTGATCTTGTCGGTGAATGCTTCCTCGGTGACCGTCAGCGGGTTGGTGTTCGGCATCTCGAACACAGCCGTGACCCCGCCCATCACGGCGCTGCGCGAGCCGGTCTCGAGATCTTCCTTCTGCGTCAACCCGGGCTCGCGGAAATGCACCTGGGTGTCCATCACGCCGGGCAGGATGTGCAGGCCCTTGCAGTCGATCACCTCGCCGGCCGACGCCTGGCTGAGCGAGCCGATCGCGGCGATGCGGCCGCCCGCGATGCCAATATCGCGCACGCCCTCGCCGTCCTGATTGACCACGGTGCCGGATTTTAGAATGGTGTCAAAACGCTGATTCATCGGTCCTCGACGCCCGCTTTCCACAGTCGTGCGGGCCTTGTTCGGCGTACTCTAGCGCCTTAGCTTGGCAGGGGATATCCGCGAGCACCGCGTTTCCCAAGGAACTTGGAAAAAGAGCCAATTTTGCGCATGAAAGCAGCGTTTCTTCCAGATCGGGGCGTGATCAAGGTCTCTGGCGAGGACGCCCGCAACTTCCTCAACGGCCTCATCACGACCGATGTCGAGCAGCTGGCCCCGGGACAGGCCCGGTTTGGTGCGCTGCTGACGCCCCAGGGCAAGATCATCGTCGACTTCCTGATCACCGAGATACCCACAGGGCACGGCGGCGGCTTCCTGATCGACGCGCCGCGCGCGCTCGCCAAGGGGCTCGCCGACAAGCTCGGCTTCTATAAGCTGCGCGCAAAGGTCGTGGTGGAAAACCTCTCCGACAGCCTCGGCGTGCTGGCGGCCTGGGATGGCGAGCCGGCGGCGATCCCCGATCTCGCTTTCGCCGATCCGCGCAACGCAGCGCTCGGCTGGCGCATCCTGATCCCGGAAGACCTCAAGCAGAAGCTCGCCGATCTGATCGGCGCCGATCTCGTCGACGCCAGCGCCTACGAGGCGCACCGGATCGCGACCGGCGTGCCGCGCGGTGGGCTCGACTTCATGTATGGCGACGCCTTCCCGCACGAGACCAACATGGACCGCCTCAACGGCGTCGATTTCGACAAGGGCTGCTATGTCGGCCAGGAGGTGGTGTCGCGCATGCAGCACCGCGGCACCGCGCGCACCCGTACGGTGAAGATCATTCTCGATGGTCCTTCGCCCGAAGCCGGCGCAACCATCCTCGCCGGCGACAAGCAGGTCGGCACCATCGGCTCGACCGCCGGCGAGAGAGGCCTCGCGCTGGTGCGTGTCGATCGCGTCGCCGACGCGCTCGACGCCGGGCTGCCGCTGACCGCGGGCGGGCTGTCGCTGCATCTCGCCGAGCCGGACGCGGTGCGCATCACTGCCAAGCAGACCGTCGCATGAGCCGTACCGCGCAACTGCATCCCGACGGCAAGACGCGCTGCCCGTGGCCGGGCGAGGATGCGTTCTACGTCGCCTATCACGACAATGAATGGGGCGTGCCGGAATATGACGACCGCGCGCTCTATGAAAAGCTGATCCTCGACGGATTTCAGGCCGGCCTGTCCTGGATCACGATCCTGCGCAAGCGCGACAATTTCCGCAAAGCCTTCGACGATTTCCAGCCCGAGAAGATCGCGCGTTACACCGACAAGAAGGTGCATGCGCTGATGAACGACGCCGGCATCGTCCGCAACCGTGCCAAGATCGAAGGCGCAGTGGCGAGCGCGAGGGGCTACCTCGAGATCATGGAGAAGGGCCCCGGCTTCTCGAAGCTGCTGTGGGACTTCGTCGACGGCAAACCGAAGGTCAACCAGTTCAAGACCACCGCGAGCGTGCCCGCCTCGACCCCGGTCTCGATCAAGGTCTCCAAGGAACTCGGCGCGCGCGGTTTCAAATTCGTCGGCCCCACCATCGTCTACGCCTTCATGCAGGCGACCGGCATGGTCAACGATCACCTCGTCACCTGCTTCTGCCACGAGACCTGCAGCGGCAAGCTCCGCACCCCGCGGCTCAAGAAGAAATGACGGCGCGCAAATCGACCGAAACAACCCGCGCCTGGCAGCGGATGTTGTCGGGACGCCGGCTGGACCTGCTCGACCCGTCGCCGCTCGATATCGAGATCGTCGACATCGCGCACGGACTGGCGCGGGTTGCGCGCTGGAATGGCCAGACCTCGGGCGCGCACATCTTCTCGGTCGCCCAGCACACGCTGCTGGTCGAGGCCGTGATGCGTCAGCAGACGCCGCGCGTCGACATCAGCCATCGTCTCGCGGCGCTGCTGCACGACGCACCGGAATACGTCATCGGCGACATGATCTCGCCGTTCAAGGCGGTGCTCGCAGGCGAATACAAGGCAGTGGAGAGGCGGCTGCTGTCGGCGATCCATATCCGCTTCGGCCTGCCTGCCGTGCTGGCGGACGAGATCACCCAGCAGATCAAGGCCGCCGATCGCGGCGCCGCCTATCTCGAGGCGACGCATCTGGCGGGATTCTCGCAGGCCGAGGCCAAGCGGCTGTTCGGCCGCGATCCGGAATTGCCGGAAGCGACCGAGCGCGACTATCTGACGCCATGGACCGCGGCGCGGGCCGAAAAGCAGTTCCTCGAGCGCTTCGGGACATTGCACGCGTCATAGGCGCGGCATCGCGAGCCGCGCCGCCGGTTGCGCCGCAAAATGCAGATGGACATGGCGCCTTTGCCCACCGGGGAGCAGCCGTTATAATCGGGCACACCTGACGCCCCAAGGATCATCATGCTTCACGTCTGCTCGCTCGCTGCGCTCTCCGACACGGTTCGTGCCACCGGCGCCAGCCATGTGCTGACCGTGATGGCCAATGTCGATCAGGTGCAGCGGCCGCCCTCCGTACTTCCGGCCAATCATCTGAAAGTGTCGATGGACGACATCGTCGAGCAGATGGACGGGTTCGTTGCACCCAACGAGACGCATATCGAGCGGGTGCTGAACTTCGTGCGCGGCTGGGATCGGCGCGCTCCGATGGTGGTGCATTGCTATGCCGGCATCAGCCGCTCGACCGCGAGCGCATTTGCCACGGTCTGCGCGCTCAATCCGCACCGCGACGAAATGTCCATCGCCCGGCTGATCCGCGAGGCTTCGCCGATCGCGGCGCCCAACCGCCTGATCGTCAGCCTCGCCGACAAGGCGCTGGGGCGCGAGGGCCGGATGCTACGCGCGCTCGATGCGATGGGCCCGGGCAGCATGAGCGTCGAAGGCCGGCCCTTCCACATCGACCTGGAATAGCGCGACCTGCGTGCCCGGACCGCTTGAACTTCCCGTCCGCTCAACTGCACTACTAGGTTGCGACGGGCGGCCGGCTGGCCGATGGTCCGGCGCGTCCCGCCGGAGGCCCAATGTTCGATTCGCCGTTTGATTTCCTGACCCTCGTCATCGCCATCGTTGCGATCACCTTCTCGCGCAAGGCGCTGGGCCAGATCTCGGTGCTGCAGCGCCGGCTGGATGCGATCGAGGCAGCGGGCGTCACTGCCGCGCGAACTGCTGTGCCGCCGCCGCTGGCGCCGTTCGACGCGTTCGAGCAGACCCTTCCGGCGGCACCTCCGATCGCGCCGCCGCCCCTCCCCGAGGCGATCGCGCGCGCGCCGGAAGCGCATGCAGAGCCAGCCGCGGACGCGGCGGGCGCCGCGCCGCCGCCGCTGCCCGAGCCGCCCGCGCCGCCGCAGCCGGCGCCGGGTTTCGAGGAGACGCTCGGCACCCGCTGGGTGGTGTGGATCGGCGGCCTGACGCTCGCGCTCGGCGGCTTCTTCATGGTGCGCTATTCGATCGAGGCCGGGCTGCTCGGCCCCGGCGTGCGCACGATGCTCGGCGGATTGTTTGCGCTGGCGCTGCTCGGCGCCGGCGAGTGGACGCGGCGCAAGGAGAGCATCTCCAACATCGCAGCGCTGCCGATCGCCAACATTCCGGCGATCCTCACCGCGGCCGGTACCGCCGTGGCCTTCGCCACCGTCTACGCCGCCTATGCGCTGTACGACTTCCTTGCGCCGGCAACCGCATTCATCCTGCTCGGCATGGTCGCACTCGGCACGCTGGCGGCCGCGCTGTTGCACGGGCCGGCGCTGGCCGGGCTCGGCATCGTCGGCGCCTTCGTCACGCCGCTCCTGGTCTCCTCCGACAAGCCCGACTTCTGGTCGCTCTATGTCTATCTCGCGATCGTCACGGCGGCGGCGTTCGGCCTTGCGCGGATCCGGCTGTGGCGCTGGCTCGCGGTCACGACGATCGCCTTCGCGCTGCTGTGGACCTTCCCCTGCCTGCAATGCGGCCCCGAGATGATCGCGCCGCACGTCTTCCACGTCATCGCGGGCTTCGTGCTGGCGGCGCTGCTCGTGGTCTGCGGCTTCATGTTCGGCCCCGACGGCGATGGTGAGGAGATCGAGCCGATCTCGTCCGGCTCGCTCGCCGCCTATCTGTTCGGCGCGATGCTGATCGTGCTCAACAGCGCCCACGCCGACACCGCGATGATCGGCTTCGGATTGCTGACGGCGGGCAGCCTTTTCGTCGCCTGGCGCGCGCCTGCGGCTGCCGGTGCGATCGCTGCCGCCTCGGCCTTCGTCTTCATCGTGTTCGGTGAATGGGCCGTGCGCCGCAACGTCGACATGCTGGTGCTGCCGGGCGGTGCGATCCCGGGCATCGGCCCGTCCGCGACCGACGGCTCGGTCTCGCTGCATCTCGTCACGGCCGCGCTGTTCGCAGCCGCCTTCGGCATCGCGGGCTTCCTCGCGCAATTCCGTTTTGCCACCACGAAGATCACGGTGACCTGGGCCGCGGCGGCGGTGTTCACGCCGGTCGCGCTGCTGGTCGCGCTCTATGCGCGGATTGCGCATCTCGATCGCTCGATCCCGTTCGCTGTTCTGGCCGTGCTGCTGGCCGCAGCCTACGCCGCTGCGACTGAAGCGCTGACCCGGCGCGGCGAGCGGCCGGAGCTGTCGCCCTCGATCGCATTGTCGGCCACCGGCGCCCTCGCCTCGCTGGCGCTGGCACTGACGTTTGCGCTCGACAAGGGCTGGCTCACCATTGCGCTGGCCCTGGTGTCGATGGGCACGGCGTGGCTGTCGGTGCAGCGGCCGATCCCGTTCCTGCGCTGGCTTGCCGCGATCCTCGCCGGCATCGTGGTGCTGCGCATCGGCTATGAGCCGCGCATCGCGGGCGACGCCGTCGGCACCACGCCGATCTTCAACTGGCTGCTGTGGGGCTATGGCGTTCCGGCGCTGTCATTCTGGGCCGGCAGTCATTTCCTGCGCCGCACCGGCGACGACGTCCCGCTGCGCATCGTTGAGTCTGCTGCGATCCTGTTCACGGTGCTGCTCGCCTTCATGGAGATCCGCCACGCGGTCAATGGCGGCGACGTCTATTACGCCAGCGCCGGACTGACTGAGGTCGCCTTGCAGGTCGGCGTGACGCTCGCGATGTCGATCGGACTGGAGCGGCTGCGGCTGCGCAGCGGCAGCATCGTGCACAATGTCGCCGCGGTGCTGCTCACGGTCTTCGCCGGGCTTGCCAGCCTGTTCGGGCTGCTGGGGCTGGAGAACCCGATGCTGTGGTGGCAGGACGTCGGCGGCAGCTTTATCAACCTGCTGCTGCTCGGCTATGCCCTGCCCGCCGTGCTGGCGCTGCTGCTGTCCTATGCGGTGGCGGGGCATCGTCCCGCTGCATACGCCAACACGATCGCGGCCGGCGCGCTGGTGTTTGCGCTCGCCTATGTCACGTTCGAAATCCGCAGGCTGTATCACGGGCCGGTATTGTCGCGCGGCGAGACCACGGGCGCGGAGCAGTACACCTATTCGATCGCCTGGCTGATGTTCGGCGTCGCGCTGCTCGGTGTCGGCATCGTGGTCAACTCGGAGCGCGCGCGGCTCGCCTCCGCCGCGGTGATCGGGCTGACGATCCTGAAGGCGTTCCTGGTCGACATGTCGACGCTGTCAGGGGTCTACCGGGCGCTGTCCTTCATGTGCCTCGGCATCGTGCTGGTCGCGATCGGCTGGCTGTATCAGCGGATCCTGTTCCGCAGGCGGGCCGCTCCGCCGGTCGCGCAGACCGGGGCTTGAAGCTTGTTGTGTTGAACGGCGAGAGCCTCAGTCCACGGATTCGGCGACCAGGCGAATCCGGAAGACCGGCTTTCTGCCCTCGTCGAGCAGCTCCATGTGCCACTCGCTGTTCTGCTTCATGTTGCGCGAAATGCTGCCGAGGAAATTGCCGCAGACCTTGGTCATCTCGGCCCAGGCCACGTCACGACTCTCGAACTCGGTCGCGTGATCGGACCCACCGGCGAAATCGCCGTCACTGATCCTGAAAAAATACTGCGCCATATGACTACTCAAATCGGTGTCCCCACCATTCCGCCTCGCGGCGATGAACGCTAGGTATTGAGTAGCTATCAAGGCGTGGCGACCGCCATCCGTATGACTACGGCTCGGAGCGTATTCCCGCTAGCGCGCAGATCAGAGGTCGGCGCGTTTTCGAGCGAAGCGGATAGCGGTTGGCGTGAAGAAAACGCGTCAAAACAAGAATCTAGAGCCTCGGAAGGGATAGGCTCTAGTCGGTGGAACGGCGCAATTCCGGCGCGCTCTCGGCCTTGGCGGGCTCGGCCTTGACCGGCTCGAGCTTGGCGCTTCCGACTTGCGGCGTCTCAACGCGCGACACTTCGGTCGGCGTGGCATCGGCGGATCGGGTGCGCGGGTGCAGCGTGCGCGGACGCGCCGCCGCACGCGCCATCAGCATCTGCTGGCCGCCCTGGTGATGGAAATCGCAATAGGCGAAGCCCATGCCGGAGACCGAGCCGCGGAACGAGCGGTCGTCCTGCTTGTCGAGATTGAAGCACGGTTCGAACGGAATGCCCTTCAGGGAGGCGCAAACGCTCTGACCGCGGATTTGCAGCGTATTGCCGGGCAGCCGCACGTGGCGGATCGGGCCGGAGCCGGAGAACTGGATCGAGCCTGTCGCGCCGAGATCGTCGAGGATACGGCCGGCGCCGCGGGTGCCATCGAAACAGGTGAACGCGAACACCTTGCCGGCGACGAATCTGCGGGCCTCATCGGCATTCATGCTGCCTGCGAATGCCGGCACGACCATCGCTCCGGCCGTGACGGCCCCCAACACCAAACGCGCAAGCATGAGCTACTCCACTTACGAGCGCGGGCACCCGCTCCTTGTTGAGCATGACCCCCGCTACCGACGCTTCTCGGCGTCTGCGCGAGGATACCCGGCCCCCCGGGATCATGCTGCAAGCCTCTTTACCCGCTGCTTACCATACCAACAGTGGCAACATTGGAGCAGCTTCGTTGGTAAAGTCTGAACGTCCTCAGACTATTTTTACCACGATCCGACCGCGGACCTGACCGCCGAGGATTTTGGCACCGTAACCCATGACATCGTCCAAGGCGATTTCATGAGTAATATCAGCAAGTTTTGCTTTGTCCAGATCGCGGGCCAGGCGCTGCCAGGCGGTCCTCCGGAGCTCGATCGGGCACATCACGGAATCGATGCCGAGAAGGCACACACCCCGCAAAATGAAGGGCGCGACCGACGACGGCAGGTCCATTCCGGCCGCCAGGCCGCACGCCGCGATGGCGCCGCCGTATTTGGTCATCGAAAGCAGGTTGGCGAGCGTGGTCGATCCGACGCTGTCGACGCCGCCGGCCCAGCGCTCTTTCGCGAGCGGCTTCGGGGCACCTGACAGTTCGGCGCGGTCGATCACCTCGGTGGCGCCAAGCCCCTTGAGATAGTCGGCCTCCGATATCCGCCCCGTCGAGGCGATGACGTGGTAGCCGAGCTTGGACAGCACGGCGATCGCGACCGAGCCGACGCCGCCGGCCGCACCCGTCACCACGATCGGACCGCTCTTCGGGGTCAGGCCGTGCTTCTCCAGCGCCAGCACCGACAGCATCGCGGTATAGCCGGCCGTGCCGACCGCCATCGCATCGCGCGCCGAGATGCCGTCAGGCAGCCGGACCAGCCAGTCGCCCTTGACGCGGGCCTTCTCGGCATAGGCGCCGAGATGGGTCTCGCCCATGCCCCAGCCGTTGCAGACGACCTTGTCGCCCGCCTTCCAGTCGGGATGGCTGGATTGCTCGACCGTGCCGGCGAAATCGATGCCGGCGATCATCGGAAAGCGGCGCACCACCGGCGCCTTGCCGGTCAGCGCGAGGCCGTCCTTGTAGTTCAGCGTCGACCATTCGACGCGGACGGTGACGTCGCCGTCCATCAATTCCGCGTCGTCGAATTGGGTCAGTGCGGCGGTGGTACCCTTGTCCGCCTTGTCGATCCTGATTGCTTTGAACGTTGCCACGATAAGCACTCCCCGTAATTCTGGTTTCGGGGGAGTGTTTAACCCATCAGGCGGGCTGCGCAACCGGGCGGGCGACAGGCGCCTCGACGATCGGCAGGTTGATCAGCGCCGACAGCACGCCGAACAGCACCGACAGCCACCAGATCGGGGTGTAGGAACCGTATTGCTCGAACACGACGCCGCCGAGCCAGACCCCGAGGAAGCCGCCGACCTGATGGCTGACGAAGGCGAAGCCGTAGAGGGTGGAGAACCAGCGCGTGCCGAACATCAGCGCGACCAGCGCCGAGGTCGGCGGCACGCTCGACAGCCACAGCAGCCCTGAGACCGCGCCGAATGCAATCGCCGAGAATGGCGTGACCGGGAACGAGATGAAGGCAACCGTCGCCAGCGCGCGCGAGAAGTAGATCACCGAGAGCAGATAGCGCTTCGGAAAGAAGTTCTGCAGCCAGCCGACGCTGAGCGAGCCGACAATGTTGAACAGGCCGATCGCCGCGACCACCCAGCCGCCTGTCGTCGCCGGAATCCCGCGATCGGCAAGATAGGCCGGCAGATGGATGGTGATGAAGGCGAGCTGGAAGCCGCAGGTGAAGAAGCCGAGCACCAGCAGGACGTAAGAGCGATGGCCGAAGGCCTCCGCCAGCGCCGTCTTGAACGATTGCTGATCGGCGGGCGCCGCATCATTCGTCTCCGCGGGCGGCGTCGCCAGCGCGAGCGAGAGCGGCAGGATCAACAGCATCAGCGCGCTGAACACGACGAGCGCGGTCTGCCAGCCGAAATTGTCGATCAGCGCGACGCCGAACGGCGCAAACAGGAACTGGCCGAACGAGCCGGCGGCGGTGCCGGCGCCGAGCGCGAGGCCGCGCTTTTCCGGCGGCAACAGCTTGCTGAACGCTGCCAGCACCAGATTGAACGACGAGCCCGACAGGCCGAAACCGATCAGCACGCCGGCGCTGATGTCGAGCGACAATGAGGTGGTCGAGTAACGCATCAGGAGCAGGCCGGCGGCGTATAGCAGGGCGCCGACGATCATGACGCGCAGCAGCCCGAAGCGGTCGGCAATGGCCCCTGCGATCGGCTGGCCGAGCCCCCACAGCAGGTTCTGCAATGCGATGGCAAGGCCGAACACATCGCGGCCCCAGGCGAATTCGCGGCCCATCGGCTGCACGAAGAAGCCGAGACTGGAGCGCGGGCCGAAGCTCAGCAATGCGATCGCGCAGCCGCAGACGATGATGACGAGCGGCGTGCGCCAGCTGCCCGATGTCGGTCGAAGATCCCCTGTCGTGACGGCCATGTCGTCTTCCCCCGCATCTGCCGCGCGGGGAACCGGCCCCGCCGAACGTTACGGGGAGTTAATGCACATGCATGAAAACCCCAAGAGGCGGCGGAGAAAAATATTCGCCTGCAAGGCAGCCCTGCAGAATCCGAGAGGATGACGAGCGTCATTCCGGGGCACATCGCACCCGGAACAGGAGACCGATCGCGCTACCGCTTGGCGCTGGCCTGCTCGGCCGAGCTCTGGGCGGCCTCGGCGAGCTGCGCCGAGATCTTGGCGGTCTCGGCCGCACTGCCCCAGCTCGGCGCATCGCTGCCGTCGCCCCAGGCGCGCGGACGATAGAAGGTATGGACGCCGAACTTGTACATCTTCTTCATTTCGCTGACCCAGGACGGCCGCACCCAATAGGCGTGGTAGTGGGTCGAACGATCGACTTCCGGCAGCCACAATTTGCCGTCGAGCATCGCCTTCGCGATCTTCTTCGCGCGGTCCCACATGTCGGGCTCGCGGACGACATCGGGGATGTTGTCGCAGGCAAAGGTGAACTGGCAGGCGTAGTGCCGGTTCTTGTTCTGGTAGACCACGCCGCATACCGTCTCCGGATATTTGCCGGAGAAGGCGCGGTTCAGCACCACCTGGGCGACCGCGATCTGGCCGCGCACCGCCTCGCCGCGCGCCTCGAAATAGACCGCCTCGGCGAGGCACTTCTCCGACTTGGCGCGCGACTTGTCGTCGAACAGGCCGAGCCGCTCCGCCGGCGTCTTGCTGTGCTGGTCGTCGGCATTGACCTCGCCCTTCGGCGCGATGCTCTCGCCCATCTCGCCGGCCTTGACCGGGCCGTCGGCATCGACCGGCAGCGAGGCCATCACCTTCATGTCGGGATCGGGCTGCGCCGCGGGCGCCACCACGACCGGCGCCTCGCCGGGCTGCCAGCGCTCGAGATTCTCGGGCGTGCCGAGCGACGAGCCGAAGAACAGGCTGGCGGTCTTGAATGCGAACGGGTCACGCTCGTGCGTTGCATCGACGGGCGGCGCGGCAGCAGGCTTCGCGGGCGCGGGCTTCAGGTCGTCGAGCGGATTGGCCTCGAGCGACATCGACACGTCGTATTGCTGCGGCGACGGTTTTGCATATTGCGGCAGCGGCGGCGCGCGCAGCGCCTCCTGCAATTCGGGATCGAGCGGGGTGTTGTCCGCAATTGCGCTGCCACTCACCGCGGTCGCCGTCTTCATGCCCCTGACCGACGAATTCGACGTCGCGGGATCCTCGTTCGCCGGAGCCGTGGGCGCGGGCTCGGCGGGATCGACCTGGTCGGGCCGCCTGACGACGAGACGATCGCCCTTCAAGGTGCGATCGACCTTGGGAAAATCGGATGCCTGATAGCGCGGCGGCGACGCGGCAATCGGATTGCGCGTCACGGTGCCGGTGATGTCGACGTTCGAATTGTCCAGCCGTGCGAGCAGGATCTGCGGATCCTGCGGCGCGGAGGTTCCGATCGGACGGCCGAAGCTGTAGGTCGCGACCTGGATCGAGCCGACCGCGGATGAGAAGACGCGCTTCTGCCAGCGCTCGGCGACGCCGGGCTGCCGGGCCAGGAGCGAAGCAATATCCTGATATCCGAGCTCGGTCGGCATCAAGGCGAAGATGCTGAGACCGAGACCGAAGAGCGCGAGACGTGCGCCCTTCGGCTGGTTACGCGACACAAACATCGTACGCTCACGCAACGCTTACTGAGTGCAATCGAACGCGGTACATCCGCGCAATTCGACCTTTCCCGTTGCTAATCTGTTTAGGTTGCCGCGGAGTTAATCAGCGTTGCCCGCGCGCTACACTCAAGCGATCGCGCACATGTCGCGCGCCGCATCGCGCGCGTTGGTAAATGCGCCGCGCATGAAAGTCGTAAACATCTGGTCAATGGGAATGGTGAACGAGTCGTTACCCGTCCCTAGCCCGTCATTGCGAGGAGCGGCAGCGACGACTTGTCCGCCGAAGCCTTGGCGAAGGCGGAAGCAATCCACTGGTCTGCATATGGCACTCGCTGTCATCACCCGCGAAAGCGGGTGATCCAGTATTCCAGAGGCAGCAGTGCTTGAGCCGAGAGGCCGCGGGGTACTGGATCGCCCGGACGAGCCGGGCGATGACAACGGAGAGTGGACGCACTTCCTGATGCAATGACGATGACTGCCGATCGCGCTCGGCAAACAAAAAAATGGCCGGGACTCGGTCCCGGCCATTGCAACCTCTGAACTGCTCGATCGCTCACGCCTGGCTGGCGATCTCCTTGCCGAGCGCGGCCTGCGCGGCGGCGAGGCGCGCGATCGGCACGCGATAGGGCGAGCACGAGACGTAGTCGAGCCCGACCTCGTGGCAGAACGCGACCGAGGCGGGATCGCCGCCGTGCTCGCCGCAGATCCCGACCTTGAGGCTCGGCCGGGTCTTGCGGCCGCGCGTGACGCCGATCTTGACCAGCTCGCCGACGCCGTCGCGATCGACCGAGATGAACGGATCGATCTCGAGAATGCCCTTGGCGACATAGGTGCCGAGGAAGCTCGCGGCGTCGTCGCGGCTGATGCCGTAGGTGGTCTGCGTCAGATCGTTGGTGCCGAACGAGAAGAACTCCGCGGTCTCCGCCACCTCGCCGGCCATCAGGCAGGCGCGCGGCAGCTCGATCATGGTGCCGACCTGGTAGGTCAGCTTGACGCCGGTTTCCTTCATCACCGCATTGGCGGTGGCATCGATCCGCGCCTTGACCAGGTCGAACTCGGCCTTGGTCGCGATCAGCGGCACCATCACCTCGAGGCCGACCGGCTTGCCGGTGCGCTTGCCGGCTTCGACGGCGGCCTCGAAGATCGCGCGCGCCTGCATCTCGGCGATCTCCGGATAGGCGATCGCGAGACGGCAGCCGCGGAATCCGAGCATCGGGTTGAACTCGGACAGTTCGCGGGCGCGGTCGGCCAGCTTGCGCGGATCGGTGTTCATGGCACGCGCCACTTCCTCGATCTCGGCCTGGGTGTGCGGCAGGAACTCGTGCAGCGGCGGATCGAGCAAGCGGATCGTGACGGGCAGGCCCTTCATGATCTCGAACAGCTCGACGAAGTCGGCGCGCTGCATCGGCAGCAGCTTCGAAAGCGCGGCGCGGCGCGACTGCTCGTCTTCGGAGAGGATCATCTCGCGCACGGTGCGGATGCGGGTCTCCTCGAAGAACATGTGCTCGGTGCGGCAGAGGCCGATGCCCTCGGCGCCGAACTTCACCGCGGTGCGCGCATCATCGGGCGTATCGCCGTTGACGCGGACGCCGAGCTTGCGGACCTCGTCGGCCCAGCCCATCAGCGTGCCGAACTCGCCGGACAGCTCCGGCTCGATCATCGGCATGCGACCAGCCAGCACCTGTCCGACCGAGCCGTCGATGGTGATGACGTCGCCGGTCTTGAAGGTGCGCGAACCGACGCTCATGGTGCCGCGGCCGTAATCGACGCGGATGGTGCCGCAGCCGGAGACGCAGGGTTTGCCCATGCCGCGGGCGACCACCGCCGCGTGCGAGGTCATGCCGCCGCGGGTGGTGAGGATGCCTTCGGCGGCGTGCATGCCGTGGATGTCTTCCGGGCTGGTCTCGATGCGGACCAGGATCACCTTGCGGCCGTCGGCCTGCAGCTTGGCGGCCTCATCCGACGAGAACACGATCTCGCCGGAGGCGGCGCCGGGCGACGCCGGCAGGCCGGTCGCGATCACGTCGCGCTTGGCGGCGGGATCGATGGTCGGGTGCAGCAGCTGGTCCAGCGACGCGGGATCGATCCGCGTCACCGCGTCCTTGCGCGAGATCAGGCCTTCATTGGCGAGCTCGACCGCGATGCGCAGCGCCGCCTTGGCGGTGCGCTTGCCGCCGCGGGTCTGCAGCATCCACAGCTTGCCCTGCTCGACCGTGAACTCCATGTCCTGCATGTCGCGGTAGTGCTTCTCGAGCAGCGTGTAGATCCGCGTCAGTTCCTTGAACGCGGCCGGCATCGCGGCTTCCATCGACAGCTTGTCGGAGCCGCTCTCCTGGCGCGCTTCCTCGGTGATGTCCTGCGGCGTGCGGATGCCGGCGACGACGTCCTCGCCCTGCGCGTTGATCAGGAACTCACCGTACAGCTTGCTCTCGCCGGTCGAGGGATTGCGGGTGAACGCAACGCCGGTCGCCGAGGTCTCGCCCATGTTGCCGAACACCATCGCCTGCACGTTGACGGCGGTGCCCCAGGATTCCGGAATGTCGTGCAGCTTGCGGTAGGTCACCGCGCGCGCGTTCATCCAGGATGAGAACACCGCGCCGATCGCGCCCCACAGCTGGTCGTGCGGATCCTGCGGGAAGTCGTGGCCGGTCTCCTTGGCGACCGCCTCCTTGTACTTGCCGACCAGCTCGACCCAGTCGTCACCGGTGAGGTCGGTGTCGAGCGAGTAGCCCTGGCCGTCCTTGAAGGTGTCGAGGATGTCCTCGAAGTGATGATGCTCGAAGCCGAGCACCACGTCCGAATACATCGTGATGAAGCGGCGATAGCTGTCATAGGCGAAGCGGCGGTCGCCGGAGAGCTCGGCAAGCGCTTCGACCGTGCGGTCGTTGAGACCGAGATTGAGCACGGTGTCCATCATGCCCGGCATCGAGGCGCGCGCGCCCGAGCGCACCGAGACCAGCAGCGGGTTCTTGGCGTCGCCGAAGGTCTTGCCGGTCAGCTTGCCGACATAGTCGAGCGCCTTCTCAACCTGTGCTTTCAATTCCTTCGGATACGTCTTGTCGTGATCGTAGAAGTAGGTGCAGACCGAGGTCGGAATGGTGAAGCCGGGAGGCACCGGGAGGCCGAGATTGGCCATCTCCGCGAGGTTGGCGCCCTTGCCGCCGAGCAGATCGCGCAGGGTCGCCTGGCCCTCGGCCTTGCCGTCGCCGAACGTATAGACCCACTTGCCGGCCTTGATCGCCGGCGCAGCCACCTTCTTCGCAACGGCCTTCGCCGGCGCCTTGCCGGCGGGCTTTGCGGCTGTTTTGGCAACCGGCTTGGCCGCGGTTTTCGGCGCCGCCTTCGGGGCGCTCTTCTTCAATGCCTTGCGCGCCGGAGCGGCCTTGCGGGCTGCGGCGGAGGGCTTTGATTTCGCTGCAGTTTTCACGACAGTTTTCACAGCAGGTTTCTTGGACTTCGCGACGGCTTTGGCCATGTCAGACAACAATCCGGAAGGAGGGGTCGAAGATGCGCGCCTTACACCACTTTGGGGGGTTCCGCGCAAGCCGCGAAACCCCGCTTTCCCGCTACAGGTGCAGCCAGCGCAGCAGGCCCATTCCCACGAGACCGACGAAGATCAGGTAGATCGCGACGATGTAGTTGAGGAGCCGCGGCATGATCAGGATCAGGACGCCTGCAGCCAGGGCCACGATGGCAGGCAGATGCCCAGCGGTGATGGTCATTGAAGTTTTCTCCGGCGGTTTTTGGAGGAGCGAATCGAGCGGCAGTTTATCCGCTGAGGGGGTTCCCACATCAAGACGCCTGCACCGCCTGAGAGTTCCCGCAACTCACGAAAATTGCTCCAAATTGCCGCGTTTGTGGCGGCGGTTTTTCCGGAACATCACCACGTCAGATGCATTGGCTCGCCGTGCGCATCGGCGAAAGCTGGCGCGCATCGAAAAAGAATGGAGCGAGCCATGCGAAACAGAATACTTGCCGTTGCAGCCGTTGCAGCCGTTGCTGCTGCGATCACGGTGCCGGCTGTTGCCGCACAGGCCCAGACCGTTGGCGTTGTCCGCGGTGGCCCGCCGGTTGCAGTCGAGGATGACGAAGGCATTGCAGTCGAGCAGCGCCCGGCATTCCGCGAATACATCGTGCGCGAGCGCGTGCCGAACTACACCGTTCCCGATCGCGTCGTGGTCGGCACCGTGCTGCCCGACGCCGGCGTGACCTATTACGACGTGCCGCAACGGTTCGGCGCGACGCCCTATCGTTACACCGTCGTGAATGGCGAGACCGTCCTGGTCGAGCCGCGTTCGCGACGGATAGTTCAGGTGGTCGAATAGCGTAACGTCAGCGATAGCCTGAACGAACAGTCCGGGCGCCGCGCAAGCGGATCTGCGCGCAGATCGACCGGACCAGAAAGCCCCGCCCGGCCTCCCCACCGGGCGAGGCTTTTCTGTCTTGTTCGAGATCATCGTGAGTTGAATCAGTCCCGCGTCAAACTTGCTGCACCTCTCCCGCTTGCGGGGGAGGGAGCCCGACACCTTTTCGGTTCATCAAGCTCCAGCGATCTACGATTTAAGGATCGAGAGCAGCGTCGAGGTCGACTTGTAACTCTTGATCGCGGCGTCCTGGAAATCCTGCGTCCAGTTGGCGGCCTGGCGTTCCTCCGCGCTCATCGAGGAATACTGCTTGAGGATGCCGAGTGAGAACTGGCGTGGATCGCCGGCGGACTGGCTCTGCTTCAACGCATCGAGCACGGCAAGGCGCGTCCGCGTGTTGAGCTCCTGCTTGGCCGCGAAGATCTCCTCGCCGGAGAACTTCTTGTCCTGGTTCAATGAGATCGCCGACAGCGAGCGATTGTCGAGCGACGAGAGGTCGGCGAGCTGTCCGGTCTTGCGCCCGGAATCATAGACCAGTTCCTTGCCGTTCTTCGCCGCCTCGCTCTTCTGCCGATCGAGGAAGGCGCGCACGTCGCTCGCCACGCTGGAGAAGTCGCGCGTGTTGCCCGTCGTAGGCGACGTGGTCCCGGCCAGCGCGGCGGCGATCGGATCGCCCGTGATCCCGCTTGGCGCTGTGTTCGGGTCCTGCTGGGTCGCCTGAACACCCTTCAACACCGCGGCGCGCTGGTTGGCCCAGGTCGCGGTCGCTTTCTCCTCGTCGCTGGCGCCGTCGAGCCAGTCGAGCGCCGCCTTGTAGCTGACGCTGTAGTCGCCGGTCAGCCGCGTGGTCGCAAGCGACGGCGCCAGGGCCTTGTCGAAGCGCTGCTTCAGTTCGGTGGCGGCAACCGCCTGTTCATCCGGCGTGAACTTGCCGCCATTGTTGGTCGAGATCGCAAACAGCGAGCGGCGATCCAGGGTCGAGAGATCGATCGTGGTCTTGCCGTCGACGATCGGCTTCTTCACGCCGGCGACCGTGTAGAGCCGGTCGAGCGTGACGCGCGCGTCATTGGTGACGGTCGCGAAATCCGGCAACGGTGCTTGGCGAGTTGCGCGCGGGCGGCGTCCGACAGCGTGAGGTTGGTTGCAGCGCCCGGGGTCGAGGATGCCGAGAGATCGCCGGCGGTGCCGTCGCCCGACAAGGTCGCGGCCAGCGAGGGCGTCGCGGCGGCCCGCGCATAGGCCGAGCCATATTGGGCGTAGGGATTGGGCGAGGTGCCGATCGAGGTCATCGGGGAGGTCCCTGCATTGGCGCGAGGGGCGATTTCTTAAGAAATCGTTGATCCGGCGCGACCTTCGCAGGGCGTGGTTAACAAATTGCAAATTGTGTAAATGTTTCCCGATCGAAACGAACGCCGCACCGATCCGTCAGATATCCGCCACCCAGCCGTGGCGGCGCTGCTTGTAGACCGCGACGGAAGGCGCCGGAAAATCCGGGTCCGCGAACGCTCCGACCGCGACCGCGATGAGATGGGGCATCCGCGCCGGCTCCCAATAGACCGACGATCCGCAATTCGGGCAGAAATGGAACAGCACGGAGGAGCCGCTGTCACCAGGCCTGGTGTATTGCCGCGCCTCGCCCTGCGGCTCGACATCGGCACGACCGAAGAAGGCGGCGATGCCGTAGGTGCTGCCGGTTCGCTTCTGACAGTCCAGGCAATGGCAGAGCGCCACCGTGGCCGGTTCGCTATGACAGGTCACGCGAAGCTGTCCGCAGGCGCATGTCGCAAGCCGCGTCATCGTCACCTCCTCTTGCTGGCGACCAGACGGTGAATGACCTTGCCGGAGGACGCGCTGACGACTTCCGCGTCGAGCAGGAATTCGGCCACCGCCAACTCGGTCCGCACCAGCGCGGTATCGAATGCCGCGTAGAGCCGGCCGTGCGCATCGCGCGCATCGTCACCTTTGGTCACGCGCCAGCTCAGGTAGAAAATACCGCCGGGCTTCACGACGTCGAACATGCGCCGGACGGACGGCGCGATCAGCTCGTGATCGAGATGCATGATCACGGTCTCGCACAGCACATTGTCAAATCTGTCGGCGGCTATTCCGGATAGCGCGGGCAATTCGGCGTGCGTAAAGCGCAGCGCCGGATAGCGGGCGCGCGCTTCCGCAAGCAGTCCCTCGGAGGCGTCAAAACCTTCGGCCGGAAAGCCATTGGCGTTGAGCCATGCCACCTCGCGGCCGCTGCCGCAGCCGATATCGGCGGTCGCGCCGCCCTTGATGAAGAATTGCCCGACGATCTCCTGCAAATCGAGTGGCGCCGGCTGGTCGTGCCAGTCCTCCGCAAACGCCGCCGCCTCCTTGTCGTAAGCGGCCAGCGTTGCGCGGTCCATCGGTCAGCCTTCGATCCTGGAGAAATCCGCCACCGCACGCGTCGCGGCGCGGATCTCGTTGAGCAGCTTCAGGCGGTTTTCGCGCACCTTCGGATCGTCGTCGTTGACCTTGACCTTGTCGAAGAACGCATCGACCGCCGGACGGAGCTTGGCCATCGCGCTCATCGCGGCGGCGAAGTCTTCCTTGGCAACCGCAGCGGAGGCCTCGGCCTTCACCTGGTCGATCGCCGCAGCCAGCGCCTTCTCTTCGTCGAGCTTGTAGAGCGCGGCGTCGGGCGCACCATCGAAGGTCCGCTTGTCCTTCTTCTCCTCGATGCTGAGGATGTTGCTGGCACGCTTGGTGCCCGCGAGCAGGTTCTTGCCGTCGTCGCTGTCGAGGAACTTGCCGAGCGCCTCGACACGGCGAACCACGAGCAGGAGATCGTCCTGACCGCCGAGCGAGAACACCGCATCGACGAGATCGTGACGCGCGCCCTGGTCGCGGAGCTGGACCTTGAGGCGGTCGGCGAAGAAAGCGAGCAGATCGTTCGGCAACACGTCGGCATCGGCCTTGACCGACAGTCCACGCAATGCCGACTTGGCCGTCGTCAGGATCGGCAGACGCAGAGCGTTTTCGACAATCAGCCTGATCACACCCAGCGCCGCACGGCGCAGCGCATACGGGTCCTTCGATCCGGTCGGCTTCTCGTCGATCGCCCAGAACCCGGCGAGCGTATCCAGCTTGTCCGCCAGCGCCACCGCGACGCTGACTGGATCGGTCGGCACACGATCGGTCGGCCCCTGCGGCTTCCAGTGCTCCTCGCTCGCGGCTGCAACCGAGGCATCCTCGCCCTGCGCTAGCGCGTAATACTTGCCCATCAGGCCCTGCAACTCGGGGAATTCGCCGACCACTTCGGTCAGCAAGTCCGCCTTCGCGAGCCGCGCGGCGCGCTTGGTCTTCTCGACGTCGGCGCGACCAGCGGCGCGATCTCCGCTGCCAACGCCTCGATCCGCTTAATCCGCTCCGCCTGCGTCCCGAGCTTCTCGTGGAACACGATCTGCTCGAACTTCGGCAGGCGGTCCTCGAGCCTGGTCTTGAGGTCGGTCTCGTAGAAGAACTTCGCATCGCTTAGTCGCGGGCGGATCACGCGCTCATTGCCGGCGACGATGGTCTTGCCGCCGTCGGGCGCCTCGATGTTGGCGGTCAGCACGAACTTGTTGGTCAGTTTCCCCGTCTTGGGATCCTTGACCACGAAGCACTTCTGGTTGTTGCGGATGGTGGCGCGGATCACTTCGTCCGGAATCGACAGGAACTGCTCCTCGAACGATCCCATCATCACCACGGGCCATTCAACCAGGCCGGAGACCTCGTCGAGCAGCACCTGGTCCTCGACCAGTTCGAGGCCCTGCGCGAAGGCTAGCTGCCTGGCATCGGTCAGGATCGTATCCTTGCGTCGCTCGGAATCGAGCACGACCTTGGCGTCGAGCAGCTTGGCCTCGTAATCCTCGAAACGGCGCACCGGGATCGCGCCGGGCGCATGAAGCGATGGCCGTAGGTGGTCTGCGCGGCCTCGATGCCGTCGACCGAGAATTTCACGACATCAGGCTCCTCGGTCTCCAGACCAAAGGTCGCGGTGACGGCGTGCAGCGGGCGCACCCAGGCTAGCGAGCCCGATTTGGCCGAACGCGCGCCCCAGCGCATCGATTTCGGCCAGGGGAAGGTGCGGATGATGACGGGGAGGATTTCGGCGATGACGTCGATCGCGGCGCGGCCCGGCTTTTCGATCAGCGCGATGTAGAAGTCGCCCTTCGCATCCTTCTGGATCTTTGCTTCATCCAGCGACTTGAGACCGGTCGCCTTCAGAAAGCCCTGCACCGCCGCGTCAGGGGCGCCGATCTTCGGACCGCGACGTTCGGTCTTCAAATCGGGCTGGCGCGCGGGGATGCCGCGCACGGTGAGCGCGAGGCGACGCGGGGTCGCGAACGCCTTGGCGCCTTCATAGACGAGACCTTCGGCGACTAGTTTGTCGGTCACCATGCGGCGCAGATCGTCCGCCGCCTTGGCCTGCATGCGCGCGGGAATTTCTTCGGAGAACAGTTCGAGGAGAAGATCGGGCATCAGACCGCCCTGCCCGTTTCAGTGTGGATCCATGCCTCGCCGCAGGCCTTCGCCAGGTCGCGCACGCGACCGATATAGCTCTGCCGCTCCGTCACCGAGATAACGCCGCGGGCGTCGAGCAGATTGAAGACGTGGCTCGCCTTGATGCACTGGTCGTAGGCCGGCAAGGCCATCAAATGTTCCTTCTTTTGATTGCCGCCTTCACGCCAGCCGGAGGCGAGATATTTGCGGCACGCCTCTTCCGCCATCCTGAACTGCTCGAACAGCATCGCGGTGTCGGCGTACTCGAAATTGTGCCGTGAATATTCCTGCTCGGCCTGCAGGAAGACGTCGCCATAGGTCACCTTCTCGGCGCCCTCGCGGCCGTTGAAGTTGAGGTCGTAGACGCGGTCGACGCCCTGCACATACATCGCAAGCCGCTCGAGCCCGTAGGTGAGCTCGCCCGCGACCGGCGCGCATTCGACGCCGGCGACCTGCTGGAAGTAGGTGAACTGGCTGACTTCCATGCCGTCGCACCAGCATTCCCAGCCGAGACCCCAGGCGCCCAGCGTCGGGCTCTCCCAGTCGTCCTCAACGAAGCGGATGTCGTGGACCGCCGCATCGATGCCGATCGCGGCCAGCGACTTCAGGTACAGCTCCTGAAGGTTGGGCGGCGACGGCTTCATGATCACCTGGAACTGGTAGTAGTGCTGCAGCCGGTTGGGATTTTCGCCGTAGCGGCCGTCCTTGGGCCGCCGCGAGGGCTGCACATAGGCCGCGTTCCACGGCTTTGGGCCCAGCGCACGCAAGGTGGTCGCGGGATGGAAGGTACCGGCGCCCATTTCCATGTCGTAGGGCTGCAGGATGACGCAACCCTGCTCGGCCCAGAACCGCTGGAGGGCCAGGATGAAGCCCTGGAACGAACGTTCCGGGCGCATGTGGTCAGGCAGGGCGTCCATCGTTGGAATCGATCTCGCGAGGGGGTGTGAAAACGCGCGGGACCGTATCGGCGGTGGCCAATGGAATCAAGGCGATGCCGGAAAATCCGGCACCGCCGATTTGCGGAGTTTGAAGCTGCTAGCCCGGGCGATAGGCCCCGGTCACGGGGTCGCGGCGCAGGGTCTTGATTTCGCTCGCACGCGAGGCCTCGGCCACGCGGGACAATCGCGCCTCTTCCAGTTCCTGGTTGATCCGGACGGCCGTCTTGTAAGCCCAGCGGACCACGGCCAGGCCACCCAGGACGCCTGCGAATGCAATCAGCGGCGGCATCGGTCGATCCTTGTCGTTCACGTCTGTCAGGCCCCCAATAACCCATTCTCGCGCAAGCCGGCCTGCGCCGCAATCGCGGTTTTGGGGCTAAATGGCGCGCTCAAATCCGCGTGTTCAGAGCCCGAATCTGGCCCAAATCGCCCGTGTTTCCACCGCCGAGATCAGATCGTCCGGCAGGCCAGCGATCCCGTCCAGCGCCGCCATCGAGCCGGCCCCGGGCGCCCGCCGGCCGAGCAGGCCGGACAGCATGCCGCTGGCGGGCGCGATCACCGGGGTCAGCACCTTCTCGCCATAGCGGGCCCGCAAGGTCGCGCGCAGATCGCCGATGCCGTCGGCAAGCCCGAGGCCGACAGCGGTCTCGCCCGCCCAGTACTCGCCGGTGAACAGCTCGTCGTCGGGACCCTTCAGGCGGCTGCCGCGACTCTGCTTCACCAGCGCAATGAAGATCGCGTGGATCTCGCGCTGGATCGACTTCAGCCGGGCGACGTCGTCGGGGTTTTCGGGGAGGAACGGATCGAGCATCGCCTTGTGCGCGCCCGCCGTGTAGAGCCGCCGCTCGACCCCGATCTTCTTGATCAGTCCCTCCAAGCCGAAGCTGCCGCCGACCACACCGATCGAGCCCAGGATCGAGGACGGGTCGCAATAGATCTCATCGCCCGCGCAGGCGATCATGTAGCCGCCGGACGCCGCGACGTCCTCGACGAACACCAAGACCGGCAGCTTCTTCTCGGCCGCCAGCTGCCGGATACGCAGATAGATCTGGCGCGACTGCACCGGCGAGCCGCCCGGTGAATTGATCACCAGCGCCACCGCCTTGGCATTCCGAGTGCCAAATGCGCGCTCCAGCATCTTGGCAACGCCGGCGAGCGTCATGCCGGGCCGCAGCGGCGTCACCGCGCCGATCACGCCCGACAACCGCACGACAGGCACCACCGCCGTGCCGCGCCGGAAACGTGCCGGCAACATTCCCTGCACGCGTTCGAGCAGTCCCGAACGTCCTCCAGAATGGCCTTGGCGATCACTTATTTGTTCACTCATGCCGTTACCTCGAATTAACCACTTTTTATCACGCCACTGTCATTGGATTCCGTGGAACGCGTTTTGCATTTTGTCATTGGGGTTGCAATTCGCGGCGGAGAGGGACTCATGAAGATCTATCTGCTGATTGTGCTGATCGGAACGCTCCTGACGGCGATCCGCTTCACATCAAGGCCGGAACGCCAGTCGGAAACGGCTTCGCAGTGATTTTGTGCCAGTGACGCGGGCAGTTCGCCTGCCCGTCAGCGCCGCGCCAGCGGCAATTCTCCCTTTCCAGCCAGGATCTCCTGCACCCATTTATTGGGCACACCTGACTCTTCATTGAGCAACAGCGCGGCATGGAGCCGCGTCGGCGCCCGGCCACCCTTGGTGGCCCGCACCAGGATTCGGATCGCCGGCGAGGTCCCATCACCATGAACCGGCAGCAGTTCGAGGCTGCCGAAGCCGCGGTCCAGCGCGGCCAATACGTCGGCAATCCCGTCGGCCCGCCAGATCATCGTCAGCTGCCCGTTCGACTTGAGAATCCGCCGCGCCGCGTGAACCCAGGCGGCAAGTGTTGTCGCGGTCGCGACATGGGCACGCTGGCGCACGCCGTCCGGCGAGGCGCGGTGCCGCGAGGGATCGTTGAACGGCGGGTTCATCAGCACGACATCGGCGCTGTCGGGTGCGAGCCCGGCCTGATCGAAGGCTGCGGCGCCGGCCTCGACATCGAGCACGATCACGTCGGCCACGATCGCGTTGGCACCGGCATTATTCCGGGCGAGCTCGGCCATTGCCGGGTCGATCTCGACCAGGACCAGGTCGATCCCCCTCACCCGCCGCGCCACCGCAAGCCCGGCGCGCCGACGCCGGCGCCGAGATCGACGACGCGGTCGCCTGACCGGGCCGGCGTCGCCGCGGCCAGCAGGATCGCGTCATGGCCGGCACGGTGGCCGCCGCGGGGCTGCCGGAGGCGCAACTGCCCGCCGAGGAATCCGTCTTCGGTGATCTCGGCGGCCTCCTTCCCTGACGCGTTTTCGTCACGCGAACCGGGGTCCACTTCGCTTGAAAACGCTCTAATCATCGGCCCGCAATTCGTGGCCGAGGCCGGCATCGGTCAGGAGCTGGCGGGCCTCGTGGTTGTCGTCCTCGTGCACCAGGATCCGCCGCGGCAGCACGCCGAGCGAGCCCTCGATGATGCTCATGTTCTGGTCCAGCACCAGATGGTGGATGTTAGCGCTGTCGAGCAGCGCGCCGATGGCGGAGACCAGCACCATGTCATTGGTCCGTACCAATTCCCGCAAAATACGCTCTCCTGTTGCCCCGGCAGTGCAGCGAATGCGTCATATGTCAACAGCTTCGAGGCCTTGCCGCTGCACCGCGCAGTTTCTATTGTTATAGCTGAGCATAGTGCGAATTCGGCAAAATTGGAGACCAGCGTGGCGGTTATTGTACCCTTCGAAAGCCCGTCCAATGCTTCGATCGACGGGCTGGTGGGACTTGTCGCCGCCGACATGGAGCGCGTCAACGCGACGATCCTGTCGCGGACCGGCTCCGAGGTCACCATGATCCCCGAGGTCGCCAATCATTTGATCTCCTCGGGGGGCAAGCGGCTGCGCCCGATGCTGACGCTCGCGATGGCCCAGCTCTCCGACTACACCGGCGACGGCCACATCAAGCTCGCCGCCGCGGTCGAGTTCATGCACACCGCGACCCTGCTGCATGACGACGTGGTCGACGAAAGCGAGCTGCGCCGCGGCAAATTGTCCGCGCGGATGCTGTGGGGCAACGAGGCCAGCGTGCTAGTCGGCGACTTCCTGCTCGGCCAGGCGTTCCGGATGATGGTCGAGGTCGGCTCGCTGCGCGCGCTCGACATCCTGTCCGCGGCCGCCGCCACCATCGCCGAGGGCGAGGTGATGCAGCTCGCCGCCGCCAAGAACACCGCGACCACCGAGGACGAATATCTCGCCGTGATCCGCGGCAAGACCGCGGAGCTGTTCGCGGCCGCCTGCGAGGTCGGTCCCGTGATCGCCAACCGGCCCAAGGCCGAGCAGACCGCCTGCCGCTCGGTCGGCATGAATCTCGGCATCGCGTTCCAGCTCGTCGACGACGTACTGGACTATGGCGGCAAATCCGCAAAACTCGGCAAGAATGTCGGCGACGATTTCCGCGAGGGCAAGATCACGCTGCCGGTGGTGCTGGCCTTCCGCCGCGGCAACGACACCGAGCGCCAGTTCTGGATCCGTGCGCTCGAGCGCGGCGAGATCGGCTCGAGCGATCTCGACCAAGCCATCGGCCTGATGACCAAGCACCGCGCCCTCGAGGACACCATCAGCCGCGCCCAGCACTATGGCGCGATGGCGGTCGACGCACTGGCGCTGTTCCCGCCCTCACCGATGAAGACGGCGCTGGAACAGGTCGTGGCGTTCTGCCTGGCTAGATCGCACTGAGTTAGCAAGGCAAGCTCGCGGCCGCATAAACGGTGTCGTCCCTGCGAAAGCAGGGACCCATACGCCGCGGCGAGACTTGCAGGCGGGACTCGTCGTTCTGACATCGGGCGACCATCAGCATTTGTGGTTATGGATCCCTGCTTTCGCAGGGACGACATCGAATTTGCGGTGCGGGTACGAGCCCTCCCCTTCACCAGCACCTAGATCCCGAAGTCCGGCGCGCGCCCTCCACCTACACGTCCTGCACAAAGCCGAGCACGGCGTTGAACACCGCTCCGGGAACACGCACCCGCTCATCGCGATCGAGCTCAGCCAGTTCATCGACGTGAGCATCGGGCTCGCGACTGACGATTGCTAGCCGGTCGAAGAATGCGAGGTCAAGTTCGCTGTCCTGCATGCGCATGGCGCCCCAAACGTCCCACGGCAGCATCTCGCGATTGTTCAGCGCGCCGATGTCGCGGACGAGATTGCCTGCAATGAACCAAAGTCCGTGCATGTCGAGGATGCCGAATGCGCTGGGATCGCGGCTCCCGGCGCGGCAGAGCGACCAGGCATCGCCGGCGACCAGG
This sequence comes from Bradyrhizobium viridifuturi, assembly GCF_001238275.1. Lineage (GTDB taxonomy): Bacteria > Pseudomonadota > Alphaproteobacteria > Rhizobiales > Xanthobacteraceae > Bradyrhizobium > Bradyrhizobium viridifuturi. The sequence goes on from NZ_LGTB01000033.1 coordinate 73,263, forward strand.
AACTGATCGCGCGGCACATCCGCCGCATCGAATCCGATCCCGAACAGCTCACGCTGCCGATGATCGATCTGGGAATCGAACAAGACCCAGCTTTTGCTGTCCTCGTTCCAATACTCTGTCACCCAATGGTCGAGGTATTTTCCCGCCTCGAAATAGGCGCCAAATCCGCAGCGCGCACGCGCCGGAATGCCCTGCGTGCGCAACATCGCCACGTGAAGCAGCGTGAAGTGCCTGCATACACCGACCTGCCGCTCGTTGACGGCACGTGCCGCCGCAAGCGGCCGGGCGTCGCGCGCTACGATTTCGCCCAGCATGGTCTCGACGGCGCGGACCTGCGATTGCGCCTGCCGGTCGCCGCCGAGCGTCACCCCATAGGCCGGGGCGATGTGCTGATGGATCAATAGACCCTGCACAGTCGCCGCAAGCGCGCCGGGGCCTTGCGGCAGGCCGTTGAACAGGGCCGCGTGACGTCCCGGATCGCTCATGGCAACCGGTCTTTCGTATCTGTCGACGTTCATCTGAAGAACCTCCCGCACGTCTCGCCTGCCGCGCAGCCACCACACAAACCGCTACTCCTTGACCGGCACCCAGATCTCGAGCCCGCCGACGCCGGTCGACGCGTCGAATCTCGCGTCGTAGCGCTCGAAGTTCGGCGCGTCGGCGACCTTCATGCCGGACTGCGGCAGCCACCTGTTCCAGATCGTGTTGACGGTGCGGCGGATGGTCGAGATGTGGTCGGCGTGGGTGAACACCACGTATTTCTGCGCCGGGATCCGGACCCGCGCGAACTCGCGCGGCAGGTCGGAGAAATCGGCGACCTCGACGCCCGCGATGTAGTCGAAATTGCCGGCATCATCGCCGTTGCAGCAGACGCCGTAGGCGCCATTGCCGATCTGGCGCGGAATATGCGCGTATTGCTGGTGGAAGCCATGCCACTGGCTCGGAATGCCGGCCGTGCTGTCGTTGGCGTGGTTATAGCGCTCGCCGACGCCGGCGACGAGAAAGGCCTTGCCGGTCGCGATGCGCGGCGGATCGAGATGATCGAGAGCAGTCGAGATCATGGTGATCGGCTCCTGGAGCTTGAGCGTCGTCAGGCACGGCGTCGCGCGCACGGTCTCCGGCGTGACGCCGAAATGGTCGCGAAACGCGCGGGTGAATGCCTCGTGGGAGCCGTAATCCGCATCCAGCGCCAGCGTCAGAATGTCGGGCGCACCGGCCGCAAGCTCGCGCGCAGCCTCGCTGAGACGGCGCGCCCGCACATAGCGCATCACCGAGAACCCGGTCGCTTCTGCAAACGCCCGCACCAGGTGGAAGCGCGAGACCCCGGCGACAACAGCGATGTCATCCAGCGTCAGCGACGTGCGCAGGTGGCTTTCGATGTACCAGAGCGCCTTCTGGGCTGGATTCATGGACGACGGCTTTCCTGCAAGGCTCCGGCATCATGCATGGCTGCGACCTGCGGCGCTTGACAGTCCTTGCTGCGCGCGGCGAAACCGTGGTTCCGCTCCGCGAAATTTTAAACCAAAGGCGTCGCTGGCAACAGCGTTGCAATCGTGCATACTCGCGGTTGCATCGATCCGACGGCTCATCAAGCTGCCCGAAAATCAAGACTGCACGAGCCGCGGCCAGCATGTCAGGGAGGACAATGATGCACCACCACCGCCTGAGCTATGCCAACTGCGTCATATCAGCGGCGCTTGCCGGACTTTTGACGATCACCGTCGCCGGCGCAGCCAATGCCCAAAAGAAATACGATCCGGGCGCAACCGACGCCGAGATCAAGGTCGGCAACATCATGCCCTATTCGGGCCCGGCATCCGCCTACGCCACGATCGGCAAGACGGAAGCGGCCTATTTCAACAAGCTCAACAGCGAGGGCGGCATCAATGGCCGCAAGATCAACTTCATCTCCTACGATGATGCCTACTCACCGCCGAAGATGGTCGAGCAGGCCCGCAAGCTGGTCGAGAGCGACGAGGTGCTCCTGGTCTTCAATCCGCTGGGGACGCCGGGCAACACCGCGATCCAGAAATACATGAACGCCAAGAAGGTGCCGCAGCTATTCGTCTCGACCGGCGCCGCCAAGTGGAACGATCCGAAGAATTTTCCGTGGACCATGGGCTGGCAGCCGAGCTACCAGGTCGAGGCCCGCATCTATGCCAAATACATCCTGCAGAAATATCCCGGCAAGACCATCGGCGTGCTCTACCAGAACGACGACTTCGGCAAGGACTATCTGATCGGCCTGCATGACGGGCTCGGCGATGCGGCCAAGAAACTGATCGTCGTCGAATCCTCCTACGAGACCTCGTCGCCGACCGTGGATTCTCAGATCGTGCAGATCAAGGGCGCCAACCCAGACATCTTCGTCAACATCGCGACGCCGAAATTCGCGGCGCAGGCGATCAAGAAGGCCGCCGAGCTCGACTGGCATCCGGTCCAGTTTCTCACCAACGTCTCGGTCTCGATCGGCGGTGTGATGAAGCCGGCCGGCTATGAGGCGAGCCAGGACATCCTGTCGACCCAGTATCTGAAGGATCCAGCCGATCACGAGTGGAAGAACGATCCGGCCATGAACGAGTGGCGCGCGTTCATGACCAAGTGGTATCCCGAGGGCGACCAGAACGATGCCTCGACCGTGTTCGGTTACGGCGTCGCCAAGGGGCTCGAGCAGGTGTTGCGGCAATGCGGCGACAACCTCACCCGCGAGAACCTGATGAAGCAGGCGGCCAGCCTCAACTTCGAGATCGGCATCTACCTGCCCGGCACGAAGATCAAGACCGGGCCGGACGACTACGCACCGATCGAGCAGTTGCAGATGATGCGCTTCAAGGGCGAGAGCTGGGAGCGCTTCGGCCCCGTCATGAGCGGCGAGAAGAGCTCGTAACGGCCTTCTCCACAATTTCGGCGTTCGTGATGCCCGGCGCTACGCCGGGCATCCACGTCTTCGACACGATTCACGAGCAAGACTCGTCACAAGCAAGGCTTTACAACCAAGACCTGCGATTGGCTGGAACCCGGGCGAGCCGCAGCAACGCCGTCCAGGCTGCGATGTCCGGCCTCACCGGCTCAAGCTGCATCCTGCGATCGGAAGGACAACAACAATGAAAATCACCGACGTCCGCGCTCACCATATCCGCATTCCCTATGATGCCGGGCCCGCGAGCTTCCGCCAGGGCGCGTCCGCAATCTCCGCGCTCGACATGGTGCTGGTCGAGGTGTCGACCGATGCCGGCCTGACCGGCTGGGGCGATGCCTTCGCCTATGTCTGCCCGAAGACCAGCTGCGCTGCCGTGGCCGAGATGATCGCCCCGCAGGCACGCGGCCTCGAGGTGCCGGACGCCGCCCGCATTCCCGCCGCGATGGAGCAGATCCAGCGCAATCTGCATCTGTTCGGCCGCTACGGCATCACGATGTTTGCGATCTCGGCGCTCGACATCGCGCTATGGGATCTCGCCGGCAAGGTGCAGAGCGTGCCGCTGCATCAATTGATCGGGGGTGCCAAGCGCAGCACGATTCCGGCCTATGCGAGCCTGATGCGGATCGGCAATCCGGCGCACATCGCCGCCGAATGCAAGAAGGCGATCAAGCTTGGCTATGCCGCGATCAAGCTGCACGAGACGACCGTGCCCGCAGTCGCTGCCGCGCGTGAGGCGATCGGTCCCACCGTGCCGCTGATGGTGGACATGAACTGCCCGCTGGACGGGCCGGCGGCGATCCAGTTCGCCCGCGACTGCAAGCAGGCCGCGCCGATGTTCCTGGAGGAGCCGGTCTGGCCGCCGGAGGATTTTGCGACGCTCGCGGAAGTGCGGCGAGAAGGCCGGCTCGATATCGCGGCCGGCGAGAACGCCTGCACCGTACATCAATTCCGCCAGATGATGACCGCGGGCGCAGTCAGCCACGCGCAGCCGTCGGTGATCAAGGTCGGCGGCGTCACCGAATTCCTGAGGGTCGCGGTGCTCGCTGACGAGTTCGGCGTTCAGGTCATTCCGCACTCGCCCTATTTCGGCCCGGGCTTTCTCGCCACGCTGCATCTGATGGCGATCCGTGACGCCGGGCTGATCGAGGTGTTCTTCATGAAGCGACCTGCCTGTCTGTGGGGCGACCGGATCGCTGTCGACGCCCATGGCCATGTCGCCGTGCCGCAGGGCTCCGGGCTCGGCTACGAGCCGGATCGCGACGTGATGGAGAAATATCGGGTGGCGTGAAGAGCCCCGGCTCTTTCCGCGTCATTGCGAGCCAACGGGTCGCGCGAACGCGCGCCCGATGACAGGCTCCGCAAAGCAATCCATCCCTCCGCTCGTTGTGAGGTGGATTGCTTCGTCGCTTCGCTCCTCGCAATGACGGTGTGCTACTTCGTCGCGTCCTTTGCCGCAGGCGCGGCATCCTTCGCCGCCGGCGCGTCGGCTTTCTTCTTCAGATCCTCGGTCAGCTTGAGCTGCGCCGCCTGCAAGTCGGTGACGAGCTTCTGCAAGCTTGCCACCGCATTCTGCAAGCTCGCGATCTGCCGGTTGGCGGCGTCGAGCTTCTGCTGATGATCCGTTGTCAGCTTGGTGATCGTCTTGTGCAGGAAATCGACGTTGCTCTGCAGGCAGCTGGTGCGCCGCTCCATCGTCTTCTCGACGGTGCAGATCTCGATGCCGGGAACGTCCTGCGCATGCGCGGTTCCGGCGACGCCGAGCGCAAGCGGCATGAGCAGGACAAGAGCGAAACGAGCGATCATCGGCATCCCCAATCACATGCGTCATTCACAGTTTTGTGCTCGCGACGCTGAAAGCTGGGCAGACATACCACACTGAAACCGCATTCGAGCGGTGTGCTTCACCCATTACGGGGACTACTCGTGGGGACGGGGGCCTTCGGAACTTGTTTGGTTCGACCCCTTTTGGCTCGACCTTGGGCAGTGGAGACAGATCGCATGGCAACGCGCGAAAAACGGCTGGCGCAATTCGATGGCAATGGCGAACCTTCGCCGGAACAGCGCGTGGAAGTGCTTTGTGAGGATCACAGCGGAACGTATCAGCTGCCGTTCGCCTGCCGCTTCGTCGACGGTCAGTGGCGCAATGACACGACAGGTGGCGCGCTGGAAGCCAACGTCATCGCCTGGCGCAAGCCGCGCGAAAAGCAACCGGGCATGGCCTGAGGCCGCAAGCCGCAGCTCCTGCACATGATCCTTCCGGTCATGTGCATGCGCTGTCTCAAAACGCGACGCGCATGCGACCTGCTTTAAGATTTGGAACGCGGATGGAACGAACCGCGTCCGAATCACTGATTGAGTGACGTACTCCGTTGTTCACGGCTAGATGTGGCGATCTGCCCGATACGGCGCACCACATACAGAAGCATGATGATCGGCCGCAGCCAGCGGCCGACGACAAAGGTTAATTCCTCCGCAGACGACATTTGCGATACCTCCTCTCCAATCCGCCTTGGCGATCATTTCCACGGGGTGATCGGCGGCACCGTCTCGGTCGCCGGCGGCACGTCCACCGTCTTGAAATCGGCGGGGCTGACGATCTCGAGGTATTCCATGTCCTTCGAGTAATCGAACAGGTAGTGCGTGATGCCGGGCCGCTGGTGGATGACGTCGCCGGCTTCGACCAGCGTCTCCTTGTCCTCGTACATGAAGCGCGCCCAGCCCTTGGTCATGATGACGATTTGAAAATCGCACAAATGCTTGTGCCAGCCGGTGCCGTGTTCTGGCGGCAGGTCGGGATTGGCCTTGACGAGGTGGCAGATCACCTGCCCGCCGGTGGCATCGGCAATGCCAAGATCGCGATACAGGAAGAAGTCGCGCAGACCTCCACCCTTGAACTCGGTGTCACCGGGTTTGACGTGGGAGAATTTGCTGACGACGGCGTGCTGGTTCATTTCAAGCCTCCACGGTTCTCGTGTTCGCGAGATCGCGGCGGGGGCTCAGCGTCCAAATTTTCGGCAGCGTCGCATCGTCGCGGTCACAGCTCGAATATTGCTATGCGAAATCCTTGCCAGCCCGGCCACGCTGCGGCGATCGGTCCCGCCACGCGCCGATATCGCGGCGGAAGCATTTGGCGCGAGGCGCATATTTGCCTTCGGCGCGCGCCGCGCTCGATCAGTCGCAGCGCCCGATGGCAGACGCGGACGGCACGTCGATTGAGCAAGTCTTGCCTGGAGCTTGAGCCGCCGGCGCAGTCAGGCCGGGTGGGCGGCTTGCCTAATATTCGACCTCGAGCTCCTCGACATCGGCAGGCTCAGCCTTTGCGGCCTCGGTCCATTCCTGCATCTCGGGCATCGCCATGATGGTGCAGGCATAGGTCACGAGAAGCGGGTCGAGCTTCACGTCATAGGTCATGAAGCGGGTCACGACGGGCGCATACATCGCATCCGCCATGGTGCGGCGCTCGCCGAACAGGAATGGGCCGCCGGACTTGCCGAGGCAATCGCGCCAGATGGTGCAGACACGGTCGATGTCGGCCTGCGCCCGCGACCAGATCTTGAAGCCGGGGAAGTGGCCCTTGAGATTGACCGGCAGCGACGACCGCAGCGTGGTGAAGCCGGAATGGATTTCGCCCGAGATCGAGCGGCAATGCGCGCGCTGGACCCGGTCGTCCGGCAGCAGCCCGGCCTGCGGCATGATCTCGTTGAGATACTCGCCGATCGCCAGCGTATCCCAGACGGTCGCGCCCTCGTGGCGCAGGCACGGCACCAGGATCGACGACGACAGCAGCAGCAGCTCGGCCCGTGCCGAGGGGTCATCGGGCGCAGTGACCACCTCCTCGAACTCCAGCCCGGCGAATTTCGCCAGCAGCCAGCCACGCAGCGACCAGGACGAATAGTTCTTGCTGCTGATGGTGAGTGTCGCCTTCGCCATATCAGTCCCTCACGCCCGAAAACCGGTCTCGCTGCCGGACGCCGCGCGCCGGTCCAACCGCCGCGCCCCCGGAGCCGGTCATTTTCGCAGCAAGCCACGTGCCAATTTGCCGGGCAGCGGGCCAGCCTCTGGCCTCGATATTGCTTGGCAGACCGGGCCACCGGGTGGATGCGTATGATGTCGATGATGTACCAAGCCTATCAGAACCATATGGACCTCACGGCGCCGTGGCGGACCGGCGCCGCAGCGGCTTTGCGCTATCTCAATCTTGCGCCCCGGGGGGCCTCCGACCGGACGTTCGGCCGGCTCGCCGCCGCGCTCGAGCTGATCTCGCGCTCCACCCTGACCTACGCCCGGCCGGACTACGGCATCGGCAGCGTCACCGTCGGCAACAGGGAAGTGGAGGTGACCGAGGAGGTCGCCTATGCGACGCCGTTCGGCTCGCTGCTGCATTTCAGGAAGGTGGACGGCCCGGAGCAGCCGCGGCTGCTGCTGGTGGCCCCGATGTCCGGCCATTTCGCGACGCTGCTGCGCGGCACCGTGAAGACGCTGCTGCAGGACCACGACGTCTACATCACCGACTGGCACAATCCGCGTGACATCCCGCGCAAGGAAGGCCGCTTCGGGCTCGAGGACTACACCGATCATCTGATCGACTTCCTCGGCCAGCTCGGGCCGCGCGCGCATATGGTGGCGATCTGCCAGCCCTCGGTGTCGGCGCTGGCCGCCGCCGCGATCATGTCGGAGGACAATCATCCGGCGCGGCCGGCGTCGCTGACCTTGATGGCCGGGCCGATCGACACGCGGATTCAGCCGACCAAAGTGAACCAGTTCGCCAAGAGCAAGCCGATCAAATGGTTCGAGGACAATCTGATCAACTACGTGCCGGTGCAGTGCAAGGGCGCGTTGCGTCAGGTCTATCCCGGCTTCGTGCAGCTCACGGCGTTCGTCTCGATGAATCTGGAGCGCCACATCAAGCAGCACATCGATCTCGCCGACCATCTCGCCAAGGGCGAGACCGACAAGGCCGAGGTGATCAAGACTTTCTACGACGAGTATTTCGCCGTGATGGATCTGCCGGCGGAGTTCTACATCGAGACCGTGCGCGACGTTTTCCAGGAGCATCTGTTGCCGCAGGGCATGCTGATGCATCGCGGCCGCCCGGTGAACCCGGCGGCGATCCGGCGCATGGGCCTGATGACGGTGGAAGGCGAGAAGGACGACATCTGCTCGATCGGCCAGACGCTCGCCGCCCAGGACCTCTGCACCGGCGTGCGCACCTATCGCAAGGTGCACCACATGCAGGCCGGCGTCGGCCATTACGGCGTGTTCTCCGGCAAGCGCTGGAACAATGAGATCTATCCGCTGCTGCGTGATTTCGTGCATGTGAATTCGTGAGGGCGCGCATCCTCTGCCGTCATTGCGAGCGAAGCGAAGCAATCCATGTCCCTACCCGGGGTTAGATGGATTGCTTCGTCGCTTCGCTCCGCGCAATGACGGCGGCACGTCCCTAGTCACGCCTCTTCCCGAGCTATAGTCTCCCAGGCCACGACGACCCCGTTCCCAAGAATCGTCCAGGGAGAAACTTCATGCGATCAGCCACCGCCTTTCGTGCCCTCACGTTCGCCGTCATCGGCGCTCTCGCCTTCACGTCAGCCGCGTCGGCCGCGGAAGTCCATGTCATGATCTCGGGCGGGCTGACGGCGGCCTACAAGGCGCTGGTGCCGGAGTTCGAGCGCAAGACCGGCAACAAGGTGGTGACCGCCTTCGGGCCGTCGATGGGGACGACCACGAACGCCATTCCGGTGCGGCTCGCGCGCGGCGAGCCCGCCGACGTGCTGATCATGGTCGGCTACGCGCTGGGCGACCTGATCAAGCAGGGCAAGGTGGTGGCCGACAGCCGCGTCGACCTCGTGAAGTCGCCGATCGGCATTGCGGTCAAGGCCGGTGCGCCGAAGCCGGACATCAGCTCGGCCGACAGCGTCAAGCAGGCGCTGCTGGCGGCGAAATCGGTCGCCTATTCCGACAGCGCCAGCGGGGTCTATGTCTCGACCGAGATGTTCGGCAAGCTCGGCATTGCCGACCAGATGAAGGACAAGGCGCGGATGATCCCGGCAACTCCGGTCGGCGAGATCGTGGCCAAGGGTGGGGCCGAGATCGGCCTGCAGCAGATCTCCGAGCTGAAGCCCGTTAGCGGCATCGACATCGTCGGCCCGCTGCCGGAGCCGCTGCAGAAGATCACGGTGTTTTCAGCCGGGATCGCGACCGTCTCGAAGGAGCCCGACGCCGGCAAGGCGCTGATCAGCTTCCTCGCCTCATCAGATGCGCGCGACGCGCTGGTCAAGAGCGGGCTGGATCCGATTGCGGCGGGCGCCACGCATTAGGCACCTACTCGAACTCGTTCCCCGTCATCCTGAGGTGCGAGCCTTGCGGCGCTATTGCGCCGCTGGGCGAGCCTCGAAGGATGAATCGGCCACCAGCCGGGCCGTGCATCCTTCGAGACGCGCTACGCGCTCCTCAGGATGACGGGGTGGGTCGTCGCACTCCCTACCGCAAATGATGCGCGCCATAGGCCAGCAACAGCACCACGACGAGCGCCAGCAGCAGCGTGGTCGACTTCCAGAACAGCACCGGGTTGCGTTCGATCAGCGGTGTCGATGACGTCGTCAGGTACCTTGCGTTGGGATTGCGCAGGTCGAACAGGAACTCGGAAAAGCTGTCATAGCGCTTGAGCGGATTGATCTGCACGGCGCGCTCCAGCGTACCGTCGACCCAGCTCGGGATGTCGCGGCCGCCATGCGCGGCCGGACGATAGACCAGCCGGTTGAAATCGGATCGGGTGCGGGCGCGCGCGATCTGCGCGCCGTAGGGCAAGCGCCCCGTCAGCATCTGATAGGTGACGACCCCGAGCGAGAACAGGTCGGAGCGCGCCGAGCCCCCCTCGCCGAGGAAATACTCCGGTGCGGTATATTGCTGGGTGCCCAGGATGTCCTCGACGCCCGCCGGCACCGCCTCGGCGACGCCCGCGATCCGGGTCGAGCCGAAATCGATGATCTTCACCGTTCCGGTGCTGTCGATCATGATGTTGTCGGGCCTGACGTCCTGGTGCAGCATCTCCTTGCGGTGGAACGCGCGCAGGCCCTTGGCGATCTGCTCGGTGACGTCGCGCACCGTCTCGAGCGAGGGCGCAGGATTGTCTGTTATCCACTGTGTCAGCGTCTGGCCGTCGATATACTCCATCGCGACATAGAGGAAGTTGCGCTTGCGCTGCGGCAGATATGGCTTCAGCACATGCGGACTGTCGATCCGCTTGGCGACCCACTCCTCCATCACAAAGCGCTTCAGATAGGCGCCGTCGTCGCGCAGGTCGATTGAGGGGATCTTGATCGTGACCGTGGTGCCGCTCTCCTCGTCAACAGCGAGATAGATGTGGCTGCGGTGCGAGGCATGCAGCTCGCGCACGACGCGATAACCGTCGAACAGCATCCGTGCATCGAGCAGCGGCGGCAGCGGCAGCTCGGTCGGCTGGCCGAACACCTCGCTGGCATCGCCGTCAGGCAGTTCGTCGATCCGGATGATCTGCGCGGTGAGATTGTCCGGGCTGCCGTTCTCATAGGCCTGTTCGACGAGCGACTTCGCGGCCGCATCGAGGTCGGCGGCGCCGTCCCTGATCGTCTTCGCCAGTTGCCGCGCCGGGACGTGTTCGTAGACGCCGTCGGTCACCAGCAGGAAGGCATCGCCGCGCTCGAGCGGGAGATTCTGGTAGTCGATCTCGAGCTGCGGGTTCACGCCGAGCGCGCGGCCGAGATAGCTCTGCTGTGACGAGATCACGACGCGGTGGTCGTTGGTCAGCTGCTCGAGACTGTTGCCGGCGACGCGGTAGATCCTGCTGTCCCCGACATGGAACAGGTGCGCCGTGGTCGACCGGATCACCAGCGCGCTCAGCGTGCAGACATAACCCTTGTCCTTGTCGTAGGGGTTCTGGCTGCGCCGGGTCTGCGCATGCAGCCAGGAATTGGTCGCCTCCAGCACCCGCTGCGCCGAGCTCTTCACCGACCAGGATTCCGAGGTGCAGTAGTAGTCGGTGAGGAAGCTCTTGACCGCGGACTCCGCGGCAATGCGGCTGACGCTGCTCGAGGAGATGCCGTCGGCGAGCACCACAGCGATCCCCTTCAGGCCGAGCAGCGGCTCGTCGGGGATCAGCGCGCCGTGGAAATCCTGATTGGTGTCCTTGCGGCCCTGATCAGAGAATTGCCCGACCGATATTTTCAGCGTGCGCGGCATCGACCGTCCCAAAGCGAATGGGGCCCTCCGTGACAGGAGAGCCCCACAAGCCGGCCAGGATCAAGCCGCCAGGCGCTGGCGCTTCGGCGCCGTCTTCACATGCGTGGTGTAGAGCGTCAGCCCGGTGAAGGCGAGGCCGCCGGCGAGGTTTCCGAGCACGGTCGGGATCTCGTTCCAGATCAGATAGTCCATGATCGAGAACTTGGCATGGAGCATCAGTCCCGACGGAAACAGGAACATGTTCACCACCGAATGCTCGAACACCATGTAGAAGAACACCAGGATCGGCATCCACATCGCGATGACCTTGCCGGGCACCGTCGTGGAGATCATGGCGCCAACGACGCCGGTCGAGACCATCCAGTTGCAGAGCATGCCGCGAATGAACAGCGTGGCCATGCCGGCCGCGCCATGCGCCGCATAGCCCAGCGTTCGCGCCTCGCCGACGTTTCCGATGGTCATGCCGACCTTGTCAGGCTCCTGCGTGAAGCCGAAGGTCGTGACGAACGCCATCATGAAGGCAACCGTCAGCGCGCCGGCGAAATTGCCGATGAAGACGAGGCCCCAGTTGCGCAGCACGCCGCCGAGCGTGACGCCGGGCCGCTTGTCGAGCAGCGCGAGCGGCGACAGCACGAACACGCCGGTCAAGAGGTCGAAGCCCAGCAGATAGAGCATCACGAAGCCGACCGGAAACAGCAGCGCGCCGACGATCGGCTGCCCCGTGTTGACGTTGATCGTGACCGCGAACCAGGCTGCCAGCGCGAGGATCGCGCCGGCCATGTAGGCGCGGATCACGGTGTCGCGCGTCGACATGAAGATCTTGGATTCACCGGCATCCACCATCTTGGTGACGAATTCGGACGGTGCGAGATAGGCCATTCGTAAATTCCCCTTGCGCAATTCGGCCGCGCCGGTTGCCTGCCGGAAGCGACGCGGGTTGGTGGAAATGCTCGTCCGTCCGGGGGAGATGGGGATGCAACGATTGCTCGAGGCACCCGGGCCGGGCGCCTTGATCCCCTCGCCTCGGCCAGCACTGGCTTCGGCAATCCGGAGGACGGCAGTCGTCATTGACTGATGCAATCAAAAGCAATGGATATGCCAACTGGAGGCGCTGGCGTCGGGGAAGAAAATCATTTCAATACAATTACTTAGATGACCGGCGCCGGAACCGGCCGGGATGGTGGCGCCGATTTATGCAGCTTGCACAGATGTCGCCCAGGCCGCCGCGTGGCCCGGCAGGGGCCGCGGCGCGAACGTCGCCGCGCGCACGGCGCGGCCGATGCGGTCTACTTCACCTCGGTACGAACCGGCGCGTCCTTCAGGCCGTTATTGTCGTAAGCCTTGCGCAGCGTGCCGTTGGCGATCGCGTCCGTCATGAATTTGGTGACGAAGGCAGCCGCGAGCGGATGGTCGAGCGGCACCGCGACCGCAGTCACGGTCTGCTTGAAGGTCTCGTCCAGCACGCACGTGCCCGGAATCTTCTTCGCCATCGCCATGAGCTGGTCGCGCGACAGCGCGAAGGCGTCCACCTCGCCGTTCTCCAGGAGATGGAAAATCTCGTCATAGGTCTGATAGCCGGTGACCTTGGCGTGCTTGAGATGCGCGATCGCGCCACGCATGGTCGTGGTGTTGTTGACGGCGGCGACCTTGACGCCATCCTGGTCGAGGCTGGCGAAATTCGTGATCTTCGAGCCTGGTCTCACGATATAGGTGGCGTCGGCGACCTCGTAGATCGGCCCGAACGTCATCTTCGTTTCGCGCTCGGGATCCTTCGGCAGGAAGGTGACATCCCAGGTGTTCTTCGCCGCAGCGTCGGTGATCTGCCCGGAATTCTGGTGCACGACGTATTCGACGGGGACGCCGAGCTGCGCGGCCATCGCCTTGCCGAGATCGACGGGAACGCCGGCATAGCCCTTCTCGCTCTTGGTCGACCAGAATGCGCCGCCTGCCGGGCTGATTGCGATCGCGACCCGGAGCTTTCCGGTCGGCGCGATCTGATCCGTCAAGGCGTCGGCATTGGCTGATGTGGCCATCACTATCACTCCCAGAACAAGGCCAGCCAGACGCAGCAATCGAGACAACATCGGATGCCCTCCACGCCGGCTCTTGCGCCCGGCGGCGCGCAACAAACCGCACGAGGCCGCCTTGCGCAAGCTGCGCTTCGCGCAAGGGAGCTATCCGTATCGGCCTATTTGACCCGGATGGTGATCTTTTCGGAGACGACGGGCGGGTTGAATGGATAATGCTTGGCGTCGCCCAGCACGAGCTGCAAGGTATGCTTGCCGGGCGCCAGATCGAGCTGCGTCTCGGTCTGGCCGGCACCGAAATGCAGATGGGACTTGTCCGACGGGATCGGCTCATTCGGATTGAGCGGCTCGTCGACGTCGACCAGAAGATGGTGGTGGCCGCTGTTTGGAAACTCGTCGCCGGCATGGGTGACGCCCATGTTGCGCAGCCCGAAGCGGCACACGAACGATCCCCTGAGCGTCGCGCCGTTGTGCGGCCAGATAAAGTACAGCTTGGTGTCCTTGCCCGCCGGCTTGTTTTGCGCGACGGCAGGAGCAGCGAGCAATGTCAGTGCCGCGGCGAGCATGATCAGGCGTGCACGTCTCATAGCCCCTCCATGAAACCCGGCGATTGCGGATGATCGCTCAGGGAGACAGCGCGATCCGGAAACCGTGGGTCGGATAACGAACATTGGTGTCGTAATTGTCGCGATTGGCCGGGCGCACATAGCGTGCGTCGTTCTTCCAGGAGCCGGAGCGAATGACATGGGAACCGCAGTCGCCTCCGGTCCAGACCGCACCGTCGTCCGGTGCACCCTGGTAATTCCTGTGCCAGCAATCCTCGACCCATTGATCGACCCCGCCGCCCATGTCGTAGAGCCCGAACGGATTCGGCTTAAAGCTGCCGACCTTCACCGGTTGTTCTGCCGAAGCGTCGCCGCCGCAATCCTTGCAGCCGACGTGGCCCGGCTGCACCTGATCGCCCCACCAGTATTTCGATTGGGTTCCGCCGCGCGCCGCGTATTCCCATTCGGCTTCGCTCGGAAGCCGATAGGGCTTCTTCATCAGCTCGGCGAGCCAGGCGACATATTGCTTCGCATCGCTCCAGCTCACATTGGTGACCGGAACGTCATCCTTGCCGCTGGCCGTGAAGCCGCAGGCCTTGGCCGCGGCGCAAGCATTCCACTCCCGGACGGTGACCGGGAATTTGCCCATCGCGAACGGCTTGACCGTCACCTTGCGGATCGGCCGCTCGGACGGGTCGTCATTGCTGCCCATCGAGAAGCTGCCGCCCTTGAGCGACACCATCTCGGGCTCCGGCACGTCCGGTGCCGGGCTCGCGGCAGGCGCAGGTTGCGGCAATGCTTGCTGCGCCGGTGCCGCCGGGACCGGACTTGAACTCTGGCTCGGCGCCGGCGCCGGCTGCTGCACGGCAGGCGACGCCGCCGGTGCCGGCGGCGCCTGCGGCGCCTGCGCCAATTCGGCCAGCTTGCTCCGCGGTTGCGCAAGCAGGTACCACAACACGCCGCCCGCGATGGTCGCGACCGCCAGTCCGAGCAGCGTGAGCAGGATGGACTCGCGGCGCCGGCGCGTCCTCTGGTAGGCGGCGGCGTCCGGCAGCACGCGGTAGACCCGGATCGGATCGGTGATGTTCTTCACTTTCTTGTCGCCGAGCGATTCGTAGCCGCAGACCATCTTGTGCTTGATCTGCTCGTAGATGCCGCCCGAAATGAATACCTCCCCCGGCGCGGCAATCCCTTCCAGGCGCGAGGCGACATTGACGCCGTCGCCGTAGATATCGTCGGCTTCGATGATGACGTCGCCGAGATTGACGCCGATCCGGTATTCGATCCAGTGATCCCTGGCGATCGCCGCGTTGCGGCCGACCATGTTTTGCTGGATCACGATGCTGCAGCGGACCGCTTCGACCGGACTGTCGAAGATCGCGATGAAGCCGTCGCCGGTGGTCTTGACCAGCTTGCCGTGGTGCTCTGTGATGGTGGGCTCGACGAGATCACGCTCGATCCGCTTGACGCGCGTATGCGTGCCCTCTTCATCGAGCTGCATCAGCCGGCTGTAGCCGGCAATATCGCCGACCACGATCGCCGCGAGCCGCCGCGGCATCGCTTCGCCGGGCGGTGGCCTGCCCGGCTTGCCGGATCTGAAGTCGCGAATTTCGCCCATGGCGTCGGCTGCTCCACAAACCACAAATGGCAGTGATCGGCGCAACCGGCGCCCGGGCCCTGCGACCCATGTGGAGCGTATCACACCACCCGGTCCGAACAAAGTTTGTGACGCCATTGTGCAATGCGCGAAAAAGCG
This sequence comes from Bradyrhizobium viridifuturi, assembly GCF_001238275.1. Taxonomy (GTDB): domain Bacteria; phylum Pseudomonadota; class Alphaproteobacteria; order Rhizobiales; family Xanthobacteraceae; genus Bradyrhizobium; species Bradyrhizobium viridifuturi. Next base: position 88,725 of record NZ_LGTB01000033.1, read on the forward strand.
CCATCCGCTCGTGGCGGATGGCACTTTGGCCTATTTCAGCTCGCGTTGCTGCGGCAAACCGTCAGCAGGTCAGCCCGTCTGCGTGACAGGGCTGCGAATCTCGCGCGGCAGGATGATCGCGGCTGCGATTGCCAGCAGGCACAGCGCCGCGAACGCGCGCAGCATCATCGAGAAGCCGCCCTGGTCATGCAGCCAGGCCACCAGGCCGACGGAGGCGCCCGCCGCGGTGAAGCCGACGAAATAGCGCACCGCATAGGCGCGCGAGCGCCATTCCTCGGTGGTGTATTTGCCGACCATCGCATCGTTCACCGTCACCTGGCCGAACGCGCCCATCACGATGCCGATCGAGACCACGATCAGCGGCAAGTTGGACAGGCTCGCTGCGAGATAGAGGAACGGCGCCAGCATGAACGACAGCGGCAGCGCCACCGTCTTCAGTGAATGTTTGTCGAGCAGCTTGCCGATCGTGTACTGCGTCATCGCGCCGAACACATAAACTCCGGCGGCGATCACGCCGAGCAGCGCCGGGCTCTTGGTCAGATCGGCGAGCCGTTCGGCGAACAGTTTCGGCAGCGCCACCGTCACCGCGTTGAACGTGGTCGAGATCGCGATCACCACGATCAGCAGCGACAGCACCACCCGCCACATGTCCTCCTTGGCGACGCGCACCTGTGCCGCCGCCTGCTTGGAGCCCTTGCGATCCTCATGCACCACCGTCATCGCAAAGGCGATGCCGATCAGCACGGTGACCGTGCCGGGCACGATGAAGGCCCAGCGCCAGCCGAGATACTGGCCGATCACGCCGGTGACCAGCGCCGACGAGGCGACGCCGAGATTGCCCCAGACGCCGTTGATCCCCATCTGGGCGCCGAGCTTCTCGGCATAGGACACGATCATCGCGGTGCCGACGGGATGATAGATCGAGGCGAAGATGCCGATCGCAAGCAACGCGGCGCCGAGTTGCAGCGGCGTCTGCACGAAGCCGACCGAGATCATCGAGAGGCCGATGCCGACGAAGAAGATCACCATCATGTGGCGGCGGCTCCAGCGGTCGCCGAGCCAGCCGGTGATCAGCGAGCCGGCGCCGAAGGCGATGAAGCCCGGCGTCGCATAGGGCAGCAGCTCCGAATAGGCCATGCCGAGCGCCGGGCCCATGATGATGACCGCGGCGGCGAAGATCAGCATCGCGTAATGGTCGATGAAATGGCCGGCGTTGACGAAGCTGATCACCCGGCTCGGACTGTTGCTCGGACTGTTCTTTGGACCATTCATGGGCACGTCTTTCAGGCGATTCTTCAATTGCTCGGAAATAGGTTATAGGTGCTTGTCCTGACGGGATGTCGCCAATGACTATCGCTGAGCCGCCAATCAGAGCCCTCCACAACGACCGGCGCGTCACCGGCGACGGCGTGCACATGGTCGCGCGCAGCTACCAGAAGGGCATCCGGCTCGATCCCCACATGCACCGCGAGGCGCAGCTGGTCTATGCCGCCAGCGGCACCATGCAGGTGACCACGCCGAAGGGCCGCTGGCTGGTGCCGCCGGACCGCGCGGTGTGGGTCCCTGCCCTGCTCGCGCATGCGATCGACGTGCTCGCCGACATCGAGATGCGCACGCTGTATTTCGACCAGGCCTGGCTCGCGCGCGAAAAGCGCAGCGACAGCCTCGGCCATGAATTCGTGGTGCGGGTCTCGCCGCTGGTGCACCAGGCGATCCTTGCGCTGTTCGACGTATCCTGCGGACGCGAGCGCACCGACCTGCTGATCAGGCTGGTGATGCTGGAACTGCACCAGGCCGAGGATTCCGCGACCTTCATCCCGCTGCCGCAGGAGCCGCGCTGCCGCCGCGCCGCCGACATCGTGCTGGCCGATCCGACCAGGGACCATGAGATCGATGCGCTGGCGCGCACGGTCGGCACCTCGGCGCGCACACTGTCACGGCTGTTCGCGGCGGAGACGCAGCTCTCCTTCAAGAGTTGGTGCCAGCGCGCCCGCATCGCGGCGGCAATCGAGCGGCTGTCGACCAGCGCCAACGTCTCGGTCAAGCAGGTCGCCTCCGACCTCGGCTATGCCAGCGTCCCCGCGTTTTCCCACGCGTTCCGCCAGGTTACCGGCAAGACACCGACCGCGTTCGCGGAGAAAACGTGAACGGGAGTTGTCACCGGGCGCAGCCAAGACGAATGATAAGGCGAATTATACCGCTGTCGCGTTGCGACATATTTCCGTACGATCCATGCGCTTGATTGCATTCCTGCCGACCTTAAATCCCGTGTAAGGTCCGGCTTCACTGGATGCGACCCGCTGGATACGACCTGCCCATGGCCAACGCCTTTTTCTCCGACTTGCTCTCGACGATTTCCGAACGCGGCCGCGTCCTGCTCGGCCGCGCCAGCCCGGCCAACGACAGGCAGGATGCCTCCGAGCTTCTGGAATTGTGCGAGGCGCTGCTGTCCGGCCGCGGCGAAGCCTCCGGCACCGCGATGGCGCGCGAAGTGCTCGACCGCTACCACCACCTCGACGCCGCCGGCCGCTTGTCGTTCTTCCAGACGCTGGCCCGCGATTTCGGCCCCGACCACGCCAGGCTGGCGCAGGCGATCGAGAGCTGGCGCACCAAAGCCAATGGCGAGGACGCCAGCGACCTGCATTTCGCCTCCGAGCCGCGCCGCCAGGAATTGATCCGCCGGCTCAATCGCGCGCCCGGCGGCACCGGCGAGCTGGTGTCGATCCGCTCCGATCTGCTTTCATTGATGAAGGGCAACAAGGACCTTGCCGCGCTCGATCGCGACGTGGTGCATCTGCTCTCGTCCTGGTTCAACAGGGGATTCCTCGTGCTGCGCAGGATAGACTGGTCGTCGCCGGCCAATATTCTGGAGAAGATCATCCGCTATGAGGCGGTGCATGAGATCCGCGATTGGGACGATTTGCGCCGCCGCATCGATCCGGTCGACCGCCGCTGCTACGCATTCTTCCACCCGGCACTTGCCGACGAGCCGCTGATCTTCGTCGAGGTCGCACTCACCGAAGCCATCCCGGGCGCGATCGCGCCGCTGCTGGCGGAAGAGCGCGAGCCGGTGCCGGTCGAGAAGGCCCGCACCGCGGTGTTCTATTCGATCTCCAACACCCAGCGCGGCCTCGGCGGCATCTCGTTCGGCAGCTTCCTGATCAAGCAGGTGGTCGAGGAGCTGCGCCGCGAACTGCCCAAGCTCGACACCTTCGTGACGCTGTCGCCGGTGCCGGGCTTCATGCAGTGGGTCAAGCAGGCCGACGACGTGCCGCTGTCAGATGAGGACCGCCAGCTGCTGGAAAATCTCGGCAAGCCCGACTGGCCCGAGAACGCCGAGCTCGCCACGCAATTGCGCGCCGTGCTCGAGCCGCTCGCCGCCTACTACTTCCTGAAGGCGCGCACGCCGAAGGGACGGCTGATCGATTCGGTCGCGCGCTTCCATCTCGGCAACGGCGCGCGGCTGGAGCGGATCAACTGGCTCGGCGACCTCTCGCCCAAGGGCCTGCGCGAATCCGCCGGTGTCATGGTCAACTACCTCTACCGGCTCGACGACATCGAGAAGAACCACGAGGCCTACGCCAACAATGGCGAGGTGATTGCCTCGAGCGCGGTGAAGAAGCTGCTGAAGGGCGAAGGCCGCCGGCTGCTGGATATGCGGCTAGGGTAGACCGCCGCTCAGCTCCCTCCCCGTCATTGCGAGGAGCGCAAGCGACGAAGCAATTCATCGCGCCACTGCGGGACAATGGATTGCTTCGCTTCGCTCGCAATGACGGCTAATCATCGCTCCGGCCTCGACACGCTCGACGCCTAAAACCTCGCCCGCACCGTCAACCGCACCGTGCGGCCCTGTCCCGGCGAGATGTTGTTGTTGCCGTCGGCGGAGGCCCAATAGCCCTTGTCGAAGATGTTCTCGACGTTGAGCTGGGCGCTCCAGGTCTCATCGATCCTGGCATAGACCGCCGCATCGAAGCGGACGAAGCTTGGCAGCCGCACGGTGTCGTCGGACGAGGCGAAGGAATCGCCGAAATAGATCACGCCGAGCGCAGCCGACCACATCGGCGTGAACTGATACTTGCTCCACCAGGAAAACTGGTTGTACGGCACGAGCTGGACGCGGTTGCCGGGCACGACGGTTGCCGAGGTCGCGCCGGTGATCTTCGCGTCGGTATAGGCATAGGCCAGCGACGACTGCCACTGCTCGGTGAAATGGCCGGTCAGGCTCGCCTCGACGCCGCGCGTGAGCGTGCTGCCGGAGGGAAAGAAGAAGCCGGGATTGTTGCCGTCGGGGATCGGCTGGTTGGTACGGTTCAGATTGTAGACCGCGGTCGAGAACAGCAGCTTCGGATTGATGTTCCACTTCATGCCGAGCTCGACATTCTCGAAGCGCTGCGGCTGCAGGATCAGCGTGCCGTCGGTCAGCGAGCTGAACTGGTCGCCGGACGCCGGCAGATAGGAGATGCTGTAGGCGGTATAGACCGACATCTGCTCGATCGGCTTGATGATCAGGGCGCCCTGCGGCGACACCAGATTGTCGACGCGGCCGCGATTGGTGTTGGTGTTCATGTCGGTCGCCGACATGTCGAAGCGATCGAAACGCGCGCCGGCGATGATCTGCACGGCGCGGGAGATCTCGATGGTGTCCCTGACATAGCCGGACTGGATGTTCAGCGCATAACGGCTGTTCGAGTCGGGCGTGGTGACGCCGTCGGTATTGGTGCCGGTGAAGTGGTGGATGAACGTCACCGCGCCGAAATAGGTCGGGGCGAACGGATTCTGCACGATGGTGTTGGTGCCATCAGGGAATACGCCGGTGTTGCGGATGTCGACGCCGCTCTGGCGGCCGAACTCGGTGCCGAAACCGACGGTGTGGAACAGCGGGCCGGTCCAGGTCTTGTAGGCGAAATCGGTCTGGTTGAAGACGTTGTCGCGGTTGGTCGTGTGCTGATAGGCGCCGAGATTGACCGCGGTGTCCGCCGGGTTGACCGCGCCGGCGAGCGCGCCGCCGGTCGGATAGACGTTCTGGTAGAATTTCTGGTAGTCGGCCGCGATGGTGCCGTTGCGCACCGTCAGCCCGTTCTCGAAATCGTGCTCGATGATAGCCATGCCGGTCTGCACCGTCGCCTGCGCGGTGTTCAGGCTCGGGCTGCCGAAGAATGTCGAGAAGTCGCCGTTCGGCGCAAACGGCGCCGTCGGGTTGAAGCGGGTCGCGCCGCCGGGCACACCTTGCGAGGGATTGCCGCGGTCGGCCGTGCGCGCGTCGTGGAAATACTCGTAGCTCAGCTTGATCTTGGTATTATCGTCCGGCTTCAGCGTCACCGTCGGGTTGATGCCGTAGCGCTCGAGATGGTTGAAGTCGCGGAACGCGTCGGCGCCCTCGTAGAACACGTTGAGCCTCGCCGCGACGTTCTCGTTGATCGCCTGTCCGGCATCGAGGGTGACACGGCGATCGCCCCACGAGCCGGTCTGCGCCGTCGCCTCGTAGACGCGGTTGCCGTCGGCCTCCTTGAGCGTGCGGTTGAGCAGGCCGCCGCCGGCGCCGCGGCCGAAGGTCAGCGCGCTCGGCCCCTTCAGCACCTCGATGCTTTGGGCGTTGTACATGTCGCGGAAGTACTGCACGTCGTCGCGGAAGCCGTTGACGAAGAAGTTGGCGCTGGAATCGACGCCGCGGATCACGAGCTCATCGCGATTGCCTTCGCCCTGATGCACCGCGACGCCGGGAACGTAGCGGGTGACGTCGGTGACGCCCTGGTAGTTCTGGTCGCGGATCTGCTCCCGCGTCACGACGCTCAGCGACTGCGGAATGTTGACGATCGCGGTGTTGGTTCGGGTCGCAACCTGTGTGCTGTTGGCGAAATAGCCCGACGTGCCGGTGCGGGCATCCTGCGACTCCGTGAAAGGCTTCGGCGCGGCCGCAGGCTCGATCCGCCGTGCCGTCCGGGTGCGGCGGCCGCGGGCAGCGGCGGTGTTGCGTGACGTAGACGGCAAAGTGCGGCGACGTTGCGCGGCAGGCGCGGTGACGGTCACCGGCGGCAACGACGAGGCGCCGCCTTGCGAGGGGGTCGACTGCGCCCGCGCAGGTGACGTTGCGAGCGGAAAGCTCAGCGCGAGATAGCTTGCCGTGAGCAGCGCCAGCTTCGCAAGCAAAGCGACGCGACGATTTTCTTGTAGTCTTGATGTCATGACGTCGTCCCCAAGCAACTCGCGCCTTGCGGGAAGGCGATGCGCCGTCCTCTAGAGACGTGAGGCGTTGTGCGTCCAGACGATGAGCCCGGGAAAATTTTTGCGTGATGTCGGAATAAAGTCGTGACGAAAGCGCGCAGGTGCCGCGCACGGCGAGCGCAGGGCTGGAAAAGTCAAGGATGCAAATGGTTTCCGTCGGCTTCCGGATTTGCGCCGGGAAACGAAGAGCGGCGCTTGCGCGCCGCCCTTCTTGTAGTAATTCCAGATTGTATCGGTTCTAAGCGGCTTCTTGATGGGCCGTCGTCGTCACGCGATTGCCGAGCGCGGCCGCAGTCCCGCCGGCAGATGCGTGTCGATCCAGGCTGTGATCGCGCGCTCGTTGCGATGGTAGAGCAGGCCCGCGGCGATCACGGCAATGCCGATCAGCGACAGCGAGAAGGGAAACCACAGCGAGTCCTTGAACACGACGTCGGCAAGATGTCCGAGATAGAGGCAGATGCCGAACGCGCCGAACACCGCATAGGCGCGCCGCATCAGGATCACGGCGATCACGACGAGGCCGACATTGAGCAGGCAGTAGATCGCCTTGCCCAGTTCGGTCGAGCTCGAGGACGCAGAGATGCCGCCCCAGAACGCCATCAGGCCGAACAGATGCAGCCAGAACGCGAAGTCACCGTTGCGGCTGCGATAGTCCACGATCCAGGCCACCGCGAGGACGGCAAGACCGAACCAGACCGACACGCGGCGCTGCGTCTCGAAGTCGGCATGGGCCGTGCCGCTGAACCATGGCGCCAAGTCCATCGACATGAACCACAGCGCAAACGCGATGATCGCGACGATGAAGGCGAAGCGGAAATAGCGCAGCGCGACGATGCCGGCGGCGACGGTCGCGAGTTCCATGAAGATCCAGCTGCCCTTCACCCAGACGTAGAAGTCCTGCACGGTTCCGGGCTTGCCGAACTTGCCCCACCAGCCGAGTTCATCCTGGATGCCATAGACCGCAAGCGGCGCCATCGAGACGGCGATCGCGATCAGCAGGCCGCCGGGAACCCGCAGATTCTTGCCGACCCAGAGGTGGTGACCGGCCACGGCGAAAGCGGCGGCATAGGCGATTGCGCAGGCCGTGAGCGCTCGTCCCCCCATCTGGGTGAACGCCAGGGTCGAGAACAGGCCCATGGCGCCGATCACGATCAGGGCGCCGGCATACCAGAGCACGTGGGCGGCATCGAACCTGGCGGCCGGGCTGGCATCGCCAGTGGCGCCCTGCCCCTCATGGCTGGACAGGAAGGCGAGCAGCCGGTCCAGATCAGCCGCGCTGATCACCCCGGCATCGGCAGCTTCCCGAAGACTCTTCGCTGAATATGGCATGCGGTTGTTCCTCATGGCCGGTTCCGACGCCTTCCCGGTTCCGGACGAGGCGCCTCTCCCCCATAAGTATATCGGAACGTGAGCAACGTTCAATCTTATATTGAGCAATGCTCAAATTATTTAGCAGCCGGCCCACCGGGCGGATGGGCACCAGCTAATCGGCCAGCGCCTTCATTTCCTTGGAGAGATCCGACTTGCCCTCGAACCCGATGCCGGGGAGGTCCGGCATCACGATGTGGCCGTTCTCGACGCGGACGCCGTCGGGGAAACCGCCATAGGGCTGGAACAGGTCGGGATAGCTTTCATTGCCGCCGAGCCCGAGGCCGGCCGCGATGTTGAGCGACATCTGGTGGCCGCCATGCGGGATGCAGCGGCTCGGCGACCAGCCGTGGGTCTTCAGCACCTCGAGCGTGCGCTGATACTCGCACAGCCCATAGGACAGCGCGCAGTCGAATTGCAGCCAGTCGCGGTCCGGCCGCATGCCGCCGTAGCGGATCAGGTTGCGCGCATCCTGGTGGCTGAACAGGTTCTCGCCGGTCGCCATCGCCCCGGGATAGAATTCAGCCAAGGCGGCCTGCAGCGCATAGTCGAGCGGGTCGCCGGCCTCCTCGTACCAGAACAGTGGATACTCCCGCAGCATCTTGCGTAGGCGATCGCGGTTTCCAGGTCGAAGCGGCCGTTGGCGTCGACCGCAAGCTGCGCGCTGCTGCCGATTTCCTTCAGCACCGCCTCGATGCGCTCGCGGTCCTCAGTGAGCGGCGCGCCGCCGATCTTCATCTTCACGACGTTGTAGCCGCGGTCGAGATAGCCGCGCATCTCCTTCCGCAGCGCGCCGAGGTCCTTGCCCGGATAATAATAGCCACCTGCGGCGTAGACGAAGACGCGCGGATTGGCGCTCACACCGTGGCGCTCGGCAAGCAGCCGGAACAGCGGCTTGCCCGCGATCTTCGCCACCGCGTCCCACACCGCCATGTCGATGGTGCCGACCGCGACTGAGCGCTCGCCATGGCCGCCCGGCTTCTCGTTCGACATCAGCGTCGACCAGACCTTGTCCGGATCGAGATTGTCGCCGGTGGCATCGAGCAGCGATTTCGGGTCGGCTTCCAGGAGGCGCGGCGCAAAGCGCTCGCGGATCAGACCGCCCTGCCCGTAACGGCCGTTGGAATTGAAGCCGTAGCCGACCACCCGCCGGCCGTCGCGCACCACATCGGTGACCACGGCAACCAGGCTCGAGGTCATCTTGGTGAAGTCGATATAGGCGTTGCGGATCGGCGAGGAGATCGGTTTCGTCACCTCGCGGACGTCGACGATGCGGACGGACATGGTTGAGCTTTCGGAGTTGTCGGGGCACGTCATTCCGGAGCGATACGAAGCATCGAACCCGGAATCTCGAGATTCCGGGTTCACGTCTCGCGTGCCCCGGAATGACGGTGGTTACTTCTTATCCCGGAAATACGGCTCGACCGGCCCGTGCACCTTGATGGTCAGCGGATTGCCGTAACGGTCCTTGGCATTGCCGGCGGTGACGCGCACCCAGCCCTCGCTGATGCAGTACTCCTCGACATTGGTCTTCTCGGCGCCCTTGAAGCGGATGCCGACGTCGCGCGCCAGAATCTCCGCATTGTAGTACGGGCTGTTCGGATCGACCGAGAGGCGGTCGGGGAATTGGTCGTTGGTGGTGTCGTCGCTCATAGCAGCGCCTCGATTTCCTTCTTCAATCCTTCGGGCCGGGCGGTCGGCGCATGCCGCGCCACGACCTTGCCGGCGCGATCGACCAGAAACTTGGTGAAGTTCCATTTAATCGCCGGTCCGAGCAGGCCCGACTTCTCACGTTTCAGGTGTTCGTACAATGGATGCGCACCTGAGCCATTGACGTCGATCTTGGCGAACATCGGAAACGTCACGGCATAGTTAGTCTCGCAGAACGCCGCGATCTGTTTGGCATCGCCCGGCTCCTGCGCACCGAACTGGTTGCAGGGAAAGCCGAGCACGGCAAAGCCGCGCGGCGACAATCCGGCGTGCAGCTCCTGCAGGCCCTTGTATTGCGGCGTGAACCCGCAGGCGCTCGCGGTGTTCACGATCAGCAGCACCTGCCCCTCGAAATCCCGCAGCGGCATGTCCTCGCCGGCGAGCGATTTGGCGGTGAAATCGTAGACCGTCGGCATCTTCAGCTCACCGGATCGATCGCAGCCGACGGCGTGCCGCCGGCCTCGACCGCCTCGCCTGCGGCGAGGCAGAGATCCTCGCGGTAGCGGGCCGCCACGAGCTGCACGCCAACCGGAATCCGTCCCACGAGGCCGGTGGAGACGACGAGCCCCGGCAGACCCATGAATGGGATCGCGATCTGCGGCAGCTGCGCGTGCCAGACCCGTGCGAACGACGCCTCGTCCTTGCGGTCGAGATGATCGGGGAACGGCAGCTCACCGGACACCGGCATCAGCAGCACGGGATATTTGTCGAGGAAGGCGAACCATTCGCGCGTCAAGGTCGCGCGGCGGGTCAGCGCCTGCGACAGGTCGAACGGATGCACCCTGGCGCGGACGCCGCGCAGGCAGGCCAGCGCGCCGGGATCGCCCTCGCGCTCGGCAAACGCAAGCTGCGCCTCGTAGCCGTCGCCGAGCCAGAGCCGGGTCTGGATCTCGGCCGCCTCACGCAGGGATGGCGTGTTGGCAACTTCCTCGACGATCCAGCCGGCGGCTTGCAGACGCTTGCCGGCGTCGGCAACCGCAGCGACCACTTCCGGTACCGGGTTGAGACCATCGGGATTGAGGCACATCGCAACGCGCTTCTCGCGCGGCGGTCCCTCGAGCGGCACCGGTGCGTACCAGGGATCGCGATAGTCAGGTGCCGACATCGCCGCGAGCGAGATCCGCAGATCGTTGACCGTACGTGCCAACGGGCCCGAGACCGCGCTGATCTGCGGGCCGATCGGACGCTCCGGCAATGCCGCGTTGAAGGCCGGGATGCGGCCCATGCTCGGCCGCAGTCCGTGCACGCCGCAGGCATAGGCCGGATAGCGGATCGAGCCGGCGATATCGGTGCCGTGGGCGATGTGGCCGATGCCGGCCGCGACCGCGGAGCCCGCGCCGCCCGACGAGCCGCCCGGGGTGATGCCGGGATCGCGCGGGTTCTTGGTGTCGCCGTGAATGAGGTTGGTGGTGAACCAGCGATAGGACACCGCCGGGCAATTGGTGCGGCCGAGCAGCACCGCGCCGGCCTTGCGCAGATTGGCGACCACCGGGTTGTCCACCTTAGCGATCAGGTCGCGCTGCGCCTTCAGGCCGTTGGTGGTGGCGTAGCTTCCTGGTCGACATTGACCTTGATCGTGATCGGCACGCCGGCAAGCGGCCCCACCGCCTCACCGCGCGCAATTGCCGCATCGACCTTCGCGGCCTGCGCGAGCACGTCGTCCGGCCGGTGATCGACCACCGCGTTGATCTTCGGGTTGACCGCATCGAGCCGAGCGAGCCCGGCCTCGGCCGCCTCCTTCGCCGATACCTTCTTCGATTTGATGAGGCCGGCGAGCTCGGTTGCCGACAGACGCCAAAGATCCTGCATGAGATACTCCGTGTGACGGAGGCTTTTTAGCGCTGCATGCGAGGCAAGGCCAGCGGCCTGCCGCGTAGCCGGTCAGCGGAAATGCGCGATGTAATAGGCAAGGTCGCCGATCTGCTCCTTGGTCACCGTCTGCATCACGTCCGCCATGGTGGCGTCGTAGCCGTGCCGGCTGTTGTCCTTGTATTCGGCCAATGTCTTGGCGAGGTAATCCTCGCGCTGGTTGGCGATGCGAGGGACGTTGTCCTTGCCGGAGAAATCAGTGTTGTGGCAGCTGTTGCAGCGGTTCTGCTGCGCCAGCGCCTGGCCGCGCGCCATCCGCGCCGGATCGCCGGCATCCGCGGGCGGCGCCGGCTTCGGCAGGGTGGCGATGAAATCCGAGAAGGCGCGCAAATCGTCGTCGGTCATCGGCTTCGCCATCTCGTTCATCGGGTCGAATACCCTGAGCTTCTCGCGGAACATGAACAGCTGGATCAGCGCATAGGGCGCCTGCTGGCCGCCGAGCGATGGCGTGTTCTCGGTTTCCGACGTGCCGTGTTCGCCGTGGCAGGCAAAGCACGCCGCAGCGCGCTCCTGGATGGTCTCGGCGTTTGCGGAGAAGCTGAGAGCGGCCAGCGCCGCGGCGATTGCGAACTTGCGCATCGGTCCATCCTTGCATGCAGTTCAAAAAGAAAATCGGGGGCAGCACGCGCTGCCCCCGATCCCTGGGTTTCGGCTTATTGATTGGCGACCTTCGGCTTGCCGTAGCTGATGCGATAGACCGCGCCGTTCCAGTCGTCGGAGACCAGCAGCGAGCCGTCCTTCAGCAGCATCACGTCGACCGGGCGGCCGACATACTTGTTGTCCTCGAGGAAGCCGGTCATGAACGGCTCGACCGACTTCACGGTGCCGTCCTTGTTGAGCCGCACGACGACGACGTCACCGCCCTGTTTCTGCGACTTGTTCCAGGAGCCGTGACGCGCGACGAAGATCACATTCTTGTAGGTCTTCGGGAACATGCTGCCCGTATAGAAGCGCATGCCGAGCGAAGCGGTATGCGGACCCATCAGACCGACCGGCGGCGTGTAGTCCTTGCAGTTCTTGCCCCAGCCGAGCTCCTGGTCGATGATGTTGCCCTGGTAGCAGAACGGCGCGCCGAAATCCTCGCCCGCCTTGGTGACGCGGTTGAGCTCGTCTTCCGGCACCGTCTCCGACAGCCAGTCGCGGCCGTTGTCGGTGAAGTACATCTGCTTGGTCTCGGGATTCCAGTCGAAGCCGACCGAATTGCGCACGCCGAGCGCATAGACCTCGGCACCGGAGCCGTCGAGATTCATGCGTCGGATCTGGCCGTGGTCGGCGTCATGCAGCACGTTGTTGCCGGGCTGACCGACCGGGACATAGAGCTTGTTGTCGGGACCGATGGCGATGAACTTCCAGCCATGCGCCTCGTCCTTCGGCAGCTTGTCGTAGATCACGGTCGGCTTCGGCGGGTTGTCCAGATTGTCCTCGATCTTGTCGATCTTGGAGACCTTCGAGAGCTCGGCGATGTAGAGCGTGCCGTCCTTGAAGGCGACGCCGTTCGGGCGGTAGAGGCCGGAAGCGATCACCTTGACCGAGCGTTTGCCGTCCTTGTTGACGATTGCATAGACCTTGTCGACGAGGCGGCTGCCGACGAACACCGTTCCTTTGTCGCCGAGCGCCATCGAGCGCGCATTGGCCATCCCGGCCGCATAGACCTCGACATTGAAGCCGGCCGGCACCTTGAGCTTGGCGAGCGGCAGCTTGTCGGGCGCAGACGGCAGCGGCGGCGGCGCCACCGGCGCCAGCTTGGCGGCGGCTTCATTGTCCGGACGCCCGATCAAGGGCGAGCCCGGCGGCAGCGGCTGGGCGGCCGGAGCAGCACCTGCCGCCGGTGCGGCCGCCGGTTGCTGCGCCGCAGCAGAGAGCGTGAACGCGCCCAGCATGGCCCCCGCCAGCAGCAGGCTGCGCGGTGCGAACGAGTGTTTTTTCATGATGATCTCCCCTGGGTGGAAGCCTTTGTTCATCGCGCCATTGATGTCGATCGGCGCATTAGGCTTTCCGTTCATAGTCTTGCGAATTTGTCCGGACAAATGCAATCGGAAACATGCCGACATCGTCCAACGCATGGTTGTGACCACGGTTGTGACCGCGCGGCAGCGCCGGCGTTTCTCAGTGCCTTGTCATCGAGCGGTCCGGGCGATCGAGAATCGCCTCGGTGAACGGAAACTCCAGCACGATCTCGCCCTCGTCGTCGGTCACCTCGATGACAGCGCTGAGCAGCGCGCCGTCGGCTCCTTCGGTCTTGAGCAGCTCGCGAATCATCGCCCGGGCCATCTCCCACGCGCGATCCGGGTCGCGCAGGATTTCGCCGTCGGGGTCGGAGATCAGCTCGTCGCCGATACGGGTATTGAAGAAATAGCGTGGCATCGGCTGAACTCGGCTCGGTTAGTCGCTTCCCGTGACCGGGAAGCACAGGATCGTCATCAGGACCTTGGGAGGATCACCCGGCCCCAGTCTCATAATCCAAGATCACCATTCGCCGTGTGGCGAACAACAGGAAAAAGGTCTGATGGCACCGGGTTTTGACGGGAAATGCGCGCACAAATTTGTGAGTGGTCCGGATTTGTCTTCCGCAGTGCAGCATACCATTCCGCAGGACGCCTAGCGAAAAATTTAGGTGGCGAACTTTCCGAACCGCAGTAGTTTAATCTCAGGGCGGAAAGTTCGTCCGGTTGCAACAAGGAGAGCCTAATGGCCTGGAAAGCACCGAAGATCGTGGAAGTGTCGGTCGGCATGGAAATCAACATGTATATGTGCGCCACCCGCAAGTAAGCGGCAGCGCCCTATACACGTTTAGCGTTTTAGCGCAGGTGGACATCCGGGCGTAACGCGCTCCCGAGCATGGGGGTGTGTTTCAAATCCGGAGTCCACCTCGTAACGTTTCTGGATCTGAGAAAAACTCTCCAGGGGACGGATCATGCTTCGTGTCGTCGTCCTGGGTGCCGCGGCGGGTGGCGGCGTTCCGCAGTGGAATTGTGGCTGTGCCGTTTGCAGGACGGCGCGAAGCGACCATCCCGAATTGCAGAGCACGCAAGCCTCGATCGCCGTCAGCGGCGACGGCGCGCACTGGTTCCTGGTCAACGCCTCTCCCGATCTCCGCCAGCAGCTGATCACGACGCCGCAGCTTCATCCGAAGCACGGCGCGCTGCGCCACAGCCCGATCGCGGGCGTCATCCTCACCAACAGCGAGGTCGATGCGGTCGCCGGATTGCTGTCGATGCGCGAGGGCTCGCCGTTTGCGATCTACGCGCATCAGCGGGTGCTCGCGATCCTGCGCTCGAATAGCATCTTCAACGTGCTGAGCGAGAAGAACGTCGCCCGCCTGCCGATCGCCGTCGACCAGGCCTTCGAGCCGGCCCTGCCCGATGGATCGCCGTCGGGGCTCGAAGTGCTGCCGTTCGAGGTTCCCGGCAAGGGCGCATGGTATCTCGAAGGCAAGGCCCACCCGGCAGGCGCCGACGGCGTCGGCGATACGCTGGGCCTGCGTATTGCGGACAAGCGCAGCGGCAAATACTTCTATTTCCTAGCCGCCTGCGCGCGGGTCACTGACGAGCTGAAATCGCGGCTCAAGGGCGCGCCGCTGGTGTTTTTCGACGGCACGGTTTGGCGCGACGACGAACTGATCGCGGCGGGGCTGGGCACCAAGACCGGCCAAAGCATGGGACATATCGCGATGTCAGGCGATCACGGCGCGATCGAAAGCCTCGCCGGTCTCGACATTGGACGAAAAGTGTTTTTGCATATCAACAATTCCAACCCGGCGCTGCTTGGGAGTTCGGCCGAACGCAAGACGGTCGAGCACGCGGGCTGGCAGATACCTTCGGACGGAACGGAGATCGTGCTGTGAACGTCGTGCCCACCAATGGAATGACCGCGCTCTCGATCGGCAAGGGCATCACGCTCGACACTGCCGAAGAGATGGAGGCGACGCTGCGCACCATCGGCGCGACGCGCTATCACAGCCTGCATCCGTTCCACCGCCTGTTGCACGGCGGCAAGCTGAACAAGGGCCAGGTCCAGGCCTGGGCTCTCAACCGCTATTACTATCAGAGCACGATCCCGCTGAAGGACGCGATGGTGATGACGCGCTTTCGCGATCGCATGACGCGGGTCGAGTGGCGCCACCGCATCGAGGATCATGACGGAGATCTCGGCAGTGAGGGCGGCATCGAGCGCTGGCTGAAGCTGACCGAAGGCCTCGGCCTCGACACCGCCTATGTCGAATCCACCGAAGGCATCCTGCCGGCGACGCGCTTTGCCGTGGAAGCTTATGTACATTTCTGCCGCGACCGCACGCCGCTGGAGGCGATCGCCTCCTCGCTCACCGAATTGTTCGCGCCGAACCTGCATGAGGAGCGCATCTCGGGGATGCTGAAGCATTACGACTTCGTCAACCCCGACATCATGAGCTATTTCAGCCGCCGCCTCACCCAGGCGCCGCGCGACGCCGGCTTTGCGCTCGACTACGTCAAGCAGCACGCCAGAACGCCGGCCGAGCGCGAGGCTGTGTGCAACGCGCTGATCTTCAAGACCAACGTGCTGTGGGTGCAGCTCGACGCGCTCTATCACGCCTATGTCGAGGGCCAGATTCCGCCCGGCGCCTTCGTGCCGAAGACAGGTTAAAGCATGATCCGGAAAAGTGCGAAGCGGTTTTCCGAGAAGATCATGCTCAAACAAGGAGCTAAAGTGCGATGACGATTCAACTCAATCTCATCGCGCTTTAGAGACAACATCATGGCCAGCCGCAACATCAGCGTCAGCGAGACCAGCCGGCCGAAACTGCCGCGCCACACCAGGCTGAAATTCGACGAGACGCGGCAGGTCTGGGTGATCCTGGCGCCGGAACGCGTGCTGGCGCCGGACGAGATCGCGGTCGAGGTGCTGCATCTCTGCGACGGCGTGCGCAGCGTCGGCCAGATGGTGGACCAGCTCGCGGAAAAATACGCCGCGCCGCGCGAGGCGATCGCGACCGACGTGATCGCGATGCTGCAGGACCTGGCCGACAAGGGCTTTCTCACCGAAGCGCGCGAGAGCACGGCATGACTGACACGCTCGCCGGCAACAAGACAACGGCAGTGGGCCCAACCGACGGGCTCGCGGTGCTCGAGCAAACGCGCTCGGCGGCCGAAACCTACGGCATCCCGCTCGCGGTGCTGCTCGAGGTCACCCACCGCTGCCCGCTGCAATGCCCCTATTGCTCCAACCCGGTCGAGCTAGACCGCGGCTCGACCGAGCTCACCACCGAAGAGTGGAAGAAGGTGCTGAGCGAGCTTGCCGAGCTCGGCGTGCTGCAGGTCCATTTCTCCGGCGGCGAGCCGACCGCGCGCAAGGACATCGTCGAGCTGGTGCAGCACGCGACCGATGTCGGGCTCTATTCCAACCTGATCACCTCGGCCGTGCTGCTGACCAGGGACAGGCTGTCGGCGCTGGCCGATGCCGGCCTCAGCCATGTGCAGATCAGCTTTCAGGGCAACGAGCCCAACGTCGCCGATCGCGTCGCGGGCCTGAAGGACGCACACAGGAAGAAGCTCGAGGTCGCGAAATGGACCCGCGAGCTCGACATGCCGCTCACGGTCAATGCGGTGATGCACCGGCAGAACCTGCATCAGCTGCCCGACATCATCCAGATGGCGGTCGATCTCGACGCCGACCGGCTCGAAGTCGCCAACGTGCAGTATTACGGCTGGGCGCTGAAGAACCGCGCTGCACTGATGCCGACGGTCGCGCAGATCGAGGAAACCAGCCGCATCGTCGAGGAAGCCCAGGCGCGCCTGAAGGGCACGCTCGCGATCGACTATGTCGTGCCGGACTATTACGCGCTGCGGCCGAAGAAGTGCATGGGCGGCTGGGGCCGCCAGTTCTTCAACATCTCGCCGGCCGGCAAGGTGCTGCCCTGCCACGCCGCGGAGAGCATCACCGGGCTCGAATTCGAATCCGTGCGCTCGAACCATTCGATCGCCTGGATCTGGCAGAACTCGGAGGCCTTCAACCGCTATCGCGGCACCGGCTGGATGCCGGAGCCGTGCAAATCCTGCGAATTCCGCGAGGTCGATTACGGCGGCTGCCGTTGCCAGGCCTTTGCGCTGACCGGCGATGCCGGGAATACCGACCCGGCCTGTGCGCTGTCGCCGCGGCATGAGGAGATCTTCAAGCAGGCCGAGCAGGAATCCGCCGGCACGCAGAACCGTTTCCTCTACCGCAACTTCGCCGGCGGCACGCTGGAGACAGACCAACTCCAGGAAGAACCCCAGGACAAATCTCATGGCGCCTGACGCCGACGCCGGCAAGGCTGCCAGGCGCGCCGATCCCTTCGCTCCGCTGACATCGGAATGGCTCGATGTCGGCGACGGCCACAACCTTCACGTCGAGAGCGTCGGGCGCGAAGGCGGCATTCCCGCGGTCTATCTGCATGGCGGCCCTGGCAGCGGCTGCCAGCCGGACCATCGCCGGCTGTTCGATCCCGAGCGCTTCCACGCGGTGCTGTTCGACCAGCGCGGCTGCGGCCGCAGCCGGCCGAAAGGCAGCCGCGACCACAACACGACGCAGCATTTGATCGCCGACATGGAGAAGATCCGCGAACGCTTCGGCTTCGCACGCTGGATGGTGGCCGGCGGCTCCTGGGGCGCGACGCTGGCGCTGGCTTATGCAGAGGCCCATCCCGAGCGCGTCAGCGGCCTGGTGCTGCGCGCGACCTTTCTCGGCACGGCGGAGGAGCTGGAAGACGTCTTCGGCGCGCCTTGCCGCGCTTCTATCCCGACCTCTCGGAGGATTTCCTCAACTTCCTGCCCGAGCATGAACGTGCGGCGCCACTTGCGGCCTACTACCGCCGCATCCTCGATCCCGACGCCGCCGTGCATGCGCCGGCCGCGCGCGCCTGGCATGACACCGAGCGCGTGCTGTCGGAGCACACGCCGAAGCAGACGCGGCTCGATCTGAAGGCCTCAGGCGCCCTGCCCTCGACGCCTTTCATGGAGGCACACTACTTCGCCAACGATTGCTTCATGCGGCCGAACCAGTTGATGGAGGAAGCCGGCAAGCTCGCCGGAATTCCCGGCATCCTGGTGCAGGGCCGCTACGATCTCCTGTGCCCGCCCGCAACCTCGCACGCGCTCGCCGCGCGCTGGCCGGGCAGCGAGGTCCGCGTTGTCGATGGCGCCGGCCACATCCTCTACGACCCCGGCATCCGCAACGCCGTGATGAAGGCGATCGCGGATTTGGCGGCAAGACAATGACCAGGGCGCGTACCCATAGATTGGAACGCCCGCAAGGCAGACGAATTGGACTGCTATGCCGACCGGAGTTCGACCTGTCCGTTTGGGGTCTTTGAGATCTGTCGTACGAGATCGTTTGCGGCTTCGCCTGTCCAATCAGGATTAGAGACTTGAAGATGCCCGCCGTACAGCAGCAAGCCAGCTAGCGCTATCGACCAGAGCGGGCCCTGCCCGATCTCAATTGCTACCCGTTGCAGCCGCCCCTGTCATTTCCGCGTGCCGTGTGGCTGGCTCGATGAAGCGGAAATGTTCCGCCATTGCCGAAATTAATCGTCGAAATAGAGTTCCTTGTCCTAGGGAGCCAATCGCCGGCGCGCGCGTTCTGTTCCAGGAACACAGGTGAAAGACAGAAGCATGGGTTTGGACAGGATCGTCTTCTCTGACCTACCAACAGAGACGATGGTTATGTTCACTAGTGAACATTTTTATCAACGGCGGGCGATCTACTGCAGCAGTAGCCTTGTTGTCTCACATTGTTCGCCGCTTCGTGCAGAACGATAAAGATTGAGCCTATTACCGAACGCGCCATGGATCACACACGCAATCGCATTTCGACCGGCAACGCCGGTCTGGACTATGTCCTTCGCGGAG
Source organism: Bradyrhizobium viridifuturi (assembly GCF_001238275.1). Taxonomy (GTDB): domain Bacteria; phylum Pseudomonadota; class Alphaproteobacteria; order Rhizobiales; family Xanthobacteraceae; genus Bradyrhizobium; species Bradyrhizobium viridifuturi. The sequence continues at coordinate 107,753 of NZ_LGTB01000033.1, forward strand.
GCTTGCCGCGCAACCGCTTGTACCTTGTCGAGGGAACGCCCGGTTCAGGCAAAACAACGCTCGCGCTCGAATTTCTCCAAGATGGTCAATCCAGGAACGAGCGCGGGCTCTACATCACTTTGTCGGAAACCAAGGAAGAGCTAGAAGTCGTCGCGGCCTCGCATGGTTGGGATCTAGGCGGAATTGATATTTTTGAACTGAGCGCCGCCGACGAAGTTCTCGGCCCAGGCAGAGATCAGTCGATACTCCATAGCTGGGAGATCGAGCTTGGAGAGACAATCAAGCTCATCAAGACGCAAGTGGAGAGGATCAAGCCGACCAGGGTCGTGTTCGACAGCCTTTCCGAAATGCGGCTGCTCGCCCAGGATCCACTGCGGTATCGGCGGCAGCTTCTCCTTCTGAAGCAATTCTTCTCCGGTCTCAGTACAACCGTCTTGCTGGTGGACGACTTCACTGGGTCAGGCACCGGTTTGGACAATCACTTACATAGCCTTTGCCATGGCGTCATCACCCTGTCACGGCTGACGCTGGACTTTGGCGCGGCACGGCGACGGCTTCAGGTTCAAAAACTTCGAGGCGTCGATTTCATCGCCGGCTTTCATGATTTCGTCATTCGGCGTGGCGGCTTGGACATTTTTCCTCGACTGGTCGCAGCTGAGCATGGAATCGAGCGCTCGAACGAACTCGTTCCCAGCGGCATACCGGAACTTGATGCGCTACTGAACGGCGGTCCTACGCGCGGCACAGGAGTTCTCATCACCGGACCTTCCGGCGCAGGAAAGACAACTCTCGCGCTGCAGTACCTTGCTGCCGCTTGCGAGAGAGGAGAGAAGGTGACGGTCTATCAATTCGACGAGCGTATCGACACTCTTCTCGCACGCGCGGAAGCAATGGGCCTCAACCTTGGGGCGTGTATCGAGAAGGGGCAGCTTGTCGTTCGGCAGATCGACCCGGCCGAGATTTCGCCAGGCGAGTTCGCTGCCGACGTTATGAAGGAAGTTGAACAACGCTCCGTCAAGATCCTTATGATCGACAGCCTCAGCGGCTACGTCGCCGCCATGCCGCAGGAGCAGCAACTCGTTCTGCAGCTTCACGAACTCCTGTCCTACCTCAGCCAGTCGGGCGTCCTGACTCTGTTGATTAACGCCCAAAGCGGCTTCTTCGGAAACATGCAGACAAATGGTTTGGACGTTTCTTATCTGGCAGACACCGTCATCCTTCTGCGGTTCTTCGAGGCTGCAGGACGTATCCGGAAGGCCATCTCCGTCGTCAAGAACCGCTCCGGAAAGCACGAAGACACGATCCGCGAGATGCGCATCGACGACAGGGGAGTGAGGGTCGGCGAGCCTCTGTCGGAGTTCAAGGGCGTCTTGACCGGAACACCGGAATACACGGGCGCAACCAATCCCCTAATGGAAGATCGCGGTTCAGGTGCATAGGACAGCCGCTGAAGGCCATCGCGTCCTGATCATCGCCCCTTACGGCCGCGATGCGGACAGCGTATCGGCACTACTGATGTCTCACGGCTACGATACGAAGATTTGCGAGACCTTCAACGAGCTTGCGCCACTCGTCGATGCGCACGCGGGCGTCATTCTGATCACCGAGGAAGCACTCCGCGAAGACGCGTCGACGCTGGAATCCGCATTGACGGCACAACCCGCGTGGTCGGACATTCCGTTCATTCTGCTGTCCGGCCGACGAGCAGGGCGCGAGCGTCCGAATGAAGCCGTCCGCCGGAAATTGCCGCCAAACGCCACGAATGTGGTCTTGCTCGAGAGGCCGCTAAGCAGCGAATCCCTGCTGAGTACGATCACATCGGCTATGCGGGCGCGACAGCGACAATTTTTGATGCGCGATCAACTTGCGGAATTGGACACGCAGCGGGCCAGCTTGAGGACGCTTCTCGACAATCTCCCGGTCGGGGTCGTGTTTCTTGACAAGACGGGAACTGGTCTGGTCTCCAACCCGGCATTCAAACGCTTTTCCAAGTCTGGCAAAAGCCCCGCTTTCGACCCCACAGCGGAGCATGAATGGCTTGCGCAGGACAGCGACGGCTCCCCGCTCTCGCGAAACCGTTTCCCGAGCGCGCGTGCGCTGCACGGCGAATATGTGACCGGGGTCGAATTTCTCTACACGGGCTTGGCGGAGGGACCAATATGGACCCGCATCAGCAGCGTCCCGATCTTGAGAGAAGACGGCGCGATCATGGGTGCGATAAGTGTCGTCGTCGACATCAACGAGCAAAAGCTTGCGCAGCAAAGGTTGGCGAAGGCCGCCGAGACGCTCGAGTTGCAGGTGGCCGAACGTACCGCGGAGCTTGAAAAGGCCTTGTCCGATCTCCGTAGGGAGACGGCAGAGCGGTCGCGGGCAGAATCCGCGCTGATCCAAGCTCAAAAAATGGAAGCTGTCGGCCAGCTCACTGGCGGCATTGCGCACGACTTCAACAACATGCTCACCGGCGTCATCGGCGCGATCGATTTGATGAAACGGCGCATTGCATCGCATCGGCTCGACGACTTGAATCGCTTCATGGACGCGGCGAGCACATCGGCGCACCGGGCTGCCAATCTGACATCACGACTTCTCGCCTTCTCGCGCCGGCAATCTCTCGACAGCAAACCGACCGATATCAATGCTCTCGTCCGGTCGCTCTCGGACCTGCTGCATCACACTGTGGACGAGAATATCTCGATCGCCATCCAAACCAACGAGGACGTGCCCGCCGCCATAGTGGATGCCAATCAGCTTGAGAACGCGATCCTTAACCTCGCCATCAACGCGCGAGACGCGATGCCTAACGGAGGCAAGCTTACCGTCGAGACCGCTGCAATTGACCTCGACGCGACATATTCAAGGGCTCGACCAGGCATTTCGCCCGGCCGCTACGTGGTCGTGGCAGTTTCGGACACCGGCGTCGGAATGACGCCGGACGTGATCGAAAAGGTCTTTGATCCTTTCTTCACGACAAAGCCGGTGGGGCAAGGTACCGGTCTCGGTCTATCGATGGTCTACGGGTTTGCGCGGCAGTCGAACGGCCAAGTCCGGATCCATTCGACGCCCGGCCAAGGCACCTCCGCGAAGATCTACCTGCCGGCTGCGGATCAAGGGGCGATCGAGACTACCGTCCAGCATGAAGCGTCTCCGCAAGGAACCGGTCAGCCCGTTCTGCTTGTCGAAGACGACCCTTCGGTTCGTCTTCTCATCGGCGAACTGCTATCGGAGCTGGGTTACCGAACGATCGAAGCACCTGATTCCGACTCCGCAATCAAGCTGCTGGAAAGCGGTCGTCCGATAGACATGATGATTTCCGACGTTGGACTGCCCGGCATGAACGGCCGGCAACTCGCTGAAGTCGCTCGCAAGCATCACCCGAAGGTGCCGATCCTATTCGTCACGGGCTATGCCGCAAACGCCGCCATTCGAGCTGGCTTCCTTGGAACAAACATGGCGATGATAAGCAAGCCCTTTCAGATCGAGGAACTAGCGGCAAAAATAGGTGAGATGCTGTCCCAGACACTGCGTTAGCTTGTGCGACGCGTCGATCCGGACGCGTCAGGTCGAGAACGTCGGTGCAAGCAAGAGAAACGCTGCGTCATGTCGCGAGCGGCTTTTCATCAACGCGGCGGCAGGGAAGCTCTGATCCGCTCCGAGAAATCGGGCGCGCCGTCGGCTGCCTGTGCGGCCAGGTTGATCAGGGAGCGTTGCCGCAATTCATCGAACGACACGTCCGTGTTGATCCGGCCCGACTGATACAGGTAGCTGTCGATCAGGCCGTTGAGAAGATGACGGATGTCGAGCCTTCCGCCGCGTCCCGCCGCATTGGCGTAGCGTACGATGTTGATTGTGCAGCTATTGGTCAACAGATGATAGAATTCGGGGTGATCGGCGAGCTGGTTGATGCGCTCCAGGTAAACCAGCAACAGGCGGCGCGCGTCGCCGGCGGATGAATTGAGGCGATAAAGATAGGTCGGCTCGTTGCGATGGTTGGTCCGCACGCCAACGAGGTCGCGCTCGGTGCCCACCACGTAAATCAATTCGAATTGCTTGAACATGGATGCGATGGGAGCAAAACCTTCGCCGATCTCTGGGCGCGTCTCGATCGAGATGGTCAGCGGCGGCACATTGTCGAACATGAAGCTCAGAAACGTGTGCCCAACTGGCCCTTCCATAAAATAGGAAACATAGAAATCGATAGCTTTTAGGTGTGACAGCTGCACCTCGCGCTCTTCGTAGCGCACCGTGAAATCGTTGCGCGAGCGATAGTCGAAATCGCGCACGCCGGTGAACCGCACACGGTCGCCGTCGATGACGCCCGCGGCATGACAGCCACTTCCGGGCGCCAATGACGATCATTTGACGGGGGAATGGCAATCCACCATCCGACGATGCCGAAAAACAGCGCGGCCACCACTGCGGACATGCTGCGCCGTCGCGACGGCCACAGCCCCCATACCGCAAATAGCGCGAAAGCCGCCGCCAGCGCGAGGCGTGCCCAGGCCCACGGCAGGTTGGAATAATAGACAGCCAGCGTGGCCCATGTGACAGACAGGGCCTTCACCAGAAAGCCGATGATTGCAATCAGCCGGTCGGCGATTCGAGTCAGAAATCCGACAAGTGCACTCATTGGCGTCCTTGGCATCGGGGCGCTTACATCGCGGCGGACGGCGCGAGCGTACACGCATTGAACTTCACTTGTTAGACCCGCTCTGGTAGCATTGATGCCTGCGCGACGGTCCGCAAATGGCGACCGTCCAGATGCGACACTGTTACACGCGGCGCTCAATGCTGGATTCCATCCGCGAGGTATCTGCGATGGTTGCCATATCCTTGCGAGCCTTTCGTGCCACGCTTCCGCTTCTAGCTCTCGGTCTGGCGCCCGCGGTCTGCGCTCAGGGCACTCCGCCGGCGCCCATCAGCACGACGTTATTTCAGAATGTGCGCATCTTCGACGGCAAGGGCAGCTCGCTCTCGGCGCCGTCAAACGTCCTTGTAAGAGGCAACATCATCGAGCAAATCTCGGCGACGCCGATCACCGCCGAGCCCGGTAGCACCGTGATCGCCGGCAACGGGCGGACGCTGATGCCCGGCCTAATCGACAACCATTGGCACGCGATGCTGATCCGTACCAATCCCGTTCAGGCGATGGGCGACGTCGGCTTCAACAACATCGCCGCCGGCGTCGAGGCGACCGACACATTGATGCGGGGTTTCACAACGATCCGCGACCTCGGCGGCCCGACCTTCGGCCTGAAGGACGCCATCGACCAAGGATTGATCGCCGGACCGCGCATCTATCCCTCGGGCGCGATGATCACCGTGACCAGTGGACACGGCGATTTCCGCCAGTTATCCGATTTGCCGCGGACGATCGGCGGCATGCTGACGCGCATGGAACAGGTCGGAGGCAGTATGATCGCCGACAGTCCAGACGAAGTCCGCGTGCGCGTCCGCGAGCAACTCATGCAGGGCGCTTCCCAGATCAAGCTAACGGCCGGCGGCGGTGTCTCCTCGCCCTTCAGTCCGATCGACGTGTCGACCTTCACGGAGGCGGAGTTGCACGCCGCGGTCGAGGCGGCCGAGAACTGGGGGACTTACGTCGCGGTGCACGCGTTCACCCCCGAGGCGATCCAACGGTCGATCGCAGCCGGGGTGAAATGCATCGAGCACGGCTTCTTGATGGACGAGGCGACTGCGAAACTGATTGCGGACAAGGGCGTGTGGCTCAGCACGCAGCCGCTTCCCGAAGAAATGCGAACCGGCCTGGCGGCGGGATCGGTGCAGCGCGCAAAGGCCGATGAAGTCTGGCCCGGCATCAACAGGACCTACCAACTGGCAAGGAAATATAAGATCAAGACGGCATGGGGCACCGACGTTCTGTTCTCCGGGGCATTGGCTAAGCGGCAAGGCGCGATCCTCGCTTCACTCACCCGCTGGTACACGCCGAGCGAAGCGCTGGTCATGGCGACGTCGACCAACGCCGAATTGCTGGCTTTGTCCGGCAAACGCAATCCGTATCCCGGCAAGCTCGGGGTCGTCGAGCAGGGCGCGCTGGCCGACCTTCTGTTGGTCGACGGCAATCCGCTCGAAAATATCGATTTGGTCGCCGACCCTGCCAAGAATTTCAAGGTGATCATGAAGGACGGCAAAGTCTACAAGAACGCGAGTTGAAGCGGTGGCCGCCACTGAAAATTCGGACGTGCTGGAGCAGGCCGGCGAAGAACGCCTTGTAGTCGGTCAGCACAGGAAAATCGCGGTTCTGGAACAGCGTCGCCTGCGCGACCTGGACCTGCTCGCCGGCCATGCGGCCGCCGTTGCCTCGCCCATCACCCAATAGACGCTGCCATGGCCATGATCGGTGCCGCGGTCGCCGTTTTCGCGGAAGGTGCAGCCGAACTCGGAGATCACGACCACGACCGTATCGCGCCACATCTGAGGGCCGATCTCTTCCGAGAAGCCCCATTCGCCGAGATAGCCGGTCGCGGCGCCCTGGTTGATGTGGGTGTCCCAGCGTCCGACGTCGACGAAGCCGAGGTTGAACTGCTCGTGCATCAGGCGCCCGGAGCGGCGGCCGACGTCGCTACCTATGCCGGCAGCACGATCACCTTCGTCTTGACGGGCGTTCGCGAATAGAGGTCGAGCATGTCCTGGCTGAGGAGGCCGGTACAGCCGCTCGTAATGCCGTTCCCGATCGATTCGGGGTCGCTGGTGCTATAGATCGTGTAAAGCGTGTACACGCCATTTTGGTAGAGGTAGAGCACGCGGGCGCCGAGCGGATTGTCGAGACCTCCCGGCATGCCGCGGGCATATTTGCCCGCCTCCGGCTGGCGCGCGATCATCTCCTTGGGCGGCGTCCAGGTCGGCCATTCGGCTTTGCGCCCGACATACGCCTCCCCGTTCCACCGGAACCCATCGCGGCCGACATTGGCGCCATAGCGGGTCGCGTTTCCCTCACCTTCGATGCGGTAGACATAGTACTTGCCGGGATCGACGATGATCGTACCGGGCGCCTCATTGCTGTCGTAGCGCACTGTCTTGCGGAAATATTTCGGATCGACCTTCCTGACGTCGACCGCAGGGATCGGGAATTTCTCGTCGGGCACGGGGCCGTAGACCTTCTCCGCCTCGGCCAGGCTCATGTAGTCAGATGCGCAACCAGCCAGGCTAAGCGCGGCGAAACCGGCAGCGGAGCCGAACAGAAACGCCCGGCGGTTGACAAGGCGCGACCGATGACCAGGCAGAGCCCCCTCACCCATCGCGCCGGCGTCGGCAATTCCACGGTCCATCAACATGATTTCGGATTTCCCCTTGTCCCGTCGTACGCCCGGAGAAGACTTTGGCATACCGCAGGAAGGTGGAGAAAAGGTTCTTCGTCAGCCGGGGTCGAAAATCTCCTTGACGAAAACGCCCTAGGCCGGGTCCATTCCCTTGGACTTGAGCACGGCGGAACCGGCCGGACCGGTGAGGAACTCGATCAGCGATCTGGCCGCTGCCGGATCCTTGCTCGTGGACCCGATGCCGACCGCGAAGACGATCGCGCTGTTCAAATCACCGGGCAGAGGGCCGACCACCTGAGCCCCTGGAACCGCGGCAATTTCCGAGGCCTGTGCGACGCCCATTACGACTTCGCCCTTGGCGACGAGTTCGCCTGCTTCGGCGCCCGGCACCAGGACCGTCTTGGATTTCATCTGGTCGGCGATGCCGAGACGATCAATGACCTTGGCGAAATAGACGCCACTGGCACCGCCCTTCGCTGGATCGGCGTAGGAGATCGATTTGGCGGCGAGAAGCGTAGCCTTCAGTTTCTCCACCGTGCTGATGTCGGGCTTGGGCGCACCGGTATGTACCCCGACGGCGACATAGGAGCTGCCCACGTTGACGATGCTGCCCTCGGCAACCTTGCCCTGGGTCAGCAGACCCTCGAGGGCAGCGCGCGACAGGATCATCACATCTGCGGTTTCGCCCGCCTCGATCCGCTTCTTCAGATCGGCGATCGTGCTGTAGACGACGATCAGCTTGTTGCCGCTGCCGCTCTCGAACTTCGGGATCAGTTCGCCGAGTGCAGGGGTGAGCGCGACCGTGCTCATGACCTTGACGTCGGCGGCATGCGCGGCGGGTGCTGCCGCTCCCAGAGTTAACAGCAACGCCGCCGTGAGGGCGGCCCGCCGCGAGAAAAACCGTCCCATCATGGCTTGCTTGCCTCCCGGTTGGCTGGATCCCAAGCATAACCGAAGCGGAACAACGTCGCCCGCACGGCCTGCACCCGTTCGCCCACCATGCCGGCATGGCGTTGGTTTCGATATTTTGGCGGCGCCTTTCAAACCAAATTCAGGTCCTTCGGCTTGATGCCGGTGAAGATGCGCTCGAGGCTTGCCTGCTGCAGGCCGTAGACGTGCTGGATCAGGCCGGCGAAGAACGCCTTGTAGTCGGTCAGCACGGGAAAATCGCGGTTCTGGAACAGTGTCGCCTGGCTGACCTGGACCTGCTCGCCGGCCATCCGTCCGCCGTTGATGCCGCCGCCCATCACCCAATAGACGCTGCCGTGGCCGTGATCGGTGCCGCGGTCGCCATTCTCGCGGAATGTGCGGCCGAACTCGGAGATCACGACCACGACCGTATCGCGCCACATCTGAGGGCCGATCTCTTCGGAGAAGCCGGCAAGGCCCCGGCCCAGTTCGCCGAGACGATCGGCGAGATAGCCGGTCGCCGCGCCCTGGTTGACGTGGGTGTCCCAGCCGCCGACGTCGACGAAGCCGAGGTTGAACTGCTCGCGCATCAAGCGGCCGATCCGCCGCGCCGACAATTCGAAGCCGCGCGGCGACACCGCGCCGCGGTTGGCCGCCATCATCTCCTCGGAGACCGACTTGTAGACGTCGTCGCGAACGCGAAAACCCTCCGACACCGAATTGGCGAGATCGCCCTTCCCGTACATCTCCCTGATCAACCGCGCCTGGCGGTCGTCGACGCCGGGCTTGCTGACGCTGGCGATGCCGATGTTCGGGATCTGGTTCTGGCCGCGGAAGATCAGCGGCAGCTGGTCGGTGAAGGAGATCGGCTTCACCCGCGTCAGTTCGGTCGCGAGCCGGCTCATGAAGCCGGACCGGTAGTCGCGGCTGCCGCCGACCGCCTGCCCGAGCTCGATCGTGTCCTGGGTCTCGAAATGGCTGCGCGAGAGGTCGTCGCTGGTGCCGGCGAACGGGACGAATGCGATCTCGCGCTTGGCCCACAGCGGATAGATCGAATCGCGCAGCGCCGGATGCAGCCCCCAGCCGGCGTCGAGCGCCAGCGCCGCATTCGGATTGCCGACATCAGGCCGCGCCACCGCGAGCGTCGGGCGCGAGGCGTAGTAGAACTCGCTGCCGACCGGCACGACCACATTGGCGGCGTCGTAAGCGCCGCGCAGGAACACCACCAGCAGGCGCGCGTCGGTGGAGGGCGCCGCCCAGACCCGGCCGGCAAGGGTGAGCGAGGTGGAAGCGGCGAAGGCCTTGAGCAGTTCGCGGCGGTTCATTGCCGAACCTCCCTTTCAGTGCATGAACTCCGGTGACGACAGAAACAGCGTGTTCCAGTCCTGCGGCGAGACCGCCTGCTCGAGCGCGGCGAGCGTGGTCGGGCTCAGCGTCTGCCTGATGTTGCTGAAATAGAGGCCGTTCATCACGAGCGGAAACGCCGGCTGGTCGACTGCATTGGGCTCGTTCGGCTTGAACAGCCCGGCCGATCCCGAGCCGATCGCGCGCGCGATCTCGAAGCGCAGCATCATCTGGCCTGGACCGTTCCAGGCCGCAGACAGCATCGAATAGCCGTCGGGGGTCTCGTGGTTGAACAGGCCCTCGGACAGGCGATTGAGCCAGCCCTGGATCGGCAAGGTATTGAGGATCACCTTGTTGTCGTAGGCGAGCCGCACCGACGACATCACGTAGAGCACCGGGTCCTTGAACTTGGCGCCGCCCTTCAGGCTCGCCGTGAATTCCGGCGCATGAACCAGCGTCGACATCACGGCCGCGATATCGCCGTCGGTCTTCTGGAAGGTCTGCGCCATCTGCTGCACCAACGCGGGCGGCGGATTGTCGGACACGAAATAGGTCGCAAGCTGCTTTGCGATATGCGTTGCGGTCGCGGGATGACGGCACAGGATGTCGAGGGCCTCATCGACCTCGGCGAGGCCGCGGCCCTTGATCTGATGGCCCAAGAAAGTCTTGTCGCCGAAATCGTGCCGCGCCGGATTGAACTCGAACGCGCCCTCACGGACCAGCTGGGATTGCTGCTCGGGCTTGAGCTTCGGGTCTTCCGACTTGAAGTCGATGCCGACGCCGGTGAGGATCCGCGCCAAGGCCTCGACGTCGGCCTGGGTGTAGCCGGAGCCGACGCCCATGGTGTGCTGCTCCATGATCTCGCGGGCGTAGTTCTCGTTGAGGTGACCGGCTGCGTTGTCGGCGTTGTCGAGATAACGCAGCATCACCGGATGATGCAGCGTCGCCGACAGCAGGTTGCGGAATTTGCCGAGCGCGTTGGCGCGGATCGCGCGGTCCTCGTAATCGCCGACCAGCACGCGGATGTTGGCCTTGTACTGGTGGACGTTGAAGTGGTTGAACCAGAACCAGGTCAGCCGCTCGCGCAATTGATCGGGCGCATAGAGCGCGTGCAGGATGGTGCGGGCTGCGGCCTGCCTGGCGCGGTCGTTCATGGCCTGCTGATAGACCTGTTGCGCGGCCTTCTTCTGCTCCGGATCGGCGACCTGGTTGGCGGATTTGCCCTGCTGGTCGAACGAGGCCGCAATGTCGAACGGGAAGCGATGCACGTCGGGCATCGCTTCGATCTGCTTCTGGACGGCGGCCGGCAATGCGCTGCCAGCCGGATGCAGCTGCTCCTGCAGCCAGCGCTCGGTGCCGACCTCGCGCAGATGCGCAGCGCTGGACGCGTTGACGCCCCAGGTCAGGCGGTCGAGCAGCGCGATGTCCTGCGCCGCGAGCTCGGCCGCCCGCGCCGGCTGGTGGAACGCCACCAGCCCCGCGATCGTGCCGATCATCAATTTCGCGACTGTCCGCAATCCGAGTGTGGCCGTGATGCTCATCTGGGCTGACCTGCTCGGCTCATGGTGTCACGCCCTCAGTGTTTGCATTTGCCGGGAGGA
>NZ_LGTB01000034.1 GCF_001238275.1 Bradyrhizobium viridifuturi
CTCTCCAGGCACTGCGGCTCGGGGAGAGCTCCCCCTCCACCCCAACCCTCTCCCCGCAAGCGGGGAGAGGGGGGAAGACGCACGCCCCTCCTGTCAAGTCGAAAAGCTCGTCAACGGAATACCCCGCCAGCGCGGGCTCGGTGCTGACAAAGCTGTTCGGCCGCAAGCCGCCGGTCGAGGAGGAGGTCTTCCGCGCCGTCGACGGCATCAGCTTCGAGGTCGGCCATGGCGAGAGCGTCGGGCTGGTCGGCGAATCCGGCTGCGGCAAGTCGACGACGTCGATGATGGTGATGCGGCTTTTGGACCAGACCTCCGGCCGCATCGTGTTCGACGGCGAGGACATCGGCGGCATCATGCCGCAATCCTTCGCGCGGCTGCCGCGGCGCAGCCAGATCCAGATGGTGTTCCAGGATCCGACCGACAGCCTCAACCCGCGCTTCACCGCGGCGCGCGCGATCGCGGACCCGATCATGCAGCTCGGCAACATCAAGGGGCGCGCCGCGCTGCGCGATCGCTGCGAGGAGCTGGCACGGCTGGTCGGCTTGCCGGTCAATCTGCTGGACCGCTTTCCGCATCAGTTGTCCGGCGGCCAGAAGGCCCGCGTCGGCATCGCGCGCGCGATCGCGCTGCACCCGAAGCTCGTGATCCTCGACGAGCCGACCGCGGCGCTCGATGTGTCGGTGCAGGCCGTCGTGCTCAACCTGCTGCAGGACCTCAAGCAGTCGATGGGCATGAGCTATCTGTTCGTGTCGCACGATCTCAACGTGGTGCGCCTGCTGTGTGATCGCGTCATCGTGATGCGGGCCGGCCGCATCGTGGAGCAGGGCACGTCCGAAGCCGTCTTGGGCAATCCGCAGGATGCCTATACAAAAGAATTGCTGACGGCGATCCCGCATCCGCCGTTGCCGGTTGCCTGACGCATGATCCGGAAAAGTGGGAACCGGTTTTCCGAATAGACCATGCGCAAAATCGTTACTGGGAGCGAAATGGCCGATCATCTCGACGACTACGTGAATGCCGCCGCCCGCGCGATGGAGCTGCCGCTGGAAGACGCCTGGCGTCCCGCGGTGCGCGCCAATCTCGAGGTCGCGCTGCGGCTGGCGAAACTGGTCGATGACTTCCCGCTGCCCGATGACGCCGCGTCGGCGGCGATCTATTCGGTCTGAGATCGCGATGTCCGAAACTCCCGCGTCCATGTCGGCCGCCGCAATCGCGCAGGCCGTCGCGAACCGCAAGATCACGGCCGTTGCAGCGACCGAGGCGGCGCTCGCGCGCATCGCCGCGCACGACAAGGTCCTCAACGCCTTTACCGATGTGACCGCCGATCGCGCGCGCGCCAAGCGCGTGCGATCGATGCGGAGATCGCAGCCGGAAAATCCGTCGGCCCGCTGGCCGGCGTGCCGTTCGCGGTGAAGAACCTGTTCGATGTAGCGGGGCTCTCGACCCGCGCCGGTTCGAAGATCAATCGCGACCTGCCGGCTTCGCCGCGCGACGCGACGCTGATCGAGCGGATGGAAGCGGCAGGCGCCGTGCTGGTCGGCGCGCTCAACATGGGCGAGTACGCCTACGACTTCACCGGCGAGAACGCGCATGACGGTCCATCGCGCAATCCGCACGATCCGGCGCGAATGGCCGGCGGCTCCTCGGGCGGCTCCGGCAGTGCCGTCGGCGGCGCGCTGGTGCCGATCGCGCTCGGCTCCGATACCAACGGGTCGATCCGGGTGCCGTCGTCATTCTGCGGCATCTTCGGGCTGAAGCCGACCTACGGCCGGCTGTCGCGCGCGCGCTCGTTTCCGTTCGTCGCAAGCCTCGATCATCTCGGTCCGTTTGCGCGCAGCGTGACGGATCTTGCCCTCGCATACGACGTCATGCAGGGGCCCGACACCGAGGATCCCGCCTGCGTCGCGCGACCGGTCGAGCCCACGATGCCGTTGCTTGACGAGGGGATCGGCGGGCTGCGGGTGGCGATCGCTGGCGGCTATTTCCAGCAGAATTTGCTACCGGAGGCGGTCGAAGCGGTCGCGCGCGTCGCAAAGGCGCTCGGCGCGACGCAGGTTGTGGAGCTCCCGGAAGCCGCGCGCGCCCGTGCCGCCGCCTTCATCATCACCACAACCGAGGGCGCAGCGCTGCACCTCGATCGGCTGCGCAAGCGTCCGAACGATTTCGATCCGGCGGTGCGCGATCGCCTGTTCTCTGGCGCGATGATCCCGGCTGTCCATGTCGACAAGGCGCAGAAATTTCGCCGCTGGTTCCGCGACATGGTGTTGGAGCTGTTCCAGTCGGTCGACGTGATCCTGGCGCCGGCAACCCCGTGCGCGGCGCCGAAGATCGGTCAGGCCAATTTCACGCTCGATGGGGTCGAGCTTCCGGTGCGTCCCAATATCGGGATCCATACCCAGCCGATCTCCTTCATCGGCCTGCCGGTGGCCGCCGTGCCGGTGCCGCTTGAACCGATGCCGATCGGCGTTCAGATTATTGCCGCGCTGGCGCGAGGACATCGCGCTGCGGGTTGCCTACGCGCTGGAACAGATGGGCGTTGCGAACGCGCCTGCGCCGAGAGGACTCTAACTATGGACATCGATCTTCCCGACGTGCTCGCCGAGGTCACCGCGCAGTTCCAGCGATATGAGAAGGCGCTGGTCTCGAACGACGTCGCGGTGCTCGACGAGCTGTTCCGCAACGACAGCCGGACGCTGCGCTACGGCATCGGCGAGAACCTCTATGGCTACGCCGAGATCGCGGCATTTCGCGCCGGGCGGCCGGCGGCCGGGCTGATGCGCAGGATCGACCGCACCGTGATCACGACCTATGGCCGCGACACCGCGATCGCCTCGACGCTGTTCTATCGGGACAGCGCGCCGGGTAGGGTGGGACGGCAGATGCAGACGTGGATTCGCTTCCCCGAGGCTGGAGAATCGTCGCGGCCCATGTCAGCGTCATCGACGAGCCCAAGGGCGTTTGAACGCGAGCGCTTGAACCATGAGCCTGGACGATCTTCCGACCCGCGCGCCGCAGCCGACCGAGCCCGAGCCGGTCGTGCCGCGCGTCGATCGCCCGTCATCGCTGGTCGAAAAGATCACGCGCGCCGAAGAGCTGCGCCTGCAACTTGCCGATGAGATCGTGCGCGGCACGCTGCCGCCGGGTGCCGGTCTCGACGAGACCGACCTTGCGCGCCGCTTCAACGTCTCGCGCACGCCGGTGCGCGAGGCGCTGCGGCAGCTTGCCGCCAGTGGCCTGATCGACGCCCGAGCCCATCGCGGCGCGGTGGTGGCGCGGCCCTCGCTCGAAAGATTGACCGGCATGTTCGAGGCGATGGCCGAGCTGGAGGCGATGTGCGCCGGCCTTGCCGCCGAACGGATGACGCCGGCCGAGCGCCATGCGCTGGAGGCGGTCCACGAGGAGCTGCGGGTGTTGAGCTACACCGGCAATCCCGAGCGCTTCCACGAGGTCAATGAGCGCTTCCACAACGCGATCTATGCCGGCTCGCAGAACGCCTATATCGCCGAGATCACGCTGGCGACGCGGGTGCGCGTGCAGCCGTTCCGTCGCGCCCAGTTCCGCAACCTCGGGCGGCTGGCAAAATCCCACGCCGAGCACGACCGCGTCGTGGTCGCGATCATGCGCGGTGACAAGCCGGGCGCTGCGGCCGCGATGCGCGCCCATATCGAGCAGGTGCGCGGCGAGTACGAGACCTACGCGGTGTCGGTGTAGGGCTCGCGCAGCTCTCGTCGTTCCGGGGCGCGCGAAGTGCAAGCCGGAATCCATTCGTCCGCATTGATGGTCTCTGCTTCGCCGGTGAAACCAACACCGTGGCGAAATGGATTCCGGGCTCGCGCGGCGCGCGCCCCGGAATAACAGGATGGGGGCTACGCCTTCGCCTTCTCCGCCATGACGCCCGCCAGCCGCCATAGGCGGAAATATCTTTCGCGCCGGCGATCGCCGCGGGCTCGACGATGAAGCCCTTGGCCTGCCGTCCGTCGGCGAGTTTGACTGTGCCGATCGACAGCGGCGGCGGGATCGCGGCGACGAATTTTCCGAACGCGGCAGGTGACATCGCCCAGAGCTCCAGCTTGATCGCATGACCCGCGCCCGCCTCGATGCGCAACATGCCGGGCTTCGGCGGCGTGGTGTCGAGCGCATAGAGCCTGTAGTCAGCTGCGGTGGTGGTCTCCTCCAGCAAGCGTGCATCGAGCGTCGTCAATTCGTGGTTCAGCGCCATGCCGGAGAGATGCGCGCCGACCACCGCGATGGTGATCTCGTCGGATGTCGCTTGCGCCGGCACTTGAGCGAGTGCGGGCTGCGGCAGCGATTTTGCGCCGAGGCCAAGTCCGGTGTCGGCATGGAACACGCGGCCGATGTCGGCAAGCGCGGCGTCGCGGCCGGCAGGCGCCAGCAGCGTGACGCCGAACGGCGCGCCGTCCGGCCGCATCGCCGCCGGCAGCGCGAGGCCGCAGAGATCGAGCAGGTTGACGAAATTGGTATAGGTGCCGAGCCGCGAGTTGAGCTCGATCGGGTTGGCCAGCACGTCGGCGGTGGAATAGACCGTCGGGGCGGTCGGCAACACGATCGCGTCGAGTTGCGTGAAAGTGCGCGCGGCAACGCGGCGCAGCGCCTGCAGGCGGTAGAGCGCGGAGAACGTATCGGCCGCGGTGGGCCGCGCGCCGCCGATGGTGATCTCGCGGGTCACCGGATGGATCGCCTCCGGCGACGACGCCAGCAGGTCGCGGATCACGAGATAGCGCTCGGCGACCCACGGCCCCTCATAGAGCAGCCGAGCCGTCTCGTAGAACGGCTCGAGATCGAACTCGACGAGGTCGGCGCCAAGCGCCTGCCAGCGTTTCAGTGCCTCGCCATACGCCGTCTCGGCTGCGCGATCGCCGAAGAAGATCAACTGGCCGGACTTGGGAATGCCGAGCTTCAGTCCGGCTGGAAACGCCGCGGCAGCGGCCAGTGGCCGGTCGCGCGAGAACGGATCGGCATCGTCAGGTCCGGCCATCACGGCGAGTGCGGCCAGCGCGTCGTCGACCGTGAGCGAGAACACCGAGATGCAGTCGAGCGTGCGGCACGCCGGCACCAGCCCGGTATTCGGGATCAACCCGAGGCTCGGCTTGAGCCCGACGATGTTGTTGAGCATCGCCGGCACTCGGCCGCTGCCTGCGGTATCGGTGCCGAGCGACAGCGGCACCAGTCCCGCGGAGACCGCGACCGCGGAGCCCGAGCTCGATCCACCCGGCACCAGATCATCGCGCACCGGATTTTTGGGAATGCCGTAGGGCGAGCGCACGCCGACCAGGCCGGTGGCGAACTGGTCGAGATTGGTCTTGCCGATGATGATGGCGCCGGCCGCGCGCAGTCTGGCGACCGCCGTGGAATCCTTCGCCGGCGTGTAGGCGAATGCCGGGCAGGCGGCGGTGGTCGGCAGCCCTGCGACGTCGATATTGTCCTTCACCGCAACCGGCACCCCATAGAGCGGCAGCGTCGGATCTGCGAGCCGCGCCGCCTCGGCAATCGCCTCCTGTTCGTCGCGCAGGCTGATGAAGATGGCGGGATCGTTATGCTCGCGGATGCGCTGGTAGCTGCGCGCCACGGTTTGCACCGGCGTCATGGTCTTGGTGCGGTGTGCGGCGACGATCGCGGCGACAGTTTCAGTCACGGGGTTGGCTCGTCTGTTGAGCGGCGGAGCATCGGATGCCCTCCGCGAGGGAATTGCAGCCTGATCGAAGCAAGCAACGTGCCATTGTGTACAATTCGCACGCGCTTGCGGCGTGTCGGATTATCACACAATATCAGGTGCTTGAAATGGTCGCCGGACGCCGGTGTCGGCCCGCTTGAAAGAGCGTGTGCCCAAGTTTCAGGCAGCGCTGATCACGCGAAAATCCCGTCGATCGATCAGGTGAAGCAAGCGAGGATCTGCAACAACTGCTCGCGGTTGTCCTTGCCGATCTTCTCGGCCACATGCCGCTCGTGCTCGGCGGCCAGCCGCTTGAACTGCGCCAGCGCGGTCTTGCCGCGCGCGGTCAAATGCAGCGCGTGGGAGCGGCGGTCGGTGGCGGAGGGAATGCGGCTGACGAAGTCGCGTTCCTCCAGGCTGTCGAGCAGATGCACCAGCCGCGCGCGCTCGATCCCGAGCCGCTTGGCGACCGCCATCTGGCTCAGGCCCGGATTGGCCCCGATCACGGTCATGACCGAGTATTGGGTCGGCCGGATATCGACCGTTGCCAGTGTTTTGATGAAGTCCTGGAAGATCCAGAGCTGGAAGCGCCGCACCGCATAGCCGGCGTGGCCGATCAGCGCGTCGAGGCCGATGTCATCGCCGGCGTCGCTATTGTGCGCCCGGCCATTCGCCGTGCGCGCGCGGCGGATTGCCGCTGCCGTTGCTGCCGCCTTGCGCGACGTCTTTTGCCGGGTTGCCATGACCGCGAGGCTAGCGCGCTCGAGGCGAGAGGGAAAGATTGTTGTTGACGACAACAATTGATGTCCGCAACATTATCGCCAAAGAGCCCGGCCGGGGCGCGGCGCAGCACGTTGTTGCAGCGCGATCCCGACAAGACACGGGCGAGGAGGAACCATGGTGGCCGTCGGCGGTGACAATCCGAGCAGCCTGTTCGCGACGCCTGCCATCGTGGCGGATCGACGTGGCGACGGCAGCATCCTGGTTCGTTCCACCACGCCCTTGCAAGAAGGCGCGCGCTGCGTTGGCGACTGGCTGGAGCACTGGGCAGAGCAGGCGCCGGATCGCATATTCCTCGGCGAGCGCGCCAGCGCCGAGGCGCCCTGGGGCACCGTCAGCTATCGCGATGCGCTCGGCATCGTCCGCCGCGCCGCATCCTGGATCCTGGCGCGGGGGCTGAGCGCCGAGCGGCCGCTGGTTATCCTCTCCGACAACGGCATCGATCACGCGCTGTTCGCGCTCGCTGCCCAGCATGTCGGCGTGCCCTCGGCCGCGATCTCGCCCGCCTATTCATTGATGTCCCGGGATTTCGACAAGCTGAAGAGCATGATCGAGCTGCTCGATCCCGGTGCGATCTATGTCGCGAGCACAAAGCCGTTCGCCGCGGCGCTTGCCGCGATCAAGCCGCTGCATCGCGCCGTCATCGTCAGCGGCAATCCCGAGGACGCCGACGCGCTGGCATTCCCAGCCATCGCGGCGACGCTGGAGTCGCCGGACGTCGCTAGAGCCTTTGGCGCGGTGACGCCGGACACGATCGCAAAATTCCTGTTCACCTCGGGGTCGACAGGCACGCCGAAAGCCGTGATCAACACCCAGCGCATGCTGACCTCGAGCCAGCAGGCCAAGGCACAGACCTGGACGTTCCTGGAGCAGGCCGGCGAAGCGCTGGTCATTCTGGACTGGCTGCCCTGGAGCCACACCTTCGGCGCCAATCACAATTTCAATTTGGTGCTGCGCAACGGCGGCACGCTCTATGTCGATGGCGGCAAGCCGGCGCCGGGCCTGTTTGCGACGTCGCTCGCCAATCTGCGCAGCGTGGTGCCGACGGTCTATTTCAACGTGCCGCGCGGCTTCGACATGCTGATCGCGGCGCTGCGCACCGACGACGAATTGCGCCGCAAATTCTTCGAGGGCACGAAGTTCGCCTTCTACGCCGGCGCGGCACTGCCGCAGAATCTCTGGGATGCGCTGGAGGAATTGTCGCTGCAAACGGTCGGCCGCAAGCTGCCGATGGTGTCGGCCTGGGGCTCGACCGAGACCTCGCCGCTGGCGACCGATTGTCATTTCCTGGCAAAGCGATCCGGCAATATCGGCGTGCCGATATCAGGCACCGAGCTGAAGCTCGTTCCGTCGGGCGACAAGCTCGAGGTCCGGGTGCGCGGGCCGAACGTCACCCCGGGCTACTGGAAGGCGCCCGAGCTGACCGCGCAGGCGTTCGACGACGAGGGCTTCTACAAGATCGGCGACGCCGTCACCTTCGCCGATCCTGACCGGCCGGATCTCGGCCTGTTCTTCGACGGCCGCGTCGCCGAGGACTTCAAGCTCAATTCCGGCACCTGGGTCAGTGTCGGCACCCTGCGCGTCGCCGGCATCGCCGCGCTGGCGCCGCTGGCGCAGGATATCGTCGTCACCGGCCACGGCCGCGATGAGGTGCGCTTCCTGGTGTTCCCGAATCTGGCCGCCTGCCGTTCGCTGGCAGGCCTGCCCGAGACCGCCGACGCGCCCGAGACGATCGGCCATCCTGCGGTCCGTTCCGCGATCGGGCAGGGGCTGGCACGGCTGAAGGCGCAGGGCAGTCATTCCTCCGGCCACGCCACCCGTGCGCTGTTGCTCGCCGAGCCCGCTTCGGTCGACGGCGGCGAGATCACCGACAAGGGCTACATCAACCAGCGCGCCGTGCTGACGCGCCGCGCCGCAGCAGTGGCGGTGCTGGAGGACGACGCGTCGTCCGAGCCGATTGGCTGTGGCGGGTGAGGGCCGATAGAGCGCGCCCAAGTGAGGAAGGCACCAGCGGAAGGGTTCCCTCCCCCCTTGCGGGGGAGGGTTAGGGAGAGGGGTACCGCACGGCACGTGCTATCCGAATTCGTGTCGCGCCGACGCATTTTGCGAGGGCGATGCATGCATCGATCGCCTCGCCCGGGGCTTACCCCTCTCCCCAACCCTCTCCCGCAAGGGGCGAGGGAGCCTGACCGGTGTGCTCCCTGACCCCAGCGCGACGTCGCTAGTCTCGGCATGGGACCTGACGCCGCACGCGTCCGGGTTTTTAGTTGCTATAGCAACTAAGCTGTGCGAGTTTGCCCCCAATCGGGTCAGGGCCGGTCAACGGCTACGCGTTTGGGAGGACGATGTTGCGCGGCACGGCGCTGATAGCGCGCATGGGAGATCGGGCGAACACCGTGGTGGCGCAGGGCGTCGGCCGTGGCCCGGCCGTGCGGTCAGGTCGTGCTTTGCCCGGTCACGGCGCCGAGATTCTCGTGGAGCCGGCGCAGCAGGTCGATCAGCACCTCGCGCTCGTCCTTCTTCAGGCACGACAGCAGCCGCCGTTCGCGCTCCAGCGCCGCGACGATCACCTTGTCGTGGATGGCCCGGCCCCGCGCGGTCAGCGTGATCGAATGGGTGCGGCCGTCGTCCGGCGCGGTGCGGATCGTCAAGAGGCCGCGCTTCTGCAGCGCCGCGAGGTTGCGGCTGACCGGTCCCTTGTCGAAGCCGATCACCTGGCAGATCCGCGAGGCCGGAATCCCCGGCTCGATCGCCAATTGCGAGATGATTCGCCACTCGGTGACGTTGACCCCGAAATTCTTCTGGTAAAATGCGGTGGCGCTGTTCGACAGCTTGTTGCCGATGAAGGTGATGAACGCCGGCACATAGCGATTGAGGTCCAGCAGCGGGCCATCAATGGCGTCTGCGGGTTCGGCCGGTCTTGGCCGGCGGGGCTTTCGGGGGAGGGGCTGGCTGCTCATTTCTCAAATCATCGCTGCGAAACTGTTCGGGAGCAAGTGACATGCGGCCCGTGTTGACAAGATCAAACCTCGGGAGGTCCCGATGACTGCAACAGACTTTGCGTCCGTCCCGCATCTGGACGTCGATCCGTTCGCGCTCGACTTCTTCGCCGATCCGTTCCCCACCCATGCGCGGCTGCGCGAGGCCGGGCCGGTGGTTTATCTGGACAAGTGGAATGTCTATGGGGTGGCGCGCTACGCGGAGGTGTACGCCGTCCTGAACGATCCCGCCACGTTCTGCTCCAGCCGCGGCGTCGGCCTCAGCGACTTTTCCAAGGAAAAGCCGTGGCGGCCGCCGAGCCTGATCCTGGAGGCCGACCCGCCCGCCCACACCCGAACCCGCAACGTGCTGAGCTCGGTGCTGTCTGCGACCGTGATGAAGCAGCTTCGTGGGCGTTTTGCCGAGGCTGCGGAGGCCCGCGTCGATGCGCTGCTGGAGAAGCGCCGGTTCGACGCGATCGCGGACCTCGCGGAAGCCTATCCGCTGTCGATCTTCCCGGATGCGCTTGGCCTGAAGCCGGAGGGCCGCGAGCATCTGCTGCCCTACGCCAGCCTGGTGTTCAACGCCTTCGGTCCGCCGAACCAGCTCCGCGAGGAGGCGATCCAGCGTTCCGCACCGCATCAGGCCTATGTCGCCGAGCAGTGCCAGCGCGACAATCTCACCCCGGGCGGCATCGGCGCCTGCATCCATGCCCACGTCGATAGCGGCGCGATTACCGCGACCGAGGCGCCGCTGCTGGTGCGCTCGCTGCTCTCGGCCGGCCTCGACACCACCGTCAACGGCATCGGCGCCGCCGTTTATTGTCTGGCGCGCTTTCCCGACCAGTTCGAGAAGCTGCGCAACGATCCAACGCTGGCGCGCAATGCGTTCGAGGAAGCGGTGCGGTTCGAAAGTCCGGTCCAGACCTTCTTCCGCACCACCACCCGGGATATCGAGCTCAGCGGCGTCAATATCCCGGAGGGCGAGAAGGTGCTGATGTTCCTCGCCGCGGCCAACCGTGATCCGCGCCGTTGGGAAGAGCCCGACAGCTACAACATCACGCGCCGCACCTCGGGCCATGTCGGTTACGGCTCGGGCATCCACATGTGCGTCGGCCAGCTGGTCGCGCGCCTCGAAGGCGAGGTGATGATGGCGGCATTGGCGCGCCGTGTTGCCAGGATCGAAATCACGGGCGAGCCGAAGCGGCTGTTCAACAACACGCTGCGCGGGCTCGAGAGCCTGCCGGTCGAAATCACGCCGGCCTGACGCCGGCTGCAGAACAACGCAAGGGAGGGGATGCGATGAGGGACTTTGGGGCCGGACGATTTGGGATTGGACTTGCGCTGGCATTGGCCTGTGCCGCGGGCAGCGCACGCGCGGAGATATCAGACAATGTCGTGCGGGTCGGCGTGCTGAACGACATTTCCGGCATCTTCCAGGACACCAACGGCATGGGCTCGGTGGAAGCCGCGCGGATGGCGGCGGAGGATTTCAACGGTGGCGGCAAGGGCATCAAGGTCGAGATCGTCTATGCCGACCACCAGAACAAGGCCGACGTGGGGTCTGCGATCGCGCGCAAATGGCTCGACGTCGAGGGCGTCGATGCCATCGTCGACGTGCCGAATTCGGCCGTCGGTCTCGCCATCAACACCATCCTGCGCGACAGCAGGATGACGTTCCTGGCCTCGTCGACCGCAAGCTCTGACCTCACCGGCAAGGCCTGCTCGCCGAACACCATTCAATGGGTCAACGACACCTGGGCGACCGGCAACACCACCGCAGCCGCGATGATGCAGCGTGGCGGCAAGGATTGGTATTTCGTCACGGTCGACTATGCGCTGGGCAAGGGCATCGAAGCCGAGGCGACGAACTACATTGAGAAGCATGGCGGCAAGGTGCTGGGATCGAGCAAGCATCCGCTCGGCACCTCGGACTTCGCGTCCTTCCTGCTACAGGCGCAGAGTTCGAAAGCCAAGGTGATCGGCCTCGCCAATGCCGGCGGCGACACCATCAACGCGGTGAAGCAGGCGGCCGAGTTCGGCATCCAGCAGGGCGGCCAGACCATGGTGGCGTTCCTGCTGTTCGTGAACGACGTCCACGGCATGGGCCTGAAGGTCGCGCAGGGCCTGCAACTGCTGGAAGCCTTCTACTGGGACATGAACGACGACACCCGCGCATTCGCAAAACGCTTCGCCGCGCGGCCCGGCATGAACGGCAAGATGCCGAGCGGCAACCAGGCCGGTGTTTATGCCTCCACGCTCGCCTATCTCAACGCGGTCGCGGCCACCGGCAGCGACGACGCCAAGGTCGTGGTGCCGCAGCTGAAGACCTTCAAGGGCAAGGACAAGCTGTTCGGCGACACCACGATCCGCCAGGACGGCCGCGTCATCCACCCGATGTATCTGTTCGAGGTGAAGAAGCCGGAGGAGTCGAAATACCCCTACGATTACTACAGACTGATCGCGACCATCCCGGCCGAGCAGGCATTCCGCCCGCTGGCCGATGGCGGGTGCTCGCTGGTGAAGTGAGCTCTTCGCCGCGAGCCTCGCTTGGCTCCCTTTCCCCTTGTGGGAGAGGGCTGGGGTGAGGGGTATCTCTCCACACGGCATACCGGGCGGAGAAACCGCAACCCCTCACCCGGATCGCATTGCGCTGGGCTCCATGCGTTCCGGCCTCTCCCGCAAGGGGAGAGGCGAACCGAATGTGTGGCGGGCTGTTCGCGACCAACTACGCAGCCTTTGCCGCTCCATCGCCGGTTTTCACCCGCCCCAGCATCTCGCCCGCCGTCATCACATGCGCCGTGGAGAACGCCAGGATCGTCAGCGTGGCGCGATGCACCTCTTCGGCGGACATCGCACCCTGGCCGACATCGGGATAGTCGAACGTGCCCGTCGCGTCCGAAAGGAAGACAACCTTGTAATTGTGGAACATGGCGTCACGCGCGGTGGCGTGGCAGCAGTTCTCGGTCGTGGTGCCCGAGATGATCACCGTCGTGATGCCCCATTCGCGCAGGATCAGGTCGAGGTCGGTGGCGAAGAATGCACTGTAGCGGTGCTTCTTGATGACGTGCTCGCCTGGCGCAGGTGCGAGATCATTGAAGATCTCGACGCCGGTGGTGCCGTCGACCAGCGATGACCGGTCGGCGATCGGCCCATAGAGATCGTCATACAGCCCCATGTCGCTGCCGTCGCGGCGATGCACATGCGCGGTGTAGACGACGCGGATGCCCTTGTCGCGGCAGGCCTTCAGGGTCTGCGCCAGCCTGGGCACCATCGCGGCGGCTTGCGCGGAACGCAGCTTGGCGCCCTCGGCCACGAAATCGTTCTGCATGTCGACAACGATCATGACGGTCTTGCTGGGATCGATGACGTCGCATTGATAGCCCATGTGGTGTCTCCTCTCCGGGTGGGAGGGATTTTCTACGCGGGTTCTGCGGACGTTCTTGGCTGTGCGGGCCAATCGCTGGACTCTGCTTGCCAGAACCGGGGACGGGACGCAGAATATCCCGCTGCCGGGTTGGGCAGGAGCAAGGTCCGATGCAGACCCCAGATCACGCAGTTGTCGCGCAGACGCTCGTCGCGCCGGGTGACAGTTTCGACCGCTGGCACCACGTCACCTGCCGCGAATTCTCGCTGACCGAATGCCGCCGCGTCTCCGACGAGGCGTTCCAGGCGTCGATCTCGATCCGCCATTTCGGTCCGCTCGCAATCAACGACATCTGGTCGTCGACACCGGCCGCCGACCGCATCCGGGTGACGCGCAGCGCGAGCGACGTCCGCAGGGATCCGCGCGACTATTTCATGCTGTGGCTCACGCTGCGGGGCGAGGTCAGCTTTGCGCAGGACGGCCGCGAGGTGCGGATGCGCCGCGGCGATCTCATGCTGCATGACCAGGCGCAGCCGTTCACGCTTGAATTCGCCCCGAGCGCACGGTCGATCATGGTGTCGATCCCGCGGCCGCTGCTGCTCGCGCGCCTGCCGGATGCGCAACGCCTGACGGCGCGGCGGGTCGGCAACGCGTCGAAAGTCGGCGCGCTGGCGGGCTCGCTGATCCGCCGGCTGACGCGTCTCGACGACGAAGCCGGGCCTTCTGCGATACGGCTCGGCGCCGCGGCGCTCGATATCTTCGCGACGACGCTTCAGACCGAGCTGACGGACGATGTGTCGCGACACGGCGATGAACGGCTGGCGCGGGTCAAGGCCCATATCCTCGCCAATCTCGACGACCCCGAGCTTGATCTCGATGCGATCGCCACGGCGCAGAACATGGCGCCGCGCACGCTCAATCGCCTGTTCGCGCGCGAAGGCACGACGCCGATCCGCTGGCTCTGGCAGCAGCGGCTCGCCGGCGCCTACCAAGCGCTGGCCGAGCGACGCTTCGCCCATGTCACCGATGTCGCCCTCAGCTTCGGCTTCAGCGACGTCTCGCATTTCAGCCGCGCTTTCAAGGCCGCGTTCGGCCGCTCGCCGCATCAGGTGATGGGCTGACGCCGTATCCAAGAGCGGCTGCGACCCCGGCTGTGGCCGCAGCCCCGCTCCAGCGCGCTTCTTGAACAGTATTATTTCGGCGGAGGCGCCTTGGGGAAGGCCGACAGCATCCGGATCTTCCAGTTGCCGCCCTGGTTGCTGTACGCGGCGGTCCAGCGGCCAACAACATCAAGAGGCTCGCCGGTCTGCTTCTTGCCGGTGATGTGGTATTCGCCGATCGCGAGAGCCGTATCGGTGCCGAGCGGCATGGCCTCGTCCACCGTTATGTCATTGTGGTTGAACCCTGCCTTGAAGAGACCATCATAGGCCTGCGCAATATCGGTGTGCGGCCCGGTTGGATTGACGATCATGCCGCCAGGCGCGTAGAGCGCGGCGATCCCGGCACCATCCTGCTTGTTGAAGCTGTCGGCATAGGCCGCCCCGATTTTCTCGACCTGCTGCTTCAGACTTTCGTCGCCGGCGGTAGCGGCCGCAGGCATCGCGAGTAGCGCAATGAACAAATATAAGGCGGAAGACATTCGCATTGCATTCCCTCCTTAAGATCATTGTTGAATATCCGTCTCGGTCAGCCGGGACCGTGATGGTGTAGCACACCGACATTCGATGAGAGCTGCCGGCTGGCCGCGATACGGCGATGCCGCTGACTAAGAGGGGGTAGCCCCGCTGGCGGAGCTGCCCACAATCGCCGCTGCGCTCGATCGCCACAAGACGAGACGGTCCGAAGGTGTGACGCAACTCATCTCACGGCGCGCAAGTGAAACTCGCCGCCGCGGTGACCGGGCCTGCCTTGTAATGCGGCCAGTTCGGCCAGCGGCATAGCGGCAGCGCGCGGAGCGTGTTGAAGGCCGGGGCCTCGGTCTTCTGCTCGCGCACCTCGAGATCGCCGGGCGCCTTGCCGTTCTCGACCCAGTCGACCAGCACGGCCAGCATGTCGACATTGGCGGGTGCGCCGGAGCCGACATGGTCGACGCCGGGTGCGGTGTAGAGCCTGGCGAACTCGGCGACCTTGTCCTTGCCGAGCGTCTTCTCGACATTCTCGAAGTAGCGGATGCCGGCATAGGGGCTTTGCGCGTAGTCGGACATGTGCTCGAGCATCACGAGCTTGCCGCCGCGGGCGTGGAAGCGGCTGAGGTCCGGATCGGTGGAATCCATCAGGGCGGAGACTTCCAGCAGGCGCGCCTTGTGGTCCTCGGGCCTGTAGGTCGTGACGTCGAGCTTCGGATCGCGCGCGAAGACATATTGAATGCCGCCGGCACCGTAGATCCAGGCGATGCCGTTGGTCGGGGCCGGCGGCTGCGCGGGAGCAGTCGTGCCGAGCCACCAGGCCTTCCAGCCACCGGTCGGGCCGAACGCCGGCGTATCCTCACCCGACACGCCCCAGCCCGGATAGTCGTCGAGGCCGTTGGCGAGCGGGAACGGGAATTTGTATGGCGCGTGCAACGTGTCGATGGCGGCAATCTGCTTGTCGGTCAGGCAATCGTCGCCGCTCTGCCCCGCGGCGCATGCCAGCGTGGCCGGCTTGAACGTCGCCTTGCAGCCGACCGGGTCCTGCACCAGCGCATCGTCGGAGCCGTCCTGGATGTCGCAGGCCTTGAGCACGGCCTGAGCGACGAGCTTGACCTGCGCGGGCCTGATCCAGCCGTCGCCCATCGTCACGAGGCCGGAGCGGGTGCCGGCATGCTGCAGCCCGACCCAGTTGATCACGGGCACGCGCGCGAAGATACCGTCGAAATCGTCGGGGTAACGCTGCGCCATGGTCAGCGCCTCGCGGCCGCCTTCGGATGATCCCGTGAAATACATCTTCGCCGGCGGCTTGCCGTAGGCGCGGACCGTCAGCGCCCGCGCGGCGTCGCGCACCTTCTTGTAGGCCTTGTGCGAAAAGTTCTCGAACGCCTCGTCGTTGAGCGCGAACAGCTGCGGCGGCTCGCCGGGCTTCGACTCGTGGCCGGAGTCGGTACCGTAGGTGACAAAGCCGAGCGCCAGCGGCGAGGCCTTGTCGAACGGATAGGCCGGCGGCAGGCCGAGGCCCGATATCAGCACGCCGTTGAAGCCGCCGCCGCCATACTGCAGCGAGCGGCCGTTCCACTCGACGGGCAGGTTCACTTCGAACTTGATCGGTGGCGCCTTGGGATCGACGGGATCAATATGCCCGAGCACCTTGCAGAAGGCCGGATTGGCCGGAATGACGCGGCCGGAAGGCGTCGGCGCCTTGTCGGAGACCGAGAGCTGTGTCGGCGCCTGCAGCGTGGCGGCGTCGATCCTGACGGCGCCATCGGC
The DNA here is from genome assembly GCF_001238275.1 of Bradyrhizobium viridifuturi. Lineage (GTDB taxonomy): Bacteria > Pseudomonadota > Alphaproteobacteria > Rhizobiales > Xanthobacteraceae > Bradyrhizobium > Bradyrhizobium viridifuturi. The sequence goes on from NZ_LGTB01000034.1 coordinate 16,195, forward strand.
TGGTCCGGCAAGGCCGTTGCAGGTTGCTGCGGGATCGCCGGTCATCTGCGACGTGACCGCCTGTGCCGATACAGATGACGTCAGCGCGACGAGTGAGCCTGCAAGCGCCAGGGTGCGCGCATCGATCCGCATTGTTTCCTCCCGGCAAACATTGTTGCATGGCAAGTATTTCATGCGGGATGCCGGCGCGCAATGGCGGGCTCGTCTGGATGACGGGACGAAGGTTGCGCGCGCGAAAGCGCGCCTATTGCGCGACCTTGCTGCTGCCTTGCGTGATCAGCCGTGCGGCGCGCTGGTCGCGGGTATGGATCCAGAGCCAGTTCATCGCCACGGCGATCCGGTGGCGCACGCCGATCAGGAAGTAGATGTGGGCGAGGCCCCAGATCCACCACGCCAGCGAGCCGCGCAGCTTGAGCCAGCCGAAATCGATCACCGCCTTCTTCTTGCCGATCTGGGCGAGGCTGCCGGCATGCTTGTAGCGGAACGGCGGCAGTGTCTTTCCGTCGAGCCGGGCCTTGATCAGGGCGGCGACGTAGCGCCCCTCCTGCTTGGCGGCCGGTGCGATGCCGGGCACCGGATTGCCGTCGGGGCCCCTGATCGTGACGGTGTCGCCGACCGCGAAGACATCGGGATGGCCCGGCACGGTCAGATCCGGCTCGACCTGCAGCCGGTGTGCGCGATCTGCCGGCGCGTTCAGCCATTCGGCGGCGCGCGAGGCGCGCACGCCGGCGGCCCAGACGATGGTGCGCGCCTCCAGCCGCTTGCCGCCGAACACCACGCCGTCGGCGGAGCATTCGGTGACCGGCTCACCCAGCATCACCTCGACGCCGATTTTCTCCAGCGACGCTTGCGCATAGGCTGAAAGGTCGTCGGGAAAGCCGGCCAGCACGCGCGGCCCGGCCTCGATCAGCACCACGCGTGCCTTGCGCGTGTCGATGTGGCGGAAGTCCGGAGCCAACGTGTCCTTGGCGAGGTCGGCGATGGTGCCGGCCATCTCGACGCCGGTCGGCCCGGCGCCGATGATGACGAAAGTCAACAACGCCGCGCGCTTGTCCGGATCGGTCTCGCGCTCGGCGCGCTCGAACGCGACCAGGATGCGCCGTCGCAATGTGGTGGCGTCCTCCAGCGTCTTCAGGCCGGGTGCGAACGGCTCCCATTCGTCATGGCCGAAATAGGCATGGCGCGCGCCGGTCGCGAGGATCAGCGTGTCATAGGGAATGCTGCCGCCGTCGTCGAGTTGCACTTGCTTCGCCGCCGGGTCGACGCCGCAGACATTGGCGAACAGCGTCGTCACCTCGGGCCGGTCGCGCAGCAGGTAGCGGATCGGCCATGCGATCTCGCTGGTCGCAAGCGACGCGGTCGCGACCTGGTAGAGCAGCGGCTGGAACAGATGGTGGTTGCGGCGGTCGATCAGCGTGATCTCGACCGGCGCCCCCGCAAGACCGAAGGCCGCTTCCAGCCCGCCGAAGCCGGCGCCGACGATCACCACGCGATGAGGTTTGGCCGGCGCTTGCGTCATCTGATGTCGCCCTCGGTTTCGAACGGCTTCGTCGCTTGATTATGTAATCATTCGCGGCTCCATTCCAATACGAATTGCTCGATCGCCCGATAGCGAAACCCAATCGCGGCAAGTCTCACGCATCCTGCGGCGCGGCTGCGGCGATGACCTGACGTCGCATCGGCAGGAACAGTCCTGCGACCGCGCCGGCGAATGACAGCGTTGCCGCAAGGCTCATCGCCGCAGCAAAACCGCTGCTGAAATGTCCGGATGAATCGGCCGCGCCGTTCGCCACGAAGATCGCCACCAGCGCCGCGATGCCGAACATGCCGCCGAGGAAGCGGCCCATGTTGAAGATGCCCGATGCCTTGCCCATCTCGCTGACCGCAACCGCGCTCAGCACCGCGTTCTGCGCTGCCGGCATCGCCATCGACACGCCGACGCCGGCGAGCACCAGCGGGGCGATCAGCGCGGAGTAGGGCACAGAGGGGCTAACGATCTCGCTGATCCAGCCGAGCCCGATCGCCTGCATCAAGAGGCCGGTGACGACGAGCGTGCGCTCGCCGAACCGGTTGACCACGCGCCGGCGATCGGCGCCGTGACGAACAGCGTCGCCGTCCACGGCAACAGGCGCAGCCCGGCACCGAAGGCATCGAAGCCGAGCACGACCTGCAGGAACTGCGGCAGCAGGAACAGCACGCCGTACATCGCGGCGTAGAACAGCACGCTCGCGGCCATGCCGGATGCGAATGGCCTTGCCGCGAACAGCCGCATCGGCACCATCGGGCTCGTCGCGCGCAGCTCCCACAGCACGAACATTGCGGTCAGCGCGACGCCGGCGACCAGCGCGCCCGTCACTTCCGCGCTGGCCCATCCGACGCTGTTGCCGCGCAACAGGCCCCAGACCAGAGCCAGCGCCGCGAGCGCGACCAGTGTCAGTCCGGGGACGTCGAGCGGCGCTGATGGCCCGAAGCTCTCACGCAGCCGTGTGATCACGAGTGCAATCGCAACAAGGCCGATCGGCAAATTGATCCAGAAGATCCAGCGCCAGCCGAGATGCTCGGTGATGAAGCCGCCGATCGCGGGACCGATGATCAGCGCGCATCCGGTGATGCCGCTGAAAATGCCGAGTGCGCGGGCGCGCTCCTCGCGGCCGAAGGCGCCGCTCAGGATCGCCATCGCCAGCGGCATCACCAGCGCAGCACCGGCGCCTTGCAAGGCGCGAGCGGCGATCAGTGAAGCGGCATCGCCGGCCAGCGCACATGCTGCCGATGCCGCGACGAACAGGCCAATTCCGGCCGCGAACATCCGGCGCCGCCCGAAACGGTCGCCGAGCGCGGCACCAGTCAGCAGCAGCACCGCGAAGGTCAGGTTGAAGGCGTTGACGGTCCATTGCAGCGTCTCCACGGCGCTACCGAAATCGGCGCGGATGGTGGCGAAGGCCGTGGTCATGATCATGGCGTCCAGCGCCATCATAAAGGATGCCAGCGCGGTGAGGCCGAGCACCCAGCGCCGTTCAGGGGTCTGCATGGTGGTTCTCCGTTAGCGTGCCGCAGGGTTGCGGCGCGTTTCGCCGGCAAGGACGAACGGAGATGGGCAAAGGATGCGGCGAAGAATTATTTTTGCCGGGCCGCATCCTTTGGCGGTTCGCAAACGTCCTTGGGTCTGACGCGGCCGGTTCGGGCCGCGAACCAAGGAGGTTGCGATGCGACGGACCCTGATCAGGTACAGGACCAAACCGGAGCTGGCGGAGAAGAATGCCGCGCTGGTTGCGGCTGTGTTCGCCGAGCTGAAGGCGGCGAGCCCGGATGGCGTGCGCTACATGACGCTGCGGCTGGAGGACGACACCTTCATCCATATGGTCGAGACCGCGGCTGACGACGGTTCGAGCCCGATCCCGAAGCTGGCTGCGTTCCAGGCCTTCCAGGACGGCATCAGGGATCGCTGCGCCGAGCCGCCGCTGGTTCGCAGTGCCGTGATTGTCGGAAATTATCGTATGCTGGATGAGCCGTGAACCGGCGAGCAGTGGATCGATCTGGCGGAGCCATCATGACGTCACTACCCCAAGTGCCGGCTGCGGCCGAGGTCGACGCGCTGCTGGCGGCGATGCGGCCAAGGCTGCATCGCTACTGCGCCCGCATGGTCGGATCGGTCATCGACGGCGAGGACGTGCTGCAGGACGCGCTGATCAAGGCGATGGAGGCCTTCGCGTCCGCAGCGCCGATCCAGAACCCGCAAGCCTGGCTGTTCCGGATCGCGCACAACACCGCGCTCGATTTCCTCAGGCGGCGCAACCGCCAGGAAGCGCTCCACTCTTCGGAGGAGGTGGACATGATGGCCGCAGAGCTCGACGATGTCGGCCGCCGCGAGATTGCCGCAAGCAGCCTGCGCACCTTCATGCGGCTGCCATTGGCGCAGCGCTCCAGCGTGATCCTGATGGATGTGCTCGGCTGCTCGTTGCAGGAGGTCTGCGGCATCATGGATTTCAGCCTGCCGGCGGTGAAGGCGGCGCTGCACCGCGGGCGCACGCAGCTGCGCGCGTTCGCCCGCGAGCCTGATGATGCGCCGCGGCCCGGCCTGTCGCCGGGCGATCGCACCAGGCTGAACGCCTATGTCAGCCGCTTCAACGCCCGCGACTTCGACGCCATCCGCGGCATGATCGCCGACGACATCAGGCTCGAGCTCGTCAACCGGACGCGGCTGAACGGCAAGGCCGAGGTGTCACGCTATTTCGGCAATTATGCCAAGATCGACGACTGGCGTCTGGTAGCCGGACAAATCGAGGGACGTCCCGCGATCCTGGTGTTCGATCCGGACGCGCAGGATGCGCCGCCGCGATCGTTCATGCTGCTCGACTGGTCCGCCGACAAGGTCGCAACCATCAGGGATTTCCGCCACGCGCCCTACGCGATCGACGGCGCCGAATGGGCGGTGGATGAGGGGTAGGTGGCTGCGGCTCAGCCTCCGTAACGCAGTGACCGCGCCACAAACTCAGTGTCGTCCCGGACAAGCGAAGCGCGATCCGGGACCCATAACCACGAATGCAATTGGTTTGCGATGCTGGGGCCCCAGCCTGCTTGGACAACGCAAGGCTGTGGTTATGGGTCCCGGCCTTCGCCGGGACGACAGCGGCGTGTGAGGCTAGCTAGCGCGTCTTGCCGCCGAATTCGCCGCTGGCAATCCGCGCCACGCGGCTGCCGCCTGCGGCCGGTGCGCCGTTTCGCTCAAACATGCCGTCGCTGCCGCTGTCGCGCGGCAAGGACGACGCTTCATTGAAATGACCGCTGCCGGGCCAGAACGTCAGCACCAGGTTCATCACGCCATTGACGACCGTGCCGACCACCGTTGCGGTGTGATGATAGGTCAGCGCATATTCGGGAAATCGTCCGGCAACGGCGCGGTCGAGCACCATGAGAGCGATCCAAGCCGCCATCACGCAGACCGGATCCCATCCGATGTCACGCACCCGCATCGATTGCAGCAGGAAGCAAATCACGAGCATGCCATAGAAGGAAAAGATCAAGGCGGGGCTGTTCGCGGCCTGCGCCAGCAGCACGTCCGTCCTGCCGCTCGCCGGTGCATTGCCGGTGATGCCGTAGACCAGCATCAAGAAGCCGAAGCCGGTCACGAAGCTGCAGAAGAAGAAGGCCAACCGGCCCATCCGGGCATTGAAGCCGAAGATGTAATTCAGCATGTGACGCACCCCTTTGGCGGCAGCTTCGCCCGGTGATGCTTTCCGGACCATGAAGCCGGCGAATGCTTGCCGGCCTGTGGTTTCCACGTCCTTTACCCGATCGCTAAAGCCTGCTGCACTGCGCGTCGGGGCCGTTGGGAGGGAGCGGGGCCTGCGACAATCGTTGCCTACGCAACCGGCATTATATTTCTTGCCACGGCCGATTTGGACGAATTATGATGCAAGGTGCTGGGGTATGCGCCGAAGGTTCTAATTGGGTGCCGTCGGTTCATGCTTGCTGCAGACTTGCGATATCGCGCACAAAACACGTCACAGAACGACGCGCGCAAAGCGTGACCGCGGGCCTCGATTGGGCCTGGCGGAATCTTTGGTTGAGGAGGGGAGTAAATATGAAAAAGGCATTTTGGCTGGCAGGCGCCATGGCTTTGGCGCTGGCGCAGCCCGCGGCGGCGGCTGACAGCGTCAAGATCGGCTTCGTCTCGACCTTCAGCGGTCCGACCGCCGTGATCGGCAACGACATGCGCAATTCGTTCGAGCTCGCGCTCGACCATCTCGGCCGCAAGATCGACGGCAAGCCGGTCGAGGTGATCTACGAGGACGACCAGCAGAAGCCCGACGTCGGCAAGCAGAAGACCGAGAAGCTGGTGCAGTCCGACAAGGTCGACTTCATCGTCGGCTACATCTGGTCGAACGTACTGCTGGCGTCGCTGAAGACCGCGGTCGATTCCAAGACCTTCCTGATCTCCGCCAATGCCGGCCCGTCGCAGCTCGCCGGCGAATTGTGCTCGCCCTACGTGTTCTCGACCTCCTGGCAGAACGACCAGACGCCCGCCGCGATGGGCCTCTACATGAACCAGAAGGGCGTCAAGTCGGTGTTCCTGATCGGCCCGAACTACGCCGCCGGCAAGGACATGCTGGCGGGCGTGAAGAGCACCTTCAAGGGTGAGGTGGTCGGCGAGGAATACACGGTGTGGCCGAGCCAGCTCGACTTCTCCGCCGAGCTGACCAAGGCACGCAACTCGAAAGCCGAGTCGATCTTCGTGTTCTATCCGGGCGCCGCCGGCGTCCAGTTCCTGAACCAGTATGCCCAGGCCGGCATCAAGGCGCAGATCCCGCTCTACACCGCCTTCACCGTCGACGAATTGTCGCTGCCGCTGCAGAAGGACAACGCGATCGGGATTCCCGGCGCGCAGGAATGGGTCAACGACCTGCCGAACGCCGAGAACAAGAAGTTCGTCGAGGACTATCGCAAGAAGTATCCCGGCCTGCGCCCGACCTATTACGGCGCCCAGGCCTATGACGCCGCCCAGCTGATCAACAGCGCCGTCGTAGCGGTGAAGGGCGACCTCACCAAGAAGGACGCGATGAAGGCCGAGATGGAGAAGGCCAACTTCAAGTCGCTGCGCGGCCCGTTCAAGTATGGCAACAACCACATCCCGATCCAGAACTTCTACCTGCAGGACGTGGTCAAGGACGCCGACGGCCAGCTTTCGCTGAAGACGGTCGCGACCATCGTCAAGGACGACCAGGACAAATTCCACGACAAGTGTCCGATGAAGTGATCGTCCGGAAATTCTGGCCTGTGGCTTGCTTTCTGTTCACCTCGCCCCGCTTGCGGGGAGAGGTCGATCGCGAAGCGATCGGGTGAGGGGGACTCTCCGCGAATCGGCTCGTGGAGACAGTCCCTCACCCCAACCCTCTCCCCGCAAGAGCGGGGCGAGGGAGAACGCGCAGCGTGCAATGCGCGGACACTCCAACCCGCTTCGCTCAAGGTGACGTAGCCTCACGATGTATCTCGTCGTCGAACAATTGCTGAATGGCCTGCAATTCGGCCTGCTGCTGTTCCTGCTGGCAGCCGGACTGACGCTGGTGTTCGGCATCATGGATTTCGTCAATCTGGCGCACGGCTCGCTCTACATGATGGGCGCCTATTTCGCGGCGACCTTCGTGGCCTGGACCGGCAGCTTCGTGCTCGGTGCGCTGCTGGCACTCGGCGCCACGCTGCTGCTCGGCATCGCGCTCGAATATGCCGCGCTCAGGCATCTCTACGGCCGCGACCATCTCGACCAGGTGCTGGCGACGTTCGGCCTGATCCTGTTCTTCAACGATGCCGTCCGTCTGATCTGGGGCCCGGCCGGCCTCGCGCTGCCGCTGCCGGCCTGGCTCACCGTGCCGGTGCAGATCATTCCCGGGGTGTATTACCCGCCTACCGGCTGATGATCATCGTGGTCGCGCTGGCGGTTGCCGCCTTGCTCTATCTCGTCGTGATGCGCACCCGCGTCGGCATGCTGATCCGCGCCGGCGCCTCCAACCGCGAGATGATCGGCGCGCTCGGCATCAATATCAAGCTGCTGTTCACGCTGGTGTTCGGCCTCGGGGCCGCGCTCGCCGGCCTCGCCGGGCTGATGCAGGCGCCAATCCTCACCGTGCAGATCGGCATGGGCGAGAACATCCTGATCCTGGCCTTCGTCATCATCGTGATCGGCGGTATCGGCTCGATCCGCGGCGCCTTCATGGCCGCGCTCTTCGTCGGCATCATCGATACGATGGGCCGCGCCTTCCTGCCGGACCTGCTGCGCAAGGTGCTGAGCGGGGCGGCGGCCTCGACCGCGGCGCCGGCACTGTCCTCGATGCTGATCTATCTGCTGATGGCCACCATCCTCGTAATGCGGCCCGAGGGGCTGTTCCCGGCGGCCAAACGATGAAGCCGAAGCTCAACGCGTCCAATGCGGTCGCGGCGCTGATGTGCGTCGCGCTCATTCTGCTGCCGGTCTATTCGGCAGCCACCGGAAATATCTTCATCCTCACGCTGTTCACCCGCATCGTGATCTTTGCGCTGGCCGCCGCGAGCCTCAATCTGATCATGGGCTATGGCGGCATGATGAGCTTCGGCCATGCCGCCTATCTCGGCATCGGCGGCTATGCCGTCGGCATCCTCGCCGCCGAGGGCATCGGCTCCGGCTTCATCCAGTGGCCGGTGGCGCTCGTGGTCTCGGCGCTGTTTGCGCTGCTGATCGGCTCGCTCAGCCTGCGCACCCGCGGCGTCTATTTCATCATGATCACGCTGGCCTTTGCGCAGATGGCCTATTACGTCGCCTCCGCGCTGTCGCGCTACGGCGGCGACGACGGCCTCACTGTCTACAAGCGCAGCGATTTCGCCGGCCTGATCAATCTGTCGGACCGCAACCAGTTCTATTATCTGTGCCTTGCCTGCCTGTTCGGCGGCCTCTATCTGATCTGGCGCATCGTCAATTCGCGCTTCGGGCTCGTGGTGCAGGGCGTCCGCTCCAACGAGCAGCGCATGCAGGCGATCGGCTTCCATGCCAACCGCTACCGGCTGGTCTGCTTCGTGATCGCAGGCACGATCTGCGGGCTTGCCGGCGCGCTGCTCGCCAACAACACCGATTTCGTCAGCCCTGCGGTGATGTACTGGACCCGCTCCGGCGACCTGATGGTGATGGTGATCCTCGGCGGCATGGGCTCGCTGTTCGGCCCCGTGATCGGCGCGATCGTCTATCTGCTGCTCGAGGAACTGCTGTCGCAGTTCACCGAGTTCTCTGGCCTGATCCTCGGCCCGGTGCTGCTGCTGATCGTGCTGTTCGCGCGCGGCGGCATCATGGGCCTGCTCGGGAGGATGCGCCGTGCCTGATCCCTTGCCGATTCCCTTGCTGCGTGTCGACAATCTGGTGCGCCGCTATGGCGGCATCACCGCGACCGACAACCTCTCAATGGAAGTGGTGCCGGGCGAGCTGCACGCCATCATCGGCCCGAACGGCGCCGGCAAGACCACGTTGATCAGTCAGCTTACCGGGCAGGTGATGCCGAATTCCGGCACCATCCGCTTTGCCGGCCGCGACGTCACCAGTCTGCCGTCCTACAAGCGCTCCAGGCTCGGGCTGGCGCGCTCGTTCCAGATCACCTCGCTGCTGAAGGATTTCTCGGCGATCGACAATGTCGCGCTGGCGGCGCAGGCGCATGACGGCCACTCGTTCCGCTTCTGGGGCAATGCGCGCAAGGAGCCGCGCCTGCGCGAGGCCGCGCGCGCCGCGCTGGAGCGCGTCGGCCTCGGCAAGCGCGCCGATATCGTGGTCTCGCAACTGAGCCATGGCGAGCAGCGCGAGCTCGAGCTCGCGGTCGCGCTCGCCACCAGGCCGCAGCTTCTGCTGCTAGACGAGCCGATGGCCGGGCTCGGCGTCACCGAGTCGGCGCGGATGGTCGCGCTGCTCAAGGAGCTGCGCAAGGAGGTCACCATCGTGCTGGTCGAGCACGACATGGAGGCGGTGTTCGCGCTGGCCGACCGCATCACGGTGCTGGTCTATGGCCGCGTCATCGCCTGCGACGTACCGAACGCGATCCGCAAGCACGAAGAGGTCAAGCGCGCCTATCTCGGCGAGCAGCATGCGGTGACGCGCCATGGCTGAAGCAAAATCGGCTGAATCGAAAACCGCTGAAACCTTGCTTGAAGTCGACGGGATCGAGACCTGCTACGGGTTGAGCCAGGTGTTGTTCGGCCTGTCGCTCAAGATCAAGGCGGGCGAGATGGTTGCCCTGATGGGCCGCAACGGCATGGGCAAGACCACGACGATCCGTTCCATCATGGGGCTGACGCCGGCGCGGTCAGGTGCCATCCGCTTCGCCGGCGAGGCGGTGCGCGGCCTGCCGTCCTACAGAATTGCAAAACTCGGTATCGGCCTCGTGCCGGAAGGCCGCCAGATCTTCCCGAACCTCACGGTGCGCGAGAATCTCGTCGCCGCCTCAGGCAATCGTCTCGGCGCCTCCGATCCCTGGACCATCGACAAGATCCATGCGCTGTTTCCGCGGCTCGCCGAACGCACCGGCAATATGGGCGTCACGCTGTCAGGCGGCGAGCAGCAGATGCTGGCGATCGGCCGTGCGCTGATGACCAACCCGAAGCTCCTGATCCTCGACGAGGCGACCGAAGGCCTCGCGCCCCTGATCCGCGACGAGATCTGGAGCTGCCTTTCGATGCTGAAGGGACGCGGGCAATCAGTGCTGGTGATCGACAAGAACGTCGGCAACCTCGCCCGCATCGCCGACCGCCACTACATCATCGAGCGCGGCAAGACGGTGTGGACCGGGACGTCAGAGCAGCTGCTCGCCGAGCCGGATTTGCAGCACAAGTATCTGGGGATTTGAAGCAAGGCGCCGCGCTCGCACCATGTTCAATGTCGTCCCGGCGAAGGCACGGACCCATGCGCCGCGGCCCGGGTAATGGGCAGACGGGGAGACGTCTTTCTCAATCAGGAGCAGTCGTGGTTATGGTCCCGGCCTTCGCCGGCACGACGCAGGGGTCTCTAAAACATCTCGAAATATTCGCGCTGCTCCCAGTCCGACACCTCGGCCTGGAAACGCTCGATCTCGGCGTTCTTGATGAACACGTAATAATCGACGAACTCCGGCCCGAGCGCTTGCCGGAAGAACGGGTCGTCGTTGAGCGCGAACACCGCTTCGCGCAGTGATTTCGGCAAGAGCGCAGCCTTGGTCTCGTAGGGCGTATCGGCGGACGGGCCGGGATCGAGCTTGCGGTCGACGCCGTCGAGACCTGAGAGGATTTGCGATGCCATGTAGAGATAGGGATTGGCGGCCGGCTCGCCGATCCGGTTCTCCAGCCGTGTCGCGGGATCATTGGGGCCGCCGAGCACGCGGATCATCACGCCGCGATTGTCGCGGCCCCAGATCGCGCGGTCCGGCGCCAGCGAATAGGAGCGGTAGCGCTTGTAGCCGTTGATGGTCGGCGTCGTGAATACGGTCGAGGCCCGCGCGTGCTCGATCAGGCCCGCGAGCCAGGCGCGGCCGAGCGGGCTCAAGGGCTCGCCGGCCTCCTTCGCCATGAAGGCGTTCTCTCCGCCCGCGCGCGACACCACCGACTGGTGCAGGTGCCAGCCGCTCGCGAACACGTTCGGCAATTTCGGGCGGCACATGAAGGTCGCGTGATAGCCGTGGCGGCGTGCGATCTGCTTCACCGCCGAGCGGAACAGGACCATGATGTCGGCCGGCGCGAGACCCACGGTCGGTGCGAAGGTGAATTCGCACTGGCTTGGGCCGAACTCGACCTCGACCGTGCGCAGGGGCAGGCCAAGCGCGAGGATGTCGCGGCGGATGATCTCGAGCGCCGGCTCCATCTGATCGTAGCGCTGCTCGGTGAGATACTGATAGCCGTGCGACAGCAGGCTGACCGACGGCGGTCGCCCGGGCTGGCCGGCATCCTCCGGCGCCATGTGGGCGTCGTCGAGCTTGAACAGATGGAATTCGACCTCGAGGCCGGCGACGAAATCGTAGCCGCGGCCTGCGAGCTGATCGAGCACCTTGCGATAGAGATTACGGGTCGCGAACGGCACCGGGCGGCCGTCGCTGAAATAGAGGTCGCACAACACCCAGCCGGTATTCTCCGCCCAGGGCAGCACGCGGAAGGTGGTGGGATCGGCGACCATCAGCACGTCGGCCGCGCCTTCCATCTCCTTCATGCCGAAGCCGCCGCCTGATGTGAACACCGGAAACACCGTCTTGTGCGAGGTGTCCTTGGCGAGCATCGTCGTCGTGATGGAGCAGCCGCCCTCCAGCGCGCGCACGGCTTCGGACGCGATCAGCGTCTTGCCGCGCAGGATGCCGTGCTGGTCGGGGAACGACAGCCTGACGACCTCGAGGTTCTTGTCCTCGACCATGCGGCGGAGGCGCTGTGCGGCCTCCTTCTGCTCATCCGACCACAGGCCGTGACGCTCGACGAAGCTCAAGGTGTCACCTCTCCAAAGGCGTCATTGCGAGGAGCAACGCGACGAAGCAATCCACACCTCCACAAGCGGCGCGATGGATTGCTTCGCTTCGCTCGCAATGACGCAAGGACATAGCTACTCCGCCGCCGTCAGATGCTGCACCTTCCCCGCGATCTCGCGCGGCACGGGCGCGGCCCATGGCGCGCCGCGGCGGCGCTTGACGTCGACCTCCATCCAGTAGAGTTCCCAGCCCAGCGTCGGCCCGATGCCGTCCATCGTCGCCGGACCCTGGATGCTGCGCGCCGAGGCCTCGTCGAGGAACAGCATCGGCTTCTCGCCGCCGCCGACCTTCTCGATCTCCTGCCGCAGCAGACGGCGATACTGCACGATCGCCTTGTCGCTCTGGCCGAGATGCTCGTTGGTGCGGTCCTGGATCGCTCCCATCGATTCCACTGCCCACTGGTCGTGGACGTTGATGTCGGTGCCCATGCCGGTATAGGTCTCGGTCGCCTGCTCGTGCGGATCGAAGCCGTAATCGTTGCTGCGGTTCTTGCGCGACTTGTAGTCGGGCAGCGTATAGAGCTCCAGCCGCTGGTCGCGCATCTTCTGCTTGTCGACCGGCGCCGCGTAGCTGGTGAAGATCGCGTACCAGTAGCAGTTCTCGTCGTCGACCGGCACGTGCCACTGCGTGATCGTCATCTCGGTCGACATCGGAATCACGAAGCCGTGCGGGAACAGCTGGTTGGTGACGCGCACATGGGTGCGCTCGTTGTCGAGTTCGCGCAGCGCGATCAGCCGCAGGCCGTATTCGGTGTGCTCGACATTGATGATCGGCCGATCATATTCGCGCAGGATTTTTGTCATCGGCATGTCGCTGCCGGCGGAGGCGCCGCGGAATTGCTTGCCGTAGGCGGCTGAGGTGTCCTCATCCTCGAAGAAGCGATGCAGGAAGGAGGCGTGCGCCGGATCGATGCCGACCTCGAGCGCCTGCAACCAGTTGCAGTTCATGTGGCCTTTGAATGCGAACGTGTGGCTACCGGGTGCAACGAAGCAGTCGAGCTCCGGGAATGCCGGTGGCTCACCTTCGCCGAGATAGGCCCACAGGATGCCGCTCTTCTCCACCACCGGATAAGAGCGCTGCTTGATGCCCTTGCAGAGCTGCGAACCGGCGGGCTCCGCCGGCGTCTCGATGCACTGGCCGGACGTGTCGAACAGCCAGCCGTGGAAGGCGCAGCGCAGCCCGCCATTCTCTAGCCGGCCGAAGGCGAGGTCGGCGCCGCGATGCGCGCAATGGCGATCGATCAGGCCATAGCTTCCGTCCTCGCTGCGGAACAGCACCAGGTTTTCGCCGAGCAGCCGCACCGGCCGCACCGGGCGCGGCCCCTCCAGCTCGTCGACCAGCGCCGCCGGCTGCCAGTACATCCGCATCAGTCTGCCGCAGGGGTCCTTGCGCCCGGTGCGGGTGATCAGATCGTTCGCTTCCTGGCTCATCATGGCGGCGTCTCCTGGATTCGGATTTGTTCGCCTATTGAACGTATGTGCGAATTATGCCATGTCTGGATGGGACAGCAAGCGCAATTTTTGAACCGTTCGAAGTCGCACCCCATGCCGAAACTGAAACGGACCGATCAGGACGAGCGCGCCACCGACTTCGTCGAGGCGCTCGATCGCGGCCTGCGCCTGCTGCAGGTGTTCGGCACTGTCACCGGTCCTGCGACGCTGAGCGATCTGGCGCGCGCCGCCGATCTGCCGCGCGCACCGCGCGCCGCATCCTGTTCACGCTCGCGCATGGTGGTTTTGTCACCACCGACGGCAAGCTGTTCACGTTGACGCCGCATGTGCTGACCTTGGCGGGCTCGTTCCTGCAATCCAACCAGGTGGTGACGGTGCTGCAGCCGGTGCTCGACCGCATCGCCACCGCAGCGCAGGAGATTGCTTCGCTCGCGCTGCTCGACGGCGACGATGTGGTGTTCGTCGCGCGCTCGAGCCCGACCCGGGTGTTCTCCGCCGGCCTCGACATCGGCTATCGGCTGCCGGCGTTCTGCACCTCGGTCGGCCGCGCGATGCTCGGCCGGCTCGATGATGCCGAGCTTGCGGCGCGGCTCAAGGCGATGCGCCGTGACCCCGTGACGCCGCAGACCGTGACCGATCCGAAGAAACTGCTCGCGACTATCATCGCCGACCGCGCGCAGGGCTACTCACTGGTCGACCGCGAGGCCGAACCGCATTTCCGCTCGATCTCGGTGCCGGTGCGCCGCTACGACGGGACCATCGTCGCCGCCATCAACATGGGCGGGCACGTCGATCGGGTGCCGGCCAGGGAATTGATCGATCGTTTCCTGCCGTTGCTGCGCGAGGGAGCGGAGGATGTGAAGAGCCGGCTGTTGTGATCGCAAGCACAGCGAAGCGATTTGTCTTGTGGTGAACGCGACAGCCCGCCATCGCGACAGATCATTTGCAGATGCCGCAGGATCCAGCATGAATCAGTCTAGCTTCGCCATTCGCATCGTCGCCGTCCCTCCCGGTGAAGCGCCCTATTGGGTGCGAGAGAAATGGATCGGCCTGGAACTGCCCGTCGATCGCTTTGCGGATCGCCGTCGGCTTTATGGTTTCGGTGTCCTGTCCATACCGCGGCAGTGGTGGAAACAATGTTTTCTTGCATTGTTTGGCCGAGCGAGATCATCGATGGATATGCCGTGGAGGCCACCGCCGCGCTTGCCCAACTGGATCAGTCTAGCCCGGAAGCGGCAGCATGGTGGCGTGCCAACGCGGCAGGCGTGACCGGTCCGGGCCGCTATCTCCTATTTCACGGGCATGTCTGTGAGGTCGTGTAACCGCGGATCAAAGCGCCACGCTGCGCAGCCCGAACGAGCGCGCCTCGTTCTGCAACACCGGACGCACGGAATCGATCAGCCGCGCCGCGGCGGCGTCGACCGATAGGCCCGCTGTATCCACCACAGCGGAAGCGCGCGCATAAAGCGGCTCGCGGCTGACCAGGATGTTGCGCAATTCCGCCATCGCCGAGCGGTCGTCGGCCATCGGGCGCAGATCGCCCTGGCGGCGGACACGGGCCATGTGCTCTTCCGGCTCGGCCTTCAGCCAGATCGTGTAGAACGACGACAGGATCAGGTCGAAGGTCAAAGCCTCCGAGACGATGCCGCCGCCGGTCGCCAGCACCATCAACTCCTTGCGCGCGAGCAGCTGCGTCAGCGCCGCCTGCTCCATGCGGCGAAAGCCTTCCTGGCCGTACAGCGCGATGATCTCGGCAACCGAGAGGCCGTTCTGCGCCTCGATCTCCTTGTTGAGCTCGACAAAGCTCCAGCCGATCTTCTTCGCCAGCATCCGTCCGAGCGTGGTCTTGCCGGCGCCGCGCAGGCCGATCAGCGCGATGCCGGAGAACGAGGCGCGGCGTGGCGCCAGCGGGCTGCTGCCGGCGAGCATGTCCTTGGCCTGCGCGATCTGGCTCGGCGACGCCTTGCGCAGGAGATCGCGGATCACGGCCCAGTCGGGCACCGGTTCGCTGGAAGGGATCAGATCCTCGAGATGCGCGCCCATCGCGGCTGCGACGCGGCGCAGCAGCACGATCGAGACATTGCCTTTGCCGCTCTCGAGCTGGGCGATGTAGCGCTCGGAAATGCCGGAGACTTTTGCGAGCACCTTGCGCGACATGCCGGCTAGGCCGCGCGTGGTGCGCACCCGCTGGCCGAGCTGTTCGAGGAAGTCGGTTTCCGGATCGTTGGCTGCGGTCATGATTCCTGTGCGACGCGCGGTCCTGGCTGAATCAGACCGTTAGTCTAGGAAACATAATGCCGATAAGGATTGACAGCAAGCCGAGCTAGTGGCTTTGTATGAATTATAATTCTTAAATTCACAGGAGAGGGAAGCGTGGCGCGTCTGGGTCCCAAGCAAGGTCCGGGGAACGGGGCATGACTTATAACGCAGTCTCCTGGCTGCTCGACCGCAACGTCGATGAGGGCCGCGGCGACAAGGTCGTGTTCGACGACACGGTGTCGCAAATCACCTATGGCCAGTTGCAGCAGCAGACCCGGCGGGTCGGCAACATGCTGCGCCGGCTCGGCGTCCGCCGCGAGGAGCGGGTCGCGATGATCATGCTGGATACGGTCGATTTCCCGATCGTGTTCCTGGGCGCGATCCGCGCCGGCGTGGTGCCGGTGCCGCTCAACACGCTGCTGACCGCGGAACAATATGCCTACATCCTCGGCGATTGCCGCGCCCGCGTGCTGTTCGTGTCCGAGGCGCTGCTTCCGGTCGTCAAGGATGTCATCGCCCGCATGCCTGACCTCGAGCATGTCGTGGTCTCCGGCAAGGACGCGCACGGCCACAAGAAGCTGTCCGACGAGATCGCGCGCGAGAGCGACGTGTTCGCCACCGCGCCGACGCAGGCCGACGAGCCGGCGTTCTGGCTGTATTCGTCGGGCTCGACCGGCATGCCGAAGGGCGTGCGCCATCTGCATTCCAATCTCGCCGCAACCGCGGAGACCTACGCGAAGCAGGTGCTTGGCATCCGCGAGGACGATGTCGGCCTGTCGGCGGCGAAACTGTTCTTCGCCTATGGGCTCGGCAATGCGCTGACCTTCCCGATGTCGGTCGGCGCCACCACGATCCTGAATTCGGAGCGGCCGACGCCGGCGGTGATGTTCGCGCTGATGAACAAATATCACCCGAGCATCTTCTTCGGCGTGCCGACGCTGTTCGCCGCGATGCTGAACGACGAGGCGACCAAGGCGCAGTCTGGCGGCAATCGCCTGCGGGTCTGCACATCGGCCGGCGAAGCGCTGCCGGAATCGGTCGGCAATGCCTGGCGCGCGCGGTTCGGCGTCGACATCCTCGACGGCGTCGGCTCGACCGAGCTGCTGCACATCTTCCTGTCGAATGCGCCCGGCGACATCAAATACGGCTCGTCTGGCCGTCCGGTGCCCGGCTACAAGGTGCGGCTGGTCAACGAGGCTGGTGCCGACGTAGCAGACGGAGAGGTCGGCGAGCTGCTGGTCGATGCGCCCTCGGCCGGCGAGAGCTACTGGAACCAGCGCGCCAAGAGCCGCGCCACCTTCGAGGGCGCGTGGACCCGCACCGGCGACAAATACACGCGCGATGCCGACGGCCGTTACACCTTCTGCGGCCGCGCCGACGACATGTTCAAGGTCTCGGGCATCTGGGTCTCGCCGTTCGAGGTCGAGAGTGCGCTGATCACCCATCCCGCGGTGCTGGAAGCCGCCGTCGTGCCGGAAGCCGATCCGGAAGGTCTGCTGAAGCCGAAGGCCTATGTGGTGCTGCGGCCCGAGAGCTCGGCCGAAGGTTTGCACGAGGCGCTGAAGGAGCACGTCAAGCAGAAGATCGGCCCGTGGAAATATCCGCGCTGGATCGACGTGGTCGACAACCTGCCGAAGACGGCGACGGGGAAGATCCAGCGGTTCAAGTTGCGGGAGCACGAGCACTAGCTCCCCGTCGTCCCGGCGAAGGCCGGGACCCATACGCCGCGGCATTCGTTTTGAGAGACGCTGTTCGACGGCTTTTGCGCAACAACTGAAGCCTGTGGTTATGGATCCCGGCCTTCGCCGGGACGACGAGTGAGGAAGACGCGACCATGACGACCCTTGCACCCTCAGGCTTCCTCACCATCGACGGCACCGATCTCGAATACCGCATGATCGGTCCGTCACCCGAGTCCGCACCCACCATCGTGATGCTGCATGAAGGCCTCGGCTGCGTCGGGCTGTGGGGCGACTTCCCCGACAAGCTGCAGGCTGCGACCGGCGCCGGCGTGTTCGCCTATTCGCGCGCGGGCTACGGCGCGTCGTCGCCGGTGACGCTGCCGCGTCCGGTCGACTACATGCATCGCGAGGCGCTCGACGTGCTGCCGCAGCTGCTGGATCGGATCGGCTTCAAACGTGGCCTGCTGCTCGGACATTCCGACGGCGCGTCGATCGCGGCGATCTATGCCGGCGCGCACCAGGATCATCGCCTGCAAGGCCTTGCGCTGATCGCGCCGCACTTCATCGTCGAGGACATCTCGGTGCAGTCGATCGCCGAGATCAAGAGGGCATACGAGACCACCAATCTGAAGGAGAAGCTCGCGCGCTGGCACAAGGATGTCGACAACGCCTTCTATGGCTGGAACGGCGCCTGGCTCGATCCGGCATTCCGCGATTGGGATATCTCCGACTATCTCGCCTATATCCGCGTGCCTGTTCTGATCGTGCAGGGGGCGGACGATCAATACGGCACGATGCGCCAGGTCGAGGTCGCCCAGGAGGAGTGCTACTGCCCGGTCGATGTCGCCGCGATCGCCGGCGCCGGCCATTCGCCGCACCGCGAGGCGGCCGCAGTGACGCTGGATGCGGTCGCCGAATTCGCACGGGCGGCGCTGCGCGACGACCCGGCACTGGCGGCATGACATTTCCTGCTGGTGTTAGGCCATTGGCCCAGCGAGCGATTTTCCCGAACATGAAACAAAATGCATGTTTTTGCGTTTTGAACTGGACTAGGTCGAAAACATGCATTATTGTGCATGAAGACAAGACGAACCATCACAACGAACAACAGGTAAGGGTGGCCCATGGCTGGTGACGATCGCGTCCTTGCAGGCGGGGCGAAATACATCGACTTCCAGACCGAGCCGTCGCGCTACCGGCACTGGAAGCTCGACGTCGCGGGCGACGTCGCGACGCTGACCATGGACGTCGACGAGAACGCCGGCCTGTTCGAAGGCTATCAGCTCAAGCTGAATTCCTACGACCTCGGTGTCGACATCGAGCTTGCGGATGCCGTGCAGCGGCTGCGCTTCGAGCATCCCGAGGTCAAGGTCGTGGTGATGCGCTCGGGCAAGAACCGGGTGTTCTGCGCCGGCGCCAACATCCGCATGCTGGCGGGTTCGACCCACGCCCACAAGGTCAACTTCTGCAAGTTCACCAACGAGACCCGCAACGGCCTGGAAGATTCCAGCGAGAATTCCGGCCAGAGCTTCATCACCGTCGTCAACGGCACCGCGGCCGGCGGCGGCTATGAGCTGGCGCTCGCGACCGACCACATCATGATGGCCGACGACGCGCCGCCGCCGTCGCGCTGCCGGAAGTGCGCTGCTCGCGGTGCTGCCGGGCACCGGCGGTCTGACCCGCGTCGTCGACAAGCGCAAGGTGCGCCGCGACCACGCCGATTTCTTCTGCACCATCGAGGAAGGCATCAAGGGCAAGCGCGCCGTGCAGTGGCGGCTGGTCGACGAGATCGCGCCGAACTCCAAGCTCGAGGGCAAGCTTGCCGAGCGCGTCAAGGAATTCGCCGCGAAGTCGAAGCGCAACGGCGAGGGCAAGGGCCTCGCTTTGACGCCGCTTGCGCGCACCATCGACGACAGCGCGATCCGCTACGGCTTCGTCAGCGTCGACATCGACCGCGCCGCACGCATCGCCACCATCTCGATCAAGGCGCCGGAAGCTGCGGCTCCCGCCAACATCGACGGCCTGATCGGGCAGGGCGCTTCGTTCTGGCCGCTGCAGGTCGCCCGCGAACTCGACGATGCCATCCTGCATCTGCGCATCAACGAGCTCGGGATCGCGATGCTGGTGTTCAAGAGCCACGGCGACCGCGCCAATGTCGTGTCCTATGACGCGTTCCTGGAGGCCAACAAGGCGCACTGGCTGGTCAACGAGATCAGGCACTACTGGAAGCGCGTGCTCAAGCGCATCGACGTCACCTCGCGCACGCTGGTGACGCTGGTCGAGCCCGGCTCCTGCTTCGTCGGCACGCTGGCCGAGCTCGTGTTCGCCGCCGACCGCTCCTACATGCTGATCGGCCAGAAGCAGGGCGACAACCGTCCGCCGCCGGCGATCGAGCTGACCGCGATGAATTTCGGGCCCTATCCGATGAGCCATGGCCTGACGCGCTTGCAGTCGCGCTTCCAGGCCGACCCGTCGGATCTGGAACGCGCGCAGGCATCGATCGGCAAGGCGCTCGATGCGGAGGAGGCCGAGGAGCTCGGTCTCGTCACCTTCGCGCTCGACGACATCGACTGGGACGACGAGGTCCGCGTGTTCTTCGAGGAGCGCACCTCGTTCTCGCCCGACGGCCTCACCGGCATGGAAGCCAATCTGCGCTTCGTTGGTCCGGAGACCATGGAATCGAAGATCTTCTCGCGCCTCACCGCGTGGCAGAACTGGATCTTCCAGCGGCCGAACGCGGTCGGCGAAGACGGCGCGCTGCGCCGCTACGGCACCGGCCAGAAGGCGCAATTCGACATGACGCGAGTTTAAGGGAGCACGGCCATGAACATGAACATCATGAACGTCGATTACTCGACCAAGATTCCGAACAATGTGAATCTCGCCGAAGACCGCCAGGTGCTGAAGGCGCTGGAAGGCTGGCATCCCGGCTACATGGACTGGTGGAAGGACATGGGGCCGGACGGCTTCCAGGAATCACTGGTCTATCTGCGCACCGCCTATTCGGTCGATCCGCGCGGTTGGGCCAAGTTCGACTACGTACGGATGCCCGAATATCGCTGGGGCATTTTGCTCGCGCCGCAGGAAGAGAACCGCGTCATTCCGTTCGGCGAGGACTACGGCAAGCCGGCCTGGCAGGAAGTCCCCGGCGAGCATCGCGCGATGCTGCGGCGCCTGATCGTGATCCAGGGCGACACCGAGCCGGCCTCGGTCGAGCAGCAGCGCCATCTCGGCAAGACCGCGCCTTCGCTCTACGACATGCGCAATCTGTTCCAGGTTAATGTCGAGGAAGGCCGCCATCTCTGGGCGATGGTCTACCTGCTGCAGAAGTATTTCGGCCGCGACGGCCGCGAGGAGGCGGACGATTTGTTGCGCCGCCGCTCGGGCGATGCGGATTCACCGCGCATGCTCGGCGCCTTCAACGAGGCGACGCCGGACTGGCTGTCGTTCTTCATGTTCACCTACTTCACCGATCGCGACGGCAAGATGCAGCTGCACTCGCTGGCGCAGTCGGGTTTCGATCCGCTGTCGCGCACCTGCCGCTTCATGCTGACCGAGGAAGCCCACCACATGTTCGTCGGCGAGACCGGCATCACCCGCGTCGTGCAGCGCACCTGCGATGCGATGAAGGAAGCCGGCATCACCGATCCGAACGACATCGCCAGGATCCGCGCGCTCGGCGTGATCGACCTGCCGACCATCCAGAAGAAGCTCAATTTGCACTATTCGCTGTCGCTCGACCTGTTCGGCTCCGAAGTGTCGACCAACGCGGCGAACGCCTTCAACGCCGGCATCAAAGGCCGCTACAAGGAAACCACGATCGACGACGATCACCAGCTCAAGAACTCGACCTATCCGGTCATGAAGCTGGTGGACGGCAAGATCAAGATGGTCGACGAGCCGGCGCTGACCGCGCTCAACATGCGGCTGCGCGACGACTACACGCAGGATTGCGTCAAGGGCATGCTGCGCTGGAACAAGGTGATCTCGACTGCCGGCATCGACTACAAGCTCCAGGTGCCGAATACCGCCTTCCACCGCCAGATCGGCGAGTTCAAGGACGTCCATGCGACGCCCGATGGCCTCCTGATCGACGACGCCACCTGGGCGAGCCGCAAGAACGACTGGCTGCCGTCGGCCGCGGACGGCGATTTCATCGCCTCGCTGATGAAGCCGGTCACCGAACCCGGCGAGTTCGCCTCCTGGATCTCGGCGCCCAAGGTCGGCATCGACAACAAGCCGGGTGACTTCGAATATGTGAGGATCGAGAGCTGATGTTCTCGAGCATGATCCGGAAAAATGTGAAGCGGTTTTCCGAAGAGATCATGCTCCGACAACAAAGAAGGTCATGATGCGGGATCGCATCATGACCGGACAGTTCCTCTCCTCCCGGAGGGGCCGGAAAGGGGTGAGCCGAAAAGGTCCTGGCTCGCCCCTTTTCTTTTGTGCAAGCAGCGCTCGCTTACCCCGCGATCTCCAGCCCCGCGGTCGCGTAGACCACGCCGCCATCGACCGCGATGGTGTTGCCCACGACATAGTCGCCGGCGCGAGAGGCGAGATAGATCGCGGTGCCCGCCATATCCTCGTCGCTGCCGACCCGCCGCGACGGGACGCGCTGTGCGACCTCGTCCGCATGGTCGCGCGCGGCGCGGTTCATGTCCGACTTGAAGGCACCCGGCGCGATCGCGGTGACGTTGATGTTGTCCTTGATCAGCCGCGTCGCCATCCGGCGCGTCAGGTGGATCACCGCGGCCTTGCTCGCGGCATACGAGTAGGTCTCCATCGGGTTGACGAAGATGCCGTCGATCGAGGCGATGTTGATCACCTTGCCCGGTCTGTCATGGCTCGCCGCGGCGCGCAGCGGCTTGGCCAGCGCCTTGGTCAGGAAGAAGATCGACTTGACGTTGAGGTTCATCACCTTGTCCCAGCCGCTCTCCGGGAATTCGTCGAAATCCGCGCCCCATGCCGCGCCGGCATTGTTGACCAGGATGTCGAGCTTCGGCTCGCGCTTGATGATCTCGCCGGCGAGCTTCTCGCAGCCCTCGACGGTCGAGATGTCGATCGGCAGCGCGATGCATTCGCCGTCATAGGCGGCTGACAGCTCCTGGGCGGTGGCCTCGCAGGGACCTGCCTTGCGCGCGGTGATGTAGACCCTGGCCGCACCCTGCGCCAGGAATCCCGCCGCGATCATCTTGCCGATGCCGCGCGATCCCCCGGTTACCAGCGCGACGCGGCCCTTCAGTGAAAACAGATCCTTGAACATGTTGCCTCCTTAGCTATGGCAAGCGTTCTGGCCGGGTTGATGAAGCTAGTCAAGGAACTGCGGCGGCCGACGAACGCGCAGCCGTTTGATCTCCGGCGATGGTTCTGATCAGTTCACCCGCAAAGGTCGTGCGTCACATCCATCGAGCCTTCTTCGATCAAGCTTTCTTGAGATGTGATGCGGTGCACAAATGGGCCGGCCGATCTGGCGCATCATGCGCGTGGGGTGGAATTCCGGACCAAGGAGTTCCAGTAATGAAGCACATTTCATTGCCAGTGACCGGTGTGATGCCTGTCACCCACATTCAATTCGGACGACGGCGGAAGGGGCTGTTCGCGGCCATCCTCGGCGCAATTCATTACTCGCGGCGGATTCAGGCGCGACGCGTTCTGAAGCAGTATCAGCATCTGATCGATCGCGCCGAGCGGCGCGGTGCCAATCCGGAGGGTGGCGGCAATGTCCATCACTGACCGGTCGCCGACGCGCAGATCGATCATCCGCTTCCGGAGATCAGCGAGATGACGCTGCTGATCGCCACCGCGGTCGGATTTCTTGTGCTGCACCTTCTCACTGCGACGTTGCTGATGCCCGCGGCCACGGCAGATGCGGCCGTGTCGCGGGACGCGAGGGTGATTCACACCGACTAGATCGCCCGATTCATCATCCCTGCAATCAACGGAGGTCAGCTGGTGGCCGACGTCACGTCATTTGCCGTGCTCAGCGCCGCGGTGTTCTGCGGTGCCTTCGTATCCGGTCTCGCCGGCTTTGCCTTTTCCGCGATCGCGGCGGCATCCTGCTGCACGCGATGCCGCCGACCGAGGCGGTGCCGCTGATGATGGCCTGCAGCGTCGGCGTGCAGGGCGCCAATCTGTGGGCGCTCCGGCACAACATCCAGTGGAAGCAGAGCCTGTTGCTGATTTCAGGCGGATTGCTGGGCGTCCCCCTCGCACTCTGGCTGTTGCACAACACCGATGGCCGGACGTTCCGCGAAGGTTTTGGGATCATGGTCGCGCTCTATGCCGGCTACATGCTGTTCAGGCCCGCGATCGGCTTCGGCCGGTTGCCTGAGGGGCGCCACGCGCTGGTCGGGTTCGGCGGTGGCCTGATCGGCGGCTTGACTGCGATGCCCGGCGCGCTGCCAACCATCTGGTGCGATATCCATGGCGTGCCGAAGCAGCAGCAGCGCGGCCTCGTGCAACCCTTCATCGCCGCGATGCAGATTTCGGCGCTGGCGATGATGCTGCTGCATCGCGACCTACCGATCAAGGTCGCCTACGACGTCGTCTGGAGCGCTCCGGCGCTGCTTGCCGGTTCGTGGCTCGGCATCTTTGCGTTCCGCAACATCGATGAGGCCAATTTCAGGCGGGTGATCCTCGGCCTGTTGCTGGTGTCGGGGGTATTGCTGGTGATCTAGGACGTTGCTCGATCACGCCGCATCGATCCGGCGAAAGCCGTTCCACACCGCGGTGGCGGCGCCGGAGGTCAGGACCGGCAAGAGCCGCGCGTCCTGGTAATTGCCGTTCAGCGAGACCCGCTGCAAGGCGGTCAGATAGTCGGCGCTTTCGGGAAACAGCATGCCCGGCCGCGTCGTCACCGCGGTCCGGAAGCCGATCGATTTGGCGAGAGCGAATTCGCGCTGCCCGGCGGCGATCCGGTCGCCATAGGGATAGGCAAGATGCGCGACTTGCCGCTGCAACGCTTGCTCGATCCGCGCCCGGCTGGTGGCGAGCTCGAACAATGCGACGGTCTCGCTCTGCTTGGCGAGAT
Organism: Bradyrhizobium viridifuturi; assembly: GCF_001238275.1. GTDB lineage: Bacteria > Pseudomonadota > Alphaproteobacteria > Rhizobiales > Xanthobacteraceae > Bradyrhizobium > Bradyrhizobium viridifuturi. The sequence continues at coordinate 40,601 of NZ_LGTB01000034.1, forward strand.
TGCAATGGCTGATGGTGTGGGCGCCGATCGTGACCAGCGGATCGGCGGCAAAACCGCGCAACTCGTCCCACGACATGCAGAGCTCGCGCGCGATGCCGGCCTCGTCGACGCCGTGGCGGGCGCACAGCGCTGAGATCGCGTCCTGCATCTCCGTCTCGCCCGGCAGTGACCGCAGCCAGTCATGCATGCGGCCGAATGCCGTGCGCTTGGCTTGCGGCGTCGCAGTGTCGATCCGCGTCATGACGCCGGCGACCGGCACCTCGATCGCCGATGCCGCCGCGATGATCCGCTCCAGCGCGATCCACCACAATTTGCCGCAGCCCTCGGCGAAATCGCTCGCGACAAACACCGTGAACGGCGCGCCGAACTCGCGCATCACCGGCAGCGCGAAATCGCGGTTGTCGCGATAGCCGTCGTCGCAGGTGAAGCAGGCGAAGCGTTGCTCGAAATTCCGTTCGGTGAGGCGGCGATGCGCCTCATCCATGCTGATGACGTCGACGTCGAGCGCGCGCAGATGCGTCAGCATCGCGCGCAGGAAGTCCGGCGTGACCTCGAGATGATGGTTGGGCTGGAACGCGTCGGCGCGGCGCGGGCGGACGTGGTGCAGCATGAAGATGGCGCCGATGCCGGCGAAGATCGGCCGCAGCAGGATATGCGCACCCGAAAAATACAACGCCTCCATCCCGGCACGGATCACGGTGTTGCGGAGTTGTTTCATGAGGGCACGGGCTGGCCGATTTGCATTCCGCCGCAAACTTAGCGAAAGACCACTGAAGAAACTGTTATCCCGGTCCGACATGGCGGCCACGCCATGGCAGTCGATTTGGGGTTTGACAGTCAGCCAAGGGTTTGTTTTCTCTCTGGTTCCCGACCCGCAGGACGCTGAATGCACGGACTTTTCAAGTGGAGTAGCAAGTGGTGGCCGGGGGTGATTCCACTGGTCGTCCTGTGGGGTATCGCGGCCTGGACCTCGACGGCGACGGTCGAGGCGGATCTTGCTGCGCGCTCTAATGCCGCATTGAAGGACACCGTGCTCGACAAGCGCCGCATCAGCGTCGACGGCCGTGACGTCACGTTTGCAGCCAATGCCTTCTCCGAAGACGGCCGCCTCAGCGCGGTGGCATCGGTCGAAGCCGTGCCGGGCGTGCGGCTGGTCAACGACGAGACCCGCCTTGTTCCCGAGGCCAAGCCCTACGTGTGGTCGGCGGAGCGCGACGTGGTGCGCGTCACGCTTGGCGGCAATGCGCCGCTGCCGTCGAGCAAGAGCAAGCTGACGGAGGCCGCGAAGGCCGGTCTCGGCGGTGTCGAGGTGGTCGATCAGATGGCGCTCGCCCGCGGCGCGCCACAGCGATTCGATCCGGCGGCGCTGTTGCTGCTCGACCAGATCGGCAAGCTGAAGGAAGGCAAGATCACGCTGACCGACAACAAGGTCGCACTCGCCGGCATGGCGCGCGAGCTCGGCGGACGCGAGGCGATCGCGGCGGCGCTGAAGAACCTGCCGGACGGCTATTCGATCGCCACTAACGACATCAAGGCGCCGCCCTACGTATTCCAGGCCTACAAGGACCCGGTCGCGGTGACGCTGACGCTGACCGGCTACGTGCCCGACAACAACGTGCATGCCGCGCTGGTCGCCGCCGCCGGCCGCAAGTTCTTCAGCGAGAAGGTGGTCGACAACCTCAAGGCCAGCATTGGCGCGCCGTCAGGGTTTGCGGCGGCGGTGGTGCCCGCGCTCGGTGCGCTGTCGCGGCTGTCGACCGGGACGCTCGTGGTGTCGGATCGCGAGGTGAAGCTGTCGGGCGATGCGCTCTACGACGCTGCGGCGGGGCAGATCCGCGACGGGCTCGGCAAGGATTTTCCGCAGGGCTGGCAGTACAAGGCCGAGGTCACGGTCAAGCCGGCGGCGGCGCCGGTCGATCCCACCGTGTGCCAGCAGCTGTTTTCCGAGATCCTGTCGAAGGGAAAGATCCGCTTCGACACGGGGAAGGCCGACATCGTTCCTGACTCCGCCGGTCTGCTCGACCGCCTGATCGAGACCGCGATGCGCTGCCCCAATGCGACGATCGAGGTTGCCGGCCACACCGACAGCGATGGCGAGGAGGCGGCCAACCAGGCGCTGTCGGAGCGCCGCGCGCAGGCCGTGGTGGATTACCTGGTGCGCGCCGGATTGCCAGCCAACCGCTTCACGCCGATCGGCTATGGCAGCACGCAGCCGCTCGCCGGCAATGAGAGTGAAGATGGCAAGGCGCAGAACCGCCGCATCGAATTCGTGGTGAAGTAGCGATGACCGTGCTCGCGACATTCGTCTGGGGTTGGCTGCTTGGCGCGGCGCTGCTCGGCTTCTGCATGGGCTGGATCGCGGTGGTGCATCGGGCGCAGGGCGTCTCGAGGCTCTGGATGCGTTGGCTCGCGCTGCTCGCCGCCGCCTTGGTGGCGGCATCGTTCGCGCGGATCGTGCCCGGCCGCTTCGGCTATTGGCTCGATCTCTTCCTGATGATGTTCGCGCTCTATCTGGTGGGTTGTGCCATCGGCTCCTGGCTGCGCGACTGGGTGGTCTCGCGCAGCAAGCCCGCGAGCTGACCCCCTAAACCCTTGATCCATCGGACCCTGGCGGCGCCGCCACGCGCGATGCCGCCGCACGGATTATAGGGCTTGACATCAATACGTACGTACGTATTAAATCAAGCCCATGCCAAAACCCTCTCTCCGCGATGCCATCCTCGACGCCGGCCTGAAGGAAATGTTCCGGACCGGCTATCACGGCACCAGCGTGCGCGACGTCACGGCGGCCGCCGGCGCGCCGCAGGGCTCGTTCACCAACCATTTCCGCTCCAAGGAGCTGTTCGCCTCCGAGGTGCTCGACCGCTACTTCCTCTATGTGCGCGGCCTCGTCGCGGAAGCCCTCGGCGACACCACGCTGCCGCCGCGTGAACGGCTCCGCCGTTATCTCGATCTCATCACCGGCAAGCTTGCCCATGACGGCTTCACCCGCGGCTGCCTGATCGGCGATTTCAGTCTCGAGGCATCCGGCTCGAGCGAGATGCTGCGCCAGCAGCTCGACGAGATCTTTCGCGAATGGCGCGCGCCGTTCGCCGCCTGCATCGCGGAAGCCCAGGCCGCGCGCGAGATCGCGTCCGACTTCGATGCCGATGAGCTGGCCGATTTCCTGCTCGCATCCTGGCAGGGCGCGATGCTGCGCATGAAGGTCGAACGTAGCGCGGCTGCGCTCGAACGTTTCAAGACGATCGCATTCCAAACCGTGTTCAAGGAGTTGCCATGACGATATCCGACGAGATCAGCCTGCATCACCGGCCCGTGCTCGCCTCCACGATGGCCTATCGCGAGACCGGGCGCAGCGACGCGCCGCACGTGCTGTTCCTGCACGGCAATCCGACGTCGTCCTACATCTGGCGCAACATCATGCCGCTGGTGGCGCCGGTCGGGCACTGCATCGCGCCCGACCTGATCGGCTACGGTCAGTCCGGCAAGCCCGATATCGCCTACCGCTTCTTCGACCAGGCTGACTATCTCGACGCGTTGATCGACGAACTCGGCATCACCTCGGCGTATCTCGTCGCCCAGGATTGGGGCACTGCGCTCGCCTTCCATCTCGCCGCGCGCCGACCGCAATTGGTGCGCGGGCTGGCCTTCATGGAGTTCATCCGCCCGATGCAGGCTGGTCCGACTTCCACCAGCACGAGGCCGCCCGCGAGACGTTCCGCAAATTCCGCACGCCGGGCGTCGGCGAAGCGATGGTCCTCGACAACAATGCGTTCGTCGAGCGCGTGCTGCCCGGCTCGATCCTGCGCACGCTCAGCGCCGAGGAAATGGAAGCCTACCGCGCGCCGTTTGCGACGCGCGAGAGCCGCAAGCCGACCTTGATGCTGCCGCGCGAGCTGCCGATCGCGGGCGAGCCGGCCGACGTCTATCAGGCGCTGACCGCGGCACACGCGGCGCTTGCGGCATCGACCTATCCGAAGCTGTTGTTCACCGGCTCGCCCGGCGCGTTGGTGTCGCCGGCCTTTGCCGCCGATTTCGCGGCGCGGCTGCAGCATTGCGCGGTCATCCAGCTCGGCGCGGGTGCGCATTATCTGCAGGAGGATCATCCGGAAGCGATCGGTCGCTCGGTCGCTGGCTGGATCGCCGGCATCGAGGCCGCGAGCGCCCAGCACCTTGCAGCCTGAGCGGATGGGAGAATGCGCCATGACCGATCTCTCGATCACCTATTGCCGTCCCTGCGGCTACGAGAAGCGCGCCAGGGCCGCGGCCACGCTGCTGCACGAACGCCTTGGCCTCGATGCCGAACTGGTGCCCGGCAAGGGTGGCGTCTTCGAGGTCAAGCTTGACGGCAAAGTGATCGCCAGGCGCGTGAAGGGACATTTCCCCGATGCCGAGGAAATCGTCGCCGCAGTGGCTACCGCGCGGGCATAACGACCGCGGACCTGGATCGTTGCCGCCGCAATGATCATTGCGGCGGCAATTTTCGTTGGCAGGATGCCGCGCGGCGCATCAGTCCCCCGTAGTTTCCCGGATGGTGTTGCGTGCCTTTCGCCGGGCTAACTGCCGCACGTCGACATCAAGCCTTGTCGAAGGTGGCGAGAAACGCGCATATTTGTGCACCCGCTGTCATGAATCATCCCTAATATCTTGAAGATGCGCGTTTTATTGTCGTTTGACGAATTCCACTCCGGCCTAAAACGCGCTACACGGGGCAGGGCACAGCGAAGCGCCGGCGTAGATCGCCCGGGAGCCGTCGTCGCGGGATCGCAACTCGAGGTCTAGATGCTGGAAGCAATACGCAGGGCGATGGCGTTTCTACGCCAGAAGCAACTCCTGCATCGGCTGGGTGTTGTCATCAGCATCGCCGTCATCGGCATCGCCTGCTACGTCCTTTATCACATGCTGCGCGGCATCGACACCAACGAGGTGCTCGAGGCCATCAAGAGCACCGAGCCGCGGCAGATCATGCTGGCGGGACTATTCGTCGCAGCCGGCTATTTCACGCTGACCTTCTACGATCTGTTCGCGGTGCGCGCGATCGGCCACGCCCACGTGCCCTATCGCATCAATGCGCTCGCGGCATTCACTTCCTATTCGATCGGCCACAATGTCGGCGCCAGCGTCTTCACCGGCGGCGCGGTGCGCTATCGGATCTATTCGGCCTGGGGCTTGAACGCGATCGACGTCGCCAAGATCTGCTTTCTCGCCGGCCTGACCTTCTGGCTCGGCAACGCCGCGGTGCTCGGGCTCGGCATCGCCTACCACCCGGAGGCCGCGGCCAACATCGACCAGCTGCCGCCCTGGCTCAACCGCACGCTGGCGTTCGGCATCATCATCGCGCTGGTCGCCTATGTGGTCTGGGTCTGGACCCAGCCGCGGGTGGTCGGCCGCGGGCCCTGGACGGTGACCCTGCCGGGCGGCCCGCTGACGCTGCTGCAGATCGCGATCGGTATCGTCGACCTCGGCTTCTGCGCGCTGGCGATGTACGTGCTGGTGCCGGACGAGCCCAATCTCGGCTTCGTCGTGGTTGCGGTCATCTTCGTGTCGGCGACCCTGCTCGGCTTTGCCAGCCACTCCCCCGGCGGGCTCGGGGTGTTCGACGCCGCCATGCTGGTCGGCCTCTGGCAGATGGACCGCGAGGACCTGCTCGGCGGCATGCTGCTGTTCCGGCTGCTCTACTATATTGCGCCATTCGTCATATCTGTAATCTTGCTGACGTTTCGGGAGGTTATCGTCGGCGCCCGACTCAAACGGCTGCCGCAGACTGATTCGGGTCCCCGCGCTGAGCCGCATCATGAGGCGGTTCTGGTCCGCAAGCGCGGTGATTCCGGGGTCTGACGATGCGGCCCGATGCCTCCCGAGGGACGGTCGATCTGACCGCGTCTGGGCGAGACACGAACCGACGGGAAGAAAGCCGCCGCGATGGCAATTGACGATACCCCGCAGTCCATTTTCTCGCCCTGGCCCGACCGCCTGCGCCATTCCGCGCTGATCCTGCTTGCCGCAGCGCTGGCGCTCAGCGTGGTGGTCGCGCTCGGCGAATTGTCGCTGGTGCGCGCCTGCGCGGTGTTTGTCTGCATCGCGGCCGCCGCGCTGGTGCCGTGGCGCCTGCATGATGCCGGGACCTCGCGCGAGGATGTCCGCGGCGTCAATCCGGTGGAGGCCGCGGCCGTCAGCGCCGTCGTCGCGGGCATGCCGGATCCCGCCGTGCTGCTCGATCGCGCCGGTCGCGTCATCCATCTCAATGCCGCCGCGGCCCAGCTCGCGCCGGCGCTGCGCAAGAACGAATTGGCGCAATTTGCCCTGCGTTCGCCTGAGATCATCACCGCGCTGCGCGAGGCGATCGCGACCACCGAGCCGCGCCGCGCCACCTACACCGACCACGTCCCGGTCGATCGCTGGATGGAATTGGTGATCACGCCGGTGCCGGTGCCGACCCAGTTCGGCGGCACCGAGAAGTGCATGCTGATGACCTTCCACGACCTGACGCCGCTGCGCCGGGTCGAGGAGATGCGCGCCGACTTCGTCGCCAATGCCAGCCACGAGCTGCGCACGCCGCTCGCCGCGCTGTCCGGCTTCATCGACACCTTGCAGGGGCCGGCGCGCGAGGATGCCCGGGCGCGCGAGCGCTTCCTCGGCATCATGCACACCCAGGCCACCCGCATGGCGCGGCTGATCGACGACCTCTTGTCGCTGTCGCGGGTCGAGCTGTCGGCCCATGTACGGCCCGAGGCCTCGATCGATATCGTGCCGATCATCCGCCAGGTCGCCGACGGGCTCGAGGCACTGGCCAGCGAGCGCCAGGTCGAGATCGACGTCGACCTGCCGCAGGCCCCGGTCACGATCGCCGGCGACCGCGAGGAACTGCTCCGCCTGTTCGAGAACCTGATCGAGAACGCGCTCAAATACGGCGCCTCGGGCGGCCGCGTCATAGTGTCGCTCAATCAGACCGTTCCGGGCGCATCGGGCGAGGGGAGCCCCGAAATCCGTGTCATGGTACGGGATTTCGGCCCCGGCATTGCCCCGGAGCACCTGCCGCGGCTGACCGAGCGGTTCTACCGGGTGGACGTCGGCGACAGCCGCAACCAGGGCGGAACGGGCCTCGGATTATCGCTGGTGAAACATATTCTTAATCGTCATCGCGGGCGTCTTTTGATCGAGAGCGTGCCGAACAATGGCGCGACTTTTACCGCCTGTTTTCCCCGGCCGAAGACCCCGCTTCCGACCCAAAGCTAAGCATTTTCAGCCGCTTAGCTCTGTCATCCAACTGTCATCCAACCTTCGTAAAAGCAGCACCGACCGCTCCTAGATGGACCGGCGTGAGCGCGATCGGGCGCATTCGGCGCTTCGCTCACAAGATGGAGACCACCCCATGAATTTCATTAAAGCAATCGTCGCTGCCGGCATGGTCGCCGCTTCGACGTCGGCCTTCGCTGCCGATATTACCGGCGCGGGCGCGACGTTTCCGTTCCCGATCTATTCCAAATGGGCTGACGCCTACAAGAAGGACACCGGCAACGGCCTGAACTATCAGTCGATCGGCTCTGGCGGCGGCATCAAGCAGATCCAGGCCAAGACCGTCACTTTCGGCGCGAGCGACATGCCGCTCAAGGTCGAGCAGCTCGAGAAGGACGGCCTCGTCCAGTGGCCGATGGTCATGGGTGCGATCGTTCCGGTGGTGAACATTGACGGCGTGAAGCCCGGCGAGATGGTGTTCGACGGCGAGACGCTCGCCGCCATCTACCTCGGCAAGATCACCAAGTGGGACGATCCCGCGATCAAGAAGCTCAACCCGAAGGTCAACCTGCCCTCGGCCGCGATCGCCGTCGTTCGCCGCTCGGACGGTTCGGGCACCACCTTCAACTTCACCAACTACCTCTCGAAAGTCAGCGCCGACTGGAAGAGCAAGGTGGGCGAGGGCACCGCGGTCGAGTGGCCGACCGGCGTCGGCGCCAAGGGCAATGAGGGCGTGTCCGGCAACATCAGCCAGACCAAGAACGCGATCGGCTATGTCGAGTATGCCTATGCCAAGCAGAACAAGCTGACCTACGCCGGCATGGTCAACAAGGGCGGCAAAACCGTGCAGCCGACCATGGCCGCCTTCCAGGCCGCCGCGGCGAACGCCGACTGGGCCAAGGCTCCCGGCTACTACGTGATCCTGACCGACCAGCCGGGCGATGCCTCCTGGCCGATCACCGCGGCGACCTTCATCCTGATGCACAAGGACTCGACCGACAAGGCGGCCTCGCAGGAAGCGCTCAAGTTCTTCAAGTACGCCTTCGAGAAGGGTGACAAGGCGGCCGAAGAGCTCGACTACATCCCGATGCCGGACTCGGTCGTCAAGCTGATCGAGAAGACCTGGTCCTCGGACATCAAGAGCTAAGTCCGACGCTTTGAAGGCCTGTGCCGCCTCCCAGGGGCGGCACAGGTTGAGCGGTCAAGACCCGGGCTCCTTCACCGCGGCAACAAGCGCGGGTGGGCCCGGGGTTCGCGCCCCGGGAGGCGCAAGCCGGAACGACGCCCGGCCAAATGCGTCAGTGAAGATCGCTTCGGGGCGTGGCGGTTTGTGCAGGTTTCAAATAAAAAAGAGGGGATAGGCGTGGCAGACATGGCTGTTCAGAGCGATGTGATGGAAGCCGCGGGACCTTACGATCGCGCCAAGGCCCTCAGCGCCTTCAAGCTGGGTGATCTCACCTTCTATTGGATCACCCGCGTCTCCGCGATCTCGGTTCTGTTGATCCTCGGCGGCATCATCCTGTCGCTGATCGTCGGCGCCTGGCCGGCGATGAAGGAATACGGCTTCGCCTTCCTCTGGACGCAGCGCTGGGCGCCCTCCGCCGATCCGCCGGTGCTCGGCGCGCTCGGTCCGATCTACGGCACGCTGATCACCTCGATCATCGCGATGCTGATCGCCATTCCGGTCGGCATCGGCATCGCGGTGTTCCTTACCGAGCTGTGCCCGCAAGTGCTGCGCCGCCCGATCGGCATCGCCATCGAGCTGCTGGCCGGCATCCCCTCGATCATCTACGGCATGTGGGGCTTCTTCGTGCTCGGCCCGTTCCTGGCCAACACGTTCCAGCCCTTCATGATCAGGATCTTCGAGGGCGTTCCGGTGCTGGGCGCGGTGTTCGCGGGCCCGCCGTCCTATCTCAGCCTGTTCAACGCGGCCCTGATCCTCGCCATCATGGTGCTGCCCTTCATCACCGCGATCTCGGTCGACGTGTTCAAGACCGTGCCGCCCGTGCTGAAGGAGGCCGCCTACGGCATGGGCTGCACCACCTGGGAAGTCGTCCGCAGCGTGGTGATCCCCTACACCCGCGTCGGCGTGATCGGCGGCGTCATGCTGGCGCTCGGCCGCGCCCTCGGCGAGACGATGGCGGTGACCTTCATCATCGGCAACTCGTTCCGCATCTCGTCGTCGATCTTCGCGCCGGGCACCACGATCTCCGCGGCGATCGCCAGCGAATTCGCCGAGAGCGACGGTCTGCACCAGTCCGGCCTGATCCTGCTCGGCCTCCTGCTGTTCGTGCTGACCTTCTTCGTGCTCGCCGGCGCGCGGCTGATGCTGATGCGGCTTGAAAAGAAGGCGGGGAAGTAACGCCATGAACCCGATCTACAAATCCCGCCGCCGCAGCGACATCGTCATCCGCACGCTCTGCGTCGGCGCGGCGCTGTTCGGCGTCACCTGGCTGGCGCTGATCCTGATCACGCTGCTCTACAACGGCCTTGCCGGCCTCAGCGTACAGCTGTTCACCCAGAACACGCCGCCGCCGGGCTCCACCGATGGCGGCCTGCTCAACGCCATCGTCGGTTCGGTCATCATGACCGTGATCGGCGTCGGCATCGGCGCGCCGCTCGGCCTGTTCGCCGGCACCTACCTCGCCGAGTACGGCAGACACGACAGGCTCACCTCGGTGATCCGCTTCATCAACGACATTCTGCTCAGCGCGCCATCGATCATCATCGGCCTGTTCATCTATGGCGCGGTGGTGGTGCCGATGCGCGGCTTCTCGGCAATCGCCGGCGCGCTTGCGCTCGCCGTGATCGTGATCCCGGTCGTGCTGCGCACCACCGAGGACATGCTGCTGCTGGTGCCCAATCCGCTGCGCGAGGCGGCCTCTGCGCTCGGCCTGCCGCGTTCGCTGGTGATCAAGCGGATCGCTTATCGTGCGGCCAGGTCGGGTCTGATCACCGGCGTGCTGCTGGCGACCGCGCGCGTCGCCGGCGAAACCGCGCCGCTGCTGTTCACCGCGCTGTCGAACCAGTTCTTCAGCCTGGATCTGACCAAGACGATGGCCAACCTGCCGGTGACCATCAACAACTTCGTGCAGAGCCCCTACGCCTACTGGAAAGAGCTGGCGTGGAGCGGCGCCCTGCTGATCACATTCACCGTGCTCGCGCTGAATATCGGCGCGCGTATCCTTGGTGCCGAAAGGGCCGCAAAATGACCGAGCTTTCCGTCTCCACGACTGCCGCGGGCCACGTTCCCCAGGTTCCGCTTCCGGAAGCGCCGCCGAAAGTCACGGTGCGCAACCTTAACTTCTATTACGGCGAGCACCACGCGCTGAAGAACATCAACCTGACGCTGGGCACCAACCGCGTCACGGCGTTCATCGGCCCGTCCGGCTGCGGCAAGTCGACCCTGCTGCGCATCTTCAACCGGATGTATGACCTTTATCCGGGACAGCGCGCCACCGGCCAGCTGATGCTGGACCAGACCAACATCCTCGATCCCAAGCTCGACCTCAATCTGCTGCGCGCGCGGGTCGGCATGGTGTTCCAGAAGCCGACGCCGTTCCCGATGACGATCTACGAGAACATCGCCTTCGGCATCCGCCTCTATGAGAAGATCTCGAAGTCCGAGATGGACGACCGGGTCGAGAAGGCGCTGCGCGGCGGTGCGCTGTGGAACGAGGTCAAGGACAAGCTGAACGCCTCCGGCCTGTCGCTCTCCGGCGGGCAGCAGCAGCGGCTGTGCATTGCGCGCACCGTCGCGGTACGCCCCGAGGTGATCCTGTTCGACGAGCCCTGCTCGGCGCTCGATCCGATCTCGACCGCCAAGGTCGAGGAGCTGATCCAGGAGCTCTCCGAGGACTACACGATCGCGATCGTCACCCACAACATGCAGCAGGCGGCGCGCGTCTCCGACAAGACCGCCTTCATGTATCTCGGCGAGCTGATCGAGTTCGACGACACCAACAAGATCTTCACTTCGCCGAGCGATCGACGCACCCAGGACTACATCACCGGCCGGTTCGGTTGACCGGCGCATGATCCGGAAAAGTGGAGACCGGTTTCCGATCGGATCATGCTAAAATTCAGGACACGAAATCATGATCCCCGGGATCATGATTGAGGGGAGACAAGCGATGGCTTCTGAACATACCGCCAAGGCATTCGACAGCGACCTGCAGGAGTTGACCCGCCTGGTCGCCGAGATGGGCGGCCTCGTCGAGCGGATGATTACCGAGTCGGTCGACGCGCTGATCCGCCGCGACGTCGCGCTCGGCAAGCGCGTGGTCGCCGCCGACATTGAGATCGACAATTTGCAGCGCGTCATCGAAGAGCGCGCTGTGCTGACGATCGCCCGCCGCCAGCCGATGGCGATCGACCTGCGCGAAATCGTCAGCGCGATGCGCGTCGCCACCGACCTCGAGCGGATCGGCGATCTCGCCAAGAACATGGGCAAGCGCGTCGCGGCGCTGGAAAGCGATTTTCAGCCGCTGAAGCTGATCCGCGGCCTCGAGCACATGACCGACCTCGTGCTGTCGCAGGTCAAGTCGGTGCTCGACGCCTATGCCGCGCACGATCTGCCGGCGGCGATGAACGTCTGGAAGGGCGACGAGGAGGTCGACGCGATCTGCACCTCGCTGTTCCGCGAGCTGCTCACCTACATGATGGAAGATCCGCGCAACATCTCGTTCTGCATCCATCTGATGTTCTGCGCCAAGAACATCGAGCGGATCGGCGATCACGCCACCAACATCGCAGAGACGGTGTTCTACATGATCGAAGGTCAGCAGATCACCGACAAGCGCCCGAAGGGCGACATGACCAACTTTGCCACCACGGTGCCGGGTAACACGTAGTCGACGGCGTTTCGGTTTGCGTCAGGGCAACGGATCACCACACAGAAAGAACTTAGACCGATGAGCGCACGCATTCTGGTAGTCGAAGACGAGGAAGCGCTGACGACGCTGTTGCGCTATAACCTCGATGCGGAAGGCTACGATGTCGAAACAGTGGGGCGCGGCGACGATGCCGACACCCGCCTGAAGGAGCGCGTTCCCGACCTCGTGGTGCTCGATTGGATGCTGCCGGGCCTGTCCGGCATCGAGCTGTGCCGTCGCTTGCGGGCGCGGCCCGAGACCAAGCAGCTTCCGATCATCATGCTGACCGCACGCGGCGAGGAGAGCGAGCGCGTGCGCGGGCTGGCCACCGGCGCCGACGACTACATCGTCAAGCCGTTCTCGGTGCCGGAGCTGCTGGCCCGTGTGAAGGGCCTGCTGCGCCGCGCGAGCCCGGAACGGCTTGCGACCGTGTTGACCTATGGCGACATCGAGCTCGACCGCGAGAAGCGCCGCGTGGCGCGCTCGGGCCGTCCGATCGATCTCGGCCCGACTGAATATCGCCTGCTCGAATTCTTCCTCGAGCATCCCGGCCGCGTGTTCAGCCGCGAGCAGCTGCTCGACAGCGTCTGGGGCCGCGACATCTACATCGATGAGCGCACCGTCGACGTGCATATCGGCCGCCTGCGCAAGCTGCTCAATCCGGGCCGTGAGCAGGACCCGATCCGCACCGTGCGCGGCGCCGGCTATGCGCTCGAGACCGCTTCGCAAAGGCCGAGCCGCAGCCGTAACGGCCACGGGGCAATCTCAAGCCACAACACGCGTGGTCCCGGCTCCCGTGCGCAATTGCGCACTAGGCCGGGACGACGCCGGTGATGTAGACGTCGCCCTGTTGGCTCCATGAGGAGCTACTCGGCACAAAAAAATCCCCGCTTGCGCGGGGATTTGTTTTGCAGTCCAGGCTGGTTCCCGAGTGCTTACTTGATCTGCGGCTTCGCCGACGGCCGGCGGCGATCGGCGGCGGGCTGGTAGGCGACGCGCGAGTGATGCGCGCAATAGGGCAGGCCGGCGAGCGCCTTGCCGCCGCAGAAGAAGAATTCCGGGCTCGAGGGATCGCCGACCGGCCAGTGGCAGGTGGCCTCGTTGAGCTCGAGCAGCGACAGCCGCTGGCTCATCGGCACCACGTTGTCGTAGGAGATCGGATCGGGCTCCATCTCGACCTCGAAGGCGTGCGCCAGCGCGGTGTTGCCGCGCGAGACCGGGCGCGCCACCCGCATCATGTGCTGAGCGGGGCGCGCCTTGCGCTGCCGCGGCGCCGCCGTCGAAGGTGCCTTGGCGCGGCCGGAGAGGCCGAGCCGATGCACTTTGCCGATCACGGCGTTTCGCGTCACATTGCCAAGTTCCGCTGCGATCTGGCTGGCCGAAAGGCCAGACTCCCAGAGCTTCTTCAGCTGCTCGACGCGATCGTCGGACCAGGTCAATACCGTCATCGCATTCTTCCTTTCGCATGGCGCCGGCCAGTCATTGGAGCGGCGCTGCGAGCCAAATCTGGACAAATATCCCTGCGGCCAGAATCCCTTAGCCCTCGCCGGGCACGGTGTTGCGCCCGAACGTTTACGCGAGACACAAAGGCTACTTAGAGGGTCCAGTACTGCCGCACGAGATGTCGTACCCGACAGGCCAAACGCTACAATATGGCGTGACTCTGGCGCAAGAGTCCGCGGCCGTGCGTCCACATGTTCCCACACAGTTAAGCATTGTAATGAGGCTTTTCCACCGCACCGGAATGCTCCGGATTGCGCTCGCTGCGCATTGCAGAAAGGCCGCCAAAAGGGCGGCTCCTGGCGATTGACACGGTCCCCCCGCAGCATAGAATGTTGCCCACGTGCCGCCCGCAAAGGCGGCCGTTTTGTTTTCCGAAGCTGGCCGTTGCTGCGCTGGCGTCAAGGCGCGCGGCAATTGTCGGCCTCAAACCGGCAGTGAACGCCATGACCAACGCCTCGTCGCATCTGCTCCCCGTCTTCGCCAGGTCGATCTCGGCTTCGAGCGCGGTGAGGGCGCCTGGCTGATCGCAACCAACGGCGACCGCTATCTCGATTTCACCTCGGGGGTTGCGGTGAACGCGCTCGGGCACGCGCATCCGCATCTGGTCAAGGCGCTGCAGGAACAGGCGACCAAACTCTGGCACATGTCGAACCTGTTCAAGAGCCCGGACGGCGAGGTGCTCGCCGCGCGGCTGTGCGAGCAGAGCTTTGCCGACTTCGTGTTCTTCTGCAATTCCGGCGCCGAGGCGATGGAGGGCGTGATCAAGCTGGTCCGCCACTATCACTTCTCCAAGGGACATCCCGAGCGCTACCGCATCATCACCTTCGAAGGCGCCTTCCATGGCCGTACGCTCGGCACGCTGGCTGCGACCGGCTCGGCGAAATATCTCGAGGGCTTCGGCCCGCCGATGGACGGCTTCGACCAGGTGCCGCATGGCGACATCGAGGCGGTGAAGAAGGCGATCGGCCCGCACACCGCCGGCATCCTGATCGAGCCGGTGCAGGGCGAGGGCGGCGTGCGCGGCGCGCCGCAGGCGTTCTTCAAGGCATTGCGCGCCCTGTGCGACGAGCATGGCCTGCTGCTGGCATTCGACGAGGTGCAGACCGGCATGGGCCGCACCGGCGAGCTGTTCGCCTACGAGCGCACCGGTGTGACGCCCGACGTGATGTCGCTGGCGAAGGCGCTCGGCGGCGGCTTCCCGATCGGCGCGGTGCTGGCGACCGCGCAGGCTGCGGCCGGCATGGCGCCGGGCTCGCACGGCTCGACCTTCGGCGGCAATCCGCTCGCGGTCGCCGCCGCCAATGCCGTGCTCGATGTGATGCTCAAACCCGGCTTCTTCGAGCACGTGCAGAAGATGTCGCTGCTGCTCAAGCAGAAGCTCGCCTCCGTGGTCGACCGCTATCCCGGCGTGCTGTCGGAGGTGCGCGGCGAGGGCCTTCTGATCGGCGTCAAGGCCGTGGTGCCGTCGGGCGATCTGATCGCCGCGCTGCGCAACGAGAAGCTGCTCACCGTCGGTGCCGGCGACAACGTGGTGCGGTTCCTCGCGCCGTTGATCGTGACCGAGGCCGAGATCGACCAGTCGATCACCTCGCTCGAGCGCGCCTGCGCGACATTGTCCGCGGCGCAGCCGAGGAAGGCCGGATGATGAGCAAGCCGGTCCGTCACTTCCTCGACATCAACGAGTTGCCGCTCGGCGAGCTGCGCAACATGCTGTCAGCCGGCGCCGCCATGAAGGCGAAGCTGAAGGCGCATGAGAAGGCCAGGAAGCCGCTCGAGGGCAAGACGCTGGCGATGATCTTCGAGCGTCCCTCGACCCGTACCAGGGTGTCGTTCGACGTCGGCATGCGCCAGCTCGGCGGTGAATCCATCATGCTGACCGGCGCCGAGATGCAGCTCGGCCGCGGCGAGACCATCGCCGACACCGCGCGCGTGCTGTCGCGCTATGTCGATGCGATCATGATCCGCATCCTCAACCATGACGCGCTGCTCGAGCTCGCCGCGCACGCCACCGTGCCGGTCATCAACGGCCTGACCCGGCGCTCGCATCCCTGCCAGGTGATGGCCGACCTCATGACCTACGAGGAAAATCGCGGTTCGATCGCGGGCAAGACCGTGGCGTGGACCGGCGACGACAACAACGTGCTGGCCTCCTGGGCGCACGCCGCCGAGCGCTTCAAGTTCCAGCTCAATGTCGCGACCCCTCCGGAGCTGTCGCCGAAGAAGCCGATGCGCGACTGGATCAAGGCGACCGGCGCGCCGATCGTGCTCGGCACCGACCCGGAAGCCGCGGTGCGCGGCGCCGACTGCGTCGTCACCGACACCTGGGTGTCGATGGGCGACAAGGAGGGCGAGCACCGCCACAACGTGCTGCAGCCTTATCAGGTCAACGCCAAGCTGATGTCGCTCGCCAAACGGGACGCGCTGTTCATGCACTGCCTGCCCGCGCATCGCGGCGAGGAGGTCACCGACGAGGTGATCGACGGGCCGCAATCCGTGGTGTTCGACGAGGCGGAAAACCGCCTGCATGCGCAAAAGGGCATTCTGGCCTGGTGCTTCAACGAAGTCGCGTAGTTGTAAATCAGTAAGCGTTGTCGTCCCTGCGAAAGCAGGGACCCATACGCCGCGGCCCGTGGAAAAGGCACAAGGGGAGACACCTTGTGCGGCGACAAAATCCTGTGGTTATGGGTCCCGGCCTTCGCCGGGACGACGATCTCTCGCTGAGTGAACCCCTTTATTTCACGGTCCGAGACCCCAGATAGAGCGCCATGGTTTCACAATCCCCCGACATCAAAATCACGACCGAGGCGCCGGTTCGGGCGCCGTCTTCGGTTCCTGTCGACGATGCCGTGCTGGCCTTCGAGGTCGACGCGCTGGACCTGCGCGGCCGGCTGACCCGGCTCGGCCCCGCGCTCGACGAGATCCTGCACAAGCACGACTACCCGCCGGCGGTGGGCAAGCTGCTCGGCGAGGCCATCGTGCTGACCACGCTGCTCGGCTCGACAGTCAAGTTCGAGGGCCGCTTCATCCTGCAGACCCGGACCGAAGGCCCGGTGTCGCTGCTGATCGTCGATTTCCAGGCGCCCGACCGGCTGCGCGCCTATGCGCGCTACGACGCGGCGCAGCTCAAGCCTGGCCAGACGTCCGGCGAGCTGCTCGGCAAGGGCCACCTTGCGATGACGATCGACCAGGGCTCCAACACCAGCCGCTACCAGGGACTGGTCGCGCTCGACGGCGGCGGCCTCGAAGAGGCGGCCCACGAATATTTCCTGCGCTCGGAGCAGATTCCGACGCGGGTGCGGCTCGCGGTCGGCGAGGAGATGCGCGGCGGCGAGGGCGGCAAGCTGCACTGGCGCGCCGGCGGCATCCTGCTGCAATTCCTGCCCAAGGCGCCCGAGCGTGCCAAGCAGGCCGATCTGCATCCCGGCGATGCGCCCGAGGGCACGGTCACGCACTCCGTGCCGGACGATGACGCCTGGGTCGAGGGACAGTCGCTGATATCAACCGTCGAGGACGTCGAGCTGATCGATCCGGATCTCTCCGGCGAGCGGCTGCTCTACCGGCTGTTCCACGAACGCGGCGTTCGCGTCTTCACCCCGCAACCGCTGCGCGCGCAGTGCTCCTGCTCGCGCGATGCGGTCTCGTCGATGCTGAAGAGCTTTGCGCCGAACGATCGCGCCGAGATGGTCAAGGACGGCAAGGTGGTCGTGACCTGCGAGTTCTGCTCGTCGGTCTACGAGTTCACGCCGCAGGAAGCCGGCGTCGAGTAGGCGCGCTTCCCGCCACGCGCAACACTGTCATCGGGCTCGCCGAAGGCGAGATCCGGTGGCGTGGCATGACGGCAGGGATTAATTGAGCACCCTCTTCCCATCCGGGCTCGGGCTGTCCAGCGAGAATGTCGGCACGTCGATCTCGAAGCGCTCGCCGGCTTCGGTGACCATCTGGTAGCTGCCGGTCATGAAGCCGGAGGCCGTCGGCAGCGGCACGCCTGAGGTGTATTCGAAGCGTTCGCCCGGCGCCAGCACCGGCTGCTCGCCGACCACGCCCTCGCCACGCACCTCCTGACGGCGGCCGGTGGCGTCGGTGATGATCCAGTGCCGCGTCCGCAGCTGCACCGTTTCCGGGCCGGAATTGACGATCACGATCTTGTACGACCAGAAATATTCGCGCCGGTCGACCGACGAGCGCTCGGGCATGAAGTTCGGCTCGACAGTGACTTCGATCTGGCGGGTAATGGCGCGGTACATAGAGCTCGATCCGATGGTCGTGGCGCGTGATCCGCTTTCGACCGGATCACGCTCAATCAGGACGCCATCATAGCCAATTGGTCAGCCGGAACCAATCGCCTGGCAGGCTGTGAAAACCCGGTCCCGGGGACAGGCTGTTCATCGCGCTTTCAACATAGTTCCGCTCTAAAGCGCGGCCGCATGTCGCCGCACTCTGCGCTTTGTCGGCAAGTCGCGGACCGATATTATCTTTTCAACTGGGCATGCGGGCGTCCGCGGCCGACACGGTGTTTGATGAGCTCGATTGCCGATCCCATAGCCGGTTCGCCGGTGGCTGACGCCAAGACCGAGGCAAACGCCGAGGTCAAGGCGAAAGCGCCCGCGATCACGCTGCCGGTGACCGGCGAGCGTGAGCTGCGGCTGGATCTGTTCCGCGGGCTCGCGCTGTGGCTGATCTTCATCGATCATCTGCCGACCAATCTTCTGACCTGGCTGACGATCCGCAATTACGGCTTCTCCGACGCCACCGAGATCTTCATCTTCATCTCCGGCTACACCGCGGCCTTCGTCTATGGCCGCGCGATGCTGGAGGGCGGCTTCGTGATCGCGACCGCGCGCATCCTGCGCCGGGTCTGGCAGATCTATGTCGCGCACGTCTTCCTGTTCACGATCTTCCTCGCCGAGATCTCCTATGTCGCGACCTCGTTCGAGAACCCGCTGTACAGCGAGGAAATGGGGATCATGGACTTCCTCAAGCAGCCCGACGTCACCATCGTGCAGGCGCTGCTGCTGCGCTTCCGCCCCGTCAACATGGACGTGCTGCCGCTCTATATCGTGCTGATGCTGTTCTTGCCGCTGATCCTGGGGCTGATGAAGTGGAAGCCCGATGTCACGCTCGGCCTGTCGGTGCTGCTCTACGCGCTGACCTGGCAGTTCGATCTCTATCTGTCGGCCTATCCGAACGGCTTCTGGGCGTTCAATCCGTTCGCCTGGCAATTGCTGTTCGTGTTCGGCGCCTGGTGCGCGCTCGGCGGCGCGCGGCGGATGTCGCGCATCCTGTCGTCGAATATCACGATGTGGATCTGCATCGTCTACCTCGTCGCCGCGTTCTTCGTGACGCTGACCTGGTATGTGCCGCAGCTCGGCCACATCATGCCGAAGGTGATCGAGCAGTGGATGTATCCGATCAACAAGACCGATCTCGACGTGTTGCGGTTCGCGCATTTTCTGGCGCTCGCCGCCCTCACGGTACGCTTCCTGCCCCGGGATTGGCCGGGCTTGAAATCGCGCTGGCTGCGACCATTGATCCTGTGTGGCCAGCATTCGCTTGAGATATTCTGTCTCGGGGTCTTCCTCGCTTTTGCCGGTCACTTCGTGCTGGCCGAAGTCTCGGGTGGTGCCGCACTGCACGCCTTGATCAGCGTCTGCGGCATCCTCATCATGTGCGGCATGGCGTGGATTATTTCGTGGTACAAGCACTCCGCCGACAAAGGCGCCTCGAAAAAAGGTGCCGTCGGCAACGCCGATCTGGCGGGAGGGGGAGCATGAAGTCCGCGCGGACGATGCTGGGCCTGCTGCTGCTGGCCGCCACTTTGGCGGCCGCGCCCGCGCGCGCCGGCGACAGCCCCGAGCCTGCACCACCGGCGCCGCCCTGCGACGTGCCCGGCTATCTGCTGTCGAGCGAGAGCTCGCTGCCGAAGGTCACCGACGTCGTGAAGGCCAATCAGCCGCTCAACGTGCTGGTGGTGGGCAGCCGCTCGTCGACCATCCCGGGCAACGAGGCGAGCGCCTATCCGGCCACGATGCAGGCGGCGCTCAAGGAGGCGTTTCCTGCGGCAAATATCGATGTATCCGTAGAATTACAGGGAAAAAGCACCGCGGAAGAGACCGCGGGAACCCTTGTTAAGCTTGTTGAAGCAAAAAAGCCTACTTTGGTTATCTGGCAGACCGGCACGGTCGATGCTATGCGAGCGGTCGATCCCGATGACTTCCGTACCGCCATCAACGACGGCGTTGTTGCGCTGCGGGGCGCCGGGGCAGACGTGGTGTTGGTCAATCTGCAATACAGCCCGCGCACGGAGACGATGATCTCTGCACCGCCCTATCTCGACAATATCAAGGTGGTGGCGCAGCAGCACGACGTTCCGTTGTTCGACCGGTTCTCGATCATGAAGCAGTGGAGCGACGCCGGATATTTTGACCTGTTCAGCACCGCGCATGGTGTCGACCTGGCCAAGAAGGTTCATGCCTGTCTCGGCCGCGCACTGGCGAAATTCGTGATCGATGCGGCCCATCTGGGCCCGGTGCAGCAGAATTAGAGGAAGCAGAGTTGATGCGTTTTGCGTTCCCTTTTCGCTTTCGTGCAGGGCCGAGCCTGTGCGCCGTAGCGGCGCTCTTGCTGCTCGCGCCATTGTCGGTCGCGCCGTCGCGCGCGCAGAGTGGTGGCCAGGCCGACCAGCATGCGGCGCTGTCATCGGGCGCGAAGGCCGAGGCCGCAAAGCCTGACGCGGCGAAGCCCGCCACGATCGAGGCCGACGCAACCAACCAGCAGCAACCGGGTGTTGCCGCAAAGGCGCTCGACAAGATGAAGCAGGTCGCGAAGTCGGCGTCCGACATCTTCCACCGCGTGCCCTGCCATCAGCCGACCGGCGTGCCGAACAGCACCGGCTCGCTGCCGCATGTCGCAGCCAAGCTCGCCGCCGGCAAGCCGGTCGTCATCATCGCGTTCGGCTCGTCCTCGACCCAGGGCTACGGGTCGTCGTCGCCGGAATTCACCTATCCGAACCGGCTCGCCGCGCAACTGCGCCGGCAATATCCCTCCGCCGACATCACCGTGATCAACCGCGGCAAGGGCGGCGAGGACGCGCCGGAGATGATGAAGCGGCTGCAGACCGAAGTGATCGACATGCATCCGGACATGGTGATCTGGCAGGTCGGCACCAACGCGGTGCTGCGCAACCTCGATCCCGTCGAGACAGCCAAGCAGGTCGAGGACGGCGTCGCGCGCATCCAGGCCGATGGCGCCGATCTCGTGCTGGTCGATCCGCAATATTCGCCGCGCGTCACCGAGCGCCCGGAAAGCGCGCGCGGCATGGTGAAGCTGCTCGGCCGCATCGCCGCGCTGCGCCATGTCGGCATCTTCCCGCGCTTCGAGGTGATGCGCGACTGGCACGAGAAGCAGGCGATCCCGATCGACGATTTCGTCATCGCCGACGGCCTGCACATGAACGACTGGGGCTATGCCTGCTTCGCCCAGTTGCTCGGCGACGACATCATCCGCTCGGTCGGCGCCATCAAGATCGGCGTCAACGTGCCGTCTGACGTGCGGACCTACCGGCCGATGTGATCGGCCAGTCCTACCGCTTCAGCCGTCATTGCGAGCGAAGCGAAGCAATCCATCTGTCCCCTTGTGCCGATGGATGGATTGCTTCGTCGCTTCGCTCCTCGCAATGACGCCGATGGGAGAGGTGCAGCTACCTAAAAGTGCCGCCGTCCTAGCCTTGCCCTGCTTGACCTCGCCGCGGTAATCCGCTCCCTTGGCGCCTGCTACCAAGCCTCAAGGGAAACGCTCATGTCTTTCGTGTTGGCCATCGATCAGGGCACCACTTCGTCGCGCGCCATGGTGTTTCGCGGCGACATCTCCATTGCCGCGGTCGCGCAGCAGGAGTTTCCGCAGCATTTCCCGGCCTCCGGCTGGGTCGAGCACGAGCCGGAGGACATCTGGACCTCGACTGTGATGGTGTGCCGCGAGGCGCTGGAGAAGGCCGGCCTTAAAGCGCGGGACATCGCCGCGATCGGCATCACCAACCAGCGCGAGACCACGGTGGTGTGGGACCGCGCCACCGGGCAGGCCGTGCACCGCGCCATCGTCTGGCAGGACCGCCGCACCGCCGACATCTGCGCGAAGCTGAAGGCCGAGGGCCATGAGCCTGTTATCTCGGCCAAGACCGGCCTGATCATCGACCCCTATTTCTCCGGCACCAAGGTCGCCTGGATCCTCGATCACGTGCCGGGCGCGCGCGAACGCGCCGAGCGCGGCGAGCTGCTGTTCGGCACCGTCGATTGTTACCTGCTATGGCGGCTCACCGGCGGCCGGGTGCACGCGACCGACGCCACCAACGCCTCGCGCACGCTGCTGTTCAACATCCATACCGGCGCCTGGGATGACGATCTCATCAAGCTCTTGCGCGTGCCGCGCTCGATGCTGCCCGAGGTGAAGGATTCCTCCGCCCGGTTCGGCGAGAGCACAGCCGATCTGTTCGGCGGCCCGATCGCGATCTCCGGCATCGCCGGCGACCAGCAGGCCGCGACCATCGGCCAGGCCTGCTTCGAGCCCGGCATGATGAAGTCGACCTACGGCACCGGCTGCTTCGCGCTGCTCAACACCGGCACCACGCCGGTCGCCTCGAAGAACAAGCTGCTCACGACGATTGCCTATCAGCTCGGCGGCCAGCGCACTTACGCGCTGGAAGGCTCGATCTTCGTCGCAGGAAGCGCGGTGCAGTGGCTGCGCGACGGGCTCGGCATCATCAAGCACGCCGCCGAGACCGGGCCGCTCGCCGACAAGTCCGACTCGATGCAGAGCGTCTACCTGGTGCCGGCCTTCGTCGGCATGGGCGCGCCGTACTGGAATCCGCGCGTGCGCGGCGCGCTGTTCGGCCTGACCCGCAACACCGGCCCGGCCGAGCTCGCGCATGCGACGCTTGAGAGCGTTTGCTACCAGACCTTCGATCTGTGGGCCGCGATGCGCACCGACTGGCCGGAGGCGAATGCCGCCAACACCGTGCTGCGCGTTGACGGCGGCATGACCGCATCCGACTGGACCATGCAGCGGCTCGCCGACCTGCTCAACGCGCCGGTCGATCGCCCGATGATCCAGGAGACCACGGCGCTGGGCGCCGCCTATCTCGCCGGCCTCGAGGCCGGCGTCTATCCGGAGCCCGCAAAATTCGCCGACAATTGGCGGCTCGAGCACCGCTTCCGCCCGGCGATGAGCGAGGCCACCCGCGAGCGCAAGCTCGCCGGCTGGGCCCGCGCGGTGAAGGGCGTGCTGGCGAGCGACGAGGGGGAGTAGCGCCGGAGAAAAATTCCGGCTCAAGTCGCGTACCAAAAATAACAACCATTGGAGAACAACATGAACACGGATCTCAACCGGGTCACCAGACTACTCGCCGCCGCGCTCTGCACCGCGATGCTGACGGCATCCGCCACCGCGCGCGAAAAGCCGAGCGCGCTGGTCGCGGCGCGCGAGGTCAAGACCGACGTCGCCGGGCTGAAGGCGCCGGGCCAGATCCTGGTCGACGTCTGGGGCATCCCGCACATCTATGCCGGCAACGACCACGACCTGTTCTTCCTGCAGGGCTTCAACGCGGCGCGCGACCGGCTCTGGCAGATCGACCTCTGGCGCAAGCGCGGCCTCGGCCTGCTGGCGAAAGACTTCGGCCCCGCCTATGCCGAGCAGGACAAGGCGCTGCGGCTGTTCCTCTATCGCGGCGACATGAATGCGGAATGGGCCGCCTACGGCCCGAAGGCGAAAACCTATGCCGAGGCGTTCGTCGCCGGCGTCAACGCCTATGTCGCGACGTCAATGCGGGCAAGCGGCCGCTGCCGATCGAATTCAGGATTGCGGGGACGAAGCCGGAGCTGTGGTCGGCGGAGGATGTCGTGCGCGTGCGCAGCCATGGCCTGACGCGCAACGTCGCCTCCGAGGTCAAGCGTTCTCTGGTGGCCTGTGCCGCCGGCCTCGATGCCGATCGCTTCCGCGTCAAGCTGGAGCCTGAGTGGAAGACGAAGATTCCGGACGGCCTCGATCCCTGCAGCGTGCCGAAGGGCGTGCTCGCCGCCTATGACCTTGCCACGCGCCCGGTGAAGTTCGCAGCTCCCAAGGACCAGAAGGCGGCGCTGGCGCACGATCCCGATCAGTTCTTGGCCGAGGCCGATCAGCAGCGCGACACCATCGGTTCCAACAATTGGGTGATCGCGGCCTCGCGCACCGCGACCGGACGTCCCATCCTCGCCAACGATCCGCATCGCGAGCATTCGGTGCCGTCGCTGCGCTACATCGTCGCCCTCAACGCGCCCGGCATCTCGGTGATCGGCGCCGGCGAGCCGGCGCTGCCGGGCATCTCGATCGGCCACAACGACACCATCGCGTTCGGCCTCACCATCTTCAACGTCGATCAGGAAGACCTCTACGTCTACGAGCTCAACCCCGACAATCCGAACCAGTACCGCTACGGCACGGGTTGGGAGGACATGAAGATCGTGCATGAGAAGGAAGCGGTGAAGGGCGAGGCCGACCGCGACCTCGAGCTGAAGTTCACCCGCCACGGCCCGGTGATCTTCGTCGATGCCGACAACAAGCATGCCTTCGCGGTGCGCTCGATCTGGTTCGAGCCGGGCACCTCGGCCTATTTCGGCTCGTCCGACTACATGACCGCGAAGTCGTGGAACGGCTTCCTCGGCGCGATGCGGCGCTGGGGCGCGCCGTCGGAGAACCAGGTCTATGCCGACACCTCAGGCAATATCGGCTGGGTCGCCGCCGGCAAGACACCGCGCCGCACCAGCTTCGATGGACTGATGCCGGTGCCGGGCGACGGCCGCTACGAATGGCAGGGTTTTCTGTCGCTCGACGAATTGCCGAAGCTGTATCAGCCGAAGCAGGGTTTTATCGCCACTGCCAACCAGATGAACCTGCCGGCGGATTATCCGGTCAACGAGCGCCGGGTCGGCTTCGAATGGGCCGACAGCGCGCGCTGGCAGCGCATCACCGAGGTGCTGCAGGCCAACAGCAAGGTGACGCTGGCCGACGCAATGGCGTTGCAGAACGACGACACCGGCATGCTCGCGCGGCGCCTTGTTGCGCTGCTGAAGCCGCTCACGTCAGATGATGCCAACATCAAGAAGGGCCTCGATCTGCTCAATGCATGGGACGCGCGCGACACCGCGGACAGCGCCGCGGCTGCTGTCTATGAAGTGTGGATCGCCAACCATCTCGGCCCGGTGCTGCTCAAGACCACCGCGCCGAAGGCCGCCGGTATGATCGCGCCGGAGGCTTCCAGCATTTCCGCCATCGTCGGCTATCTCGAAAAGCCTGATGCTGCGCTCGGCAGCGATCCGGCAGCGGAGCGTGACCGCGTGCTGCGCGACAGCCTCGGCGAAGCCGTCGCCGACGTGACCGACAAGCTCGGCTCCGATGTCTCGACCTGGCGCTGGGGCCGCCTGCATGTCGCGCAGTTCAACCACGCGCTGATGCCGCTCGCCGACAAGGCGACCGCGGCGCAGATGCAGGTCGGCCCGCTCGCCTTCGGCGGCGCCGCCAACGTGCCGCGCGCCGCCACCTATCGCCGTGCCGATTATCACCTGATCTCCGGCGCCTCGTTCCGCATGGTGCTCGATGTCGGCAATTGGGATGCGAGCCGTACCATCAACACGCCAGGCCAATCCGGCGATCCCTTCAGCGGCCACTACCGCGATCTCGCGCCGCTCTGGGCCACCGGCCAATATGTCCCGCTGCTCTACAGCCGCGGCGCCGTGGAAGCCGCGACCGCGGAGGCGATCACGCTGACGCCGAGGTGAGGGGGATTACGCCTCACCAGCGGCGCCACAAACTCATTGTCGTCCCGGGCAAGCGAAGCGCGACCCGGGACCCATAACCACGGGGTCGCGTTGTGGCGCGATGCTGGGGCCACAGCGCGCCACAACAACTCAACCCTGTGGTTATGGGTCCCTGCTTTCGCAGGGACGACAGCGAGTGTGTATTGGTCGCGCGCCCAAAACTCCGCCGTCGTCCCGGCGAAGTCCGGGACCAATAGCCACGAATGCCAATTGTCTTGCGATGCTGGGGCCGCAGCGTGCTTCAACCGCACAACCCTGTGATAACGAGTCCCGGCCTGCGCCGGGACGACACTGAATGTGTGGCAAGCGCCGTGCGCTCACCCCGTCTGCTTCTCCTGCACCTCCAGCATCGCGCGCAACGTGTCGTCGCTGAGCTTGCCGTTTGGTGACGGCACGCGCCGCTCGACCGTCTCGACCGGGCGCGCATGTTGCGGGACGATCGGCGCGCTGTGCGCGCCGTTGCCGATATCCTCAGTCTCGCCAGCCGCGCCCGCCCCATAGGCGTAACCGATGCCGCGCCGGCGCCGCGTGGACTTCGGCTTCGGTGGCGGCGGCGTGTAGATGATCGGCGGCAGCGTGTGATGGCGCGACACGGTCTCTGCTCCGGTGGCCTCTGCACATCGAGCGCCTGATTCGCGCAAATCCTCACTGACAAATCGGTAACATTGTTACGCCGCGTTGCATTGCATCCGCCGCGACATGCGGATATGTCCGGCAAACAATGCAGAAAAAGGTCGCTTAATGCTGCTGCCCGATGGTTATTCCGATATCCCTCACGGCAAGATCGCGGCCGTCGTCACACATCTGGAAATGACTGCGCGCCCGCCCTTGCTCGACGATCCGCCGGGCGCGTGGCGGCTCCGCAAGGTCGATCCGCCGGCGCTCGATTGGTACCGCGATCTCTACCGCCGCATCGGCGAGGAGTGGCTGTGGTTCACCCGCACCGGGCTCGAAGACGCCGATCTCGCTTCACGGATTCAT
Source organism: Bradyrhizobium viridifuturi (assembly GCF_001238275.1). Taxonomy (GTDB): domain Bacteria; phylum Pseudomonadota; class Alphaproteobacteria; order Rhizobiales; family Xanthobacteraceae; genus Bradyrhizobium; species Bradyrhizobium viridifuturi. Next base: position 67,035 of record NZ_LGTB01000034.1, read on the forward strand.
GCGCCGGGCGTTGAACTCTACGGTCTGGTCGTCGATAGCCAGGATGAAGGCCTGCTCGAACTCGATTTCAGCGTGCCCGGCGAATGCCAGCTGCTCTATTTCGGCGTCACCGCGAAATTCATCGGCACCGGCGCCGCACGCTTTCTGATGAACCGCGCGCTCGAGATCGCCTGGTCGCGCGACATCGGCCGCGTCTGGGTGCACACCTGCACCTTCGATCATCCCTCTGCGGTCGCGTTCTACCAGCGCTCCGGCTTCCGCCCGTTCCTGCGCCAGATCGAGGTGGCCGATGATCCCCGGCTCAATGGCAAACTGCCGCGCGATGCGGCGAGGCATGTGCCGGTGATTGGGTAACGCTGCCAAGAACTCTGCTGTCGTCCCGGGTAAGCGTAAGCGCGACCCGGGATCCATAAACACCGAAGTGAGTTGGCCTGCAGCGCTGGGGCACCAGCTTTTGCCGCGACGGAAGCCGGTGGTTATGGGTCCCTGCTTCCGCAGGGACGACACTGCATATTTGGCTTGCGGGCAATGCTTCACTGGAATGACTCGGCATGTTGCAACGCAGCCCAGTCCATCTAGGATGGTGCAAAGCGCAACCTTTGACCTCGGTTTGGCCGCCGCCTCTCGAAAGCCCTGCTTTCGCGGGCAACGGCTTGCCGCGGCATGACCGACGAGATGACAGATGTTTTTGATCGGCCAGTACGACTCGCCCTTTGTCCGCCGCACCGCGATCGCACTGCGGCTCTATGGATTGCCGTTCGAGCACAAGCCGTGGTCGACCTTCGGCGATGCGGAGAAGGTTGCGGCTTACAATCCGGTGCAGCGGGTGCCGACGCTGGTGCTGGATGACGGCGAGGCGTTGATCGAGAGCGGGGCGATCCTGGATTATCTCGACGAATTGGTTGGGCCGGAGAAGGCGATGATCGCGCGTTCGGGCATCGAGCGGCGCCGGCATCTGCGCATCATGGCGCTGGCGACCGGGCTCGCCGACAAGGCGGTGAGCCTGGTCTACGAGCGCGTGCTGCGCAAGGAGCAGCTCAAGCTGTGGGTCGAGCGTTGCGAGGGGCAGATCTCCCGCGTGCTCGCGGTGCTGGAGCAGGAGCGCACGGCGGTGCAGACGCCATATTGGCTCGGCGATCGCATCGGTCACGCCGACATCGCGGTGGCCTGCGCGCTGCGCTTCACCGGCGAGGCGCATCCGCATCTGTTCGACGCGCGCTATCCGGCGCTCAAGGCCCACGCCGAACGCTGCGAAGCGCTATCGCCGTTCCAGGAGATCGTGCAGCCGCTGGCGCCGCCGAAAGGGTAGGGCGTATATCGCCGACCTCTCTCCGCCGTCATTCCGGGGCGACGCGTAGCGTCGAGCCCGGAATCCATTCCACTGCTTGTTTTGCGGCCCAACGGATTCCGGGCTCGGCCCCTCGAGCCGCCCCGGAATGATGAAGCAATGCCGTGCTGCAAACTCAGTGTCGTCCTGGCGAAAGCCAGGACCCATTACCCCGAAGCTCAATTGTTGCGCGACGCTGTGCGGCCATCGCGTTCATCACCGCATGCGGTGATTATGGGTCCTGGCTTTCGCCAGGACGACATCGATGAACGCGGCGGCGCTGCCGGTGATCAGGCCAAGGCGACGCCACTCACCACTCCGCGCGACCCCGCAGCGCTTCGGACTACCCATTGCCGGTCCGATCTTCTATGGTGAATTGTTCGGGCCGCATACGGCGAGCTTGATAATTCCACGATATCAAAGGCTTAAGGCTCTGATCGAAGCCTTTGGAGGGCGGTTTGACGCGGTATATTTCGACCAGGGGTGAGGCCCCGGTGCTTGGCTTCTGCGATGTGATGCTGACCGGGCTTGCCCGCGACGGCGGGCTCTACGTGCCCGAGACCTGGCCGCAGCTGTCGCACGAGACCATCGCCGCGTTCTTCGGCCGTCCCTATTGGGAGGTCGCGGTCGAGATCATCAGGCCGTTTGCCGCCGGCGAGATTTCCGATGCCGAGCTCGGTCGCATGGCCAACGAGGCCTATGCCACCTTCCGCCATCCCGCGGTGGTGCCGCTCGACCAGGCCGGGCCGAACCAGTTCCTGCTCGAGCTGTTCCACGGGCCGACCTTGGCGTTCAAGGACGTCGCGATGCAGCTGATCTCGCGGCTGATGGACCACGTGCTGGCCAAGCGCGCACAGCGCACCACCATCGTGGTCGCAACCTCGGGCGATACCGGCGGCGCCGCGGTCGAGGCGTTTGCCAATCTCGACAATGTCGACCTCGTGGTGCTGTTCCCGAACGGCCGCATCTCGGAGGTGCAGCGCCGCATGATGACGACGACCGGCGCCGCCAACGTCCATGCGCTCGCGATCGAAGGCACGTTCGACGATTGCCAGGCGCTGGTGAAGGAGATGTTCAACAACCATCGCTTCCGCGACGCGGTGGCGCTGTCAGGCGTCAACTCGATCAACTGGGCGCGCATCGTGGCGCAGGTGGTCTACTATTTCACTTCGGCGGTGGCGCTCGGCTCGCCCGCGCGTACCGTCGACTTCACGGTGCCGACCGGCAATTTCGGCGACATCTTCGCCGGCTATGTGGCGAAGCGGATGGGCCTGCCGATCCGCTGGCTGCGCATTGCCGCCAACGTCAACGACATCCTGCCGCGCACCCTGAAGACCGGGAATTACGAGGTGCGCGAGGTGCACGCCACGGCATCGCCATCGATGGACATCCAGGTGTCGTCGAATTTCGAGCGGCTGTTGTTCGAGGCGTCTGGCCGCGATGCCGATCAGGTCCGCCGCCTGATGGCTTCGCTGAAGCAGTCCGGCCGCTTCGTGCTGCCGGATGCGACGCTGGCCGCGGTGCGCCGCGACTTCGACGCCGGCCGCGCCGACGAGACCGAGACGGCGGCGGCGATCCGCGCCGCCTGGCGCGAGGCCGGCGATCTGGTCGATCCGCACACCGCGGTGGCGCTCGCGGTCGCCGACCGCGACACCTCGGACTCCAAGATACCGAACATCGTGCTGTCGACCGCGCATGCGGCCAAATTCCCCGATGCGGTCGAGGCCGCCTGCGGGGTGCGTCCGCAGCTGCCGGCCTGGCTCGGAGGGTTGATGACCAAGTCCGAACACATGACGGTCATGAAGAATGATGCCGCCGAGGTCGAGCGCTTCGTGCTGTCGGTCAGCCGTGCCGCCAAGCAGGGAGTTGCCTGATGAGCGTTGAAATCACCAAGCTGCCGAGCGGCTTGACCGTCGTCACCGACACCATGCCGCATCTGGAAACCGCGGCGCTTGGGGTGTGGGCCGGGGTCGGCGGGCGCGACGAGAAGCCGAACGAGCACGGCATCTCGCATCTCCTGGAACACATGGCGTTCAAGGGCACCGCGCGGCGCTCCTCGCGCGAGATCGTCGAGGAGATCGAGGCAGTCGGCGGCGACCTCAATGCCGGCACCTCGACCGAGACCACGGCCTATTATGCGCGGGTGATGAAGGCCGACGTGCCGCTGGCGCTCGACGTGCTCTCCGACATCCTCGCCAATCCGTCGTTCGTGCCGGATGAGCTCGAGCGCGAGAAGAGCGTCATCGTGCAGGAGATCGGCGCGGCGCAGGATACGCCCGACGACGTCGTGTTCGAGCATCTCAACGAGCTCTGCTATCCGGACCAGCCGATGGGGCGCTCGCTGCTCGGCACCGCCAAGACGCTGAAGGCCTTCAACCGCGACACGCTGCGCGGCTACCTGTCGACGCATTACCGCGCCCCCGACATGGTGGTCGCCGCCGCCGGCGCCGTCGATCACAAGCGCGTCGTCGAGGATGTGACGCAGAAATTCGCCAGCTTCGAGCCGACCCCGGCGCCGAAACCGCAGCCGGCGATGTTCGGCAAGGGCGGCTCGAAGGTGGTGCATCGCGATCTCGAGCAGGCGCATCTGACGCTGGCGCTCGAAGGCGTGCCGCAGACCGACCTGTCGCTGTTCTCGCTGCAGGTGTTCACTAACACGCTCGGCGGCGGGATGTCGTCGCGGCTGTTCCAGGAGGTGCGCGAGAAGCGCGGGCTGTGCTACTCGATCTACACTTTCCACGCCCCCTACACCGACACCGGCTTCTTCGGCCTCTACACCGGGACCGATCCCGCCGACGCGCCGGAAATGATGGAGGTCATCGTCGACGTCATCAATGACGCCGTGGAGACCCTGACCGAGGCCGAGGTGGCGCGTGCCAAGGCGCAGATGAAGGCCGGGCTGTTGATGGCGCTGGAAAGCTGTTCATCCCGGGCCGAACAGCTGGCGCGCCATGTGCTAGCCTATGGCCGGCCGCAGACGGTGGACGAGCTGGTGGCGCGGATCGATGCGGTCAGCGTCGAATCGAGCCGCAACGCCGCCCGTGCGCTGCTGTCGCGCAGCCGGCCCGCCGTTGTCGCCCTCGGCAGCGGAAGGGGTCTGGACACGGCGGTGTCTTTTGCGGAAGGATTGACGAAGTCGAAGGCAAAGACGCTGCTGCACTAAGGGGGCCGCAAGGCCCGGGGCAGGGTGTCACGCCCGAATGGGCGGGGGAGTGTTGGGCCATGGCCCTGTTTCGTTTGCCGTCCGGTGGACCTGCTGCACTGATGCCGCGCGGTCACGGGCTGTTGCTGCGTGCGCCGCAAATGTCGGATTTCCCGCAATGGGCGCAATTGCGCGAGTTCAGCCGTGCCTATCTGACGCCGTGGGAGCCGATCTGGCCCTCCGACGACCTGACCCGCGCCGCTTCCGCCGCAGGCTGCGCCGCTATTCCGAGGATATCGCCGCCGATCGCTCCTATCCGTTCATCATCTTCCGCGAATCGGATGGGGTGATGATCGGCGGGATCACGCTCGCCAATGTCCGCCGCGGTATCGTCCAGGCGGGCACGATCGGCTATTGGGTCGGGCTGCCGCACGCCCATCGCGGCTATATGACCACGGCGCTGCGGGTGCTGCTGCCCTCGCTGTTCGGCGAGCTCAATCTGCATCGTATCGAGGCGGCCTGCATTCCCTCCAATGCGTCGTCGATCCGGGTGCTGGAGAAGTGCGGCTTCACCCGCGAGGGCCTGGCGCGGCGCTATCTCTGCATCAACGGGATCTGGCAGGACCATGTGCTGTTCGGCCTGCTGCACGAGGATTTCCGCGGCTGAACCACCAGCCTGTCGGTGGGATGGCCGGCGCCGCCCGGCGCCTTCCGGATGCTGTGTTACATGCCTTTCACATGCCTTGGGTTCGCCGCCATTGGCTTGCTATACGCCCGCGAAACGGGAACTCGGTTTGGAGATTTGAGGATACTGATGGGTGACAGGGTGATCAGGTTCGCGCTCGCGGCGGCGGTATCGATCGGTCTCGGTGCCACCCTGCTGCCGGAGGCCAGCTTGGCGCAGTCGCTGAGCGACCGCTTCAAGAGCCTGTTCGGCGGCGGGTCGTCGGATTCGAAGCCGGAGACGCCGGCGGCGCCGCAGCAGCTGAACGACGCGGACGCGGAGCTGACCTGCCCGCCAGTGCAGATCCGCTCCGGGGCCTCGACCTATTCGGTGGCCGTGGACGGCAAGGAAGCGGTCGGCAACGACGTCAAGTTCCTGGCCTCGATCACGCGCACCGCGCGGCAGTGCAACCTCAATGCCGGTATGATCACCGCCAAGATCGGGATCCAGGGGCGGATCATCGTCGGTCCCCAGGGCGCTCCGCCGACCGTCCAGGTCCCGCTGCGCGTCGCCGTGGTGCTGGGCGGCGTCGGCGAGAAGACCATCGCGACCAAGGCCTACACGACCACGGTGCAGATGGACGATAGCGGCAGCGTGCCGTTCAGCCTGGTCGCCGAGGACGTCGTCTATCCGGCGCCGTCGCCGGCCGACAACGACAATTACATCTTCTATATCGGCTTCGACCCGCAGGCACTGAAGCCGGAACCGAAGCAGCGCGCGCCGCACAAGAAGAAGTAGCAGCAGCGCGTTTTCCAGCGAAGCGGATACCGGTTCGCGTGAACGCAACGCGTCAAGACAAGAGCGCCCGGCGCGGCGCGGACAGATCTGAATAAAGAAAAAGGCCGGCGCGATGATCTCGCGCCGGCCTTTTTTTGGAAGAAGGAGTTTGGTATCGCGTCAGTTCAGCTTGGAGCGGACTTCGGCGATGCCCTTGCCGACGAGGTCGTCGGCAACCGAGCCCTTGACCGACTGCGACAGGATGGTCGACGCGGCGGTCACGGCGGCGTTGGCCGCGGCGGCGCGGACATCGGCCACGGCCTGGGCCTCGGCCTGGGCGATCTTGCTCTCGGCGGTCTTGGTCCGCCGGGCGACAAAATCTTCCATCTTGGTCTTGGCTTCCGCCGCGATCCGTTCGGCTTCGGCCTTGGCGCTGGAGATGATGTCCTGGGCCTCGCGCTCGGCGCTGGCGCGGCGTGCCTTGTACTCGCCGAGCAGCTTGTTGGCTTCGTCCTTCAGAGACGGGCGTCCTCGAGCTCGGCCTTGATGCGCTCGGCACGATGATCGAGCGCCGTCAGCAGGGTGCGATGGACGCCGAGATAGCCGAACACGACCAGCAGAACGACGAAGGCGATCGCAACCCAGGTTTCCGGTTCGTAAAACATCGTCTATCCCTTCAGCGACGCGTCGACGGCGCTGTTGACCGCATTCGCGTCCGGCGTGACGCCGGCGAGTTGCTGGACGATGGCGCCGGCCGCATCCGCCGCGATGCCGCGGACGTTGCTCATGGCGTTGGTCCGGGTCGTTGCGATCTGCTTCTCGGCGTCGGCGAGCTTGGCCGCCAGCTTCTCTTCCAGCGCCTTGCGCTCGGCTTCCGAGGCCGCGTTCAGCTTCTCGCGGGTCTCGTTGCCGATCGCCTGCGCGTTGGCACGCGCATTCGCCAGCTCGGTCTCATAGGCCTTCAGCGCCGCGTCGGACTCGTCCTTCAGCTTCTGCGCCTCGGCCAGATCGCCCTCGATCTTGTTCTGACGTGCGTCGATCGTCCCGCCGACGCGCGGCAGTGCGATACGCGACACGATCAGGTAGAGCGCGACAAATGCAATCGCCAGCGACACCAGCTGCGAGGCGTAGTTGGACGAATCGAACGGCGGAAAGGCTCCGCCGTGATGTCCGCCTTCGGCCTCGGTGTGGGCGCCGGCCGCCTGGCCTTTTGCCTCGCCATGACTCTCAGCCATGGTGTTCTCCTGTTGCTGTCATGCGCGCCGCCCCTGGAACGATCCCCTGGGATGATCCCCGGGCGGCGCGAAGGAAGTGCCGCTCAGAGCGGAACGAACAGCAGAAGCAGCGCGATCAGCAGCGAGAAGATGCCGAGCGCTTCGGTCACGGCGAAGCCGAAGATCAGGTTGCCGAACTGGCCCTGAGCGGCCGAGGGGTTACGCACCGCAGCGGCGAGGTAGTTGCCGAAGATGATGCCCACGCCGACGCCCGCACCGCCCATGCCGATGCACGCGATGCCCGCGCCGATAAGTTTTGCTGCTGCCGGTTCCATTTGTAGCTCCTTGAGAAAGATAGACAGATTGGTGGGTGGAGATTCCCCGGACCGCTTAGTGTCCCGGATGAATGGCGTCGTTGAGGTAGATGCAGGTCAGGATCGCGAACACGTAGGCCTGCAGGAACGCGACCAGCAGTTCGAGCGCGTACAGCGCAACCGTGAGCGCCAGCGGCAGCACGCCGCCGACCCAGCCGAGCGCGCCCAGCGAGAAGCCGAGCATCGCGACGAAGCCCGCGAACACCTTGAGGGCGATGTGGCCGGCCAGCATGTTGGCGAACAGACGAACGCTGTGCGAGACCGGCCGCAGGAAGAACGACAGGATCTCGATGAACATGACCAGCGGCAGGATGTAGATCGGAACGCCGTGGGGAACGAAGATGCTGAAGAACTTCAGGCCGTTCTTGTAGACGCCGTAGATCAGGACCGTGAAGAACACCAATAGCGCCAGCGCCGCGGTGACGATCAGGTGGCTCGCGATCGTGAAGGTGTAGGGGATCACGCCGACCAGGTTCGAGACGCACAGGAACATGAAGAGCGAGAAGATCAGCGGGAAGAACTTCATGCCTTCCGAGCCGGCCGTACTGCGAATCGTCGAGGCGACGAACTCGTAGGAGATCTCGGCGACCGACTGCAGCCGTCCCGGAACCAGGTCCCGGCCGCTCGCCAGCATCAGCAGCGCAATCAAGAGCACCGCGACGAACATGTAGAGCGACGAATTGGTGAAGGCGATCGTGTGATTGCCGATGTGGCCGAGCGTGAAGAGGGGCTCGATATTGAATTGATGGATCGGGTCGATTTTCATCCGCGCGGCTCTTGGTCCACCGGCCGTGTCGCCGGTTATCGAATTTCAAATGTCGTGACTTCCCGCCAGCGCTCAGCGCTTGCCCGAGGCCACGCCCGCGGACCTCACCACGTTGACCACCCCGGCGACGAAGCCGAGCAGCGTTAACACGATGAAGCCGAATGGCGACGTCGACAGCAAACGGTCGAACCCCCAGCCAATCGCCGCCCCGACGGCAACGCCCGCGATCAGCTCCGACGAAAGACGAAAACCGAGCGCCATCGCCGAAGCTCTGGCCGCACTGTCCCCGCTTTCAGTACCGGATTGATCAGTCTTGCTCCTGCGGCTGTCGCGAATTTCTGACAACCGATGATCGAGACTTCCGAGCCTTGCGGAAAGCGCAGCTTCGTCAGGAGGCGATTGATCGCGACTTCCACCTGCGTCGTGGTTGGTGTTCTCAGCCATGCTGCAAACACTAACCGATGCCGCGGATGATGGAAATTGCGCCCGTCCCCGTCAAAAGCCGCGCGGACCATACTTACCGCGTCTAATCAAGTCAAGATTGCGTCGTAACCAGTTATTGCTTTGATTCTGCTGGATTTATTCTGAGATATTCAAGGTCAGAGTGACGCAGTGTTCGCAGTGCAACAGCTTGCGTGACATTGAGCGATGTTGCGCGGCTTTTCCCGCTCTGCTGGGATCACCGAAAGTCTTCATCCTTCGTGCAGCCAAGGTTCCGCATGCCGCGCCAGATCGACTACTATTTTTCACTGCAATCGCCCTGGGCCTATATCGGCCACGGGCCTTTCGTTCGACTCGTAAGCACTTACGATCTCAAGGTAAATTACCGTCCGGTGCTGCTGGTCGATCTGTTCTCGGAGACCGGCGGGCTGCCGCTCGCCAAGCGTCATCCGGTGCGGCAGCGCTACCGGCTGATCGAGTTGCAGCGCTGGCGTGACAAGCGCGGGCTGAATTTTCACCTGCAACCGGCCAACTGGCCGTTCAACGCGCGCCTTGCCGATGGTGTCGTGATCGCGGTGCTGGAGGCCGGGCTCGATCCCGAGCCGTTTCTGCAACGTGCCTATCCCGCAGTCTGGGAGCGTGAGCTCAACCTCGCCGATCCCGCAACGCTGGTGAAACTCGCCGATGATGCAGGTTTGCCGGGCCGCCAGCTGGTGGAGCGCTCGGGCTCCGATGCGATCAGCGCGGCCTACGAGCAGAATCGCCAGAACGCATTGGACGCCGGCGTATTCGGCTCGCCCGGATATGTGCTCGATGGCGAGGTGTTCTGGGGACAGGACCGGATCGAATTGCTCGAGGACGCGTTGAAGTCGGGCCGCAAGCCCTATAGCTCTGTGGTGTAGGGGCAGCAATCAAGTTGAGGCGGAGCAAGCCATGCCCATCGCGATGTCGTTCTCGAAATTGTCCATCGCAATTGCCGCCATGCTGATCGCGAGCGGTGCGGCGTTGGCGCAAACCGCGCCCGACACCGAGAACGGCCGCTACGCGCTGTCGCCGGCCGGCGATGGCTTCCTGCGGCTCGACACCCGCACCGGCGCGGTGTCGACCTGCACCAATTCCAGCGCCGGCTGGGCCTGCTACATGGTGCCGGACGAGCGCGCGGCGCTCGATGCCGAGATCGGGCGCCTGCAGTCCGACAATGACAGGCTGAAGGGCGAGCTTGCTGCGCGCGCACCGTCGGCCAAGACCGACGAGGCGCTGCCGAAATCGGATTCATTGAAGAAGCCGGATGCGAAGACCGCCGAAGGCGAGCGCAAGATCGAGATTCCGCTGCCGAGCGATCGCGACATGGATCGCATGATGTCGTTCGTGGAGCGGGCCTGGCGCCGGCTGATCGAGATGGCCAACCGCGTGCAGCGCGACGTCAATGGCGGCAAGATTTGATGTGGCTCTCTCCGCTGCGTCGTCCCGGCGAATGCCGGGACCCATAACCACCGAAGCGAATTGTCTACAAAGAATGTCCACTCCGAGTCTTCGAACTTGAGGGGCCGCGGAGTATGGGTCCCGGCCTTCGCCGGGACGACAGGTTGAAAGAGCTCAGATGACCTCACCGAGAACCATGTCGCGCTCGGCGCCATCCTCCGTCGCCGCAACCAGCATCGTCTCGTCGCGTCTGACGGTCGAAACGCAGGGTGCAGGCTTCACCGACATCACGCGCGAGGTGGCAAGATTCCTGCGCGCGGTGAGGGCGGGCGAGGGCGCGGTGACGCTGTTCATCCGCCATACCTCGGCCTCGCTGACGATCCAGGAGAATGCCGATCCGACCGTGCTGGCCGACCTGATGACGGCGCTCGACCGCGCCGCGCCCGAAGACGGCGGCTGGCGCCACGACACCGAGGGGCCCGATGACATGCCGGCGCATATCAAGACCATGCTGACGGCGACCTCGCTGCAAGTCCCGGTGCTCGACGGCGAGATGGCGCTCGGCACCTGGCAGGGCATCTATCTGATCGAGCATCGCGCCCGGCCGCACCGGCGCGAGATCGTGCTGCAGTTCATCGGCGCCGCGCGCTGACGCGTTCGAATCGCCGCGTAAAACGACATCGGCCGCGGATCGCTCCGCGGCCGATGCATTTTGACTGATCCGTCGACCGTCAGGTCTTGGTGATGTCGACGTCCTTGGTTTCCGGAATGAAGAGGGCGCCGACCACGACGGTGATCGCCGCGAAGATGATCGGATACCAAAGACCGGAGTAGATATCGCCGGTCGAGGCTGTGATCGCGAACGCGGTCGCCGGGAGCAGGCCGCCGAACCAGCCGTTGCCGATGTGGTAGGGCAGCGACATCGAGGTGTAGCGGATGCGGGTCGGGAACAGTTCGACCAGCATGGCTGCGATCGGGCCGTAGACCATGGTGACGTAGAGCACCAGGATGAACAGCAATCCGATGATCGAAGCCACCTGCGGACGGAAGATGTCGAACGGGTGCGACATCTTCACGATGCCGGCGTCACCTGCCTTCGGATAGCCCGCCGCCTGCACCGCCGCCGTGATCGCGGGGTTCGACGTCTTGGCGTCCGTGTAGGGCACCTCCTTGTCGTTGACCACGATCTTTACCGGCGAGCCGGCAGGACCCGGCACGGTGGAGTACTTCACCGACGACTGGGCGAGGAAGGCGCGGGCGGTGTCGCAAGGCGCCGTGAAGACGCGGGTGCCGACCGGATTGAACAGGTCGCCGCAGCCCGCGGGATCCGCAACCACCTGCACCTTGACCGTCTCATAGGCCTTTTCCAGCGCCGGGTTGGCGTTGGTCGTGATCATCTTGAAGATCGGGAACAAGGTGAGCGCGCCGATCAGGCAGCCCGCCAGGATGATCGGCTTGCGGCCGATCCGATCCGACAGCGCGCCGAACACCAGGAAGAAGCCGGTGCCGAGCAGCAGCGCCCAGGCGATCAGGAGGTTGGCGGTATAGCCGTCGACCTTCAGGATCGCTTGCAGGAAGAACAGCGCGTAGAACTGGCCGGTGTACCAGATCACCGCCTGGCCCATGGTGAGGCCGAGCAGTGCGAGGATCACGATCTTGGCGTTTGCCCAGTTGCCGAAGGCTTCGGTCAGCGGCGCCTTGGAGGTCTTGCCCTCCTCCTTCATGCGCTGGAACACCGGCGATTCGTTCAACCGCATGCGGATCCAGACCGAGATGCCGAGCAGCAGCACGGACACCAGGAACGGAATGCGCCAGCCCCACTCGGCGAAATCCTTCTCGCCGGTGAAGGTGCGGGTGAATAGGATCACCAGCAGCGACAGGAACAGACCGAGCGTTGCCGTGGTCTGGATGAACGAGGTGTAGTAGCCGCGCCTGCCGGGCGGTGCGTGCTCGGCGACATAGGTCGCCGCACCGCCATATTCGCCGCCGAGCGCGAGGCCCTGCAACAGGCGGAGCGAGATCAGGATGATCGGCGCGGCGATGCCGATGGTCTTGGCGTTGGGCAAGAGGCCGACGATGAAGGTCGACAGGCCCATGATCAGGATGGTGACCAGGAAGGTGTATTTGCGGCCGACGATGTCGCCGACCCGGCCGAACACGATCGCGCCGAACGGGCGGACCAGGAAGCCTGCGGCGAAGGCCAGCAACGCGAAGATATCGCGGGTCGCCGGCGGATAGTCGGAGAAGAACTGTGCGCCGATGATGCCGGCCAGTGAACCGTAGAGATAGAAATCATACCACTCGAACACGGTGCCGAGCGACGACGCGAGGATGACGAATCGCTCATCCTTCGTCATGCCGGCGGGCCGCGCCGAAGTTGCAGTCATTGTGGACATCTGGATTGCTCCCCCCGAACTATTGTTGCCATGCTCGCCCCCGGCTGGCGGGTTAGGCTCAAATGAGCCTTAGGCTTAAGTTGAGGGTAACATCGCAGTGAAACCCGTCCCAATAAGACTTTTGGCTTTTGCACGCTTGAACTTATCCTGGGAGGCGAGCGCTGGATGGAACGCCCCCGCGTGCGTCTATTGCGGCGCACAAGCTGGGCGGGTTAACTGCGTTGGCATCTGGTATTTGCAAGCCCTTGCGTGATACTGCCGCGCGGGCGACAACCGAGCGTCGCGGGCTTGCCCGCTTGTGGGACTGAGATGACTGCTGCTGCCAATACTCATCTTGTCATCGCCGACGACCATCCGCTATTCCGCGATGCGTTGCGCCAGGCGGTGTCGAGCGTCGTGAGTTCGGCCACGATCAGCGAGGCCGGATCGTTCGAGGACCTGACTGCGCTCCTGGAGCGGGACTCCGAGGTCGACCTGATCCTGCTCGACCTCAGCATGCCCGGGATCAGCGGCTTTTCCGGCCTGATCTATCTGCGCGCGCAATACCCGGCGATCCCGGTGGTCATCGTCTCGGCCAGCGACGATGCCGGAACCATCCGCCGCTCGCTCGACTTCGGTGCCTCCGGTTTCATTCCCAAGCGTTTCGGCGTCGAGACGCTGCGCGATGCCATCATGAAGGTGATGGAGGGCGACGTCTGGGTTCCGCCGGACACCGATCTGTCGGCCGCCGGCGATCCCGACATGACGCGGCTGCGCGACCGCCTGGTGACGCTGACCCCGCAGCAGGTGCGGGTGCTGATGATGCTGTCCGAAGGGCTGCTCAACAAGCAGATCGCCTACGAGCTCGGCGTCTCCGAAGCGACCATCAAGGCCCATGTCTCGGCCATTTTGCAGAAGCTCGGCGTCGAAAGCCGGACGCAGGCCGTGATCGCCGCCGCCAAGATCGCCGGTGGCCAATGGCGCCAGGGCACGCCGTCGAGCTGACCCCGGAGCGTCTTCGGTTCTGATCGAACCCAGAAGCTCTGGATTCTTGTTGACCCGTTCCCTTCACGTGAACCGGCGCCGACGTGGCTCGCAAACGCTCTAGCGGACCGGCGTGACGCGGTAGGCGCAGCGCCGCGCACCGGCGAGGATGTGATCGACGCGTTCGATCACGACATCGGGGCCCAGAACGGCGCGAAACACCGCAAGCTCCGAACGGCAAAGACCCTGGCAGGCCGCCGCCGCGGCGCAGATCGGACAGTGGTTCTCGATCAGAAGAAAGCCGTCCGCGCGCTTGAGCACACTCGCCATATAACCTTCCCGGCTGCGCAGGCGGGCCAGCGACGCCAGCCTCTGGCGCAGCGAGCCCTCCGTGCCGACCGCCGTGAGGTAGTCGGCGATGGCGGCGCGTTCCCGGTGCTCGATCAGCGTCTCCAGGCCGCGCTCGCCAAACACCTCGTGCATCGAGCGCAGCAGGTCGAGCGTGAGGTCGGAATGGCGGTCGGGGAAGCGCTCGTGACCGCGCGGCGTCAGCCGCCAGTACTTCCGCGGCCGCCCGCGGCCCTCCCGCTGGTTGTCGCTTTCGACGAGGCCGGCCGCCTCGAGCTTGACGAGGTGCTGGCGCGCGCCGGCCGGCGTCATCTCGAGGCGCGCGCCGACCTCAGCGGCGGTCTGCGGGCCGCGCGTCTTCAACTGGAACAGGATGCGATCCTGGGTTCGGGGGTCGTCTTGACTCATGGGAATATTTTAGAAACAAGATGCTATCTAAAATAACACGATGCTGTCGCAGGCAACTGCCGGAGCGTCGGTCCGGAAGGAGGCTTCCGACATGAAGCAGGCCGTGGTTCAGGAGGGGTGGCGATCGCTCCTCAAGCGCGAATGGATTCCGACACTCGCCATCCTGCTCGGCGGCGTCCTGCTGCAATCCATGAACGTGCTGATGCTGACGACGGTGTTGCCTTCGATCGTCGGCGAGCTCGGCGGCGTCGCGATGCTGAGCTGGCCGACCACCGCCTATCTGGCCTCCTCCATTGTCGCGGCAAGCTGCGTCGGCGTGCTTTCGACCGCCTTCGGTGCGCGTCGGGTCTATTGTGGCGGGGTCGTGATCTTCGGCCTCGGCGCCGTGTTGTGTTCGCTCGCCCCGGCGATGGGGTGGGTGGTGGCCGGCCGGCTGATCCAGGGATTTGGCGGTGGCTTGGAGGCCGCGGTGGCCTATGTGCTGGTGCGCGCCACCTTTCCCGAGCGCATGTGGTCGCGAACCATCGCCGTGATGTCGATGAGCTGGAGCATGTCGGTGCTGATCGGGCCGCTGGTCGGCGGACTGTTCGCGCATTTCGCCAGCTGGCGCGGCGCCTTTGTCGCGAGCGCCGTGAGCGCCGTCGTGCTCGCGATCGCAGCCTTTTTCGTCCTGTCGCCTGCCGCCGTGGCGAGGCCGACGTCTGCGGCGCGCATGCCGCTCGGCCGCGTCGCGCTGATCTGTCTTGCGATTGCCGCGACGTCGGTCACGTCTGCCGTGGGGTCGTCATGGCTGAAGCTCGGGCTGATCGTCACCGCAATCCTGGCGTTTGTCGCGATGCTGCGGCTTGACCGCACCGCGCCCACGCGGCTGCTGCCGAGCGACGCATTCTCCTGGCGCAGCGGAACCGGCATCGGCCTCTGGGTCGCGCTGCTGCTCTGCGTCACCTTCAGCCCGCTCCAGATCTACGTGCCGATGTTCCTGCAGCAATTGCATGGCTTCGACCCGCTCTCGGCCGGATTTGCCGTTGCTTGTGCGTCGATGGGGTGGAGCGTGGCCTCGATCCTGACGGCCGGCGTCTCGAGCCGCTGGGCCGACCGTTTGATGCTGATCGGTCCGGCGATGATGGGAGCAAGCCTGATGGCAATCGCGCTGCTCGGTCCGAATGCGACGGCGTCCGTCGTGCTGCTGATTCCGGCCATCGCACTGCTGGGCGCAGGCATCGGGCAATGCTGGCCGCTGGTCGCGCATCGCATCATGGACAGCGCCAGGCCGGGCGACGAGGTGGTTGCGGCGTCATCGGTGCCTACCATCCAGCAGATGGGATTTGCATTCGGTGCCGCGATCGCCGGATTGGTCGCCAATGCCAGCGGACTGGCGGCGGCGGTTGCGGACGCGACGATGGAGCGCGCGGCGTTCTGGGTGCCGGCAAGCTTCGTCGCGTGGGCCATGCTCGCTTTTGTTGCGGGGCTGCGCCTGCGTGCCCTGCGCCGGCGCGGGTGAGCGCTTCGGAACAGGCGGAGATTACTCCGCCGCCACCATCTGCTGCGTCCGCCACTGCCCGAGCAGTGCGCGCAGCGAGGCCGGTTTGACCGGCTTGTTCAGCACGGCGATGTTTTCCTCGCGCGCGGCGGCGCGCACTGCCGGGCTGCGGTCGGCGGTGATCAGGATCGCCGGGATGTTGTCGCCGAAGCGGCGGCGGATCTCGCGGATTGCGGCGACGCCGGTGCCGCGGTCGAGGTGATAGTCGACCAGGACGCCGGTGACGCGGCCGCCGGCGGCCTCGATCGCGCTGATCGCGCCATCGGCATCGAGCACCGCGATCACCTCGGCGTCCCACGCCGTCAGCAGCGTCTTCATGCCGTCGAGAATGGCGGGATCGTTCTCGATGCAGACGATCAGCGAGCCGCTCATCGGCGTCTTCGACAGCGGGGTGGCGCTGGTGACGGCCGCGGTATGGTTGACGGCGGTCGCGACCGGCACGGTGACCGAGAACGCCGAGCCGCCGCTGACATTGGCCGAGATCGCGATGCGGTGGTTGAGCACGCGCGCCAGCCGCTCGACGATAGACAGTCCAAGGCCGAGGCCGCGGGCGATCCGGGCGCCCTGCTCGAGGCGATGGAACTCCTTGAAGATCTCGCCGCGCTTCTGCACCGGGATGCCGACGCCGGTGTCGAAGATGCTGATCTGGAGCGCGTCGCCGCGGCGGCGGCAGCCGATCAGCACGCGGCGCGCGGGGTATATTTGATCGCGTTGGAGATGAAGTTCTGCAACAGCCGGCGCAGCAGCGAGCGGTCGGATTCGACCGGCAGCGAGCAGGCCACGAAGCGCAGATCGAGGCCCTTGTCGCGCGCGATCGGCATGAACTCGATCTCCAGCGAGCGCATCAGATCGGCCATCCGGAAGCTCGTGATCGCCGGCGTCATGGCGCCGGCATCGAGCCTGGAGATGTCGAGCAGCGCGCCCAGGATGTCCTCGATCGCCTCGAGCGAGTCGTCGATGTTCTCGACCAGCCGCGAATCCTCGCCGCCGCTCTGGCGCTCGACCAGGCTCGTGACATAGAGCCGCGCCGCGTTGAGCGGCTGCAGGATGTCGTGGCTGGCGGCCGCCAGGAAGCGCGTCTTGGAGGCGTTGGCGTCTTCGGCGATGCCCTTGGCGAGCGCGAGCTCCGAGTTCAGCCGGGTCAGCTCCTCGGTGCGGTCGCGCACCCGCTTCTCCAGCGTTGCATTGGCGCGTTCCAGCGCCTCGGCGGCCTCGAAGCTCGGCGTGACGTCGGAGAAGGTGATGACGAGCCCGCCGCCCGGCATCCGATTGGCGCGCACCTCGATCACCAGATGGCGGTCGGTGAAGCGTTCCAGATAGGGCTCGCCCTCGGTGGTGTAGGCGCGCAGCCGCAGTTGCAGCAGGTTGTCGCTGTCACCGGCCGGCGGCGGACTGATCGCGCCCATGAATTCGAGGATCTCGGGCAGGGGTATGCCGAGCTGCACCAGATGCGGCGGCAGGGCGAGCAGTTCGGAGAACTGGCGGTTGGAGCAGATCAGCTGCAGATCGGCGTCGAACACCGCGATGCCCTGGCGGACGTGATTGAGCGCGGTCTGCAGGATCTCGCGGTTGAAATGCAGCGCGGCGTGGGAATCGTCGAGCAGTTTCAGCGCGGCCTTGGCCGACACCGTGCGCCGTTGCAGCAGCAGCGACATCACGAGGCGCGAGGACGCCGCCCCGATCGAGGAGGCGATCAGCCGCTCGGCGTGCTGCAACAGTTCGAAATCGGCCGGTGCCGCCGCCAGCAGCACGATGTTGCGGTCGACGGCGAACGAGGCGAACGCCTCGCGGGTGCGGTCGGGGCCGAGATATTGCCTCACCGTGCTCTCGATGTCCTGCACCGTCACCG
Organism: Bradyrhizobium viridifuturi; assembly: GCF_001238275.1. Classification (GTDB taxonomy): domain Bacteria; phylum Pseudomonadota; class Alphaproteobacteria; order Rhizobiales; family Xanthobacteraceae; genus Bradyrhizobium; species Bradyrhizobium viridifuturi. The sequence continues at coordinate 84,666 of NZ_LGTB01000034.1, forward strand.
TGGTGCGCCAGCGCCGGAAGCTCGGTGCGATCGGAGCCAGCGCATTGGGCACGAACACATCGGCCTGCAACAACTCGATCGAGGACGGTGCGCGCGCCAGCGAGAACAGCACGTAGGTGAGGATATTGAGCGCAAGGCTCCACAGCACGCCGTGCAGCAGCGGCGGCAAATCGGCGCCGAACAGCGCCTGCGGCCGCAGCGCCTCGATCCCGAACGGCCCATGCTGCAGCAGCATCAGGCCGGCGGTCGAATTCTCCAGGAAGCTCGGGATGAACAGCGTGTAGAGCCACATCGCGAAGCCGACCAGCATGCCCGCCATCGCGCCGCGCGCGGTGGCCCGGCGCCAGAACAGGCCGCCGAAGAAGGCCGGCGCGAGCTGGGTGATTGCGGCAAAGGACAACAGGCCGATCGCCACCAGCTGGGTGTTGCCGAGCGCGCGATAGTAGAAATACGCCATCACCATGATGGCGAAGATCGAGAAGCGGCGCGCCTTGAGCAGGAAATCGCCGAAATCCTTCTGGCCGATGCGGGCGTCGTCGCTGCGCGGCAGCACCAGCGGCAGCACGATGTCGTTGGAGACCATGATCGACAGCGCGACGCATTCGACGATCACCATCGCGGTCGCCGCCGACAGCCCGCCGACGAACACCGCAAGGCTGAGCAATTGCGCATTGCCCTCGATCGGCAGCGCCAGCACGAACATGTCGGCATCGACCGCGCCGAACGGGAAGATGACGAGGCCTGCGATCGCGATCGGGATCACGAACACGTTGATGGCGATGAGGTAGAGTGGGAATAGCCAGCGCGCCCTCGTGACTTCCGCGCCGGTCGAATTCTCGACCACGCTGACATGGAACTGGCGCGGCAGCAGCATGACCGCGCAGAACGACAGCAGCGTCATGATCAGGAAGTTGCCGATCGACGGCACATATTCGATCGCACGCACCGCTTCCGGCGTCTTCAGCGCGCGCTCGTAGAGTTCGACCGGGGAGAACATCCAGAAGGTGACGAAGGCGCCGGCGGCGATGAAGGCGACCAGCTTGACGATGGATTCGGCGGCGATCGCCAGGATCAGCCCATGCTGGTGCTCGGTCGCGTCGGTGTGGCGGGTGCCGAACAGCACCGCGAACACCGCCATCGCCAGCGTCACCATAAGCGCGATGTCGCCGATCACGGGGATCTTCGAGAACGCCTGATCCTCGCTCAGGATGGTTTCCAGCGACGAGGCCATCGCCTTGAGCTGCAGCGCGATGTAGGGCACCGAGCCGATGATCGCGATCAGCGCCACCGTCGCGGCGACCGCCTGGCTCTTGCCGTAGCGGGCGGCGATGAAGTCGGCGATCGAGGTGATGTTCTGCGACTTGGCGAGCGCGATCACGCGGCGGAGCAGCGGCGTGCACAGCCCGACCATCACGATCGGGCCGACATAGATCGCCAGGAAGTCGACGCTGGTGCGGGTGGCGAAGCCGACCGAGCCGAAGAAGGTCCAGGAGGTGCAGTAGATCGCCAGCGACAACGGATAGATCCATTGGCTGGCGCGGCCGCGCTCGCCCGCCGACATCCGGTCGCCGCGGCTGGCAATGAAGAACAACAATCCGATGTAGGCGAACGCCGTGGCGATGACGCCCCAGTCGTGCAGCATCGCTGCTCATCTCCTGTCCCGGCCGCTGGGAGGGCCGGTCGCAGGATTATAACGCAAAGGGCCGGCCGCGCGATGCACGGCCGGCCCAAATTCGGGGCCCGTAACGGATAGGGTTACTCGGCGGCCAGCGACTTCTGGTGCAGGGGCAGGCCGAGCCGGTCCCAGACCTGGAGCAGGGCTTCGGCCAGCCCATCGATCAGGCCGTCGTCATGGTAGGGTGAGGGGTGATGCGCAGCCGCTCGGTGCCCTTGGCCACCGTCGGGTAGTTGATCGGCTGGATGTAGATGCCGTGCTCCTCGAGCAGCAGGTCGGAGGCCCGCTTGCACTTCTCGGGATCGCCGACGAACAGCGGCACGATATGGGTGTCGCTCGACATCACCGGCAGGCCGGCGGCGGTCAGGATCGCCTTGGTCCGTGCGGCGCGGTCCTGGTGGCGCTCGCGCTCCCAGCTCGAGGTCTTGAGATGGCGGATCGCGGCGGTCGCGGCCGAGCAGATCGCCGGCGGCAGCGCGGTCGTGAAGATGAAGCCCGGCGCGTAGGAACGCACGGCATCGATGACTTCGGCCTTGCCCGCGATGTAGCCGCCGAGGCAGCCGAACGCTTGGCGAGCGTGCCCTCGACGATATCGACCCGGTGCATCACGCCGTCGCGCTCGGCAATGCCGCCGCCGCGCGGGCCGTACATGCCGACCGCATGGACCTCGTCGACATAGGTCATGGCGCCGTATTTCTCGGCGAGATCGCAGATCTTGCCGAGCGGCGCGACGTCGCCGTCCATCGAATACAGGCTCTCGCAGACGATCAGCTTCGGCCGGTCGGGACCGGCGGCGATCAGGAGCTCCTCGAGATGCGCGACGTCGTTGTGGCGGAAGATCTGGCGTTCGCAGCCGGCCTGGCGCACGCCTTCGATCATCGAATTGTGGTTCAGCGCGTCCGACAGGATGAGGCAGTTCGGGATCAGCTTGGCGAGCGTCGAGATGCCGGTCTGGTTCGAGACATAGCCCGAGGTGAACAGCAGCGAGGCTTGCTTGCCGTGCAGATCGGCGAGCTCCGCCTCGAGCGCCACCAGCGGATGATGGGTGCCCGCGATGTTGCGGGTGCCGCCGGCGCCGGTGCCGACCCGGGTCGCGGTCTCGACCATGGCGCCGACCACCTTGGGGTGCTGGCCCATGCCGAGATAGTCGTTGGAGCACCAGATCACGACGTTGCGGCTGCCCTTCGGCGAATGCCAGGTCGCGTGCGGGAAACGTCCCGCGATCCGTTCGAGGTCGGCGAACACCCGGTAGCGACGCTCCTCATGCAGACGGTTGAGGGCGGAATTGAAGAACTGGCTGTAATCCATCGGCAAACCCAGAAAGCGGAACCTGACCGGAATGACTGCTTCTTCTTAGAGCTTTTCCAGCTCTAATGTCTATGCATTGGCCCACATCTGGGCATGCGTCGCAGTTGGGCAAATTGCCCTATCTGGCGATATTTGGTTTGATTTTGCTCAAATCGCCGGGGGCGGCCGCCCGCGGCGGGTTCAGGTCGTCTTGAAGCGCAGCATGCCGTCGCCGTGCATTTCGGCCGTCAGGCGGCCCTCGACCAGCATGTAGTTGACATGGGCGACCAGCTCGCCGGCGGCAAAGCCCATCTGGTGCTCGTCCAGCACGTGCTTGTGGAACACCACCGGCACCAGTTCCTTGGAGGTCTGCGGCACCTCGCGGCAGGCCTCGGCGATCAGCCGGCAGCGCTCCTCATGGTGATCGGCGAGCTGCTTGATCCGGGTCTTCAGCCCGTAGAACGGCACGCCGTGGCCGGGCAGCACCATCACGTCATAGGGCAAGGTCGTGGTCAGGCTGGCCAGCGAGGCCAGGTATTCGCCGAGCGAGTTCTGCTCGGGTTCGACCGCCCAGACGCTGACATTGGGCGAGATCTTGCTCAGCACCTGATCGGCGGAGAGGAACAGCTTGTCGGCGGCGCAATACAGCATCACCTGGTCGAGCGCGTGTCCGCCGCCGGTGATCACCTTGAAGCGCCTTGAGCCGATCACGACTTCGTCGCCATGGGTCAGGCGGTGATAGGACGGCGGCAGCACCGACACCCGCTTCAGATAGTCCTGGCCGCGGCCGAGCAGCTTCTCGGTGAGGTCCTCGTCCATGCCGTGGCGGCGGAAGAACAGCCGCTGCGCATTGCGCCGTTCCTCGGTGCCGCGGTTCTGGTGATAGACCGATTGCAGGTACTCGACCTGCGACATGAACAGCGGGCAGTTGAAGCGCTCGGTGATCCAGCCGGCGAGACCGACATGGTCGGGATGCGAGTGCGTCACGATCAGCCGCTTGACCTTGACGTGCTTCAGCGGTCCTTCGAACAGCGTGGTCCAGGCCGCGATCGATTCCTCGTTGCCGAAGCCGGCATCCACCATGGTCCAACCGTCGCCGTCGGCGAGCAGATAGATGTTCACATGGTTGAGGCGGAACGGCAGCTTCAGCCGCGCCCACAGCACGCCGGGCGCCACCTCCACGACCTGGTCGTGGCCGGGGTGGTTCTCCCAGGGGTATCGCAATGCCTCCGCCGAGGAGGGCAGGCTGTCGGTCTTCTTGTCCATGCTACGGGCTTAGCGGGACATGGGCCGCCGCGCCAGCCGAAAATCAGATAGCCGTCCGGAGAAAACGGTGCGGATGCGCCCGAATTCCGTAGCCCGGATCAAGCCGGGCTACGGATCGCACAGAGCCCTGCTAGGCGGCGCGGATGTTCGACAGGAAACCGTCGATCTCCGAGCGCAGCACGTCGGCCTCGCGGCGCAAGGCGTCGGAGGCGCTCAGCACCTCGCCGGCGGCGGCGCCGGCCTCGGCCGAGGCGGTCGAAACGCCGACGATGTTGCTCGACACCTCGCTGGTGCCTCCGGCGGCGTGCTGGATGTTGCGGGCGATCTCGCGGGTCGCCGCGCCCTGCTCCTCGACGGCGGCGGCGATCGCGGTGGTGACGTCGTTGATCTCGCCGATCGTGCTCGAGATGTTGCGGATCGCGGAGACCGCGGTCGTCGTCACCTCCTGCATGCTGACGATCTGCTGGCGGATCTCCTCGGTCGCTTTCGCGGTCTGGCTCGCCAGGTTCTTCACCTCGGAGGCGACCACGGCAAAGCCGCGGCCGGCTTCGCCCGCGCGCGCCGCCTCGATGGTGGCGTTGAGCGCCAAGAGGTTGGTCTGCGAGGCGATGGTCTGGATCAAATCGACCACGACGCTGATCCGCGCGGCGTTGTCGGCAAGGCCCTGCATCGTGCTGTCGGTGGCGCTGGCTTCTTCGACGGCCTTGCGGGCGATCTCGGCCGAGGTGACGACCTGGCGGCTGATCTCCTGGATCGAGGACGACAGCTCCTCGGTGCCGGCCGACACCGTCTGCACGTTGACCGAGGTCTCCTCGGCGGCCGAGGCCACCGCGTTGACCAATGCGCTCGACTGGTCGGCGGTCGCCGACATGCTCTGCGCGGTCGACTGCATCGAGTTCGCCGCGGTCTGCAGGCTGCCTAGCGCGTTGCGGACCGTCGATTCGAACGTCGTGATCTGGGTCTCCATGCGCGAGGCGCGCTCCGCCTTGGCGGAGCGGTCCTTGTTCTGGTTCTCGGTGAGCTCGCGGCTCTCGATCATGCTCTCGCGGAACACCTGCAGCGCGTCGGCCATCACGGCGATCTCGTCGCGCTGGCGGCTCTGCGGGATCTCGGTGTCGAGGTCGCCGTCGGACAATAGCTGCATCGAGCGCTGCAGGCCGCGGATGCGGCGCAGGATGTTGCGCCCGACATAGAGCCAGACGAACAGGAACGAGCCGACCAAGGTCAGCGCCCCGAGGCCGATCATGACGGTGGTCGCGAGCGAGATCTGCTGCCGCGCCTGGAAGGTCGAGGCGTCGGTCTCCTTCTGGACTGCATCGACCAGCTGCTGCACGCTGATGCCGAGCCCGACATTGAGCTTGCGGGTCTCCTCCAGGATGGTCTGGCCGTAATCGATCGAGTCGAGCTCCTTCTGGCGGACCTTGAACACGCCGGTCTTGCCTTCGCCGAGCACGAGCAGCTTCTGCGCGGTGTCGCGCACGGCGACGATCGCCGGATTGTTCGGCAGATCGTCGAGGTTCGATTTGATGCGTTCGCGGCCCTTCTTGAACTCCGCCTCGATCGCATCGAGCGTCTCGCTGGAATTGGCCGACAGCGCCGCGGTCATGTCGGCGGCCATCAGATTGCCGATGGACAGCACGTTGCTGATCTGCCCGACGGTGCGGGCCGCTTCGGTGGCGTCGTCGGCGGAAACCTCGGCCGAGGCGAGGATGGCGTTGAGCCGGGTCTGCGCGTCGAGCATTGCGGGACCGGCTGCGGAGGCGAAGGCGCCTTGCGCCTTGCGCAGCGCGTTGTACTGCTTGTCGCGCAGCGCGCCGACCTCGAGCCGCTCGCGCGCCGCCGAGATCAGGCTCTTGGTCGCCTCGTCGGTGTTCTTGACGTTTTCCTGCAGCGCGCTGACGACGGATTTGTCGGCGCCGAGTTCGATGATCTCGCCAAGCTTGGCGTTGGTCTGCTGCGCGACCTCCTGCACTTTCTTGGTGCGCTCGTTCAGCGCATCCTCGCTCTGCACGGCGAGCAGGCCGGGACCCTGGGCTGCGAGCGAGGCGCTCTGCGCGGAGAGCTGCAGGCTCGCGGCAAGCCGCGGAATATCGCGGCCGGAGAGATCGCTCATGGTGCCGCCGAGCTGATGCAGCACGATGCCGGCGCCTGCGCTGATCACCAGCGCCATGGCTGCGATCACGGCGAATGCCGCGAACAGGCTGCCCCTGACGCCCATCTGCGGCAGGCGGATGCGCTTAAGATTGAGTTTGCCGAGCTTGAACCGAAACGCCATTGCCCCCGTACCCCCTGGCCCACTACCCCTGGCCACTACTCTTGGATGTTTCCCCGGCGCGGGAGTATCGGTGCGGCGGGTTAACAAAATCGGGAAAATTGCGACGATCTGCTGGATTTTTCAGGGCTTCCACACACGGGCGTGGTTCGCTGTGCGGAATCGATGCGCGCGAACGGACGCAAAAAGGCCGGCTTGCGCCGGCCCTTCTACTCTTGGTTGAGGTGGTGTGTAACTTTAGTAGCGGCCGTAGGCGGGGCCGCCGAGATTGCCGAGGTTGAAGCGGTAGTTGAGGCCCGCCTTCACCGTGTGCTCGTCATTGTGGAAGCTGCCGACCGGCACCAGCGCGGCCGGCGCGCTGAAGCGGCTGTCGCCGAAGTCGTAGTACTGGTACTCGACCTTGGCCGACCAGTTCGGCGCGAACATGTATTCGGCGCCGCCGCCGATGGTCCAGCCGTTGCTGTGGTTGTCGGTGAGCGCAAAGCCGACCGGCGCGCCGCCGAGCGTCACCGTCTCGTTGTTGTCGGAATAGGCGTAGCCGCCCTTCACGTAGATCATGCCCGGGCCCCAGGTGTAGCCGACGCGGCCGGTGATCGAGCCGATGCCGCGCTGGTTGTTGTTGTAGGCGTAGCCACCCGGGAAGATCGCGTTGAGCTGGTGACCGCCGAGCCAGGAATACTGGCCTTCGACGCCGATCACCCACATCGGCGACAGCTGCCAGTCGTAGCCGGCCTGCACGCCGCCCATGAAGCGGGCATCGGAATTGGTCAGCGCGAGGCCGTTGAAGGCGTTGTTGCTGCCCGAGAACACGCCGCCGAGATGGCCGCCGAGATAAAAGCCGGTCCAGTTGTAGAGCGGCGCGGCGTAAACAGGCGCGGGCGCCTTCTGGTAATAGCCGCGGTTGAAGTCGGCGGCGTGAGCGGTCGCGCCAAAGGCAGCGAGGGCAGCCGCTGCGGCTGCGGTTGCGAGCAGGAACGTCTTCATAAGGCAGTCTCCGGACAAGTCATGAGGCGCAGCGTGAGTGGCGCCATCCATGGCCGAGGGGTTAGACCGCATTTGAATAAAATTTCTCACCGAAAGACGGTTTGGCGCGTTAAGTCGCACCCTTTGCGGCGAAACGTTTTGTTGTGCCTAACGAACGCTTAAAGCGGAGTGACGGAAGGCTTAACGCGCCGCGCGCGGCACGCTTCTGCCGTTAACCAAGCCGCATCGGCTCATCGGGCCGCTCGTCAATCGAGCCGCTTGCGCACGTCGTCGCGGATCTGCTCGCGGAACGCTTCGCGGCGCGCGGCGCGCTCCTTGACCGGAACGTCGTGGCGATCGAACACGTCGAACTTCTCCAGGATCGGATAGTGCTCGCTCGCCATCGCCAGCACGCGCAGCAGGCCCGCGACCTTCGGGGTCGGGCCGGTGACTTCCCACTTGCGGAGCTTTTCGGCGCCACCGGCCGCCGGCAACCCGCACAGCTTCGCCATGTCCGCCGCCGTCAGCTTGCGGCCGAGCGCCTCGCCGAGATGGTCGCGCAATTTTCTTAGTTCTGGGCCGGTCACTCTTGGGTCCGCTCCGCGGTGGCGAATGTGAAATGAGTCACATGACGTGCTCGGGGCGAGGTCTATACGCCGAGCATGCGACTTCTCAAGGAAATCATCATGCACGGCATCATCGAAAGCCTTAGCCCCGAGCACGGAGAGATCGATTGGAAATGGGTCGGCAGTGTGTTCGCGTTCTACGTCGTGCTGATGATCGGCGGGGCAGGTGCGCTGCTGGCGCACTGATGCGTGGCACGCGACCCGCCGCGTGCTTGTGACGACCATAGCTTGCGAAGATCCTGGTGCTGCCAGACAGGATTGAACTGTCGACCTCTCCATTACCAATGGAGTGCTCTACCACTGAGCTACGGCAGCATGCCCGGGAATAATTGAATCGGCCCGATGGGCCCGTCCAAGCGGGCGGTTCTTGCCACAGGCCTCCCCTTCGCGCAAGCGAAACAGCGTCCCTCCTGCCGGGCAAATCGGCAGAAATCGCGTTCCGCGCCGGTGATTTCGACCAATCCGGCCGATTTCGGCCCGATTGGGTTCCCGATCGCGCCGGAACGCTCCGATCCGCCTGCGGCCGAATCATGTCGCCGTGCGCAACTGGCCGACCGGGCAGGGTGCGCGCGCGGCGGCCATTGTCTATGCTCGGCGCGCGCAATGGCGTCGGCGGTTCGAGAGTTCAGCAATGACGGGTGATCGGGACAGTGGCGGCGGGCAGGCCGGAGCCCGCCTGAAGGATTCGCGGCAGGATCGCCTCAAGCTGGCGCTGCGCGAAAACCTGAAGCGGCGAAAATCCCAGGCTCGCGGTCGCGAGGATGTGGCTTCCGAACCGGCAGACGGCTCGCTAGATCACGTCTCGCCGGATGACGCCGGCGGAAGCGAGCCGGGCCGCTAACCCCGGCTCGGGTGTGTGCAAAGAGAGAAGCGGGTCGCCGACATGGCTGCAATCGATGAGACGACAATCAATCGCCTGAACGCAACGGCCTACGCCTTCCCGCGCCATGAGCAGACCTTTCCGACCCTAACAGCGCATGAGATCGAGCGGATGCGCCGCTTCGGCGAACCGCGTTCGTACAAGGACGGCGAGGCGCTGTTCGAGACCGGGACGCCGGGGCCCGGCATGTTCGTGGTGCTGTCGGGCAATATCGCGATCACCCAGCGCGACGGCCTCGGCCACGTCACGCCGGTCATCGACCAGGGCCCGGGACAGTTTCTCGCCGAGATCGGTCAGCTCTCCGGCCGTCCGGCGCTGGTCGACGGCCACGCCGACGGCGCCGTCGAGACCCTGCTGCTGCCGCCCGAGCGGCTGCGCGCGCTCCTGGTGGCCGAGGCCGACCTCGGCGAGCGCATCATGCGCGCGCTGATCCTGCGCCGCGTCAGCCTGATCCAGGGCGGTGCCGGCGGGCCGGTGCTGATCGGTTCGGCGTCGGTCGGCAACACGGCGCCGCTGCAGAATTTCCTGGCGCGCAACGGCCAGCCGCACCACGTGCTCGATCCCGAGACCGACAAGGATGCCGCCGACCTCGTCGCGCGCTACTCGCCGACGCGCGCCGAGCTGCCGCTCGTGGTCTGTCCGAACGGCACGGTGCTGCGCAATCCGTCCGAAACCGCGCTTGCGATGGCGCTCGGCATGATCGGCAAAGGCGCGCATGAGAAGCTCTACGACGTTGCGGTGGTCGGCAGCGGCCCGGCCGGGCTCTCCACCGCGGTCTATGCGGCCTCCGAGGGCCTGTCGGTCGCGGTGTTCGATTCGCGCGCTTTCGGCGGCCAGGCCGGCGCCAGCATGCGGATCGAGAATTATCTGGGATTCCCGACCGGCATCACCGGCCAGGCGTTGGCCGGGCGCGCCTTCAACCAGGCGCAGAAATTCGGTGCCGAGATGCTGATCCCGGTCTCGATCAAGTCGCTCGACTGCTCGAAGGCGTCGGGTGCGTTCGCGCTCGCCACCGGATGCGGGCATACGCTGCGCGCCAAGTCGGTGGTGGTGGCAAGCGGGGCGCGCTATCGCCGGCCGGTGATCGACAATCTGGAGAACTATGAAGGCCGCGGCGTCTGGTACTGGGCTTCGCCGATCGAGGCGCGGCTTTGCGCCAACCAGGACGTCGTGCTGGTGGGCGGCGGCAACTCCGCAGGCCAGGCGGCGGTGTATCTGTCGGCGCATGCCCGCCGGGTCAACATGATGATCCGCGGCGGCGGGCTCGGGGCCAGCATGTCGCGTTATCTGATCGAGCGCATCGAGGCGACGCCGAACATCGAATTGATGTTCAACACCGAGGTGATCGGGCTTGAGGGCGCGGAGACGCTGGAGCGGGTGCGCTGGCGCAGCCGGCTCGCCCCCGACGAATTCACCATGGATATCCGCAACCTCTTCCTGTTCGTCGGCGCCGATCCGGCGACCGGCTGGCTCGAGGGCTGCGGCGTGCAGGTCGACCGCGGCGGCTTTGTGATGACCGGCGTGCAGAACGGCGAGGGCGCGCCCGCCGTGCCGCTGCTCGAGACCACGGTGCCCGGCGTGTTCGCGGTCGGCGACGTCCGCTCCGGCTCGGTCAAGCGCGTCGGCGGTGCGATCGGCGAGGGCGCGCAGGTCGTCGCCGCGCTGCACGGCTATCTCGCCGATGCCGGCAGTCCGTCGCTGTAGGAGGCTCAATGCCAAAAGGCTGCACCCATATCGCCGGCATCCAGGACGTCACGCCGAGTGCGCGCGGCTGCGAGGAATGCCTGAAGAGCGGCAGCCGCTGGCTGCATCTGCGGATCTGCCGAACCTGCGGCCATGTCGGCTGCTGCGACGACTCGCCGAACCGGCATGCGACGGCGCATTTCCACGCCACCGGCCATCCCGTGATCGAGGGCTACGATCCGCCGGAAGGCTGGGGCTGGTGCTATGTCGACGAGGTGCTGTTCGACCTGTCGAAGCGCAAGACGCCGCATGACGGGCCGATCCCGCGCTACTATTGATTCAAGGTCTCCGACGCGCACGTGCTTCGGCGCGCAGCATCGGCGCCAATTCTCTTGGCGAGAACCGGCATCATTTCATGAGATGTCGGCCGTCCTGCCATCGAACCATGTAGCAATTTTCGAAGATGCATCGTAACGTGGCGTGGGTTCTCAACGGAGAGTGCACCACATGTCGACGATCGTGCTTGTCCACGTCATCATCAGCCTGATTGCGATTGTCGCCGGTGTGGTCGTGATGTTCGGCCTGCTCGGCTCGCGCGCGATGCCCGGGCTGACCTCGATCTTCCTCATCCTCACGATCCTGACCAACGCCACCGGCTTTGTGATCCCGCCTTTGGTGACCGAGAAGCTGCTGCCGTCGCACATCATCGGCGGCCTCTCGCTGGTGCTGCTCGCGATCGCCTGCATCGCGCTCTATGCGATGCAGCTCAAGGGTGCCTGGCGTCCGATCTATATCGTGACCGCGATGGTCTCGCTCTATCTCAACGTCTTCGTGCTGGTGATCCAGAGCTTCCTCAAGGTGCCCGCGCTGCAGGCGCTGGCGCCGGCCGTGCCGCCGAACCCGCCGTCCGGGCCGGTATTCGGGGCAGTGCAGGGCATCGTGCTGGTGTTCTTCGTCGTGATGATCATCGGCGCATGGCGCCGGTTCAGGCCGGTCAATTTCGTCTGATCCAGGCGAGAATGACATCACTTCAAGACGACGCACAGCATAGAAGATGATGCGCGGTGACGTGTCGAGAACACGCGCCGTCGCTCGAGATCCGTTCACGCCTGGCGTGCCGGACCTGGAAAGATCAGCAACAAGAGGAGCAATCAAATGCCCATCATCACCACCAAAGACGGCGTCGATATCTTCTACAAGGATTGGGGTTCGGGACAGCCGATCGTGTTCAGCCATGGCTGGCCGCTGTCGTCGGACGATTGGGATGCGCAGATGCTGTTCTTCCTCAACCATGGCTTCCGCGTCGTTGCCCATGACCGCCGCGGTCACGGCCGCTCCGCCCAGGTCGCCGACGGCCATGACATGGACCACTATGCCGACGACCTCGCGGCGGTTACCGCGCATCTCGACCTGAAGAACGCCGTCCATGTCGGTCATTCCACCGGCGGCGGTGAGGTGGTGCACTACATCGCCCGTCACGGCGAGAGCCGGGTGGCGAAGGCCGCGATCCTGAGCGCGGTGCCGCCTCTGATGGTGCAGACGGCGAATAATCCGGGCGGCCTGCCGAAATCGGTGTTCGACGGCCTGCAGGCGCAGCTCGCGGCCAACCGCTCGCAGTTCTACCGCGATCTCCCCGCGGGCCCGTTCTATGGCTATAACCGGCCAGGTGCGAAGCCGTCGGAAGCCGTGATCCAGAACTGGTGGCGGCAGGGCATGATGGGCGGCGCCAAGGCGCATTACGACGGCATCGTCGCGTTCTCGCAGACCGATTTCACCGAGGATCTGAAGAAGATCAACGTGCCGGTACTGGTGATGCACGGCGACGACGACCAGATCGTGCCCTATGCCGATTCCGGCCCGCTCTCGGCCAAGCTTCTGAAGAACGGCACGCTGAAGACCTACAAGGGTTTCCCGCACGGCATGCCGACGACGGAGGCCGAGATGATCAACGCGGACCTGCTGGCGTTCATCAAGGGGTGAGGGCCGGGGCTGTGTGCTTCGCACTTCGCAACGCCATCCAATGCGGACTTGGCAGGCTGTTGCGTAAGGGAAGCACTGGCGGAAGGGTTCCCTCCCCCTTGCGGGGGAGGGTTAGGGAGAGGGGCCACACGGCGTGCGCTCTCGAAATGCATTCCAATCCGCGCATTCAAGGTTGCGAAGCCCATCGCTTCATCGATTACCTCGCCCGAGGCTTACCCCGCTCCCCAACCCTCCCCCAACGCAAGTCGGGCCTGCCCGACCTACGCAAATTTACAATGCACAACCGGGGATCGGGTCATGCCGCGGAGCTTCCAGCTCCTTTGCATGGGGTTGTTTTCGGTATTTTGCTCGTGTGCCCGCCGGTTCCCTCGAGCGGGATTTCCTTGCGGCCACTGGTACCTCCCGGGCCGCAAGGCGTTATAGTCATCGCATGTCCTCACCCCCACCGCTGAAACTGATCGCCCTCGACGCCGATGACCTCGCGGTCATCTCCGCCCATGTGCAGGACGCCCGCGTCCAGCCCGCCGACATCATCTGGCGGCAGGACGAGAAGCGCCTCGTGGTCGGCCTGAACCGGCTCGACTGGGAGCAGACCCTGTCCGGCGGCACCTGCTCGCGCCGGCTGATTGCCGCGCTCAGGTTCGACCGAGTGCTGGCATGCAAGTCGCGCAATATCGACCTCGAAGCCCCGGAGGCGGCCCTGGAACTGCTCGGGATCGAATTCCACGCCTCCGACCCGCCGGGCGGCAGCGCGCTGCTGATGTTCGGCCATGGCGGGGCGCTGCGGCTCGATGTCGAATGCCTGGAGTGCGAACTGACCGATCTGGGACCCGACGACCTCGGGGTGGGGCCTGGGTAACTCTCGGCCGTGGTCCCGGCTTTCGCCGGGACGACGGGAGCCAAGGGTTGACGGCCATTATCCGCCGCGCCATTGAGCAGGGACCAAGAGTCCTTTTCAGAAAGCCGCCATGCCCGTTCGCCTGGACCGACAGAGCGCCGATTTCGACCAGCGTTTCCGCGACTTCCTGGCGGCCAAGCGCGAGGTATCGGCCGACGTCGAGCGCGCCACCCGCGCCATCGTCGACGACGTGGCGGCCCGTGGTGATGCGGCGCTGCTCGAGGCGACCAAGAAGTTCGACCGGCTCGATATCGACGCCGCCGGCCTGCGCATCATGCCGGCCGAGATCGACGCCGCGGTCGCAGCCTGCGACCCCAAGACCGTCGAGGCGCTGAAATTCGCGCGCGACCGGATCGAGACCTTCCATCGCCGCCAGCTGCCGAAGGACGAGCGCTTCACCGATGCCGCCGGCGTCGAGCTCGGCTGGCGCTGGAGCGCGGTCGATGCGGTCGGGCTCTACGTGCCGGGCGGTACCGCGGCCTATCCGTCCTCGGTGCTGATGAATGCGGTGCCGGCCAAGGTCGCCGGCGTGCCGCGCGTGGTGATGGTGGTGCCGGCGCCGGACGGCAAGCTCAACCCGCTGGTGCTCGCGGCCGCCCATCTCGGCGGCGTCTCCGAGATCTACCGTGTCGGCGGCGCCCAGGCGGTGGCCGCCTTGGCCTATGGCACGGCGACGGTCGCGCCGGTGGCCAAGATCGTCGGCCCCGGCAACGCCTATGTCGCCGCCGCCAAGCGGCTGGTGTTCGGCAAAGTCGGCATCGACATGATCGCCGGCCCCTCCGAGGTGTTGGTCATCGCCGACGACACCGGCAATGCCGACTGGATCGCGGCCGATCTGCTGGCGCAGGCCGAGCATGACGTCAGCGCGCAGTCGATCCTGATCACCGACAGCGCGCGGCTCGCCGCCGACGTCGAGCGCGCGGTCGAGGCGCAGCTCGCGACGCTGCCGCGTGCGGCGATTGCCCGCGCCTCGTGGGACGAATTCGGCGCCGTCATCAAGGTGGCGAAGCTCGACGACGCGGTCGAGCTCGCCAATGCCATCGCGGCGGAGCATCTGGAGATCATGACCGCGGACGCCGAGGGCCTGTCGAAAAAGGTCCGCAATGCCGGCGCGATCTTCCTCGGGGCCCATACCCCGGAGGCGATCGGTGACTATGTCGGCGGCTCCAACCACGTGCTGCCCACGGCGCGCTCGGCCCGGTTCTCTTCCGGCCTCGGGGTGCTTGACTTCATGAAGCGAACCTCGATCCTGCGGTGCGGGCCGGATCAGCTTCGCGCGCTCGGGCCCGCCGCGATGACGCTCGGCCAGGCCGAGGGTCTCGATGCCCATTCACGTTCCGTCGGATTGCGCCTCAACCTCTCATGAACAAGCCACCAGACGACGAGGATTCCAACAATCGCATCGTCGCGGTGACGCTCGACGAGGAATCGATCGGCCGTTCCGGGCCCGACATCGAGCATGAGCGGGCGATTGCGATCTACGACCTGGTCGAGCAGAACCTGTTCGCGCCCGAAGGCGTCGCCGGGCCGGGGCCGTATACCCTGCATATCGCGATCACCGGCAACCGCCTGATGTTCGATATCAGGAAGGAAGACGGCACGCCTGTCGTGGCGCATCTGTTGTCGCTGACGCCGTTCCGCCGCGTCGTGAAGGACTACTTCATGATCTGCGACAGCTACTATCAGGCGATCCGTACCGCGACGCCGGACAAGATCGAGGCGATCGACATGGGCCGCCGCGGCATCCATGACGAGGGCTCACGCACGCTGCAGGAACGGCTCAAGGGCAAAGTGCGCGTCGACTTCGAGACCGCGCGGCGGCTGTTCACGCTGATCACTGTGCTGCACTGGAAGGGTGAAGGCGCATGATCCCGAAAAGTGGCTACCGGTTTTCGGATCGGATCATGCGCCGAAACGAGGGGCGCATGATCGTCGACGCGATTGACGGGGGCGTACCCCGGTCGAAAAAAGCCTGATCGCATGGCAGCGCCAAGCGCGCGCACCCCGCAGGCCGTGCTGTTCGCATGCGGCCACAATGCCGTGCGCTCGCCGATGGCCGAAAGCCTGCTGCAGCAGATGTTCCCGCAAGGCCTCTATGTGCGCTCGGCCGGCGTCAAGAAGGGCGAGCTCGATCCGTTCGCGGTCTCCGTCATGGCCGAGTTCGGCCAGGACATTTCCGGCCACAAGCCGCAGACCTTCGAGGAGCTCGAGGACTGGGAGGGGCTGAACTTCGACCTCATCATCACACTGTCGCCGGAGGCGCACCACAAGGCGCTGGACCTGACCAGGACGCTCGCCGCCGATGTCGAGTACTGGCCGACGCACGACCCGACCGGCACCAGCGGCAATCGCGAGCAGAAGCTCGCCGCCTATCGCGAGGTCTGCGACGGCCTCCTGATGCGGATCCGCCGCCGCTTCGCCAAGGCCGCGGCGAACCTTTGAGGCGAACACGCGGCGTGTTCCGATTCGCAGGTTCGGCCCTTGTCGCCAGACTGACAAACAGCTGTGCTTATGGGGCCTTGTCTCCAAGCGGGAGCGCGATTCGCGGCCGGTTCCAAGGTTGTGCATCCATGCCCCATCCGATAGGTTCCGCCCGCGTCCGTCCCCCCGATTCAGCCCAAAAGCCCGCATGCTAGGCCGTCCCAAATTCGTTCTTGCTTCCGGTTCGCCGCGGCGGCTGGCCCTGCTCAACCAGGCCGGCATCGAGCCCGACGCGCTGCGCCCGGCCGATGTCGACGAGACCCCGCGGCGGGGCGAGTTGCCGCGCGCCTGCGCCAACCGCCTGGCGCGCGCGAAAGCCGATGCGGCGCTGAAATCGGTGCAGCTCGACGACGATCTGCGCGGCTCCTTCATCATCGCCGCCGACACCGTGGTCGCGGTCGGCCGCCGCATCCTGCCCAAGGCCAATCTGGTCGACGAGGCCGCGCAATGCCTGCGGCTGCTGTCGGGCCGCAACCACCGCGTCTACACCGCGATCTGCGTGGTGACGCCGCGCGAGGCGTTCCGCCAGCGCCTGGTCGAGACCCGCGTGCGCTTCAAGCGGCTCAGCGAGGACGATATCCAGGCCTATATCGGCTCCGGCGAATGGCGCGGCAAAGCCGGCGGCTATGCCGTGCAGGGCATCGCCGGATCCTTCGTGGTCAAGATGGTCGGCTCCTACACCAACGTCGTTGGCCTGCCGCTCTACGAGACCGTGACGCTACTCGGCGGCGAAGGCTTTCCGATCCGCCACGGCTGGCTCAACTCCGTCGCGGTGTGAGGCCGAGGAACCTCGTGCCCTCAGCGCCCTTGCATCTCGATTGATGTAAGCTACCTCCGAGCCATGACCGACCAAGCCCGAACGCCCCCGGCTACCCCGCGCGCCTGCCCGATCTGCGGCAAGCCGGTCGAGCAGGCCTTCCGTCCGTTCTGTTCGTCGCGCTGCCGGGATGTCGACCTCAACCGCTGGCTGACCGGCCACTATGTCGTTCCCGGCCGCGAGGACGACGCCGACGACCCGGAATAGCCAAGTTTTCCCAACAAGTTGGGGAAATTTCACAGAGCGGGCCGCGCCCGGCAAAGCGTTTCGCGAAGCCGGGTGGACACGGCGCTCCGACCTCTCTATAAACCGCCCGCTCGCTTCGGCCTTTCCGGCCCCGCGGGTATGCCCAGGTAGCTCAGTTGGTAGAGCATGCGACTGAAAATCGCAGTGTCGGTGGTTCGATCCCGCCCCTGGGCACCACGTTCCGCCCTTGCGGGCTATGCGTGGCGGAGCCTCGCAGATTGCGACGGCGAAGCGTGTCCGGCGTAGCTTGAGCAAAGCGAAAGCGAAGACGGACTTTTCGATCCCGCTCTCGGGGACCACTCCTTTCACGGCAGATTTGATCGGCTGGTAGCTCCAACGAGCAGGCCGGTGGATTGAGCGACCTACCGATAGTCCCTGTTGTTGATCGTCTTGCTGTCCTTGCCTTCGTCGGCGCCGGTCGGCATGCATTCGACCTGTAGGAGGTCGGGATAGAGCTCCCAGGACCGCACCAGGAATTTCCTGCGCACGCCGTAGGAGGTGATGACGCAGCGGTTCAACACCGGGCTGACGGCGGCGGCGACGTAGCCGGGATAGAACAGCGAACCGTGGTGGAGGATGCTCCAGAGCTCGTTGAACCAGGTCGAGCGCACCCGGAAGGTCACGGTGTTCTGCTCGGTGCAGGGCAGCGTCTCGCAACCATAGACCTCGTGGACCTCGAGGCCTTCGGTCTGCGAACCGGAGAGGTTTTGCGAATTGGAGAGATACAGCTGCTCATCGTGGCGCACCGTGGCCAGGTACCAGGGCAGGGTCGCCGCGACCGTCACCGCGCCATAGACAAAGTAACAGACGGTGATCGTCGCCAGGATCATGATGCCGCCGCGCGCCTTGCTGAATTCCGGATCACCATAGGCGTCCTTGGCGTAGACGCAGCGCGCCCACAGCCCGCGGTAGCCGGCGAATAGCCATCGCACGAAGCGGTAGATCCGCCAGGTGACCGGCGCGATCAGTGTCAGGTAGATCCATCCGCAGGAGCGGACGAACTGCGACCAGAACCGGCCGAGCATGGTCAGGTCGCGATGGGCGCGCCCGAGCTCGGACTGGTCGTAGGACTTCTTGGCCTCATAGGCGTTGGTCTTGAAGTCGGACAGCGTCTTGTCGATGCCGTCCAGCAACGCGTTGGCGTCGTCATGCGGCTTTTCGGTCATGGGGGATCCAGCTCGACGTGAAATTGCGGCTCGTGGCATCGAAGCCGATGTCGAGCGTACCGCTGAAGGCCGGGTCCGCCATCGTCTTCTCGACGATCATTGCTTCGATGCGTTTGATGCGCCCCGGCAGGCCGCGCGCGCCGATCTCGGGCGAATAGGTCTTGTCGCAGAACTCGCGCAGCTGGGCTTCGGGGAAGCGCACCTCGATCGATTGCGCCGTGTAGAAGGCGTTGATGCGCGCGATCTCGCGGAACACGATCTTCTCGATCGTGTCCATGTTGAGCTTATGGAACAGGATGATGTTCTCGCGCCCCTCGAAGCGGTTCAGGAATTCGGTCCGGAAGGCCTTCTTGAGGTCGCGGATGGTGAGTTCGTAGGCCTCATCCTGGCTGAGGTCGCCGGGACCGGTGCCAACCCGCAGCGCATGATCCGCGCCGATGTTGGTGGTCATCGGCATCACCACGTCGCCGAACTCGACCTTGCGGCCCAGATTGTCGCGGCAGCGTCCATCATCGAGGATGTTGAGGCAAATATTGAAGATGTCGGGATGAGCTTTCTCGATCTCGTCCCACAGCATGACCTGATACGGATTGGCCCGCACCGAATTGGTCATCTCGCCACCGGCCGCGAAGCCGTCATAGCCCGGAGGTGCGCCGATCAGCTTGGTGACGTCGTTCTTCTCCATGAACTCGCCCATGTCGTAGCGGTTCAACGCCTTGTCGGTGTCGAACAGCGCTTCCGCCAGCCCCTTGGCGACCTCGGTCTTGCCGACGCCGCTGGCGCCGCAGAACAGGAACGGCAGCGGCCTGTCGGTGCGGCGTCCCCGCCGCCAGACCTTGACCGCGCGATCGACATGATCGAGCACCTCGTCCTGGCCGAACACGCGCCGCTTCAGCGAGCCGTGGAGATTCAGCAGCTTGACGGCGTCGTTCTGCTTGAGCTTGGAGGCATCGATCCCGGAGATCAGCGAGAATTCGTCGATCACCATGTCCGCCGTGAACAGCAGCCGATCATTGATCTCCTTGGTGACGGCCTTGTACTTCACGCGATTTTCGTCGACGGCGGCCTGGGTCCGCGCGATGTCGCCGCGCAGCGAGAGAATCTCGGGCGTCGCATAGCCGGAGGCTCTTGCGATCAGATCGAAGTCGGCATCGCCGGCCGAGGCCTTGCCGGCGGGCTCGTCGAGGTGCCGCTTCTTTTCCTCTTCCTCGAGGGCGCGCAGTTGGGCCTCCATGTGTGCGATCGACTTCTCGCCCTCGCGCTGCGCCGCGTAGTAGCCCTTGATCCTGGCCTGGTATTCGGCGAACTCGGCCTTGTGGCGCGCGATCGCGGCGCGCACGGCGGCGGCCTTCGTCTCGCTTCCCGCAGGGGCTCCGCCAGCGGTGAGGCGCGCCAGCTCCGCCTCCAACTCCGCGAGCAGCGGCGGCGTCGAATGCGCCCGCAGCAAATAGCGCGCCATGCCGCGATCGAGCAGGGTGCGGGTGCGCGCGGGCTGCGCCGCGGTCAGCCCGGTGTCGAGGGAGCGATACTTGCTCGTCATGTCGATGGCGGCCTTGACCGCCGCCGGATCGATCCGGACCTCGTAGCTTTCCTCGAGATCTTTCGCGCCGTGCAGCGCGATCTCCTCGAGCTCGGCGCCGGCCGGCTCGGTCAGATCCATCAGCGTGAAATGATCGCGGAAATCGGAATGGCACTTGAGCACCTGGGTCAGGTCGGCCTCGCGCACCTCGAGGAAGACTTGCGTCTTCTTTGCCTTCACCATCGCCGTCAACGCGTTGACGATGTGCATCAGCCCGCTGTTGCGCAGCGCGTCGATCAGATCGAGCGTGTCCTCGACAATCAGGACACTGTCGGGGGTGCGGTTCAGGATGGCGAAGATCGCCTTGAATTGCTTGACGATGGCGTCGTTGTCGCCGAGCCCGAACAGGCCGTCGGTGTCGAGCCAGAACAGCCGCTTGTTGACGATATCGAACGGCGCGTCGGCGTCGGCCTTGCGGGCCTGCAGCGCCAGCGCCAGCGTGGTGATGCCGACGCCGCTCGGACCGGAGACGATCACGCTGTTGGCTTCCATCCGCGTCAGGATGGTGCACAGTTCCTCGAACTTCTCCGCCCGGCCAACCAGCTTGAAGTTCTTCCGGTTGGCGAGCATGTCGCTGCCGGTGATCAGAAAATTGTCGGCCATGGGGATGTCCATCGGTCAGGCTGCAGGTGGAAGGCCCGGACCGGCTGTGCCGGTCCGGGAAACAAGCTCAGATCTGTCCGAACGTGATCTCCTTGTCGTCGACCGGCTTCGGCGCCGTCGCAGCGGCCGACGCGCCGGGTTCCTTGGCGTCCATGCCGATGCTTTCCTGCAATCGTGCGCGCACCGTAGCGGTGACATCGCTGAGCTCGCCGAGCCGGCTCTGGATGTTGGAGAGCCCGTCTTCCCGCAGCTTGTTGGCGGCCTGCAGCGATTCGGCGATGTTCGACATCGACTCGACCTTCTCCATGATCCGCTTGGAAGCCTCGTCGACCTGCAGCGCCTGGCGGATCACTTCCTTGTTGGCGACGTCGTCGGTCACCGCATTCATCGCACGCATCGAATCGCGCACGCTCTCCGAGGCCTCATTGAGCGCCGAGTTGTTGAGCGCCTGGATCGTGGTGTTCAGGCTGGTGGCCACACTCGCGATGCCGTCGCTGGAGAGCTCACGCAGGTTGACATTCTGCTTGCCGAGGGCGTCGTGGAAGGTGTTGGCGTCGACCGCATCCTTCTCGAGATCGGCCACGGTCTTCTTGGTGCCGCGCCCGCTGTCGAGCAGCGCAGTGACGTGGCGCTCGAAATCGTTCTTCTTCCGCTCACGCTCGAGGCGGGCAAGGGTATCCTCCCCCTCGCGCGCGGTCGACAGCGCCTGCACCTTCTCCTTGTTCGCCGCGGAGGCGAGGTCGATGCCCTTGTCGAGGATCGCGACCACCGTGATCATCTGCGAGTTGATCTTGACCAGCTTGTCGGCCTGGCCCTCGATCCCGCCGAGTTCGTCGCGCAGCTCCGAGACGGTGACCTGCGACTTGTCGATGTAATCGAGCGCCGCCTTGATAATTCCTTCGACGCGCTTGACGTGCTCGGGACCGGAGATGTCGAGCATCTTGCGGACCTGGTCCTTCTCGGATTTGAACTTGCCTTGCTTGGCGTCGCGCTCGGCCTTCTCCGTGATGATCGCCTTTGCCTTGTCGCGACAGTCGTGAGGCCCTCGATCCGCTTGGCGATCAGGAGCTCCTTGGCGGCGATTTCGGCCTGCGCGGATTTCTTGATGCCGCCGAACAGGCCGGTCTGCGTTTTCAGCTTGGCGATGTCGCGCTCGAGCATCTCCTTGTCGGAGGTGATCTGCCGCGCTTCGGAGTCGATCTCCGAGGTACGGCGATCCCAATCGGCCTCGCGCTTGCGATCCTCCTCGATCTCCGCGAAGGTATCCAGCACGACATTGTCGCCGGCGGTGCGCAGCGTGTAGAGCGCATCGAGATTGTCGACCAGCGGCCGGATCATCTCGCGGAAGTCGAGCACGCCCTTGTTCATGTCCGCGAACGTCTGCTTCATCTTGGCGAAGACAGACGTCGACGACAGCTCGATCAGCTTGCGTTGCATCAGCGTGCGCTGCTGCGCCAGATATTCCTTGTAGGCCTCGAGCTGCTTGACCGAAGCCTTGCACTCTTCGGCAAGGTCCGGCGAGAGCAGGGCGCCGATCTGGCGGCTGCGCTCCTCGGGCGTGACTTCGGGGTTGAAGACGATCTTGGCCACGGGATTGGCGGTGATATCGACAGGCGCGGCCTGCGTCGCCTGCTTCGGCGCCATCCGCGCCTTAATGGCCTCGTTGACGGCGGTCGATTCCGCGAGTTTCGGGGATGCAGAGGTAGACATTGCAGTCGTCTCCAGGTGGGGCGACTCCGAAACGGAGTCGCATGTGCAGCGCAGCCGTTCAGGCTGCGTTGCGGGAAATCGTGCTTGGGCAGCTCACATGAAAATTCCGGCCGGCGCGGAAGCTAGATGCGGCTCCTCAGCCGCACAACCATAAGGTGGTGCAATTAGAACGTTTAACCAAACGAAGTCGCAACAGTGTGTACGCATCGTTTTATGATTGCTGAGAGTTTCAGCCCGGCGGGAAGCTCATTGTTGATGGCTGTTTTGTCGCTTCATGCCCGGTCTGGTTCGATTGAATCGTCGAGGGCCTGTTCTGGATCGATGCGAGGGGGGCTTGGCATCTGACGCCAAAGGAGATGCGCCCTCTGGTTGACGCGCGCAAGGCGCACACGGCGATTTGAACGCGCGGCGGTCGTCTGGTTCGGGATCGATCAGATTCCGCTCTAAGTATCTGAATTTAGTCTTGAAATTATCCAGAACCCATTGCGCAGGCAGGAATTCCGGCCGGATGTAATGTTGTTCAGCCGCGGGCAAGTAAAATCGGCCAAGGCAGTGCTGGCCTAGAGGCGATTCCGTCTCGGCTGGATCCGGTACGCCTCGCGCTCGATGCCGGCGGCGACCTGGGGCGCCTTGTTGGCGGCGACCGGTGGTGAAAACACGAAGCCCTGCACCAGGTCGCAATCGAGCCCGCCGAGCACGTCGACCTCGGCCGCCAGCTCGGCGCCCTCCGCCACCACGGTCATGCCGAGCCCGTGCGACAGCGCGATGATGCCGCCGAGCAGCTTGCGCTTCTCCGGCGCGGTGGAAATGCCGTCGACGAATGCGCGGTCCACCTTCAGGCAGTCGAACGGCAGGCGCGTCAGATAGCCGAGCGAGGAATAGCCAGAGCCGAAATCATCCAGCGCCAGCCGGGCGCCCAGATCGGAGAGCGCCGTCAGCGTGCGGCTGATCCGCTGCTCGGTATGATCCACGAACAGGCTTTCGGTCAGCTCCAGGCAGAGCAGCTCCGCGGGAAAGCCGGTCTCCGCCAGCGCGGCCCCGACGGCCGTCTCGAAATCCACGTTCCAGATCTGCGCCGGCGAGACGTTGACCGAGACGGTGCGCGGCGGCAGCCCGGCATCCAGCCAGGCGCGGCCCTGCCGGCAGGCCTCGCGCAGCACCCAGAGGCCGAGATCGACGATGAGGCCGGAGCTTTCGGCGATCGGGATGAACTCCGCCGGCGGGATCGGCCCGCGCTCGGGATGGGTCCAGCGCAGCAGCGCCTCGAAACCGGTGACGCGGCCGGTCCGCAGGTCGAGCTGCGGCTGGTAATGGGCCTCGAGCGCGCCCGTCTCCACGGCGTGGCGCAGGTGCCGGCCGAGATCGAGCCGTTGATCGACCGCCTGGGCATAGACCGGCTCGAACAGCTGGGCCCGGCCGCGCCCGGCCTCCTTGGCCATATAGAGCGCGAGATCCGCGTTGCGCACGGCCGTCTCCGCCGTCGCGCCATGCTCCGGCAGGCGGGCGATGCCGATGGTGGCGCCGACGACGGCCTCGCCCTCGGTGAGATCGACCGGGACCGACAGCCTGCCGATCAGCCGGTTGGCAAGTCCGGTCAACGCGGCGTCGGACATGCCGCGTCCCTCCGCGAGCACTGCGAATTCGTCGCCGCCGAGCCGGGCGATGAAGGCACGCGGCCCCAGATCCTGGCGCAGCGCCGCCGCCACCTGGATCAGCAATTTGTCGCCGGCGGCATGACCGAGGGAATCATTGACCTCCTTGAAGCGATCGAGGTCGATCAGCAGCAGCGCGCCGCCGCGGCCCTCCACGGCGCAGCCCTCGATCATGGTGGCGAGCTGGCGCGTGAACAGCGCGCGATTGGCAAGCCCGGTCAACGGGTCGCTGTAGGCGAGCTGCTCGAGCTGGCGCTCGGCCTCCTTGCGCTCGGTGACGTCCTGCACGGTGCCGATGATGCCGATGACCTTGTCGTGGGCGACCTCCGCCTTGCAGATCACGGCCAAGTCGCGCGCGGTGCCGTCCGCGTGCAGGATGCGCAGGTCCGTGGCCTCGGTCCTGCGGGTGCGAAGCACCCGCTTCTGCACGTCGCGGAAGCGCTCGGCATCGCCGCCCAGGAAATGGGGCATCACGCTTTCATTGGTCGGCTCGAACGTCGCGGGGTCGAAGCCGAGCAACTGATAGAGCTCGGGTGCCCAGGTCGTGCGGCCGGTGTCGAGCCGATAGCTCCAGGTGCCGATCTTGCCGAGCCGGTGGGCTTCCTCCAGCGCCCGCGTGCGCTGGTCGAGCAACGCCTTGGCTGCCCTCAGCTGGGTGATGTCGCTGGACGTGCCGCGATAGCCGAGAAAGCTGCCGTCATCGGCGAAGATCGGTTTGCCGCTGGTGCAGATGCTGACGCGCGAGCCGTCCTTGCCGATCAGCGTATAGGTGAAGTCGCGAAACGGGCGACGGGCTTCCATGTCGGCCCGGTGCCGCGCCATCGCCTCCGCGTCCTCGGGCGCATAGGCCAGTTCCCAGCGCGCCTTGCCGCCCGAGGCCACCGTCTGGAAGGCGGCGTTGCCGGTCAGCGATTTGGGATAGGGCAGCAGCCGATGGGCGGCGTCGCTTTCCCAGCACCAGTCCGAGGCGGTAGAGACAAAATCGGCCAGCCGCTGCTCGCTCTCCGCGAGGCGGCGCAGCGCGGCGGTTTCCTCGGTGACATCGCGGACGATGCCGGACACCCGCCGGACCTGGCCGCGTGCGTCGAATTCCGGCTCGCCATGCACGACGCAGTCGAGCACGCTGCCGTCGGACCTGCGCAGTCGCGTCTGCACCGCATAGGGCTGCCCCTCCGCCCAGCAGGCCGCGTAATGCGCCTCCAGAAGCTTCCGGCTCTCAGGCAAATAGCGCTCGCGCACCGTGGCGATGGGGATGAAGCCGTCGACCGTCTTGAATTCGTAGAACGAGGCGAATTCGGGCGAGATCCAGACATCGGTCGCAGTGGCACTGTGCGATTCCCAGTACCCCATGCGGGCCATCCTGATGGCACACCGCAGCGACCGTTCCTCATTCCAGCGTCGACGCGCTACCCGCGTTGGGGCCTGCCCTTGCGGCAATTTACGAGCGGCCATCGGTCCCCAACCAAAAACGCCAACGTACAATTACGCGGCAAACTCGTTAGCATATCGCGCGACAACCTTGGAGCGATGCAGCTCACAGTCGGGGGGTCTTCCGCAGATTTGGTATAGTATCGGTGAATCCTGCAACCAGCATTAGGTGCGGGAGGAACTTAACCTGGATGAAACTCTTTGTTGCCGCGGTAGCTCGTTGCCTGGCATCCCGCGCGCGAAGGACGCTTGAAAAATGACCAGGAGATTCAAGGTCGGCGATCACGTCAGCTGGAATTCCGAGGCCGGACGCGTCTCGGGCACCATCATCAGGATTCACACGCGTGATTTCGACTACAAGGGGCACATGCACCGCGCCTCGGCGGCCGATCCGCAATACGAGATCAAGAGCGACAAGACCGACCACGTCGCGGCCCACAAGGGCGGCGCGCTCCATCCTGCGTAGCAGGGGCGAGGCGTGGCACTCCCGTTCTTCACGATAGGTCATTCGAACCGCAGCCTCGAGGATTTCGTCGCCGTCCTCACCGCGGCCGGCATTGACCGTGTCGTCGACATCAGAACGGTGCCGCGCTCGCGAACCAATCCGCAGTTCAACAAGGACACGCTTCCCGGCTCGCTCAACGCCGCGGGCATTTCGTATGAGCATCTGGCCGATCTCGGCGGGCTGCGCGGCAAGGCGCGCAGCGTGCCGCCTTCGGTCAACGGCTTCTGGAGCAACGAGAGCTTTCACAATTACGCCGACTATGCGCTGTCGCCGCAGTTTCACGCTGCCCTGCAGCGTCTGCGCGACGAGGGCCACGCGCAACGCTGCGCGATGATGTGCTCGGAGGCGGTGTGGTGGCGCTGCCACCGCCGCATCGTCGCCGACCACCTGATCGCGGCCGGCGAGAGTGTCGTCCACATCATGGGAGAGGGCCGGCTCGAGCCTGCCCGGCTCACCGAAGGCGCCATAGTGCAGGGCGATGGGATGGTGGTCTATCCGGCGACGGGGCAGCTCGATCTATGAGAGCGTGATGCAACCCGCGGCGACCGCGGTGTGCCATGCGCTTCACTCCACGCTGCGCTTCCAATAGCCGGTGCCAAGCTTACCGGTGATGACAGCAGTTGCGTCATGGACCTCGTAGGAACCGGCGTCGCTGTAATTCCGCATGCCCTTCAGCGCGTGTAGCGTCCAGCGGCCGTTGGCGAAGGTCACGGTGCCTTCATGGGCTTGCGCCGAGCGGAACGGCTCGGCGTGGAATTTGTAGGTGCCGTCGGCCATGATCTGCCAGATCCAGCGCGACTCGCCGCGGCCGCTCGCCACCATGATCTCCCAGGTGCCGACCAGCGCGGGATCGATGGCACCGACTGGCGTTGCCGGCGGCACCGACAATGCCGGAGCGGCCGCTGCCGGCGCATTGTTCGCCTGCTTCGCGCTTGCCGTCTCGGCGGGCGGCGCTGCCAGATAGATCGCCTTGCGCGACAGCGAGCCGTAGACGAAGGGCTGCTGCTCGTTGCGCGTCGCCTCCATCACGTCATCGCGGACGTTGCGGAACATGAACGTGACCTCGACGCCCGGCGCCTCGATGTTGCGCAGCAAGGCTGCGGCGAACGGGCTGTTGCGGCCGTCGCCGTCGAGCGCGGTGGTGCCGTCGCGCGCGGCATAGGCGACCAGCACGTTGCCGACCGGCTCGATGCGGCCGAGCCCGCTGGTCGTAGCGGCGCAGGTCGCGATCGAGCGGCTCATCTTCGCCGCGAACGGATTGTTGCGGCAGGCGTCGAGGATGACGAGGCCGAGACTTCCGGTGTTGGAGACCTGCAGCATCACGCTCTGCAGGCTGATCGCTTCATTCGCGGCATCGGTGTCGCGCTTCAATTCGGCATCGACCGGGATCAGCCAGTTGTCGCCGTTGATCTCCATGCCATGGCCGGCGAAATACACCGTTGCCATGTCGGCGCCGGCGGCCTCGTGTCCGAATGCGATCAGGCCGCGCCGCATCTCATCGAAGCTGCCGTTCCTGATCAGGGTGACGGCGAAGCCGAGGCGCTTCAGCGCCGCGGCGATATCGCCGGCGTCAGTCGGCGGATTGGTCAGCGCCGGCACGCTCCTGTAGGCGCCGTTGCCGATCACCAGCGCCACCCGCTTGCCGTCGGCGGCGGCCGGCGGCGAGGCAAGGCCGACGAGCGCCGCGGCAACAGCCAGTCCCGAAACAAACGCGCGGCGGTTCATGCTGGACCCGTTCGGAGGTGACGGGTGCAGGGTATCGCAGCCGGCGCGAGCCGGCCATGGAAATGGCAATGCGTCAGGCCGCCTGCTTCGGCATCCAGACGCCGGCCGGCACCGGCTCGGCGGGCAACAGGCCGGCGCCGGCGGCGCCCGCGATCGACATCGTGATCTCGTGGATGTCCTGCACCGACCGCTGCATCGAGAAGCGCGGATAGAGCTCGCTCATCGTGGCGGCGGTCGCCGCCTGCGCCGCGGCAGGGTCGGCCAGCACGGCCTCGACGGCGGCGGCGATGCTGGCCGTGTCCTGGCCGAAGCTGTAGCGGGCAAGATGCGGCATCTCCGCTGCCGAGAAGCGGTTGGCGTCGAACACCGGCACGGTGCCGGCGCCGAGCGCGAAGAATACCCGGTCATGCACCGACAGGTCGATATTCGGATTGAGCGAGACCGCGGCGAGATAACTGCCGAGGCTTTCGCGCATCGCATCGAAGGTCATTGCGCCGAGCACGCGGGTCGGACGTCCGCTGACGTCGAGATCGCTCCAGCCGCCGCCGATGAAGTCGACGGGATAGTCGGCAAGCACGGCACCGACCTCACGGGTGCGCACGCCCCTGGTGTAGTTGTCGAGCCGGGTCAGGATCACGTTGAACAAATCGCCGCCCGGCGTCAGATAAACCAGATGCCGCTCGGCGACGTCGACGATGATCTTGGGAAACGCGCCGCAGGTCTTGCCGCGCGCCTCGGCGATCGCATCGAACAGCAGCGCGAACAGTTTTGGCGGCATCGTCTTGCGCCAGCCGCGCTCGAGTCCGAGCGGATTCCAGCCGGACTTCGCGAACATCAGCCGGCCGTTGCGCTGCTCGGGCGGCAGGCCGCCGAAGAAGCCGGGATCGGGGATGCCCATATGGGTCGCAAATGCGCTGCCATTGGCTCGGAGATGGTCGCGGTTGAACGCGGCGTGGTCCGGAAACACGTAGCCATGCGCGGCGTAGCGGCTTTCGAGCCCATGGCGCTTGGCGAAGTAGCAGGGGTGGTCGCAGAACCAGGTGAAGACGGGTATCTGGGCGACGTCCCAGAACAGCCTGCCGTCCTTGGTGTGGATGTCGAGCCCGATGCCGGAGAAGCCGAGCGCCATCGTCTCGGCCTTTCGCGGCAGCAGGGCGTTGAGCCGGGCCGAGAAATCCGGCGCCAGCAGGTCGAGCATCTTGACCTCGTGCCCGAGCCGGTCGAACTCGGCGGCGGCCATCGCGAGGATGCCGCGCAGTGAATCATAGGTGGTGTTGCTGGAATACAGGACGCAGATCACGGACATGGAGCCCCCGCGCATGATGCTGTTGCCGCGCGCGCGGACAAATCCATCGCCTCGCATGCTGTCAGTTGAACGGCCAAGCCGGCCGTTCCGGGCTCGGAATTATCGTGGCCTTAACCAAAATCTTCGCCGGAAGTCGACCGCAGCGCCGTTGAAGCTCCGTCGGGATGTCGCGGCGGGCTGCCGCCTGGGCCCGCGCGGGGCGGGGGCCACATGCAGCTTGAAAGCTTCGACGTCGTCGTGGTGGGGGCGGGCTTCTTCGGCGCCGTGGTCGCCGAACAGGTAGCGAGCAAGCTCGGCCGCTCGGTCTGTGTGCTCGATCGCCGGCCGCATATCGGCGGCAATGCGTATTCGGAAGTCGATTCCGACAGCGGCGTCGAGGTGCACCGCTACGGCACCCATATCTTCCACACCAATTCCGAGAGGGTCTGGCGCTATCTGCAGCGCTTTACGTATTTCACCGACTACCGTCACCGCGTCTTCACGGTGGCGAGCGGCCGCGTCTACTCGATGCCGATCAACCTTGCGACCGTGTGCGCCGCGTTCGGCCGCATCATGTCGCCCGACGAGGCGCGCGCCGTGATCGCGGCGGAGGCTGCCGCGCACGGCACGGCCGGCATCGGCAATCTCGAGGACAAGGCGATCGCCTCGGTCGGCCGCACGCTCTACGATCTCCTGATCCGCGGCTATACGCAGAAGCAGTGGCAGACCGATCCGCGCGAGCTCTCCGCGGACATCATCGGCCGCCTGCCGGTGCGCTTCAGCTTCGACGATCGCTACTTCGCCGACCGCTATGAGGGCATGCCGGTCGACGGCTACACCGCGATCTTCCGCCGGATGCTCGAGCATCCAAAAATCGCGGTCGAGCTCGGCGTCGACTATTTCGACGTCGCTGAGCGCATCACGCCGCGCCAGCTCGTGATCTATACCGGGCCGATCGACCGTTTCTTCGGCTATGCCTGCGGCCATCTCGGCTGGCGCACCGTCGACTTCGCACGCGAGGTGCACGAGGTCGCCGATTTCCAGGGCGCGGCCGTCATCAACTATGCCGACGCCGAGGTGCCGTTCACAAGGGTCCACGAGTTCAGGCATCTGCATCCGGAGCGCGCGCATGAAAGGAAGCGGACCACGATCTATCGGGAATATTCCCGCTTCGCTGGCCGCAACGACGAGCCGTATTATCCGATCAACACCGCTGCGACCGCGCCATGCTCGCGTCCTATCACGCCATGACGGCGGCGCATCCGAACGTGATCTTCGGGGGCCGGCTCGGCTCCTACAAATATCTCGATATGCATCAGGCGATCGGCGCGGCGCTGAAGACGTTCGAGCACGAGGTCGAGCCGTTCTTCGCAGGAGACATGCGCGCCGGCGGCACCGCCGCGCGCCGCCACGCCTTGTCGCCCTTGTCGGCGTGATCTAATCCTGCGACCTGCGGGCACCAAATCGCATAACAATCGCCCGCCCCGGTGAGGAAAAAATGCGAAAGATCGTCATTGCCGCGGCTGCCACCGCCACGAGTCTTGCCTTCAACATCGCCCATGCTGCGCCGCCGCTCCCGGAAGCTTCGGCGCATCAGGCCGGCTTCTCGGACCAGGGGCTGGCGCGGCTCGACGACTTCTTCGCGCGCGAGATCGCAGCAAAGCGGGTGCCCGGCGCCGTGGTGGCGATCGCGCGCGACGGCAAGCTGGTGCACTACAAGGCCTATGGCCAGCTCGATCCGGTCAAGGGCACGCCGATGCCGATCGATGCCGTGTTCGCGCTGGCCTCGATGACCAAGCCGATGGCGGCGGTCGCGGGGCTGACGCTGCTGGAGCAGGGCAAGTTGCCGCTGCAGGCGAAGGTCGCCGAGTTCTATCCGGCGTTCGCCGACATGAAGGTCGGCGTGCAGCAAGCCGACGGTTCGCTGACCATGGAGCCGCAGGCGCGCCCGATCTTCATCCACGATCTCTATCGCCACACCTCCGGCCTGATGTATGGCGGCCGGCCCGACAGCTCGAGCGCGCTGGCCCGGCTCTATCCCGACGGCACCGCGCCGGCGGTCGAAGGCGACACGGCGGCCTTCATCGACCGCATCACCAAGCTGCCGCTGGTGCATCAGCCCGGCACCGAGTTCGAATACGGCTTCTCGATCGACGTGCTCGGCGCGGTCGTCGAGAAGGTGTCCGGCCAGCGGCTCGGCGACTATCTTGCCGCCAATGTCTGGAAGCCGCTCGGCATGAAGGAGGCGACGTTCCACCCGAGCGACGCCCAGCGTGCGCGGCTGGCGCGGCCGTTCCCCAACGATCCGCTCACCGGCAAGCCGCAAGCCATCAAGCTGCTCGACACGCCGACCAGGTTCGACTGCGGCGGCGCCTGCTCGTTCGCCACCGTCGGCGACTATGTCCGCTTCGGGCAGATGCTGCTCAATGGCGGCGAGCTCGACGGCAAGCGCATCCTCAGCCCGCAGATCGTGCATCACATGACGTCGAACCACCTCGGCCGAGATCAAGAACAAAAGTCGCCGCGATCGAGCCGCATCG
>NZ_LGTB01000035.1 GCF_001238275.1 Bradyrhizobium viridifuturi
TCTCATTTGCGAATGACGGCTCTCGATCTGGCTGCTGTTACTGGTTCGCGGGTAGCTCAACAACATCTAGGCAACTTTGTTTCCACGGCATTTTGAGGTGTGTGACCCACGCATCATTGCGGCGTGATCGACTCCGTGCTCAGCGGTGCGGCAAAAGCGCTGGAGGTCGAAGTGATGGTCCAGACGTCGTCGCTCCTTATCGATAGATTTGCATCCCAACGGGGCTGAAATAATGGGCGGGAGCAATGATTGAGCCGTCCCGGAGAATACTAGCACCACTGTCAAAGAAAGGAACGTCGGGCAATCGGGCAAGCTGCGATGCTTGTTGGTCGCCGTCCCGCGCGATACCGCATACGCCCTTGAAAATGCTCTCCTCGAGTCCGAAGAATGTCGCGGGCCCAACGTCTAAGCGCCATGGGTTGTTGTTCAGAATGGCCACCCGGCCGCTATCCAATCTGACCTGTACCGGATCGGCGCCCCTACTGGGAAAGTAGCCACCGACGAACCGCTTTCCGTGGAGTGGCGGCCCGTTAAATTCCCAAGCCATGGCCGGGAATTGAATTTCTTCCGGCACCGTTACACCCAATGCCAACGCAGCCGAGAGTATGGGCTGCCTGATCTTCGCGACAAGATCGGAATAGTGCAACGCGATGACGGCGGCGCCAAGTCCAGGCGCTTCGTGCAGCGGAGTCTCACCAGGAGATGCCGGATCCTCGGCAAGAAGCCGCGACTTTATCCTATCGTTATCGACTTCAGTCGCAAAGCGCGTCGCCACGATATGGCCCTTAACCGAACACAAGTTCCCTGCCGGGTCTTTGACCGCGACGCGGTCGAACTGTTTCCGCCAGCTCTTGAAATCCGCGCTCCCAAAGCTGATGGGACTCGTTCGGCCCTTCGCCTCGGCGAGGCACACCGTGAAATTGTCTTCTGCGCAAAGATAGTCGGGACCGTCTCCCTTCAACACGCGCGAGACGGAATGCCCTCCAAAGCTGGGATGCGGCTTGCGATTGAGAACTGCTTCGATGTGAGCGAAGTAGGTAAGGTTCAGGTGTTCGTGCAAGAACCAGCGACAGAATGCTTGGCCCAGCTGATTCGAGGTGCTCCGGCGAAAGGCGGTGCCGATGCCGAATCCGTCGCCGCGTACACGAAGCTCGGCGCAGGGCAAGAAGAGCGCGAGATGTTCGAACTGGGCGGGGTCCGGGTTCGGTGGAGCATATCCGCGGGTGTCCAGGTAGTAATGGTGGAAGAGCCTCGCAGGATCCACCGCCATTTCGCCCATGGGTAAGCCACTAGCGGAATCTTCGCGCAGCGAAAGTGGAACAGAAGCATATTTGTTCAAGGCAAGACCGACAGTCTTGAACATCAAAAGTCCCTTGTTGCTAGGGCCTAGGTGCTGAGCGAGCGGGAGATTAGCGGTGTGTTGGCGAACAGGAAAAGCTAAAGCGTTAGACTATGCAATTACAGCGTGTTATCTTTTGCCGATTCTTCGGTGGCTGTCCAGCTAAGCAAAAAGCAGGACAGATCCGCATCACAGTCGATCTGGCCATGAAAAAGAGAAGCCGCGACCGGGAGACTGAAGGGCACGGCAAGAGCCGGCTAAAGAAGGTAGTAGCGCAGATCGTACTAGCGCAGGGCAATATCTTTATCAAAGACCTACTTCGCTCGAATAGGATCCCGGTTGGAAATACGAAGGCAGATTTCGCCGAGCATCTTGATGCCGCAATCGACTCAGGCACGCTCAGCCAGGCCGCGATCGAGTCTTGGTTGGACGAGATCGAAGGCTGGGGAAACCAGCATGTCTACCTGTTCGAGCCGCTCTCAATTTCGGGAAGGAGAATCCGTCCGGCCATTGAAGCATCCAGATATTCTAAGTTGCTGGACCGCAAGGTGAGCTACGAGTTTCCAGAAAAGCTAACGTTGAGCACAGTCAATTTCTCGGGCGATCATCTCTCAATTGCGTGGCACCGCAGCCGCGGAGCCTGGGAGCGCGCCAAATCAAAAGACTTTCGTCGCGAGGAGGGGGGCGATAGCTATGAGTATCGCGCTTATCGCGAGCGTTTTGATCGAGCTGTGGTTCGCTTCGAGTGGCGGCTCGCTGACCCTTACTGCGCGGCTATGATACAATTGCCGAACGAAGGCGAGGAACATGCACAGGCTTTGGGCCGAGTATGGCTAGACCTTACAGAATTGGGACTAGTGTCCGGACCACCAGGTAGAGTTCGGCTTAGCCCTGCATTAAAGAGACTAAGCCGTAACGCTCAGGCGACGGTTCAATCTACGCGTCTGGTGGCTCAAGGCGGACACGTCGAACTGGTGTCGACGTTAAGCGAAGGTGGAATCGACAGCGTCGAAGCCGTGCGCGAGGTCCGTCGTGGCGTTGACGACGCGAGTTTTCTGGCCGCGGATGGTATGTTCAACTTCACGGCGGAGAAATACCAGCAGTTGAGCCGAAGCATCAAGATGGAAGGTTACGGGGGTGAGAGCCGGTTGAGAATTTGGGTGCAGTGTAAGCGTGAAGACGTTTACACCGTTCTGTCCATCATCTGGAATAATAATCAAACATGACCGAAGCCGAGCTTCGCAGGAGTTTCGGAGAAAAGGCTGTCGACGCGCTTCTTGCGACACTGCAAGCGGGTGAAGCGCCTGAAATTGATCCTCGGCTATTTGGCGCAAAGCTTGCCGAAGCTGGGATCGAGGTCGACGTGCTCTCGTTACTAAATGCCGCGGCGGAAGACTCCCTCGTCACACGTTTATCAGTCTCGCAGTGTCCCGCGCCGAATTGCCGTAGAGTGATCGACGCGGACGCTCTTGCCAATCATCAATGTCCTTACTGCGGTTGCGACTTCCGAGAGCTCGGCGAGAATCCAGTTCAGACGATCATTTATCGAAGCTCAACGGAAACAAGTCGCAGCGTTCCTTGGCTTATCGCAATTCACGGTTTCAACACACATGCTGCGTGGCAGGAGGAGTTCAGCTGGCGCATTGCCAACCGATTTAAGTATCACGCGCCAGTGCTGATCTATAAGTATGGGCTTGTGCGCGTCGGAGTGTTGTTTCGCTGGCGACATTGGATGCTGGCGCGGCAGCTCGCTCAACGCATACAGAAGGCTGTCATTCACGCGCGCGAGAATCAGATTGAAGAGCCGCCCGACGTCATCATTCACAGCTTCGGCAGCCAGCTCTTTCGCTTAGTATTGGAGATGCCGGCATACTCCGGCCTTCGGTTCGGGCGTGTGATAGCGTGGGTAGTGTCATTCAGCCTGATTTCGACTGGTCCGGACTTATTCGTGAGGGTCGAATCGAAGCTCTGCTTTGCCAATGCGGAGGCCAGGATCAGGCAGTGCCGTTCTCACAATTCTTCATCCCGAACACTGGTCCTGGGGGGCGGTTTGGCTTTGCTGATACTGCTGTTATCAACATCCGCAATGAAGAGTATGGCCACTCGACGGCGTTAGTCGAAGAAGAGCTTTCCCGCAATCTCGCCCACGGCGGCGTGTGGGATCGATTCTTGCGCGAGCCGCTGGCGACCTTCTCGGACCCGGCGCGATTTGAGCCAGAAACCTGGGCACCTGCACCGGCGTTTGTACGTCAATTCACTAATAGGTTGGCCATTCTACTGATGAGCGCCGCAGCTTTCGGCGCGATTTTCTTGTTTGCTCGTGTAATCGTATGTCTTGCCAGCTGAATCGCGCGGCAAGCTTGATAAATACGAAAGCTTGGGGCGAATGTGGCCGAGAAAGAACGAGGCCTCGGAGGCAAATGCGGGGTGGTCGAACGAGGCGAGCCCTCGACACTCCCAATTCACAATGGCACCGTAACGAGTGCTGGAAGGAAGCTATGGCAGCGCGGTGTTCTGCGCATGAACGGGCCCAGTTCGAAGACCCCGGACGGGCCGCTACATTCCGATATCTAGGCTTCAAAAGCCTGTGCTTGGAACAGCAACCAAGCTGTCGATCAAACTGATAACGACAGCTGATGTCGGGTCAGGCAAGTATTCGCTTATCGCAGCTCGTGATTGTGTATAAAATGACTGAATTTTGGAGTAATATACCCACTAATTTCACCAATGAGGCTGATGTAGAGCTTCGTTTGGTCGTCCCACTATTACGCGCTCTTGGCTATGAGCCGGACGATGTTGCATCGAAGCATCCGGTGGAATTCCGGGAAGGCCGTGTGGGGCGCAAGCCCGAAGCGGATTTCGTCTGTTTCAATGGTCCGCTGCATACCCGCGACACGTCGCTTATTGTAGTTGAGGCCAAGGCGCCCGGCGAAGCCCTGCCAAATGGCAAACTACAAGGGGAGTCTTACGCGGCCAATCTGAGAGCACCACTCTACTGCTCACCAACGGTGAACAGATTGAAATCTGGCAACTCAAGGCGACGCAGGACAGCGAACGCGTTTTCGAAACATTGATTGCAGATCTGGCGGCAAAGCGAGGAACGGCTGAGCAATTTCTAGCTAAGACGGCCGTGGTCGATTACTGCCGCACCTTCCAAGTCAAGACGATTCTCGATGCTTCCGCCGACTTCGGCCGATATGAGACGGCAGAACTGAAGCGAACAATGCGGTATGCCGCTTCCATCGATCGGACGGTCCATCGTGCGGGCGCAACCGATGAATTGGGTACAGGCAGGCTGCTTGCGGAATGCCCGTCCGGCTGCGTTGTAGTCGCGCCCTCAGGCTATGGAAAAACGACGCTCTCAAACCGGCTGTTCCGGCAGGCTATCGAAAATCGCTGGCGAAATAGCAACGCCAGCGTCCCGTTCGACATCCCCATAGTCGACCTTGAAGAAACAGGCGTTTCGATCGTGGAGTTTATGCAGCGCCGGTTGTCGGCGCACCAACCAAGCGTAACCGAATCCGTGCTAACGGATCGCATGCGTACCGCTGGAACGACAATCGTTTGCGATGGCTTTGATAACGCGTCACTAGGATTTCAACGGCATGTGAGCACGGAGATAACCAATCTTCTCCGCGACTATCCACTCACTAAAGTTTTTGTGTTCTCCCGCGAAGCGGCACGGCCAGACGTGGTGCTTCCTTTATTCAAACTAGCGCCATTGACAGAAACCGAGAAGCGTGAGCTGGAGAAGACCATCTTAGATGACGGTAGTGGCGACTTCTTTTCGATCATTGGAATGATGCCTCCAACGCTGTCGGCGCTTTGCGAGAATCCACTCCTGCTGCAACTGGCATTAGATTACTGGAAACGTGAGGACGTATTTCCTAACCAGCTTGTGCCGTTGTTCGAGTCTTGGCTCAAAAACGTGCTGAGGGCCAATGCAACGGACTTTGTGTCATCCATTTATCGTGAAAGGGCGCTGACACTAATCGCAGATGCAACGCTAGATGGGCCGATCACCGGCGAGCAAGTGATCGCACTAATGCAACAAGATGGTATATCGCCTGGAGTCCTAAACGAACTCGTCGCATGCGATGCGGCTCGGGCCAATGGTTCAGCGATCGAAGTCCAACACGAAGCGCTCGCAGATTATTTGCGTGCTAAGAAGATGGCGTCTGGAAGTGAACTCGAGTTGCTTGCGAAAATTCCGATCCTATCGATGCCTGCGGATTCGTTTTTTGCTGTCTTGTTGATGGCTCAACTCCCATCTCGTCGACTTCAATCAGCATTGTGGAGACGCTTAACTGAAGTGGGCCCCCATGTATATTTTGACGCACTAAGGTACCGCTTCGACGTTTCGTCAGAATTGAATAAGCTCGATCCAGCAAATCTCTCAGAGGAATACTTGACGGAACTACTTGAGGGAATAGAGCAACCCGTCGAGCACTTCTTCCCCGCCTTGCGTGAGACCGTCATCGAAGCAGTCACAGGCGAGCGGGGAAGTGATCTGGCCGTAATAGGTAATTTGAATGCCTCTTCGAGCGTGCTCTCCTACAAGCTGTATTTGAGGCAGCCAAGTGAGGCCCACCCTGTCAAAGTACAAATCCCCTCCGCGCCGGGGATTCTACGTGGTGTAAGCCTAGACTTGTCACATTATCGCTTGGATAGTGCGCGTCTGGTAGCCATTGCTCTGCTCAAAGAGAGTGTGGTGGAGGCGGTGAATTTAGTGGCGGTCAAGGGCGGCGCAGCGTTAGCCCGGGATCGACTTCTGGGCCGGTGTCGATTCCTCGCGAAAGAATATGATTTCCCGCTTACTCTAAACATGGACCTCGATACCCTCGAGCAGCTCCTTCTGCCTCACAAAGACAAAAGCGTGAGCCCGGCAGCGGTTTCCCACGATGAGCGATTTCTGATTAGGGAGTTGCTCGATGACATCGCAATTCTACGTGGGAGTGGAGAATCTGCGCTCGATCCATGGTGGATCCGTCTTGGATGGGAGGACAAGGCGGATGTTGAAACAGAAGACGTGATTCGCCGCGTCCTGGACGAGCAATACCGCCGTGTGCAAGTCATCTATACGGAAATTGTCAAAGGCACTTTCCCGGAGATCGCCCGTGGCATGTCCTTCTTTCCTCTGCTCCCGGTGCGATGGAAGCTAACCGTCGTACGGCGCGCGCCACCTCACGGAGGTGCAACGATCTATTTCGGTTGGTCGCCAGTTGCGATGTGGCAACAGGCCGGTGCAGATGTGGTGTTTAGCGGGCAAGCTCCGTCGTCCGAAAGCGTCGAGCAAGTACGTGAGGATATCGAGCAAACGCGTGCGGCCCTCGCCGCGCTCGGCCGACCTAATGCGCAGCTTCCTCGATATCGCGGTTTCACACAGCTCGCGGATTTCTCCGGGCAGCAATCGAGCGGCTATTTTGACGGGGCGACGCCCGCAATCCACGATGTCTGCAGTTTGCTAAAGAGCGATCTTGAGGCGGTTTTCTCGTCAATGCCTAGGAACGACCGATACTAAAAACGTTTGCACGCCATACGCGCTTTAATGTCGGCGTGCGCTATCTGCTGCTTAAGCGCCATCATCGGGCGCTCGATAGTCAACGTTTGGAATTTTCCTTTTGCGGACTTACGGATAGGCGGCTCTAGTCCCAGACTAGGGCCAACGCAAACCGAGCATTCTCTACTGCGGCACACTCTCCGAGTACCTGTCCAATCAGCCAAAGGCCGACTTCTTTCATAACAATGGATACGCGAGCAGAGGAGTTTTCGGCCGGATTTGGAATCGAGGGCCACAAAATGCGAATGGTCGCTTGTTGCTTCGCACTCCCTTTTTACATGGCGAGCATCAGGGTGATGTCGGCGCGTTGTATGGCGTGTCTAATCTAGATACACTTCAAAGACCCGTCTTGCGCACACGGCGTCTTCAAGCGAACTCACTGCAAGCTCACTCTTCTCTGAAGCCGAATAAGTCCTGCTTTCATCCTCACTGAGTTGGCGCGATGTCGGGATTCTTTCGATTTTCCTCAGTTCAGCGAGAAGTTGTTGGTTGACAGCATCCGGATCGACTGCGAGTGCCTCTGGAAGAATCTGCGGAAAAGATTCGAGCTCCTTCCCGTTTACAACAATATCTATGCTGGTAACGCAACTTCCGAGCAATGAATTTTCCAGTTCCACCACAATATAGTTTTTGCCCGGCTTCAGAAATCCGCGTACGTCAATTTTCCCGACGATGAAATCAGCTCTATCTATCGCAAGCTTTTCAACCTTTGCCCGTTTTTCCGCATCGAGAACGTTACCGTAAAACACTTGAGCGGGGTTTTCGGTATTGAGTACGAGCTGATTGTTCACATAGACGCGGCCATAGTCGTCTGCTCCGCCCATAGTTATTTCAAACGTGCGAAGATCAGAATGTTGCCTCTGGTGTGTGGGCAACCTGAGCATTTCTATCCGGCCTAATCCAAGAGCTTCGATAGATCTTGGCTGAGCAGGCTTGAACCCCTTTCCAAACTCGTAAGAAAGCGCCGCGCCTAGCAAGGCGCCAATTGCCAGAGAAGCCGCAATATGAGTGCAGCGCTGAATGGTGTCGCGCCGCGCGGGCCTCTTATTTGCCCGGCTCCCTTTGGCAGTACGGTCGCTCATTGTTAAGAACCTCGCACAACGCAGCGCGGTGTCTAGCGAAGAGAATGCGTTCACGCATTTGACGTGATATTAATTCTTGAGCCAACTTGAATCTAATCCGAATGCGTTCGCACAGACGATTGGTACCCTCGGTCCAAAGGGTGCCGTAGGGCTTGATGAATTTGGGCGGCTCCTCGTTGGCTTTTACGAGCGGTCCCCCCGCGAAGAACGTGCTTATAGTCTCTGCTGCTTGCTGTTGCACGGTGTCGTCGCCCTGCTCAGGCGAAATGATCACTTTGTAGCTAGGTGTCGCTTCTAGGAAGGCCAACGAGATCGCCACAACGAGGCGACAATCGCCTACTCCGGAATTTCCTGAGATTACATCGATGAAATTATCTCCACTCGCAACATAGGGCAGGATGTCTACCGAGTGCGGAAGCGAATTTAGAGAGTGAATATGGTGAAATGACTTGTCTCTAAGATGGAGATCTTGGACCGCTTCGAATTCTCTTGCTGCTGCTACGCTGTCTCCAGGTCTACATTGATAGCTAAGCAAGCAGTCCGATGCGCTCCCAAGCACCCGGTAGCCATTCACCAGAATCTCAAAATTGCTTAGGCCATCGAAATCGCGCAGCTCAATGCCAGCTGATTGCAGAGAGCCGAGGTTGTCTAGTTGTTCAAAACGACGTTCCTTTGCGAAGCCTTGTGCGAATTCACCCTCGTCGGGGTATGCATGAAGGAGATTGAGAAGAGTGCTTATCGATAAGCAAAGCGATAAAATGAATGTTGAGCCCAGCGCGAAGAGAGGCAGAAGCCAGGTCGGTGGGCTATAGCCTTCGATCGCATCAATAAAAGGGATCCTTTTGAGCGGTAAGCCAAGCGCATACAAAAACAGGAAGCCGAGGACTGGTGTAACAAGCGAGACGACAGCTTGTTGATACTGAGCGCTACCTAGGCCAAAGAGCTCGGGTTCGAACATAATTTGCTGCGCTCCTCGAGCGTCGCAACGCAATCCGCCGTTGAGCGCGCCTTGTTGATCGTCGCCGAACGCAGCATGCGTGCACGTTTGTTGTAGGCTAAATCTCACGTACTCGCGTTACTCAAACGGTATGCATTCATATCTTCAAACCTGGTCCTCGATACAAGGCTGGACCTGAGTATGAGCGCGTTTGCACCCTTTAACATTGGATATGCGATCATGGCGCATTCGGAGCCGGTCAACTCCGAAAAGCTTCTTCAGCCCAGGCGCTATCCTCTCCGCCTTAGCTGAGCGAGCATCTTCGGATCCTCATCGACGAGATATCGTTATGTCGGCGGTTCCTCTATTGTTGAAGTAGAAGATGCCCGTCAAACCCGGAATCCCAACTACTGCATCATTCACGAAGAGAAATAGCTCTCCATCACGGGTCGCACGCAAGACCTCATCGATAGAATGGTCCTTTGGATCAGGGTCCAGAAAGCTTTCTTCACCACCAACGCTACCGGTGCGCGCAACAATGCGAAACCAAGGTCTTATTAGTTCGCGACGCATAGGGAGGGAGAGAACCATGAGACCTTTATGCCAGACGGTTGGTGCGTCAAGGCTGTAGTATCCGGCCGGACTTGTTTGAATAGTGCCGTCGTACCAATGGGATTCGTGCGCTTTTACCGAAATTGCGTATCGGCCCCCTTCCTGCAGGAGCACCCCTGTCGCTGCGCAAATAGACGAGGAATCAAAAACTAGCGTGCGCTTTTCCCCTCTGGCCATACTAGAGGCTGCGGATCCGCTGCAGGCGAATCCTGCGTCGTCAAGGGCAATATAGGCAAGATGATTGGCTAACATGATCCCCACATAAACGAAGAAGAGAGCAGACAATCCCGGTCCGAGCTGAAATTTCCAGAAGCGCTTCGCGGATACGTATGGCCCGCTGGTTCGTAGCCGATATATCCAGCTCTCAGGAGATCCGCTGACCGCGAGGCGCCTAGCCACAGAGTTCTGCCAGATCGCGCTCATATCGCTCCTGACGAGCGCTGATAGTCTTGCGCTGAGCGCCGAAAAGGCCGCTAGGAGAATAATGATGGTAATGAAAGTCAGGGGACTTCGCGCATAGCCGTTCAACCATGGCTTTGCAGACGACGGCAGAAACGAGCCCGCTAGGCGGATTAGATCAGAGAGCCATCGCACCGGACTTGAAAATTCATCGGACGCTGGAAGGCTCTTTAGCAGCGGAAAGATAAAAAGCGCCGCGGAAGTCAATACAGTCAGAAAATAAACGATACGACGGAGCCAGACTCTGTTCCAAACGGCTTCCTGCGCTTTTGCTCGCGCTTGACTCGCGCTCACTGATTCATAGGGATTGCTATCAGAGGCAAGAATGGTGCCCGTGTCTGTGACAACCTCATATCCGGCCGGAATACCCAACGGAGCGCAAGGATGAGCGTTGTTCTCGATACGCTTGAATACACTCTCGTGAATTTTGGGTGTTTGAATGAAGACCCCGTCACCTGGTCGATTCGAGAACTTCTCGTTGCATAACTCGGCGAGTTTCCGCGGTCCATAACGGTAGTAACTGCCGAGGCCGCTGCGGGAGTCGTAAAGGCGGCCATCCTTGTCCCTGCCAGATTTTGTATTGATCAGGCTATCGGGATCAGCGTCGGGGGCTGACTTAAATCGCAATCCGCACTTTTCCGCCTCTCTCATAATCCAATACTGGGGGATATGCGCCAGCGAATCGTCCGGATATCCGCCACCGACATTGGAGTGCATCCCAGAGAACCAAACCTGGCTGATCCTTTCGCTTGATATACTGCGCTCTTGATCGGTGGTGGGTGGTCGCTGTGTGGACTCGTCCCATAAGACGGGATGAAACGTCGTTCGCTCGTCGTCAAGCGCGAGAGCGTGGCAAGCGCGCTGCACGCGCGGATCAAGCACACGACTTGGCAGTTCAAGTGGCCAGATCCACTTGCTAACCCCCCGTGTCATTTCATCAACAGGCAATCCGTAGGCCGCCACGGTATCCCATAGCCCGAGAAAACGAATGCTCTTTATCTGTCTGTTGCGAGCTGCTGCTGTTGGAGGAGGGATGCTATAGTTCTTGTGAAACATCTCCCACCAAACGGTGTGGTACTTGCGTCGTCGGTAGTCCTCAAACGAGACCTTTGCTAGGCGGTCGAGCTCGATCTCGTTGCCCGCCTGAACAAGGCCTTGGTCGAGGATAAGCCCTATCACCACGCGGATGGTAAA
The DNA here is from genome assembly GCF_001238275.1 of Bradyrhizobium viridifuturi. Taxonomy (GTDB): domain Bacteria; phylum Pseudomonadota; class Alphaproteobacteria; order Rhizobiales; family Xanthobacteraceae; genus Bradyrhizobium; species Bradyrhizobium viridifuturi. The sequence goes on from NZ_LGTB01000035.1 coordinate 11,184, forward strand.
CGCGCCACGACTGAAGCCAAAGCCGAAGATCTCGTCGTCGTCGTGATGGTGATTTCGGCAAATGAATTTGTAGATATCTATTACGTTCCGCTTCAGTCCATAGCCAAACGCGCCGCCAAGAATTGCAAGCGGCTTAAAGCTCGAGGTACCAACCCCATCATCGTAAAACGCAACTTGATCTGATTGGGACAGGTCAAGTGCCTCAAATGTGCGCCAGACATTCGTCCGCCAAATCGCCGCCGAAGAGTTACCGGTACCGTCTGAAAGAACAACAATTCTCTTGGCCATCGGTTGGACCTTACAAGGCCGATAGAACAATTCGCGTCGCCAAATGGATTTAAGAAAATCCGTGATGGATGGAGGTTGCTGAACGCTCGAGCGATCGATCTTAGGAGTGGAGAAGATGCCAAGCACAAACGTTCAGGGCGCCGCCATGGGCATCCCCGGCAAAATATGGCCGAGCCGGACCGTCGAAGACGAGACGTCCAGAAGTTTAGAGTATACCGGATTGATATTCGGTGCAACCAATGGTTGGATGTGAAGTAGCTTACATTTGGTTCGCTGGCGCGCCGTTATTGTTGTTGATCGTGTTGGTGCCTGGTCGGAACGATGGTCATTTGTCCATCCTGAAGTTCGGCAGGCTTGGAAGAGGGATCTAAAATTATTCGTAAGTAATTCTTATTTTAGGGAGTGGCCAATGCACACGGTCGTCAATCATGGATTGTGGATCGCATCCGGTCTCTTGTTGTTTGTCGTCGCACTAATCCGTTTCAGCAGACCTCCAACGAACCGAACGGGAACGACATTTCTCCTATTCTATACTGGGGTCTTATTCTACTACGCGTTGCTGATCGGTCTTTGGCTTCTGGTCATCATACTCGTTAGCGCGGGCGGTTATGGCTTTGATGGAATTCCCATCGCCCAATCACTAAAAGCCAATGAGTGGTTAAGTCCATCTCTTCCCGTAATCGGCTTTCTAGTCATTACGGTGGCATCGCAGTTTAAGCTTGTAGGAAGGCTGGATACAGGTGCTCGGCAGTTCTGCATTCAGCTCGCTGCAATCCCCGCAGAAGCGGAGCAACTCGCTGTAGAGTTGGCGCACGGCCAGCTGCAGCTCATGGATCCAACTCTTATTGAGAACGTCTCGCGCGAGATTACACTGAACATTGGTGAGAATGCCCTTCATCTGACTAACGACGGGTCGCTTGCATCCCGTTTTACTCGTGCAGTATCACTTTATTGGTTGTTCATCATGCCGGATAATGCCGGCACTCCGCTCCCGTTCCCGACGAATATTAGCGGACGCTCGACCTACACACGCATAATGCGGCTCAACGAGAGAGCCGTTGAGCAGTCGCTTGGTCTCTACGACAGTCTCATGGAAAATGGTTTGGCCTGCTTTACGTCGTCAAAGTCGACACGGGCAATGGAAGACGCGCTCAAGAAGAGTATCCAAGATCTTTCATTGACGGTTTGCAGATTGATCGCGAGATGGGTGCTCTATCTTGAGGTGACTGAAAATCGACGACGTAAGCGCCTTTCGAGCATGGGTCTCAATCCGCGCGATCACTCTCCCGCGTTTGGCCGCGATCAGTGGGTCGCCTCGATATTGGTGATCATTGTTCTTTTCTTGTTTATGTCTATCGCGGTGCCGGGAAAACAACCGTTCGGCCAGACCTTTATGTACTCCGTGCTGATGGCGATCCAATTGGGTATGGCCGTCATCGCAGGTACGGCGGTAGCCCAGCGGTTCATTCGTCGAGAGGAGGAGAATGTCTGGCAGTTTCCACCTCTGGCAGAACTCACAATTGCGGCGCTCGTCGTGGTTGGGCTGTGTATCGTGCTGCGCATCGGCTGGCCATTAGTGCCGGACTTACTCAACACGGGGAGTATCTCCTTAGCTCAATCCCTTTCCGAATTTTCTGATCGATGGCCGTTTGTTCTTCTACCTTTTGTCTGCACTTTTTCGATCGGGCTGATGTGTGCTCACCTCGGTACGCAGAACTGGAACTGGTTTCGGTTGGCCCTCCTGGGGGGAGCCCTGAATGCGGCGACATTTGTCGTTACAGCGCTTCTGATTGCTCAGCTCTTAAGCGGTGAGTTCTTGGAGAGAATTCAGGGTACTCCGAACCTTACCAAACTGCTTACATCGTTAGGCATCGCAGGTTTCGTGTTGGGAGCGATCGTACTCGCGATCTTTCCACGATCGATCCGTTCGAGCCAAATGGTCACGATGTTCGATCCATCACGCCCGTTCTTGACGAAGGTAAGACTAGGAGCCGCCGACACCACTGATCAGCCAGCTGAAATATCGAGCGGAGGCGCCGGACGGATGGGGCCCCGGGGCGCGTCGAGGGAACTGGGAAGTTATAGCCGCGACAGTATCGCGGATCTTGAGGGACGGTACGTTTGTTTCCGGCCTACGTTCACCAATGCGGCGGTTGTGAACGCCTATGAGATTTCAATCCATTGGGACGATAAACGCGCGTGCCTTGTATTCGAGGAGCGCAATCGGACTGACAGCAGTCATTCTCAGATCGGACAGGTGCACATACCCGACGGGAGGCCATTTATGAATTTGGTGACCGTAGACAAGGGGGCTGTCCGTCTAATTATGGTGACTCGGCCGGACCACGTTGGAATTGCCCGCGGTCTGATGCTTACGCTGGCAAATCCTGGCGGCGTGCACTTCATTCCGGCCACCGCGCCGGTTGTTTTGCGGCGATTGAGCGACGTTGTTCCCCAAATGGGATTTGTGCATCAGAATTCGTCGGACTATGCCACATATATTGCTCAACTAAGCGACGTTGCGCCGGAGTTCGCGACGTTCGCGGCAGTAGCACATTTGCAAGAAGCGACCTAAACAAACTTCGGGGACTGCCTAGAGTGACCCCACTACTAGTGTGCGCTCACGATACTTGACATCCGAGCGCGCGGTCCCGGTCCGTAATCGGAATTGGCGTGCCGCTCCTTAGTGAGTGGCGAAGCGATTGGGCCAGTGGACGTCGTGGTCTCGCCGCGGACAGCACCGCAGTCGACGTAACAAACGTCGCCGCAAATCTCGAAACTGTCTACTGGATCGCTCTGAATGTGACGTTCAGATCCATTGTAGAACTTAATTGCAGATCTGCTTTGCAGAGTGCCATAATTCTCAATACGCGAAGGTGACCAATTTGATTCAAGGGCTATCGAACGGGGCAGCCGTTAGGCCGCGGTCGACTCGGATTCCGTGATCCGCTGGAATTCAAACAGCAGCTCCTGGAAGTGCTTTGCCAGATAGCCAACGACCTTGCCGTTGCGCAGGAGTTTTGAGACGTAGCCAACCGCCAACACCAGATCGAGATGGTCGGTGCCATAGGTTTGTTCGGCGACCTTGAACTCACGGGCGAGCGACGCGGATTCCCGTTCCATCAATGCAACCTGCTCGTCCGACAGCCCCTTGGGCTGGCGCGGTGTGTAGCCGGCCGCTAATTGACCGCGTGGGGTCGCCACCACCAGCGAACGCACATAGCTATTCGAGAAATTGTTCATCGCGATCATCAGCTCCGCGGCCTCGATCTGCCTGATCGGCGCCAGTTTGCGCAGCTCTGAAAACGTATTGAGGGTCAGATGTTTTTCCTTGAGCAGCTCAACCGCCTCGGCGCAGATACCATCCAAGAGTTTGCGCCGGCGACGGATGCTCGCAACGTCGACATTGAGTGCTTTTGCGATCCGCGCCTCCGAGACCCCTTTCTCGATCGCTTTGAGGATCATCCGATGTTCCTGAATGATCGCAATGCGGTTGACCCGCTTGTTGTAGGTGAAGGCCTCGTCTTCGGTCGACACCAGACAATCGATCTCCACCAGGCCGGAATCCTTCAAGACCTCCAGCCGGAGATGACCATCGAGCAGCAGAAATTTGCCACTTGCGTCCCGGCTCCGCGCCACGACCGGCGGCTCAACCAGTCCGATTTCGGCGATCGAGGCGGCAATTTGGCGGTATTTTGCCGAGCGCTTGATCTCCTCCGACACCAGTTTGAGGGGCTGGATATCGGCCAGTCGGACGGTGAGCGTGCGCTCCTCAAAGCTCATTCGCACTGCAATATGAGGCCGGCGCGCCATGGCTCAGCCCTGGCCGTGCAGGCGAACCGCAAGGTTCTTCGGCAAGGTATCGAGCTTTTCACCTTCCAGGATGGATAGAAAGTCCGGCTCGGTCAGGAGCTTCCGCAAAGCCTCCAGAATGAAGACCAGCCGCGCCTTCGTGCTGTTGGATTTGCGGACCAAGACCCGCTTGCGGTCGACGTCCTGCCGATAGGCACGGAGCAAGGCGTTCGAGCTGATCGGGGCGTCGTCGCCCCGGCGTGGGCCGGTCTTGTATCCCTTGCCGCGGCGCCGCCGCTGCTCGATCAATTTCTTGGCCGCAAGCAAGCGCTGGCCCCGCAACAGCTTTTCCTCGTATGCGTGTTGCAAGACGTTTTGAACGTCATTGTCTTCGGCCTGAGAGATCAAGACGGCGATGCTGACCGGCAGTTGCCCGGCCTCGACTGCGCGCAACAACCGCTGTTCGCCATTCTCCAACAAGTTGCTGACGCCCCTCACATATTCGACGGTCAGGCCGGTCTTGCGGGCGATGTCATCGAACTCGTATCCTCTCTGCCGCAGACCTTCGATGTCGTGCAGCAGGTCGATCGAGCGATGTTGGCGCCTGGCGCAATTCTCAACCAGGCTCATGATCGCGCTGTCCTCACTGGTCGCATCGATGACGATTGCCGGGATCTCGCGCTGCCCAAGCGCCTGGTAGGCCTCGAGCCGCCCCTGACCACAGACAAGGTCGTAGCGCGGCTCGCCGTCACCTGCCTTTCGCTTAACCGTGATCGGCCGCTTTAACCCGAGTTCAGCGACGCTCGTGACAATCTCCTTGAAGACGCGCCGGTTGCGAGCCCGCGGGTTCACCACATCAATCGCGCCGATCGAAACCATCTCAATGGATTGAACCGAGCCCATAGCTGACCTCCATCAGTTGCGAGCGCGCGGCGAGTTCAAACAGCATCTCCAGGGTGTCGAAGCGGTATGCATCCAGCGCCAAGCCATTGTCCTCGGCGAGTGCCGCACGTGAGTGCTCGATTTCAAAGCGCGGCAGCAGATAGTAGTCGAGGATGGCGCTGTTCATCTGGTTCATGCGTATCGCGACAGTGATGTCGGGGCGTAGGCCGGCATCGAACCGGATTTTCCAGCGATGCGAGCCGGCCATCGTCTCCTGAGCCCGGACCAGGCATAATGATGTTGTGAACTCGTCATTGACCGACAGCAGGTCGGATTCTGCGTTCTGCTCGACTGTGCCGCCAATCTCTTCGATGCCGCGAATCGCTCTCTCGATCAGGCCGGGATACATCCGCCGCAGTGCCCGGTTGATCTCAATATAGCGGTAGTCCCGCTCTGGGCTGAAACCGATCAATTCATATGCCCGGATAAGGCTTCCGAAACGGGAGCGGTAGGCGCTGCTCGACGGCCCCAACTCTAACTCATCGATGATGATGCCGGACAGATAGCCGTGCTTCTCGAGCAGGCCCCGCAGCAGGTCCAGCAATTCTTCATCCGAGTAGGTCTTGGCGCGATCGTTGATGATCGCTTGTGCTGCCTGAAAGGTCTCGTCATCGACGATCGAGTCGAACGCCTTGTCGTGCCGAACCCAGTGCTCGGGTGGGTTATGGACCCGGTGCCCCTTCAGCTTGCAGGAGCAGTGGTTCCAGACATTGTTGCCGACATATTTTTCGTTGATCAGGATTTGGTGCACCGTGGCCCTACTCCAAGGGCGACCGAGATCAGTCAGGATTCTTCTGTCGTTGAGGACGGTCGCGATCTCGCGCTCGGGTTTGGCGTGATGCACGAAGCTATCGTAGATAAAGCGGATAGTCTCGATTTCTTCATCCGGGCCAGGAATAAGGATGATTCGATCGGTCTGGATGCTTTTGTGTTCACCGCGAACTAGTTCTCCTTTTGGTACACCATTCTGATCGATCAATTGTCGCCGCAGCCCGAAGCCGGCCGGCCCGCCTTGACGATAGCCAAGTTCGATCAATCGGCGCTGCCCAGCAAAAACCTTAACGGATAGCTCGCGGCTGTATTCGCCGGCCATCGCCCGCTTGACACCCTTCACAATGGTCGAAACAGGGCTGCCATCATTCTCGAACTGTTCGGCGCAATAGCGTACCGAGATGCCGGCTCTTTTGCAGATGTATTCGTAATAGGCGCTTTCGTCAGCATCCTGAAAGCGACCCCAGCGACTGACGTCGTAGACGAGAATAGTGGAGTAGGTCGCATTTCCGTTCTGAACGTCTTCGATAAGTTCTTTGAGCGAATCTCGATCGTCTAGGGTCAGACCGGATTTGCCGCTATCTAAATATGTCTTCTCGACACTGAAGCCGTGACGCGTCGCATATTCGCGAATTGCCTGCGTCTGATTGGCTGTCGAATATTGTTGATGGTCAGTGGACATACGCACGTATTCGGCCGCAAGTGTGCATGTAACTGCAGCCCGGTTCGAAAGTTCATGTGTGGTCATTGACTGCCCCACTAACGTCAAGAAGCGATGATGAGGTGCACGAGAAGGAACTATAAGCTTGCTGGGCGGAAAAATGCTTCCTAAAGCGGGTAGATCTCTTCCAGCCGATGCCGAAGTTTTTGAGGCTGATTACGCCCTGCTGATTGCAGAGGTTCTTCGTGCTGAACTGGGTGATACCCACCAAGCGCTGAAATTGCTCATTCGATGGACCGGCGCTAACGAGCGAACAGCGAAAAACTGGATGGCCGCGGTCAATGGCCCGAGCGGCGAGCACTTGCTGAGGCTTATGAGATACTCCGATGGAGTCTTTGAATGCGTTCTGAGAGCATCGGGACGTCGACTAATTGTTTCCGATCGAAAGCTTGTCCATGTCAGAGATAGCCTACGGGAAACCGCGACGCTCCTTTCGGATTTGATCGAGCCAGTTGATACCAAGTATTAGGCGTGTCCTCATTACGAGCATGAGCCATAACCCGACGACTGAAGCGCCCGTGCTGTCATCGATCAGGCACGCCCCTGCCGATACAAGCTGGTCTACAGGAACGGGGTACTGAAGGTACTTACCGAATACGCTGGAATTTGAGCTGAACAAGCTGCTTGCCCGCCGCAACTGACGGCTGCTCCACAACCCGCGAGGCTCGATAGCTCGCCGCCGCCGTTCCCAGCGATGGTCTTTCACAACTCGTCACGTACTACTTTTGGCTATCCGGGCGCCCACGGGGTTGCCCTCCACCAGTGGTTGCGCTTAGTAACGAGCGGCTGGGGAGGCTTTTTGATGAGAAATTTTGGAGCGGTGGCGCTCGCCGCCGCGTTGGGCGGCTGTGCGTCGTCGTCGGCGGACATCACGCCGAACTACGTTTCACCTGTCATGTATCAGTCCTACACGTGCCAGCAGCTCGCCCTCGAGGCGCAGGGCGTGTCTGCGCGCGCGGCGGCTTTATCTGGCGCCCAGGACAGCCAGCGCACAAAGGACACGATCGCGACGACAGCCGCCGTCATCGTCTTCTGGCCTGCGGCGTTCTTGGTCGGCGGGGACAAGCAGACAGCGGCTGAGCTCGGTCAGATGAAGGGACAGATGGTCGCAATCGAGCAGGCCTCGATCGCCAAGAAGTGCAACATCCAGTTTCAAAAGCCGCCGGGCGGGGCGACCTGAGCAAATGGTCAGGTTCTGGCGCCCCGCCGAGCTACTCAGATCGGCCAGCTTACTGCTGATGATGTGTTGGACCACGGCTTCGTACGCTGAAAGCTGCAGAGGCATTTCCGAAGCTGCAAAGCGGCTCCAGTGCTACGATGATGCGCTGGGCGCTGATCACGTCTTGGCGGATATACTCAATACCCCGCAAGCCATTGCCGCGATCGTGGCGGCCGTCCTTGCCTTGATAAGTGGTGTTGGGGGCCCGCTGGTCGCGCTATTGATCGGCCGAAAGCAGGCAGCAGCGAGTCAAACTTCGGCGGACGCAGCCATGTTGACGGCAAAAACCGCAGGATTTCGCGAGATCGCCAAGCTTCGGATCTCTTGGATGGATACCTTGAGGAATACGCTTGCCGAATATCACGCCCTCCTGATGAACTTGGAAGACAAGGAAGCTATCGAGGCTGTCCTGGATATCGACGATCGAAAGGCGCGGCAGAAGACCTACAATGAGGGCCTAGCCAAGCTCGTCTTGCTAGGGACACAACTGGACCTCCTCCTGAGCAAAGACGATGTGCTCCAAAGGAAACTATGGGACATCACAGATGAGGGTTACAATCTGGAAAGGAGCGCGGATCGCCAAGCGCTAGATGGCCCTCTGATGGATGCCGGACGAGCGGTACTCAAGGGGGAATGGGAGAAGGTGAAGCGCGAGATGCGCAGCGCAGAATTTCAGTCTGGCCAATAGCTCGCTTGCTTTCGCTTCCATCTGCAACGGAGTGGGAATAATCGTGAGACGACTTTACATCGGTATTTTAGTGCTCCCTTTCGGAATTGGCGAGTTCACAATACCCGCGAGAGCTGATTGCGATGATGCAGTCTCCGCTTACAATTCGTCCCTCAGCGAGATCGCCACTTATCTCAAACGGTACACGAACTGCCTCAGCAGCAGCAACGGCACCGATGATTGTTCTTCAGAGTTTCGCCGGCTCCGCTCAGCTCAGAGCGATTTCGAGAGCGCCGTCTCGGACTATCAATCTAACTGCAAACAGTAGATGTGCTGACGCTCGGCCCTAAAACCCAAACGGTCTGATGGATATCCGGCGAATAGGCCAGGCTGGTGGACCGGCCTCGCCGGTATGGTCGTCATTATTTGGTCCGACCCTGTATGGTTTTTTGAGCGCTGCGGTAGCGAAATGGCGTCCAGAACGTCGGATCTTCGTGCATGCCGCGCTCCTCGAAAAATCTCAATTCGACGAGCCTTTGCGCTTTTGCGAGTGCTTCACCTTTGAGAAATGGCCCAAAAGTTCAGCTTTGCGCGGTCTGGGCTGCCTTAGCGCCGTGATGAGGACGAACCCGGTCGCGGGGGCAGACAGATTGCCCCCGGGCGAAATCCCCAGGCGGGCAAACCTCGGAATTCGGGAGCTTTTTATGGTCCACAGGGCACGGAGAACCCCTGGAATTTCGCTATTCTCTCCTAGCGAGAGGACCTGAGCCGCAGCACACGAGATAATTTTTTTCTAGATTCTCTCCCTCCGCCAGCCGACCGCTCCGACAATGCGAGGCGCAGCTTCGTGGCTCGCCGGCCGCGTTCTCAAATCCGGCCCTCGCGAGCAACGTCAAACCATGAGTTGAGATGGCGGTTCGGTGCCGGCCGGCTCTAGTCGGCAAAGCCCGCTGCCGCCCGCCTGCGCGGGATCGCGCCGGCGGGTGTGCCGTTCCGGGCCTTGCGGCCCTTCTCACGCACTCGCGGCGCTGTCGCGAATAACCTCGAACGGCAGTGCGGGTACGTTGTATTCGGAGATATCCAGCTTCCAGATGTGCTGCTCGTCCGTGCCGCCGGCCGACGCAAATCCGAGCTTCTTGTACAGGTCGCGCACCATCCCGTTCTTGGCGGTGGGGAGGTAGCTTCCCTCCAGCGTGTCGACGCCGTTCAAACGGCAATGGCGGACGAGTTCGGCGATGATAGCTTCCTCGACCCGTCTGCCGAGAACCCGGCAGCTCATCAACCAGGTGTCGATGTCGAAGGTCGCGTCCTTCTTTCGCGCAATGACGACGCCGATCACCCCGTTGTCGCCGAAGCGGTCGCGCAGCCTGATCTGGAAAGTCAGGCAATCCGGCGAGCGAGACAAGGTCTCGACTTCGGATTGCGTGTAGCGCCGCGTCGTCAGGTTGAACTGATTGGTCTTGTTGATGAGCTGCGCCACCCGTCCCAGATTGACGGCATCGAACGCGTGGAATTCGATGGTCATGCCGAGCGACGTCAGGAATTCATCCATGTCGCGGGACTTCGCCGACAGCTCCGCGCGTTGCGCATTGGCCTGATATTGCTCGCCGCGCTGACGGTCCTCTTCGGAGAACGTGACGGCTTCGAAATAGCCCGCGTTCAACAGCGTGCGCGCGTAGAGCGAAGGGTCGGCGGGCAGCTCGGGCACGGCCACCATCGGCAGCGCCTTGCGCACCTGGCTTCGCTCGGCGGGGTTGTCATCGAGCAGCACGAGGGAATCCAGCCCGATGTTCAGCGTCTTGGCGATCGCTCGATGTTGGACGCCTTGTCGCTCCAGTTGGCCTGGAAGACCGCAATGTGGTCCAGCTTCAGCGTCATCTCGGGATGTTCGCGGAAGGGCTGTCGGGCGACTTCATCGGTGTTCTTCGACGATACCGCCAGGATGACGCCGCGATCGCGCAGCTGAAGCGCCGTCCGCTGAATCTCGGTGAAGGCTTCTCCGACCCCATCGCCCTGTCCGAGGACGATCCCTTCCAGCCCGTCGTCGCCGATCGTGCCGCCCCAGAGCGTGTTATCGAGATCAAGCACGAGGCATTTGCGGGCGTTGCCGCGGATCGCGCCGAGCAGGCGTCCGACATATTCAACGTAGATCGGCACCATCGTCTGCGCGAATGGCAGCTTGTAGAGATTCCACTGGACCGGATTGTGCCAGTTCTGGGTACCGATCGATTCCGCCAGGGCGGCGACGTCGAGGATGTAGTCGCCGCGCTTCGCGGCGAGCTCGCGAAGCCCGTCGTTGAAATCCTGAATCTGGCGGCGCAGCGACATCGACACTTGCGCGTCCATGCTTCCGAACAGCGGCTGTGGCGGGCAGGCAACGGTCTGAAAAATCACCGGCACCCCGGCGCCGCGCTCGAGACCTTCACGGATCATGCCGACGTAGTCGAGTGCGGACTGGCCCGACGGACTGCCGCCGCCGTTGAAGGGCAGTCCGTGGAAATCGAGCGCGAGCAGAACGGCATCTGGCTTGGACGCGTTGATCGTCGAGGAGGCATCGAGCGCTTCCTGCGCGACCTGATCGTAGTCCGCCTGGGTGACGCGGAGCAGCACGCCATGGCGCGCAGCGCCGGCAGCAAGCGCAGGGGCGAACAGGCAGGTCGTGCCGTTGCCGAGCAATCCCAGGTGAAACCCGCGAAGCGGCGACAGCGCCTTCGTCTTGGTTCGCGCGCGTTCGATGGTCTTCGAAAGGCGCGTGAGCTGATCCGTATTGAGCGCCTTGGTGGCAAGCCCGACGATCTCGGCGCCATCAGGTGCATCGGAGGCATCGAGCGCGTTGCAGAGCGATTTGAAATCCGCGGGCGGCGCTTCTAACCAGGGCAGTTCTTGAAGCTGAAACGTCATGGCGTCTTGACCCAGGATGGTGTCATTCGTCTAGAAGTTTGGATCCGGCGGTACCGCTGGCGATCAGCTTCTCACCCGCATACACCCGAAACTTCAGGCTGACGGTATGGGTGGATTGCGACACGTGAGTGAGCTCGCCGTTGAACGTCGCTTCCTCGTCGATATAGAGCGGCTGATTGAAGTCGATCCGCCAGCTCGTCGCCAGCCCGAGGTCACCCGGCAAGTGCATTCCGACCAGATGCGAAAGCCTGGCGACGGTGAGCGCGCCGTAGACGACGGGGCCGGAGAATCCGCGGCTCCGCGCGAATTCGGCATCGATATGAATGCGGCTCGAGTCGCCCGACAGCTTGCGGAAGGTATCCATCTCACTTTGGCCGATCCGGAACGGAAGCGAGACGGTCATGCCCTCCTTGAGCTCGCTCCAGACCAGCACTCGTGGCTGTTCGCTCAACGCGAAGCCCTTTGACGGATGACGTTGACGAACTCGCCGACGTTCTTCAGGGCGGCAACCTCGCCAGTCGAGAACTGGATCTTGAACTCCACCTCGACAGCGACGACGAGCCGGATGTTGCTGAGGCTGTCCCACGCGGGTACTTCCGCCGCGGTCATTTCCGGATGGGGCGTCAGCGTGTCGTCGTCGAAGACGTCCCGGAAAATCGGCGTGAGGCGGGAATAGATTTCCTCGTCAGTCATCACAATCATCCCACGATTTGGGTAAGCCGGCAGCGCCGAAATGGCCAAGCAAGTGCCGTAAAATTCACGTTTTCGGCGCGAGGACTATCAGATGGCACCGGCATTCACAAGGCTCCCTCAGCGTCTCCCGATCATGGCGTCCAGGCGCGGGCCAAGTTCCGCGCTCAGCTGGCCGTAGCCGGCCTTGTCGAGATGGACGTGATCGAGGAATTCGGATGCCGGGAGGGACGTGAGCGGTCCAACGTAAACTCTGTCCGGAGGCCGCGGCGAGATGATCTGCACGAGCTGAGCCTGCAGCTCGGCAAATTTCTGCTGCGGAAGCAGGTCCGGCAATACCTTCGGATTCTCGGTCGCGTAAAAGATCAGCGTGGGCTGTTTTGCCTCCGACACGCGCCGCAGCGTCCGCTCCAGGGCCTGTCGTTGCGGGTTGTCCGGGGCGAGGTCGATCTTCTCGTACCGTGATCGCGCCCGCATCAGCAGGACAATGTCGTCAAGGTCGTCGCCCTTGGCCTCAGACGAGCCTTTCAGCCATTTGTCTGCGGCATCGCGCAGGCCGACCAGGAAGTTGAAGGGACTGCCGTCGAACCACAGGGCCTGGAGAAAGTCGCGCGACCGGTAGAGAAACCACCAGTTGACCAGTGCGTCGTGGCTCCATCTTGCGATCCCGCCTGCTTCCTTGCCGGTGGAATAGGTGCCGTTGGCATCCACGGACAGGGTGTCGAGCCATGCGCGGGTTTTGCTTTCGCCTTCCCGGTCGAAGTCGCGCGAGAAGGAGCGCAGGCTCAGATCGAACACGATGACGTCGGGCTTTGTGGGCAGAACGATGCGCACAAGGTTCTCAAGATCGGTCGGAAGAGTCCCGTTCATGCCGAAATTGGCGACATATGCCTTTTGACCGGGGTGCTTTTCGGCCAGCCAGTTCTGCAACTGGTTCGACAGGGTATGCGACTGCCAGGCGGTATCGCCCTTGTCCCGCATCGCGCGACCGAAGATCAGGGAGTCGCCCAGAACGGCGACCTTCAATCCGTCAAACTTCCGAAATTCTTCCAGCTTGGTGTAGAGCGCGGCCGGTGACTGGACGTCGATCGTTGCCCGAAAGATGCCGCTGGCCGGCGCGACGATGCGCAAGGCAATGTCCACACACGCCAGCACCGCGACCAGCACCGCAATCGTCACAGCCAGACGCGAGAGAACGTCGCGCCCCCGGAATCCCCTGGTTTTTTCAGCCTCGACCATCAGCGTTCAGAAGTTCTGGTAAACGAACAGCGCCTGGCCGGTGTTCGACAGCAGCACGATGATGGCGATCTTCGCCGCCAGCCAGACAATCTTGAGAATATCGTCGCGCCCCAATGTCATCGGTATAGCCCCAGCATTTTGCCGTAGATCGCGCCCCACTCCGAGTAGGACTTGAGCCAAAGGATCAGTGTGGTCGACACGAACGCGTAGACGAGAAAGCGACGGAGATAGATCGAGGGCCCGGTGATGGCCGGCCCCTTCTTGACGCCGACATATTTGCGGAAAACCTGGCTTGCGACCAACGCGCCGCCGTGAACAGTGCCGAACGCCAGGAAGCCCCACGTCACCCCGTGCCAAAGCGCGATCAGGATCATCGAGGCGAAGTACACCGCCGATATCAGCGCAAACTGGATGCGGCGCGGCGCCTTCTTGATGACGATGAAGTTGAGCGGCGTGAAGACGTAGTCCCTGACCAGCGTGCTGAGCGAGATATGCCACCGATTCCAGAATTCCTGGATCGTCGTCGAATCGAATGGCCGATTGAAGTTCTCGATCAGCCTGAAGCCCATCAGCGAGGCCGTGCCGATCACGATGTCGCAATAGCCGCTGAAATCGAGATAGATCAGGCCGAGCTGGGCCAGCGCACCTACCCACAACATCGGCCCCGACATCTGCGTCGCGTTGTCGAACGAGAAGATGCCGAACGCCGACAGGTTGTCGGCCAGGACGAACTTCTTGATCATCCCGTTGGCGATGCGGTGAAGCGCAGGGATGACCGTCTTGGAATCGAAGACCGGGGACGCCAGCTGCTGCTCGAAGCTCCGGTAACGCTCGATCGGGCCGGCCAGCAATGCCGGGAAAAACAGCACGTAGGTACAAAATCGAAGGAAGCTCGGCCGTTCGATGAATTCCACCTCCATCAGGTAACTGACGCAGCGGAATACCATGTAGGAAATGCCGATGATGTGGACCGGCATGTAGTGGAACGGGTTGGCCGCTCCCAGCAGCCGGGGGTCTCGCGCGAGAAACAGGAAGATCCAGAGCAGCGCGACGACGAGCAGTTGCGCTTCCATAGTAAAGCGCGCACCGCGTTGCTTGCGGTACAGTCCGATCCCGTATGAAACGGCAAGGAAGCCGGCCAGGACGATGATCGACGCCGGATCGAATCCGAAGCTGATGAAGAACGCGAAGCTCAGCAGCAGCAGGGCGACGTTGCGCGCCATCTGAAGGTTGACGGCGCAGCATATGATGACGGCCGCTGCCGATATGTACAGAAACTCGAAGCTGTTCAGGGAAGGCCCGCCGACGACGGCGGCTGCTGATTGGAAAAGCATCGCATCCCTTCTCGACGCAGCGAGTCCCTAGTCGGGCCGACGTCCAACAGCCACGCAATTGATCGTCAGGCGGTCCTTCAGGCACCGCTCGAGGCCGTACCCCGTCATCGGGAACAGCTCGTTCTTCTCGATCTCGAAACCCGCCGACTTCATCAGGTCGGTCATCTCCGACGGCTTGTCGATGAGGTAGAGGTGATCGGGAGCGGGACTGTTGGCGGGCATGTTCACGAGGATCCGTCCGCCGGGCTTCAGATAGCGGATCAGGGATCGCAGCGCCTTGAGCGGGTCCTCGAGATGCTCCAGCAGCTCACTCACGACGATGCTGTCGAAGCTGTCGCGCTGATCGGGGGCGTCGAACATGTCCTGGCGGACCAGCTCGACTTCATCGCTGACGCCGATCACTTCCAGGGTGCGCCGCGTGGCCGCGATGGCGCCTTCGCTGACGTCCCAGCCGACGATCGAGCCGGATCGGGGATCCGTCGCCGTCAGATAGAGCAGCGCGCCGTGGCCGGGCCCTACTTCGAGATGGCGATATCCTTCCGGAAGCATCGGCAGATACTGGCTTCGATAGAAGGTCAGCGCGCAGGCGTGGTTGTGCCAGAACACGCCCGACAGCAGCAGCCCGTTCATGTATTTTTCCATGACGTCGGGCTTCGAGTAGACGTCGCGAACCGCCTCGCTGAACTTGGAGCGCTCGTAGCGCCCATGGCGCCGGAAGAACAATTCGGCTTCCAGGATCATGTTCTCGCAGAAATACCGGTAGTCGTGGCAAATCTTGTCGATGGTCCCGAAGTGATGGAGCGCGATCTTGGTGACGAGCTCCGACGACGCCTCGGTGTCGCGCATCACCTCGAGCGACCTGTTGCCGAGGCTGGTCGCCAAGGTGGGCTCGTGCTGGGGCCACGCGGCGATCTGTCGCGCAACCAACGCTGACAGGTAGGGGTACGCGGCAATGTCGATCTCTGCAATTTTCGACCGCCGCACGATGTTCGTGGAACCCGTCACCCTGACCATCCTTTGGTTGAAAATATCGCCCTTCTGACACAGCCGGGCTTGGCCGTGCAAGGCCTTGAACAGCGATAATTCTTCCCGGCAACAGGGCGGGGGCATCCGGCGAGGCCAGCGGAGCCGTCGGCCAATTGATAACTTGACGGAGCCAAAAAGCTCAGCCAGATAGCCGCGAGGTCAAGGGCCAGGAACATGAAAAGCCGCCTCCCGAGCGCATTTGGTCTGCTGCGCCAGGCCGTCATGATAGGGACATTGTCGCTGGCAGGAATTTCCTCCGCCTTCGCGGCCGCCGCGCCACTTGTAGTAGAGAAGGACCATCGGGTAGCCGCGGCCAAGGACACCTATCTCATTCTTGTGTTGGACTTGAAGCCGAACCTCGACGATTTGCGAAAATCCGGCGCCGAGGCTTCCGATCTGATCAGAGCGACGGCCGCCCGCTACGCCAAGGATTATCTCGCGCAACCTGAATTCAGCTCGAGCCCAAAAGTTGTCGTCTATTTGATTTCAGTCGAGAGCATGGACGAATACAACCGCGCCAAATTCGACGGCATGAAGCGGTATGGCACCATCGCCTTCGAGAAAAAGGGTGACGAGGTCGTGCTGACCGAAGACAAGCTCTCCTTTAGCCCATAGTCCTTATTGGCCCATAGGCCTTCGGGTCTTTCCCCGGGATATCGCCTGCTCAACATGACGAGTTCGAAGCTTAGAAGGACGGTTGCTGGGATCATCTTGGTCGTCGCGATTTGCGGCGGCATAGCGGCAACGGTCGAGAAGACGCGCAGATACATCAATCAGCGAATTGATCGCATGTTGGCTGAACGCGCCCCGCCGAAGCCGGAAATTCCGCCTCCACCTCCACCTCCACCCCAGCCTGCTCCAGCGCAATCGTCTCTCGACAAGAGGGCGCAGATCGAGCTCCAGCAACTGTCCGGGCGCGTCGCGACGCTCGAGTCGTTGCTGGCCGGCGCCGGAGGCACGCTCGTCGACCATGCCCCGGTTGCGAGTGATTATCGCGGGCAAGGCGCGCCGGTCTTTGCGATGCTTGATGCCGTGGGGCCCTATCGCAAGAACGGGCTTTTCGAGATTTACGGCGGCAATTTTCGCGAACGGCGCTCCGGCCCGATCAGCGTCAGCGAGGCGGATTTCGAGATCACCCATGGACAGGCATGGCTGATCTGGTCCCCCGACTTCACGCCGGCAAAGGACGCGACCCATCTCCAGATCAAGTTCGCGGCGCCTCCGACGACGGGCAAGATGACCGTCGGGTTTGTCCTCGACGACGGACAGTCCCTGGCCTGGACATTGGACCTGGCCGCCAAGAGCGCGGAGCCGGCAGGTCTGCTTCCGCCGATCCTTCCCGATGACATCGTTACGCGCGCCAACAACGCGCAGGTGGTCGGAGATATCAAGCTGGCCGGTAATCAGGTGACCGTCCCGTTGCCTCCCAGCCTCCTGCTCAACCTGAGAAGCGGCCGGACCAAGGCGATCTCGCAATGGTTCGTGAAGGTCGATGGTGCGGCTGGGACGACGATGCGCTTCCAGGCGCTTGCGCTGGTTCGGCCGGCGCCGCCGGCGACCAGCACGGGTGTCGCCTTGGCGGGCAAGGTCGTCGGGGGCGACATTGCCCCGAACACGTCGGTCGAATTGCTGGAGGAATCGGGCGCCACGAAGAAAACTGTGCTGGCGACCGACGGCAGCTTCGCCTTCACTGCAGTCGATCCGACCAAGCCGGTATCCCTTCGCCTGCGACGCGAAGAGTTCGAGCATTCCGCAACGCTCGGCCGATGGTTCGTCCCTTTCTATGATCGCGACGATCTCGTCATCGACGTGCGTCCGATCTACGTCAACGAGGACGGCCATGCTCCTGATTCAGCCCGCGCAAAGTTCAATGGCGCCCGCAAGCCGTCTCCCTATGCCGCGTTCTACGAGCCGCATAGCCGGCAATACTGGCCAGGCGCCGGCACGGTGCAGGAGTACGACTCGACCACATTCGTGAACAATATGGGATACGTCGATCGGGACCGCTTTTTCGACAATCCCGACAACTGTGTCCGTCTTGCCAGTACGGGCGGCAGCGACATGGTTGCCCTGCAAGTCCGTCCCTTCGAGAAGGTCAATATTCTTCTCGAGGAAAGTCTCGGCGTCGCCCTGCATCGCTGTGTCGAGGTGATCTCCGCTGCGACCGACAATGGCGACATCGGCACGAACTATCCGAGAATTCGAGATTATACCTCGAAGTTCGGCGTTCAGGCCACTTTGGTATCGATGCTTGCGGGACTGGTCTCTCAGGTCAGTCCGACGATGCTGCACGACGGATTGGGATTCGATCCGGAGAACAGTGCCATTCCGAATTTTCTCCACGACGCCAGCGGCGCCTTGACCTTCAGGACGGCTTCGCCGGTGTTTTCCGTCTTCATGGCCAAGCCGACGTTCCCGGAATACGTCAAAGGAATCCCGTTCGGCGAGACGCTCAGGGTGCCCTTCGACGTCATGCCGCAACCCGGCAAGGAAGCATTCCAGTACTGGACCGAAATTGTCTCCTATATCGAGAAGCACCACCCCGGTCAGAATTTCATATTCCATACCGGAGTGGACCAGGCGCAGTGCCGGAACAATTGTGAGTCCACGCTGACCCTGGCCGACGGCACCAAGGTTGCCGCGGGCGCAAAGGGCTTCGTCAGGAACGTGACCGAGTACTGCGCCAAGAATGGGTACACCTGCGTGAACCCCAACTTCTCCGAGCGATATGGCCAGGTGCCGCGACTGCTGACGTTTCAGTTCGACGGACATTACTCGAAGCTTGGACATCAATGGCTCGCGCAGGAGCTGACGGCGCCATTGGCCAAGATCCTGTCCGATACGCCGAGATGAAAAAGGCTGGCGCCTATCTCCTTGCTCTGCGCGTGATTGTCGCGGTCGGATGCTGTGCGCTTGGCTCGGCGTCGGCGCTTGCTGATGCAGGCAAACCGGATGCTCCGGTTCGCCTGCTGCCGTATCCGTTTTCGCATATCGTCAGTTTTGCTGCGGACACCGACGCGCTTCGCCCCTGGCACGGCGCGGCCATTCATCGTTTTTTCAATGAAGAACTCGGCCTCACGATATCGGATTCGCTTTGGCCGCAAGGTAGCGAGGGGTCCTCGTCCTTTTTTGTTGGACCGGGACAATTCAATCGGTCTCCTTCGGGCATTGGCTCCGAACCCACTTTTGCCCTGCTCTTGCGGGAGTGGCACCGCGGAAACATCGATCATTTCCATAGCTGGCACGAGGATGGTCCGTTGGCCCTCCGGACCGAGATCCAGCCACCGCTTGAGTTGTCCGCGGCACGATCGCGTCTGGACATGGCAGCGTCTTCTATCGGCCTGCCTCCTCAGCCAAGCCGCAATGTGAGATTTTACTTCTCGGCGGCCCCACCTGCCGATCTTTCAATTATGTTGCACGACAGCAAAGGTGGATTGACCATTTTTGGTCCCGGAGACATCGCTCGCGGGCAGGACATTCAGTTTGAAGTGGGATCGCTCGGCTGGATCGTCGAGGTGATTGTCCCGCGACGATCGAACGGGGTTGCGCGTCCTGTAGATGCGATGTCAATCGACAGGATCGAGTTCATCGCACCTTCCTGCGCGGCTGGGTGTTCCGCTTCGCTGACAAGAGTGGAACGTGATCATTTCAGTCGGCAAACGGTGCTATCCGAAATTCCCTGGCTGGCAGCCTGGAACATTCGTCCGGCAATCCTGACGTCCCACGGCGGCAACACGCTCATTCAGGATTTCGGCGTTCCGGGAAAGTTTGCGAAGTTTGTCGCGTTCGACAACCCCGCGCTCGTCGATACGCATGAGGCGCTTGCAGACCAGAAGCAGAGCCATGCCTACCATTCCGATCTTTTGAGGAAGCTTGGTGTGCTCGCGGTCTGGTCCTATTTTGCTGCCGACGCGAAGGACATATTCGCCGCGCCTGACGGACCTGAAGTTCAGCACGGCCTGTTGCCGCTCTCATCGACCTACCAGCAGCTCTATGAACTGCCTCGCGCATCGCCCCCGCCGCTGGACACCAGTAGCCAAGACAAGTTTGATGCATCGGCGCGCGTTTTGCTCGCAGATATACCCGAGGCGGAACGGAAAGAACTCTATTGCGGACCGAGCTGCAACCTGTCCCAGGGCAACGCGCTCGCGATGCTGATCGCCTCTCACCTGCAGTCGATCAACCGCGGCAAGAAGGTGAAGGGCCTGATCTACACCCATTTCGGCTCCGAGGAAGGAACTGCGGTTTTTCGATCCTCGCTCGAGCAGCCGGTGACGCCGGCCGTCGCGAAATGGATGCGACGGTTCGCAAACTACGTCTATGACTTCGACGGCTCGATCGGTGTCGACCGACGCATCTGGTCGCCGCCGGCGAATACCTGGGTTCGATACCAGGTGATGCATTCCGGAATCGCTTCGCATATTGCCGTTGACGGGTCCGCGATCTCGATCACGCCCTGGACTGATCCGGTCACGCAAACGACCTGGCCCGATATGCGCGCCGGGACGCGAGACCTTCACGGGCTCACGGTGTACGTTCCGGATCCCGAACATGCCTCCGTGAAGATCGGCGGGAAAGAAACGCAATCATTCACCCGCAACCCGCCCGATGAAACCGGCAAGACGTCGATCACATTGGTCGACGACCACGCGCCGACCCCGATCATCGGCCAGGTCGCCCTGAAGGATCGCGCAAGCATCGAAGCCATATCGGGACAATTCACCGACGCATCGGCGAGCGATCCCTACATCAGCCTGGGAACCGAGACGTCCGGCGACGCATCCGTCGTCATCAAGCCCTGGCGGCTCGAGCTCTGGAACACGAGCCACCTGCAACTCGCTGTTCGCAAACGCTGCTCCGGCAACGATGCTGAGAGCTGCCTTGGGTCCCGCCTCAAGATCGAATTGTTGATGGAGGATGGCGGTACGGTTTCCATTCGGGAAGACCAGCCTGCGGGCGAACATGTGTCGTCCAGCGCATGGTCCGTCCCGCGGCTGAAAAAGCTCGATACATGGGTATCGCATACGCTCGATGTGGCGCAGTTGATCTGGCCAAAGTTCATCGACGAGAGCGACGACTGGCGTCGTCCTCCCCTCCCGGTCGGGAAGGTCAAAGAGGTGAGGGTATCGCTGACGAACGCGCCTGCGGGCACGACGCTCGATGTACAGAACTTCAAGGCTTTGCGGCCCTCCGGGAACGGGCAGGCTGCTGATGGCACCAAGCTGATCGCCGGCCGTGTCACCCTGGACGGCTCGATGCCGGTGCCGGGCGCGCAAGTTCGCGCGGCGACGGGATCCGGCCACATCGTCTCTACCGCGACCGATCAGGATGGGTATTACTTCTTCCCCGGACAGCCGAACGGGCAGATTGTGAGCATCCGCGCTCAGCTGGGTTCACGGCAGTGCTTTCCGAGCCAGGGGCGTCGCATCGAGATCGGCAAGGACGAGGCCGAGCTCGACATCGAGCTCGGGCAAAGCCTGCAGTTGGCGCGGCCTGCATCCGGCGCCGTCGGCCTTGCCGAACAGGCTTGCGAAGCGGCACCGGGCCTTGTGGCGCAAGAGCGGTAGCGGCCAATATCGGTTCGGTGGTTGCGAGATCGCCCGCCGCCCAATGAATGACCCGCCGCGCGGCCGTTCGGTCTCCTGTCGTCTCCCGCGGCCGTCGGCGCCACACCGTACGCGGCGTGCCCGTGTGCCGACGGGCGCCTGCGCGTGCCGGCGGAGCGCGAACACTGTCAATGGCTTGATACCGCTCCTGAACGTCGCTTAACGCTTGCTTAGGCGCGGCGAAGCTACCCTGCAAGGCGGGATTGCGGGAAGCAGCGGATGTCAGTCGTCGAGAACTCGCCAGATCAAACGCTGCCCGCGGCGGCGCGTTCCGTCGATGATACGCGCGTACTGCCATTCCTCAGTATGGCGACACTGCTGGTGTCCGCGCTGCTGCTGTTCCTGATTCAACCGATGTTCGCAAAGATGGTGCTGCCGAGGCTCGGTGGCGCGCCTTCGGTCTGGTCGGTGGCGATGGTGTTCTTCCAGGCCGTGCTGCTGGCCGGCTATGCTTATGCCCATCTGCTCGGCCGGTTGTTTGGGCCGCAGCGCGCGGGGCTGGTCCATCTGCTCCTGCTCGCCGTCACGGCGATGACCTTGCCGATCGCGATCGCGCCGAATTGGGGGCCCCGCCGGCGGATGGAACGGCGCTGTGGCTGTTCGGGCTGTTCGCTGCGTCGATCGGCCTGCCGTTCTTCACGTTGTCGGCCAGCGCGCCCTTGCTGCAGAGCTGGTTCGCCGCGAGCGGCCATCGCGAGGCCAGCAATCCCTACGTGCTCTATGCCGCGTCGAATCTCGGCTCGTTCGCGGCCCTGTTTGCCTATCCCACCGTCGTCGAACCGTTGCTGACGTTGAAAACGCAGGCGAGCGCCTGGTCGGTCGGATTCGCGGTCCTCACGCTCCTCGTCACGGCGGTCGCCTTCGTGCTCGGACGCGGCAATGGCGTTGCGATTGCGGCGCCGACGCCGCCGACATCGAACGTCAATGCGGCCGACCGGCTGCGCTGGATCGCGCTTGCGGCCGTTCCATCCGGGCTGGTCATCGCGGTCACCGCGCATCTGACGACGGATGTCGCGGCCGCGCCGTTCCTGTGGGTCATTCCGCTCGCGCTCTATCTGTTCACCTTCGTCGTCGTGTTCCGCGATCGGCCGTGGATCAGCCACGCAACCGTGGTACGGCTCGTGCCGTTCGCCGTGGCTCCGCTTGCGATCAGTCTGGTCGGCGCCAAGGTGTTCTGGCTCACGACGATCGTGCTCCACCTCGTCGTGTTCGCGCTGCTGGCGCTGCTTTGCCACGGCGAGCTCTATGCCAGGCGCCCGCACCCGGAGCGGCTGACGGAGTTCTTCCTGTGCACCTCGTTCGGCGGCGTGCTGGGTGGCGCCTTCGCGGGATTGCTTGCGCCGCAGATCTTTTCCGGCAACTACGAATATCCGATCCTGATCGCGCTCGCATTGCTGGCACTGCCGGGCATGTTCGCCGGCGGCGCGCGCCGGGCGCTGGTGAAGGCCTCGCCATGGCTGGCGGTAGCGATCGCGCTTGCCATGGTCTGGTACGTGACTCAGTTGCGGCTGCCGGCCGCCCTCGAGCTGCCGTTCAGCGCCCTGCTGGTCGTGCTGACGGCCTGCATGCTGTTTCTGCGGCAGCGGCCGGTGGCATTCGCTGGACTGGCAATCACGGGCCTGATGCTGACGACGTTCTGGCGTCCGGGCCTCGCCCCGATCGAGACCGCACGCAGCTTCTTCGGGGTGCATACGGTGGTCGACCTCGCGGACGGCAGCGCGCGGCTGCTGTTCCACGGCAACACGATGCATGGCGCCGAGCGGCTGCGCAACGCGGACGGTACGCCGGTCGAAGGAGCGCCCGAGCCCCAGAGCTATTACTACCCGGGCAGCCCGCTGGCCGACGGGATCGCGGCGGCGCGCGGCGCCGGCGAGCTCCGCAAGGACAGCTTCGAACGGGTTGCGGTGGTCGGTCTCGGGACCGGCTCGCTCGCCTGCTATCTTCGCGGTGGAGAGAGCTGGACCTTTTTCGAGATCGATCCCGAGGTGATCAGGATCGCGAGCAATCCCTCCTTGTTCACGTTCCTCTCGCGCTGCGCGCCGAAGGCGAGGCTCGTGCTCGGCGATGCGCGGCTGACGTTGCAGGCTTCACCCGATCGCTACGACCTGATCGTGCTGGACGCCTTTTCGTCCGACGGCATTCCCGTCCACCTGCTCACGCGTGAAGCGATTGCCGGCTATCTGTCGAAGCTGACGCCGCACGGCAGTATTCTCGTGCATTTCTCCAACCGTCATCTCGATCTGGCGCCGATCCTGGCTAATGTCGCGCGCTCCGAGGGGTTGACCGCGCTGTTCAAGGAAGGGCATCCCGCCGGCGACGTCATGACCACGCTCAGGACGGCGTCACGGGTGGTGATGCTGGCGCGCGCGCCCGAGGATACCGGCGAGGCGGCGCGGCACTGGACCGCCATGTCGCCGGATCCGACCAGCGCACTCTGGACGGACGATTACTCGAATCTCCTTGGCCCCATGCTGCGGACGAAGTTCGGCTCCTGAGCGCGCATGGACGGCGCGGCGATCTTTCACCGTCGTTCGCGCTGCGGCACCTCCGGATTGGCTAAAGGAGTGTTAAGCGCCACGCCCGATTTTCGTCGATCGCGCAGAACTGACATTAAACTGTCATGCCGTAGGAATCGGAGGAGCTTGCTACAAGCGGCGTGAGGACAACATGACGGCCTTCATCATTTGGAAGGCGGAAGTTGGAATATCCTCGCAAATGAGGCCGGCACCGGATGAGTGCCGAGTTCGCCAGGACGGTCTCCTGAAGCGCTTTGCGCGCGACCGATCCGGCAGTTA
This sequence comes from Bradyrhizobium viridifuturi, assembly GCF_001238275.1. Lineage (GTDB taxonomy): Bacteria > Pseudomonadota > Alphaproteobacteria > Rhizobiales > Xanthobacteraceae > Bradyrhizobium > Bradyrhizobium viridifuturi. Next base: position 35,175 of record NZ_LGTB01000035.1, read on the forward strand.
CGCGATCATCATCGCCTTGCTGATGCCAGTCCTGGTCGGGACCGCAGGGCTCGGCACCGAGGTCGCGTGGTGGTTCTACAAGCACAAGAACATGATGAGCGCGGCCGACTCGGCGGCCGTCAGTGCAGCCACCGCCGGCACCAATCTCGTCACCGAGGCCAACGCCGTCACGACATTCTACGGCTATGCGAACGGGATCGGCAACGTCACCGTCACTGTGAACCAGCCGCCGACCTCGGGCAGCTTCGCCTCCAGCCCGCAGGCGGTCGAGGTGATCATCAGCCAGCCGCAAGCGCGGCTGTTGTCGGCGTTGTTCGGCTCCGGGGCGGTACCGGTCACGGCCCGCGCCGTTGCACTCGGTAATGTCGGAACGGGCTGCGTGCTGGCGCTCGATCCGACCGCCAATCCTGCGGCGACCGTGAAGGGCAACACCCAGCTCAACCTGATCAACTGCAACCTCTATGACGATTCCAACGGCAGCTCGGCGCTCAATGTCAGCGGGACGGCAACGATATCTGCGGCCATGGTTGGCGTGGTCGGCGGAGTTTCCGGCACCAGCAGCATCACGGCGACCAACGGCATTCGGACCGGCATCAGGGCGATCGCCGATCCCTATGCCAACGTCACGCCCACGATGCCGACATGGTGTGACTACTCGAACAAGTTCAATGTGAAGGGAACGACGACTCTCAGCCCGGGCAGCTATTGCGGCGACATCTCCGTCGCCGCGGGCGCGACGCTGACGTTCAATCCTGGGGTCTTCTATTTCAACGGCGCCAACCTGTCGGTGGCCGGCAACGCCACGATCACGGGAACGGGCGTCACCCTGGTGTTTACCGGCTCGAGCGGCAACTGGGGCTCGGCGACGATCGGGAGCAACGCCAATGTCAGCCTCACGGCGCCGACGAGCGGAACGACCGCGGGAATCGCAATCTATGGCGACCGCAGGATGCCGGTCGGAAGCAGCTTCAACCTGACGGGCGGCGGCACGCAAAATCTGCAGGGCGCGATCTACCTGCCGAAGGCGGCGCTGAGCTTCAGTGGCGGCAACGGCACAAGCGCGAATTGTACGCAAATCATCGCAGATACGATCTCGATCGTCGGAAATTCCAATGTCCAGGTCAATTGCGCTGCGATGGGCGGTAATGCCATCGGTACGGCGACGGCGCAGCTTGTCGAGTAAGCTGGAGCGATACGATGAAAACGGGCAGGGCAGGTGGTGAGCGCTGTTCTCAACGGCGTGGCTTATTTCTCCGTCGCAGGTTCGCACATGACTCACGCGGCGTGGCGGCGATCGAATTCGGCGTGCTGGTTCCGCTGCTCTCGCTGATGGTGGTTTCGGTGACCGATATCGGCCTTGCGATCTACCGCAAGATGCAGGTGGAGGGCTCGTCGCAGGCGGGCCTCGAATATGCCATCGCGCATGGGTTCGACGCCAATGCGATCTCGACGGCCGTGGCGGCTGCGACGAACTCCAGTGTGATCAGCGCCTCGCCTGTTCCGATCAAATTCTGCGGCTGCGCGACCAACTCGGGCGTCAGCAGCATGACCTGCGGCGGAACGTGTCCCGGAGGCGGAACGGCGGGTACATACACCATCGTCTCTGCGCAAGGCAGCTACTCGACCATCATCAACTATCAGATCGTTCCGAACAGCTATGTGATCAGCACGCAGTCGACGGCGAGGTTGCAGTGAAACGCGCATTCTGGCGTGACCGGAGCGGCGCGTCGGCACTGGAATTCGGCCTGATCGCGCCGCTCTTCTTCGCGTTCCTGTTCGGTGTGATCGAGTTCGGGCTATTGATGTGGACGCAGGTGGGAATGCAGCACGCTGTGGCGGTCACGGCGCGATGCGCCAGCGTCAACCCCGCGCTTTGTCCGACCGACAACCCGAGCGCAATCGCCGCTTACGCAACCCAGCAGGCGTTTGGACTGAGCTTGCCGTCGTCGACGTTCAGCTACAGCGCCGCGGCGTGCGGCAGCCAGGTGAGCGCAAATTATCAATTCCAGTTTCCCCAGATCCTCAATCTGGCTCCGTTCACGCTGACGGCGGCAGCCTGCTTTCCTGCCTAGAGCAGGATCCAAAAAATCGGCGCCCCGTGGGGCGCCGATATGGTGGCCGAGGCCGTCCGGCCAGCCCGGTCACGATGGGCCGGGGCAGGCCTTGGGTGCGCGGCGGTCAGAACCGCTCTGCGTCTTCATTCAGCTTGAGGGCCTCGACGCCCTCTTCGCGAACCGCCTGGAGGCTGCGCGGGTCGAGGTCGAGCGCACGCAGGATCGTCGGAGCGATCTGGGTGGTGAAGGTAGTCTCCTCGTTCGTCCTCGCATGCTTGATGCGAGACGAGGAGACCAGCAGCAGGACATTGCGATCGTCCTTGGAGAAGCCGCCATGCTCGGCGAGCTTGCTGCCGCCCGTGCAGATGACGCCATGGTCGGTGATGGCGATGAAGTCCGGCACCCGGCTGTTGTGGAACGGATCTTCGTAGAGCTTGGTCAACTCGTCGCGGTCGAGCAGCTTCTGGATATGCAGATCGGCGGCGTGAGCCAGAATATAGGCCTTGGCGTCGGCATAATAGGGATTGCCGGTCGCCGGGTTGGTCGCCTGTTGCAGCTCCGGCGACAACCAGACCAGCGCCTCGTCATCGCAGATCTCGAAGCCGTTGGCGCCGAAACCGGGCGCCTTGCTGTACAGGGCATCCGAGATCGCCACGCGATCCGCGAGGTTGATCGGCGACTGGCCATGCTTGGCGCTGACGATGATCAGCGTCGAATCGTAGAGGTTTTGCGCCTTGAGCTCGTTGACGAACTTACCGAGTGCGTCGTCCACGAATTGGAACTGCAGCGTGAGCGCATTGCCCGGCGTCGCGTTGGCGTCGGCGTATCCGCCGACCAGCGACTTGTCGCTGTCCGCGTGGCCGGCCTTGGCGAGCTTCTGGCCGACGCTGACCGCCTGGAAGTTCATGCCGAAGATCGCCGGGACCGGCTGACGCTGCGTTCGCGTGCCGTCGTAGCCGTCGATCCAGTTCAGTACCGCCTTCACCTTCAGCGAATCGTATGAACGAACGCCAGTGTAGCTGGTGGTGTAGTCGTCGCCGGGCTGGGCGCCTATGTCGATCGTGTCCTGCGAATTGATCTCCGGCGTGAAGAGCTCGTCGAGGCCCTTGCCCGACGGGCCGGCGAGGTCCTCATAGGCCGGATGCTTGTCGGACCACGCCGTGCGCCTTCCGGCCTGCTTGATGACCTCGAAGATCGTGTTGGTGCGCACGTAGTCGTGCGGAAAGGCCGGGACGCACTGGCCATTCACCAGCCTGCGCTGCATGTGGTCGGGATCGAGCTGCGTATAGACCTGACCGAGCGTGCCGCCGGCGGTGTAGTCGGCGACCAGTCCGCTGGAATAATCAAAGGTCTTGTCGAGCGCCTCGAAGTTGGTCAGCTCGGTTCCTGCCGGGCTCACGCAGCCGGGGTCGTTGAGGCCCTGGCTGGTGTAGAAGGCCTTGGCCGGATACTCGGTGCGATCATAGCTGTCGTCATAGAACAGGCCGCCGCCCTTCGGCGTGGCGCCGGTGACCTGCGCGAGCATGCCCGGATAGCTGTCGGACGGAGCGGTGGTGTAGGCGTTCGGATAGACGACGCCCTTGCCGGTGAGTTGAGCGAAGTTGCCGCCGGGACGGCTTTCGACCCAACGCTTCAAGTCGACGGCGTGCATGCCGTCGACGCTGATCAGCAGGACATGCTTGTAGCCGTGTCGCTGCGAATGCCCGTCGTCATCATCGGCATGCGCGACAGCGACGCCGCAAGCGAGCATGGCCGCCGCGATCGCGGCAGTCGACGAGAAATAGTCACGAAAACCACTCATGAGTTCGCCCCTCTCTGTTTCCGGTAGGATTGGATTCGCCTGCGCTGGCCGCGACAACTTGTCGCGGCCAGTTGACGGTGGGATGACGCTTTCGTGCGAGTTCGATGACCGTGGCCGGGGCCGACCACTATCCAATGTTCGCGGAATTTGATCGCGGCGGCTGCCGGCTCCTTTGCATGGGGTTGTTTTCGATATTTTTACCGGGAGCCGGCGGACGAGGTCACCCGGACCGAGCGGCTTCGCGCAAATGCCGCTCGATCGTGGCGTCGACCTCGTCGGGATGGTCCACTTGGGGCAGGTGGCCGGCGCCGGCAATGATGGCCAGCCGGCAATCGAGCAACGCCGCGAGATCCGTCATCGGCTGCACCAGCAACTGGTCGTTTGCGCCTACGATCATCGTCAGCGGCACCTGCAGCGTCCTCACGCCATCGAGATAGGCGAGCGACTGGATGGCGCGGGCACAGCCGACGAAACCTTCCGGATTGGTCTCGTTGATGCAGTCGAGCAGTGCGGTGGCGATCGCCGGATGCGCATCGAGAAAGGCGCCTCCGAACCAGCGCTCCGCAGTCGGCGCCGCCAGCGGCGCAATGCCCCGCGCCTGCACCAGCGCGATGCGGTCGTCCCATGCGACGGCGAACGGCGGCGGCGCATCGGCCCTTGCTGCGATCACGCACAGGCTGAGGAGACGGCCCGGATGGCGCACGCCGAGGCCGAACGCCGTCATGCCGCCCTGCGAGACGCCGATCACGTGCGCCCGCGCGATGCTGAAATGATCAAGCACGGCGATCGCATCCGCGACCAGATCATCCATGGCATAGGGCCCGCGCGGCGCCTCGGATTGTCCGTGACCCCGGCTGTCGAGCGCGAGCACACGATGGCCGCGAGCGGCAAGCGCGAGGGCCTGGCGGTGCCAGATCGCGCTGCTGGTCAGGATCGAATGGCACAGCAGCGCCGGCGCGCCGTGCTCCGCTCCGCCGACACGGACGCTAAGCCGTCCGTGCGGCCCCTGCACATCGTGCCGGACAAAGTCCTGCCATGCGGCGGTTACGATCGGGGCCACCTCAGTCGACAAGGCCCATCTCCGCGAACACGTCCTTGGCGATGCGGAAGCTGTCGAGCCCGGCGGGCATGCCGCAATAGACCGCGATCTGCAGGAACACCTCGCGCAGCTCGGTCTTGCTCAGCCCGTTGTTGAGCGCGCCGCGGATATGCACCTTCAGCTCGTGCGGCCGGTTGAGCGCGGCGATCATGCCGAGGTTGAGCAGGCTGCGGCTGCGCTTGTCGAGGTCGGGGCGATTCCAGATCTCATCCCAGCAATATTCGGTGGCGAGCTTCTGGATCGGCCAGTTGAAATCGTCGGCCGACTTCAGCGAGCGCTCGACATAGGCGTCGCCAAGCACGGTGCGGCGGGTCTGCAGGCCGCGTTCGAACTTCTCGCCGCGGGGGTTTGCGTCGGTCATCATTGTCTCCATTTCGACTTGCGGTTACGCCAGTGCCGGCTCGGCAAGCGGCGTGGTCCAGGCGTCGTAGCCGTAGACCCAGTCCGGATCGGTCGGGTTCTTGAGCCAGGTGTTGGTGCGCGAACTCGCCTGCACGCGCGAGGTTCTGGGCTTGCGGGTCGCCTCGAAGCGGCGGAAGGCCTCGGTGACGCCGTCGCGTTCGACGCCACTGAGGCAGCGCGACAGCACCGCCGCGTCCTCGATCGCCATTGCCGCGCCCTGCGCCATGTAAGGCGTCATCGGATGGCAGGCGTCGCCGAGCAGCGTGATATTGCCCTCGCTCCAGCGCGGCAGCGGGTCGCGATCGACCAGCGCCCATTTGTGCACCGACGGGCAAGCCTCCAGCACCTTGCGGACCTGGGGATGGAAGCCCTCGAACGCCTTGCGCAGTTCGTTGACGTCGCCGGTCGCCGACCAGGATTCCACGGTGAAGCCGGGCTCCGGCTGGCTGGTGACGAAGTAGACCTCGCTGCGATCGGGCTTGACGTAATAGATGACGATGTGGCGATCCGGCCCCCACCATTTGGTGCAGTCGTCGATCGGATAGCCGTTGAGCAGCGATGCCGGGAACACGGTGCGGTAGGCGATGCGACCGGTGAAGTTTGGCTCATCGCGGCCGAACAGCCGCTCCTTGACAAAGGAATGCACGCCGTCGGCGGCGACCACGGCATCCACGATTGTGGCATGGCCGTTGGCGAAGGTCAGCGCCACCGCGCTGTCGGCGCGATGTTCGATTGCGGTCAGCTTGTGATCGAGGCGGATGAGGTTGCCGGGCACGGCGCTGGCGAGTGCCGCATGCAGGTCGCCGCGATGTCCGAGCAGATAGGGCGTGCCATAGCGCTCCTCGGCGGACGGCCCGAACACCATGTCGAAGCGCACCTCGCCGGTGTCGTATTCCTTGTTGTTCCAGGAGCGCGGATAGAACGCCTCGCGGCGCAGCATCGGCTCGAGGTCCCACGCCCGCATCACCTTCATGGCGTTGCAGCCGATCTGGATGCCGGCGCCGAGCCGGGTGAAGCGCTGGGCCTGTTCGTACACCGTGACATCGATGCCTGCGCGGCTCAGCGCCGCGGCCGAGGCCAGTCCGCCCATGCCGGCGCCGATCACCGCCACCGAAAGTCTGCTCATTGTCGTTCCTCACAGCTAGCGCCGGTTGACGGACCGGCTTCCCCGTCCTTGTCGGCCAAAGGGGAGGCGCCCGCAAACGAGTAATGCTGACGGAGCGTGAGGTGGGCTCACGCGGCCGGCACCGGCCTGTGAGCTGAGGTCACGCTGCCTGAGCTTAACTCGTTTGCGCTTCGCGCCATCGCCCGCCAACGTCGCGCCGCTGCTGCAACGGCGCGTCTGCCGACGCTGCCTGCTGCGCGGCCAACATCAAGACTTCCGAGGATCGCCGCCCATGTCCACGATCACCAATGACGGTGCTGCCCGTCTCGACGTCGCAGCAGCCCCCTGGCATACGCGTCTCTATGTCCAGGTGCTGATCGGCATCGCGCTCGGCGTGCTGGTCGGCTATCTCTGGCCGGATGCTGGCGCGGCGCTGAAGCCGCTCGGCGACGCGCTGATCAAGATGATCAAGATGGCGATCGCGCCGATCGTCTTCCTCACCGTGGTGCACGGCATTGCGAGCCTCGGCGACATGCGCAAGGCCGGACGGATTGGCGTCAAGACCCTGATCTATTTCGAGGTGGCCACCACGGCGGCGCTGATCCTCGGCCTGATCGTGATCAATCTGGCACGGCCCGGCGCCGGCATGCACGTCTCGCCGGAATCGCTGGATTCCCGGCTTGTCGCTTCCTACGTCACGCAATCGCACGAGCAGACCGTGGTCGGCTTCCTGATCAACGTGATCCCGTCGACGATCGGTGGTGCGTTCACCAGCGGCGACACGCTGCAGGTGCTGTTTTTTGCGGTGCTGTTCGGCATCGCCCTGCAACGCTATGGCGAGAACGGCAAGCCGGTGCTGGTGGCGATCGAGAAGCTGTCGAAGATCCTGTTCATCCTGATCGGCATGATCATGCGGATCGCGCCGATTGGCGCATTCGGCGCCATGGCCTTCACCATCGGCAAATATGGCGTCGGCTCGATCGTCGCGCTGTCGCACTTCATGCTGGTATTCTATCTCACCTGCGTGCTGTTCGTGGTCCTCGGGCTCGGCATCGTCTCGCGTCTTGCGGGTTTCAGCATCTTCAAGCTGATCCGTTATCTCCGCGAAGAGCTGCTGCTGGTGCTCGGGCTGTCGGGTTCGGAATCGGTGATGCCGCGCTTCATCGACAAGATGAAGGCCGCCGGCTGCGCCGAATCGACCGTCGGCCTCGTGATCCCGACCGGCTACACCTTCAATCTCGACGGCACCTGCATCTATCTGACCATGGCTGCCGTATTCCTCGCCCAGGCCACCGACACGCCGATGTCGCTCGTGCAGCAGATCGGTCTCGTCGTGGTGTGCCTGCTGACGTCGAAGGGCGCGGCTGCCGTGCCGGGCAGCGGCTTCATCGTGCTCGCTGCGACGCTGGGCTCGATCGGCCATGTGCCGGTGGCAAGCATCGCGCTGCTGCTCGGCATCGACCGCTTCATGTCGGAGGCGCGTGCGCTGACCAACTTCATCGGAACCGCGGTCGCGACCGTGGTGGTGGCGCGCTGGGAAGGTGACCTCGACCGCGCCCAATTCGTCCGCGCCCTCGACAATCCGGACGCCGCGACGCTATCCTCCTGAGCCTTCCGGAGAGGCGACAGGATCATGAGAAAGTTGCCACCGCTCAACGCGGTGCGAACATTCGAGGCGGCCGCACGGCATGTCAGTTTCACCAAGGCCGCCGAAGAGCTGCTCGTGACCCATGGCGCCGTCAGCCGCCAGGTCGCGCTTCTGGAGGACTGGTTCGGCGTCAAGCTGTTTCGCCGCGCGCCTTCGCAACTGACGCTGACCGCGGCCGGGCAGATCTATTATCGCGAGGTCACGGCGATTCTCGATCGCCTCGCGCTCGCCTCGATGGACATGAAGCAGTACGGCTCGCCGTCGGTGCTGCGCGTCAGTGCACCGCCGACCTTTGCGATGCGCTGGCTGATCCGCCGCATCGCCTCGTTTCAGCGCATGCGCGCCGATGTCGAGCTGCGACTGTTGACCTCGATCGGGCCGCTCAACGTCAACGACCGCTCGTTCGACGTCGCGATCCGCGGCAATGTCGGCGAGCCGGTCGGCTGGATGTCGCAGCACTTCATGACCGAGCTGATCGCGCCAGTCTGCCATGTCGACCTGCTGACGCGCGGGCGGCTCGCTACCCCGGATGACCTGCGGCATCACACCCTCATCACCTATCTGACCGAGCCCTATGATTGGCCGCGCTGGCTGGCGCAGGCCGGCGGCGAGATGAGCGCGGATCAGGAGACGCTGCGGTTCGAGCAGATGTTCTTCGCGCTGCAGGCAACGATCGAGCGCATCGGCATCGGGCTGTTTCCGCTGTTCCTGGTGATCGACGAATTGATGGCCGGCCAGCTCTGCCTGCCGTTCGGCGATCTCGGATTGCGCAAGCGCGAGTACCGCTCGTTCTATCTCGCCGACAATGAAAGCGCCGGCGCGATCGCCGACTTCACCGCATGGCTCGCCGACGCCGGGCGCGAGACCGAGCAATTCATGATGGATTGGGGCGCGTCGAAGGGCTGGAGCTTCTAGCCAGGCGGCTCTATGACAGCATCAGGGGGAACGCGCATGCCCAACATGTCTCGCCGGCCATTCCTGCAATTCGCGCTCGGTGCCGCGACGCTGCCGCTGGCTTTGCGCGGCGCGGGCGCGAAACCATGGCGCGCCCGATCACCATGATCGTGCCGTTCGCCGCCGGCGGCCGACCGATGTGCTGGCGCGGATCCTCGCCGAATACATGCGCAACGCGGTCGGCCATCCCGTCATCATCGAAAATATCACCGGCGCTTCCGGCACCGTGGCGGGGCTGCGCGCCTCGCGTGCGGCGCCAGACGGATCAACGATCACGATCGGACATTGGGGCACGCATTGCCTCAATGGCGCGGTCTATCAGCTGCAGTATGACGTGCGCGAGTTCGCGCCGGTCGCGCTGATCGCGAGCGGGCCGCAGCTCATCATCGGCCGCCCGGATCTGCCCGCGAAGAATCTCAAGGAGCTGATCGCCTGGCTCAAGGCGAATGGCGACAAGGCGACGGCAGGCACCGCAGGTCCCGGATCGGGCGCGCATGTCGCCGGCGTGTTCTTTCAGCAGTTGACGAACACGAACTTCTCTTTCGTGCCTTATCGCGGCGCCGGTCCCGCGCTGAACGATCTGATGGCCGGGCATATCGACATCATGTTCGATCAGGCCTCCAACTCGCTGCCGCAAGTGGGCAGCGGAACCGTGAAGGCCTTCGCGGTGACGGCGCCGTCACGGCTTGCATCGGCTCCCGATATTCCAACGGTCGATGAAGCCGGATTGCCGGGGCTCTACATCGCCTATTGGCACGGCATCTGGGCACCGAAGGGCACACCCGCCGATATCGTGTCGACGCTGTCGAAGGCTGTCATGTCGGCGCTCGCCGAACCCGCCGTCAGGCAACGTTTCGCCGAACTCGGGCAGGAGATCCCGCCGCCGGACAAACAGGCCCCCGCCGCGCTGCGCGACCATCAGGCCGCCGAGATCGAGAAATGGTGGCCGATCGTCAAGTCGGCCAACATTAAGGCGGAATAGATTCCGCCACGACATTCCGTAAGCTCGAAAGCGGACCGGGATCAGCGGTATCCCCTGCCGTTTCAAACTTTTGGCGTAGGTCGAAGGTCAGGCGTCTCTGTCATCCCATCGTCATCGGCGTTCGGAAAAACGGTGCCGCCGTTAACGAGTGCATCGAGTGCGCGAGACCTCTCGCCTTTCTACGGAGATCAACATGAAATTCGTCAAGTCGATCGTGGCCGCCGGTCTGGTGGTCATGGCTACGCCCAGCTTCGCAGCCGACATCACCGGTGCCGGTTCGACCTTCATCTTCCCTGTGCTGTCCAAGTGGGCTGACGCCTACAAGAAGGATGCCGGCAGCAGCGTGAACTACCAGCGATCGGCTCGGGTGCCGGCATCAAGCAGATCGAAGCCAATACCGTGACCTTCGGTGCGACCGACGCGCCGCTGAAGTCCGACCAGCTGCAGAAGGACGGCCTTGCGCAGTGGCCGATGATCATGGGCGCGATCGTGCCGGTGGTGAACCTCGAAGGCGTGAAGGCCGGCGATCTGGTGCTCGACGGTCCGACGCTTGCCAACATCTTCCTCGGCAAGATCACCAAATGGGATGATGCGGCGATCAAGAAGCTTAACCCGAAGGCCAAGCTGCCGTCCGAAGCGATCGCGGTCGTGCATCGCGCCGACGGTTCGGGAACGACCTTCAACTTCACCGACTATCTGAGCAAGGTCAGCCCGGACTGGAAGAGCAAGGTCGGTTCCGGCACCGCCGTCGAGTGGCCGGTCGGCGTCGGCGCCAAGGGCAACGAAGGCGTCGCGGGCAACATCGCGCAGGCCAAGAACTCGATCGGTTACGTCGAATATGCCTATGCCAAGCAGAACAAGCTGACCTACACCGCCTTGATCAACAAGGCCGGCAAGACCATCCAGCCGACCAACGAAGCGTTCCAGGCGGCTGCGTCGAATGCCGACTGGACCAACGCGCCCGGCTACTACCTGATCCTGACCGACCAGCCGGGCGACAAGTCCTGGCCGATCGTCGCATCGACCTTCATCCTGTTGCACAAGGACGGGAGCGACAAGGCGGCCTCGAAGGAAGCGCTCAAGTTCTTCAAGTTTGCCTTCGAGAAGGGTGCCAAGAGCGCCGAGGAGCTCGACTACATCCCGATGCCCGACAGCGTCGTGAAGCAGATCGAGAAGACCTGGGCTGCCGACGTGAAGAGCTGAGACGCTCCTGCAGGCACGCGCAATCGCAAGAGCCGGCGTCGATCGACGCCGGCTCTTTTGTTTGGCCAGCGTGACCTCACGCGGGCGCGCGGAATGCAAATTTGCTCCGGGTTTCGCGTAATGGGCTGAGATAAAAGGGTTTTCTGCCGGAGATTCGTTGCGCGTGTCCCCTTGAATAGTCAGATCTTGTCCATATATGTCCAACTGAACATATATGGACAAGATGGCCGAGACGAGCAAAACACCGACCGCGCCGGTCGCCCGGCCCAAGGGGCGCCGCAGCAAGGACATGCCTGACGGCCGTCAGGCGCTGCTGATTGCGGCAACCGAGGCCTTTGCCGCCCAAGGCTTCGACGGCGCCGACCTGCGCAGCGTCGCGGCGGCGGCGGGGGTCGCGCCGAATCTCGTGCGCGTCCATTTCGGCAACAAGGCCGCGCTTTGGGAGGCCTGCCTAGAGCGCATCGTCGTGCTTGCGATGCCGGTGATGGCCGAGGTGCATGCGATCGCGACCGACACGAGCCGGTCGCTCGGCGACCGGCTGCGCGATCTCATCGTCAAGGTCGCGACGTTCTATGCCGCGCATCCGCAGGTGAGGAATTTCGTGGTTCGCCATGGCGCGGAAGCGCCTGAGCGCTCCACGCTGGTGACCGAAAAGCTGCTGCGTCCGGCCTATGAGAGCGCGCGCGAGCTTTTCCAGGCCGGCATCGCGGCAGGCATCATCCGCAGCAGCCATCCGGCGCTGTTCTTTGCCTTGCTCAATGCGGCGCTCAACCAGCCGCCGGCCTTTCCGATGCTGCTCAGCCGGTTCGCGCCCGAGATCGATCCCGCGACGGCCTGGACCGAACTGCTCGACACCACGATCGCAACCCTTCTGCATCTTCCGCCGTCGCAAGCCGACGGCGAATCCGCCGCCGGCAATGGCCGCAAACCGCAGTCGTGACATCCGGTCTCGACGACACTTCAACTGCCAGTGAGAGAGTGATCCATGAAACTTCGCCTTGCCCTCGTGTTTGTCGCTGCAACGATCGCGTCAGCCATGACGCCCGCCCTGGCTCAGTCCGGACCGGACGAATCGATGCAGCGTCAGGCGTGCATGGGCGACGCAGTCCGCCTGTGCGGCGCCTACATTCCGAACCGCAGCAGAATCAGGGATTGCATGGCCGCCCAGGTCGAGCAGCTCAGCCCGTCATGCCGCGCGGTGTTCGATGCATCCATGCAGACCGAGCGAGCGCCGTCAGCCCGGCGTTGATCGGCATCGCTCGACTGAAAGTCGGCCCCGAATGCCGAAACGGCGGATGCCAGCCAAGGCATCCGCCGTCATGGCAGGGCTGGCAATTTGCAAAACTTGCATTGGAAATCATTGCCCCGTTCGTCGGTGCGAATCTCGAAATCCTCCGAGACCCGCACGATTCGATTGCGGAAGGGACCGATCTCGCACAGCTCGGCGTACCCCGTGCGCGGGCACTTCGGGCAGCGCAAAATCTCGGTCCAGCGGGACTTGGCCATGAAATGATCCTGCGAACGCGGGGCGTCATTGTCCGTGATCCGGCCCGATGAAAATTTGATTCAGCTCAAATTGGGCTCGCGGATCCCCGGGTCTTCTCGAGCCTCCACCTGCTCGAGCTTCGGCGGCGCACATTTGCAGTTGTGTTCGTCGGCGCCTCACAGCCTGGGGGAGCGTTGCCAAACGGCCACCTGTTTCAAATCCGTGAAAACACCCCCTTCCGTTAACCTTTGGTTAACCATGCGGGCCGATTGTTAACCATTCGACAAGACAACCGAGTCAGGGGCGATGGACGCAACTCAACAGGTCGCACGTCAGCAGGTCCGCATGCGCGGGCGCTCCTATGTTGCGTTCGTTTTCTCGCCGGTGGTGCCTGTCGTGTCCTGGCTCGCCGAGATCGACGCGACGCTGGAGAAGTCTCCGGGCTTCTTCACCGGTAAACCTGTCGTGCTCGACCTCTCGGCGGTCGACCTCAGCCAGGCCGCGATCGCGCATCTGATCGGCAGCCTCGGTGAACGCAATATCCGGATTCTCGGTATCGAGGGCGTCGACGAATCGAAGCTCGGGGCCAACATGCCGCCGCTTCTGACCGGCGGCCGCGCCTGCGCGATCACCCATGTCGAGCCGAAGGCGCCGCCGGCGCAGGAAAAAAACAAGGACAAAAGCAAGCTGCCGTCGCTGCTGCTGGAGAGCCCGGTGCGCTCCGGCCAGTCGATCGTGTTCGCCGAGGGCGATGTCACCGTGCTCGGCTCGGTCGGCTCCGGCGCCGAGATCGTCGCCGGCGGTTCGATCCATGTCTACGGCACGCTGCGCGGCCGTGCGATGGCCGGCATCAACGGCAACTCGGCGGCGCGGATCTTCTGCCAGAGGATCGAGGCCGAGCTGCTCGCCATCGACGGTTACTACCAGACCGCGGATGACATTTCCGACAGCCTGCGCAACCGGCCCGCCCAGGCGTGGCTCGAGGGCGAAATGCTGCGCATCACACCATTGAACTGACCGACTGACTACAAGGAGAGAGAGAATGGCCAAGGTTTTGGTCGTGACGTCTGGGAAGGGCGGGGTCGGCAAGACGACCTCAACCGCCGCGCTCGGCGCGGCGCTCGCGCAATTGGGCCAGAACGTCGTCGTCATCGATTTTGACGTCGGCCTGCGCAACCTCGATCTGGTGATGGGCGCGGAACGGCGGGTCGTGTTCGATCTGATCAACGTGGTGCAGGGCGTCGCCAAGCTGCCGCAGGCGCTGATCCGCGACAAGCGGCTGGAAAACCTCTGGCTGCTTCCGGCGTCGCAGACCCGCGACAAGGATGCGCTGACCGAAGAGGGCGTCAAGCGCGTGATCGCCGACCTCAAGACCAAGTTCGACTGGATCCTGTGCGACAGCCCGGCCGGCATCGAACGCGGCGCCACGCTGGCGATGCGCTACGCCGACGAGGCCATCATCGTCACCAATCCGGAAGTGTCGTCGGTGCGCGACTCCGATCGCATCATCGGCATGCTGGACTCCAAGACGGTCCGCGCCGAGCGAGGCGAGCGGGTCGAGAAGCATCTGCTGGTCACCCGGTATGATGCCGGCCGCGCCGCGCGCGGCGAGATGCTGTCGATCGACGATATCCTGGAGATCCTTGCGACGCCGCTGCTCGGCATCGTCCCGGAAAGCCAGGACGTGCTGCGCGCCTCCAATGTCGGCTGCCCGGTCACGCTGAACGCTGCCAACAGCGCGCCGGCGCGGGCCTATACCGACGCGGTGCGCCGCCTGATGGGCGAGGCGGTCGAGATGGTGGTGCCGGTCGAGCGCAAGGGGCTGATGGACAGGCTTCTGCGACGGAGGGCGGCATGATGAACGTAATGCGGCTGTTCGGCGGCCGCGCTGCATCGGCGCCCGTCGCGCGGGAGCGGTTGCAGATCCTGCTGTCGCATGAGCGCGGCCGGAGCGGTGCGCCCGATCTTCTGGAGACGCTTCGCTCGGAAATCCTGAGCGTGGTGTCCAAGCATATCGACGTCGATCCCGACAAGGTCGTGGTCCGGATGGATCGCGGCAAGTTCGTCTCGATGCTCGAGGTCGACATCGAGGTTCCCAACGGCGTGCAACGATCAAAGATGGTGGCAGCCACATGACGGCAGACAGCAACAGTCACATTGCCTGGCAGCGCGCGCAGCTGAAGAAGCTGCGCGCGGCGCTGAAGCAGATCGAGGTCGATCAGCTCGGCAAGGCCAATTGCGGCCGCGCGACGCAGATGACGATCGACGAATTGCAGCGTAAGATCGGCGAGTCCGGTCGCTGCATCGCCGAGTACGAGCGCCGCACCCGCCGCCCGCTGGCGACGGATCTCGGTAGCCTCGCCAGCGTCAGCTGGACGCACTGGAACGCCAATTTGCCGATGGCCAAGTCGCCGCGCCATCGCGCGTGAGCTGACCATCCAGCCTGTCGTCATTGCGAGGCGCGACAGCGACGAAGCAATCCATGCTTCAACGTGTGCGGCACGATGGATTGCTTCGCGGAGCCTGTCATCGGGGGCGCGTTCGCGCGACCCGTTGACTCGCAATGACGTGGAGAGGTCGGCTGCTTACAGCAAGAACGCCAGTGCGCTTTCGCACTGGTCCTCGACCTTGAGCGTGAGCAGCTCGTCGGCGCGGGTGCGGCCGAGGTTGACGGCGGCGATCGGCAGGCCGCGCTGCTCCGCCATCCGGACGAAGCGAAAGCCGGAATAGACCATCAGCGAGGAGCCGACGACGAGCAAGGCGTCGGCCTGCTCGAGATGCGCCTGCGCGGACGCAACGGTATCGCGCGGCACGTTCTCGCCGAAGAACACCACATCGGGTTTCAGCACGCCGCCGCAGGCCTCGCAGGCCGGCACCACGAATGACGAAAAATCCTGTTCGAGATCGGCATCGCCATCGGGCGCGTCAGTGGCATCGAGCGCGAGCCAGGCAGGGTTCAGCCGCGCCAGCTCGCCCTGAAACTGCTCACGCGGGGTCGTGGCGCCGCAGCCGAGGCAGCGCACCACGTCGAGCCGGCCGTGCAGGTCGATCACGCGCTCGCTGCCGGCGGCCTGGTGCAAGCGGTCGACGTTCTGGGTCAACAGCAGCTCGCAGCGGCCTTGCTGTTCGAGCTTCGCCAGTGCGCGATGCGCCCCGTTCGGCATCGCGCGGCCGAACCGTCGCCAACCGACCATGCTGCGCGCCCAGTAGCGCTGCCGCGTTGCCGCCTCGCCCAGAAATGCCTGGATGGTGACCGGCCGGGTCCGCTTCCAGTTGCCGTCGCTGTCGCGATAATCGGGAATGCCGGAATTGGTGCTGCAGCCGGCCCCGGTCAGGACAAACAGGCGCTGGTGGCCGGCGACGAAATCCTCAAGGGCGGGGTGTTGCATGCGAGCACATCTAGTGCGGCGCGTCGCTTGCGCCAGATGTCGGGCCTGCCGCGCGCGGGACGTTCACGCGGCCCCTGCAATGGCGGCATGGCATCGGTGAAATGGTGTTGCGGCGCTTGCCCGGGGTGTTCCGGCCTACCGTGCCGGCAGGATGAACACCTGGCCGGGATAGATCAAATTCGGATTGCGGATCTGCTGCGAGTTGGCCCGATAGATCACCGCGTAGCGCTGGCCGGCGCCAAATGCGCGTTGGCTGATCCGCCACAGGCTGTCGCCGCGGCTCACGGTGGTCGTCGTGATCTTCGGCACGATCACCGCTGAGGGGGAGCTCACGTCAGATGCGGTGGCAGCCGCCGCGGCCGCGAGCTGTGGCGTGGCCACGCCTGCACGCGTGGACGACGCTGCGGGCGCCGGGATCGATGCCGTGGTCGTCGTGTCCTGGACGTTGAACGGCACCTCGGCACGCGCGCGGACCTTGCCGGATCCGGGGTCGACCTCGTCGAGCCGGATCTGGTAGTCGCCCGCCGTCACGCCCTTGTTGATGGTGACCGAGAGGTGCCCTGCCTGGTCGGCCGCAGCCGACGTGATCAAGCTGCCGTTCAGATAGAGCCGGACGGTCGCACCGGGAGCTGCCTGGCCGCTCACATGGAGCTTGCCACCCGGTTCGGCCTCGACCGCCTCGATCGCCACCTTCCCGGCAACAGACGCTGCGGCCGGGGGTTGCGACAGCACCTTGACCGGCTTGTCGGGCGCCATCAGCGCCACCATCGGCCGCTCCCTTGCCGCAGCCTCGAGCGCCACCGCCACACTCTGCTTCGAGGTGACCTGCTTGCCGTCACGCGTCATGCGCAGCGTCAGGTCGTGGTTTCCCGGTGGGAGCGGGCGCGGCACCATGACGAACTGGCCGGACTTGTCCGCCACGGCGCGATCGTGCACCTCGCCATTGCGCAGCAATTCCACCGTTGCGCCCGGTACTGCCCTGCCGGCGACCACGGTCTCGCCGGTCGGCTCGACATTGACGACGTCGAACTGCGGCAGTGCATCGCCGCCGGGTGCCGGCGACGGACCAGCGAGCGCGTCGGTCAGGGCCGCTGTCTCGGTTTGTGCCTTCGCCAGCGCAGTCTGGCGCTGGTCCTGTGCGGAAGCGGCCGGCGCGGATGGTGCTGTCGCCATCAGAGGCGTGTTCGCGCCCAGAATCAGCTGGGTTCGGTGGATGCCGAACACGAATGCCGCCGTGCCGCCGGCGGCTAGTGCCAGCAACGGTACAACCAGTTTCATCGCCGTGGCGTTCATGACCGTCATCCGCGGATCAACGTCCCCGCGCGTCCGCGCGCGCCACCCCGCAGCCGGTGAAGGGTTAAGAGAGACTGCGCCCCTTTGTGCACGCCATCAAGTCGGATGAAAGGATTACTCACCTCGGGCACGGGGCCGACCGGGCAGTTCACCGCCATTCCACGAAATTGACGGCAAGTGCTGCAGCGCCCACAAGGACCAGGCTGACCGCCCAGACCGTCTCCAGATTGAACCAGCTCCGCGCGACGAATTTGACGCCGAGGTAGCGATAGACCAGCCATGCCAGCAGGCCGCCGGCAGCGAGCATGGCGGCGGTGTGGACGAGCGCGACCAGAAGCGCCATCGCGAGATTCTGATCGATCACGCGTTGCGCCGCCGCGTGGCCATCATGCGCTGATGACGTCGCACAGAGGCCGAGATAGATCGGCAGCAGCATCAGCCCTGCGCCATGCGCAATCGCCACCGCGAACGACCAGAGCGCCAGTCTGGTTGGCGGTATCCGCGCCAGCGCGCGCGGGTGACGGCGAATGACGAGACGCGTGAGGCCGAAGCCGATGATGATGATGGCAGCTGCGATCTGGATCGGGCGCTGCCATTCCGCCAGCGCGATCAGCAGCGCAAACGGCAGCAGCACGAGCAGCATCGCCGCAAGGTGGCCGGTCGACAGCGGCAGCAGCGCGCCGACGACGGCGCGCGGGGATTTGTCCATCAGCCCCGCGGAGACCGCGAGCGGCCAGCCCATGCCCGGGTTGATCCCGTGATAGAGGCCGCTTGCGATGATCGCGAGCCACAGCCAGATCGCCGTCGTATCGACGTCACTCATACCGACGGATAGCAGAACGAATCCGTCGAACAGTCACCGCCTTCGAGGCGGATCTGATGCGGGCGATAGCCCTCCGGGAAATCGACGAAATAGTCCTTGGCGAGCTCCAGCCCGCCGTTGGCGCCGACATTGGCCATGACCTCGGCGCCCGGCATTCCGTCGGGATAGAACTGGTCGTCCCAGGTCGAATACAGCGAGTTGGTCCAGTACACCCGCTTGCCGTCGCGGCTGATCTCGACCATCTGCGGGCCGCCGGCAAACGCCTTGCCGTTCGGATGCGGCGTGCGGCGCGCGATGCCGCCGATATGCACCGACCCTGCAAGCTTCGGCTTCCTTGGATCGCGGACGTCGTATTGGCGCATTTCGCCGGTGCCCCAGCAGGAGACGTAGAGGAAGCGGTCGTCCATCGACAGGTCGATATCGGTCACCAGCGGCGGCACGGCGCCGAAGCCCTGCAACAGCGGCGGCAGCTTCTCCTTCGGCGCCGGCTCGGGCGGGATGGTCGCGGTCTTCTCGGCGTGGAATTTTCCGCCGTCGCGCCACCAGGTCCAGATCGAGGCTTCGAGGTTGGTGGTGTCGACGACGACGCCGACAAAGCCGTATTCGCGGATCGGATCGTGCGCAGGCCTGACCTCGAGCGCCATCTGGTGATTGGCGCCGAGGTCGATGGTCTGCACGTTGCGCCGCGCGCGCAGATCCCAGAAGTGCAGCCGGTGACCGTATTTGTTCGACAGCAGGTCCTCAGGCACGATGCCGTTCTCGAATTGCGGCGGCAGCGCCCACTCGCTTGACACCATGTAGTCGCGCGGCAGATTCCACCAGAAATCATAGTGCAGCGTCTGCGGTCCGCGGTCGATCTCCCAGCGGCCGAGCACGTCGAAGGTCTCGCAATCCATGATGAAGATGCCGGGCGGGCCTTGCGTGCCGTCCTTGCCGCCGCCGCCGAGGGTGGAGACGTAAATGCCGTCCGGGCCGCAATGGATCGTGTGCGGCCGCGAGTAGCCGGTCTTCTTGAACACTTCCTCCGGCTCGATGATCTTGTGGATCTTGGCCTCGAGCGGCGAGGGTTTGGTGTCGATGATGTAGATGCGCGACGATCGCAGGCCGGGAATGATGAGATAGCGCCGCTCGATGAACGCATGCCCGGTGAGCGGTGACAATGCGGAGGAGCAGGCGTTCCAGCCGAAGTGATGGAATTCGTCGCCCTTGTTCGGCATCGTCACGGTATGGACGATCTTGCCATAGGTCTTGGAGCCGGGCTTGACGTCGATCACCGCGAGCGCATCGGGCTTCTTGAAGTCGGGGCTGAGCAGCAGCGTATAGGCGTACTGCTCCGGCGGCGCCTCCATCGCAAGCTTGGGCGAGGCGTGAAACGTGGGGTCGGGTCGCATCGTCATGACGTACTCCCGGTTTTGTCGGCTTGTTACCAACGTCGGGCCGTTCGCAGCGTTGCAATGGTCTGAATGGGGCGGCCTGGCACTCCGCTGGACGCGAGGTTGGCTGCGGACAGTCTACGGCATCATGCGCCTCCCGGAAACACGCGCGCACGCCTATGGGCTGTGGCGTTCTGCCACGAATTCGTGAGCCGTATCACACATGGAATTGGGGGGGCCGGCTCTCGCTGCGCGGTCATCCGGTGTCCGCAAGTTGTGAGACAAGACCGCTGCCGCTCGTGGTATATGCCTTGCGCGAGTTGGTCACTGGCAGGGGCGGACCATGCAGGCAGTCGATCGCGTCGTTGGGCTTTCGTCACGGATCGGGGCTGCGGCGCTGGGCGCGCTCATCCTGCTCGCATCTGCTTATTCCGGCGCGGCAAACGGGCAGAGCGCCGAGCCGGTCTGGCCGACGGAACAATGGCAAGCCTCGACGCCGGAGCAGCAGGGCATGGATTCGGCTGTCCTGGCCAAGCTGGTGGCGGCCGGCACCGCGCGCAGCTTCGACAGCCTGCTGGTGACGCGCCATGGCCGCATCGTGCTCGATGCCTATTACGCGCCCTTCACCGCCGACATGCCGCACGTCATCAACTCCTCCACAAAGGCGGTGGTGTCGACGCTGCTGGCGATGGCCTACAAGGATGGTCTGCTGGACCGCCTGGATCATCCGATGCTGGATTTCTTTTCCGATCGCAGCGGCATGGCCAATGTCGACGAGCGCAAGAAGGCTATCACGGTCCAGCATCTGCTCAACATGACGTCGGGCCTCGACTGGGACGAGGGGTTCGAGGGCGGCCGCGAGCAGTCGCTTCGCGATATGGGAAAGAGCCCGGACTGGGTCCAGTTCATTCTGGACCGCCCGATGGCGCATGCTCCCGGAGAGATCTTCTATTACAACAGCGGCGGCTCGCATCTGCTGTCCGCGATCGTCAGCAAGCTCACCGGCAAGAACACCGCCGACTATGCCGAGGAGCGGCTGTTCGGCCCGCTCGGCATTACCAAGCCGTTCTGGCGGCGGGATCCGCAACGGATCCCGATTGGCGGGTTCGGCCTGATGATGCGGCCGCGCGACATGGCGAAGATCGGCTATCTCTATCTGCGCAACGGCGAGTGGGCCGGCAAGCAGCTGCTGCCCGCGGATTTCCTCGATGCCGTCAACCATGCCACCGTGAACATGAATGCCCGGTTTGATCCGCGGCTGCGCTATGCCAACCAGTTCTGGACCATTCCCGACAGGCACATCTTCATGACGGTTGGCTATCATTGCCAGGTGATCATGGTCCTGCCGGAGCGCGATATCGTTGCGGTCATGACGGCGAGCAATTTCTGCCCGTTCGGCAAGCTGGCCGAAGAGATTTCCGGCACTGTCAAATCCGACCAGGCCCTGCCGGTCGATGCGGCCGCGGCCGAGCAATTGGCAAAGGCGATCGCCGACGTCGCCACGGAGAAGCCGACACAGGTCGGTGCGACGCCCGCGATCGCATCCACGATCTCGGGCCGCACCTACAGATTCCCCGACAACAACCTCGGTATCAAGACACTGACGCTGTTCCTTGCCGACGAGAACCCGCGCTACGTCGTGGAGACCAACGTCGGCGATCCCGCACGGCGTCACTTCGACGGACCGATCGGCCTCGACGGCCTCTATCGCAAGAGCGCTCCGACCTTCCTCGGTGTGCGCGCCGTCAAGGGCGCGTGGACGGACGAGCGAACCCTCGTCGTCGATCTCCAATATGTCGGGCTCGGCGACGCCTGGACCTGGACGCTCACCTATGACGGCGACAAGGTCGCGCTGCGCGGCAAGGCGAGGGATGGGCGCGAGGGGGCGGCGGAAGGGACGGCGGGTGGTTGACGCGCGATGCGAAACCTCCGCTCGCTTGCGTCGGCTCAAAACTCCAGCGCCGCATTGTCCACCACCTCCTTCATGACGAAGAAGGTGCGGGTCTGCCGCACGCCGGGCAGCGCGATCAGCTGGTCGCCATGGATGCGATTGAAATCCTCCATGTCGCCGGCGCGGATCTTGAGGAAGTAGTCGAAGTCGCCGGCAACGAGGTGACAGTCGAGCACGCATTTCAGCTTCGCCACCGCCTGCTCGAAGCTCGCAAAGCTTTCCGGCGTCGAGCGGTCGAGCACGACGCCGACCATGACCAGCGTGCCCTTGCCGAGCTTGCGCGGCGCCACCATGGCGCGGACACTACTGACATAACCCTCGTCGAACAGCGCCTGGGTCCGGCGATGGCAGGTCGCAGGGCTGACGCCGACCTGATCGGCCAGCTCGGCATTGCTGAGCCGGCCGTTCTTTTGCAGCAATCTCAACATCTTGAGGTCGATGCGGTCGAGCCGGGATGACATGGAAGAATCTTTCGTCATTAGCCAATTTAGCGAGAGAAACCATAACACCTGAAGCAAACCAAGCAAACTTAGATAATCTGATAGACCAAATTAGAGAGCACCTTTCGCGCGGGTAGTGATAGGTGTGGCGCCGTTCCAGACACCAAGTTTCAAGACACGAGGATGCCAGAATGCTGGAGAAATTCGCGCGCTATCCGCTCACCTTCGGCCCGACCGCCATCGAGAAGCTCGATCGGCTGTCAAAGCATCTCGGCGGCAAGGTCGAGCTCTATGCCAAGCGCGAGGATTGCAACTCCGGACTCGCCTACGGCGGCAACAAGCTGCGCAAGCTCGAATACATCATCCCCGACGCGATCGCCTCCAACGCGGACACGCTGGTCTCGATCGGCGGCGTGCAGTCGAATCACACCCGCATGGTTGCGGCGGTCGCGGCCAAGATCGGCATGAAGTGCCGGCTGGTGCAGGAAAGCTGGGTGCCGCATGAGGACGCAGTCTACGACCGCGTCGGCAACATCCTGCTGTCGCGGGTGATGGGCGCCGACGTGCGCCTGGTCGACGAAGGCTTCGATATCGGCATCCGCAAGAGCTGGGAGCAGGCGATCGAGGAGGTGAAGGCCGCCGGCGGCAAGCCTTACGCCATTCCCGCCGGCGCCTCCGTGCACAAATATGGCGGCCTCGGCTATGTCGGCTTTGCCGAAGAGGTGCGCGCGCAGGAGCGTCAGCTCGGTGTCAAGTTCGACTACATCGTGGTCTGCACGGTGACCGGCTCGACCCATGCGGGCATGCTGGTCGGCTTCGCCGCCGATGGGCGCGCGCGCAACGTGATCGGCATCGACGGTTCCTTCACGCCCGCGCAGACCAAGGCGCAGGTGCTGTCGATCGCGCAGAACACCGCTGAGCTGGTCGAGCTCGGCCGCGACATCGTCGAGGATGACGTCGTGCTGATCGAAGACTACGCCTATCCCGCCTATGGCGTGCCGTCGGAGGAGACCAAGGAGGCGATCCGCCTCAGCGCGCGGCTCGAAGGCATGATCACCGACCCCGTCTATGAGGGGAAGTCGATGCAGGGCATGATCGACCTGGTGCAGAAGGGCTTCTTCCCGGCCGGATCGAAGGTGCTTTACGCCCATCTCGGCGGCGCGCCGGCGCTCAACGGCTACGCCTACGCGTTCCGCAACGGCTGAGGCCGGCCAAGGGACCTCCAAGGGCTCCTGCGGGCTGCCGCGTCAGGTCCGCGTCAGTTTCGTCCGGTATTTTCATCGCGCCGGGCGAGTCGGGAGACCTTCGGGTGAAGATGATGAATGCGGCCGGCCGGGCCTTCGCCGCGCTCGGCGTTGGCATCGTCGCCGTGGGGCATTGGTTCTGGGCCTATCCGGGCCAGGGCGCCGTGCTGCGCGCCCGTCTGCTGGCGATGAATCACGCAGTCGAGCTGTATGGCGGCATCTTCCTGATCGGCGTCGGCGTCCATGCCCTCGCATCCCGCTACTGGTTCCGCGAACCAAACCCGCCCGCGCAGTCTTCGGCTCGGGAGCCGCAATAGCGCCCGCCTTGCGCGGCCGATTATGTCTGAGTTGACATTCTAGGAACAAAATAGGAACATGCCGCTTGTAACCTGAGGGTGTGGCGATTGCCTCATCCGCGGCGGCATTGCGCGGCCGCAGGACCGAAGGCCAAGCCGCGCACCACTTGCGGATGAATTTCTCCGCCTCCTATGATGGGTTGTGGTTGGGGAGTGCGCGTCATGAGAGTTGTGGTCTGGGCGGTCGTTGCGGCCGCATGGTTGCTTGTGTCTGCAACTCCATCAAGCGCCCGCGGTCCCTACGGCTCGATCACGGGTCGGCAATTGGAAGGGTGGCGCCTTCACCAACGACAAGGACGGCGCGTTCACGCATTGCTCGGCGGGGACGGTTTATCAGAGCGGCATCTACTTCGTGGTGGCGATTACCGCGAATGGCAGCTGGCGGCTGGGCTTTGCCCATGAGAGCTGGCATCTGACTCCGGGCGAGGCCTTTCCGCTTGCGCTGACCTTCGACGGCCAGCCTGCGATCAATGTCTACGGCATGCCGTTCGGCACCCAGCTCGTCAATGTCGAGATGCCGGTGACTTCCAACCTGATTAATCAGTTCCGCAAGGCGCACCAGATGACGGCGTTCGCGCAGGGACAGTTGTTTCAGTTCAACCTCAATCAGACTGCCCAGCTACTGCCGGCGTTGCTCAATTGCGTGGTCTCGGTGAAGAAGAACGGTGTTGCCAATGCCGGTGAATTCGCGGTCGCGGCGAAGCCCGCGGCAGCGCCGCCGCAGCAGGCTGCTCCGAGCTCGCCGCAGAAGCAGGCGAAGTCCGGGACCGGGACCGGCTTTGTGGTCAGCAGCAGCGGGCACATCGTCACCAACCATCATGTCATCAATGGTTGCAGCGAGATCACCGGCAATCTGAGCGGCGAGGCGCCGGTGAAATTGCGGCTGGTGTCCGGCGACGAAACCAATGATCTCGCGCTGCTGCAGGCGCCGGCGCGTTCAAGGATGTCGCCAAGATCAGGCAAAATCCGATTCCGGTCGGCAATGCTGTGGTGGCGATCGGCTACCCTTATCACGGGCTGCTGACGTCCGATTTCACCGTCACCACGGGCATCGTCTCGTCGCTGAGCGGTATTCTCAACGACACCCGTTTCCTGCAGATCAGTGCCGCGGTGCAGCCGGGCAACAGCGGCGGCCCGCTGTTCGATCTCGGCGGCAGCGTGGTCGGCGTCGTGGCGGCCAAGCTCGATGCTGTCACGGTCGCACGGGCAACGGGAACCATCCCGGAGAACATCAATTTCGCGATCAAGACCGGGGCGTTGCGCGACTTCCTCGACAACAGCGCGGTGCAGTACCAGACCGCCGAGTGGCGTGACTCTACAAAGCGCGAGACGCCGGAGATCGCCACGGACGCGCGCGGCTACACGCTCCTGATCGTTTGCAAGGTGAATGAACAAGCCGCGGGCAAGCGCGGCGACACGAAGTAGTGGCTCGTAGGATGGGTAGAGCACAGCGAAACCCATCATCGTTCCGCGCTGAGAACGATGGGTCTTGCTGTGCTCTACCCATCCTACGCATCTTCCCAGCTCGGGCAGCTCGCCAGTTACGTCAGCCGCTGCAGCGTGTGCACCGTGATTTCGGCCGGACAATTCAGCCGCACCGGCGCGAGGCTGGTGCCGGCGCCGGTTGACGTGTAGCCGGCGAGCTCGCCGAAGCGCCAGGCGCCCCTGCCCATGCGCCGCGGCAGCCGCGCCTCCAGCTTGATCGCGATGCCGCCGGGCAGGCAGAGCTGGCCGCCATGGGTATGGCCGCTCAGCATCAGGTCGAAGTCGGCCGCTGCCGCCTCGCGATAGGATTCCGGCGTGTGCGCAAGCAGGATCGAGAACGCCTCGTGCGGGATCGCCGCGGCGGCCTTTGCGATGTCGTCGGTGCGGTAGAAATGCGCGTCGTCGATTCCGGCGAGGTGGATCGTTGCGCCATCGCGCGTGATCGGCTCCTGCTCGTTGAACAGCATCCTGATCCCCATTGCTTCGAGCGCCGGCGTCATGCGGATGCTGTCGTGATTGCCGAGGACGCCGTAGAGCGGCAGCTTGATGCGCGCGCAGAGATCCTTCATCAGCGTGAGGCTGGTCTCGAACGGGCCGAACGTCCTGCCGCGATAGTCGCCGGTCAGGACGCAGATGTCGCAGGCGACATGGCGCACGACATCAGCCAGATGCCGCATCGCGCCCTGGCTGATGTCGGCGTGGAGATCGCTGAGATGTAGGATGGTGAAGCCGTCGAAGGCCGCAGGCAGGCGCGTCGACGTCACCAGATTGCGCCGCACCTCGACCCGGTCGGCGTTGCGCCGCGCCCGGCCATGGAGGCCGGTCAGCTTGAGCGCGGTCGTGACGATCCACGGCGCGAGGCGCCAGTTCTCGACGTTGAACACCAGCGTACCCTGGCCGATCAGCTGCTTCTCGTGCGCGGACTCGATCCCAAGCCGGCGCACGACGTGATCTGCGCCGATCCGCTCGACCAGTCCCTGCAATGCCGTGTCGGCCATCGTCCCCCGTGCGGCCCGCGATACGACGCGGACCGGCGCGACACTATCATGCGCGATCCCGATGCGGATACCGCTGATGCCAAAGCATGATCCGGAAAAGCGCGCAGCGGTTTTCCCTCGCGACAAACGCGGGACGCGTTTGCGCGGAGATCATGCTCAAGCAAGAAGCTAAAGCGCGATAACAATTCGACCCAATCTCATCGCGGCTCAGACCACGGGGACGCGCCTTGCGGCAACGGCAGCCGGCGAGATCACCTCGATGTCGAGCGGAACCTGCCAGCGTCCGGTGAAGCGGACCTGTGGCGGTGCATTGCCGTTGCGTCCGCCCTGCAGCACGAAGCCGTCATAGCCCGAATTCATCACTTCATTGCACTTCTGCACATAGATCGGGAAGCCGCCGATATAGGGCATGAACACGCGGGGACGGCCCGGGATATTGGCGCCGACATACCAGGAGCTGCAGGTCGAGCGCAGCGAGACCGTGGAGACGTCGTTGACATGGGCGACCCAGGCATCCTCGTCGTCGCGGACCGCCTCGATCGTGCCGGCGCCGATGTCGCGCATGTGGCCAAGGCAATCCGCCAGCCAGTCGACATGCTGCTCGATCGCCTGGATCATGCTCGCGAGCACTGATGGGCTACCGGGCCCGGTGATCATGAACAGGTTCGGAAATCCTTCCGAGGCGAGACCGAGATAGGCGCGCGGGCCTGCCCGCCATTTCTCGGCGAGCGTCTGCCCGCCGCGGCCGGTGATCGCGATCTTGTCGAACGAGCCGGTCATGGCGGCAAAGCCAGTGGCGGAAACGATGGCGTCGAACTCGTATTCGGTGCCGTCGACCACGATGCCGTCGGTGGTAAAGCGTTCGATCGGCGTCTTCGAGACGTCGACCAGCTTCACATGCGGCAGATTGTAGGTCTCGAAATAATTGGTATCGACGCAGAGCCGCTTGCAGCCGAACACATTTTGCGGACACAGCAGTTCGGCGGTGGCGGGATCCTTGACGATGCCGCGGATCTTCTCGCGCGCGAAATCGGCGATGGTGTCGTTGGCTGCCTTCTCGAACAGGAGGTCGCCGAACGCGCCGAGGAAGGGCAGGCCGCCGCGCTGCCAGGCTTCCTCATACAGCTGCTCGCGTTCATCCTCGCTCGCCTGCAGCGCGGGCTGGGCATTGAACTGGAAATAGAAGCCGGTTGGGCGCGCGCGCGCTTTCGCGCGCAGCTCCGGATAATGCGCCTTGGCTTCCCTGAGATACTCCGCTGACAGCCGCTCGTTCCACGCCGGCACTGACCAGGTCGCGGTGCGCTGGAATACGGTGAGCTCGGAGGCCTGCTGGGCGATGATCGGGATCGACTGGATCGCCGACGAGCCGGTGCCGATGACGCCGACGCGCAGGCCCGTGAAATCGACACCCTCATGCGGCCATTCGCCGGTGTGATAGATCGGCCCGCGGAAATCCGCCATGCCGGTGAAAGCCGGACGGTTCGGCGCCGAAAGGCATCCGACCGCCATGATGCAGAATTTCGCGGTGACCTTGTCGCCACGGTCGGTTTCGATCGACCATGTTCCTGCCTGCTCGTCGAAGGTCGCCGCGGTGACGCGGGTGTCGAACACGATCTGGCTGCGCAGGTCGAAGCGGTCGGCGACATGGTTGGCGTAAGCGAGAATTTCGGGCTGCGGAGAATATTTCTCCGACCAGCTCCAGTCTTGATCAAGTTCCTCAGAGAACGAGAAGGAATATTGCAGGCTCTCGACGTCGCAGCGCGCGCCGGGATAGCGATTCCAGTACCAGGTGCCGCCGACCCCGCCACCGGCCTCATAGACCCGCGCAGTGAAGCCGAGCCCGCGCAGCCGGTGCAGCATGTACATGCCGGCGAATCCAGCGCCGATCACCACGGCATCGAACGTTCCATTTTCCGCAGGGCGCGCAGTCGTGCGCGCGGTGCTCTCCTGAGCCATGGTCCGTCTCTTCCCTATATCGTTATGCCTTGGCCGCGCCTCGTTGGACGCAGCGGCAAAAGATTAGGGCTGTTGCGGCGCGGCCCGCAAGCGCATGCGGTGCCGCGCGGGGTATGGCTCCTATGCTGTGGCGATCACTGCGGTATCCGGGCGCTGCCTCACTCCAGCCGCCGAGCGGATCGGATGCGTTGTGCTACGCTTCGGCCAGGCTGGTCGCAGCCTCGTCGATGAAGGCACTCACCTCGTTCGGCTTCGAGGCCAGCGAGGCGTGGCCGGCAGCGAGCGTGATGATCTTGCGGGGCTTCATCCGTTCCGACATCCGCCTCTGGTTGTCGGGGTTGATCATCCGGTCTTCACTGGAGATCTGATACCAGACCGGCTTCTTTCGCCACGCCGGCGCGGTGATATTGTCGCCGAATGTGCCGGCAAGCGGCGCCTTCTGGGTGACCGCCATCACCAGCGCTTCGTCGGCAGGCAGGTCCTGGCAGAAGCTTTCGTGAAACTTGTCAGGCTTGATCCAGAGATACCCGTCGCTATCAGGTGCGACATTGGCAATCGCCGCTGGCGGGAGTCCCGCGGTGATGCCGCCAGGGCTCTCGCCGGCGTCGGGCGCAAAGGCCGCGATGTAAACGAGGCCGGCCACGTTCGGAAGATCGCCGGCCTCGGTGATCACAGCGCCGCCATAGGAATGGCCGACCAGCAGGGTCGGGCCGGCCTGCTGCTTGACCATCTTGCGCAGCCGTTCGGCGTCGTCAGCGAGCGAGGTCAGCGGCATCTCGACCGCTTGCAGGCCGGTGTGCCCCTTGCGCGAGAGCGCGACGATCACCTTGCTCCAGTGCGCCGCGCCTCCCCAGAATCCGTGAACCAGAATGATCGTCGGCTTGCTCATGCTCGGCTCCTCCGGTGGATGGGCTAGGAAACGCGATCAGGATGAGCGGACGTCCGGCAGCCGTCAACGAGACAAACCGTGGCTGCATCGCGTCTGTGTCACGATGTCGTCACCAAGACAGGGCGAGAGCAAAGCCCGATTTTTCAGCCCTCATTGGCCTTCACGATCCGGATCAACTCGTCGCCGTAATGCTCGAGCTTCTTGTCGCCGATCCCGGCGATGTTGCGCAGATCGTTCAACGTATCCGGCCGCATCGCGGCGATGCCGTCGATGGTCGAATCGTGCAGCACCACATAGGCCGGCACGCCGCGCGCCCGCGCCACGTCCGAGCGCCAGGCGCGCAGCGCCGCATGCAGCGCGGGGCTGGCGACCCCGCCGGGGCTGTCGGGTGCGGGTGCGAGGTCGCCACGGCGCGACTTGCTGCGGACTGCGCGGTTGCGCGCGCCCTCCGGCTGTTCGCGCAGCATCACCGCGGTCTCGCCCTTCAGCACGCCGCGGGCGCTGTCGGTCAGCTTCAGGGCGCCAAAAGCGTCGCTGTCGGCGCGCAGATGACCCATCGCCACCAGTTGGCGCAGCACTGCGCGCCATTGCTTTTCGTTGAGCTCGCGGCCGATGCCGAACACCGACAATTGGTCGTGGCTGAACTGCTTGACCCGCTCGGTCAGCCGTCCGACCAGCACGTCGATCAGGTGCATGGCGCCAAATCGCTGCCCGGTGCGATAGACGCACGACAGCAGTTTCTGTGCGAGTACCTTGCCGTCGCGGACGCGCGGCGGCGTCAGGCAGTTGTCGCAATTGCCGCAGCTTTCATCGCTGCGGGTCTCGCCGAAATAGCCGAGCAGGCGCTGCCGCCGGCAATGCACAGTTTCAGCTAAAGCGACCAGCGCGTCGAGCTTACCTATCGACACGCGCTTGAAGGCATCTGAACCGGTCGATTCGTCGATCATGCGGCGCTGCTGCACGATGTCGGAGAGGCCGTAGGCCATCCACGCCGCCGACGGCTTGCCGTCGCGGCCGGCGCGTCCGGTCTCCTGATAATAGGCCTCGATGCTCTTCGGCAGATCGAGATGCGCGACGAAGCGCACATCCGGCTTGTCGATGCCCATGCCGAACGCGATCGTGGCGACGATCACGATTCCGTCCTCATTGAGGAAACGGTCCTGATGCCGGGCACGCACGCCGGCATCGAGCCCGGCATGATAGGGCAGCGCGGGAATGCCGGCCTCGCTGAGCGCCGCCGCGACGTCTTCGACCTTGGCGCGGGACAGGCAATAGACCACGCCGGCGTCGCCGGCATGGCGCTCCCTGATGAAGTTCTTCAGCTGCGTCGTCGCATTCTGCTTGTCGACGATCTCGTAGCGGATGTTGGGCCGGTCGAAGCTGGCGACGAACTCCGGCGCGTCGGTGAGGGACAGCCGCTCGGCGATCTCCTTGCGCGTCAATGCATCCGCGGTCGCAGTCAGCGCGATGCGCGGCACCTTGGGGAAGCGCTCGGCGAGTGCGGACAGGCCGATATATTCCGGGCGGAAGTCATGGCCCCATTGCGAGACGCAATGCGCCTCGTCGATCGCAAACAGCGCGATCTGCGCCTGGCTGAGCAGGTTGAGGCAGCGCGGCGTGAGCAGTCGTTCCGGCGCGACATAGAGCAGATCGAGATCGCCGGCGAGCAGCCGCCGCTCGACCTCGGACGCTTCCTCATAGGACAGCGTCGAGTTCAGCACCGCGGCGTTGACGCCGGCCTCGGTGAGGCCCGCGACCTGGTCGCGCATCAGTGCGATCAGCGGTGACACCACGATGCCGCAACCGTCGCGCAGCAGCGACGGCAGCTGGTAGCACAGCGACTTGCCGCCGCCGGTCGGCATCAGCACCAGGCAATTGCCGCCCTCGGTGACGTGGCGGACGATCTTTTCCTGCGCGCCGCGGAATCCCGACAGGCCGAACACGGAACTGAGCACGGATCGCGCGTCGCGGCGCGGAGCGGATGCGTGATCGAGGGCGGTCTGGGCGGTCATGATCCCTTGCTTGATCCCTTGGGATTTCCCCGGATGTCCTTGGGGTCAACAGGCGGTGATCGAGGTCGTCTGGGCGAACGATACCGGAACGAAACGTGTTAATACACGTCCCAACAACAAACTCAATTGACGCATGGCCGGTCAACTGCGGATCATCACAGGCATTGCGGCGATCGTGCTGGTCGCGGGGGCGGCGGTGGGCTTTGCGGTCGCCTGGCGGCCGCAGATTGCGGCCATGGCGCCGCCGCGGCCCGATACGTTCGATCCCGAGATCGTCAAACGCGGCCGCGATCTCGCGGCGATCGGCAATTGCAACACCTGCCATACCGTGCAGGGCGGTGGAAATTACGCCGGCGGGCTTCCGGTTCCGACGCCTTTCGGCACCATCTTCTCGTCGAACATCACGCCGGACGCCGAGACCGGCATCGGCAGCTGGCCTGAGGAGGCGTTCGTCCGCGCGATGCGCGCGGGCGTCGGCCGCGACGGCCGGCACCTCTATCCAACCTTTCCCTATGACCATTTCACCAATGTATCTGACGCGGACGACCGGGCCCTCTATGCGTTCCTGATGACGCGGCAGCCGGTGCATGCGTCATCGCCGGCGAATCAGCTGTCGTTCCCGTTGAACTACCGGCCGCTGATTGCAGGCTGGAAGCTGCTGTATCTTCGCAGCGGCGACGTTCCTTCCAACGCCGCGAAGGGGGCGGAATGGAACCGCGGCGCCTATCTGGTCGAGGGGCTCGCGCATTGCGGAGCCTGCCACACGCCGCGCAATGCGCTCGGCGCCGAGCAGGTCAATGCGCAGTTCTCCGGCGGCGACGTCGACAATTGGCACGCCTACGCGCTGAACGACACCTCGCACGCCCCGGTGCGCTGGACCGCCGATGCGCTGTACGCCTATCTGCGCCGCGGCTGGCACGCCGATCACGGCACCGCGCGCGGACCGATGGCTGAGGTGGTCGGTAACCTCGCGACGGTGCCCGACCGCGACGTGCGCGCCATCGCAGCGTACATGGCCGATGTCTCGGGCGCGCCCACGCCGGATCGCAAGTCGCCCAATGATGCAGCGGCGCAATCGGCCGCGGCGGATGCAACGCAAGCCAACGCCGCAGGCGCCGCGATCTATACCGCGGCCTGCGCGAGCTGCCATGAGGGCGGCCGTGCACTGCCATACGGTGGTGTCAACCTCGCGCTCAGCACGGCGATCGCAGGCTCCGATCCGCGCAACCTTCTCAACATCGTGCTATCGGGCGTAGGCGCCGTCGCCGGCGAGCGCAGTCCAATCATGCCGGGCTTCGCCGCCAGCATCGATGACGCGCAGATGGTTGCGCTCGCGGCCTATCTCCGCGCCCGCTTCGGCAAGCGGCCGGCATGGAGCGATCTCGACAAGGCGGTGCGCGATGCGCGCGCCGTGCAGGCCGCTTCGCTTGCGGCGGCCGACGCGCCTGCGGACTCCAGACAACGAGGCAAGCCATGATGGCATTGAAGGTCAATGGCCGGGATCATCAGGTCGACGCCGATCCGGATACGCCGCTGCTCTATGTGCTGCGCGATGATCTTGCGCTCAATGCCGCCAAGTTCGGCTGCGGGCTCGGCCAATGCGGTGCCTGCACCGTCATCGTCGACAACAAGGCGGTGCTGTCCTGCGTCACGCCGCTGCTGCTGGTCGAGGGCAAGCAGGTGACGACGCTGGAAGGGCTCGGCACGGTGGCGGCTCCGGCGCCGATCCAGCGCGCCTTCATGGAGGAGCAGGCGGCGCAATGCGGCTATTGCATCGCCGGGATGATGATGCGGGCGCAGGCGCTGTTGATGCGCAATCCGAAGCCGTCGGATGCGCAGATCCGCGCCGAGCTCGAGCCGCATCTGTGCCGCTGCGGCACCCACATGCGTATCCTGCGCGCGGTGCATCGCGCCGCCCGGCTGATGGATACGGCCGACGCAAGTGACAGGAGCGTCCGATGACCGCTCCCGTGGTGCTCGATCGCCGCAGCGTGCTGGCCGGTGGCGGCGCGCTGATCGTCAGCTTCTCGCTGCGCCGTGCGGGGGCACAGGAGAAGGCTGCGCAGGGTCCGAAACTGCCGGGCAGCCTTGCGACCTCGCCCAATCTGGATTCCTGGATCCGCATCGATGCCGACGGCCAGATCACGGCTTTCACGGGCAAGGCCGAGCTTGGCCAGGGCTTCCGGACTGCGTTCCAGCAGATCGCGGCCGAGCAGCTCGACATTCCCTTCGATGCGCTGAAGGTGATCACTGCCGATACGAAACTCACGGCGAACGAGGGCTACACCTCCGGCAGCCACTCGATGCAGGATAGCGGCACCGCGATCCTGCACGCCGCGGCGCAGGCGCGCGCGCTGCTGGTCGCGGAGGCGGCGCGGCAGTTCGACCTGCCGCCCGACGGGTTGCGAACCGAGAGCGCGGTCGTCATCGCCCCTGATGGTCGCCGCCTGAGCTACGGCGAGCTCGTCGCCTCGGACTTGCTGCATGTCGAGGCGCAGCCGACGTCGCACCTCAAGGATCCCGCGAGCTTCAAAGTGATGGGACAGCCGGTGCCGCGCGTCGATATTCCGGCCAAGGTCACCGGCGGCGCGGCCTATGTGCAGGACATGCGGCTGCCCGGCATGGTGCATGCACGCGTGGTGCGCCCGCCGAGCTACGGCGCGCAGCTCTCCGAATGCGACACCGCCGCGATCGAGAAGATGCCCGGCGTGATCGGAATCGTGCGGGACGGCAATTTTCTCGCAGTCGTGGCGGAGAAGGAGTTTTCCGCGGTCAAGGCGATGAAGGCGCTGTCAGCCGCGGCGAAGTGGCGGGAGAGCGCGAAGCTGCCGAACCAGCAGGATCTGGCAAATGCGTTGACGGCATTGCCTTCGCAGGATTTCGCGATTTTCGAGCGCAGCGATCCCGCGGTGAATGGAGCGAGATCGCTCGAAGCCACCTACACGCGGCCCTATCAGTCGCATGGCTCGATCGGGCCATCCTGCGCTGTCGCGCAGTTCGTCGATGGCGCGATGACGGTGTGGACGCATACGCAAGGCGTCTATCCGGACCGGCAGGCGATTGCCGAGATGCTCGGCATGCCGCAGTCGAGCGTTCGCCTGATCCATGTCGAAGGCTCCGGCTGCTACGGCCATAACGGCGCCGACGATGCCGCGGCCGATGCCGCGCTGATTGCCCGTGCGCTGCCCGGTCGCCCAATTCGGGTGCAGTGGATGCGCGAGCAGGAGCACGGCTGGGAGCCGTATGGTCCGGCGATGGTGACCAAGCTGAGCGCGTCGCTGACCGAGGACGGAAGGATCGCTGACTGGAATTTTGCGGTATGGAGCAATACGCATTCGATGCGGCCGGGCGGCGCCGGCTCGTTGCTCGCGGCCCAGCACATGGCGCGGTCGTTCGCGGTGCCCGCGCCAAAGCCGCTGCCGTTGCCGGAGGGCGGCGGCGACCGCAACGCGATCCCGATCTACAACTTCCCGAATGCGCATGTGATGCATCACTTCATCCCGACGATGCCGCTGCGGATTTCCGCGATGCGCGCGCTCGGCGCCTATCACAACGTATTCTCGATCGAGAGCTTCATGGATGAGCTGGCCGGTCTCGCCGGCGATGATCCGGTCGCGTTTCGCTTGAAGCATCTCGACGATGCGCGCGGCCGCGCGGTGGTGGAGACCGCTGCCCGGGAGTTCGGCTGGACGCGCGGGCAAAAGCCGCCGCAGAATCGCGGCTATGGCTTTGCGTTCGCGCGCTACAAGAACCTTGCCGCCTATTGCGCCATTGCGACAGAGGTGGAGGTCGATCGCGAAACCGGCCGGGCCCGTCTGGTGCGCGCGGTCGCTGCCGTCGACGCCGGCCAGGTCGTCAATCCCGACGGCATCACCAACCAGATCGAGGGCGCGATCGTGCAGTCGACGAGTTGGACACTCTATGAGAGCGTCACGTTCGACGACACCAGGATCACCAGCATCGACTGGCAGACTTATCCGATCCTGCGCTTTGACGCCGTGCCCGACAGCATCGCCGTCCACATCATCAACCGCCCGGGCCAGCCGTTCCTCGGCAGCGGCGAGACCGGGCAGGGTCCGGCGGCGGCATCGCTCGCCAATGCCATAGCGGACGCGACCGGCAAGCGGCTGCGCGACCTGCCGCTGAGCCGCAAGCGGATCAAGGATGCGATTGACGCATAAATCTCAAACCGTCGGCGCGGGTGGCGCAGGCGGCGTCGGCATCGGCTCGATCGTGTAGGTCCTGGGCATGTTGATCGGCTTGTAGGCCGGATCGTTCTGCATCCGCTCCAGCACCGAGGCATGGATGGTCGCGCCTTCCGGTATCGGCCGTGGTTCGCCGCGCGGCAGGTAGAAGCCGAGGAAGGATTTTCGTTCCGGCCATTCCTTCCACTTGTCGCTCTTGGGAATCCACTCCAGGATTTCCCAGGCGGCGGTCAGCGAGTTGTGCAGCGGGTCCGTCGCGCTCGGCGGCGCATATTCGTGGGTGTGCGGCGGCAACGGTGTGCCCCAGGCGAGATGATCGATCAGTGCCTGGTCCATCTGCAGCCCGGCGGCCCCGGCCTGTCCGAGCATCCAGATCAGCGGAAATTTCGACGGCCCGCTCTGGTCCTCCGGATAGCCGCCGCCGACGTCGGAGTGCACGCCGGCGAACCAGACCTGGCGGATGTCCTGCGGCACCTCGGTCGCCGGGTCGAACGGATTCGACCGGTAAAGCTGCCCCTCCTTCCACTGGTTGAGGCGGAACATGCGCCTGCGCTCGTCGATCGAGATCGCCTGGCGGAAGCGCTTCACACTCGAATTGGTGCGCGTGAACAGCAGCGTCTGTATGTCGAACAGGAAATTGTCCTGCCGCGGCACGATGATCGAGGCCACCGTGTCCCACACGCCGACGAACTCGATGTCGATGTTGCGGCCGCCGGCGATCTGGCTGAAGTGCCAGGCTTCCTTCAGCGGCGCATCGTCGAACGTGCCATCGGACTTCTGGGCGTCGGAGCTCGCCTTCTTGTAGGTGCCGAAGGCATAGCCGGCGAGGTCGAGCTGGTCGACCGGCAACAGGCCCATCACGTGAACGAAGGCGGCGAGCACGCGCACCGTGTAGGCGCCGCGGCTGAAGCCGAACATCCAGACCCGGTCGCCTGGCTCCCAGAGCCGGCAGAGAAACCGGTAGGCGTCGAGCGTATCCTTGTCGAGGCCGGCGCCGAAGGCCAGTCCGAACAGGCCCCACGCCTCCTGCTTGAATCGCCCCCAGCTGTTCTGCAGGCCGATGGTGCCGAGCCCCGGATGATAGTAGATCCGCTGCCGGTCGCCTTGTCGGAGACGCGAAACAGCTTCAGGACGTTGGAAATATTGGCGCCGATCTCGTTGCCGGTGCCGTCGCACAAGATCAAAATATCCTTCGGCATCCGTAGCCCCTGCGGTCGCCGTGAAATTCGTGGCCTCAATGTACGGCAGGATGCGAGGAAGATTCAATCTCCAATTGAAGACGATTTGGTGTACGCGGTGCGAGCGCCGGCGACGTCGTGCCTTCCCCGATCCCATCGCCGCCATTGGCATCGGCTGATACTCGCTCCTGGCGCTCGGTAGAATTCAATTGCAACACCAGGGAAAAGATGGGAATCTGAAGATCGATTATTGCTGCGGTACGTTGACATTTTCTCCCGTTCGGGGACTTCGCCGGTGCGCGCGATCATTTTGCCTGCGGGTTGCCGCAGTTTTCTCATCATCAGGAATGGATCGGCATGAGCACTCAAGCTCTCGTGACGATCATTCTCGCGGGACTTGTGGTGAGTGCGTTCGGACTTTTCCGGTGGGTCGGCAGCTATTCCGATCGCGTTTTTGCCAGCCGATTCCGCACCCGCTTTCCGGAGAAGACGCTGAGCTACAGCGGCGACCAGCTCGGCGCGCTGGTGCAGTCCGATCTGCGGCTGAAGTATGTGTTCCCGATCCTGTTCCCGCTCGATCTCGTCGTCATGCTGGCGCTGGCGGGCGCGATGGGCGCAGCGTCATCGCACTGGCTCACCCATACCTATCCGTCGGCGGCGTGGCTCGGCCTGGTCGTGCCGGCGGTGTATCTGCTCAGCGATCTGATCGAGGATTGCCTGCTGGCATGGCTCTTGCTGCGCGGCGACCCGGACGCGGCGGCGCGATCCGTCTCGGCTTTGAAGGCGATCACGACGATCAAGCTCATCAGTGTCTCTGCGTCGATCGCGCTGACACTGATCGCATTCGTCGGATGGCTGTTCCACAGCGAATCGCTCGCGCTATAGGGCAGCTCGGCCGACTGGCCTATTGATAGGTCGCCACGATGTCGGAGACGGCGCGCTCGAGCTGCTGGGCGGTCGCGCACTGGCGCACCACGGTGCAAAAGGTCGCGTAGCGCGGCATCTCGGAATCGCCAAAACCCCAGACCATGCGGCCCTCGGGGTTGAGCCACACGAGGCGCTTGGAGCGCTCGCCGATGCGGCGCAGGATGTCGGCGCGCGGATCGAGATTGTTGCTGCGGGCGTCGCCGAGCACGATCACCGTGGTCTGCGGCGTGATCGCGCTCATCCAATTGTCCTCGAAATCGGCGAAGGAATTGCCGTAGTCGGAGGAGCCGAAGCCGACCTTGGACATGATCTCCTTCATCGCCTCTTCCGGCGACTTCGATTCCAGGATGTCGCTGACCTCGATCAAATGGCCGGAGAAGGCGAAGGAGCGGACGTCGTCGACCACTTCGTGCAGGCTGTGGATCAGGAGCAGGAAGAAGTCCGAGACGCGCGCGACCGAGCCTGAGACATCGCACAGCGCCACGATCTTCGGCCGGTCGCGATGCTTGCGCTTCCACGCGGTGAGGAACGGCACGCCGCCCCAGGCCGCGTTTCGGCGCAGCGTGCGGCGGACGTCGAGATGGCCGCGGCGCTGGCGCTTGCGCGGCTTGGAATAGCGCTCGCGCAGCCGCCGTGCGATCTGGCGGATCAGGGCGCGCATCTGCTCGACCTGCCTCGGCTCGATCCGCGCCAGCGGCGCGTTGCGCAGGATCTCGTTGCGCAGGTTTTCGGCCTCTTCGCGGCCGTAGAGCAGCAGGGCCTGCGAGACGGCGTCGCGAACGGTGCCGCGCAGGCCGTTGAGCGCCTCCTGCAGCCGCTCGGCAAGAGCCGGATTGCGCGTGGTCTGTTCGTCGATGTCGTCGCGCAGGCGCTGGATGCCCATCGCGTCGAGGATGCGGGTCTGGAAGATGCCGCGCTGGGTGAAGTAGCGGATATCCGGCAACGAGGCGGCGCCGGAGGCGTTGGCGATCGCGGTCGATATCGCAGAGCGATCCTGCGACAGCAGCATCTGCGCCAGCGGCCCGACATTCTCGTTGGCGGCGCCGCCCGCGTTATCGCCGTGCTCATCCGCCGACGGATTGGCGCCGGATGCGCTGTTGTCGTCGGTCTTGTTCTGCTCGGCATTCTCCTGCTGCGGCTCGGGCTGGCTGAAGAACAGGTCGAAGCATTCGCCGAGCGCGCGCTTCTCGTCCTGGGTCTTGGCAAGCGTCAGCAGGAAGGTGTTGCGCAGGATGTCGCGGTCGTTGAAGCCGACCTGCGCGACCGCCCGCATCGCGTCAATGCTTTCGGCGGGCGAGACCCGGACCCCGGCTCCCCGCGCCGCACGAAAGAAGCGATGCAGGTTCTCGCGCATGTTGGTCTAGCTGAACACGCCCTGGCGCGACGCCTTGGCGATGAAGGACGAGATCTGCGGCGTCGCGGCCTCGATATCGGCCTCGTATTTCAGGAGCACGTTGAGCGTGTCCTTGACGATCTCATGGTCGAGCTCACTGGCTTGCAGCAGCACCAGCACGCGCGCCCAGTCGATCGCCTCGCTGACCGACGGCAGCTTCTTCAGATCCAGCGAGCGGATCTCGTGGATGAAGCCGACCATCTGCTTGCGCAGCGTCTGCGAGATGCCGGGCACCCGGCTCTCGACAATGCGCTCCTCCAGCTTCTGCTCGGGGAAGCCGATGTGCAGATGCAGGCAGCGCCGCTTCAAGGCATCGCCGAGATCGCGTTCGCTGTTCGAGGTCAGGATCACGGTCG
This sequence comes from Bradyrhizobium viridifuturi, assembly GCF_001238275.1. GTDB lineage: Bacteria > Pseudomonadota > Alphaproteobacteria > Rhizobiales > Xanthobacteraceae > Bradyrhizobium > Bradyrhizobium viridifuturi. Next base: position 74,177 of record NZ_LGTB01000035.1, read on the forward strand.
GGGGCGCCACCGCGGAGACGGTGCCGAGCTCGGGGATCGTGACCTGGAAGTCGGAGAGGATCTCCAGGAGCAGCGATTCGAATTCGGCGTCCGACTTGTCGATCTCGTCAATCAGCAGCACGCAGCCGGCGGGCTGCTCCAACGCCTGCAGCAGCGGCCGCGGCTCGACGAATTCCTTGGAGAAGAACACGTCACCGAAGGTGTGAAGCTGGTCGAGCGCTGCGGCCAATGACTGCGCGCCGCCGAGCACCTCGCCGAGCTTGTCCTTCAGGATCTGGGTGTAGAGCAGCTGCTTGGCGTATTTCCACTCATACAGCGCCTTGGCCTCGTCGAGGCCCTCATAGCACTGCAGGCGGATCATCTTCATGCCGCGCCAGGCGGCGATCGCCTTTGCCAGCTCGGTCTTGCCGACACCGGCGGGGCCTTCGACCAGGATCGGCTTCTCGATCTGTTGCGACAGATAGACCGCGGTCGCGATCTGCCGGCTCGCAATATAGCCTTGTGCGGCGAGGCCGCTTTCCACGGCCTCGATCGAGGCGGTGGGCCTGGTGTCAGCCACGAGGATCAGCTCCGAATTTGCCTTGAACTCGGACCTGTTCTGCGCTCGTTGCGGCCAAAGCACAAGGCTCGTTTGGCCTGCAACGGCACAGCTTCAAGGCTGGGGTTAGCGCATGGTTCCGGGGTATTCCGCCGAGCGCAATACCCAGGAGGCGACTGCCGTCAGCCCGCGCAGCTCTTCACGAAATCCTTGCGCTGCGGGCCGACGATCTTCTGGTCGATCGCCTGCTTCAGGCAGTCGAGATGCGCCTGCGCTATGCAGAGCTGCATCTGGTCGTGCCGTTCCTGCCCCTTCAGCGCCTTCGCCGCGCTCTGGCAGGCCGCGCGCTTCGCACCAGGCACGGGCGCCGCCGCCGTGCTCTCCTGTGCGGGAGCTGCTGCCGGCGCCGCCGCGGGGGTCGAGGTTGACTGCGCGAATGCTGCGACTGAGACCAGCAGCGAGCCGGCCGAGAAAAGGGCGACGACAAGACGTTTCATGGGATGTGCCTCCGCGGGCATGATCCGGAGAAGTGGATATCGGTTTTCCGGAACGTCATGCTCGGACCAGGGAAGGATCAAGATGCGATCTTGCGATCGCGCCGTGATCCACGGGGAGGCCGACAATTAGGCGCCGCCGCCTGAATGCGGCGTGAATAGGCGCGTGAACCGCTTCACCTCAGCGTGAGGCCGGTTGCGGCCTCAAGCTCGCCGATCGCCTGCGCGGCATTCGCGACCTTGATCGTGGTCATGCCCATCTCGCGTGCCGGCTTCAAATTGACGCCGAGATCGTCGAGATAGACGCAGTTCGCAGGATTCACCTCGAGCGTCTCCACCATCATTTGGTAGATGCGCGGGTCGGGCTTGCGCAGGCCGATCTTGGCGGACTCGATGACGTGATCGAACAGCGCCATCACCTCGGCGACGTAGAGCGTGCGTCCGCTGTGGCTACCGATTGCGTTCGACGGCAGATTGTTGGTGATGCAGCCGGTCTTGAACTGGGCCTTGATACGCTTCAGCGTCTCGACCATCTCGGGGCGCAGGTCACCGGAGAGCAGCGGCAGCACGTCCTTTCCGCGCACCTCGGCGCCGAGCGCCTTCGACTCAGTCGCGAACAGCTCGTCGAACGCGTCGATCCCGATCTCGGCGCGCTCGAACTTGGCCCACGCGTTTTCGAGATGGTTGGCGGCGTTGGTGCGGCGGATGATATCGATCGGCAGGCCGCGCTCGGTCTCATAGCGTGCGAATGCCTCGAACGGCGAGGTGGTCAAGACGCCGCCGAAATCCCAGATCACTGCCTCGATCATCATAATCCTGCCCGTTGCAAAGCGGCGGCTTCGCCTCGGGTCGTCCGGCCGCTTGACCGAAGACAGGGAAACGCGCGTCACGCCTTCTTTATTGGAATTGCCGCCGATCAGGCAAGCCGCCAGTTCGCGGCAAACTCCGCCGCGCGGAACGGGCTCACCAGACCATCGGAACCAGGCGATAGCGCACACGCCCGAGATATTCGGCGTAACCGTCGAGCTCGGCGGCGAGCATCCGCTCCTCCATCATCGACCTCAGGCCGAGCAACGCCGCCATCACCGGCACGATGGCAAGGCCATACCAGGATCCGAGCAGCAACGGGGTGCCGACATAGGTCAACAGGCCGCTGGCATAGATCGGGTGTCGCACGTAGGCATATGGCCCCGTGGTCACCGCGGCATGTCCGCGCTCGCGCTGGATCTTCACCACCGGCGCGGCGTAGCTGTTTTCGCGATAGGTCCGGTAGACGATGTAGAACGATGCGGCGATCATCAGCGCGCCGGCGCATTGCAGCCAGAGCGGGACGAGCGATGCCTGGTACCGCACCGCGTCGAGCGCCATCAGCGGCAGCCATGTCAGCCACAACAGCGGCATGATCGTCGTGATGACGCGATCCCATTCGGCCTGGCCGCGCACGCTGCGCCGCTCCGCCAGCAGCCCCGGATCATGTCTGGCGAGCCAGGCCTCAGTGATCAGTCCACCGATCGTGATCTCGAGAAGGAACAGCCAGGCGCCGGTCCAGCGCATGGTGCCGGCCGTGAGAAACAGGAGCGTTCCGAGGCCCACGCACGTGAAGACGGCGCCGCGCAAATTGATGGTCGGATGATTACCGTTCTCGTCCATCTCTCTCTCCGGCGAACGGCAACGGCCGCGCCACCGGATCGGGCGGGCCGTTGCGCTGGTAACGAATCGAAGCGAGCCTCAGCGTGCAAAACCGGTCACGATCGGCGGGTCCAATTTCGCGCCTGTCCGGAATAGACCTTGCTCGGCAGCGCACGCGCCGCCGGATCGAGCAGGATCTTCATCGCGGTGTTGAGTCTCTCCTCCGAACTCGGCGAGCCGTCATGGCGCATCTGCTGGGGGGCGCCGGGGCCCTGCGGCGGTGCCATGTAGGCCGACGTTGTCGGCGGAGCAGGCGTGGTGGCGATCTTCGGACGGGCGACAACGGCCGCTTCAAGCGGGCGCGTGCCTCGGCAACGGCTGAGGCTGAGGCTGTTGCTTCCGCCGGCGGCGGGGCTGCATTGCCAGATCCGGATTGGCGGGCGTTCTTGCCATGGCATCGGCTCCATAGGTTCGGTGATCACGATGATTTCAGGATTTGGACGTCAGGATTTGTCCTCGTCGGATGTGGTGCGTTTGGCGATGATCGGGTTGCGGTCGCTGATCGCGGCGAGCAGCGAGGCGTGGGTCACGACTGACGACACGACGATCTTACCGGAGGGCTCGATCCGGCGACCGTTCTGCTGCTGTTGCTGCGGGCTCCTGGCTGTGGACTTCTGCATCATATCGGCCTCCTCGAGGATGGGGTGGGGCCCGACAGCGCCGGGCCCCGAGTTTGGCGATCAGATGCCGAGGACGCCGCTGAGGGCGGGGATCGCGACCTTTGCGATCCCGCCGAGGATGTCGCCCCAGCCCTGCGGGTTGACGGACCCGTTGACCGCAACTTCGGCAATCCGCTTCGGACCGCGCTCGATGCCCTCACACTGGATCGGGCTACGCACGCTGCCGAAGGTCTCAAAGTCGTTCCTTGCGTACATGTTCAGCTCCTTCTTTCGGTTTGAATTGACGGCGGCTACGGGAGGTGGGCACCGACCGGAGCAGCCGTCGCTGGACGTCGCCCAGGGGCACGCTCATCGCGTCGATCCCCTGGACCACGTGACGCTCATTCGCGCCACGTTCTGATCTCCTCCGGACGCGGAGGAGCAATCGCGTCAATAGACCTGCCAGTACCGCAGCGGCCCGACTGCCACCGGCACCACGTCGCTGACGTCGATCGTGTACTGATAGACTTCGCGCGCCTGGGTCAGGACCTGCGTCGGGTTGAAGAAGCGGTAGGTCACGTCATGGCAGTCCGAGTCCGGTCGGCAGATGACGCTCTGGTCGACCTCGACTGTGTCGAGCCGCAGACCCTTCTTGGCGGCATCAATGAAGATCTTCCGTGTGTTGTAGGCATTCATCGCGGAATAATTCAGCGCGCGGTCCTGCGGCGAGATACCGACGTTGCGGAACTCGTTGTAGATCCGCTCGAGGAAGCCTTCCGCGCCGTCTGGCCAGGGGAGTGGTCCGAACAGCGTGAACAAATCCCATTGGTAGAAGCCGCGCCAATCGGTCACCAGCGTTGGCACGACGGTGCCGTTGAGCAACTTGGTCGTGCTGCTGCTGTCGACCCAGCCGGCCATCGAGACCCGCGCGACGCCGCCGGGCGGCGGGAATGGCGGGTTTGCCGTCGGTCGTGCGTCGGCGTCGGCCAGGGCCGCTGTCGCCTTCACCACAGTACGGGCCGTCGCGGGGTCGTCGCGCGAGACCTCCTGGTGCCACAGCGCCAAGATCAGCGCGGCGAAGAACCCGAGGCCGAACACATCGAGCGGCTTGATCGCGTAGATCGGGATCGAATCGATCGTCATCGTCCAGGTGATGGCGTCGGCGTCGGGGAAGTTGTTGCCCGCGCCGGCCGGTGTCGCGGTCTCGCCCTCGGCCTGGTTCAGCAGATAGCGCGCCATGATCGCCGGATTGTACGGCGCCGAAGTATCGCCGGAGCGGTCGCGATCTGTTCCGAACGCCGGATCGCCGCGTCCGATCAGGCTGTCGCGCCAGTTGGCGATCGCCTGCACGAAGTAGTCGAGGCGAGCTTCCTTGCCGAAATCGTAGAACAGCCGGCCGATCGGGAAGGCGAGTTGACTGGTGGGCTCGGCCGCAGCGCCTCGCGGACGCATGCCGCCGCCGCAGCCGCAGCTCTTCTCGCTGGTTCGCACCGCGGGTGCTTCGTACAATGGCAGCGCCTGCGGCATTGCGAGGGGAAGCGCGTTGCTCGGCATCAGCGCGGGCAATTGCTGCGGCTGCAGCCAGGTTTGCGGCATCATGCCGGCAGCCGGCATCGCCATCTGCGGCATGACCATCTGCGGAGCCGGCGCCGGCATCCAGACCATGTCGCCGCCCGGATGAGGAGCGTGGTACGGATGCGGCGCGGGCGCTGCGATCGGCGCGGCGACGACACCGTGATCAACGGGGACGGCCATTACCGCAGGTGCCGCCGGCGCGGCGGGCTGCGCCTCACTTGGCATGATCCCGGCGCTGCTTCGCAGGACCGAGCCGTCCGGCCCGAATATGCGCGGAGCCGATGGTGCAGACATTGCTGATAGATCTCCCATGGAATCCTCTCTGGTTGCAGTTGGCTGAGCGGCGGATGACGGTTGGACGAAAGGGCGCGCGGACACTCCCCAAAAACGGGGAGCCGCGGCCGTAGCACCCGACGGCATGACGGCGTCCGCCTGCTCGCCAAGCAGGGCGGCGACAGCCGCGGGAATATCGAGCCGACCGGCGAGACAGCGCGAGGCGCTGCCTTCGCTGCTGCAGGGCGCCGCGCTCTCGAGCAGCGCGGCACGGACGGCTTGCGGATCGGCCTTGCGTCCGTTCTGGCGCAGGCATGAGAGCAACAATGCGACGACACCTGTGACGATCGGTGCAGCGAAGCTCGTTCCGGACCGGAGAATGACGTTGCGGACCGGTGAGGCACCCGCGACGTTCTCGCCCGGCGCCAGGATGCCGTTCTCGAGATAGGCATCGCCGAAATTGCTGAACGGCAGCGGATTGCCGGCCAGGTCGCACGCGCCGACCGCCAGCACCGAAGCGAGGCTGCCCGGCACCTGGACGCAGCGGCAGCCGTCATTGCCGGCCGCGGCGACGATCAGCTTGCCGGCGCGCTCGCAGGCGCGGACCGCGTCGACGAGGATGCGGTCGGCCTGTCCTGTCGCGGATTGCTGGCCGCTGCTGATGTTGATGACGTCGGCGCCCACGGCGAGCGCCTGGTTGATCGCGAGCGCCAGGGTGCTCTGCGAGGACGACTCGATCTGCCCGGCGGCATTCTCGCGATAGATCGAGAACACGGTGGCGCTGCAATTCGGCGCGACGCCGAGCACCGGGCTGCCGGGCGTGCCCATCAGCACGCTTGTGACATGGGTGCCGTGCTCGGACTGGATTATCGGCGAGGACGGTGCGACGAACTGGCCGCCCATGGCGACGCGGGCCTGTCGGAGCGAGGGATGATTGAGATCGACGGGACCGTCGATGATCGCGATCTTCACCGCGGGGTCGCCACCCGACGTTTTCTGCCACAAGGCAGTCAGACCAGCGATGTCGGCAACTGGATTCATGAAATCAGTCCTGACCGATCAGCCGCGAGTTCACGCAGCCGATCCGTCTTCCACGGCAATTTGCTTTTTCACGCAGCGCACGAAACCGGCGGTCTGTCGCTGCGTTGGTGCTGTTGTGACAGGCGTGCGGCGAAAGGCCTATTCGCCGCGGTGGCTCAAAAAGGATCGAGCCGATGATGCGGATCGGTCGATCCAGGAGATCGACCCTGCGCGTCGAAAGATCGATCAAAGGGTTTAGTCGGGATCGGCCTGACGGCGTGATGCGCACGCGTGCGCGCGCCCAATGCATGCGCGTGCTGTTGTCAGCCGAATGCGGAATTCAGGTGATTTGTGTCAGTCGAGCTCGCGGCGACGGTCGGGAGCCGGCGCAGATGATGCGATCCACGGCGCCTCGCGTACTCGCCGCATCGCCTGAGCCCGGCGCGGCAGGCCGAGCTTCTGCAGCACGTGATGGACGTGGTGCTTGACGGTCGCAAGGCTGAGGTTGAGATCGCGCGCGATCTCCTTGTTCGACATGCCCTGTCCGATGAGCCTGAGGACCTCGCTTTCGCGGCGCGTCAGTCCCTGGTCCGCGTCGATCGTATCGCTCTGACGCTCCATGCAAAACAGCGCGCGCAGCAGGCCGCCGGAAATCTCGGCGCTGCAAGCTAGTCGCCCCGATTCGACGTCCGACAACGCGCGGCAGAGCTCGTCGAAGCTGGCATTGCGGGAAATGTAGCCGCTGAACCCGGCCCGGCCGCAGCGAACCACGTCACGCCGATCCTCGTTGAGGCCGAGCGCGACCAGGGCGATGTCGACATGCTCGCTCGCAATCACGCGCACCTCATCGAGATCGATGCCCTGAGTGACGTCGATCAGGATGACGTTCACACGGCCGGTCGCGAGCGCCGCACGCAGACCGGCAAGATCGGAAACCGCCGCCTCGACGGCAAACTCGGCATGATTCTGGAAACTCGAGGTAAGCCCCTCGCTGAACAGCCTGATCGGCGTAACGACCGCGATCCTCATCATTATCCTCGAACTCAACGAAATGGCGGATGAAAAGCCGTCTGGTGGTCGACGGCACCGGCATCCAGAAAGTCATGAAGGTAAGTATGCGGTGTGCTGCCAGAGGTTGTATTATTATCACGTTGAAATTACGGCCCCCATCCACGCAGGATCAAGAGATGCAGTTCACATTCGGACGTCGTGCCGACAGCGCGATGCACGGTACGATGTCCCGGATATCGCGGCAGAACTGCGCCAGGAAGCGTGAGCGCAGCACGGCGCTGCAGGAAAATCTGGCGGTGACTTCAACGCCGTAGTCAGCGACGGCTAGATATTTAGATAAACGGCTAGATATTTAGATAATTGACGCGTGCTGGCGCGGATGCTCTGTACAAGATTGCGTGTTCTCCGAGGCCGGGTGCGAGCGACGCAATGCCGCGCCTCGGATGTGCTCAATCCCAATGCAGACCGACGGGGTTCTATGACGAGCTTGATTCGAGCGGCAGCCTTTCTGACCCTGTTGATGGCAACACCGGCCCTGGCCATCGTCGGTGGCGGCGCGCCGTCGACCGATGGTGTCGCGCGCTCCGTGGTCACCATCGTCGGTTCGCGCGGCAATTTCTGCACCGGTGCGCTGATCGCGCCGAAGGTGGTGCTGACCGCAGCGCATTGCGTGCAGCCCGGCGCCGATTACAAGATTGTCGATTACGGCGCGGACCGGCAGCCGAAGCTGCAGGACGTCAGGACGGTCGCGATCCATCCCGGCTTCCGGATGCAGGCGATGACCAACCATGTCGCGACCGCCGATGTCGCGCTCCTGCAACTCGCGGCGCCCGCCGCAGGCAAGGCGCCGGCCGTGCTCGGCATGCCCAACATTCCGATCCAGGTCGGCGGCCGCTTCACCGTGGCGGGCGTCGGCGTCACCGTGCGCGGCGACGGCAAGAGCGGCGGCAGCATTCGCGTCGCCGGGCTGATCGCAAGCGGCAAGCCCGGCACGCTGCAGATCCGTCTCGTCGACCCGGTCGGGCAGGGCGTGCGCGACGGGCTCGGCGCCTGCACCGGCGATTCCGGCGCGCCGGTGTTCGAGGACAAGCCAGGCGGGCCGGTCATCGTCGGCGTGGTGAGCTGGTCCACCGGCCCGAACGGCAGTGCCGGCTGCGGCGGCATCACCGGCGTGACGCCGCTCACGCTCTATCGCGACTGGGTGATGCAGACCGCGCTGCAGTGGGGCGCGAGCTTCTAGATTACAGCGCGTTTCGAGCCGGCCTTGCGCTCGTAATCCGTCATCCTGAAGTGCGCGCTCTTGCGCGCCTCGAAGGATGAGCGGCCACCAGCCGGGCCGTCGCCCTTCGAGGGCTGCTGAAGAAGCGGCCACCTCCAGCGCAATGGCTACGCCATTGCGCGGGGGTGGAGGGATGATGGCATTGGTTGCGCGCCGTAACCTAATGCCCCGCCGCTTTGTTCGCGGCGGCGTTGTTCAGCACGATCAGGCCGTCGACGGCGACGCCGAGCTTGCTGTTGATCAGGAACGGGTTGACGTCGATCGAGGCGATGCGGCCGTTGGCGTCGGCCATCAGGTTGGAGAGCCCGACCAGCGCCTTCACCGCCGACGGCTCGTGCAGCGCGGGTTTGCCGCGATAGCCCTTCATCTTGACGCCGGCCTTGGTCTTGCCGATCAGCTGCTTTGCCTCGGCGGCATCGAGCGGCGCGCCGGCCAGCGCGACGTCCTTCATCAGCTCGATATCGACGCCGCCGGTGCCGAACAGCACCACGGGGCCCATCTCGGCATCGAGCGAGGCGCGACCACGAGCTCGAGGTCGGCCTTGACCTGTTGCGCAATCAGGATGCCTTCAAGCTTCGGCTTGCCCTTCAGCTTCTTTACCCGCGCCGTGATGTCGTTGAACGCCTTCTTCACCTCGGCCGCGGTGGCAAGGTTCAGCACGACGCCGCCGATGTCGGATTTGTGCAGGATGTCGGGGCTGACCACCTTGGCGACCACCGGAAAGCCGATTGTCTTCGCGATATTCACGGCCTCGGCCGCGGTCTGCGCGACCGCTTCTTTCGAGATCGGGATGCCGTAGGCCTTGAGCAGCTGCTTGGAAGCGACCTCGTCGAGCGCGGCGGCGCCATTGGCGGCCTTCAGCGTCTTCTCCAGCACGGCGCGCGCCGACGCCTTCGAGCTCGACGTGATGTCGGGCACTTCCTTGCGCAGGCCGGCATATTCGATCAGCGACTTGATCGCGCCGACCGCGCGGTCGAGGCCTTGCATGACTGCGATATTGGGCAGGGACTTGCGCAGTCCCTTGGTGAATTCGGTGAAGCCGATCGACATTGCGCTGATATAGATCACCGGCTTGTTGGCCTGGCCGGCCATCTCGTCGACGATACGCAGATTGCGCTCGCGCAGCTCGTGCGGCGCCTTCGGCAGCTCGGCATCGATGATGACGATGTCGGTGTCGGGATCGTCGATCATGATCTTGATCGACTTCATGTAGACGGAGGGATCGACCACCGCGGCGAAGCCGGCGTCGAGCGGATTACCGACGATGCTGCCGGGGCCGAGCATCTTCGCCAGCTGCTCGGACGCGTTCGGGCTCAGCGGCGCGAAGTTCAGCCCGGCGGAATAGAATGCGTCGATCAGCAGCCCACGCTTGCCGCCCGAAAGCGACACAGCCGCCAGCCGATTGCCCTTCGGCGGATCGGCATGGACGAAACACTCGGTGGTTTCGATCAATTCATCCAGTCCGCGCACCCGGATCACGCCTTCGCGGGTCGAGATCGCATCGAATGTCTCGATCGAGCCGGCGAGTGCGCCGGTATGCGCCATCGCCGCGGCGCGGCCGCCTTCGGAGGCGCCGAGCTTGAGCGCGATGACCGGCTTGCCCGCCGCGCGCGCGGCCTTGCAGGCATCGCGGAACACCTTCGTGTTCCTGACGCCTTCGAGATAGACCACGATGACGCGGATGCTCGGATCGGCGGCGAAATAGCTCATCAGGTCCGGGGTCTCGAGACCGGACTCGTTGCCGGTCGTGACCATGTACCCGACGCCGACGCCGCGATCCTCCAGTGCCTGGCGGATCGCCATCACGATCGCGCCGGACTGGCCGGCGATCGCGACCGCGCCCGGCTCCATGGTGACGATGCGGTCGTCGATATTGGTGAACAGGTTCTCGCCGGCACTGAGATTGCCGAGACAATTCGGGCCGGTGACGGCGAGCCCGGTCTCCTTGATCGCCTGCTTCAGCTCGACCGCGAGTCGCTGGCTTTCCTCGTCTTGCAGCTCACTGAAACCCGAGGTGACGATGGTTGCGGAGCGCGCGCCGGCGGCCGCCGCGTCGCGGATTACCTGCACGGCAAAGCGGGCCGGCACCAGCACCAGCACGTGATCGGGCTTTTCGGGGAGGCTGGCGAAATCCTTGTAGCAGGTGACGCCCCAGATGGCTTCGCGCTTGGCGTTGATCGGATAAAGGCCGCCGGCATATTTGTACTTGACCAGGTTGTTCCAGATCCGCTCGGCGTAGTTGCCGGGCTTGTCGGTGGCGCCGACCAACACGATGTTGCGCGGGTGCAGCATCGCATGGATGCTCTTGACGATGTCACCGGCGTCAGCGGGCGGCGCCCATTTGTGGGACACATGAGACGCGGTGCTTGCGAAAGCTTCCATGGAGCCTGACCTTTATCCTTGTTCTGCTTGTTTCCTCTGGCCCACGGCGCATCACCGCAGGAGATGATTTTTCATTGTTTTTACGGCGAGGGAAAGGGGGTAGCAACTCACGCTGGCGCAAGTCAGGCCGTCGCTTGCAATATCCCGGCAGGCGCAAAATCGATGCGCGTCAGGAACCCGATTCGGGGACCCGCGAATCCGGTTCGATCATGGTCGCGTGCAACACATAGCGCTCGGGACCCGATGTCAGCGCGTCGAACGGCCAGCAGGTCGACAGCACGAGCTCATACCGGCCGGTCAACGGGTCGATACCGGATTGATCGAAGCGGACGACCGCGCTGCGATCGGCCCGGTAGCGAAACATCCTGCCGTCGCTCCTCGTGACGTCGATCTCGTCGCCGATTGTGACATCTTTCAGAAACCGGAAATGCGTGTCGCGATGCGCGGAATAAACCGCGACGCCCCGCTCGCCGGCATCGACGCTCCGCTCGACATGGCCGGGGCCGAACGCCAGCGCCTGGCCGCTGCTGCCGGCGAGCACGATCGCGGAGGCGTGCAGGTGCTTGATCTCGATCCGGGCCACCGGCCAGGTATCGGCCCAGCGCCATGGTTTCACGGGCTGGCCGGTTGCGATGCTCTTTGCAAACGCGCGCTCCAGCAGCACCTGCGCGAGCAGTGCCTTGGCGTGGATGTAGGCGCCCTGGCCGAACAGGATCAGGCCGATGAGGGCGAAGGCGAGCAGGATGAAGCGACGCATCTTCATTTTTCCTCGTCATTGCTCGTGCGCTCGCGATGACGGCTGAGGAAGAAGTGACGCGCGCGGCCCCTGGGGGACGGGTGGGAAGGCCGCGCGCGCTCTTGGAAAGGAGAAGGTCGGGGGGCACCTTCTCCTCTCATCCGACGTCATTGGGGCGACGTCTGACGACGGTTGAACACCAGAAGCAGCAGGCTGACCGTGAGCAGGATCACACCCGCGATCATCTTCAGCTCCGCATCGGTCGCGGTCTTCGGCAGCTGGATGGTGCCGGGACCTTGCGTTGCGACCGGTGAGCGCTTCAGCGCAGCGAGCTGCATCTTGCCGTTGCCTGCGTCGGCGCGGCGTTCGGTCGGCGTGGCCGGCAGGCCCGGGCGCTCGCCGAACACCTTTGCAAAGTCCCAGCCGGCCGGCAGGTTGAGCGGCAGTTCCGAGAGCTTCAGCGGCTCGCCTTCCGGGCGGCTTGGCGTCTTGTCGACCGCAACGAGGCTGGTCAGCCGCGTGACGAGCTGATGCTCCAGCGCCAGCGCCAGGATGGTCTTGTCGGCGTCTTCGGGACTTTGCTGCCGCGTGGTGCGTGCGACTTCGGCATCGGCGATCTTGCGGCGCGCCCACAGTTTCGACAGGCCCTTGCCTTCGGCGGCATTCGCGAGCGGCAGCGTCACGCTCCACGGGCGGTCGCCGATGCGGCCCTTGATTTCGACCGAGCCGGCGAGCTTGTCGAGTTTTGCGGCCAACACCATCGGCTCGTCGCGATAGATGTCGGGCAGCGCCGACGGCGTCAGGTCGGCTGCGGCCTCGGAGAACTTTGCGGAGAGCGTGGTCACCGCGGGATTCTCCAGCTTGGCGAACAGGTCGCGCATCCGCTCGTCGACCTGCTCGACCGAGCCGATATGGGTGAAGGTGCCGCGGCCGAGTTCGGCGGCGCGCGTCATCAGATAGGTGTTCGGCGCCGAACCGATGCCGACCATGAAGATCCGCGAGCGGCCGCGCAGCGCGCTGATGGTCTCGAACAATTGCTGCTCGTTGCCGATCGCGCCGTCGGTCAGGAATACGACCTGGCGGACATGGTCAGCGTCGTCGTGGTTGGTGTCGGAGAGCGCGGCCCGCATTGCCGGCACCATCTCGGTGCCGCCGCGCGCTTGTATCGCGCTGACGAACGCCATCGCATTGCCGATATTGGCGTTGTTGGCCGCGACCGGTGACGGAAACAGGGTGTCCATGGTGTCGTCGAAGCGGATCACGTTGAAGCGATCGCCGGGCTGCAGGCGGCCGAGCGCGTAAGTGAGGCTCGCCTTGGCCTGGATGATCGAGGTGCCGCCCATCGAGCCGGAATTGTCGATCACGAAGATCACCTCGCGCGGCAACGGCTTCTGTTGCGCCTGCTCCACCGATGGCGGGGTGACGAAGGCGAGCAAATAGTCGGAATTGCCGACATGCTCGCGGAATAGCCCGACCGACGGCGCCTTCTCGGCGGCCGGCTTCCAGGTCAGCTCAAAGTCGCGATCGGCCGGCACTGGGCCTTCGGCAAGCTTGACGACGCGCGTGGTGCTGTCGGGGCTGTCGATCCTGACCTGATGGAAATGGCTCTTCACCTCGCCGAGCGGGAAGCCGGCGTTGAGATGCACCGTGATGTTGGTCGGGTTGATCGGCGCATTTGCGGCTGGATCGAGCACCTCAGACGTGATGCGGTTGCGATCCGGCACCGGATCGGTCGTGGTGGCGCCCCAGCCGTTGCCGTCGGCACGGAGGTCGACGCTCTGCACGACGGGACGCGGATTGTAGCGCGGGCCGACCACCATCGGCACCCGCAGTGAGAATTCGTTGCCGTTCTGCTGCACCGGCTCCTGATATTCGATCTGCACCAGCACGGTTTCGCCGGGGCCGATATTGGCGACGGAGTTGGTGAAGATGTTGGGCCGCTCCTGCTCGGTGAGCGCGGCCTTCTGGCCGTTCTGCTTGGCCTGCTCATAGATGGCGCGGGCCTGCTGCCGCTCCTTGATGTCGCCGACCACGATGCGATCGCCGACCACCATCTTCAGCGTGTCGACCGCGCCGCCGGCCGGCAGCGGATAGACGTAGGTTGCTTCTACCCAGTCCTTGGTCGGGTTGCGGAAGATCTGGGTGACGCGAGCGCGGACGGTCGGACCCGACACGGTAAGGTCGACATCGACGCCGAGCCTCAACGCTTCCCTATAGCCGTCGTCGGTCTTGAACAGCAGCGAGCCGGAGCGCGCATCACTCGGCCGCAACAGCGTCTGGTGCTGCAGTTCGGCCGACCACACCGGATCGAAACTCAGGAACAGCGCCGCAAAGCCGATCACCAGCGCGGCGACACCTTCCACCAGGAAGAACAGCGCTATGCGCATCCTGCGCGACATGCGTATCTGCGGACTGCTCTCACATGCATCGTAAATCGTCATTGTCGTCACTCCCGAGCGAGCCTTTCGCTGCTTCGCAATCATGGAGAGCGGCGGTTTTGGCGCGAGCAGAATGATCGGCAATGATTGGCCGCCGTCCGGCGCCGCCCGCCGCCGGCCAAGGCGGGTTTGTGCGGTTTTGTGATGGATTGTCCGGTCTGCTAGACTGCGCGGAATCAAGGGGAACCGGGCAGGAATCAGAATGCCGACGCCGGACAAGCAGCTTTCCGCCGAGCAGAGCCAGCAGGTCGCGGAGACCATCCGCGAGGAGATCGCACGCCGCCGAATCTCGCGGCAGACGCTGGCGGAGCAGGCCAAGCTCAGCCTGTCGACATTGGAGAAGGTGCTCGGCGGCCGCCGCCCGTTCACGCTCGCAACCACCGTGCGGCTGGAGCAGGCGCTCGGCGTTTCCTTGCGCAAGCTGCCGGAGGCGATCACGGTGACAGCACCCGCCAATGGCGGGATCGCGCCCGACAGCCTCGGATCCTACTCGCGCCGGTCGGTGGCGCGGATCGAGGGCACCTACATCACGGTGCGTCCATCGTTCGGCGAGCAGGGCGCGCTCTATGCCTACCGCACCGAGATCACTTGGGACGAGGCGACGTCATCGCTCGGCTTCCGCGAAGGCGAGCGACAGGATTCCGACTACACCCAGTATGGCGAGGTGGCGGTGCCCAATGAATCGGGCTTCGTCTATCTCGTGACCAACCGGCACGGCCAGCATCGCGTCATCACGGTCTCGCGCCCGCGCAATTCCGGCGAAATGTACGGCATCATCACGACCTTGCTCGCTGGTCGCGGCTCGCTGCTGACCCCGGTCGCCGCGCCGATCGCATTCCTGCCGGTGAAGAACGTGGCCAAGCCGAGCCTTGGCCGGGTATCGGCAGACGATGCCAACTTCGCCGTCTATCGCGAGCATCTGCGCCGCACGATCGACGAGCCGTTCGCGATCTTCCTGCCGGGATAAGTCCCGACAGGATTACGCCGGTCTCGGACGCGGCGGCGCGGCTACGCCGGCGATCAGCACGGCTAGAATGCCGGTCAGGAAAATGCCGTCGAACGTGCCGGCACCACCAATCGATGCGATCGGCGCGCCAAGGCTGCCGATCTTGTCGAGGTTGAGCAGGTCGGCACCGAGCAGCGTTCCCATCGAGCCGCCGATATAGGCGAGCGGTGCCGCATATTCGCGGGACAGCAGCAGCGCAAGGATGGCGGTCGCCACGACCGGAACGAACACGGGAACAGCGATCCCCATTCCCTGCACAGGCGTGGCGCTGGCATGGACGATGGCGGCGATGACCACCGTCGCGATCATGGCTCTTAGCCAGAGCTGGTAGCGCAGCATCAAATAAGCGGACATCAGGGCCGGAATCACCGCGCCGCCGACATTCACGGCAAGGATCGTGCTCGGCGATGCGAGATAGGGCACGACGTAGCGCATGCCGAAAAAGTCGACGATCTGCCCGGATCGCACCGGCGCTCCGGGCAACACGGTGATCGGGATGTTGAAATAGCTGCCAATCAACGAACCGAACAGCAGCAGCAACGCGACGCCGGGACCGATGCCGAGCCGCATATAGGCGTAGCGCAGGATGCGAAGCTGGATCAGGACCACCAGCGCCACGGCCGCGAATACCAGGATCGAGAAAAATCCCGGCGTCAGCGGCAGATAATGAACGTTGGAATACATCGGTTCGGCAGTCCGGTTCGGCGCGGCCCCTCTGATCAGGTAGGAATTTTGGATGGGATCACAAGCAGGAGTCCGGTCACCCCCGCACAACGGCGAAACCGTTGCGCGGGAATGACGGTGAGAGAGCCACATACACGCCAAAAAGCGAAGCCGCCCGGGTGGGCGGCTTCGCGGTACTCGTTACCCGTCGAGCGGCTGGCGCTAGCCGCCGGTCTCGGCGCTGATGATGTCGCCGAACAGCTCCCACTGTCCGTTCTTGAACTGCATCATCTTGAGCTGCTCGACCGGAGCGAAGTCGGTCGCGCTGGTGTTGATCCGGATGCCGGGGATCAGCGTGTCGGGCGTGAAGTCCTTCAGGCTGGCGGCCTGCTTCATCACGTTCTCACGGGTCAGGTTGTCACCGGCCTGCTTCAGCACCTGCACCATGGTCTGCGCCGCGGCGTAGCCATAGACCAGGTTGGCGTCGGACAGATTGGCGCCCGGCAGGTACTTCTCGGCGAAGGCCATGAACTTCTTCATGCCCTCGTCATTCTTCCACTGCGGATCGGAGGCGTCCTTGAGATAGCCGGCCGACAGCACGCCTTCGGAGGCCTCGAGGCCGGCGGGCTTCATCACGGCGCCGATCGAGATCGAGACGTCGGTCATCACCTGCATCGGCTTCCAGCCGAGCTCGGCGATCTTCTTGATCGCCTGCGCGGCGAATTTCGGCGTCGAGATGTTGACGAATACATCGGCGCCGGTGTCCTTCAACTTGACGATATGGGAATCGATCGACGGCTCCGTGGTCTCGTAGCTTTCCTCGGCGACGATCTTGACGCTCGATTTATCGAGCACCTCCTTCAGCCCGATCAGGTAGTCCTTGCCGAAATCGTCATTGGCATAGAAGATCGCGACCTTGGCATCCGGCTTGGCCTTGAGGATGTACTTGCCGAAGATCCGCGCCTCGACGCGGTAGCTCGGCTGGAAGCCCATCGTCCACGGGAATTCCTTCGGATCATTCCACTTGCTGGCGCCGGTGGCGAGGAACAGCTGCGGCACCTTCTTGGCGTTGTGATACTTCTGCACCGCGGTCTGGGTCGGCGTGCCCAGCGCGTTGAACACCAAAAAGACTTCATCGCTCTCGATCAGCTTGCGGATCTGCTCCACGGTCTTCGGCGGCGAGTAGCGTCGTCATAGGAGATCCAGTTGATCTTGCGGCCGTTGATGCCGCCCTGATCGTTGATCATCTTGAAATAGGCTTCCTCGGTCTTGCCGATGACGCCATAGGCGGATGCGGGGCCGCTATAGGCCTCGACATTGCCGATCTTGATCTCGGTGTCGGGGGCGCCGGTGTCATACTTCTTTTGGGCAAAGGCGGCCTGGGTGGAGAGCAGGCAGAGCGCCGTGGCGGCGGCCAGCAGCGACAATTTTGTAGTTTTCATAAAGGCAATTTCCTCGATTGATTCTGGTTGGGGACTACGCAACGAACCCGCGGCCGGTCCCGGCAGACGGTCGCGGGCAACTCTCGGCATGACCAGGAGACGCGACGTGCGTGCCCGGGATCATGCGGCAGTATCGGTTGGCTTCGGCTGGCTAAATTGCTGCCGGAGCGTCGGCTTATGAATTTTGCCCGTCGCATTCCGCGGCAGGGCATCGATGAATTCGATCAGACGCGGGCATTTAAACCGCGCCAGATTGGCCTGGCAATGTGCGTGGATCTCGGTCGGCGTCAGCGAATGGCCCGGCTTCACCGCGATCACGGCCATCCCGACCTCGCCCCATTGCTCGTTCGGGATGCCGATCACGGCGGCTTCGGCTACGGCCGCGAGTTGATGCAGCACGCTCTCGACCTCGGCCGGATAGACGTTTTCGCCACCGGAAATGTACATGTCCTTCCAGCGGTCGACGATGTAGTAGAAGCCCTCCTCGTCGATCCGCGTGGCGTCGCCGGTATGCAGCCAGCCGTCGGTGAACGAGGAGGCATTGGCGTCCGGCCGGTTCCAGTAGCCCGGCGTGATGTTCGGGCCCTTGACCCAGAGTTCGCCGAGTTCGCCGACCGCGGCATCGCTGCCGTCGGGGCGCACGATGCGAACTTCCGTGTGCAGCACCGGCTTGCCGGATGAGCCGGCCTTGCGCGCGGCGTCCTCGCGGTCGAGCACCATCACCGCCGGCGAAGTCTCGGTCATGCCGTAGCCCTGTTGCAGCGCGACGCCGCGCGCCTCCCAGGTCTTGAGCAACGGCACCGGCATCGGTGCGCCGCCGACGCCGCCAATCATCAGGCGGCTGAAATCCGCCGTTGCGAACGAAGGATGCTGCGCCATGAATTGGTAGATCGCGGGCACGCCGAAGAACACGTTGATGCCCTGTGCGGGATCGCCGATCAGCTTCAGTGCCTCGCCGGGATCGAACGTGCGCATGATCAGCACGGTGCCGCCGGCATGCAGCACCGGGTTGGTGTAGCAATTCAGCCCGCCGGTGTGAAACAGCGGCAGCACCGTCAGCAGCACCGAGGCCGGCGAGATGTAGGCGGGGCCGCCGAGATTGACGCAATTCCAGAACGTCATCCCATGCGTGATGATCGCGCCCTTGGGCTGTCCCGTGGTGCCCGAGGTGTACATGATGGTCGAGATGTCATCGAGCGTGACCTCCACGAACCGTTCGAGCGGCTTCGCCGCCGCGATGCCGGCTTCATAGGCGCCGCCCGGGCCGAGCCTCACGGTCGACGCGACATCGCAGAGCTTGGCGACCGCAAGCGCGGTCTCGGCGAGGTCGTCGTCATGGATCATCACCTTGGGCGAAGCGTCGCCGGTGATGTACCGCAATTCGGGAACGGTGAGGCGGGTGTTGAGCGGCAGGAAGACCGCGCCGATCCGGAAGCAGGCGAACTGCACCTCCAGCGTATCCGTCGTGTTCAGGGCCAGCACCGCGACGCGGTCACCGCGCGCAACCTTCAGGCCGTCGCGCAAATAGGCGGCGAGCCGCGACACGCGGGCATCGAGCTCCGCATAGCCAAAACGGCGTCCGCTTGCGAGATCGACAAGCGCCATCTTGTCCGGCGTGCGCCGGCGATGATGCGCGATCCAGTCGTAGTAACGAACCGGCACATGTCCCTCCTCTGGAACGGCAGTCTTGCGCCGCCTGTCCCTGGCTCGATTGATGCCATGAATTGGCAGTGGAGGGGGCGTATCGGGATACTGTCTTGCGTTTAGTGGCTGGGTTGTGGCCAGATCGAGGCGGATTAAGTGAGACCTTAGTAACCGACCGAGCCGCCGCTTTGGCTTGCCATATTTAATGCCCGGCACGAATTTTCGTTTCGAAAGGACTGATCATGCCAAATGGCTTTACGGACGATGATTGGACGAAAGCGAAGGGTGAGATTCAGGTAATTTTGTCTCAACGAGTTTTGTCGAATAACCCTCTCATTTCCTACGGTGAGCTAGCGGCCAGAATTTCGACCCTCCAGATAAGTCCCGATGACGATCGATTGGCAAAGCTGCTAGACGAAATTTCCACTACTGAAAGCACAGCCGGGAGAGGCATGCTTTCAGTAGTGGTCGTGCATCAGGATGACAAAAGGCCCGGAGCCGGCTTTTTCAAACTCGCCAAGAGGCTGGGTCGCAATTCGCGAGACCAGGATGAACTGTGGATGGAAGAATTCCGCAAAGTTCGACTAGCTTGGGAAAGGCAATCCGCAGGCGCTTCAGCTAGCTCCCATGCGTCCAAAGGAATCCAAGGACGGTCGATAGAGACTTTGCCGTTCCTCATTCCGGAATGTTCTTTTCCTAGTCATCCGATCTCGCGAGGTGCACCGAAATTTCACAAACTTGGAGCTTTGACTGATAGCGTCGAGGGAAGAACGCTTCGCACGGAGTTCTTTGAACAAACCTTGGTAGGGATGTTTTTGCGGCTCGGACGAGCCGTCCCGTATGCGTTTTATTCGTCGAATGGTGAAATTCGATCTTTGGATGCTGGATGCATCAAATTCCTTTTGAATCGGTCGGCCCCAGAAATTTTGGTGAATTGCGATGATCACGGCGAGATCGTCGGCGTTGTTCCTTTGCCTTCATTAGTTGCGAGGTACGCCCTAGACGAAGAGACGTTTCATCCATTTGTGGGTGACGAATTGGAATCGGAATTGCCTTTCGATCCAGAAGACGTGATGGATGAGCGACGCCGAGTTGAATGCGAAAGCGTTCGCCGCGTGGGAAGCGGGGCGTTTCGGTCGGTTGTAATGTGGGCTTGGAGAGGGCGCTGCGCAGTGACCCGTACCACGATACAATGCGTACTCGATGCTGCTCACATCCGTCGATATAACGGCATGAAGACGAACATCCCGTGTAATGGGATAGCGTTGCGAAACGATCTTCATACCCTCTTCGATAATCATCTGCTCTCGTTTAGCTATTCAGACGACCGCCTGGTACTTGACATTTCCAAGGACCTTCGAGGGACCGAATATGAGGCATATGCAGCAATTGCATTAGATTTGCCTGCACATCGCTCGCATCGGCCGCACCCCCTGCTGGTCGAGCAACATCATAAAGGCTTTCGAGAAAGAGAAGCGGCGCGCGGCTAGCTGCACTGTTCTCTCTTGCACGACTACTGGACGCAAGTTTGGTGACGTGATTCCCGACATCGTCCAACTCGGGAATCAACGGAGCACGCGGATGGCAAACCCGTTCTACACCAGCGAGCATGAGCTTTCTGCGAGGTGATGCGGCGCTTTGTGGCCAGGGAAATCGAGCCTTACGCCCATCAATGGGACGAGGAGGGCGAGTTTCCGCGCGAACTCTACGCCAAGGCATCCGAGATCGGCCTGCTCGGCCTCGGGTTTCCCGAGGAATATGGCGGGACCGCCACCGACCAGTTCATGAAGATCGTGGTCTCGCAGGAGCTGGCGCGGGCCGGTGCCGGCGGCGTCTCCGCGAGCCTGATGAGCCACACCATCGGCTCGCCGCCGATCGCGCGCGCCGCCCGCCCCGAGGTCAAGGCCCGGGTGCTGCCCGAAGTGCTTGCCGGCAAGAAGATCTCGGCGCTCGCGATCACCGAGCCGAGCGGCGGCTCGGATGTCGCGAACCTACGCACCAAGGCACGGCGCGACGGCGACCATTATGTGGTCAGCGGCGAGAAGACCTTCATCACCTCGGGCATGCGCGCCGACTATCTCACGGTCGCGGTGCGCACCGGCGGCGAGGGGCCGGGCGGCGTCAGCCTGCTCTTGATCGAGGGCGCTACACCTGGCCTCTCCCGCACCAAGCTGAAGAAGATGGGTTGGTGGGCCTCCGACACCGCGACGTTGCATTTCGACGAATGCCGTGTGCCGGTCGAGAACCTGATCGGCGAGGAGGGCCAGGGCTTCAAGCAGATTATGTACAACTTCAACAGCGAGCGCATGGGCATGGCGGCAAGCTGCACGGCCTATGCGCGGGTCTGCCTCGACGAGGCGATCGCCTATGCCAAGGAGCGCAAGACCTTCGGCAAGCCGATCGCCCAGCACCAGGTCATCAGGCACAAGATCGTCGACATGGCGCAGAAGGTCGCTGTTTCGCAGGCGATGCTGGAGATGTTGGCGTGGCGGCTCGGCCAGGGCGAAAGCCCGGTCGCCGAGATCTGCATGATGAAGAACCAGGCGACGCAAACCATGGCGCATTGCGCTTCCGAGGCGGTGCAGATCTTCGGCGGCGCCGGCTTCATGCGCGGCGTCAAGGTCGAGCGCATCTACCGCGAGGTCAAGGTCAACGCCATCGGCGGCGGGACTGAGGAGATCATGAAGGATCTCGCGTCGAGGCAGATGGGGTTGTGAATGCCTCTCATTCGCCACCGTCATTCCGAGGCGCGCGTAGCGCGAGCCCGGAATCCATCGGGCCGCAGATTCGAGGTTGAATGGATTCCGGGCTCGTCCGCTTCGCGGCCGCCCCGGAATGACAAGGGATAGACCGATACATGCTCTTCACCGCCGACCACGACGAACCCCGCCGCGCGCTCCAAAAATTCATCGCGGCCGAGATCAATCCCCATGTCGACGAATGGGAGAAGGCCGACATCTTCCCGGCGCATGAGCTGTTTAAAAAGCTCGGAGATCTCGGCTTCCTCGGCCTCAACAAGCCGGTCGAGTTCGGCGGCCAGGGGCTGGATTACTCCTACGCGCTGATGATGGCCGAGGAACTCGGGGCCATCACCTGCGGCGGCGTGCCGATGGCGATCGGGGTGCAGACCGATATGGCAACGCCGGCGTTGGCGCGATTCGGCTCCGACGAGGTGCGGCGCGAATTCCTGGCGCCGGCGATTTCGGGTAACCAGGTCGCTTGCATCGGCGTCTCCGAGCCCGGTGCCGGCTCCGACGTCGCCTCGATCAAGACCAACGCACGCTCCGACGGTGACGATTACGTCATCAATGGCGGCAAGATGTGGATCACCAACGGCACTCAGGCCGACTGGATCTGCCTGCTCGCCAACACCAGCGATGGCCCAGTCCATCGCAACAAGTCGCTGATCTGCGTGCCGATGAAGACCAAGGGCGTGCAGGTCGCGCGCAAGCTCGACAAGCTCGGCATGCGCTCGTCCGATACCGCGCAGATCTTCTTCGACAATGTCCGGGTGCCGAAGTGCAACCGGATCGGCGAGGAAGGCCAAGGCTTCACCTACCAGATGATCCAGTTCCAGGAGGAGCGGCTGTGGGGCGCCGCGGCCTGCCTGAAGGCGCATGAATTCATCATCAGCGAGACCATCGACTACACCCGCAACCGCAAGGCGTTCGGCGGCTCGATCCTCGATAATCAGGTGGTGCACTTCAAGCTCGCGGAGATGCAGACCGAGGTCGAGCTGCTGCGCTCGCTGATCTATCGCGCCGGCGAGGCGCTGGTCGCCGGCGAGGACGTGACGCGGCTCGCGACTATGGCCAAGCTGAAGGCCGGCAGGCTCGGCCGCGAGCTGACCGACGCCTGCCTGCAATATTGGGGTGGCATGGGTTTCACCAACGAGACCCCGGTCAGCCGGGCCTATCGCGACAGCCGCCTGACCTCGATCGGCGGCGGCGCCGACGAGGTGATGCTCATGGTATTGTGCAAGATGATGGGCACGCTGCCCGGCATGAAGCAAAAGGGAAACGCCTGATGATCACGCTCTATCACTGCGACGCCGCGCGCTCGTTCCGCCCGCTGTGGATGCTGGAGGAGCTCGGGCTGCCCTATGAGCTGAAGATACTGCCGTTCCCGCCGCGCGTGTTCGCCAAGGAGTATCTCGGCATCAACCCACTCGGCACCATCCCGTTCATGGTCGATGGCGAGACGAAGATGACGGAGTCCTCCGGCATCTGCCATTACCTCGGCACCAAATACGGCCCGACGCCGCTGATCGTCGGTGTCGACGAGCCGGCTTATGGCGCGTTCCTGAACTGGATGTATTTTTCAGATGCGACGCTGACCTTTCCGCAGACATTGGTGCTCCGCTACAGCCAGCTCGAGCCGGAGGAGCGGCGCAACCCGCAGGTCTCGGGCGACTATGCAAAATGGTTCCTGGGCCGCCTCCGCGCGGTCGAAGCCGCCGCCGCCAAATCGGAATTCCTCTGCGCGGAACGCTTCACGGCCGCCGACATCACGAACGGCTACGCGCTCCGGCTCGCCAGCAATATCGGCCTTGCCAAGGATTTCGGGCCGAATGTCGCGGCCTATTGGGCGCGGCTGCAGCAGCGCGACGGTTACAAGCGCGCGGTGGCGTCCGAGCAGAAAGCCGGGCTGGAACAGAACGTTACGCCGCGGGCGCGGCCTTGATCGTGCCCGAGACGATGTGTCCCGGATTTGATCCAGCGCGTCGGTGACAGCTTGCGAATTTGCGCTATGGTAGCTCCGCCGCAGCGGCCCAAAGAGCCGCGCGAGGAGGAACCGCCATGGACGCGATCGTGGACGCGAAGTGCCAGAAGTCCGGCCAGCAGCAGTCCGGCCACCGGATGCTGATCACGCCGGAGCGGGTGTTCTATGCCGGGCTGCTCGGCCGGCCGCGCGAGCGTTGTCCCGGCGCATTCCATGTCTATGTCGCGATCCGCGACGGCTTGCATCTGTCAACCAGCGAGGGCCGCGAGTCCCATGGCGAGCTCGCGGTGACGATGCCGAACCTCCGCCACACCATCACCAGCGAATATCGTTCGGCGATCTGCGTCGCGATCGAGCCGGAAAGCGTGCCTGACGGCACGCTCGAAGCGGTTGCCCGCCGTTTGCAGGGACCCGACTCTCATCTGTTCGCGAACCGCATTCGCAACGCCTATGCGACGCTGGCCGAGATGCAGCATCGCGACACGATCGCGAATGCCGAGTTCGACACGATGTGCTTCGGCGACGCACTGCCGCAGCGGGTGCTCGATCCGCGCGTAGTGCGCGCGATCGCCCGGATCGGGCAATTCTCCGGCGAGCCGGTGACCGCGGCAAGCTGTGCCGCCGAGGCCGGGCTGTCGCCGTCGCGCTTCCTGCATCTGTTCAAGGAGGAGACCGGGATCTCGTTCCGCTCCTTCCGCGCCTGGAAGCGGGCGCGGCATCTGCTGCATTTCGCCAATCAGGACATCAACCTCGCACATCTCGCGCAGGATATCGGTTATCCCGATAGCACCCATTTCAGCCACTCGATCCGCCGCTTCTATGGCCTCAAGCCGCGCGCGATCTTCTCCGGCTCGCGCGATCTTGCGATCTACCGCACCGGGCAGGAGCGCGCGCTGACGTAACCTTCGCTGTCGTCCCGGCGAAAGCCGGGACCCATACCGCGTGATTCATCGATGAAGCGGGATGGCAGAGACCTACCTGAAGCAACGGGCATTGGTGGTTATGGGTCCCGGCCTTCGCCGGGACGACACTTGGGGTGCACCTCCGCTACAAATTCGCGCCCTGGATCACCTCGCCGAATCGCAGCCAGCCGGGCCCTTCGATCCGCTGCAGCTGAAGCTGCTGCAAGGGATGATGATTGGTCGGACTGGTGTTGACCTTGATGCCGGGTAACAGCGTCGGGACATAGACATCCCTGAGATTATTCGCCTGCGCCATGATGTTGTCGCGGGTAAAGTTGCCCTTGCATTGCTCGAGGACGATCTTGAGCACGTTTGCCACCATATAGGCGTAGAGGTTGTAGCCTTCCTTCGGATTGCCGTCGGGGAAGTATTTTTCCATGAAGGCGAGGAAATCCTTCACACCTTGGTCATTGGCCCAGGCCGGATCGGCGACGTCCTTGATATAGGCTGACGAGATCGTGCCCTGCGCCTTGTCGAGGCCGACCGGGATGATGGTCGAAGACAGCGACGCAGCGCCGCTGGCGATGAAATGCATCGGCTTCCAGCCGAGCTCATAGATCTTGCGGATCGACTGCGCGCAGAACTTTGCCGTGGTGCCCGAGATCAGCACGTCCGGATTGGCGCCGCGCAACACGACGATCTGGGAATCGATCGTGGGATCGGTGACCTCGTGTGACGCCACCACGGCCGATGTCGCGAACCGCTCGCCCAGCACGTCCTTGGTGCCGGCGACGAAATCCTTACCGAGATCGTCGTTCTGGTAGAGCACCGCGATCTTCGCGTCCTTGTGCTGGCTCAGCGCATATTTGACGAATACCTGCGCTTCGGTCCGCGCGCTCGGCGCAAAGCCCATGGTCCAGGGATAGGATTTGTAGTCGCCCCATTTGTCGCCGTTCACCGACAGGAACAGATGCGGCACCTTGGCGGCGTTGATATATTTGACGACGGCCGAATTCGGCGCGGTGCCGAGCATGTTGAACAGGAAGGCGACGTTGTCGCTCTCGATCAGGCGACGCACCTGCTCGACCGTCTTCGCCGGATTGAACGCGTCGTCGTAATAGATGTACTTGATCTGGCGGCCGGCGATGCCGCCCTGCTCGTTCAGCATCTTGAAATAGGCTTCCTGGCAGCGCGCCTGCACGCCGAGCGCCGACACCGGTCCGCTCAGGGAGGTGGTGCTGCCGATCCTGATCTCGGTCGCGGTAACCCCGGGTGTGTCTTCCGCCAGGGAAGGCTTGAGGCCCGCGACTGCGGCGAGCCCCGCGCCTGCCGCGCCGGTGAGCCATGTGCGCCGGTTGATCGAGACCATGACGTTCTCCCCGTGATGCCGGCTTGTTGCGCCGCTTTGCTTTGCGGCAAGGCTACGCGACAGGTGGGCGTCGCGTCTTGTGTTAACCGGCTGGCGGCGTATTACGGCGTGATCGCATCCACTTAGCCAGTCAACGCAAGATGGCGCGAAGGCAAATTTCTCATCATGGGAAAATCAGCAGCGCATGTGCACTGCAAAGCGGACAAGAGACCCATGAGCGACAAGGCCGTCATCACCTGCGCGCTGAACGGCGTGCTTACCGACCCGAAGCAGCACAATGTCCCGGTGACGCCGGAACAGATGGCGCGCGAGGCCAAGGCAGCGTTCAACGCCGGCGCCAGCATCATGCATATCCATCTGCGTCAGCAGGAGCCGAACAAGGGCCATCTGCCGTCATGGGACGTTGGCGTCAGCAAGGAGATCCAGCAAGCGATCCGCGAGGCCTGCCCCGGCGTGATCATCAACCATACCACTGGCACCTCGGGCCCGAACTATCAGGGCGCGCTCGACTGCGTGCGCGAGACCAGGCCGGAGATCGCCGCATGCAATGCGGGCTCGCTGAACTATCTCAAAGTCAAGGCCGACAACACCTGGGCGTGGCCGCCCATGATGTTCGATAACGCGGTCGAGAAAGTGCAGGACTATCTCGACGTGATGAAGGTGGCCGGCACGATCCCCGAATTCGAATGCTTCGATGTCGGCATCGTGCGCTGCGTCGGGATGTATCGGCAGACCGGGATGTATTCCGGACCGCTCGAATACAATTTCGTCATGGGTGTTGCCTCGGGCATGCCGGCCGATCCGGAGCTGTTGCCGATCCTGTTGAAGCTGAAGGTGCCGGAAGCGCATTGGCAGGTCACCGCGATCGGCCGCGCCGAGATCTGGCCGCTGCACCAGCGGGCTGCTGATCTCGGTGGTCATCTGCGCAGCGGGCTGGAAGATACGTTCTATCTCGACGACGGCGCCAAGGTGACGTCGAACGGGCAACTCGTCGAAGCGCTCGCCGCCTGCGCGCGGCGCGCGGGACGCGAGATCGCGGGCCCGGCCGAGGCGCGGCAGATCTTTGGGGTCAGGCACTAACCCCGTCATTCCGGGGCGCGCCTCTTGGCGCGAGCCTCAGACCCGCAATTGCGCATCGGGGAATCCATACTCACGATCGTGGTTGTGGATTCCGGGCTCAGCCCTTCGGGCTGCCCCGGAATGACGAGGAGGAGGAAACAGATGGACAACCTCTTGGCAACCGGCGGCGTCACGGGCCCGGGCCGCATCGGGCGCGTCGCGATCGGCGACCTCCTGAAGCGCGCCGCGCGGCGGTTTCCCGACCGCGTCGCGCTGACCGATGGCAGCCGGCAGGTCACCTTCACCGAACTCGAGCGCGACGCCAATCGCTTCGCCAACCATCTGGTGCAGCGCGGGCTGAAGCCGGGCGAGAAGATCTCGACCATCTGCAACAACTCCGTCGAGTTCGTCAAAGCGCTGTTCGGTATCCACCGCGCCGGCCTGGTCTGGGTGCCGATCAACACCATGCTCGGAGCGGCGGACATGGATTACATCCTCGGCCATGCGAGGTGCGCTTTGCCATCATCGACGACAACCTCCACGCCCAGGCCGACCGGCGCGCGGCGCTGGAAGCGCGTGGCATGCAGATGATCGCGGTCGACCTGGCCGGCAATGCCGGCAAGACCGGACTGCAGGAATTCAACGGCCTGCTGGAAGGGCAGTCCGACATCGAGCCGGAGATCGAGATCAACGACCGCGATCTCGCCATGATCATCTACACGTCAGGCACGACGTCGCGGCCGAAGGGCGCGATGCATTGCCACCTCGCCGTGGTCATGGCCGTGATGAGCAACTGCATCGAGATGCAGCTGTCGCGCGACGACGGCATCACCGGCCAATTTCCGCTGTTCCACTGCGCCGGCCATGTGCTGCTGCTCAGCTATCTCTCGGTCGGCGGCCGGATGGCACTGATGCGCGGCTTCGATCCGGTCGCTTGCATGGAGGCGATCGTCCGCGACAGGCTCACGGTGTTCGTCGGCCTGTCGCTGATGTACCAGGCGATCCTCGATCATCCACGCGCGTGAGTATGACCTGTCGGTCCTGCGCTGCTGCATCTACACCATGGCCCCGATGGGCAAGCCGCTGCTCGAACGCGCGATGGCGGACATGTGTCCGAACTTCGTGCTGACCAGCGGCCAGACCGAGATGTATCCGGCGACGACGATGTCGCGCCCGGAGCTGCAGCTCGACCGGTTCGGCAATTACTGGGGCGAATCGCTGATCGTCAACGAGACCGCGATCATGGACGACAGCGGCAATCTGTTGCCGCGCGGCGAGATCGGCGAGCTCGTGCATCGCGGGCCCAATGTGATGATGGGCTACTATAAGGACCCGAAGTCGACCGAGGAGGCGCGCAAGTTCGGCTGGCATCATACCGGCGATCTTGCCCTGATCGACGCCAATGGCGAGGTGCTGTTCCTCGATCGCAAGAAGGACATGATCAAGTCGGGCGGCGAGAACGTCGCTTCGGTCAAGATCGAGGAGACGCTGCTGGCGCACCCTGCCGTGCAGAACGCCGCCGTGGTCGGCCTGCCGCATCCGCAATGGGGCGAGGCGGTCTCCGCCTTCGTCAAGCTGAAGCCCGGCGCGGTCGCCGACGAGGCCGGCATCGAGGCACATTGCAGAAAGCACCTCGGCGGCTTCCAGGTGCCGAAGCTGGTGCGTATTCTCGAGGAGATGCCGATGACCGCGACCGGCAAGCTGCGCAAGGTCGAACTGCGGCAGCAATACAACGGGCATTTTGTGGAGCGCGCCTAGTGGCCATCATCGAGAACACGATTTCCACCGGCAGCGCCGGCTTCCGGGGCAATCGCGACGGCATGCTGGCGCTGATCGCACGAATGCGCGGGCTGGAGGAACGGACACGCACGGCTTCCGCCGCCGCCAAGGATCGCTTCCACAAGCGCGGACAGCTGCTGCCGCGCGAGCGCGTCGCGCTGGTGCTCGATCCCGGCTCGCCGTTCCTCGAATTATCGACGCTCGCCGGCTACATGTTCGATGTGGCAGATGCGGACAAGAGCGTGCCCGGCGGCGGGCTGGTCGCCGGCATCGGCTTCGTCTCCGGCATCCGCTGCATTGTCAGCGCCAATGATGCCGGCATCGATGCCGGCGCGCTGCAACCCTACGGTCTCGACAAGACGCTGCGGGTGCAGGAGCTCGCGCTGGAGAACAAGCTGCCCTATGTGCAGCTGGTCGAGAGCGCCGGCGCCAATCTGCTGCGCTACCGCGTCGAGGATTTCGTCCGCGGCGGCAATATCTTCCGTAATCTGGCGCGGCTGTCGGCCGCCGGGCTGCCTGTCGTCACCGTGACGCACGGCTCCTCCACTGCGGGCGGTGCGTACCAGACCGGGCTCTCCGACTACATCGTGATGGTGCGCGGCCGCACCCGCGCCTTCCTCGCCGGGCCGCCTCTGCTCAAGGCCGCCACCGGCGAGATCGCGACCGAGGAGGAACTCGGCGGCGCCGAGATGCACACCCAGGTCTCCGGCCTCGGCGATTATCTCGCCGAGGACGATCGCGATGCGCTGCGCATCGCGCGCGAGATCATGGCCAAGCTCCCCTGGGATCGTCCGAGCCCGGAACCTGCCGCATTCAAGCCACCGCGCTACGACGCAGAGGAACTACTCGGCATCATGCCGATGGATCACAAGCGACCCGTCGACATGCGCCAGGCGATCGCGCGCTTCATCGATGATTCCGATTTCACCGAGTTCGGTGCCAATTACGGACCTGCCACGGTCTGCGGCCATGCCCGCATCCAGGGGCAAGCGATCGGTATCATCACCAACAACGGCCCGCTCGACGTGCCCGGCGCCAACAAGGCGACGCATTTCATTCAGGCCTGCTGCCAGTCGCGCACGCCGATCCTCTATATGAACAACACCACCGGCTACATGGTGGGCAAGGCCTATGAAGAGGCCGGCATGATCAAGCACGGCTCCAAGATGATCCAGGCGGTGACCTCGGCGACGGTGCCGCAGATCACGCTGTATTGCGGCGCCTCGTTCGGCGCCGGCAATTACGGCATGTGCGGCCGCGGCTTCCATCCGCGGTTCTGCTTTTCCTGGCCGAACGCCAAGACGGCTGTGATGGGCGGCGAGCAGGCCGCCGAAACCATGGCGATCGTGACTGAAGCTGCTGCGGCGCGTCGCGGCAAGCCGATCGAGAAGGAGAAGCTGGAGGCGATGAAGGCGCAGATCACCGGCGTGTTCGACAGCCAGATGGACGTGTTCTCGACCAGCGCCCGCGTGCTCGACGACGGCGTGATCGATCCGCGCGATACGCGGACGGTGCTGTCGGAGGTGCTTTCGATCTGCCGCGAGGCCGAGGCGCGGACCCCGCAGCGCATGCAGTTCTCGGTGGCGCGGCCATGAGCGGTTCCATCGTGAAGCGGACGCCGTTCTTCAAGATCCTGGTCGCCAACCGCGGCGAGATCGCGCTACGCATCATGCGCACGGCGCGGCGGCTCGGCTATGGCGTGGTCGCGGTCTATTCCGACGCCGACCGCGACGCGCTGCATGTGCGCGAGGCCGACCAGGCGGTGCGGATCGGCGAGGCGTTGCCGGCACAGTCCTATCTGAAGATCGACGCCATCGTCGCCGCTGCCAAGGCAAGCGGCGCCGGCGCGGTGCATCCCGGCTACGGCTTTCTCGCGGAGAACGAGGACCTTGCGCAGGCGTGCCGCGATGCGGGGCTCGTGTTCATCGGTCCGTCGCCGGAGGCGATCCTTGCGATGGGCAACAAGGCCGGCGCTAAGGACATCATGCAGAAGGCCGGCGTACCCTGCGTGCCCGGCTATCAGGGCGCCGACCAGGGCGATGCGGCGATGCTGGCGGAAGCCAAGAAGATCGGCTTTCCCGTTATGATCAAGGCGGTCGCCGGCGGTGGCGGCCGTGGCATGCGGCTGGTTGCGGATGCCGCGGCGTTTCCCGATGCGCTGCGCAGCGCACGATCGGAAGCGCAAGGCGCGTTCGGCGATCCCACTGTTATCCTCGAGCGCGCGATCGTCGATCCCCGCCACATCGAGGTCCAGGTGTTCGGCGACCGCCATGGCAACGCGATCCATCTCGGCGAGCGTGATTGCTCGGTGCAGCGGCGGCACCAGAAGCTGATCGAGGAGGCGCCGTCGCCGGCGGTGACGCCGGAACTGCGCGCGCGCATGGGTGCGGTCGCGGTCCAGGCGGTCAAGACGATTAGATACGAGGGCGCCGGTACGCTCGAATTCCTGCTCGACCGGGCCGGCAATTTCTACTTCATGGAGATGAACACGCGGCTCCAGGTCGAGCATCCCGTCACCGAGGCGATCACCGGGCTCGATCTGGTCGAATTGCAGTTGCGTGTCGCCCGCGGCGACCCCCTCGGTGTCAGGCAGGAGGACGTCACCTTCTCCGGTCACGCCATCGAGGTGCGGCTGTGCTCGGAGGACGCCGGGCACGACTTCATGCCGCAATCCGGCACGATGGCGCGCTGGCAGATGCCTGACGGTATCCGCGTCGAGCATGCGCTGCAGTCCGGCTCGGAGATCCCGCCGTTCTATGATTCGATGATCGCCAAGGTCATTAGCCACGGCGCCACCCGCGAGGAGGCGCGCGGCAAGCTGATCTCTGCGCTGGAGCAGGTCACGGCGTTCGGCATCACCACCAATCAGGGGTTCCTGATCGACTGCCTGCGCCATCCAGTCTTCGCCAAGGGCGACGCAACCACGGCCTTCATCGGCAACAACCGCGACGTGCTGCTGGCGCCGCGAGCCGATCGCGGCAGCGATCTCGCGCTCGCCGCGCTGCTGCTCTACGTCACCCATCCGCATGCCCCGCCGTGGCAGCGCGGCCGGTCGCTGTCAGCAACATTCCCGCTCGGGCTGCGGATCGATCTCGGCCACGGCGTGCAGGAGATCGAAATCGTCCGCGAACGCGACGGCAGCTATCTCGTAACCCGCAACGGCGATCGCTTCAGCTTCGTGATCGACGAGCTGGACCAGGACGGTATTCGTTTCCACCATGATGGCTTGATGGAGCAGGCCAGGTTCATGCGCGATGGCGATCGGCTCTTTGTCCTGCATCGCGGCGTCACGCTTTCGGCCCGCGACCTCACGCTCACGCCGCCGGAGAGCGCGACGGGCGCGGGCGGCGACGGCAAGGTCCGCGCCGCCATGAACGGCCGGGTCGTCGCCGTGTTGGTGAAGGCCGGCGACAAGGTCGCGGCCGGCCAGCCGGTGATGACGCTCGAGGCGATGAAGATGGAGCACGTGCACACCGCCGGGGTCACGGGCACCGTGTCGTCGATCGACGTTGCCGAGGGTGAGCAGGTGACGACGGGGAAGATTGTCGTGGAGATCGAGGCTGCCGCTTAAAGTCTGTCGTCCCGGGCAAGCGCAGCGCGACCCGGGACCATAACCACCGATCTTGACTGTTGAAGCGCGCTGGAGCCACAGCGCCGCGAGACGGCGAACGACGGTGGTTATGGGTCCCTGCTTTCGCAGGGACGACAGCGGATTATTCGTCTCGCCCTGTCCCGTCGTTCAGCCAGCACGCGACCTGATGCCTGGAGCCGGCGGCCTGCAGCGCTGGGCGTTCCGACTTGCAGCGATCGATCGCGTAGCGGCAGCGGGTGTGGAAGGCGCAACCCGATGGCGGATTGATCGGACTCGGGACGTCGCCGTCGATCAGCGGTGCGGAGCGCTTGGCCTTGGGGTCGGCGATCGGCACTGAGGCGAGCAGGGCCTGCGTATAAGGGTGACGCGGATTGGCGAACAGCTCGTGCTTGTCGGCGATCTCGACAATGCGGCCGAGATACATCACGGCGACGCGGTGGCTGATATGGGCGACAACAGCGAGATCGTGCGCGATGAAGAGGTAGGAGAAGTTCTGCTTGCGCTGCAGGTCGATCAAGAGATTGATCACCTGCGCCTGGATCGAAACGTCGAGCGCGGAGACCGGTTCGTCGCAGACGATCAGCCGTGGCCCAAGCGACAGCGCGCGTGCAATACAGATGCGCTGGCGCTGGCCGCCGGAGAACTGGTGCGGAAAATTCCTCATCTGATCGGCGCGCAGCCCGACCTGCTGGAACAGCTCCGCGACCCGCTCCTGCTTCTTCGCACCGGTCGCGATACCGTGCACGCTCAAGGGCTCGCCCACGATGTCGCCGGCCGTCATGCGCGGGTTGAGCGAGGCGAACGGATCCTGGAACACGATCTGCATCGAGCGGCGGTATGGCCGCAGCGCCGTCTTGCTGAGCGGCGCGATATCCTCGCCGTCGAGCCTGATCGCGCCGCTGGTCGGCTCGACCAGCCGCAGCACGGTGCGCGCGACCGTCGACTTGCCGCAGCCGGATTCGCCGACCAGGCCGAGCGTCTCGCCGGTGCCGAGCGCGAAGCTGACGCCGTCGACCGCATGCACGGTGCCGACCTGCCGGCGCAGCACGCCGCCGCGCACCGGGTAGTGCTTGACCAGGTCGGTGACCTCGAGGAGCGGACGCTGCTCGGTCATGACGCCTCCGCCATCTCGCCGGCGCGCCAGCACGCGGCCCAGTGATTGCTCTTGACCTCGTCGAGCGGCGGATACTCCTGACGGCAGCGATCGACCGCGAGCTTGCAGCGCGGCGCGAAGGCGCAGCCGGGCGGCAGCTTGGTCAGTGACGGCACCATGCCGGGGATTTCGATCAGCCGCACGTCCTCCCTGGCGTCGGGCGAGGGCACTGCGGGGATCGAGGCCATCAGGCCTCTGGTGTAGGGATGCAACGGCGTCTCGAACAGCGACTCGACCGTCGCCTCCTCGACCTTCTTGCCGGCATACATCACGATCACGCGCTGCGCGGTCTGCGCCACGACGCCGAGGTCGTGGGTGATCAGGATCAGCCCGGTGCCGAGCCGCTGCTGCAGATCGACGATCAGCGCCAGGATCTGCGCCTGAATGGTGACGTCGAGCGCGGTGGTCGGCTCGTCCGCGATCAACAACGCGGGCCTGCACGCCAGCGCCATCGCGATCATGGCGCGCTGGCGCATGCCGCCGGAGAGCTGGTGCGGATATTCACGGGCGCGGCGCTCGGGCTCTGGAATGCGCACCAGCCGCAGCATGTCGACCGCCTGTTTCCAGGCCTCCTTGCTGCTCACCTTCTGATGCAGCCGCACCGCCTCGATGATCTGGTCGCCGATCCGAATCACCGGGTTGAGCGAGGTCATCGGCTCCTGGAAGATCATCGAGATGCGGTTGCCCCTGATGTCGCGCATCGCGGCATCATCGAGCTTCAGGAGGTCGGTGCCCTCGAGCGTCACCGAGCCGCCGACGATACGGCCCGGCGGATCGGGCACCAGCCGCATGATCGACAGCGCGCTGACGCTCTTGCCGCAGCCGGATTCGCCGACGATCGCCAAGGTCTCGCCGCGGCGGACCGTGAACGAGACATCGTCAACCGCGCGGAACAGGCCGGAGTTGGTGAAGAACACCGTCTGCAGGTTCTTCACGTCGAGAACCGTCTCTGCCGGAAGTGCCTCGCTCATCAGCCGCGCTGCCTCGGATCGAGGATGTCGCGCAAGGCGTCGCCGAACAGATTGGTGCCGAACACGGCAAGGCTGATCGCAATGCCGGGGAAGATCACCAGCCACGGCGCGGTGCGGACATATTCGGCGGCGGATTCCGACAGCATCCGGCCCCAGGACGGATAGGGCTCGGGGATACCGAGGCCGAGGAACGACAGCGACGCCTCGGTCAGGATGGTCGAGCCGAGCTGCGCGGTGGCCAGCACGATCAAGGGGGCGATGGTGTTCGGCAGCACGTGGCGCAGCGCGATGCGTACCTCGCTCATGCCGATCGATTTGGCGGCCTCGACGAACGGCTGCTCGCGCAGCGCCAGCGTGTTGGCGCGGATCACGCGGGCGACGGTCGGGATCAAGGGAATCGCGATCGCGAGGATCACATTCGGCAGCGACGGGCCGAGCGCCGCGGTCATCACGAGCGCAAGCACCAATAGCGGCAGCGATTGCAGGATGTCGGTGACCCGCTGGAACACGAGGTCG
The DNA here is from genome assembly GCF_001238275.1 of Bradyrhizobium viridifuturi. Taxonomy (GTDB): domain Bacteria; phylum Pseudomonadota; class Alphaproteobacteria; order Rhizobiales; family Xanthobacteraceae; genus Bradyrhizobium; species Bradyrhizobium viridifuturi. The sequence continues at coordinate 109,029 of NZ_LGTB01000035.1, forward strand.
ACCCAGCCGGATAGATAGCCGGAGGCGAGACCGACGATGACGCCGAGCGTGGCGCCGAGCGTTGTGGAGCCGATGCCGACGGCAAGCGAGATCCGCGCGCCGTGGATGATGCGGCTCCAGACATCGCGGCCGAAGGAATCGGTGCCGAACCAGTGCAGAGCAGAGGGCGCGGCCAGGCGATGCGCCGAATCGACCGTGAGCGGATCATAACGGCTGATCAGGTCGGCGAAGATTGCCGTCAGCACGAACAGCAGCATGATGGTCAGGCCGACTGTGCCGAGCACATGGCGCTGCGCCAGGAAGGCCAGCCGTCCCCAACCGCCGGTGGCATTGGCTCCGGCGCGCCGCAGTTCGCTGTCGAAATTGATCGTCGCCATCTAGTCAGTCTCCAAACCGGATGCGCGGATCGATCGCTGCATACAGCATGTCGACGATGAAATTCACGACCACGACGACGACGGCGATGAACATCACGAGGTTCTGCACGATCGGGTAATCGCGCCAGCGCAGCGCCTCGACCAGGAAGCGGGCGATGCCGGGAATATTGAACACGGTCTCGGTTACGATCAATCCGCCGATCAGGAACGCAGCCTCGATGCCGATCACGGTGATGACCGGCAGCACCGCATTCTTCAGCGCGTGGTGATAGTTCACCGAGGCTTCGGACGCGCCCTTGGCGCGCGCGGTGCGGATATAGTCCTGGCGCAGGATCTCCAGCATCGAGGAGCGGGTGATGCGCATGGTCAGAGCCGCGCTGCGGAAGCCGACCGCCATCGCCGGCACCGCATAGATGGACAGCGCCTCGAGCCAGGTCTTCGGATTCGGATTGAAGATCGGCATGGTGCCGAACAGCGAGACCGAGGCCATCAGGATCAACAGGCCGAGCCAGAACGACGGCAGCGACAGGCCGCTGAGGCTGACGACGCGCAGCGCATAGTCGAGCTTCGAGCCCTGGTGCACGGCGCTGATCACCCCGAGCGGGATGCCGATCGAGGCGGAGAACAGCAAAGCCAGTCCCGCGAGCCGTGCGGTGATCGGGATCCGCGGCAGGATCTCCTCCAGGGCCGGCTTTTCCGAGACGTAGGAATAGCCGAGGTCGCCGTGCAGAAGGCCGCCGATCCAGTGCAGATATTGGATCACGATCGGCTGGCTCAACCCGAGCTCGCGTTCCAGATTGGCCTTGTCGGCGGGATCGACGAAGCCCGCGGCATCGAACAGGATGTCCACGATGTTGCCGGGAACGACGCGCAGCAGCACGAAGATGATCACCGAGATCCCGAACAGGGTCACGAGCATCAGGAACAGCCGCCGCACGATATAGGCAAACACCCTGGCTCTCTCCCTGATCTCGCTTGTGGCTTATTTATCCAGCCAGACGTCTTCGTAGCGATAGCCGTTATAGGAGCTGTTGGACATGATCGTGACATTCTTCACGTAGGGCTTCCAGCAGGTGCCGGTGCGGGCATGGAAGATGATCGGCCGCGCGACGTCTTCCTGCAGCTTCTTGTCGATCTCCCAGACCAGCTTCTTGCGCTTCTCGACATCGGTCTCTTCGGATTGCTGGTCGAACAGCTTCTCGATGTCCTTGTTGCAATAATTGGTGTAGTTCCGCTCCGAGCCGCAGGCATAGTTCTCGTAGAAGGACTGGTCGGGCTCGTCGACGGCATTGCCGGTGAGGTTGAGGCCGAGCGAATAATCCTTGCGCGCGATCTTCGGGAACCATTGCGCGGTGTCGACGACGTCGAGCTCGGCGTCGACGTAGATGCTCTTGATCTGGTCGATCAGGATGATCGCGGGATCGCGGTAGACCGCGATGTTGCGGGTCGATACCTTGATCTGCAGATGCTTGTCCGGGCCATAGCCCGCCTTCTGCATCAACTTGCGGGCTTCCTCGCGGTTCTTCTCGATATCGGGCCCATAGCCTGGAATCGACTCAAGCATCTCCTTCGGCATCGCCCACAGGCCGTCGGGCGCCGGCTCCATGGTACCGCCGATGTCGCCTTGGCCCTCGAACATGATCTGGATGAACGCCTTGCGATCGAGCGCCAGCGCCAGCGCGCGGCGGACGTCGAGATTGTCGAACGGCGGTGCGCTCGAATTGATGATGATGTTGGTGGAGACGTTGTTCGGTTCCACCACGCAGACCGCTGTCGGGTCCTGCGACTTGACGTCCTTGAGCAGGGGGATCGAGACCTCCGTCGGGAACGTCATGTCGAACTTGCCCGAGACGAATCCGAGGATCGCGGTCGAACGGTTCGGGATGATGGTGAACTCGATGCCGTCGAGATAGGGCAAGCCCTTCTTGAAGTAGTCAGGGTTCTTGGTCAGCTTGATCGATTCGTTGGCCTTGAACTCGACGAACTTGAACGGACCTGTGCCAACAGGCTTGGTGCGCATTTCCGCCGGAGAGACGTGGCAGGGATAGACCGGCGAATAGCCCGAGGCGAGCAGCGACAACAACGCGGGCTGCGGCCGCTTCAGCTTGAACGACGCCTCATAGTCGCCGTTGGTCGTGACCTCGTCGACTTGCTCGTACCAGGACTTGCGCGGGTTCTGCCGGAACTTCTGCTGCGACTTGCCCATCAGCATGTCGAAGGTGCATTTGACGTCGGCCGCGGTGAAGGGCTTGCCGTCGTGCCATTTCACGTCCTTGCGCAACTTGAAGGTCAGCGTCTTGTGGTCGCCGCTCCAGGCCCAGCTCTCCGCCAACTCGGGTCGGATCGTGCTGGCGCTGTTCTGCGCGATATGCTGATCGAAGATAACGAGGTTGTTGAAGATCGGCATGAACGGAATGTTCACCGAGTAGGTCGCGCCCTCGTGGATCGAGGCGCTGCCGGGACTGTCGCGGTGGTAGATCCTGAAAATGCCGCCGGATTTCGGCTCGGCTGCGCGTGAAACGTCGCTGATGGTCAGCACAGACAACACCGCGACGGCCAGCGCTTGCACGCTCCGCATGGTCCCCTCCCAAAGTCGGTCTCAATGGCCGATTGGCATCGACGATACCACGGTGAGACCGCCGGGCAACCAGCGAGGGCCGTGCGGGGATTGGCAATTCGGATGACACCTGACCATTAAAATTTCCGGGGACCGGGAATATTGGGTCTGATGATGTGGAACTCCGGCCGCTTTTCTATCTGGCGACGAGTCCCTGTTGGAGCTACGCCGAAGCGTGTGGCGTGAAGCTGATCGCAATCAGCGACAGTTTGTCGCCGATCACTAGTGTCGCGGTTGACTCGTTCCCGTCATCCTGAGGTGCGAGCGGAGCGAGTCTCGAAGGAT
>NZ_LGTB01000036.1 GCF_001238275.1 Bradyrhizobium viridifuturi
GTGATCACTGCGATGGGCCCGGAAGGCACCTTCGACGCCGGCTGGGACAGCCCGATCGCGACCGCGCTGCGTGATTGTGCGGGCGAGATCTCGCGGCAGCTTGGGCACGGCTCGGCGCAGAAGTCGGGGTGAGGGGGATTACGGCGCCCTCTGTTCCTGAGGGCGGAACGATAGGCCAAGCTCGGGTAGACCATGTCGCGCCAATGCGCGACGTATGACTCCCGGACCGTACAACAAACTCACTTTCGTCCCTACAAAAGCAGGGACCCATAACCACCGACGCTGACGATTTGCGCGCTGCTGGAAGGACGAGCTCCCCTTCACAACAGCCGCCGCGGAGTATGGGTCCCTGCTTTCGCAGGGACGACATCGGTGGATCGGCGTCATGCCGGGTGCCGTCCACGCGCAAAACAGCCCAGCAAAAAGCCCCGGACGATGCCGGGGCTCTTCACTTCATCGATCGCAGTCAGCGCGGATCAGTAGCGGTAGTGGTCCGACTTGTACGGACCTTCCTGCTTGACGCCGATGTAGTCGGCCTGGTCCTTGCGCAGCTCGGTCAGCTTGACGCCGATTTTGGCGAGGTGCAGACGAGCGACCTTCTCGTCGAGCGTCTTCGGCAGCACGTAGACCTTCTTGGCGTACTTGTCGTCCTTGTTGTTGGCCCAGAGCTCGATCTGCGCCAGCGTCTGGTTGGTGAACGAGGCCGACATAACGAAGGACGGGTGGCCCATCGCATTGCCGAGGTTCACGAGACGGCCTTCCGACAGCATGATGATGCGGTGCTTGTCGGGGAATTCGATCTCGTCGACCTGCGGCTTGATGTTGGTCCACTTCAGATTGCGAAGGCTCGCGATCTGGATCTCGTTGTCGAAGTGGCCGATGTTGCAGACGATGGCGCGATCCTTCATCGCGCGCATGTGCTCGATGGTGATGATGTCCTTGTTGCCGGTGGCGGTGACGAAGATGTCGGCGCGCGGCGCGGCGTCTTCCATCGTCACGACCTCATAGCCTTCCATCGCCGCCTGCAGCGCGCAGATCGGATCGACTTCGGACACCATGACGCGGCAGCCGGCCTGGCGCAGCGAGGCGGCCGAGCCCTTGCCGACGTCGCCGAAGCCCGCGACCATCGCGACCTTGCCCGACAGCATCACGTCGGTGCCGCGGCGGATGCCGTCGACCAGCGACTCGCGGCAACCATAGAGGTTGTCGAACTTCGACTTGGTGACGCTGTCGTTGACGTTGATCGCCGGGAACAGCAGCGTGCCCTTGTTGGCCATCTCGTAGAGACGATGCACGCCCGTGGTGGTCTCTTCCGAGACGCCCTTGATGTTCTTGGCGATCTCGGCGAAGTAGCCCTTCGGCTTCTCCTTCAAGAGACGCTTGACCAGCGCGTAGAAGATCTCCTCTTCCTCGGAGGTCGGCTTGTCGAGGAACGCGGTGTCGCCCTGCTCGGCGCGGTAGCCGGCATGCACCAGCATGGTGGCATCGCCGCCGTCATCGAGGATCATGTTCGGCGTACCGCCGCCGTGCCAGTCGAACAGCTTGGCGGTGTAGTCCCAGTACTCGGTCAGCGTCTCGCCCTTCACGGCGAACACCGGAATGCCGGCGGCGGCGATCGCGGCCGCAGCGTGATCCTGGGTCGAATAGATGTTGCAGGAGACCCAGCGGATGTCGGCGCCGAGCGCGGCCAGCGTCTCGATCAGCACGGCAGTCTGGATCGTCATGTGCAGCGAGCCGGCGATGCGCGCGCCCTTCAGCGGCTGCTTGGGGCCAAACTCCTCCCGGGTGGCCATCAGGCCGGGCATTTCGGTCTCGGCTAACGAGATCTCCTTGCGGCCGAAATCGGCGAGCGCAATGTCCTTGACGATGTAGTCGGTGAAGCCGGGCTTCGTGGGGGCGTTCATGAGAGCGTCCTGTTGTTGAACTGGTCATTCCGGGCGCCGCGCAGCGGCGAACCCGGAATCTTGAGATGATGAGTAAGGATTCCGGGATCGCTCGCGCTCGCGAGCGTCCCGGAATGACGCTGATGTCAGAGCGCGCGCTTCAGCGGCTCGACGAGATCGGTCTTCTCCCAGGAGAAGCCGCCCTCATTGTCCGGCGTGCGGCCGAAATGACCGTAGGCCGAGGTGCGCGCGTAGATCGGGCGGTTGAGGTCGAGATGGGTGCGGATGCCGCGCGGAGTCAGATCCATCGCCTTTGCTGCCGCCTTCTCGAGCTCGTCCTCCGACACCTTACCGGTGCCGTGGGTGTCGATGTAGATCGACAGCGGGCGCGCCACGCCGATCGCGTAGGCGAGCTGCAGCGTGCAGCGGTCGGCAAGACCGGCCGCAACGATGTTCTTGGCGACATAGCGCGCAGCGTAAGCAGCCGAACGGTCGACCTTGGTCGGATCCTTGCCGGAGAACGCGCCGCCGCCATGCGGAGCCGCGCCGCCGTAGGTGTCGACGATGATCTTGCGGCCGGTCAGGCCGGAGTCGCCGTCGGGACCGCCGATGAAGAACTTGCCGGTCGGATTGATGTGCCAGATCGTCTTGCCGTTGATCCACTCCTTCGGCAGCGCCTCGCGCACATACGGCTCGACGATGTCGCGGATCTGGTTGGAGGTGAGATCCTCGACCAGATGCTGATGCGAGACGACGATCTCGCGGACGCCGACCGGCTTGCCGTTCTCGTACTGCACGGTGACCTGGCTCTTGGAGTCCGGACCCAGCACCTTCTCCTTGCCGGAGTGGCGCGCTTCCGAGATCAGCCGCAGGATCTTGTGGGCGTAGAAGATCGGCGCCGGCATCAGGTCCGGCGTCTCGTTGGTGGCGTAACCGAACATGATGCCCTGGTCGCCGGCCCCCTCTTCCTTGACCTCACCCGGCTGCAGCGCGTCGACGCCCTGCGCGATATCGGCCGACTGCGGATGCAGCAGGATCTCGATGTCGCAGGTCTTCCAGTGGAAGCCATCCTGCTCGTAGCCGATGTCCTTGATCGCGCCGCGCACGACGCCCTCGATCTGCTCGTTGGTGACCGAGCTCGGGCCGCGCGTTTCGCCGGCGATCACCACCTTGTTGGTGGTCGCGAGCGTTTCGCACGCCGCGCGGATCTGCCACGGGTCGATGCCCGCTTTCGGTCCCTCGCGGTAGAACAGGTCGACGATCTCATCCGAGATACGATCGCAGACCTTGTCCGGATGGCCTTCCGAGACCGACTCGCTGGTGAAGAGATAAGACGCGCGCATCAAGCAAACCCCTTGTTTCGTCGATGTCCGACGTTGGTTGGTGAATATGTCCCCGGCATGTCAGTCTCGTCGCCGTGAGATGACGTAGGATTCGTCGTAGAACCACAGCCCGTTGTGTTTGCGGAGAACTTCGCGTGTGGCCTCGAGAGCTCGTCCGTTTTCGGTCGTTTCGGTCAACCGCTCATCTTCGATCTGCGCGACATACACCGCGGCATTCCACGCAGCAAAGGCTGTCGAGGTTCCGATCGAGCCGGTCACCTCATTTGGCAGCGCTTCCATATCATATCGGAAGATCGAACGATTATCGGCGTAGGCATTGAAGTTCAGCTCGCGGCCCGCCGAACCCAACTCGTATTTCACCGCGCGCAGTATCTCATGACGGCTGACGGCGAAAGGATTTTCTCCGGGCCAGACGGCTTGAATCATTTCAAGCCCGGGATCGCCTCCGTGGGAGTGGATTCCTATCAGCCGCCCGCCGCCGCGCAGTGCGCGGGCCAGCGGCGCGATGATCCGCTTGGCGCGGAAATTCACCGAGGATTTGGCGCGGTAGGGCTGCGAGGCGATCACGAGATCGAAATTGGCCTCGGTGCGGCCGGCCCGCGGAATGATGGAATCGAGCAGGAAGCGATGATCGTCCCGGTACAGCACCAGCGCCACCGGCCGCTCATAGATCGGCATCGCATTGCCGGGGCTGAGATTGGCCCGCCAATTCTGTTCCAGGAACGGGCCGAGCTCGGCGATCTGGGCCTCGAACTCACCAGAGGAGGCGCCGCGCAGGGCCACCTCGTGCCAGATCATGCTGGCGGCCGCCGCGGAGTTCTTGGGCGTCAGCAGGGCGCCTCGGCGTAATACATGTTGGTGAACACGAAGACGCTGGCCGGGTGCTCGAACAGACGGTCCGGCACCTTATCGAGCGTGAGGCGGACGTCCTCCAGGCTCAGTTCCTTGCCAGCGACATAGAACGGCATATGTGGGAAGCGGCCATGCATGGCACGCAGGACGCGCGCCAGCACCGTGCCATCGCCCATTCCGGCGTCGAACACCCGCAGCGCCGGCGGCCGGGGGTGGATCGCCGCCAGTTCCAGCGATACCCGGTCGGCGATCACCCGCTTCTCGCTGCAGGTGTGTACGAACAGCAGGTAGCGCTGGCGGTTCTCGAAGAAGCGGAAATTACCCCTTGGATCGCGCTTTTCCGGCGGCACCACGAGGCCGCGCGGCGGTGCCACGCCGCCCGGGGTCGAGGTGGCGATGAAGCCGTTGATGCGATCGAGCGTATCGATGGTGATGCGCTTGCCCTCGCGCAGCCGATGCACCAGCTTGCCGTCGTTGACGGCACGGCGGCCGAACGTCGTCTCCGCCATGTCGGAGCGTCGGCAGAAATCCGTGATCTGGCTGAGGATTTCGTCGTTCTTCATGGTGCCAAGGGCGGCAGTTGTGGGCAGCGGTGAGTGGGACAAAAGTGGGCAGAGATAGTGTGCAGCGGCGTCTTACCACCATTTTCCCACCAGTTGAACCCCCTCTGCGGCCCGATCACCAAACAGTCATGGATAGCCCCTTGGATCGTTCCCTGGATCGCCATGCCGTCGCCGATCACGATGACGGCCTACCCGCTGGATGACCGATGCGCCGCCTGCTCCTGATCCCCTGCCTGCTTGCCGCCATGCTGTGGTCGGCGCCCTGCCTCGCCCAGACGCGCGCCCAGCTCGGCCCGCTCTGCACGACCGACACCACGCCGGCTGACCAGATGATCGACGCCTGCACCAAGATCATCGCGCTAAAGGTGTTTTCCGGCGAGAAGCTCGCGACCGTCTATTTCTGGCGCGCAGTCGGCTGGAACAAGAAGGGCAACTATCCGCAGGTGATTGCGGACACGACCGAGGCGCTGCGCCTCAAGCCGAGCACCGCCGTCTACAATCTGCGCGGCTCGGCCTATTACGACAAGGGCGAGTACGACATCGCGATCGCCGACTTCAACGACGCGCTGCGGATGGGGCCACCGAGCGGCATCATCTATCACAACCGCGGCAACGCCTATCGCGGCAAGGGTGACTACGTCAAGGCGATCGCCGACTACGACGCCGCGATCAAGGCCGATCCGAGGTCGGCGTTCTCCTATCAGAACCGCGGTGCCTCGAAACAGGCGCTCGGCGATCTCGACGGCGCGCTCGCCGACATCAACGAGGCCGTCAGGATCGATCCGTCACTGCCGGAGCCCCTAATCCGCCGCGCCGTGATCTGGCGCGCGAAGGGCGACATCGCGCGCGCGATCGCAGACACGACGGAAGCGATCCGGCTCGCGAAGGCGAAGGCGCCCGTCAACATCATGACGCCGCCCGGTAGCGTGCTGATCTCGGCCTACACTCAGCGCGGCCTCTCCTATGAAGCAAAGGGCGATGCTGCGCACGCCAAGGAAGATTACGCCGCGGTGCTCGAGGGCGTCGCCTCCGACGCCGGCAGCAAAGCCAACCAGGCCACCGCCAAGGTGCGGCTCGCGCTGCTGAAGGAAGCTGATGCAGCACCGCGCAAGACCGCAGCAGTGCCCGCCGCCGAAAGCAGTCCTGCTCCCGCGCCGCCGGTGCCCGCGGCAGCCAATCCGGCCGCGCCGGCCGCACGCGTGCAGGCCGCAGCAACCGGCCGGCGCGTCGCGCTGGTGATCGGCAACGGCGCCTATGCGCATGTGAAGGCGCTGCCCAATCCACCCAACGATGCACGCGCCATCGCCAAGAGCCTGCGCGACATCGGCTTCACCGTCTCGGAGGGTCTCGATCTCGATCGCGACGCGATGCAGAGGACGATCCACGATTTCCTGCGCGAGGCGACGCGGTCGCAAATCGCCGTGGTCTACTATGCCGGCCATGGCGTGCAGGTCGACGGCCGCAACTACCTCGTGCCGGTCGATATCGAGTTCAAGGCCGGCGGGCGCATGACCGACGCGATGGTCGACATGGATACGATCATGGCCGGCCTCGACGATCAGATCCGCACCAACATCCTGATCCTCGATGCCTGCCGCAACAATCCGATGGCGCCGCAGGTGGCGTCCACAGGCCCCAGCCGCGGCATCGAGGCCGGCTCCGGCCTCGCCGCGCCCGCTACGCTCGGATCAGGCTCGACGCTCGGCGCCGGCACGCTGATCGCGTTCGCGACCGCGCCGGGCCAAGTCGCGCTCGACGGCGAAGGCGCCAACAGCCCGTTCTCGGCGGCGCTGTCGCGCCATGTCGGCACGCCCGGCCTCGAAGTGCAGCAGATGCTGACGCGGGTCCGGGCCGAGGTCGTCGCCGCGACCAAGGGCAAGCAGGTGCCGTGGTCGAACTCGTCGCTGCTCGGCGAGGTCTATCTGGCGGAGCAGTGACGGCGCGTACGCGTCACTTGCCCCACACCTCGTTGGCGACTTCGACAGCCAATCGCAGCTTGGCCCATTGCTCTTCCTCGGAGAGGATGTTGCCCTCCTCGGTCGAGGCGAAGCCGCATTGCGGCGACACCGCGAGCTGCTCGATCGGGGCGAATTTGGATGCCTCCTCCAGCCGCCGCTTGATGTCGTCCTTCTTCTCGAGCTGGCCGAACTTCGAGGTGATGACGCCGACCACCACGACCTTGTTGCCCTTGGGCAGGAAGCGCAGCGGCTCGAAGCCACCGGCACGATCGGAATCATACTCGAGGAAATAGCCGTCGTAATTGGTGCCGGCCAGCATGGTCTCGGCGACCGGCTCGTAGCCGCCGGAGGAGATCCAGGTCGAGCGGAAATTGCCGCGGCAGACATGGGTCGTGATCACCATGTCGGACGGGCGATCGGCGATCGCGTAGTTGATGACGCGCGCGTAGATCTCCTGCAGTCCATCCGGATTGTCGCCACGGTCGCGCGACTTCTGCAATTCCTCCGGCGAGCACAGATAGGCCCACACCGTGTCGTCGAATTGCAGGTAGCGGCAACCGGCGTCGTAGAACGCCTTCACCGCCTTGCGATAGGTCTTGCCAAGGTCCTGATAGAACTCCTCGAGATCGGGATAGACCTCCTTCGAGATCAGCTTGCGGCCACCGCGGAAGTGCAGCACCGCGGGCGACGGGATCGTCATCTTCGGCACAACATGCGCCTGGTCGGCGTACTTCTTCAGGAACCTGAAGTGATCGAGCATCGGATGCTGATCGGAGAAGTCGAGCTTGCCGATCACCCTGATGGCGTCGTGGCGGGTCTGCACGCCGGCAAACTGGATGCCCATGTCGGGGTGGAACAGCTCGCAACCGGTCAGATGGCTGAGGAAATCGAAGTGCCACCAGGAGCGGCGGAACTCGCCGTCGGTCGCAAGCTTCAGGCCCACCGAGGCCTGCTTGTGCACGACCTTCTCGATCTCCATGTCCTCGACCTTGCGCAGCTCGTCGGCCGAGATCTCGCCCTTCTCCAATTTGGCGCGGGCTTCCTTGATCTTCGGCGGCCGCAACAGGCTGCGACCTCGTCGGCGCGGAACGGAGGCTTGGTTCGCTGCATGGTGAACTCCCTGAGGTCGTCAGTGTTTCTTGGTCCCGGCGACGCCGAGATGGCGCTCGAGGACGGAGGGATCGGCCTTCAACGCACTGCTTGCGGCATCGTGCACGATCATGCCGCGTTCCAATATCACAACGCGGTCGGCGAGCCCCAGAATCTTTTGCGCGTTCTGCTCGACGATGATCGAGCAGATGCCGCCCGAGCGCGTGATGGTTCCGATCGCCTTTAACAATTCCTCAACGATGATCGGCGCGAGGCCCTCGGTCGGCTCGTCCAGCAGCAGCACCTTCGGGTTCAAGGTCAGCGCGCGGCCGATCGCCAGCATCTGCTGCTCGCCGCCCGACAGCTGGTTGCCGAAATTTCCGCGCCGCTCCTTCAGCCGCGGAAACATCTCGTACACCCGCTCAACCGTCCACGGCCCGGGCTGCGCCACCGCGGTCATGTTCTCCTCCACCGTCAGCGAGCGGAAGATGTTGCGCTCCTGCGGCACCCAGCCGATCCCGGCGCGGGCGCGCTGGTCGGGCCGCAGTGCCGTGATGTCGCTGCCCGCGAGCGCAACGCTGCCGCCGAAGCGGCGGGTGATGCCGACGATCGAATTGATCAGCGTGGTCTTGCCGGTGCCGTTGCGGCCGAGCAGCGCAAGCACCTGGCCGTCGGCGAGCGCCAGCGACATGTCCGGCAGCACCACGGCCTCGCCGTATCCGGCACGCAGGCCCTGGATGGAGAGCAGGTCAGGCATCGGCAGCCTCGCCGAGGTAGACCGCCCTCACCTGCGGATCGCGCGCGACCTCGTCGGGCGCGCCCTCGGTGAGCAGGCCGCCGTTGACCAAGACGGAGATGCGATCTGCGAACGAGAACACGAGGTCCATGTCGTGCTCGATCAAGAGCACGGTGACGTCGCGCGGCAATGCTGCGACCGCTGCCAGGATATCGTGGCGCTCGCTTTCGGGGACACCGGCCGCGGGCTCGTCGAGCAGCAGCACTCGCGGCCTGGCGGCGATCGCGACCGCGATCTCGAGCAGGCGCTGTTTGCCGTAGGGCAATGTCGAGGTGAGCTCGGTCATGACGTCGAGCAGATGGAAGCGCGACAATATCTCGGCGATCTCGGCATTGACGTCGCTGCGCGTGCCCATCCGCCGCCACCAGTCACCACCGCGGCCCATCCGTTCGGAGACTGCAAGGCCGATGGTCTCGAGCGGGGTCAGGTCGGGATAGAGCTGGTTGATCTGGAAGGTGCGCGACAGCCCGCGCAGCACCCGTCTGTGCACGGAGAGGCCGGTGATGTCGGCACCTTCGAGCAGGATGCTCCCGCTGTTCGGCGTCAGCACGCCGGTGAGCTGATTGATGACGGTGGTCTTGCCGGCGCCGTTCGGCCCGATCAGCGCGTGGCGGGCGCCCTGCATTACCTTCAGCGAGAGATCGCGGGTGACACGAAGGCCGCCAAACGACTTTTCGAGATTGCGGGTTTCGAGCGCGATCGTCATGACGCCTCGCTCTCCGGCACGGCAACGGCGGCCTTGCGGCCGGCGAACTGACGGATGATCAGGTTCGGCACGAACAGCACCAAGCGGTGGATGCGTGCGCGGCCGACCATCACGATCACGACCAGCACGAGGCCGATCCAGAACAGCCAGTATTGCGGGGTGATGCTCTGAAACAGCTCCTGCAGCATCTTGAACACGACGGCGCCGATCAGGCCGCCATAGAGATAGCCGGTACCGCCGATCACGAGCACCAGCATCAGGTCGGCCGAGCGCTCGAAGGCGAACACGTCGAGCGAGGCGAGCGCCGTGGTCTGGGTGAACAGCGCGCCGGCGATTCCGGCATAGAAGGCGGCCAGCGTGTAGACCGCGATCAGGCGGCGATTGACCGGCACGCCGATCGCGGCCGCGCGCAGCGGATTGTTCCTGATCGCCCGCAGCGACAGGCCGAACGGCGAATGCACCACGCGTCGCGCGAGCAGGAACAGGACGAACAGCACGATCAGTGAGTAGAGGAACCCGGTCTTGCCGAACATGTCGAAGGCGAACAGCCCAAGGATCGGCTGCATCTCGATGCCCTGCAGGCCATCGGTGCCGCCGGTGATGTCCGAGAAGCGCTCGGCGAGCGCTTCCAGCAGCAGCGCGATGCCGAGCGTCACCATCAGCCGGGTCAGGTCGGCGCCGCGGATGACGAGGAAGCTGGTCAGGAACCCGAGCACCGCCGCGACGAGGCCGGCGGCGACCAGGGCGATGACGGGCTCGTTGATGATGCCGTGCAGCGCCAGCAAGCCGGCCGAATAGGCGCCGACGCCGAAGAACGCTGCATGGCCGAGCGAGACGATGCCGGCGTAGCCGAGGATCAGGTCGAGCGACAGCGCGAACAGGCCGAGCCGCACGATGTCGGTCATGATCAGATAGCGCGAAGGGAACAGGAACGCGCAGGCGAGCGCGAGCACCCAGAAAGCGACCTCGCTGATCCGCCAGCGCGCGCTGGCCATCGCATGGGTGGAGACGTCGGACAGCGCGGTCATGACGGCCTCACCGCGCCGCGGTGCGGCCGAACAGGCCGTTGGGGCGCCAGAGAAGGATCACGATCATGACGGTGTAGATCACGAAGGGACCGACCTTGGGCACGTAATATTTGCCGGCGACGTCGGCGATGCCGAGCAGCAGGGATGCGAGGAACGGGCCGGTGATCGAGGACGAACCGCCGACCGTCACCACGATCAGGAAGTAGATCATGAATTTCAGCGGAAAATACGGATCGAGCCCGAGGATCTCCGCGCTCAGCGCACCGCCGAGCCCAGCGAGGCCGCAGCCGAAGGCGAAGGTGAACGCGAACACCTGCGGCACGTTGATGCCGAGCCCGATCGCGGCGCGCGGATCGTCGACCGCGGCACGCAGACGGCTGCCGAACCGCGTCTTGGCGAGGATCAGTTGCAGCGCCAGCGTGAGCAGGCCGCAGATCACGACGATCATCAGCCGGTAACGACCGATGCCGACGCCGAACAGATCGATCTGCCCCTCCAGCGCCGCCGGCAATTTGATGAAGACCCGCGACGATCCCATGATGTAATCGACCGCCGCAACCGACATGAACACCAGACCGATCGAGAACAGCACCTGATCGAGATGGCTGCGGCTATAAAGATGACGGTACAGCGTGCGCTCCAGCGCGATACCAATGACGGCGCTGCCCACAAAAGCGAGCGGCAGAGCTGCGAAGAACGGCCAACCGGAATTGTTCACCAGCACGGCGCAGATATAGCCGCCGGCCATCGCGAAGGCGCCATGCGCCAGGTTGACGAAATTCATCAGCCCGAGCGTCACCGCCAGCCCGCAGGCGAGCACGAACAGCAGCATGCCGTAGGCGACGCCGTCGAACAGGTTGGTGAGGATAGAGGCCATGAAGTCAGCTCAGCCGAGACGACACAATGGGCACCACGTCAAGTGGAACGTCATGGCCGGCAGTCCCGGCCATGACGTGGAGGAAGGCGGAGCTTCGCGCGTCACTTCTTGGTCTTGCCGGAATCCTTGACGGCCTCGAAGGTCGCGAACTCGACATTGTACAGCTCACCGTCGACCTTCTCGACCTTGCGAATGTAGATGTTCTGCACGATGTCGCGGGTTTCCGGATCGATCGAGATCGGGCCGCGCGGGCTCTCCCACTTCATGCCCTTCATCGCCTCGATCAGCTTGTCGCCGTCGGTCGCGCCATTGGTCTTCTTCAGCGCCTCGTAGATCAGATGGATGCCGTCATAGCCGCTCACCGCCATGAAGCCCGGCCGGTTGCCGAACGCCTTCTTGTAGGCGGCGACGAAGTCCTTGTTCATCTGGGACGGATGCGCCGCCGAATAGAGATGCGCGGTCACCGCGCCGAGCGCGGCATCGCCCATGTTGTTGAGCAGGTCGTCGTCCATGACGTCGCCGGGGCCGATCACCTTGATGCCGCTCTTGTCGAGCCCGCGCTCGGCATATTGCTTCATGAAGTTGCCGCCCTGCCCGGCCGGCACGAACACGAACATCGCGTCGGGCTTGGAATCCTTCATGCGCTGCAGGAACGGCGCGAAGTCGGGATTGGCGAGCGGGACCTTGACCTCTTCCACGATCTCGCCACCGCCGGCGGTGAAGTGCTGCTTGAAGAAGGTCAGCGCGTCGTTGCCCGGCGCGTAGTCGGAGGTCAGCGTCGCGACCTTCTTGATGCCGTTCTTGACCGCCCAGTCGCCGATGATGGTGGAGGACTGCGCCAGCGTGAAGCTGGTGCGCACGATGTAGGGCGAGCGCTCGGTGATGATCGAGGTGCCGGCCGCCATCACGACTTCCGGGATCTTGGCCTGCGTCGCGAGCGGCGCGGCGGCCAGCGCCGCAGGCGTCACACCGAAGCCTGCGATGAAATTGACCTTGTCGTTGACGATCAGTTCCTGTGCGAGCCGCTTGGTATTGTCGGGCACCGCGGCGTCATCCTTCAGGATGATCTCGATCTTCTTGCCGGCGACGGTGTCGCCCTTCTGCTGCATGTAAAGCTTGATGGCATTGTCAATCTGCTTGCCGGTCGAGGCCTGGCCGCCGGTCATCGGCAGGATCAAACCAATCTTGACGGCGTCGTCCGCCCGCGCCGGCACGCCGGCGCATACCCCGCAAAGCACGACCGAAGCAGCGCCCCACAGCAACATGTTGCGACGATTGAACATCGACATCCCTCCCCCTTCCATTGTTCTGCCTCGAGCCGAGTGCCCGGCCCTTGCCTCAACCTTAACCCAAGCACGTCGCGGCCGGGCCGCTACGCGACAAGGCGTCTCGATGCGCCCTGTTGTCAATCGGACGATGGACGTGTGTCGCGCGCGGCACGATCGGGCCGAACCACGACGATAAGTATCAGGATACCAGAATTATTCTCCGAAACTCAACGCCCCCAAAGAGAACCGATCTGGCGCATCCAAAGCCTTAACCTTCCCATTGTTTGTACGATCGTACAAATCAATCGCCAATGTCAACAAACAAGCACAATTGCAGCCGAACGGTCACGCCCAAGATCATGATCCATAAAGACCAGGGCCGTATGCTGCTGCCAATGCCGATCTTCACACGTCACATCCCTGTCCTGATCGCCCTCGCGCTCGCGGCCTGTGCGCTCGGGGGATGCAGTTCAATGAACCAAAAGGTCTCGGCCGGCATGGCCGACTACATTCCGGCCTGGGCCGGCGGCCTGCCCGCCGATGCGCCACCGCGGCCGGGCACCCCCGAGTATGACAAGTTCATGCAGGAACGGGAGCGCAAGCGCCTGATGCCGGCGGCCGAGCGCGGCGACGACGCCAAGCCGGCGGCGACGCAGAGCGCTGCCCACTGAGCGTGCGGCCTAGTCGAGGGCATCCTCGCTGATGATTTCGCCGCGGTAGCCGAACTCCACCATGTGCACGGTGACGTAGCCGTCGCCGATGAACGCCACACCGTAGGACTCCGGCAGATCGGCAACCGTCAGCACCTCGGCGAACACCGGATAGCTGGCGTGGTTCGTTCCGCGCAGCGAGGTTGTGGGAACGCCGGCGACCGAGCCGCTCAGCACCATGTGGCAGTGGCCGAAGAAAATATGGCGGATCTTGCTCCGGTGCCTTGCGATGATCGAGCGGAACGCGGCACCGTCAAGCAGGCCGATCCTGTCCACCGGGCCGATATGGGTCGGGAATGGATTGTGATGCATGAACAGAAAGAACGGTCCGTCATGCTCCGATAGCTGCCGTTCCAGCCAGGCCCGCCGCGTCTCGCAAAAGCTGCCGGCGGCCGTCTGCGGCTCGTAGGTGTCGAGCAGCAAGACGCGTCCGACCGACGTGTCGTGAGCGCCCTGCGCGAAGCCGTCTGCGTCTGCGCCTTCGGGAAACACGCCGAGAAACGTCTCGCGATGGTCGTGGTTGCCGATACAGAGCCGCACCGGGATCGGAAAGCCGCTCAGGCGTTGGCGCAGCAATTGATAGTCCGCGAGGTCGCCGATATCGGAAAGATCGCCCGAGATGACCATCAGTTCGGCGTCGCGATGATCGGCAAGCACGTGCTCCAGCGCGCGCTCGAAATTCTGCAGCGGATCACGACCGAAGATCGTCTTCCCCGGCGTCGTCAGATGGATATCGCTCATGTGGATGAGCTTCATGCAGCACCTCGATGCAAGGGCGACGCCACAACGGTCAAAGCGCGACAATGGGTGAAGGCGCAGATCAGTCCACGAACACCACCGTCTTGCGGCCATTGAGGATGACGCGGTCGGCGAGATGGTAGCGGATCGCGCGCGCCAGCACGCGGCGCTCGATGTCGCGGCCCTTGCGCACCAGATCCTCGGGCGTGTCGCGATGGCTGATGCGCTCGACGTCCTGGTCGATGATCGGCCCCTCGTCGAGATCGCTGGTGACGTAGTGCGCCGTGGCGCCGATCAGCTTGACGCCGCGCTCATGGGCCTGGTGGTAGGGCTTGGCGCCCTTGAAGCCCGGCAGGAAGGAATGATGGATGTTGATGCAGCGGCCCGACAGCCGCGCCGACATCTCGTCGGACAGGATCTGCATGTAGCGGGCCAGCACCACGAGATCGGTCTGGGTGTCCTGCGCCAGCTTCCATACCGCGTCCTCCTGCTGCCGCTTGGTCTCCTTGGTGACCGGCAGATGGTGGAACGGGATATCGCCGAAATCGAGCGAGCCATAGGTTTCGCGCGGATGGTTGGAGACAACAGCGGTCGGGATCATCTCAAGCTCGCCGGTGCGCCAGCGATACAGGATATCGACCAGGCAGTGATCGGACTTGGAGACCAGCAGCATCACCCGGCGGCGGCTGGCGCGGTCGCGCATCTGCCAGTCCATGCCGAAACGTTCGGCGATCGCGGCAAAACCGGTCTGCAGCGCCGGCAGCCCGACCGCGAGGTCGGCTGCGGTGAACACCACGCGCATGAAGAACTTGCCGGTCTCGACATCGTTGAATTGCTGGGCGTCCAGGATGTTCTGGCCGTTATGCGCGAGGAAGGTCGAGACCGCGGAGACGATCCCCGGTCGATCCGGACAGGACAGGGTCAGAACGAATTGATGGTCGGGCATGCCAATTGACCAAAGCTTGAGCAGGTATGTGGAACGATCATTTTCGGCCCCCGTCTATCACCGCAGGCGGCCTTGCGCCAATCCCGGCGCGGGGGTCAAATCGAACAAATGACGACAATGTTTGTTAAGGACCATCATGGCTGACCGGCTGAACGGCTACCGTATCCTGATCCTCGAGACGCGCGAGGAGGCGCAGTTTTCCCGCCTGCTCGCCGAGCAGGGCGCCGAGGTGCTGCAATGCCCGATGTTCACCATCCACGACGCGCCGGATCCGGCGCCGATCGAGGCCTGGATCCGACGCGCGATCGCCCGCCCACTCGACGAACTCGTGCTGATGACCGGTGAAGGCCTGCGCCGGTTGATGAAGGTCGTACGGCGGATTGGGGTCGAGACAGAGTTTGTGGGCAGCCTCGCCAAGGCGCGCAAATTCGCCCGCGGGCCGAAGCCTGGCCGGGCGCTACGCGAGATCGGGCTCGAGCCGCAGATGACGACGGAGAAGCCGACGTCGGAAGGCGTCGCCGAGATGCTGTCGAAGCTCGACCTAAGCGGCCACCGCCTCGGCCTGCAGCTCTATCCGGACAAGGACCACGCCACCCTGATCGGCGCGATCAAGGCGCAGGGCGCCGAGGTCGATACGGTGCTGCCCTATGTCTATGATGCGCAGGCAGCCGACGCCAACATCGTCACTGCGATCGAGGAGATGGCGCGGGGCCGAATTGACGCGATCGCGCTGACGAGTTCCGGCCAGGTCCGCCGCTTGCTCGAGGTGGCACAGGCGCACAAGTGCGAGGCGCAATTGCGCGAGGGCCTCGAGCGCACGCCGATCGCCTCCGTCGGGCCCGTGGTGTCGGATGAACTGAAGACTTACGGCTTGCGCACGGACATCTATCCGGCCAACGACGCGTTCTTCATGAAGCCGCTGATCTCGGCGATGGCGACAGCACTGGCGAAGGCGCCGCCGCGCGCAACGGCGACGTAGCATTTCGGCGCTACAGCGCCGCCTGCTTCGCCTCGTTCAGATAGGCCTGGTACGCGAGCTTGATGCCATCCTCGAGCGAGGTGGTGGCGCGCCAGCCGAGCTTGGCGAGCCTGTTGACGTCGAGCAGCTTGCGCGGCGTGCCGTCGGGACGTGAGGTGTCGAAGCTGATCTCACCGCGGTAGCCGACGGCGGCGGCAACGATGCGGGCGAATTCGGCGATCGTGATGTCCTCGCCGGTGCCGATATTGACCAGCTCCGACGAGGAGTAGGTCTTCATCAAATAAATGCAGGCGTCGGCGAGATCGTCGACATAGAGGAATTCACGGCGCGGCGTGCCCGTGCCCCACACCACGACATCGGCGGCGCCTGCGACCTCGGCCTCATGGAAGCGGCGGATCAGCGCCGCGACGACGTGGCTGTATTCGGGATGATAATTGTCGCCGGGACCGTAGAGGTTGGTCGGCATCACGCTGATGAAATCGGCGCCATATTGGCTTCGATAGGCCTCGGTCATCTTGATGCCGGCGATCTTGGCGATGGCATAAGGCTCGTTGGTCGGCTCCAGCGGGCCGGTCAGCATCGAGTCCTCGCGCAGCGGCTGCGGCGCGAGGCGCGGATAGATGCAGGACGAGCCGAAGAACATCAGCTTCTCGCAGCCATTGGCATGCGCCGCCTGGATCACATTGGTCGAGATCGCCAGATTGTCGTAGAGGAATTCCGCCCGCAGCGTGTTGTTGGCGACGATGCCGCCGACCTTGGCGGCGGCAAGGAACACCGCCTGCGGCCGCTTCGCGGCAAACCAGGCGTTGACCGCCCCTTGGTCGCGCAGATCGACCTCGCCGCGCGACACGGTCAGGAGATCGACCTGTTCGCGCGCCAGCCGGCGCACCAGCGCCGAGCCGACCATGCCGCGATGGCCGGCGACGAAAACCGTCTTGCCCTTCAGTTCAAACGCCGTGCTTGCCATGGGCCGCATCCTGCCTCGCCTCGACGAGATCGCTGGCGACCATTTCCTTCACCAGCTGCGCGAACGGTGTCTTCGGCGCCCAGCCGAGCTGGGCGCGCGCCTTGCTGGCGTCGCCGATCAGAAGATCGACCTCGGTCGGGCGGAAATAGGCCGGGTCGATCTGCACCAGCGTGGTGCCGGACGCCTTGTCGACGCCGATCTCCTCGACGCCCTTGCCGCGCCATTCGATGCTGCGGCCGACCTCGGCAAACGCCAGTTCGACGAACTCGCGCACCGAGCGCGTCTCGCCGGTCGCGAGCACGAAGTCGCCGGGCTCATCCGCCTGCAGGATCTTGTGCATGCCCTCGACATAGTCGCGGGCGTGACCCCAGTCGCGCTTGGCATCGAGATTGCCGAGATAGAGCTTGTTCTCGAGGCCGACTTCGATGCGGGCGACGGCGCGGGTGATCTTGCGCGTCACGAAGGTCTCGCCGCGGATCGGGCTCTCATGGTTGAACAGGATGCCGTTGCTGGCGAACATGCCGTAGGCCTCGCGGTAGTTCACCGTGATCCAGTAGCCGTAGAGCTTGGCGACGCCATAGGGCGAGCGCGGATAGAACGGCGTCGTCTCCTTCTGCGGCACCTCCTGCACCAGCCCGTACAGCTCCGAGGTCGAGGCCTGGTAGAACCGGGTCTCCTTTTCCATGCCGAGGATGCGGATCGCCTCCAGCAGGCGCAGCACGCCGATGGCGTCGGCGTTGGCGGTGTATTCCGGGCTTTCGAAACTGACCTGGACGTGGCTCTGGGCGGCGAGGTTGTAGATCTCGGTCGGCCGGATCTGCTGCATCAGCCGGATCAGATTGGTCGAATCGGTCATGTCGCCGTAGTGCATCAGGAACGGCACGTTGCCGGCATGCGGGTCCTGATAGAGATGATCGACGCGCGCGGTGTTGAACGAGGACGAGCGGCGCTTGATCCCGTGCACGGTGTAGCCGAGCCCGAGCAGATATTCGGCGAGATACGCGCCGTCCTGCCCGGTGACGCCGGTGATCAGCGCAACGCGCCGCTTTGAGTCCTGAGCCGTCATATCATCTCCAGAGAGCGCGAGACCGCGCGATCCCGACGAGGCCGGTCTGTAGCATCCGGCCACCTCCAAGTCTAATGGCATAATCGTTTGGAATCAGGGCCTTAAAGCCTTGAAAACCCGGTTCGATGCGGTCTGGGGCCCGCTCATTCGCCGTAGTGGCGCAGCCGGTCGAGGTTGATGATGGTCACCCCGCCATATTCGAGCCGCAGCAGCCCCTCGCGCTCGAGCCGCTTCAGGCACTGGTTGGCATTCTGCCGGGAGATGCCGGACAGCGCCCCGATCTCCTCCTGGGTGATCTCCAGATGCAAGGTGAGGTCGGGATAGAGGATCGGGTTGAACAGCGAGGCGATCGAGCGCGCCAGCCGCGCCGTCGCGTCCAGCGTCCGGCCATATTCGAGCAATGCGATGAACTGGCCGAGCCGTTCGTTGAGCGACCCCACCAGGAAGCGGTTGAAGCCGACGCTGTTCTCGAACAGCCAGACGAAGGTCCGACGGTCCATCATCGCGAGGCGCGTGTCGCGCAGCGCGACGACGTCGTAGCGTCGCAGTTCGTTCTTGAGCACGGTCCCCTCGCCGAACCAGGCTCCGGCGGTGAGGCCCGCAAAGCTCGCGGCCTTGCCGCCGCGCGAGACGATGCCCATCCGCGCCAGCCCGGTCACGATGCCGGTCCAGTACTGAAAATTGTCGCCGCGCATGAAGATGAATTCGTTAGCGCGGTAGGACTTCTCGGAAATGCCGGCGCGCGCGATTTCGATTTCTTGCTCGCTCAATTCGCGCGACCAGGCCGCGATGCGCTTCAGGTAATCAGCAGCAATCATTCTAGCGACGGCATCCCATCCAAGATATTGCACCGCAGCAACGCCGTGCGCAAAGCCAGGTCACCCGAGGCCTGGAATGCCAGCGAAAATTCCTGACCAAATGTCGGGCACATGACAATTCAACCTATCGCTTTCTCGTATTCAGAGCCACCTCGCGTAACGCCGCGCGCAGCGCCTTGATGGATCGCTGAAGGCGGACGACGCGCGAGCGGGCTTGCAGGCGGGTGCGGCGTTACCGCGCATGACGCAGGCGATCGGGGCGAGCGATGCTCCCGGACGCCGGCATCATTAGTCGGGTGGTTTCCGTCGGCGGCCCATGTAAGATCGAACCGAGCTCGAAACGAAAGATAAAGAGCGCGCCAAAGCGCCCGTATCTGGAGGGAACAGGGTGGCCAACAGTCTCGAGGTGCGCGGAGTCTCATTGCGCTTTGGCGGCGTCCGCGCGCTGACCGATGTGAGCTTCAGCGTCAACGAGGGAGAGCTGTTCTCGATCATCGGCCCGAACGGCGCCGGCAAGACCTCGATCGTCAACTGCATCTCCGGCCGCTACCGGCCGACCGAAGGCCAGCTGTTCTATCGCGGCCAGGACATCACCGGCCTCACCCCGAACGCGCGGCCCCGCCTCGGCATCGGCCGGACTTTCCAGAACCTCGCGCTGTTCCACCATATGAGCGTGCTCGACAACATCATGGTCGGCCGCCATCACCTGCTGAAGAACAACTTCATCACGGGGTCGCTGTACTGGCTCACCGGTGCGCGCCGCGAGGAGCTGGAGCACCGGCGCAAGGTCGAGGAGATCATCGACTTCCTCGATCTGCAATCGGTGCGCAAGGCAACCGCCGGCACCCTGCCCTATGGCCTGCGCAAGCGCGTCGAGCTCGCCCGTGCGATGGCGCTCGAGCCGCAGCTGATCCTGCTCGACGAGCCGATGGCCGGCATGAACTTCGAAGAGAAGGAGGACATGGCGCGCTACATCGTCGATCTCAACGAAGAGTTCGGCATGACGGTGATGATGATCGAGCACGACATGGGTGTCGTGATGGACATCTCCCACCGCGTCATGGTGCTCGACTTCGGCCGCAAGATCGCCGAGGGCGACCCGGCAACGGTGCTCGCCGATCCCCACGTCAAGCGCGCCTATCTCGGCGAAGAGGACGAGGTGCTGGTCGATCCCGACGACAAGCCGGCGGTGCGGGAGAGCGCGGCATGATGGACTATGCCGGTCGCGCCGCGCAGGCGGACACATTCCCCAAGATGCTGCGCCTGAACGCCAGAGAGCACGGCGGCGAGATTGCGCTGCGCGAGAAAGATCTCGGGCTGTGGCGCGAATTCACCTGGGACGACTACCAGAGGCGCACCCATGATTTCGCGATCGGCATGGTCGAGCTCGGCCTTGGACGCGGCGACGTCATCGGCATCATCGGCGACAACCGGCCGGACTGGGTCGCCGCCGAGATCGCGGCCCACGCGATCGGCGCGATGAGCCTCGGCCTCTACCGCGACGTGCTGGATGAGGAAGCCGCCTATCTCCTGACCTATGGCGAGGCCAAGCTGGTCTTCGCCGAGGACGAGGAGCAGGTCGACAAGCTGCTTGGCCTTGCCGATCGGGTGCCCAATCTCAAGCATATCGTCTATTCCGATCCGCGCGGCATGCGCAAATACGACGATCCGCGCCTGATGGAGGTGAGCAAGCTCGTTGCGTTGGGGCGCGACCGCGCCGCGCGCGAGCCCACCTTGTATGAGCGGCTGGTCGACCAAACCAAGGGCGAAGACATCGCGATCCTCTGCACGACCTCGGGCACGACGGCCAACCCGAAGCTCGCGATGCTGTCGGCCGGGCGGGTGCTGCGGCATTGCGCGACCTATCTCGCCTTTGATCCGAAGGGACCGGACGACGAGTACGTCTCGGTGCTGCCGCTGCCCTGGATCATGGAACAGATCTACGCGCTGGGCAAAGCGCTGCTCTCCCGGATGAAGATCAACTTCGTCGAAGAGCCGGACACCATGATGCACGATTTCCGCGAGATCGCGCCGACCTTCGTGCTGTTCGCACCGCGGGTCTGGGAATCGATCGCGGCCGACGTCCGCGCCGGCGTCATGGACGCCTCGCCGTTCAAGCAGCGGCTCTACGATCTAGGCATGAGGACGGGCCTTGCAGCGCTCGCCGAGGGCAAGCACTCTGTCTTCGCCGACCAGATCCTGTTCCGCGCGCTGCGCGACCGCCTCGGCTTTACCCGGCTGCGATCGGCGGCGACCGGCGGCGCGGCGCTCGGGCCGGATACATTCAAGTTCTTCCAGGCGATGGGCGTGCCGCTGCGCACGCTGTACGGCCAGACCGAGCTGCTCGGCGCCTACACGCTGCATCCGGAAGGCAAGGTCGATCCCGACACGACAGGCGTGCCGATGGCCGACAACATCGAGATCCGCATCGACAACGCCGACGTCAACGGCGTCGGCGAGATCTTGGTGCGGCACCCGAACATGTTCCACGGTTACTACAAAAACCCCGAAGCCTCGGTCGCCGACATCAAGGACGGCTGGATGCATTCAGGCGACGCCGGCTACTACAACGACAACCGGCAGCTCGTGGTGATCGACCGCATCAAGGACCTCGCCGAGACCTCGCGCGGCGAACGCTTCTCGCCGCAATACATCGAGAACAAGCTGAAATTCTCGCCCTATGTCGCCGAGGCGGTCGTGCTCGGCGCCGGCCGCGACACGCTCGCGGCGATGATCTGCATCCGCTACTCGATCATCTCGAAATGGGCGGAGAAGAACCGCCTCTCGTTCACGACCTATACCGACCTCTCGTCGCGGCCCGAGGTCTATGCGCTGTTGAGGAAGGAGGTCGAGACCGTCAACGCCACCTTGCCGCCCGCGCAGCGCATCTCGCGGTTCCTGCTGCTGTACAAGGAGCTCGATGCCGACGACGGCGAACTGACCCGGACCCGGAAGGTCCGTCGCGGCGTGATCAACGAGAAATATGCCGATATCATCGAGGCGATCTACCGCGGCAAGGCCAGCATCCCGGTCGACACCGTGATCCGCTTCCAGGACGGCACGACGCAGCGGGTGCGCACCACGTTGCAAGTCGTCGATCTCGGCCGCGCCGCGATCGCGGAGGCCGCGGAATGAGCGGGCTGCGAGAACGGAGCGCGGTGCCAATGAATGCGCCCTCTCCCCTTGTGGGAGAGGGCAACACCGCCAGTCGACAAAGACCCGCTTGGGTGAGGGGTCCTCTCTCCACGATCGCAATGCGGAGACAACCCCTCACCCGGCTTCGCTTTGCGAAGCCACCCTCTCCCACAGGGGGAGAGGGTGCTGGCGCCGTTCGGAGCGACCACACCCCATGAACACGCAGTTCCTGATCCAGCTGATCGTCAACGGCCTCGTGGTCGGCACGCTCTATGGCGTGGTCGCGATGTCGTTCGTGCTGATCTACAAGGCGACCCAGGTCGTGAATTTCGCGCAGGGCGAATTGCTGCTGGTCGGCGCCTGGGTGTGCTGGGCACTGCTGACCAAGTATCAATTGCCGTTCTGGATCGGCATGCCGATCACGCTGGTGTTCATGTTCATCTTCGGCATCGCGATCCAGGTCGTGATCCTGCGTCCGATGATCGGCGAGCCGATCATCTCCGTGATCATGGTGACGATCGGCCTGTCGACCGTGTTCCAGGCCGCCCTGAAGTGGATCTTCGGCGTCAACCCGCAGCCGTTCCCGCAGATATTCCAGAGCCAGTCGATCAGCCTGTTCGGGCTGCAGATCCAGACCGTCTATGTGATGAGCCTCGTGGTCTCGCTCGCCATGATGGTCGGCATGGCCTGGTTCTTCCGCGCCTCCAAATACGGCCTTGCGATGCGCGCCACCGCCTTCAACCAGCAGGTCGCGCAGTCGCTCGGCATCTCCGTGAAGAGCGTGTTCGCGATGGCCTGGGCGATCTCGGCCACCGTCTCGGCGGTCGCCGGCGTCGTGGTTGCGGTCGTCAACGGCGTGTCGTCCGGTCTCTCCGCCTATGGCATCAAGGTGTTTCCGGCCGCGATCCTCGGCGGGCTCGACTCGGTCGGCGGCGCCGTGCTCGGCGGCATCATCATCGGGCTCCTGGAAAACGTCGCCCAGTATGTCGACAGCGAGTATCTGCACTGGGGCAATCTGTACGAGATCGCGCCGTTCTACGTCCTGATCATCATCCTGATGATCAAGCCGTACGGGCTGTTCGGCACCAAGGACATCGAGCGGGTCTGATCAATGGCGACAAGCACACTCATCCCGTCAGGCGATTTCCGCACCAGCTACGCGGCCGACACCACGATCTTCCCGACCGCGACCAGCCGCAACTTCGCGATCGCCGGCATCGCTCTCGCCTGCTTTGCGCCGATGCTGCTGTCCAACTACCTGCTCTCGATCGCGATCCAGATCGGCATCTTCGCGATCGCGGCCCTTGGCCTCAACGTCCTGGTCGGCTTCACCGGCCAGATCTCGATCGGCCACGCCGCGTTCTTCCTGTTCGGCGCCTTCACCTCGGCCTACATCTCGAACAACCTGCCGATTCCGGTATTCTTCGCGATTCCGCTGGCCGGCGTGGTCACGGCGCTGGTCGGCCTGATCTTCGGCGTGCCGGCGGCGCGGCTGAAGGGGCTCTATCTCGTCATCGCCACGCTCGCCGCGCAGTACATCCTGCTCGACTTCTTCTCGCGCGCCGAATGGTTCTCGGGCGGCTCGGTGCCGGCCAGCGCCAATCCGTTCTCGATCTTCGGCTATACGCTGCGTGGCGACCGGCAGTATTTCTACGTCGTGCTCGCCTACATGGTGATCAGCTATCTGCTGGTTACAAATTTGATGCGCACCCGCGACGGCCGTGCGCTGGTCGCGATCCGCGATCACTATCTCTCCGCCGAGATCATGGGCATCAACCTGACCAAATACCGGACGTTGTCGTTCGGGCTGGCCGCCTTCTTCGCCGGCATCGCCGGCGCGCTCTACGCGCATTATCAGCTGGTGGTCTCCCAGGAAGGCTTCGGCATCGAACGCTCGGTGCTGTTCCTCGCGATGGTCATCATCGGCGGCACCGGCTCGGTGATGGGCACCCTGATGGGCACGGCCTTCGTGGTGCTGCTGCCGGAATCGATGGAATGGCTGAGCGCCTGGCTGAAGGGCGGCGCCGTCGACAAGGCGCTGCAGCTCAACAACAACATCACCTTCCTGCGCGAGATCGCGATCGGCCTGATCATCATCGGCTTTTTGATGTTCGAGCCTGATGGCCTCGCGCACCGCTGGCGGCAGATCAAGGCCTACTGGAAGCTTTACCCGTTCTCGCACTGACGCATCGAGCAAATTCAAATTCGGTTCAACGAATAAGCAGGAGGAAACAAGAATGACGATTAGATCCCTTTTGAGCTCGGTCTCCCTTGCGCTGCTGATCGGCAGCGCCGCCAGCACCGCGCAGGCGCAGATCGCCATCGGCCATCTGCAGGACCTCTCGGGCGGCACCTCCGACGTCGGTACGCCCTACGGCCAGGGCGTCGCCGACACGTTCGCCTGGGTCAACAAGAACGGCGGCGTCGGCGGCAAGCAGCTCAATGTCGACAGCAACGACTACGGCTACCAGGTGCCGCGCGCGATCGCGCTGTACAAGAAGTGGTCGGCGCCGGATGGCAAGGTCGCAGCGATCATGGGCTGGGGCACGGCTGACACCGAGGCGCTGACCGGCTTCCTCGCGCAGGACAAGATCCCCGATCTGTCGGGCTCCTATGCCGCCGCGCTGACCGATCCCGAAGGCACCAGCGGCAAGGCCAAGCCGGCGCCCTACAACTTCTTCTACGGCCCGAGCTACTCGGACGCGCTGCGCGCCGAGCTGACCTGGGCGGCCGAGGACTGGAAGGCCAAGGGCAAGCCGGGCAAGCCCAAATTCGTCCACATGGGTGCCAACCACCCCTATCCGAACGCGCCAAAGGCTGCCGGCGAAGCGCTCGCGACCGAGCTCGGCTTCGAAGTGCTGCCGCCGCTGGTGTTCGCGCTGTCGCCCGGCGACTACTCGGCGCAGTGCCTCAGCCTGAAGAGCTCAGGCGCCAACTACGCCTATCTCGGCAATACCGCGGCCTCCAACATCTCGGTCATGAAGGCCTGCAAGACCGCCGGCGTCGACGTCCAGTTCCTCAGCAACGTCTGGGGCATGGATGAGAACGCCGCCAAGACCGCGGGCGATGCCGCCGACGGCGTGATCTTCCCGCTGCGCACGGCGGTCGGCTGGGGCGGCAACGCGCCGGGCATGAAGACGGTGATGGAAATCTCGAAGATGTCCGATCCGTCGGGCAAGGTCTATCGCCCGGTGCACTACATCGCCGCGGTGTGCAGCGCGCTCTACATGAAGGAAGCGCTGGATTGGGCCGCCAAGAACGGCGGCGCTACCGGCGAGAACGTCGCCAAGGGCTTCTACCAGAAGAAGGACTGGGTGCCGGCCGGGATGGACGGCGTCTGCAATCCCTCCAACTGGACCGAGAAGGATCATCGCCCGACGACCAAGGTCGACCTCTATCGCGCCAAAGTTTCCGGCGCGACCGATGGCGACATCAACGACCTGATGGCCAAGGGCACGATCAAGCTCGAGAAGGTGAAGACCGTCGAACTGCCGCGCAAGCCGGAATGGTTCGGCTGGTGAGGTCGCAATCCGACCGCACGCACAAATCGTCATGCGCGGGCTCGACCCGCGCATCCATCACGACAAAACGTCTTCCGATCGATGGGTTGCCGGGCCAAGCCCGGCAATGACATCGAGGGGTGAACCAGAGCCATGAACGAAACCCTCGAAGCCACCCGCACGGGGCCGACGGCGGTCCCGCCGCCGCCGCTACTCAGCATCAATAATATCGAGGTCGTCTATGACGACGTCATCCTGGTGCTGCGCGGTCTCAGCCTCGAGGTGCCGAAGGGCGCGATCGTGGCGCTGCTCGGTGCCAATGGCGCCGGCAAGTCAACCACGCTGAAGGCGATCTCTGGCCTGCTAAAGACCGAGGACGGTGAGGTCACCCGCGGCGAGATCCTGTTCGAGGGCCAGCGCATCAACGGCATCGATCCGGACAAAATCGTCCGCCGCGGCATCTTCCAGGTGATGGAGGGCCGCCGCATCGTCGCCGACATGACCTCGCTGGAGAATTTGCGGCTCGGCGCCTTCACCCGTCGCGACGGCGAGGTCTCGGCCGACATCGACATGGTGTACAAATATTTCCCGCGCCTGAAGGAGCGCACCGGCCTTGCCGGCTATCTCTCCGGCGGCGAGCAGCAGATGCTCGCGATCGGCCGCGCGCTGATGGCGCGCCCGAAGATGATCCTGATGGACGAGCCGTCGATGGGGCTGTCACCCCTGCTCGTCAAGGAAGTGTTCGCGATCATCAAGGAGATCAACCGCGATCTCGGCGTCACGATCCTCTTGGTCGAGCAAAATGCGCGCGCCGCGCTCTCGGTCGCGAGCCATGGCTACATCATGGAACAGGGCAAGGTGGTGCTCGACGGCTCCGCCGACGAGCTGCGCGACAACGAGGACGTCAAGGAATTCTACCTCGGCGGCGCCGGCGACCAGCGCAAGAGCTTCAAGAATTTGAAGAGCTTCAAGCGGCGCAAGCGCTGGCTCTGAGGATATCGAGCGTTTTCCGGCGGAGTTGCGTGTGCAGAAAGCGCGTCAGACCAGGAAGGCGGCCCTAGCTGAGCACCTGCTCCGCTTCGGTGACCGCGCAGAGCACATGGTAGAACGACGACGCCGGGATCGCGGCGATCAGCGAATTGCCGTCGCGGTCGAACTGGTCGTACCAGCCGCCCGCCACGGGATGGCTGAGATAGTGCCGCTCCAGCAGCAGCAGCGCCGCGCGCGCTTCGTCCGCAGCACCGGCTTCGCCCGACTCGGCCTGCGCGATCCAGGCCTTCGCCAGTTCGCTCTGCGGCCACAGCCGCCTGGTGTGGCGGCGGATGTTGCCCTCGGCGTCGCCCTCGTCGATCAGGCAGCCGGTGGCGTCGCGATAGCGCAACGCAGAGGCCAAGAGCTCGCCGCGCGGACGCCCCGTTGGGCAGCCCGTGATCCGCTCAAAACCCTTCAGCAGCCAGACCCATTCCGCGAGGTGCCCGGGCTCGACGCTGACCGGCGGGATCCTCGACCAGTCCTCCTCGAAATATTCGCTGAGCGTCCGCGTCTGCTTGTCGTAGAGGTTGGCCAGGAACAGCGCGAAGAAATCGCCGGCGCGGTTCTGGAACGACAGATCATGCGTCGCGTCGAAGCAGGCGATCATCGCCTCGAACAGATGCATCTGCGGATTCTGCCGGCGCGGCATCGACGGCGGCAGGCCCTCATGAAAACCGCCATGCGGCGAACGCAGCTCGGTGTCGAGGAACGCGAGCAGCGCGTCGATCTCGGCGCGAACCTGGGCGTCCTGGTCGAGGCTATAGACGGTCGCCAGCGCGAGCAGCACGAAGGCATGGCCGTAAGTGTCGCGCAGCGGATCGTGCACGGCGCCTTCCGGCGTCAGGCTGAAGACGAAGCCCGGCCGGCCATCCGGCGCCTTGGCCTTGGCGAGCACGTAATCCAGCGCCTTCAGCGCGATCGCGCGCCCTTCCGGATACCAGCCCATCTGCGCCGCCTTGGCGTAGCAATAGATCTGGCGCGCCTGCACCATGGTCCGGCGCGGGGCAGCGCGATCGGGACTGCCGTCCTGATGCAGCCGGTCCACGAAACCGCCGGCCGTGCCGTCCCACCCCACAGTCGACCACAGCGGCAAGGCGTGGTCGATGATGCGGCGCTTCAACCTCGCGACGACGTCGGCGGCCCCGTCCGCCGCCACGTTCTCTACCTCAGCCATCGTACGTCCTGGAACCGTCCCAATATCAGCGCTCACCGTCTGATAGCACGGGCAGACCGGCACGCCACCTGCGCAAATCCTCGCTCAAGGACCCGCCATGACCGACCATTACGACGCCCTTGAAACGCGCGATCCGGCCGCCCGCGAGACCGCCCTGTTCGCCCGGCTGCCGGAGGTGCTGCGCAAGGCGATGGCGGCACCTGCCTACGCCAATTTGCTGCGGGGCACTGATTCCACGTCCATCACCAGCCGGGAGGCATTGGCGGAGCTGCCGGTGCTGCGCAAATCGGAACTCCCGGCCCTGCACAAGGCCGCCCCACCGTTCGGCGGCTTCGTGGCGGACAAGCCCGGCTCCTTTGCCCGGCTGTTCACCTCGCCCGGACCGATCTTCGAGCCCGAAGGCCGCCAGGCGGACCCCTGGCGCGGGGCGCGGGCGCTGTTCGCGGCGGGCTTCCGCGAGGGGGACGTGGTGCTGAACACCTTCAGCTATCACCTCACCCCCGGCGGCTTCATCTTCGATGCCTCCGCGCGGGCGCTCGGCTGTGCCGTGATTCCGGCCGGCCCCGGCAATACCGAGCAGCAATTCGAGCTGATCGAGGCCTATCGCCCGGTCGGCTATAGCGGCACCCCGGACTTCCTGAAGATCCTGCTCGACGCCGCAGCCAGCACCGGCCGCGACGTATCTTCGATCAAGCGCGCGCTGGTGTCGGGCGCGGCATTTCCGAAATCGTTGCAGGAGGAGATGAAGTCGCGCGGCGTCGAGGCCTACCAGGCGTTCGGAACCGCCGATCTCGGCCTGATCGCATTCGAAACCCCGGCGCGCGACGGGATGACAGTCAACGAGGACCTGATCCTGGAGATCGTCAGGCCCGGCACCGGCGATCCCGTTGCGCCGGGCGAGGTCGGCGAGATCGTGGTGACCTCGCTCGATCCGCATCATCCCTGGATTCGCCTCGCGCTCGGCGACCTGACCGCCGCCCTGCCCGGCGTGAGTCCGTGCGGTCGCACCAACATGCGCATCAAGGGCTGGATGGGCCGCGCCGACCAGACCACCAAGGTCAAGGGCATGTTCGTGCGTCCTGAGCAGGTCGCGGAAATCGGCAAGCGCCATCCCGAGCTCGGACGGCTGCGCCTCGTGGTCACGCGCGCCGGCGAGGCCGATGCGATGACGCTGCGGGCGGAATGTGCCTCAGCGGCCGATGCCTTGCTGGACGAAGTCGCGGCGACGCTGCGCGCGGTGACAAAACTCGGCGGCGCCGTCGAGCTCGTCGGCACAGGCTCGCTGCCGAACGACGGCAAGGTGATCGCGGACGAACGGTAGCCTTGAGAGCCCGGGTATCCCGCTGACCATATCGCGAGCCCACATTTGCCGCGCGCGGCATTGTGAACTATTGAGCTGGCTCATGCGTCGTCGCAACGGGATTATCACCTCATGAGCAGCGCTTCCGGAAATCAGCCGAGAAGGCCGGCGGTTTTCTTCGATCGGGACGGCGTCCTGAACCGGGACATCGGCTTCCTGTTCGAGAGCCACAGGCTGATCTGGACCGACGGCGCGCGCGAGGCGGTGAAGGCGGTCAACGACATAGGCTACTTTGCGTTCGTCGTGAGCAATCAGTCAGGCGTTGCGCGGGGCCTCTATGAGGAGGCGCACGTGCAGCAGCTGCACGACTGGATGGCCGCCGAGCTCGGCAAGATCGGCGCCCATATCGACGCCTTCGAATACTGCCCGTTTCATCCTGAAGGGACGGTGGAGCGGTATCGGCAGGTCAGCCCTCGCCGCAAACCCTCGCCAGGCATGATCACTGATCTGCTGGAACGTTTTCCCGTCGATGTCGAACGAAGCTTTCTGGTCGGTGACCAGCCGACCGATCTGGAGGCCGCGCGCGCGGCGGGCCTGCAGGGCTACCTGTTCGCGGGTCCCAATCTGGAGCTGTTCCTAAAGCCCCTGCTGCAGCGAGGCTGAGCCCACGCAACGGCGCGAGGCCACGATCGCGATCAGAATTTCCGGACCAGGTCGATCACCTCGTCCTGCTGCTCGCGTGTGATCTCGGCAAACATCGGCAATGAGAGAATCCGGCCCTGATCGCGATGGGCGTTGGGAAACTGCTCCGGCCGGTGACCAAACCGGGCGTAGGCCGGCAGGAACGGCAGCGCCGTGGGGTAGTTGATCGCGGTCTGCACGCCATTGGCGTTCAGATGCGCGGCGAGCGCGTCGCGGCGCGGATGCCGGATCGTGTAGAGGTGATAGACATGGCTGCGCGCCGGCGCGACCTCGGGGACCACGACGTCCTCGATCTGGTTGAGGCCGGCATCATAGACCTCGGCCGCAGCCTGACGGGCCTCGGTCCATGCTTCGAGATGCGGCAGCTTCGCTGAAAGGATCGCCGCCTGCATGCCGTCGAGCCGGCTGTTGATGCCCTCGATATGGTGCTGGTGCTTCACCAGCCCGCCATGGCGCGCCAGCATGGCCATCTGCTCGGCGAGCGCCTTGTCGTTGGTGACGACCGCGCCGGCGTCGCCCATCGCGCCGAGATTCTTGCCGGGATAGAACGAATAGGTCGCGGCTTCGCCGAACGTGCCGACCATGCGGCCCTTGTAGCGCGCGAGATGAGCCTGGGCGCAATCCTCGATCACCCAGAGCTTGTGCTTCTGCGCGATCGCCATGATCGCATCCATGTCGGCAGGCTGGCCGTAAAGATGCACCGGGATGATGCCGACCGTGCGCGGCGTGATCGCGGCCTCGATCGCCGCCGGATCGATCGTGAACGTCGCGTCGTCGGTATCGCAGAACACGACCGTGGCGCCGGAATGCGTGATCATCGCCGCGGTCGAGATCCAGGAATGCGCCGTGGTGATCACCTCGTCACCCGGCTTCACTTTCAGCGCCCGCATCGCGAGGTAAAGCGCATCGGTGCCGTTGGCGCAGGAGACGCAGTGCGCGACCTCGGCGGCCGCGGCGAATTCGCGCTCGAAGGCGTCGACGTAGCTGCCGCGGATGAAGGCGTTGTCGCGGATCACGCCGGCGATTGCCGCATCGATCTCGCCTTTGATGGACTGGTACTGCAGTTGCAGGTCGGCATACGGCACAGCCATCGACATTCCCCTATTGCCCTATTGGCTCGCCAGCAGCCGGCGCGCCGGATTGCCGGCATACGTACCTGGTGTCGTGATGTCCTTGGTCACCACGGATCCAGCGCCGATGACGACGTCGTCGACGATCCTGACGGGCATGATCGTCGCGTTGGAGCCGATCGACACCCGGTTGCCGATCACTGTCTCGCGCCACAGCTCCTTGCGCCCGCGCGCCGGACCGCCGGTGGAGAAGGTGTCGTTGACGAACATCACGCCGTGCCCGACGAAACAGTCCTCGCCGATCGTGACAAGCTCGCAGATGAACGCGTGCGACTGTACGCGGGTGCGCGCCCCGACCACCACGCCCTTCTGGATTTCGGTGAAGGGCCCGACGAAGCAGTCGTCGCCGAGCGTACAGCCGTAGAGATTGCAGGGCTCGACGATCTTGACGCGCTCGCCGAACGCGACATCGCGAACGCTGGCCTGATGCACGTCCGGTCGATTCACGAAACGACACCCAGCCGGCTCAACCGCGGCGTGAAGCGCAGCGCGACCTCCTCGCCGGTCTCGATCGACTCGTAGAGCGCCGAGATCAGCTCCAGGCTCTTGCGGCCCTCGAGTCCGTCGACCAGCGCGGCGCGCTGGTTCTCCAGGCAGTCGACCACGTGATGATAGTAAGCCTGGTGGCCGAAGCCGTACACGTTGGGCGGGTTGACCGAAAACTTCTCCACGACGTCCTTGTCCGACGGCAGCTCGTCGACAAAGCGCCAGTGCCGGATCTGGTTGACGGCGAAACCGGAGATCTCGACGGTGCCCTTTTCGCCGAGGATCGACAGCGAGCCCTCGAGATCGGTCGGGCGTGCCGCGGTGGTCGCCTCGATGATCCCGAGCGCGCCGTTGCGGAACTTGAGCGTCGCGACGGCGGTGTCCTCGGTTTCGATCCTGGCCAGCGCCGTCGTCGCCCGCGCGTGCACGCTCACCACGTCGCCGAAGAACCACTCCAGCATATCGACATGGTGGCTCGCCTGATTGGTCAGCACGCCGCCGTCATAGGCCCAGGTGCCGCGCCAATCGTCCTGGTCGTAATAGGCCTGGTCACGGCACCAGCGTACCCGGACCGTGCCCAGGATGAGCTTGCCGAAGCGACCGGCGTCGAGCGCCTCGCGCGCCTTGACCACCGGCACGTTGAAGCGGTTCTGCTTGACGATGAACATCTTCACGCCGGCCTGGTCGCAGGCCCGGATCATGTCGTCGGCGTCCTGCAACCGCAGCGCCATCGGCTTCTCGACCACGATGTGCTTGCCGGCCTTCGCGCAGGCAATCACATGGGCGGGATGCAGCCCACTCGGCGTCAGCACCGCAACCGCGTCGATATCCTTGCGCGCCAGGAATTCGTCCATGTCGTAATGGGCCGGAACGCCAAACTTCCCGGCAATCGCATCCGCCCGCGTGCGGATCGGATCGCAGACCGCGACCAGGCTTGCTCCCTCGATGTGATTGCCACCCAGGAGATCGGAATGACGCTTGGCGATACGCCCGCACCCGAGCAGGCCAAATCTGATCATGCAACAGGCCCTGTCTTGTCTCGCGGCCGACCATTGCAGCCAGCCGAACAGCCGAGGGAACAAGCGGCCTTGCGAGCCGCACGATAGCGTTCCATTACCCAGAAAACTCGGGATAACGCAAGGCCATGCGATCGGGCGAGGATTGACGGATTGGGGTCGCCCGTGCCCGGGACGCGCACCTCGCTATGTCATGACGACCGCGGAGCTTCGGGTTCAGATCCCCAATCGGCCGCCGGACCCGCAGCAGGACCATCCGAAACCATCGCATCCGGGCAGAGAGACCACACCACTGAAATTGAGCCTCGCTCGGTGACCACGCTCGACGCGCCGCCGCTCCACGCGAAACTTGTGCTATTGGGCAGGAACAATAGAATGCCATTTTGGCATCATTCTTGTCGTCCTCTCAGCGCCGTGCCATGTCCCTGGGTCGAAAAGGCGACATCGGTTGGCAATCGCGTGGGCTTAGTCTGCCGAATACGTTAACCACCACGAGACGGTCCAAACGCACAGTCCGACACGGCGGTAAATGAGAATGAACGATCGCGTTATGCAGCTGGAGCCCGGTCTCGGTTGGCGCCAGGCGAGACTTGCCCTGCTCGCCTATGCGCACATCGTGGTTTGCGCGGCTTCGCTGTACTGCATCACGATCACCAATTCCTTCCCGGGTGTCATCGGTTTCGACAAGTCGCACCTGGCGGCTGCAATCCTGAACGTCGTCGCATTCAGCCCGGTCGTGATCCTGTTCGCATTCGGACGTTTCAGCCTTGGCTATCTGGTCGGCTTCTACTTCTACGTGATGGTGCTGGGATATCTCTGGCTCATCGAATTTTCGGTGCTCGATTACGATCACCGCCTGGCGCTTGCCTCGATCGTGCTCTCGGCCCTCGGATTCCTCGCCCCGGCGCTGTTTATCACCGGCCCAGTGCGGCAGGCCGTCGTGATGCCGGCCCGCGCGTTTTACATGATGCCTTCCGTCATCCTGGTTGGCGCAGCCGTGATCATCGGTATCGGCTCGCTCTACAACCTCAAGCTGGTCAATCTCTCCGAGATGTACAAGTATCGCGCGGAGGTGGCGCTGCCCGGCTTGCTGCAATACGCCATCTGGATCGTCTCGAACGCCCTGCTGCCGCTTGCCTTCGCTTGCTTCGTCACCAGCAAGCGGAATTGGCAGGCAGGGATCGCACTGCTCCTGATGCTGCTGTTCTACCCGATCATGCTGACCAAGATGGCGCTGTTTGCCCCGGTCTGGCTGCTGTTTCTCGCCCTCGTCTGCAGGCTGGTGGTCGAGGCCAGGGTCGCGACGATCCTGTCGTTCTTCCTGCCTGTCCTGATCGGCGTCATCTTGTTCGTTCTCGTCAAGGCCGAGCTGTTTCCGCTCACGCCCGGACTGGTCTATTTCGGCACCGTCAACACCAGGATGGTTGCGATCCCATCGCTCGCCCTTGAAATCTACAACAACTACTTCTCAGCACACCCGCTGACCCACTTCTGCCAGATCAACGTGCTGAAGCTCGTGATTCCATGCGCCTACAGCGAGCCGATATGGGCCGTCATGGCGAGGTCCTATGATCTCGGCTCCTTCAACGCTTCGCTGTTCGCGACCGAAGGGATCGCTTCGGTCGGCCTCGTGCTGGCGCCGCTCTCCGCGCTGGGCTGCGGGCTAATCATTGCTCTCGGCAACCGCCTGTCGGCCGGCTTGCCGTCGCAATTTGTGCTGCTATCCGCAGGACTGCTACCCCAGGTGCTGCTCAACGTACCGCTTTCGACGGCATTGCTGACGAACGGCGCCGGGCTGCTGTTCCTGCTCTGGTACATTACCCCGCGGTCAGCCTTCGACCAGGCGCCGAAGGCCGCCGTGAGCGAAAGCCCACAGGCGACAAGCACCAGCTAACGCGCGCTGCGAACCCCAGCGGCCACCGTTGCCAGGGGTGGCCAGGCGGAAGGGATCACCGGAGCGCTTGCGAGATCGTCTACGCGCGAATGATGTTGTCGGCCGGCTGAGGAAACTTGCCACGGCAGTCGACCAGCAGCGGGGCATGCTTGCCGAGCAACTGATAGTCGAACTTGTCGTGGTCGGTCGCAAGCAGGACGCAATCGAAGCCGCGCAGATTGTCCTCAGTGAGCGTGACACTCGACAGGTCGAACGAATGCGCGCGCATCTTCGGGAACGCGGGAACGTGCGGATCGCTGTAGGCGACCTTGGCACCGAGGTCGCGCAGCTTCTCCATCAAGAGCACCGAAGGCGACTCGCGAACGTCGTCGACATTCTTCTTGTAGGCAATGCCGAGCACCAGGACCGAGCTGCCGCTGATCGACTTGTGCCGCTGATTGAGGGCGAGCGAGATCTTCGACACGACGTAGTCCGGCATCGAGGAGTTGATCTCGCCGGCGAGCTCGATAAAGCGCGTATGCATGCCGTATTCCCGCGCCTTCCAGGTCAGATAGAACGGGTCGATCGGAATGCAGTGCCCGCCGATGCCAGGACCCGGATAGTACGGAACAAATCCGAACGGCTTGGTGGCCGCTGCGCGGATCACCTCGTGAATGTCGATCCCCATCTTGTCGGCGACCATCTTCATCTCGTTGACGAGACCGATATTCACCGAACGATGGATGTTCTCCAGCAGCTTGGTCAGCTCGGCGGCCTGTGTCGAGCTCACCGGAACGACCTTGTCGATGACCTGGCGATACAGCGCGATGCCCGCCTCGAGACACGCCGGCGTGCAGCCGCCGCACACCTTCGGGATCGACCGGGTCGAGAAATTCTGGTTGCCGGGATCTTCGCGTTCCGGCGAAAACACTAGAAACACATCCTCGCCGACGGTGAAGCCGCGCTTCTCGATACGCGGTTTCAATTCCTCCTCGGTCGTGCCGGGATAGGTCGTGCTCTCGAGCGACAGCACCATGCCCTGATGCAGGTACGGCACCAGCGACTCCGTCGTGTCCAGCACGAAGCTGAGATCGGGCTCGCGGTACTTGTTGAGCGGCGTCGGCACGCAGAGAATGAGCGCATCGACCTCGCGCGCCCGCGAGAAGTCGGTCGTCGGTTCGAAGCCGAGCTCCGTGGCATTGCGAATGCTGGCGCTCGTAATATGCTCAATGTACGAACGGCCTGCGCGAAGCGCGTCGACCTTGGTCTGGTCGATATCAAAGCCGATCACCTTGTAGCCGACTTCGCAATAGCGAAGCATCAAGGGAAGGCCGACATAGCCCAAGCCGACGATGCCGATCTTGGCCGTTCTCTCGTTGAGCTTCGCGATCAATTCGGAATTCATTTTATCACTCGTACGGGGTTGTTACGGATAACCGGCCTGAAAAGCATCCAATTCGGCCTCTGATAGCGCCATAGTTGCAAAGCCACAACCCCGGAAGCCATCCTGAAGGCCTCACCGGGCGCCGTGGCCAAGCCAGGCAGGACTGTCATTTGCTATTTGCGGTGCTCCAACGCAGCGTCGGTCGGCAGGGCTACCGTGCGCTGCCGGCGCTCAACAAGCGCGTGACGTCATAGGCGGCACGACCAGTCCCGTACTCGTCGATATCGCGCTGAACGGCATTGCCCGGCTGCTTCCATAGCCGGTTCCATCCGTGCGTGACCGTCTCCGTCCACTCGGTCTCGTCACGCAATGTGATGCACGGGACGCGATGGAAATAGGCCTCTTTCTGCACCCCTCCCGAGTCCGTATAGACTTCAACGGCGTTGTGCAGAAGCTTCGCCATATCGAGGTAACCGACCGGGTCGATGACCTTCAAGCCGTCCAGCTCAACCCCCAAAGCGGAGGCAGCCTGTCGCGTGCGTGGGTGCAGCGGGAGGACGACGGGAAATTTTCGCGCCCGCTCCTGCAGGAATTGCACGACCGCAAGAAGCTGCTGCCGATCAGCCGTGTTCTCGGCACGATGGATCGTCGCGAGTGCATAGGCCTTCGGGGCGAGCCCAAGACTGGTCAATATCGTCGAGCTCTTCTCTGCCTTGCCGGTCACGAACAAGGTCGCGTCATACATGACGTCACCGACGTGATGGACGCCGGCGGTCACGCCTTCGGCGGCAAGATTGGCGACGGCAGTTGCCGTCGGACAGAGATGCAGAGCGGACAGATGGTCCGTTACCAGCCGGTTGATCTCCTCCGGCATGCGGCGGTTGAATGATCGAAGCCCCGCCTCGACATGCGCGACCGGAATGTGCAGCTTCGACGCCGCGAGCGAGCCGGCCAGCGTCGAATTGGTGTCGCCGTAGACCACGACCCAGTCGGGCTTCTCGGCGAGCATGATCGGCTCGATCGCCATCAGCATGCGTCCCGTCATGTCGCCATGGCCGCCGCCATGGATATCGAGATGATGCCGAGGTCGCGGAATGTCCAGCTCTTCGAAGAAGACGTCGGACATGTTCGGATCGAAATGCTGGCCGGTGTGCACCATCACTTCCGAGAGCCCGTCGGTCTCGCGGATCGCGCGGCTGACGGCCGCGGCCTTGATGAACTGCGGCCGGGCACCAACGATGGTCAATATCTTCAGCGGCATGGCTTCACGAACGGTGTCGGGATTCGGCCGGACGATGATCCGGCGCATCGTGGGGATTTGCGGATATCGTCCTTTGGAGCCCGTCCTTGAACTGCACGAAGCGCTGCAAGTCCAAACGAGATGCAAGACGGCTCAGATCAGGGGCGATGTCGACGGAAGGCGTGTTCGTGTTCACAAGCTCGAACTTCGGTTCGACGCCGAGTTGCTGACCGATCGCGTTCGCGATCTGGCGGATCGATAGCATCTCCGGGGCTGCTACGTTCAGCGTGTCCGTCCAGGACGAAGCAATGCTTGCACGAATGACCTCGACGATGTCGTCGATGAAGGTCGGAGCGAGGCGAATCCCTTCCGTGCCGCCGGAGAGCTGGATTGCCTCGCCGTCCTGGATCCTGCGTATCAGCTGCGGAATGAGCCGGTCGTACTGCCCCGGACCGTAGGGGAAGAACAACCTCAGAATGCTCAAGGAAAAAACGCTGGAGAACGGCTTCGCGACTATCTCGGAAGCAAGCTTGCTTGCGCCAAGGAACCCGGAAGGCGCCAAGGCGGCATCCTCTCTCAGGACTGCCGTGAACGGCTCGTAAACCGCTCCCGACGAAAGCAGGCAGAAGTGCTTGACCGCGGCCTGAGCCGCCCAATCCAGCAGCCGCATCGTCATGTTCACATTGACGTCGAACATCTCGCGCGAGTCAGCCGGAAAACTGCGGTAGCGGCGCGATTGAGCGGCATGAACGACAATGTCGATCGTCCTTGGGAAACTGGCCTGTTCGATCGGTGTCGTTCCATCCCAAGCCACCTTCGTTCCGAAGGCGATCGACGTTTCCGGCCGGCACACGCAGAAGAGCTCGTGCCCCTCGCCCACCAGCCGGGGGCCGAGGGCAGAGCCCACGAAACCGCTGCAGCCCGTCAATAAGATCCGCATGCGCGTGTCAGACCGTTGGCTTCGTCAGCAGAACGGAGATTCCGTTCGGGTTGGAGTCATTGAAGGCATAGTCCTTGACCCCGAGCTCCTTCATCCAGCCCGCGACCTCGTCATCGCTATGCTGCCAGGCGTTGTGCGGATGATACCAATCGAAGTTGACCATGTTGTTCGTTTCATAGTCGAATGCCTCGTTCCAGAAGCATTTCAGGAAATTGTAGTACAGCAATCGCTGGACGTTGTGCGTTCCGGCCGGAATTCCAAGCACCGGAATCGGCTTCTCAAGCGTGATCGTGGCGTTCAACCGCGACAGCTCCCGGCCCAGCTCCGTGATCCCCTCGCACGCCGCATAGCATTCCTCCGCGGAGAGCGGCATGAAATTCTGGCGGACATGATCGTCGGCGAAGACACGCACGGCGCCCATCTTGCGATAGACATAGAAGAAGAACTGTCCGCCGGGCCTGACCTTTCGATACAGGGCCTCTACCGCCGCCCTGGTGTTCGGCGTGTGATGCAGCACCCCGTCCGCGATGATGAAGTCGAACGTATCATCGGGGAAAGGCGCCTCCATCAGGTCGGCCTGAACGACCGAGCAGTTCTCAAGATCGCGTGTGTTCTCGAACGTCGTCAATGCCGCGTCGGAGACGTCGAGCGCAAACACCTCGCCCGGGCAGTTCTCGGCGATGAACCTCGTGTTGAAGCCCGACCCTGGACCGACTTCGAGCACGCGCTGCTTGGACCGGTAGAACGCCTTCAAGGCGTCAAGATCGGGCAGCCCGAGCTTCTTGCAATACCAACCAAACAGGAATTCCTTGTGCTCGGGTTGCAGCCCATATTGCTTGAAGCGGCGCCACTTGTCCGAGAAGGTCTGGTTCGTCTTGGCCTGCTCATGGGCTTCCGGCCGGCTCTGCGCGGTCGCCGGCTTCGGAAGGCCGTAGCGTGCGCAGAAATCGCTCAAGTCAGGCTGCATCGGGCCACTCAGGAAGCACGGAACTCCCTGCAGGACCGGATACCACAGCGATGCATCGGGTGTCCGCAGGACGCCTTCGATGACCTGGCCGTCCTGTTGCGTGAAAGCCTCGAGCTGAAGCTCCATTCCGTTCGGACGGAGACGTGAAGACGCAACGGTTCGCATAAATCTAGCTCCTACAACTGCAACTAATGGAGGGCACCGCCATAGGCGCTGTGTTGCTTGCACCAGGACTCGAAGCTGAGCAAACACCAGATCAGCGCGACATGGTTCGCCTTCTCCTCGAAATGCTCATTCAGAATCCGACGTACGAAGTCGTGCTGGAGCACGCCTCGCTGTTTGATACGGGATTCCGAGAGTTGCTCCTCGATCCATGAACGCAGAATCCCTCTGTACCAAGATGCGTCCGGAGGACCAAACCCCATCTTGGGCTTCCGGTAGATCGTATCGGGCACCAGCGGCCGGACGGCTTCGCGGAACAGGATCTTGCCGGTGGAGCCGTCGGACAGCAGGCCCCAGTCCACGCCGAGCAGATAGTCGACCAGCTCGTTGTCGAGCAGCGGCACCCTGGTCTCAAGAGAATGCGCCATCGAAAGCTTGTCCTCCAGCGACAGCAGACCCGGAAGATAGGTGGTCATGTCGACGTGCATGATGACGTCCCAGGGATCCCGCGACGGAACCGAGCCGATCGCGTCGCCGATCGCAGCGAGCGGATCGAATCCTCCAGCGGCGCGCAAGAACTCCGGCGTAAAGGCATCCTTGATCCTATCCGCCGAGATCGGGACGTTGAGGCTTGCCCGGTAGAGGGCAAAGGCATCACGTGAGGCTGCCTGATCTGTGACGCCGGCACGAAGGCGCTGTATCACGCGCTGCATCAGGGATGCTGGCGCAGCCCGCGGCACAATGGCATATCGGCCGACATATCCTCCAGTGACTTCGTCACCGCCGGTTCCCGATAGCACGACCTTTGCGTCCTGGGCGACCCGTTGGGCGATCAGATAGTTCACATAGGCCATTCCCATGCGAGGATATTCTATCGCGCCGACCGTCGCGTCGAGGTGGCGGACCAGCGCATCCTGCGGCACCATCAGCTCGACACGTTCGATGTTGAGCTGCTTGGCGACCTCCCTGGAGAACTCGCGCTCGTCGACGAACTTATCGACACCAACATTATCGAGATCGAAGATGCACGAATAAGCGCGAACGACCGGGTCGATCTGATGTGCACCCGCCGTGATCGCCGAACTGTCGATACCGCCCGACAGATACGCCATGACAGGAACGTCCGCAGCCAACTGCCTGCGCAGTGCGGCTTGCAATATCTCGCCGAACTCGCCCGAGGCCTGGGCCAAGCCGGGCGCGTATTTGCGATGATAGGAGGGCGACCAATAGGTACTGCCCGAACTTCCACTCGCCGCAAATCGTTCGAAGCTACCCGGCTTGAGGAGACGAATGCCGCGGAATGGCGTGCGGCCGCCCCAATTGTTCATCAGCGTGAAGTACTCCAGGGTTGCGGACGCATCGAACTGCTTGTCGATCAATCCGCTGGCGTAGAGCGCACGCACCTCCGAGCCGAACACGAGACCTTTGCCGGGCAGCTCGGCAACGTAGACCGGCTTGATGCCGTATCGGTCACGGGCGATGACCAGCTCGCGCTGCCGTTCGTCCCAGATGGCACAGGCGAACATGCCGTTCAGCCTGTTGAACAACCCGTCCTTCCACTGCTCCCAGCCGTGGACCAGAACTTCGGTGTCCGAGTGATCCGTCGCAAAGACATGGCCGGCCGCCTCGAGCTCCTTTCTGAGCTCGCGATGATTGTAAATCTCGCCATTGAAGACAACCCATACGGTGCCGTCCTCGTTGCTCATCGGCTGATGGCCCGAGACAAGGTCGACGATCGATAGCCGGCGGAAACCCAACACGACGTCCGGCGAGGCATAGTAGCCATCATCATCCGGACCGCGGTGCACGATGCTGGCCGTCATGCGGCGGATGCGACCGTCCGCGTCCGGGCAAGAGCCAAAATGCAGGATGCCTGAAATGCCACACATCTGAATCTACCCGACCTCGACGCCCGCCGGCGCCAGCACAAACGTACTGTCGGGGCTGCGATAGGCCTCGATCATTGCCCCGGCAATGTGGTCAGGATCGTGCCATCGCTCGACATAACGGCGAGACCGCTTTCCCAGCTCGGTCCACTCGGCCCGGCGCTCAAGAATGGCCGCAAGATCTTCCGTGAGCCGCGCGGGATCGACGTTCAGGATCGCAAGATCATCGCGCATGGCCGGCGGGATGAATTGCAGGTCGCTTTCCCTGACGTAGCAAACCACCGGCTTTCCCATCGCCATCATCTCGACGGCAAAGCCGCCGTACCAACCCGCAAGCACCTGGTCAATGGCAAGATCGGCTGACCTGTAGATCGCCATCGCCTCTTCAT
The DNA here is from genome assembly GCF_001238275.1 of Bradyrhizobium viridifuturi. GTDB lineage: Bacteria > Pseudomonadota > Alphaproteobacteria > Rhizobiales > Xanthobacteraceae > Bradyrhizobium > Bradyrhizobium viridifuturi. The sequence goes on from NZ_LGTB01000036.1 coordinate 40,904, forward strand.
GGGTCTTCTTTTCGACCAGGATCAGCTCAAAGTCGAACCGCGATTTCAGACGTTCCAGTGCGTCGAGTATCATCTGGGTGCCCTTGATACTCGCATCACTCGGCGCGTGGACGATCCTTGGTCTGCCTTCGGCGCGGGGATACTCGGGCGAGAAATGACCGATCTCCACATTGGCGTAAGGGAGAAACTGCCCGCCCGGAACGACGTGCCCCAGTTCCGGATTGAGATAGAACACGCGGTCGAACAGCGGCAGCACACGATCGATCAGGCGGGACCGGCGCGCATCCAGCGACGCGACGCAGGTTTCATAGGCTGAGCAACGCCCGCTCGCGCACATGGTCCATCGATTTCGTCGATTGCCCTCCCCCGCGAGCCGTGCGTCGCATCCCTGCAGGGTCATGAACCTCTTCTTGCCCAACCCCCTGGCCAGCTGGAGATCGATCGTCACGAGCCGATTCAGCAGCGGCCCCATCCGGCCCACGCCCTCGAACGCGTAGCCCGGATACAGGAACGTCGTTCCAAAATAGTAGTGGAGCACGTCGTAGCGAAGCAGCGCGGACAATCCGAACCACGCGCTTCTGGCCATTTTCTGAAATTCGGTTGCGGTGTCGTCATACAGCACCCTGTCGGCCGGATAGCGAAACCAGGTCCCGCTGCGAACGACCAGGTCGCTGCTGTTTCCACGCCTGCGCTCGGCACGCGAGAGTGACCAGGGCTGATTGCCGATATTGAAGGGACCGTGAAGGATTTTCATCTTGTTACGCAAATATGCCGAGCTGCGCCGTTAGCTTCGGCGATCACCATGGTGCCCACCAGCGGCTTCGATCTGCCGTTGATATGCAGTCAATTGCAACTCGACGATTCTCGCCGCGGAGTGATACTGCCGGATCCACTCTGCACTGGCAGCGCCGATCCCATGCCGGTCGTCCCGATCGGTCACGATCCTGCGAAGCGCGTCGCTATCTCACTCTCCGTCGATGCCGAAAGGATGGGCGGAGCTTCGGAGAAGAAATCCCTGGCCATGCCCGAATCCACATTCGTGATAACGCGCCTTCCGAGCGCCAGCGCTTCGAAGGTGATTCCACCGAATGACGGGAGGACGAACTGATCCAGCACGGCGTGGCTGCGAAGATATGTTCTCCAAAGCTCCGGTTTGCGCATCGGCGCAAGCCACTCCACCCTGTTGTCCAGATCCAGGCTCCGTATCAGCTCCCGTGAGGCGTCGAGGTCGCGTCCCCAGGCGATCATCGCAAGTTGCAGCGCCGGCGCCTGCTGCGCCACGCTCGCAAAGGCGCGGATCAACCGGTCATTGCCCTTCACCAGGCTGGGGTCCGCGTCGCGCCAATCATGGCGGGTCGGGTGAAACACAACGACAGCATCGTCGGGAGGGCGTATCGCGCTATTCTGTTTCCCGAATTCAATCAGCTTCGTATCGTCGAAGGCATGCGGAAGCGGCGTGATCCGATCCGGCGGCACGCCAAGCCGTCGCGCGGCAGGCACGCAATCGATGTTGGTGACGAAGACGTGGTCGGCTCCGAGGAACACGGTGGCGGTCAGCCGCCCGAGGCTATCGTCCTGAAACGGAAGCGCCCGCAACGTTCCATGCTCATATCCAAAGTAAGGGCGCCGGGCGAGCAGCGGCCAGGCACCATCGGTTGCGTAGGCCTGGACGACGTCAAACTGACCCAGCAGGCCGATGAGCGGCGCGAGCCGCGCCCGATAGCTGGCGAAATCGGCAGCGCTCGGCGGCGAAGCCGGCGCGCTGCCTTGCCGCCACACAGCCGCAAGCCGCATCTGCTCCGGATCATCCTTTGCCAACACGCGCCGCAGGAAGAGATCGCGGGCCATCGCAGGCGACCTGCGAATCCGCCGTGCTATCTTCTGGCCAAGACGGGTCGCGCGGGCGGCCACCGTCTGCCCGCTCACGGACTCCCGGGCGCGATCCAGTGCGCTTCGAATTTCATCGGCCAGGTCCGACTGCCCGCCAACCTCGGCGGCAATCATCGAGCAACACAGCTTCAGAGGCCCGGAGGCAAACCACCGCGGCCGCTGGTAGCCCCCGAGATTGACCTTGGTCCACTCAGGAAAGAACGGATCTCCGAGGTCCCCCTCGAATGCCGCCTCCTCCCATTCAGGGCAAGCCATGATGTGATAATTTTCGTAGGCGATGACATAGGCATCGATGCCGTGCTGGCGTTGGATCCTGGCATTGTTGAACGCATTGTTCGCAATGTTGCCGAGGTGCAGCACGCGCAAAGCCCGCCCGTGCTCTTGCTGAAAACGCCGATGCCAATCGACGCCTTGCGGCTGCGGCGGTAGCGAAGACATCATTGCGGCGGAGGCGTCCACCGACGTCACCGGAAGCGCCCTTGCGGTTCGGTCATCAGGGAATCGTCCTCGCCAGCGCGCCGAGATCGTCCGGAGCAGACTGCCTCGTGACCTGGAACGGATGTTCCCAATTCCCGGCGACAGGAATGGCGTTGCGGCGAGCTTCTTCCTGATCCTGGGCGACCCGAATACGGGCAACCACGATCGGAGGGAAGTCCGCAGTCTCTCGATAGAGCTGACCAAGTCGTGCAGCGATGGCGGAGATGCCGTGCCACCGCTCGACATAGCGCCGTCCCTGCTCGCCGATCCTACGAAGGCGCTCTCGATTGCGAAGGATCCACAGCAATGCCTGCTCGAGCTCGTCCGGGGTTGCGTTGATGATCGGGCATTCCTCCGGTGCCTCGACCAGATCCGGACTTCTGACGAAGCTCAGGACCGGCTTGCCAAGCGCCATCGCTTCGAGCGCGGTGTAGCCGTAGGCGCCGCCGATGAACTGATCCGCCACGATGTCGGATTGCGCAAAAAGCTCGATCACCTGGCTGTTCGGCACCCCCTGGATCTTGCAATATTCGATATCGTATCCCTGCAGCTTCAGCCGGTCGATCGTTCGCTCCAGGTATTTCGAGCCCTTGAAGTGCGTGTGATTTGGCGCGTGCGCGATGCGAAGCGGACCGGATGGCACGTTCGGGAGAACCGCATTCAACCGATCCAGATCGAGCGGCCAATAGTTGATATGCTTTGCCGTCGGCATGTAGGTAAGCATGTCACCCAGAGAGACCAGGGCCGTCACGTTCCTGGCCACTTCGGAAATGTAGCGCCGAGCCTCTGCGTCGTGACACGTGCAGTATTTCGGCGGTTCCGTACAATCGACGCAGAAATTCCATTTGCCGAGCGCCAGGGTCGCCTGCCGGGTGCGAACATCGGCGCCATACGCATAGATATAGACCCGCTTGCGAGCCCGTCGCAGCGCGGCAAGCTCCTCAAAACTGATCTGCAGACGCTCCGTCGAATCCAGCAGCCCGCGGTCAGCGAAGAAGTGAAACACGTCATATCGCATCAGGGCCCACGCGAGCACCACGCGCTGGAATGCGGATCCGAAACCATACCTAAATGCCAGACTGTACGGGCGATGTAGATCCAGATCGAAGCGCGACGTGATGACGTAGGTTACGTAGACGAGCGAGGTCGATCGAAAGCCGAGCATCTGATCTGCCCTGGCTTTGAGCTCCAGGGTCAGGATCGGCGTCACGCCCCACAAGGTCCTGGGTCGTCCGCGCCACAGCCGTGCGACTCCGGCTATGGGAGCGGCGTAGATCGCAAGCTTTAGAATGACGATCGAAATTGCAGCGGCGAGCAGCCTGAGCAGCTTCAGCGGCAACGCCTGCAATTTGCGGCGCACCATGGCTCCCCGGCCCGGCGATCTCGCGATCGACCAGGTCGTGAGCATCCAGACTCGAACGCTCCGCGGCAACACGCGCCGCGCGAGCGATCTTAGTCGATCCTTCATTGCGCGGATCCGCGTTGCGGCGGCTTTTTTGGAGACAGGCTGTCGTAGAGCGAAACGACCTTCTGCCACTCCGACCTTGCATCGAGCTTTGCGAGGGTCGTCCGCGTGCTCGCCCTGAAGGCGGCCCGGAGCTGCTTATCCTGGACCATGCGGTTGATCGATTCCGCGATGGAACGGGGATTGTAGGGATCGAACGTCAATCCAACCGCGTTCTCCTCGACAAGACGCTTCGCCTCCGCATATTGCGCAACGAGGACAGGAAGATCGGCGGCCAGGTATTCGAAAATCTTGTTGGGGAGCGCAAAGGTGAAGTTGCGGCACAGCGCCGGCAATGTCCAAATGCCGGCATCGGCCCCGCGGGCGGCCGCGACAACGTCCTTCGACGGCACCGGCGGAGCAAGCACCACCCTGCCTTCCACGCCGACGCGCTGAGCCAATGCCAGATAATCGGGCCCGAACAGATCCAGAGAAGGACCCCGGATGACGAAAACACACTCGGGTGCATAGGAAAGGGATTCAATGATCGGTTCGATCAGGCGCGTCGGGCCAGTCCCTCCCTGCCATAGCAGCACGAAGGTCGATTCCGGCAGCCCCAGTTGCTGCTTCAGCGGCGGATACTCGCGCGACGGCGTGACCGCGATATCCGGAATGTTACGGACCACGACGGGACGGCTGCCGCCGAGTTCGGCCTTCATCGCATCCGCGATCGAGTCACACACCGTGATGGTGGCCGACGCCTCGTTGAGACAACGAACTTCCAGCTCCTGAAGCGCCCGCTTCCACTCCGGCGGATACGGCGCCCAGGCGGACTGCTTCGTGCTCCAATGAACATTCTCCGAAAACCACTCATGAAAGTCGACGACGAGGTGCGCGCCGCGGTACTTTGCGGCCGCCATCGCGGCATAGGCGGTGGAGAGATCATGCGCATGGAACGCAAATGGCTTCCTCTTCACCGCTTCCAGGTAGAGCTGTTCCGCAATGTACCCCGGCTGCTCGCTCATGAACGTCGCTGCCGTCCAATCGGCGTGCCGAATATGGACGCGCGGTCCCCAATCAAGATTGAAGGTCGCCCCTGCCCCCTTCGTGGGCTCGGGACAGATCACCGTGACGTCATATCCGGCGGCGCCGAGCGCGCGGGCTTCTCTTTCAACCCGGGGATCCACACGCAGGTCGGAGACGACGAGCATCACCACCTCGCGACCAGAGGCAGATCTGCCGATCTGTCTGTTTCGCGATATCGCGTCGGCCGCATCGGACATCTTCGGGATTCGCGCCTGCATGAACTGCGCGCGGCGGACCACGAGCTGTGAGACCAACGCATTCCACCGGCCAAAGCCGAAATAGAATACAGGCCGCAGCGCGCGGAAAAGCGGAGGATACTGCTTGATGAAAGATGAGATCTGCTTGAGCATCATTCTGTGGCAACTCTAGGAAATCAGCATCGGAGTCGCGGGAAACGCCATCACCACTGCCCCGCGAGCAAATTGCTGTACGCCTTGCACTGGAGAGCAACGATTCTTTCCGCGGAATGGTAGGTCGACATCCATTGCGAAGCGGCTGCACCCCGGCCCTGGGAATCGAGAGGATCCTGGATGACTTCCCGCATCCGGCCGGCACAGTCGGCGACGTTGCCGGCCGCGAGCAGCGGCGGCTCCTGACCGAAGAACAACGCGGTCTGTTGCCGGTCGATGGCCGAGATAAGCCGGACACCCAACGCCATCGTCTCGAACCCGACGCCGCCGAGCGCCGGAACGACGAATTGATCAACCACCGCATGCGATACGCAGTAGCGCTGCCACAGCTCCCGCTTCGACATGGTCGGAACCCATTCAACCAGCTCGGACAGGCCCAGTTCGTCGATCAACGCCTTGCTGTCCGCGACCTCCTGGCCCCATTCGACGAACACGAGCTTGAAGTTTCTCGTCTCCCGCGCAACTTCAGCCGCGGCCCGGATGATGACATCATTGCCCTTCTGCCAGGATGAATTCCCCAGCTTCCAATGGTGGCGGGACGGACTAAAGAAGATCACCGGCCCGGTCGTCGGGGGCTTTAGCTCCGGGTGCGCTTCGCGGAATGCGCGCAACTTGTGATTGTCGAACGCGTGCGGAAGGTAGACGACCTTGTCCTTCGCCAGCCCCAGGCGTTCGACCGACGGCAGGACATCTGAATTGGTTACAAAGACTGCGGGCGCGCGCTGAAACGAGATCCGGCAGATCAAGCCGGTCAGATTGTTCTCGAACGGGATTTCGCGCAGCGTTCCGTGCTCGTAGCAGCTGAAGTTCTTGACGCCGTTCATCATCGGTATCAGTCCGTCGATCGCATATCCCTGGATGATGTCATAGTGCAGCAGGACATCTTCGAACGGCTTTGGATGTATCGTTACATACTCTTCGCGATAACGAAGTGACTGACCGTCAAGTTCGGCGGGATCCCTCCTGATTTCATCGAGCAGCGTTTCGATTTCCTTCGCCCGCGTCACCGGTTCGGACATCGATCGCGCCACGCAGCCGGATTCCGAGACCGGGACGAACTTGAGCATGACCCGCTCGAGCAGCGCCAGGAAGCTGTGGGTCAGCGAACGGGCGAGCGAAGACGATCGCTCCCGCAATCCGCCGGTGCGCAGCCAGCGAACATCTTCCCGCAGGGCCCCGAGTGCGGCTCGAGCCTCCGCATCGGCCTGCGGACCTCGGCGCGCAATCCACAACCAAGCGGCAGCCGAGATTTTGTCCAGCCAGCTCGCTTCGAATTCGCCCGTCTTGCCCTCGCGTCCGAGCACGCCGTTTGCCACGAACGTGCCCAGCCATATTCTGTACAGGCTAAGCGGCTGCCTGGTCCCTTGCGACGACCGACCGGGTCCGCTGAGCCAGAGCAGGAATCTCAGATGCTGGGGAACATACTTGGCAAGGAAACCCGCATCGTCGCCGGAACGGGCGTCCTGAAGAGCCGTCAACTCCAGCTCCAGCCATTTCAGATATGCCGTCGTTTGCCAACCTGCATTCTTGGCGCGAAGGTATTCAATGCAAAGCGCGGATGGACCTTGAACAAACCAGCGAGGCCGCTTCCATCCCTTCAAGCTGGTCGCCCACCAATCCGGCTTGAAATGATCCTGCCCCAGCGCCGAGGATCCTTCCTGCAGCGCACCGTCCTCCCACTCGGGACAGCCCATGATGTGGTAATAATTGTAGCAGAGCACGTCCGCCTGGATGCCGAGCTGCCGCTGAATCCGGGCATTGTTGTAGGCATTGTTGGCGATGTTGCCGATGTGAAGAACCCGAAGCGGTCGCCCCATTCTTCGCTGGAAGTCGTCGACCAGACGCAATGCGCGTTCGTTTTCAGCCTCGATCGCGCGTGTCGCGTCGGTTGGGCTCAAGGGGCTCTCGAGCCGCGCTTCGACGTAGGAAACTGACATTGGTTCAGGCGCTCCGCGCATGAGCGACGCGCCGGCAAAGCCAGTTCGGATTTTCGGGCATGGATCGCTTTGACGGCATCACGAATTCAGCAGCCTGGCGCTTTCGCCAACTCTTGCCTTCAGCGGCATCGGCAAATCCGCAGTCGCCAGATAAAGATCTGCCAAATGCTTGCCCAGCGCCTCCACCGAGTAGTTTCTACGGACATAGTGAGGGCCGGCAGCGCCGGCGTCGGAAAGCCGCGCGCGGTCCAGGATCAGCTGATGCAGGACCTGCTTTATCGTGTCCGGATTTGCCTCGATGACCGGACAGGCCTCCCGCTCGGCCACCGCGACCCCATCGTGCAGATAGCAGATGACGGGACAGCCCGATGCCATTGCCTCAACGGCCGTCAAGCCGAACGACCCGCTGATAAGCTGGTCGACAAGAACGTCGATCGTCTGCATCGCCGCCAGAATCTCATCGTGCGGCCTTCCGCTCAGTTGCAGAAGCTCGACTTCATGACCTTCAGCCTGCAGGGACTCGATTGCGCCTTGCAGATACTTCGTCCCCTTGAAATAGCCGTGGTTCGGAAAGTGACCCACGACCAGCTTGCCGTTCCTTCGACTCCGGGGTGGCCCGGGAGATACCTTGTCAACATCGACCGTCAAGTACGGCACATTTCGAGCGCCGGGAATGAGCTTCATGGCGAGCCCATGCGCAACCACAGCGGTTGAGTACTCCCTGATAACTTGCAGCATGGCAGCGCCGCCTGCATCGTCGCAGACACAATAGACGCCCGGATCAGGACATTCCGAGCAGAAATTCCATTTTCCCAGCGCCATGTTTTTTTCGCGCGTTCTATGGTCTGCGCCATATGCGTAGGTATAGAGCCGCTTCCCGGCCTGCCGATAGATTTCCATCTCGCGCACCGCAATTCCGAAGCGGGGACTGCCGTAGCCACCTGCCGGCTCGATGATGCCGCGATCGTTGTACAGATGAAAAAAATCGAAGTTGGCGATCGCCCAGATCAGCATGAGCCATCGAAACAGGAACCAGTCCTCGCCCCGCTCAGCCACGAGGCGCGCTTGAATTTCAGAGCACACGAAATCGAAATTCGAAGACGTATGGTACGTCGTAAACACCAGCGAGCGCGCATTGACGCCCAAGGCACGGTCTGCGGCGACGCCCGAAGTCAGATTTACGATCGGCGTGACCCCCCAGAGCGAATTCATCTCTCCGCTCCGCAAGCGATCCTCAGTGATCACGCGACAATCGGCGATGAGAGCATCCCAGAAGTCGCGCGCATCACGAGATCGGTCGGGATTGAGGAATGGCCGCAGCGCATCCAGCAGAGTGGTGAGCAGCGCGTAGTCCCCCTCGGCAGCAACCCGGTTCGCATTTCCAACAATCGCCTGTTCTACGCGGCCTCTCCCACGCGCAGGAGAAAGTGCGGAAACAGCCGCTTCGAACTTCTGGTTCTTTCGGGCGAACCGCGCGAGGTTGGGAAAACGCGTACCCTCAAACAGATTGCGCGCCGACCGAAAGAGATTCGAAGACACCGATGCCGTTCCGCAATCGTCTCAGGCGCTGGCCCGGTTGATGCAATCGACCACGCGGCGCTGATCCTCCTCCGTCATGTTCGGGAAGATCGGCAGCGTGATCGTCGTGTCCTCCGCGAGCGCCGCGTTCGGAAACTGCTCGGGCCGCAGGCCATACTTATTCTTGTAGTAGCCGAGCCGGTGCACTGCATGCGTGCCTGGCCGAGTTTGAATTGCCGCGGCGGCCAGCGTCGCCATCACCGCGTTGCGGCGGGCGCGATCTCCGTCAACGAAACGAATAACGTAGGACTGAAACGCATGCCCGTCGACGTCTCCGCCGAGCGGTCGCACGATTGAATTGTTTCCTGCCAGCAATTCGGAATAGCGATGGCCGAGACGCCTGCGCTCCGCGAGCAGCCGGTCGAGCTTGCCCATTTGCGCCACGCCGACGGCTGCCTGAATGTCGGACAGGCGCAAGTTGAAGCCGAGATTGTCAAACGTCGCCATCGTCCAGGGACCGTGAGGCTCGATCGATGCATCCGGAGCGCCGGTGGAGCCATGGTTGCGCTGCGATCGCACGCGTTCCGCAAGATCATCGCGGTTGGTGGTTACGGCGCCGCCCTCTCCAGTCGTGACCGCCTTGCGCGGATGGAACGAGAAGCAACCGATGTCGCCGATCGCGCCAATCGGCTTGCCCTTGTAGGTCGTGCCGATCGCGCACGCGGCGTCCTCGATCACGGCGATGCCTCGAGGTTCTGCAATCGCCTTGATCTCGTCCATCGGGGCGGCGAGACCAAACAGATGGACCGCAACGATCGCCTTCGTGCGCGGCGTGATCGCGGCCTCCAGCCGTTCCGGATCGATATTGAAGGTCGACAGATCGATGTCGGCGAAGACGGGCTTCGCACCGACATATTCGGCGGAGTGCGCGCTTGTCACCCAGGTGAAGGCCGGGACGATCACCTCGTCGCCCGGCCCAAGTTTCAGGGCCAGGGTCGCCAAATGCAGCGCGGCGGTGCAGGACGTGCACGCAAGGGCATGCTTGACGCCATGTTTCTCGGCAATCAGCCGCTCGAAGCGCTCCGTGAAAGGCCCCTGCGTAACCCATTTCGAGTCGAGGCACTCCCGCAGCAACGCAATTTCAGCTTCGTCGAAACTCGGTTCTGTGATGTTCATTTGGTCGATGCTTTCAATGCCCGAGGCTCCTGAAACTTCCGTCGAGAACGAACTGCTTCGAAATCCGACCGCGAAATTCAGGGAGCGCCCTTGACCCAGCCCTAAGCCGAATAGATCTCCACGCCGTAAGGCGCGAGCTTCGCTTTCACCTGATCGAAATAGACCGGGCTGATCGCCAGCGCGACGTGCCGGATCCCCAGTTCCTTGATCTTGTCGAGGCCGCCCACCGAACGTCCGTGCAGGCCGCTTCCCCACGTGGAACGATTCTCGTCGAGATAAGCCGCGATCTTCGCAACGTCGAAGCCGAGGTAGAACGGCGCAAACAAGCCCGACGACCCCAGGCCAAAGATGGCAAAGGGCTCCCCGGCGGCATCGGCTGCCTTGCGGCACCGGTCGATCGCGTCCATCGCGCTCTTGGCCACCATCGCGTTCTGATCAACGATGCGCTGATTGAGCTCCACGACATTCGCCGCTTTCGGCTTCGGACCATCGACCTTCCTCAGCAGAATAAAGATCGGGACGCCCGCTTCCTTGGAAGCCACCACCTCGAATCCTGCGGCGTGAGCCAGCGATTCCAATGAATGCAGGGTCAGCTTCGACAGGTGATCCGCGCAAAACAGGTCGTTCGGATTCTTCGCGAAGTTGGGGACGCGAATGTAGAAGAGGCCCGACGTCTTGAGGCGTTGATGCGCCCATTTCAACATGTCGAGCGGGTTGTCGACGTGCTCGAGCACGCCCAGCGCCACGATCAGATCGAAGCTGCCCGCCTCGGCCTCGAACTCCTTGTAGTCGCAGCGACTAAGCCGGGCGGAAGGAAACTTCTTCTGCAGCACATCGAATGCCGAGCTCGGTTCGAAGGCCGCCGCGCGCCAGTCGCGGGATTCCTCGAGAAAATGTCCGAGAAAATCGCCTTTTCCCGCACCGATCTCCAGAATGGATCCATCAGCCGGCAGGCTGGTCATCTCCCTCAGAATCTGGTGCGTGCGCTCCGCCTGGGAGATCGGCGCCGGACCCGAGAAGCTCTGAATTGCCGCATCCTGACTCTTCATCATCAGGCTGTAGCTTTCCTTATAGAAGGCTTCGCTCCATCCCCTGGTCCCGCCGGCATTGAATATGAGGCCGCAATGCGAACAAAGCCGATTGTCCAACGACGCGTCACGCAGGACCATCATATCGGAGGTGATGCACGTTCCTGAAAACGAGGGATAGATGTCCTGCAGACGATCGGACTCGCACACCGGGCACTGTTTTTTCATCGTGGTCGCTCTCTGTTGATCGTGGAACGTCGCTTCTTAGCCGACGAGATGCTCTTCCAAGCCTCGCAAGATCATCATTTCCTTGTACGGGAATCGCTCCGGAATCGTTTCCCCGAAAACATCGCGCCGAATGAGAACGTCGGGCTCATTGTATCCGGCCATTGCCCTCAAGGAGGTCGTTCCCGAAAAGCGCGGGTTGATCTCAAATGGAATGACGACCCCATCCGCCACGCGGCACTGCACGTTCACGGGCGCTTTTGGCGACAGTGACTCGGCAATCTTCTCGCACGCGCTCCGCACCGAGGGCCAGTCGGCGACGTGGCCTTGCGAGATGCCCGTCGACACAACGAGCCGCGCACCGAACTCCGGCCGCCCCGTCCGGTTTGGAACCTGCGTGCGGATCGTTAGCGCGTTGTTGATGACACGCTTGATCGCAATCGAATTGATCAGGACGCCGTCCGCCCCGAAAAGCACGCCGACGGTGTACTCGTCTTCAGAACTGCCGATGTACTCCTGGATCGTAAACGACGGACAAACTCCGAGGAGATAGCGCGAGAAAGTCAGGAGTTCCTCGGTCGACTGAACGATGAACACGTTGGCCGATCCGCCACCCCCTACTGCAGGCTTCAGAATGGCCGGCAAGACTGCCCAATCATCAAGATCCGACAGCGCGCGGACTTCCCTGAACTTCGGCGTCGCGAAGCCGCACGACGCCAGGTGCGCCATGGTTTTCGTCTTGTCCTGGCAGATATCCAGAACCGACGGTGGATTGACAGGAACGTAAAAGCCATCCGCCTCAAGCGCAGCTCTGGATCGGCTCATCACGGCCATCTCGGGCTCCGACCCATGAAAGATGGCGACGCACTTCTCTGATTGGGCCAGAGACCGGAGCTCATCCAGATATGCAGGATCAGTCGCCCGCGGCAACCTCACGAACTTATCGACCAGGTGCCGGTTCGCGCAGGCATCAGACATGTCGGTGCCGACGATGTCGTATTCGAGTTCTCCCAGCCGAAGAGCCTTGAGGATTTGCTCGCCATGCCCGCCTCCGCCGATCCCGGTCAGCAGCACCTTGACGCGCCTACGCTTCACGATCGTTCCTCACTTCGTAGTTTGAGCATCGTTCCAGCAGGGATGTCACAGTGGGCGAAAGCGAATGGCGCGAAAGGATTCGGCGGCAGCAGCCCGAGATATCGAACCTGATGATCGTCGCTGAACGTTCGCGAAGATCATATATGCAGACCGCGCCACGAAGGTCGTCACCGCGTGGAAGGCCACAGCTGCCCACGTTGACAAACAGCTTTCCGCCGTGCTCGCGCACGAACGGATGATGGGTGTGGCCCATGAAAACGACATCGGCGCTCACAGCCGAGAGATCGGCCAGGCTGCTGTCCGGATAGACATATCCCGCGAGCGGATCCTTTGGACTGCCATGGACGAACAGCATCGTTCCGTGCTCGCCGTTCAAGCGCAATTGCGATGGCCACCCGCTGATGAACTCTCGCTCATCGTGACTGAGCGCCGCGAATGTTTCCCGGTGACGATAAACGAGATCCTTGGCGTCATTCGCGCTCTGTCGCAGCAGCATGTCATCGTGATTTCCGCGAACGGAACGAATGCTGCGGCCCATGAGTGCGCTGACGACGCCCTTGTCCGGGATATATCCGACGGCGTCGCCCAGAAAGTAAATCTCGTCGGCGCCCGCGTCCGTCAGGATCTGGAGCGCCAGCTCGAAAGCCTCCACGTTACCGTGGGCATCAGACAGGATACCGAGACGCATGCCGAGATGATCAGTTGTTTGCCAATCTCAGGACCACGGCAGCGCGAAGCGTCTACGCGCCGCGGACCCGCTTTGACTGGGCCTCCGTTCGAACCACTCAAAACATTCGCTCATCGTCCACGGAACAAACCCGTCCTCGACAAGCTTGCGGACAGCCTGGTGCATCCCCTGTGTCTTGCCAATATTCTCGGGATGAAGATTGACGACGATCACGCCGGGAACGCCATCGTTGCGAATTCGCTCGGCCAGTCCAAGGATACAGTCGGCCGACTGCTGGTCATCCCAACCATGCACGAATACGATCCCGTCACCGATCGCAGTCAGGACACTCCAATGTTCCGTCAGCCTGTCGTCCAGCAAGAGCTTGGCCGGCAACAGCGAACCATTGAGGATGCAGCCGTCGAGCCCCGGCAGATTGGAACTGCCCTTCACGCCGTGAGCATTCCAGGCCGTCGCGTGCCTCCAATAGCCGTCATTCAGAAAGCCGTGATTGCGTACGGTGCGCGCACCTTCTCCGGTCAATTGCTCGAACCATTTTGCCTGATCGGCAAACAGTTCGGCGTATCGATCGGGATGCTCGAGCGCATCGGGATGAAGGCCCAGTTCGACCTTCCTGCCCGATTTAAGCTGCTTGAGCGTGCTCGCGGTGTGCTTTGTGAGGGGATGAAGAAAGTAGGTGACCGGTGTCGATCCGAGCGCCTCGCGCTGCTGCGCATAGCAACTCAGCGCCGCCTGGTCGTCATCACCCGTCACGACGATAGCGCCCACCGCCCCATTCGGCAGCATCGGCAACCGGCTTACCCCGCAATACCGCGCCAATGCATCGGCCAGAGCCTCGCACCACCAGTCGGCGGGCCGCTCACGCAGACTTTCTCCGGCAAGCTGGCCCTCGAAAAGATAGTTCGGCCGCTCACCGGCAAAGCCCCACATTGCCTCCGCGGGACGCTTCGCGGCCGCCGCGGGATCCCCCTGGCGATAGCGAACAATGTCGGAAACGAAATCGGTCCCGATGAACATGATCGGGCCGCCCGCAGCATTGCTCAAGCAGAGCCAGGCTGCGCGCCCCTCATCGTCGGATACGATCGGCACTCCGTCCGGGGCGACAAAGCGCATGTAGGAATGCAGCGTCCGCAGCCGCTTCCATGGCCTCGTCCCTGCCGTCTCGGCCCGCAGCGCTTGGGCGGAGCCGATGGTTCTTGCCTCTGCCGCAACGGCAAATGCTTCGGCAAACTCGACCGCCGGCAGCACTGCCGCGACCGCGCGGCCGCTCGCGAGGACCGCGCGCGCCATGTCCACATCCGTCCCCTGAGGACGGTACAGCACGACGGGAGTGCCATCGGACGATGCCGAGGCCTGCGCAAGCCCAAACACCCGGAGCAGGTGCGCGACGAATTCGCTGCCGGTTTGTGCAGTTAGAGACGACGGCGCCGTGCGATGCCCGATGCACTCGAAACTATCCCGTATCGCGGGAAGCTCCCGGATGTACTTTTCCGGGCGCCGGAACATGCTGCCCTGGATGATCGGTCTGGCCTTGGATCCGAACTTGGTCTTGAAATACGATACCTTGGATATCGGCCAGTCCCGCGGCACTTCAGGAAACCATGGGCCCAGGCGGTAAGTCTGGAAGCCGGCGCGCTTCGCCCACAGCATCGCACTCCAATGGAGAAAGTCGTTCGGCCTGAAGTTCAGTTCGTCGGGTCGCGAAACTCCGGCCATGAAATGCACGGCGCCCTTGTCACTCAACAGGAACAGGCCTGCAAGGCGGATCTCCTGGGCTCGCGCAAACAGCAGATGCGCGCGGCCCTGCGAAAAGAAACTCTCCAGCACGGCTTGGTAGTAGTCGGCGGGTGGCAGCACCTCGCCCGTCCGTGCTGCCGATTCCCTGGCTATTTCCAGGTAGCTGTCCAGCGCCGATCGATCCGTCGCAAGCTCGAATTCGAGGCCCGCCTTGATCGCCTTTCGAACCGCCCGGCGACACCCGTCATCCAAATTCGCGAACAGTTCGTCCTCCGACCGATCAAGGTCGATCAACTGATCGGCATTGACGGTCGAAAGGCCCGGAAAGGGTGTCATTCCATGCGGACCGAAGGCGATCCCGAGGTGGAATCCAAAGTCTCTCACCCAGAAGGGAATTTCCTCGCGCGAGGCCGAGCGATTTGCCGGCGCGAGATTGTGGCTGTTCAGCTGGATCCGATCGACGTCGTACAATTCACCAAGCGCAAATATCTGCTTCATGGCCGCCGAACGGACAGCCCGCATCGTGCTTCGATCGATCCCTTCAGGAATAGCGAGGCCCGTATGGCGATGAATGCCCGAATGCAGCAACCGCTCACCGAATACGCCGCTCTCGTTCAAGTACAGCGGCTGGATTCCGACAACGTCACCGTTTTCAACGAGCCCGAACGACAGGTTGGTAGCCGCGAAGAAGCGCTCTTCGATCCCAACCCATGCCGCATCGTGGGTCAGCCACGCCTCAGGCGAGGACGCCGCCAACGGGTTCCAGCGATCGGGCCCAAGCTCGTGGAATCCGACGATCTTCATTTCGCAATGAATATGGCGTTGAAGCGCGTGCCGACATACGGATTGTTGGCGTGAATGTCGGTAATTTGAGTTTCGACCCGAAGGCGCCTGCCGAGCTGAATGAAGTCGTCCCTGGAGAACCAGTGCGACACGATCTCCGGCTTGATCTCGCGCACGGCGTTCTTGGCGCTCAATCCCAGATAGCGCGAGAATTTCGACAGAGGACCCGCTTTCCCGGCCTTGACCATGGTTTCGATGGGCGGACGGTTTGTCTGGGCCCCGAACCCGGCCGCCAGGCGCGTTGCGATCTGCTGGGTTCGCTCAATTTCATTTCGATCCGGGACAGAGCCAATCAGCACGCGGCCGCCGCTTCGCACGGTGCGCAGCATGTCCCGAATGATCTTCTCACCTGTCTCGAACTTCGGAAAATTGGAGAACACATCGTAGCAAAAAGCGGCATCGAACTCGCCGTTGCCGAATTCCAGCTTCTGCCCGTCTCCCTTGCGGAACTCGGCGTTACCGAGCTTCAGCCGCTGCGCGACCCGCAAAGGAGCCTCCGCAAGATCGACCCCGGTGTATTTCCGCACGTTCGGCGCAACGAGAGACGCCAACAGGCCCGCTGCGCATCCGACTTCCAGCACCGCAGAGTTCTGATCAAGTCGCATCAGATCGAGGAGGTGCGACTTGAGATCGTCGAGCAGGCTCGGGTCGGTCCAGAGAAACGGATTTCTGCCGGCGACGTAACAGAGGTCGTCCAGCGTTGGCTCCTCCGATATCTGCCGCGCACGAAGCTCGAAGAACGCCTCAAGCCTCTCCTGCCAATCACCGTCCGTCATCGTTGCCATCAGCTTCGCTCGATTGTGCAGGTGAATTTCGGATCATAGAGATAGTTGTAATGCCATAGAGAGTTGCGCGACACCGAGAACTGCGCCGCCTTCTCCACGTAGTGCAGAATGGATTCCGCCCCCTTGGGCAGCATGTGCCGGCACATCGCGGCGGAAACGTAGTATAGCCCTTCGCCAAGAGCGAGTTCGGGCACCTCGTAGATGACGCTTCCGCGCTCCGGCAGACCATCGTCCCCATCAAGAAACAGGCCACCGTCGGACCCGTCAATTCCGGTGACCGCCTGAAGGCGCGCAGTGTCGATCCGCAGACTTGCGAAGATCTGCTTGTGCTCCGAGGAGCCCGACCACGACACCCGAATGCGAAGTGGCTGCCCATTCTTGACGACGCCGGCCGGCTTGCCTTCGGCGTCGATCACCTCGACGGAAGTGATCCGCAAGGTGCTGCCGCCGAGCTCGTATTTTCCGGTTTCAGCCGTGCTTTCGATTGACTGGCTCAGTTTCTTGGTTTCCCTGAGATTGCGCGCTTCCTCGATATCCCAGACACTCTGCTCATATGCCTTGCTGACGCGCTGGGCGTTTCCGTGCATCAGCACCCGACCCTTGTCGATCCAGATCGCCTCGTCACACAGTTCGCTGATCAACCCGCTCGAGTGCGAGACGAACAGCACGGTGGCGCCGCTTTCGCAGATCTGACGAACCCGCTTCATGCACTTGTTGACAAAGGCGGTATCACCCGCCGCGAGCGCCTCGTCGACGATGAATACCTCGGGATCGACGCTGATCGCCGTCGCAAAGGTGAGCCGGGCCTGCATGCCGCTCGAGTAGGTCCGGAACGGCTGATCGATCACATCTTCGAGTTCGCTGAAATCGATGATCCAGGGAACCTTCGCCTCGATTTCCGCTCGTGTCATACCCAGGCACATGCCGCCGAGCACGATGTTGTCGCGCCCCGACACGTCCGGATGAAAGCCGGTCCCCAATTCCAGGATCGCGGACAACCGTCCCGCCACTTCGACCCGTCCGGTCGAGGCATCCAGCAGACCGGCAATGATCTTCAGGAGAGTGCTCTTTCCCGCGCCGTTCGGCCCGATGATGCCGACCACGCGTCCGCGCAACACCTCGAAGGAGACGTTCTGGATCGCCCAATGCTCATGGTGCCGAGGCTTCCCGGTAATGATCTCCTTCAGGAAATCCAACGGCTGCTGATAGAGCCGATAGGCTTTGCCCAGATCGGTGACCCGAATGGCGCACTGCGGCTCCAATGACCCGGCAAGCGGAATCAGCACGCCGGCTTCCGGATTGTCAGAGAGCATTGCCATAGTAGGGTTTCAGCTTTTCAAAGATGCGGTATCCGAGCCCCAGGCTGAGCAGCGCGAACACGATGGTCACCACCCAGGCGCAGGGATGTCTGAACGAACCGAAGAAGAGAACGTCCTGGTAGACCCAGACGACGTAACTGAAGGGGTTCGAATAGATCAATGGACGGAGTGCCCGCGGCATCCAATCGGGGAGGTACACCGTCGGCATCAGATACATCGCAATCGAGGTGAAGACCGTGACGATCTCGCGCATATCCCGGAAGAACGGCGTGATCGCGGACAGCGCGAAGCTCAATCCGATCGCCAGAATTGCATGGATGGCGAACACGACCGGCAGCAACAGCACCATCCAGCTGAGGCCGCCCACATAGGCCTTGTAGAGAATGACGAGCCCGAGAGCCGGCAGATGCGGGATCGTCGCAGCAATGGTCGCCGCGATCGGGAGCAGCTCGATCGGAAACACGACCTGCTTGACGAGATTTGCGCTCCCGATCAACGCCCCCGGCCCGCGCACCAGCGCCGCCTGGAGTATCAGCCACGGAACCAGGCTTGCGAGGATGTAGGCAGAGTAGTCGCCGGGAAAATCCGCGGTGATCGACAGCTTGCTGCCCAGCACGAAGCCAAAGATGAGCAGGTATGTTCCCACGACGACGAGCGGGTGTATGAAGACCCACAAGGCGCCAAATCCGTGCCGGGCATGCGCTGCGCTCAGGTCACGATCGACCATCTCACGCAACAGCTCGCGATAGCGTCGGATCTGATTGATCGTGATCCATAGGGCCTGAGAGTTGCGGTATGGCGACAGGCCAACCCGCACCCATCTTGCCGCCGGAAAAAGACCATTCATCTTCAGCGCGCTCCCATTCGTGCGTGCCTAAAAGCTGCTTTCCATGATCTGCTCGAGATTGAGCAAGGACCAGATCAGCAGCCGCCGGTTTTGCCGGCCTTCCAGATGTTCATCGACCAGTGAACGAACGGTCTTCCGATCCACCAGGTCGTAGATCCGAGCCGTATTGCTGAAGAGCCTGCGTTTGACGTACTCGATGCTCTCGCCCTTGAACCAGCTGGCATCCGGCGCAGAAAAGCCCTGCTTCTCGCGCTCCGCCACTTCGTCGGGAATGTGCCGGCTCATCATCTTCCGCAGAATCAGCTTGCCATCCTTGGTGCGCTCGTAATAGCGCTGCGCCTTTCCACCGGGCTCGTTTTCGTTGAGGCTGATGACCTCGGTCAGATTGCCAAGCTTCATTTTCGCGGGGAGCTTCATCGCGAAATCGACCAGATCATTATCGAGGAACGGCACCCTGCTCTCTAGCCCGTGCGCCATCGCCAGCTTGTCCTCGACGACAAGGAGACCGTTCAGGAACGTCTTGGCCTCGAAGTAGAGCGAATGGTTGACGTAGTCCTCGGGCCGCCGCAGCTCCGAAGCGTGCTCCTTGAACACCCCCCTGAAGATATCGATCGGCGAGGTCTGCCTGGCCTCATCCCATACCGGTCCGAGCAGGCTCGGCATCGTTCCACTCGGAACCATGCGTTGCCAGAAACCGAAATATTTTTCGATGTAGTGATCGAAATCATCGTTCACGACAGCGCGGTAGTAGCGCCAGGGGTACCCGGCGAAGAGTTCGTCTCCCCCGGTCCCGGTCAGCACCACCTTGCCGAATTTGGACGCGAGCTTCGCGGCGTAGAAGTTGGGGTAGGACTGCCCGACGCGCGGCTCTTCCAGATGCCATGCGAGCTTGGGCAGCGCGCGCTCCATGTCGCCGGCCTTCAAGACCATTTCGTAGTGTTCGGTCTTGAACAGATAGGACATGTACTCGGCCTTGGTCCGCTCGTCATATCCGAGCTCGACGCCCGAGGCCGAGTTGAGATCGAAGCCGACCGTGAAAGTCCTCATGAACGGCAGTTGGCTGGATGCGAGCGCGGTAATGGAGCCGGAATCCATGCCGCCGGAGAGATAACAGCCGACCTCGACGTCGCTCACGAGTTGCCGGTTGACCGCCTGTCTGAACAGGCGATCGAGTTCGTCGAGCGCCTCGTTCTCATCGACGGCGTACTCGGGTTCCTCGAAATGAAAATCCCAGTACTGCACCGGCTCGGTAGCCTTGCCTCCCTGCGAAATCTGCAGATAGCAGCCGGCCGGCAACAGCTTCACACCGGCGAACAGCGTCCGCTCGGCGAAGAAGTTCTGAAAGCTGAGATACTCCGAGAGGCCCCTGATGTCGACGCGCGGCTTGTATTCGGGAAATGCCCGAAAAGCCTTGTGCTCGGACGCGAAGACGAATGTCTGACCGAGCTCCGCATAGTACAGTGGCTTCACGCCAAAGCGATCCCGGGCCAATGTGAGCTTGCGCTCCTGATTGTCCCAGATCGCAAAGGCGAACATGCCGTTGAACTTGAGCAGCGCACCGATGCCCCACTCCGCGAAGGCGTGCAGCAGCACCTCGCTGTCACCGGACGAATTGAAGACGTGCCCCCTGGCCGAAAGCTCGATCTTCAATTCCTTGAAATTGTAGATCTCGCCATTGTAGGTCAGGACAAAGCGCCCGTCGCGCGTCTCCATCGGCTGCCGCGCGGCGTCGGTCAGATCAATGATCGACAGCCGGCGATGACCCAGTCCAACGGGACCGTTGCAGTAATGGCCTTCGCCGTCGGGGCCGCGATGGGCAATGATATCGGTCATTGCCGTCAACGCGGTGATCGAAGCGGGACGCCCGTCGCGGTGCAGAATTCCGGCTATGCCGCACATGTGAACCTGGCCGATTTATTCAATGATCTTGCGCGCGCTCAGATTTGAGCCTTTCAGATTTGAGCCTTGGCGCGCCGCTGATCGACCTGATCGATATGGCTCTTGCGCCACTCGATCAGCCGCCGCAGCCCGTCATTGAGGTCGATCGCGGCGGTGAAGCCGATTTCTTCCTGTGCCCGCTTCGGCGATCCGATGCGATTGCGCACAAGCGTGGCCTGGCTCCGCGGCGCATAGTTGATCGGCTGGTTTGAGCCGGTGAGATTCAGGAGCTTCTCGGCGATCTGCTTCAGCGAGGTCCGCTGCCCGGTGCCGACATTGTAGAAGCGGTCCGTCGCGGTCGCGCCCATGGCGCAGAGATTGGCTCGCGCGCAATCTTCCACCGCGACGAAATCGAAGGCTTCCGATCCGTCGCCGAGAATCGTCGGTCCCTCTCCCTTGTCGATGGCGTCTAGCATCTTCATGATGACCGCGATATAGGCGCCGCGATAGTCCTGACGCGGCCCGTACACGTTCATGTAGCGAAGCCCGACATAGTCGAGGCCGTAGCGGAAGTGATAGGCGCGCGCCATCGCCTCGCCGCAGATCTTGGTGGCCCCGTAGAAGTTCTTGTTGTTGAACGGATGATCCTCCGTCATCGGCTCCTCGACGGCATCGCCGTACACCGATGCCGAGGACGACCAGACCAGCCGCTTGACGCCGTTGCGCACGCAGCCGTCCAGGACGTTGAACATGCCGTTGACGTTGACGTCAAAAGCCGTGCGCGGATATTCGTGACACTGCAGCAGCCACAGCGCAGCGAACTGGAACACGCCGTCAGCCCCCTTCAGGGCAGCATCGAGGATGTCGACCTGCGTGATATCGCCGCCGGCCTCGAAGATCTTGACACGAGGGTCGCGTAGGGCGCCGGCAAGGTTTTCATGCGTGCCGCGCACGAAGTTGTCGTAAATCACGATCTCGCCGACATCGGTCTGCGTCAGCTGATCGACCGCATGAGACCCGATCAGCCCGGCGCCGCCGATCACGACAACTTTCTTTCCGCGAATGTCCATTTTCTTCAATCCTCGATTTCCACCAGCGCTTCATTGTGAAGCTCATAACGACGATGAGTACGCGGGCACACCAGGTCGCTGCCCAGCCGCTCGCCTGCCCTGCTCATCCAACCAATTCGTCGCGCCGGATTGCCCGCCATCAACGAAAATGCAGCAACATCCTTGGTCACGACCGTACCGGCTCCGATGAAGCAGTACTCGCCCAGCGAATGCCCGCAGACGATGGTCGCATTGGCGCCGATGCTGGCGCCGCGTCCGATCGGCGTCCTGCGAAACTCGTCCTTCCGCGACACCCCGGCGCGCGGATTGTTGACGTTGGTAAAAACGCAACTCGGACCGCAGAACACGTCATCGGCGAGTTCGACGCCGTCATAGATCGAGACGTTGTTCTGGATCTTGCAGCCGTTTCCGATCCTGACGTTCGGACCGATCATCACGTTCTGGCCGATCGAGCAGTTCTCACCGATCACCGTGCGCGGCAGAATGTGGCAGAAGTGCCAGATCTTGGTGCCGCGTCCAACCACTGCCCCGTCGTCGACGTAGCTCGATTGATGGATCAGGACACCAGGGAAGCGCGGATCCTCGCGCATCTCGCTCATCTGTGCATCGCCTTCTGGGCAAAGGCATGAACGCCGTTGCTTCTGACGATCGGCGCATTGCGGAACGTGGAGACGATATCGATCGACGGGCGAACCTCGTCCAGCCTGAAGCCGCGGCCGGCGACGATCTCTTCATAGCTCCGCGTATGGAGGTCGGTGAACCCTTCGGAAAACTCGACCTCCTCGCCGTCGACCGTGATCGAGCGGTAGGTCGTCTTCTTGCCCTTCACGCTGTCGGGCAGATCGTTGCGGTCCAGCGACAGGAACCAGCTCACATCCGCCCGCTCGCATTCCAGCGAGCCGGCCGCCCGCTCCGCCTCGCGCAGGTGCGCCTCGTTGCGGCTGGCGGGGCCGAACACGAAGCTCAGCATGTCGAAGAAGTGCACCCCGATATTGGTCGCCACGCCACCGGACTTCGCGTCCGCGCCCTTCCAGGAGGTGTGATACCAGCGCCCGCGCGACGTGATGTAGGTCAGTTCGACCTTGTGGCGTTTCTTGGAATTCGCGAAGCGATCACGCAGCGCGATGATCGCCGGATGCAGACGCAATTGCAGAATGGTCGAGATGCGGCGGCCGGTATCCTGCTCGATGGCCGCCAGTTCGTCGATATCGCCGGGATTGAGGACCAGCGGCTTTTCGCAGATGGCATCGACGCCCGAACGCAGCGCAAACCGACAATGCGCGTCATGCAGATAATTCGGCGAGCAGATCGACATATAGTCGATCTTCGTGCCGCCTCTGCGCAGCTGGTCGACGTAACGATCGAACAGCTCGAACTGCGTGAAGAATTCGGCATCGGGAAAGTGGCTGTCCATGATGCCCACGGAATCGTTCGGATCATACGATACCGCCAGTTTGCCGCCGGTCTCGGCCATCGCACGCATATGCCGCGGAGCGATGTAGCCGGCAGCGCCGATCAATGCGTAAGTCGTCATGGGCCCCTCTTTCGAACCTTCCGCTTGCTTCAGGCAAGCTACCGCACTCGGGGTGAATCGAACATCACACCCGAGCCTAACATCTCGATCACGCCTGCCGGCAGCAGACGTACTTATGCCGCGGCGATCAGATCCGCCCCGACCAGAACGCGAACCTGGCGGCCAAGCAAATTCAACAGAACAGCAACACGTTGGTGATCGCTGACGTCTTCGACGAGCGCAAGGCTGTCAACGAACGCGCCCTCGATAATTCGCACCTTGTCACCCGGCGAGAAAGCCGGCCTGCGCGCAAGCGTGATGAAGCCAGCCTTGTCCTCACGCGCCTTCAAGGCATCGATGACGCCGGTTTCCACCGCGGCCGGCCGATCTCCCACGCACACAAGATGCGATACGCCGAGCGTCGATTGAATCGCGCGCCAGCGCTGGGACGCAACATCGATCGCGACAAAGACATAGCGCGGAAACAACGCACGCGGCACAGTCTCCACCTTTCTGGCATGACTGCGGCGCTTCAGGTAACGGGGAAAATACGTGGAAAACCCTTGCCGCCCGAGGTTGGCGACCGCCTTTGCCTCGGCGTTGACTTGGGTCTGGACGACGTACCAGCGGGACGCGTGCTCCATGGCCATCACGCTCCCTGCGGCTGCTTTGGACGCAAGCCGAGCAGGTCCGGCGCGAGCACCTTCTCCGCGCCGAAATTGCTGACCGCCTGGTCGAACACGCTTCGTGCCGCCGTGAGATGGGTCACGACGACAGCATCAAACGGTTCCTCGACCAATGCGTAGGAGGAAACCACCTTGACGCCAATGAACCGGGTGGCGGTCGCGTCGGGGTCGACGATCGCAAGGACCGAGATCGGCCCGTCGACCGCGCACAGGATCGCGATTTCGCAAAGGTCAGATTGTCCGGCCAGCACGACCCGCCTGAAGCCGCGCGCCTGCGCACGTTCAAACAGCCTGCCATACTCCTCCTTCGCCTTGCGGAAGAGCGAAAAGGAGTCGGACAGGAACTGAACGGTCAGCCGCGATTTCTCGGAGAAGCCTTGCGGCGTTAGATAGTAGGCATATCGCCGCGCGGGCGCCTGCCCGACCTTGACGAAACCCTTCTTGATCGCCCGCTTCAGGTAGGCGTTGACGAGGCCGAGCGCGACGCCCAATTCGGCTGCGATCCGCCGCTGCGATTG
Organism: Bradyrhizobium viridifuturi; assembly: GCF_001238275.1. GTDB lineage: Bacteria > Pseudomonadota > Alphaproteobacteria > Rhizobiales > Xanthobacteraceae > Bradyrhizobium > Bradyrhizobium viridifuturi. Next base: position 65,074 of record NZ_LGTB01000036.1, read on the forward strand.
CGCACCATCCGCCTCGAGCGAGGTGAGCAGGCCGAGCACCAGCCGGTCGCTGTCATTCTCATCCGTCGGTAGAATGCCTGCCATCACGCTATCCCCACTGGAGCAGGCTGATAGCGCGTTCACCCGATGAACGTCAAGCGAATTCGTTCACGCGATGAACATGACAACCGATTGATTACACATGGATTTTATCCAAACAATGTGTCACGACGGCCACACTTCAAGCCCGATCCGGGGACTCGGCCAGATATTGCGCCGCCAGCGTTGAATAGCTGTACCGGCGCGCGACGGCGACGCGATCGCCAAGCGGACGCGGAGGACCATCCAGCGCGGCACGCAGGGACGCGGCGAGCGCATCGGCGTCGTCAGGCGCACATCGCGCGGTCACCAGATCCTCGAGTCCGGCAAGCGCCCGCTCCTCGCAGGCAATGACGCTGCGCGGCGCGAACAGGCAGTAGTCGAACAGCTTGTTCGGACTGATGCCGTGGTGATAGAGCGCGTTCTTGTGAAAGGCGACGACGGCGCAATCGGAAGCGAGCAGCATGCCGTGCACGACCGACCGATCGACTTCGTCGTGAAACTCCACATTGGCAAGCGCGGCCGCCCGCTGCTTCAGCGCGTCCCGCGAGGTGCCGGAGCCGATCATCACGAAATGGATCCCGGCATTCGCTTTGCCGAGGATCGAAGCCGCATCGAGAATGGCCTCCACCGCATTCGGCGGGCCCATGCCTCCGGCGTACAGGACGACGCGCCTGCCCTGCTGCTTCAGCGCCTTGATGCGGTCGACCAGGGGATGATCGAGACCCTCGATCGTCAGCGCGCTCTGTATTTCGCCGTCGGATACTCCGTTCGGGATCCACAGGAACTTGCGGGCCGCCAAGCCCCGCGCGCGCATATGGGCTTCAGCTCCGGCCAGCAGGCAGATCACGCGATCGGCCTCGCGATAGGCGGCGCGCTCTTTCCAGCCGAGCACCTTCATCAGCGGATGCCATGCCGGAGTCATCCCGAGCGCAATGATGCTCTCCGGCCAGAGGTCGCGGATCTCCACCCAGAACCTCGCATCGAAGCGCCGCGCGACCTGATGCGCAGCCGAAATGAAGAACAAATGCGGGCTCGACGCAATGATCAGATCCGGCTTGCCGAACTGCGCGGCAATCGCCGAAGCTGCCGAGCGGACGGCCGGCCCAAAGCTCAGATTGTTGCGAAGCCGGCCCAGACTGCCACTGCGATAGCGCGGCGCGTCGAGGAACCAGAAGTCGACGTCATTGATCCGCTGGGGACCGGGCGCGCGCGGCTGCCTGTGCAGATGGTGGAAGGCCGCGCTGACGACCACCACCCGATGCCCCATCTTTGTCCAGGCGTCAGCGAGCCAGAACGGACGATAGTGACGGCCGAGACCCGGCCCCCCGGCGAACGGATGCAATAGCCAGATGTTCATGAGCCGGCCCGGAAAAAATCCGCTGACAGATCGGCAGCTGCGACGGCGACGATGACATCCAGGAATCATCAGGCGTCATGGCGCTTCGACCCGAAAGCGCTCCCCCCAGAGCGCCACGCAATAAAGCCTCCAGCGCATTCCAAGGTCGAGCCGGTGAAATTTCCGCTTGAGCTTCGGCATGTCGACATAGCGGGCCAGCAGCTCGCTCGCGATCACCTTGTCGTACATCGTGGCCGAGTGCCGCGTGAGCCATATCCGGTCCGGGGCAGCAAAACCGATCTTGTCCCTGCGCCAACTGATACTGGCGGGCAAGAGGTCATTCATCGCGGCACGGAGCGGCCATTTTGCCCACCCCTTGTTCAGCTTGATGCGTGTCGGAAGAGCCAGGGCAAACTCGACGAAGCGATAGTCAAGGAATGGAAGCCGCGTTTCGATGCCGAACCTCATCGAATTCTTGTCTTCGAAACGCAACAGCATCGGTAGATTGGTTTCGTTGATCTCCAGCACTTGCATGCCCTGCGCATCCCGCGCCTTCGAAGCAAAGCGGCGAAGCGGTTCGGGCAGGTCGGGCTTCTTCAGAAAGGCGTAGCGCAAGCGGTAATAGGCTGCACGCAGTCCTGCCGAACTTGCGCCGAACAGATAGAACAGCAGCCGTCCGCGCGAAATACCTGCCCGCGTTGCAGCGCTGAAGGCCGACAGAAATCCACCGACGCCGCCGCGGCGAAGATGGTCGAGCAGCCAGGCAGCATAATAGCGATGGTATCCCAACAACGTTTCGTCACCGCCCTGGCCGTCGAGCAGCACGATGACGCCATTCGATCGCGCGGCCTTCATCACTTCGTACTGCATCATGATCGAGGGGCCGGCGAACGGCTCCTCCTGAACCTCGAGCAAGGTCTCCGCCGTAGACGCGAAATCCTGATAGGTCGGCTTGGTGCGCAGCCAGTTCAAGTCCGCCTTCTCCGCAACCTCCGCCGCGTAGGCCTCCTCGTTGTTGGAGGCCTGCTCACTGACGGCCGTGATCGCAAAGAAGCGCTCGCCGGAACCTGGCGCATAACGCCGCGCGGCCAGCGTTGCCACGCTCGAACTATCCAACCCTCCCGAGAGGCAGGTTCCGACACGGACATCCGAACGCAGCCGCAGACGCGTCGCGTCGTCAAGCAACTCGCGCAGCGACCCGGCTGCGCTCGCCTCATCGGTCACCGCCGAACCCGGAGCAAGCGAATAGTAGCGCTCGATTTCAACCCGGCCTGTCGATACCTCGACACGCATCCAATGCCCGGATGGCAGCTTCTCGACGCCCTTGAAGAAGGTTCGATTGGTATGGTCGGTCATGCCGCAAACGAGGAAATCGTTGATCAGATCATCATCCGCGACCGGGCGCCCGATCAACGGAAGAAGCTGGCGGATCTCGGAGCCGAATGCGAACTGGGTTGCCGTATTCACATAGTAGAACGGCTTCACGCCGAACCGGTCGCGGGCGCAGAACAACGTATTGTCGCGCTCATCGTGAATCGCGAACGACCACATGCCGTTGAAGCGCGCGAGGCACGCCGTACCCCAGCAAATATAGGCGGTCAGCAGCACCTCGGTATCCGAGGCCGAATGGAAAACGTATCCGAGCGCTTCGAGCTCGGCGCGGAGCTCGACATAGTTGTAGATCTCGCCGTTGTAGGTGATCCAGATCGGAAGCCGCCTGTCGCGCATCGGCTGCGCGCCGTCATCGGTCAGATCGATAACGGCCAGTCGCCGATGGCCGAGCCCGACCTTTCCGCTCACCCTCACGCCGCGCCCATCCGGTCCACGGTGGGCAACGAGATCGGTCATCTGATCCACTCGGCGGGCATCGACGGGCCCGGTCTTATCTACAAGGCCAAATATGCCGCACACGAAATGCCTATCCAGATTGATTCGATGGCGGAGCTCGGTATAACCGCCGCGTCAGAATATGTGCGCATTTGGAACAAACCGCCGCTGTCTTAGCCTGTTCATGTATTGAACGTCAACGTTCCCGGATCGATCGAAGCTGTTTCCATGCGCCGCTGAAACCTGAGATAGCGCTGGCCGGCTACCAATTCTGTCTAGCTCCTCCGAGGGGTACGCGGCCGGTCGAGCGGCACGTCGAACTGAACATGTGCTAAAAGCTTTTGGTTGACGTTGAGTTGGCATCCATCGGATCCCGAGTGAACAAGATCGAACCCATCGGACCAACGTCGCCGAAGGAAGTCACCCTTCCCGCCGGCGGTGTTGAATCTCCCCGGCCAACCCAATCTGCCGGCGCAGGTTTCGCTACGCGCATGCTCGTGCGCGCGGCGCGGCGCGCCACCGAGAAGCGTCTTGCAAAGGGAAAGGTCCGCACCTTGTGGGCCTCCACTCCGATCCTCACCTTGCCGCTGCTCGCACGCTGCGATCGCATGCTCGGCTTCCGCTCGTCGTCGCTGGTGTTCAATACCTACTATGTGACCCGGTCATTCGACATCAATTTGATCCTGTTCGAGGGATTCCTTCGACTGACCCGCAGTCGAAAAGGCCTCGGCCTGTTTCGTCGCCTCGTCTTTGCCTGGGCCCTGCTACGCTTCGATTTCTTCAACTACTTCTATGACCGCGGCTTGATGCTGAGCGACGGGCGCTACGGCATCAACCCCGAGGAACTCGACCTCCTCGTCCGCTCGGGAAAGCGGCTATATACCTACGCCTATGGTGCTGACGTCCGTGCAAGGGAATTAACGCTCGAACTCGGTCATCCCAACCTGTGCGAAGAATGCCCGGCGCCGGGCAAGTTCTGCGTGTGCACGACGGAGATGCATGCCTCGTCGATCGACCGCCTGAAGGGCCGTGCGACCGCGCAGATCGCGATGGGCGACATGGTGACGTATGTGCCCGGCTGCCGGGACATCCACTACTGGCCGATCGACGCAAGCAAGCTGGTCGCGAAGCCACCGGCGTACCGAGCAGGTGACACGCTGAAGGTTGCACATGCGCCGAACCACGGGCACTTCAAGGGCACCCGGCTTCTGATCGAAGCAGTTGATCGGCTGGCGAAAGAGGGCGAGAAGATCGAGCTGATCTCCGTGCAGGGGGTTCCCAACAAGAAAGTCATCGAGCTTTTCGGCGCATCGCATGTGGTTGCGGATCAGTTCGTCGCCGGCTTTCACGGCTATACGGCCCTCGAGGCGATGGCCATGGCCAAACCGGTCCTCTGCTTTCTGCGTAACGACCGGATGATGATCGACCCGGCGACCTGCCCGATCATCAACACGCGTCCTGACGAGATCTACGATGTCCTGAAGCGATGCTTGAGAGGCGAGCTCGAGCTGAACGGCATCGGCAATGCCGGACGCCGCTACGTGGAAACGCATTACAGCCTGGAGGCAGTCGCGGCCAGGCTCGGGCGGCTCTATTGTGAGACGGCCGATCTTCCCGCGGACCTGCAGGCAAGCCTTGCAAGGCAAGTCGACGAGCTCGCGAAACCTGATCATGCCATGCAGTCCGCGCGGCCTATTCCCGGGTCAGCGGACCTGAATACGCGCACATGAGAATCCTGCACGGACCAGTCAATGTCGGGAATCAGCCCTGGGTGCTATCCCGCGCCGAACGGCAGCTTGGCGCATCCAGCGACGTGGTCGTTCGCAGCGACACGTGGCTCGAATATTCGGCGGACCGGACGCTATCCGCAAAGAACGCCGGCTTTGTCGAGACGGCTATCCGCAGCGCGGCGTTCGGCCTGAAGAACCAGTGGCGCTACGATGTTCTTCACTACTATTTCGGACAGACCTTTCTGTCGCCGGGCTTCCCCCTCTCCGCACCGGGATCGGTGCTCTCCCGGGCATCGCTGATAACGGACATCGCCAACAGACTGGGGACCGCAGACCTGCACGCCGCGCGCCTGCTCAACAAGAAGCTGTTCATGACATTACAAGGCTGTGATGTGCGGCTGGCGCAAGAGGGAAACAGACGCAATGAGTGGACGATGTGCGCTCCGCAACACTGCGAGCTGTATCAACGATGCACGGACGCTCTCGACCATCGGCGGCATTTCCTGATCGAAAAGGTTCTGCCGCTGTTCGATCGGGTCTTCTACCTCAATCCGGAACTCGGACACGTCGTACCGAACGGCCGCTTCCTGCCGTATTCAAACGTCGAGATCGAAAAGTTCGACGTCGCGCCGCCCTCCGCGCAGGGCCGACTGAAGATCGTTCATGCCCCGACCGCGGGACGGATCAAAGGTACGCCGATGATCCTGAACGCCCTCGAACAGCTGCGGTCGCGGTATGACTTCGAACTCATCCTCGTCGAAAATACGAGCCATGAACGGGCGTTGGAAATCTATCGGTCGGCAGACCTCGCAATCGACCAGGTACTGGCAGGCTGGTACGGAGGCTTCGCCGTCGAGATGATGGCGATGGGAAAGCCGGTCGCGTGCTATATCAGGGACGAAGACATGATGTTCGTTCCGGATGCCATCAGACGCGAGTTGCCCGCTTACGGACTGAACCCGGGGAACCTTGTCGAAAGCATTGCCGGCATTCTTGACCGACGGTCCGAATGGTGCGCACGCGGCGAGGCATCGCGCCTTTATGTCGAGCGATGGCACAATCCGAAGCTGATCGCCAAGGCGATGCTCAACGCCTATGAAAGCCCCGACAGCAATTTCGAGCTGGTCCCGCTTGCCGGTTGACGCGAGCGGCCCCTCAGCGGACGTTGGCCGGATCAGGCGACGAGGCTCCATTGCTCGAAGCAACGGCGCGCGGTCCCTGCGCCAACTTCCATCCCGCCCAATATTGAATGATCGGGATCGCATTCTCGGTCCAACCTCCCGGAGCAGCGGCTTGTTGCTCCGGCTCCAACAGATTGACCTGCGCCGAAAGCTCATCGACTGAGTATCGCCTTGATGGACACAGGACGTCGGCAGCAATCGCCCAGCAGTCCCACTCGCCAATTGTCACGGCTCCAAGGTCGCCGGTCTTTCGGTTGTAGAGCATCGCTCTTGGCGAGGAGTTGGCCACAATCACAAGCCAGGTCGAGTTACTGGCTATGCTCGTGACGTAGAATGGCGACGCGCCGTCAAACAACTCTTGCCGTCCGGGCATCAGGAGCAGTTTTCCGTCATCGGTATACAGCCCGCCATAGCCGGCGCGGACATTCTTGTCGAACATTCTGTAGCTTGGACGATCAAACTGCACCGCTCCATGCAGCATGTTCGATGCGTTTCGCAGCCCGAACGGAAAGTCGATGTATCGCCATTGCGCGCCGCTGAACTCATACGAGGTCGCGCTGTCGCGACCGATGCTTACGAACCTGTCTTGATAGGTCGAGAGAACATAAATTCCCTGGCGATCGCGGTAGGCGCAGAACGGTGATGAGAAGTTCGAATAGGTCGGTCCGTTGGCGCCGAACTTGCTGGTGACCTTGAGATCTTTGGTCATCCCAAAAACGATTCCGGACATCGCATCCGATCCGATCAACTGTCCGCTACTTTCATCCACGTTGAGACACGTCGCAAAAAGAATTGGTTCGGAACCGAGCTTTGAAGTTCTGGCCACCTCCTGTCCGGTTTCGATTGAGAATTTCACAATGGCTCCCTGGCCGGAGGCGAATACGTAATCACCGGCAATCGCCACGCCGTGAGAGCCGATGATCTCCCGCTTCCACCGAAACGCCCATTGGTCATCAATCCTTTCGAACAAGGACAGCGCGTTACCTTCGTAGTCTGCGATCGCCATGAAACGTCCGCCTTTGGAGACCGCAACGCCCTCCGCGCCCTGGATGGCAGCCTCGTTCACGATCCGATCCGTCAGATGGAGCTTGGGCCCCCCTCCGTCGCGCACGAGCTGAGCGACGACGATGTCCTTTCCTGAATAATTGGCGATGAACACCCGATCGTAAAACGCGGAATAGAAAACCGCTGTCGGATTCCAAACGGGCAACTCGACATCAGTCTGAACCGGCACGGCGGTGCGACGATCCTGATCGAAGAGGAAGATGTCCTGATAGTTGGCGATCAGGAACTCATGGGCCCCGATCCTCGCCGCCGACACCGGCCCCATGGGTCCGTCATCATGCCGATCCAGCGTGACGTCAACCAAGGTGCCGCGCAGGTCGGGCATTTTCCGCTCGCGACCCGGCATCGACTCCAAGCGCGCCCTGACCTGACGCTCGCTCTCTTCCAAGCGTGTCATCCGCTCAGCCGTCGAGAGAATCGTGGCGGTGAGCTCAATCGGCGCGTTCCACTTGCTGTACGTCAAGGAAATCAGGACGACTGCGCAAACCGCCACCACGGACAACGCACAAAGTACCTTCGGCTTCATATGCTCTCGTGCGTCGTTTTCAAATGACCTGCTCACACCTTCATCGTGGCTGATATCGCAACTTTCGGCTCGCGAGAATGCCACTCAGCCCTAGCGAAACATCGCGTACTAAATGATACCGCGATGGGTGGCGGTCGCCTTGTGAAATATTCCGAAACGAATGAGCAATCTCGAGAGCCCGGCCACTCGCCGTTCTCGCAACTGAAGTGACGACAAATGCGAGATTGGACGCACCGACACGAGCGGTCATATGCGATTGCCGCGCACTATTGTTTCTGTGGAGATACCAGCGAGGTTCGCGACCGTGTTGAACTGGTGTATTGCGGCATATCGCCACGACCACACGATTGCGTCACCTTGTGGAACAATCGGACATGGCGCTGTCGAATCACGCCGCCAGGCGTGCGACGCTTCTATTTTGCAGCCGACTCACCCCTGGCGAACGGCCTGTCGCATTGTGGCTGCGAAACTCGCTGCGAAGGCGCGGACATCGTCGTCCTGATGCGGGACGACATTTCGGATCACCGGCTCGCCGCTGAGCTTCGCGAGCTGCGTCAGATGATCGGCCAGCGCGGCCGGATCATCGACGCCGAAATAGCGTGCGGCACCCGCGGTCTGCTCCCGATGCACGTCGATGTCGGACAGGATCAGCGGAACGCCGAACGATTTCGCTTCCTCGACCGTCGTGCTCCAGCCCTCGAAGCGAGATGGGTTGAGCAGCGCGGTGCACGCCCTCAGCAGCGCGTAGACGTGCGGCAGCGGGATGACGCCGAGGTGCCGGAAATGCGTATCGAGACCGCGTTTCTGGATCTCGGAGTTGACCAGATCAAAGTAGCCCGGCTCGCGCCGATCTTCCGTGCTACCGGAGGCGCAGACCACCACGTCGACCCCGCGACGCTTCAGGATCGTCAGGGCGTCGACGACCAACTGGTGGTTCTTGTGGCGATAGAACTGGTTGGGCAAATAGAAGTAGCGCGCCGGCAGATTGTAGGCGGCGATCACCTCTGATGGGTCCGTGTTCAGGAATGCGGCGGGCGGCTGGGTCGCGAAGCGAACGACGCTGACCTGGTTTCGGGCATGCGGATAGTAAGCCCTGAAATCGCGCAAGGCGCTCTCGCTGCTCAGCATGATCGTTCGCCCCGACGCGATCTGAACGCGAAAGCCGATCTCGCGCCTCCAGCGTGCAGTCCGTGGGAAGAGTTGAGGTAGCGAACGATGCTGCAGGTCGGGGATCCACGCCACCGCCGGGATCGGCAGCCGCCAGCCGAAGAAGCGAGCCGCTTCGACGACGACATCGACGCGCGCGGCGCGAAACGCCGCCGCAGCCCCGCGATCCAGACCGAACCCGAGCGCCGCGGCCAAGCCTGGCTGTCCATCGAATGCTTCCGACCGGACGACCTCGACGCCGGGTATCGCGGCAAGCTCGCCGAGCTCACTCTCATCGGCTTGCGTCCCGGCAAAGACCACCGGGACGAACTCGCCGGGCAAGAACCGGTCGAGCGCCGCGAAAAGATTGCGCTGATAATTGTAGCCGCCGGCCCAAAGCCGCCGCGAAATGTGACTGAACGCGAACCGCCATGGGCGCGGCGTCACGAAGCCTGTCCCTTGAACCACGCCACGTAGTCGGCGAGACCCTGGTCGATCGGGATGCGCCAATCGAAGCCGATCTGGCGCAGCATTGCATCGTCGGCCAGCAGGCTCACGGGATCACCGGGCCGGCCTACTCCCGAATGCCGTACGACCGTGTTGCCGCCCCACTGCTTGATGACACCGGCTGCAATGCCGGCGACGCTGGTCCCTCGGCTCGAGCCGCCATTGATGATCCGGAACGTCTCCTGGGACGGCGATTGCGCGAGACTGGCAAGCAGCCTCGCAACATCGCGAACGTCGGTCCAATCGCGGATTTCGTTGCCCGTCCCGCCGAGCGTGAGCACCGGCTCGTCGGCCGCCAGCCGCGAGCAGATGTCCCAGAGCAGCTGCTTGCGCAGATTGGGGCCATAGACCGAGAACAGCCGCACGACGGTGCAGCGGATGCCGAAGGACTGCGCGTAGCTCCGGCACAATTGTTCCATCATCAACTTGTGCTGCCCATAGGGCGACATCGGAGCCGGGACGACACCTTCCGCGATCGGGCCGGCATGGTCGGCACCATAAACGGCCGCGCTTGACGCCGCGATCACGTCACAATCAGGCGCTGCCCCGCGCAACCATTCGAGCATGCGCGCGGTGCTGGCGACAGTTCGCGAAAAATCCTCGAACGGCCGCTCGATCGAGACGCCGACTGACGATCCGCCGGCCAGATGAAAGATACGCGCCGGCAGCCCGTGCGCCGCTGCGAGCGCATTCAGATTGGCCGCGTCAATCTCACCGTTGATCCAGCTCTGCAAACCAAGCCGCCGGGCTTCCGTTGCATCAAGCGCCCCGTGTCCGACGCCATGCACCGCACGGCCTGCTCCCGCCAACTCGTGGGCGAGATGGCGGCCGATGAACCCATTCGCTCCGGTAACCCAGACGATCATCGCTCAGGCCTTGTGACAGACAAAGGAATAGAGCCGGCCCGGTCGATTGTCGAAACGTTCGGCCATCGACAGCAGCGAGCCAAACACACGCCGTGAGGCGAAAGCGGTTCGCCACAACGGAGCAACCGGAATCCTTTGCGACAGCTTCGTCACGATCGCCGCCCTCAGCGTCTCGTGCGTGTAGGGAAACAGATTGATCGGGCTTTGCAACGGTGCCAGCGTGTCGATCGCGGAGAATCCCGCGGTGGTCAGCGCGCCGGTGTAGCGATCGAGCAGGAAGGCATGCTCGCCGCCGTAGAGATGGTGCAGCGGGTGCTGCGCGAGGAATTGCGGAAGGTCCGCCTCCTTGGTGATGACATGCTCGCGCGCTGCGATCAGCATGCCACCCGGCCGCAGCACGCGAAACATCTCGCGGCAGGCGCCGTCGAGATCGCGCGTATGGTGCAGCACGGCGCGCGCGAACACGAGATCGAACGTCGCGTCGGCGAACGGCAGCCGCTCGGAGAACTCCTCGACCACCTGGATCGGCAATTGCGTCTGCGCTGCCAGATCCCGGATCGCGGCCGCTCCGACGATCGCGCTGGGATCCGGCTCGAGCGCGGTGACGGAAAAGCCAGTTCGGGCGAGCGCGTAGCTCGCGATGCCGCGACCAGCGCCAACGTCGAGCGCAGCGCCGGACCGGCCGGCAAGCAGCGCGGCCACCGCCTGCCACTCGGAGCTCTGGAAATAGCGTTCAGCAGCGCGAGCCAGGGGATCGTCGTAAAATGCGTCGAGCACGAGCTGGCGCTGGTCCGGCTGATTGCGCAACCAGACCACCGCTTCCTCCCAGCTGGTAAACTTGCGCTCACCGTTCATCGGGGCCAAGCTCCCTCACCAGCACGGCCGGATTACCCGCCACGATCGAGAACGGCGCGACATCCCTGGTCACGACCGCACCGGCGGCAACGATCGCGCCCTGACCTATCGTGACACCGCGCAGGACCATGGCGCCGGCGCCGATCCAGGCATCGTCGCAAATCCGTACCGCGCCTTCATCAAGCGATATATCGCTCGGATGTCCGCGTGTGAAAATCTCCTTGACCTGCCGGTGCCTCTCCGCTGCCCGCAGCGGGTGGGTGAGATTGTCGAACACGTTCGCCGAATGCGAGATCAGCACGCGGTTGCCGATCTCGATCGAGGCCGCTGACCAGATCCGCGTGCCCTCGCCGACATAGCACCACTCACCGATCCTGATCTCTCCACCATGTGCGAAGGTCAGGAGCTCGCCCAGGATGCGGCTGTTGCGGCCGACGACGATCTTGTCGGAATCGCCGCGGATGTTTCGGATCCTTGCCGAGCGCCCGAGCGCCGCGTCGGCCTGCAACCGGCAGGTCGCGCGACCAATCAGGCGCTGGATCAGGTAATCGAGATTCATGCCGTCAACTGCAGGCAAGCGACCGCGCGCGACGACGCCGCCAGGTCATTGCCCTGCCCCTTGCCGGTATGAACGTCGAAAACGGTCGCGTCGGCGAGCGCTTCGGCGCTCTGGCGCGACCAGCCCTGCCGCGAATAGCCGAAATAGTCGACCTGGTGCGACGTCGCGCCGAACGCGTCGATGATCCGCTCGACCATCGCAAGATCGAACACCTGGTACCAGCCGAGATTGTCGCGCTTGCCGAACGGCACGGAGATCAGACATGTCCCACCAGGCTTGAGAATGCGCTTGAATTCCTTCACGGCCGGGACGAAGCCGTCCCGATCGGTCTCGGCATCACGCGGATCGCCGGTGTACAGCATCTGATTGTCGAGCCCGATGTGCTCGATCGTCGAAATGCTGGCGACGGTGTCGAACACCTGATCGCCGAACATCGTCTTACGGAGGTCGCCGAAGACGTAGGAGTAGCCGTCATGCCAGTAGCACCGCCGCTCCGGCGCCAGCGTCATGATGGTGAGATCGGCGCCATGCAATGGCGGACGCGCCAGCAGGTAGTCGTGGTTGAAGGTCGATCCCGCGTCCAGCATTTTGCCGACATTGCTCAATCGGCCATAGACCCAGGGATATTCGACCACGCGCTCGTCCATGGCGACACCGTAGCCGGGCGGAAGCTCCTTTCCCGCCTGCAGCAGGCCCGCATCGATGGCCGCGGTGATGGTGTCGCGCTTGACCGTCTGATAGCCCGGGCCGAACGGCCGCGGCCGCAGCCTGAAGAGCGGCACGGCAAGCCCGTCGGCCGCCCATTTCAGTTGATGGATCAAGTCACTTGCAGACATCATCTCGGCCCGATCGCCCGCCCGCTGGCCGGCTCTGTGCCCCCTCTAGCACGGCTCAATCCGCGCGACGAGATCGATAAACTGCGCCCATTGCGAGGCCTTGCTGTAGGTCTCCTGCACGCGCGCTCTGCCGGTTGCGGCGATCCGGGCCCATTGCGGCCAATCCCGCAGGCTGCTCGAAATCGCCTCCACGGCCCGCTCGGGAACATCATAGGTGCGCATCGTGACGCCGTCCTGCATCGCCGCCGGATAGTTGCCGGCATCCGACACTAGCAGCGACCCGCAGCCCATCGCCTCGAAGCAGCGCATATTGCCGCGATCATTGCCGGCCATGTCGATGGCGCCATTGAGCACGATCTTCGCTGACCCGAACAGCTCGTAGAGGTCACGACCGAACAGCGGCAGCCTTGCGATGCGCGCGATGACGTCGGGCCGCCGATGCTTCCCGAGCGGCAGCAACCGACCGAGCGGGCTTTCGGCAAGCCGCGTCAGCCGCGACGCGTCGAGGCAGAATACGATGTTGCGATCGGCCGCAAGCGCCGCGACCTGTTCGAGCGTCCTGCCGCGCGCGCTGTGATGCCGCGAATAGCCACCAACGAACGCCACGTCGATCGGCCGCTCGCCGTGACCATATTGCTCCATGACAGGATCGATGGCGGGGAAGAACAGCTCGGCCCGACATCCCTTGTCGCGCCAGGCCTGGAGGATCGAGGGAAAGTTGCCAAGCACCGCGCCATAGGCGGTGAGATCAGCGTTTCCCGAGGGCGCCGCGCGCCAGCACAACGTCTTCTTCACGCAGCCGGGAAGCTTGGCGACGAACGCGCTCGGAAAGCGCACCGGATCGAGATTGTAGAACACCTCGGTTCGGTGATGCTCGATCTGTGCGAGCAGAATGGCCTCGAGCGTCGGCGTCGCCGTCATGCCTTGCTCACGCGCCCACTGCCGTTGCAGCAGTTCGTCGTCGGCATTGGTGAAGAAGGCTTCGGGCGCGCCGTCGAGCACCGGCTCGAGAAAATGCGCCGCACCGAAACGATCGTGCAGGAACACGTCGCGCCGTGCGGCGAAGGTCGACGCTTTTGCCGCAAGCTGGTTCAGCCGCGGCAGATAGGACGGATAGAGACCACTATTCTGGAACAGACGCATCGGTTATGCGGACCTTGCCAACAGCCATTTCATGTTCAGGTATGGCCAAATCCGGCCAACGGATTCCCAATCCCAGCGCTGCGTTGCCGTCAAGTGGCCAACCGTCTTTCGGAGCAGTGCTTCGTCGACGAACTCGGCAAAGGCCGGGACCTTCTTATCGAGCAGCTCGGCGGTCCAACCAGCCAACGGTCCATTCAGCCATTCCGGCATCGGCGAGTTGAAACCGACCTTGCGACGCGCAGTACGGATACTCTCGGGCATCAAATTCGCCATCGCCTGGCGCGCGATCACCTTGGTCATGCCATCGGCCGATTTGCTCGTTTCCGGCAGCGCCATTGTATAGGTCACCAGCCGCCAGTCCATGAACGGCATCCGGACCTCGATGCCGTGCGCCATCGAGAGCCGGTCGAAATTGCGCAGAATGGTCGGCAGCGTGGTCGAGTGGAACATGCGATAGAGACGCCGGTTCAGCGCGCCCCACTTATCCGGCAGTTCGTCATTTTCGGCGACCAGCGGCAACGCTGCGGGGATCGCTGTCAGGCCTCCCCGCAGGAAATAGCGCCCCTGGCGCCTGATCATCTGCGCCCGCAAGAAGTCGATGCCGCGCTGCGCCAGCTTCGATCGCGACATCAGCGCAGCGGCTGCGTTGCGGATCCGGAACGCGGCCGACTGTCCTTCCTGGAAGTAAGCACCCATCAGTTCGTCCGCGCCGTGACCGTCAAGCGACACGGTGACGTTCTGACGCCGGAGTTCGCGATAGATCAGCACGGCGCGCTGGGCAGCCCGATATAGACGTCGTCATTGTCGTCGAGGATGCGGTCAAGATCGGTGAGAGCATCCGAGCGTCCGATCTCGAGAAAGCTCGGCGCGACCTTGGCCCACGCGGCCGCCTCCTCCGCCATCGGCCGCTCGTCATTGCTCGCGCCGGGAAAGGTCGCGACAAAGGCGTGCCGCCAGGCTGTGGAGTCGCGCGGTCCCATGCCGGCCTTTTCATGCGTCGCCATGGCGCAGATCACCGCGGACGAGTCGAAGCCGCCGGACAGGCAGGTCCCGATCGGAACGTCGCTGCGCATCCGTAGCGCCACGGAATCCTGAAACAGCTCGCGAAAGCGTGCGACGCGTTCGGCTTCGGTGTCGGGGATCGCAGGCAGATGGTCCACGGTCCGCCACCAGCGCCGCACCTGCACCCGCCCCTGACGCAGCCACATGCAGTGGCCGCCCTGCAGGCGGCGCAGTTGCGAATACAATGTCCGTTCGCTGCCTTCGATTCCGAACGGATCAAGCAACAATCGCCGCGCCACGTCGATGTCGAGCGACGTCTCGAGCAGCCCGCTCCGCGCCAGCGCCCGCTGCTCGGATGCGAACACGAACCGCTCGGGTGACAACGCATAAAGCAGCGGCTTGATGCCGAAGCGATCGCGCGCAAGGAACAGCTCGTCCGTCGTCGTGTCGTAGATCGCCAGCGCCCACATGCCATTGAAGCGCAGCAGCATGTCCTCGCCCCACGCCTGCCAGGCGGCAAGGATCACCTCGGTGTCGGACTGGCTGCGGAAGGCCGCGCCCTTCGCTTCGAGTTCGCGGCGCAGTTCGAGAAAGTTGTAGATCTCGCCATTGTAGACGATCACATGGCGGCCATCGCCTGACACCATCGGCTGATAGCCGCCCTCGCCGGGATCGATGATCGCAAGCCGGCGGTGGCCGAAGGCGACGTTTCGTTTCGCGTTGAACCAGGTGCCTTCGCCGAACGGTCCGCGATGCGCGATCAGGCTGGTGAGTCGTGAGATCTCGGCCGGCTCCACGGGATTGCCCCGAAGATTGACGATGCCTGCGATACCACACATGTCTAGGCGGCCTTGAAGGGCAAGAAGCGGGTGATGATGATGCGGAGATCCCGCCAGCAGACGGCGCGATAGGGACCCAACTGCGACACGGCAACCGCGGCGACAAAGATCACCGCCGCCGACACGCCGTAGAGCGACACCACATACCACCATGACGGCGCGTGGTCGAATGATACATGGCCAAGCTGCGAGCGCAGCGCCAACGCAATCGCGATGCCGGTGCCGAGCGGGATCAAGACGAAGTGCAGCATTCGTGACCACATCCCCGAAAGCCTGAAGGTTCGCCGCAGCAACAGCACCGTGATCACCATCTGGGCGAGCATTCCGACGCAGGAGCTCCAGCCGGCCGCCTGCCAGCCGAAATACGGCAACGCGACAGCGCTGGTCGCCAGCGTGAAGATGCCGGTGACGAGCGAGATCAAGGCGTTGAAACTGGAGCGTCCCTGCGACAGCAGATAGTACGCGAACACGTTGGCGCTCGAGCCCAATATTCCGCTGATCGCGAGCACCACCAGCACCAGCTGCGCCTCGGCGGCGACTTCGGCGCCGGTCCATCGATACAGCAAAGCGCCGGCGACCGGGATCAGGCCCCCCAGCGCGCTCGCGGCCAGCACGTTGAGAATCCAGGACGAGCGAAGCAGGAGGTCGACCTTGCGGTCGTCATCCTCCTTCTGCAGCGTGCTGAAGAATGGGAACAGGATCTCGCCGATCTTCAGCACGCCGATATAGACCGCCTCTTCCAGCCGCTGCGCGACGCTGTAGAAGCCGACGAATTGCGGCTGCAGCAGCGCGCCGAGCAGATAGCGGTCCGCCTGGCCTGCGAACAGCGCGCCGCTTTGCGCCGCGACCTGCCAGCCGCCAAGCTTGACCAGTGCACGGAGCGCACCCCGATCAAGCGCCGGCTGCGCCAGCCAGTCGCTGATAGCGTGCCGCGACCAGGCGAAGGCCATCAGGAGATTCGTCGCGAAGCCCAGGGCCTGACAGCCGAGGAAGGTCGAGGCGCGCGGCGCATAGGGAATCAGCAGCAGCATCGACATCGTCGTCACGACCGTGCCTGTGATGCTGATCGCCGCGATCCGCCGATAATCCTGACGCGCCGTGAACAGCGACAGGAACACCGCGAACACGCACTGGCATAGCCAACCGGCGCCGGCCAAGGCGAAGGCAAGCCCGAGGTCTTCGGCAGCCGGGCCGCCGAGGTGAAATCCCAACCGCGCCAGCGGCGCCCCTGCAAGGATGAGCAATGCCGCGATCAGGCTGCCCACGGCGATCGCGAGCGCGAGGGCGGTTGCGAAGAAGCGCCGTGCCGCGTCGCGATCGGACGGCTCCAGCCGTTGCGCGAGTTCGCGTGCGGTCGAGAGGCCAAGCGCATTGCTGAACATTAGCGCCGGCGCGACACAGGCGGTCACCAAACCCGCAACGCCGAACGCGGCAAGGCCGAGCCGGAATATCACGAACGGGAGAATGGCGAGGTTGAGCAGAACCGCGACCGCAAACGCGGTCGCATTCCATGCCGAGTTGCCGAGCAGGTGGGACGGACCTCTCTTCACTGCCATGCCCGCTTTCGGTCCATCACGTCGAAACGCCTCAAGTCCCTCTTTCATAAGGGCAAAACCCATCCGATGGGGCGACGGGCTAGCAGCCAACCGCGTGATTGTCGAGGGTTGGCGGTCGGCAGACCGGCGCGCCAGTGTGGGCAGGCTCGAATCGCACCTCACGCAGAGCCGGCCTTCGCGGAACCGTGTCTGTTTGTTTTCGGGCGGTTTGTTACCGGGGTAACAGTTGGAAAGACCTGCCAAATTGTCTATGGCAGATGAGCAATAGCCCCCACAGCGGCCCGCCAAACAAGAGGTGTCTCAATGCCCTTTCCCCGCGCATCCCAAGCCCTGTCCCGCTTCACCGTGCTGGATTTGACCCGGGTCCGGTCTGGGCCGACCTGCGTGCGCCAGCTCGCGGATTGGGGTGCCAACGTGATCAAGATCGATGCGCTGCTGGAGGACGGCGGCGGCGAGCAGCCGGGCGGCCCGCGCGGCGGATCGGACTTCCAGAACCTGCACCGCAACAAGCGGGCCATGACGCTGAACCTGAAGGACCCCAAAGGGCTCAAGGTGTTCAAGCGGCTCGCCGAGCAGGCTGACGTCGTGGTCGAGAACTTCCGGCCGGACGTCAAGGCCAAGCTCGGCATCGACTATGAGAGCATCCGCAAGATCAATCCGAAGATCGTCTATGGCAGCATCTCCGGCTTCGGCCAGGACGGCCCCTATCACAAGCGCCCGGGCTTCGATCAGATCGCGCAGGGCATGGGCGGTCTGATGTCGGTGACCGGCGCGCCCGGCGAAGGTCCGATGCGGGTCGGCATTCCCGTGGCCGACCTGACCGCGGGCCTGTTCTGCGCGATCGGCATCCTCACCGCGCTGCTGGAGCGCGACGTGTCCGGCGAGGGTCAATGGGTGCAGACCTCGCTCTTGCAGGCGCAGATCTTCATGCTGGATTTCCAGGCGGCGCGCTGGCTGATGGAGAAGGAAGTCGCCAAGCAGGCCGGCAACAACCATCCGACCTCGATCCCGACCGGCGTGTTCAAGACCTCCGACGGCTACATCAACATCGCCACCACAGGCGGACGGATCTGGGAAGCTGCGCGCAGGCAATCGGCGCGCCCGACCTGGTCACCGACCCCGATTACGCGACCGCGCCGGCGCGCTCGAAGAACCGGGACGCCCTGAATGCGCGGATCAGCGCGCTGACCGAGAAGAAGTCGACCGAGACCTGGGTGCAGGAGCTCAACGCCGCCGGCGTGCCGTGCGGGCCGATCTACTCGATCGACCAGATGTTCGAGGATGCCCAGGTCAAGCATCTCGGCATGGCCCAGCACGTGCCCAATGACGAGAACCGGCACATCCAGCTGGTCAGCCAGCCCGTCACGCTGTCGCGGACGCCGAGCAAGATGGTGGCGCGGCCGCCGGAGTTCGGCGAGCAGACCGAGGAAGTCCTGGCCGAGTTCGGCTTCGGCAGTGACGAGATCGCCGAGCTGCGTCAGCGCAAGGTCGTCTAGAGCTCCGTTCCGATCAAATCGGAACGGAGCTCCGGATTCTGGCTTGACGTGTTTCCTTCACGCGAACCGGTGTCCGCTTCGCGCGAAAACGCTCTGGAACCTCACGCCTTTGCCGGCCGCAGCAGACGCGCGGCGCCGACAAAGGCCCGATCGATCACCGGCCAGAACAGCAGCACGATCGCAAGCGTCGTGATGCTGCCGACGAGGCCGTTCGACCAGAACACCTTCATGTCGCCGCCGGAGCCGATCATCGAGAGCCGGAACGCGTCCTCGGCGCGGCTGCCGAGCACCAGCGCGAGCGTGAACGGCGCGAGCGGAATGCCGATCTTCTTGAAGACATAGCCGACCACGCCGAAGCCCAGCATCAGCCAGATGTCGAACATCGCATTCTGGATCGCATAGGCGCCGATCGCGCAGGACACCACGATCATCGGCGCCACGGCCGCGAACGGCACGCGCAGGATCGAGGCGAAGATCGGCACGGTGGTCAGCACCAGCACGAGGCCGACGACATTGCCGAGATACATCGAGGCGATCAGGCCCCAGACGAAATCCTTGTGCTCGACGAACAGCAGCGGCCCCGGATTGAGACCCCACACCATCAAACCGCCAAGCAGGATCGCGGCGGTCCCCGAGCCGGGAATGCCGAGCGCGAGCATCGGCAGCAGTGCCGAGGTGCCCGAGGCATGCGCGGCGGTCTCCGGCGCGAACACGCCCTCGATGCGGCCCTTGCCGAAGCTTTCCTGATCCTTGGAAAAGCGCTTGGCGAGGTTGTAGCCCATGAACGAGGCCGCGATCGCGCCGCCCGGCGTGATGCCGAGCCAGCAGCCGATCACCGACGAGCGCAGCAGCGTCACCCAGTATTTCGGCAGGTCCTTCCACACCGACAGCACGACGCGCAGGGAAATGCCGGCGGCATGGCCGCGCAGTGCCAAACGCTCCTCCATCGTGATCAGGATCTCGCTGATGCCGAACAGGCCGATCACCGCGACAAGGAAGTTGATGCCGCGCAGGAGTTCCGCGGAGCCGAAGGTCATGCGCAGTTGACCCGACACCGTATCCATGCCGACGCCGGCCAGCAGCAGCCCGAGCGACATCGAGATCACGGTCTTGTGCTTGGCCTCGCGGCCGAGCCCGACGAACGAGCAGAAGGTCAGGAGATAGACCGCGAAGAATTCCGGTGGGCCGAACTTCAACGCGAACGACGAGATCATCGGCGCCAGGAAGGTGATCAAGAGCACCGCGACCAGCGAACCGATGAAGGAGGAGGTGAACGCCGCGGTGAGCGCTTCGGCCGCCTTGCCCTGCTGCGCCATCGGATAGCCGTCGAAGGTGGTCGCGACCGACCAGGCCTCGCCGGGGATGTTGAACAGGATCGAGGTGATGGCACCACCGAACAGCGCACCCCAGTAGATGCAGGACAGCATCACGATGGCCGACGTCGGGTCCATCGTGAAGGTCAGCGGCAGCAGGATCGCAACGCCGTTGGGGCCGCCAAGTCCCGGCAGCACGCCGACGAAGATGCCGAGCACCAGGCCGACCATCATCAACAGCAGCGTCTTCCAGGTCAAAAGGACGGCGAAGCCGTGCAGCAGGAGACCGAAAGCTTCCATGTTTCGAGATCCTGTCGATCGCTCAGTAACCGAAGGCCGCTTCGAGCGGCCCCTTCGGCATGATGACATCGAATGCGATGTCGAAGGTCACGAACATCGCGGCGGTGAAGATGAAGGCGGTCAGCAGCGACTTCCACAGTGCGATCTTGCCGACGAGGCGCATGAAGCCCGCGATCAGGAGGAAGCTCGCGACATAGAGGCCGAGATATTGGGTGGCAAGACAGAACAGGAATGTCGGCACGAACACCGCCATCACCCGGCGCAGCTGCGCCCGAGTGACGAAGGTCTCGACAGCCTCCCGGCGCGACACGAAGGCGGTGCCCAGGCCATAGAGGCTGGCGGCGCCGAGGATCACCGAAAGATAGAACGGAAAATAGCCCGGCTGCGGCCCGGTCGAGTCCCACGAGGCGCCGGTGCGCCAATTGTCCCAGCCGAGCACGACGGCGAGCGCCAGCAGGAGCAGCGAGACGACGATGTCGACGACGCCGGTCGAGACGACGGCGGGGGAGTTGTCTTCAGGCGCGGTCGGATCGTCGACGACGATCTCAAGTTCGGTGTTGGACATGGACGAGACGGTCTGGGTTGCGAGGGCAACGATTGGGATAGCGTGCAGAACCAATCACCGTCAATGCAGCCTTCAGCTAACTTGAGCGTTCGGGAAACGCGCTCGCGAGTGCAGCACGATCAGCGCGGAGAACGCCGCGCTCGGTGATCAATCCCGTCACCAGCCTTGCCGGCGTGACGTCGAAGCCGAAATTGGCGACGGAGGAGCGTCCGGAACCACGCGAACGGTTTCGATCCGTCCATCCGCCGTCCGCCCGGTGAGGTGCGTAACCTCGCTGGCCGCGCGCTGCTCGATCGGAATCTGCCTGACGCCGTCATCGATACGAAAATCGATGGTCGGCGACGGCAGCGCAACATAGAACGGCACGCCGTTATCGTGGGCGGCGAGCGCCTTCAGATAGGTCCCGATCTTGTTGCAGACGTCGCCATTGGCGGCAACGCGATCGGTCCCGACGATCGCGAGGTCGACCATCCGATGCTGCATCAGATGGCCGCCGGTGTTGTCGGGAATCACGGTGTGCGGCACGCCGTGGTGGCCGAGTTCCCAGGCGGTGAGCGAAGCGCCCTGATTGCGCGGCCGGGTCTCGTCGACCCAGACATGAACCGCAATGCCGCGATCATGCGCCTGGTAGATTGGTGATGTCGCCGTTCCCCAATCGACGGTTGCAAGCCAGCCGGCATTGCAATGCGTCAGCACGTTCACCGGCTCGCCCGGCTTCTTGGTCGCGGCGATGGTCTCGATCAGGCCGAGCCCGTGGCGGCCGATCTCGCGATTGATCTCGACATCCTCATCGGCGATCTCGCGGGCGCGGGCATAGGCTGCATCCACCCGCGCCGAGGCTGCGAGCGGCGCGAGCGCGCGCTGCATCTCGTCGATCGCCCACTTCAGATTGATCGCGGTCGGACGGGTCGCGGCCAGCATCTTGCCGGCACGGTCGAGCGCCGCGTCGGAGGCATCTGATCGCATCGCAAGCGCCATGCCATAGGCCGCGGTCGCCCCGATCAGCGGCGCACCGCGGACCAGCATCGAGCTGATCGCCTCGCCGGCCTCGTCGGCGGTCGTGATCCTGGCGACGATGAATTCATGCGGCAGCCGGCGCTGATCGATCGCGCCGACCGACCAGCCGTCGGGCTCGAGCCAGATGCTGCGAAAATGCTGACCATCCACTCTCATGTGCGGAGCACCCGTCCGGCAACTGCATCGAGCTTGGCAAGCAACTGCGGATCGCGCGCCGCGGGCGCCGTGATCAGCGCGGTGTCGAGCGCGCGGTCCGATCCGACCGGACAGGGCTCGTGCTCGCGCGGGAAATCCCGCGCCAGCCGCGCGACCAGCGCCTTGGCCTTCTCGGCGTTCGAGTTCAGCACGCGGATGATGTCCTGCACCGTGACAGCATCATGCGCCGGATGCCAGCAATCGAAATCAGTGACCATCGCCACGCTGGCGTAGCAAATCTCGGCTTCGCGGGCGAGCTTGGCTTCCGGCATGTTGGTCATGCCGATCACCGAATAGCCCTGCGCCTTGTAGGTCAGGCTTTCGGCCAGCGAGGAGAATTGCGGCCCCTCCATGCAGAGGTAAGTGCCGCCGCGCGCGAACGCGATACGCTCGGCTTCCGCCGCGGCCGCGAGATGCTTCGCCAGCAACGGCGACACCGGATGCGCCATCGAGACATGCGCGACGCAGCCTCTGCCGAAGAACGAGCTTTCGCGCTTGTAGGTGCGATCGACGAACTGGTCGACCAAGACGAATGTGCCCGGCGGCAGCTCCTCCTTGAATGAGCCGCAGGCGGACAACGCGACCAGGTCGGTGACGCCTGCCCGCTTCAACACGTCGATATTGGCGCGGTAGTTGATTTCGGACGGCGACAGCGCATGTCCCTGGCCGTGGCGCGGCAGGAACACGATCGGCAGTCCCGCCATCTCGCCACGGCGCAGCGACGCCGACGGCTCGCCCCAGGGACTTACGACCGCTTCCTCGCGGACGTTTTCCAGGCCCGGCAGATCGTAAATGCCGGATCCGCCGATGATCCCCAACACGGCTTTGGTCATGATCGCTCCACGGCTAGCCGTACGTCCGGCCATACTGCGGCGCAGTAATCACCGCGCCGCCGCCGCTTGCAAGCCAATTCCGGACCGCGCGCGCTATTTTGCGACAAAGCCCGCTGCGTTCATCAGCGAGGCATTCTGCTTGTCGTCATCCTCGAGGAATTCCACCATGTCCTTGCCGGTGAGGAAGATCGGCTTCAGCGCCTGCTTCTCCATGTAGTCCTTGTATTCCGCCGTCTGTGTCACCTTCTGGAACAGGTCGACATAGAACGCCTGCTGCTCCTGAGTGACCTTGCCCGGCAGGAACATCGCGCGCAGCATCAGGTACTGCACGTCGAGCCCCTCCTCCTTGCAGGTCGGGATGTCGTTCCAGGATTGCTTGTCGGTGACCTTGGTCTTGTAGGAAATCCGCTCCTTGTCGAACACGCAGAGCGCGCGAACCTGCCCGGCGCGCCAGACCTCGAGGTTCTCGCTGGGATTGTTGACGTTGGATTCGGTGTGACCGCCGACCAGCTGGGTCGCGGCCTCGCCGCCGGACTTGTACGGCAGATAGGAGAATTTTGCGCCGGTCTTCTGCTCCATGAAGACGGTCAGCACGTGGTCCTCGCGCTTGGAACCGGTGCCGCCCATCTTGAACGGCGCGCTCGCCGCCTTGGCGGCATCGATGAACTCCTTCACCGTTTTCGGACCGGAGGCATTGTCCCACAGCACGAACTGGTCGAGCGCGATCACCGACACCGGTGTCAGGTCGCGCCAGTTGAACGGGATCTTGGCCGACAGCGGCAGCATGTAGATCAGCGAATAGGCGATCAGCACCTTGTTGGGATCGCCCTCGCTGGACTTCATGTACATCAGCGCTTCCGCACCCGACGCGCCGCCCTTCAGCGACACCACCATCGGCTGCTTCATCAGATTGTTCTTCTGGATCGCCGCCTGCATCATGCGCGCCATCTGGTCGGACGCGCCGCCGGCGCCGGCAGCAACCACGATCTCGACCGGCTTGCTCGGCTCCCAGCCGGCAAAGGCCGGCGTGCTTAGCAGCAGGGCCGCGATGGCAGCCGTGGTTTTCACAATCTGTCCCACGTGTTTCTTCCCTATCTATTTGTTCGGCTTGGCAAAACCTGCGAAGCGGAAGGTCGCATCATTGTGCCGAGAATAAGGGTGAGTTCAAGCCGCGAACTGCCGCATGACGTATGACTTTGGAATGAGGAACGAGCGTCGTTGCGAGGGGCAGGCTGTGCAGGCTAGCGAAAAGCGCGCCGTCTGTTCGCTGTCGTCCCTGCGAAAGCAGGGACCCATAACCACAGGCGTTCGTTGTGGAAGCCGGCTGTGGCTCCAGCGCCATGCAACAATCGCCTTTGGTGGTTATGGTCCCGGGTCGCGCTTCGCTTGCCCGGGACAACACCGAATTTGTGAAAGCGGTCTGCGACGCGCGCGGCCCTGCGCGCGCCAAGCCCCCCCTCGCCGCCGCTACTTGCCCTTGAAGTTGGGTGCCCGCTTGTTGAGGAAGGCGTCCATGCCCTCGCGGAAATCCTCGCTCATATAGGCGCGCAGGATCAGGTCCTCGCCTTCGTCGCGCGACAGCGTGCGGCGGATGCGGCGGACCGCTTCCTTGGTCACCTCGAGCGTGATCGGCGCGTGGCCGGCGACGAGCTTCGCGGTCTCGTCGGCACGGCGCTGCAGGGTCTCCACATCGGGCACGACTTCGTTCAACAGCCCGAGCGCCAGCGCCTCCGGCGCTTCGACGAGGCGCGCCTTGAAGATCAGATCCTTGGTCCGCGCCGGACCGACCAGCGACACCAGCCGCGAGATGTTGGACATCGAGAGGCAGTTGCCGAGCGTGCGCGCGATCGGGAAGCCGATCCGCGTCGCCTCGGTGCCGATGCGGATATCGCAGCATGCGGCGATGCCGGCGCCGCCGCCGGTGCAGGCGCCGGCAATCGCGGCGATGACCGGCACGCGGCACTGTTCGAGCGTTCCCAGCACACGGTCGATCCGCGCCTCATAGTCCAGCGCGTCCTGCGCGGTCTTGAAGGCGCGGAACTGCGAGATGTCGGTGCCAGAGGCGAACGCCTTGTCGCCGGCGCCGGTCAGGATCAACGCCTTGATCGAGTGATCCTGATTGATGTTCTCGCAGATCGAAGCCATCTGCTCGTACATCGCAAAGGTCAGCGCGTTGCGCGCCTGCGGCCGGTTGAACGTGATGCGCGCGATCCCGTCCTCGACGGAGTAGATCAGGTCTTCGGTCGGTGCGACGGGCGCGTTCATGTCTCGCTCTTTCTGTTCGTTACGATTCGATTTTCCGGCCGAGGCCTTCCTAAGCGACTTTCGACGCCTGCGCGGCGTCGCGTCCCTTCAGGACCTCCATCGCCGCCAGCACGCCGCCGCTGCGATGCGGCACCTTGGCCAGATCAAGACCCATCTCGACGCCGGACAGCGTGCCCATCAGCATCAGGTCGTTGAAGTGACCGATGTGGCCGATCCGGAACACCTTGCCCTTGACCTTGTTGAGGCCGGTGCCGAGCGACATGTCGAAATTATCCAGCACGACCTTGCGGAAATGGTCGGCGTCGTGGCCGTCAGGCACCCGCACAGCGGTCAGCGCCGGCGAATGCGCGCCCTGCTCCTGACATTGCGTCTCCAGGCCCCACACCTTGATCGCCGCACGCGTCGCCTCGCTGTGGCGCTTGTGGCGGGCGAACACGTTGTCGAGGCCCTCTTCCTCCAGCATCTTGACGGCCTCGCGCAGGCCGAACAGCAGGTTGGTGGCGGGCGTGTACGGCCAGGTGCCGGCCTTGTTGATGTTGATGACCTCCTGCCAGTCCCAATAGGAGCGCATGCCCGGATTGGCCTTGGCCACCGCAAGCGCCTTCTCCGACACGGCGTTGAAGCCGAGGCCGGGCGGCAGCATCAGGCCCTTCTGCGAGCCTGCGATCGAGACGTCGATGCCCCAGGCGTCGTGCTCATATTCGAGCGAGCCGAGGCCGGAGATGGTGTCGACCATCAACAGCGCCGGGTGCTTCAGCGTGTCGAGGATCTTGCGGACGTCGCGCGGATAGGTGACGCAGGCGGTCGAGGTCTCGTTATGGACCACGCAGACCGCCTTGATCTTGTGCGCCTTGTCGGCGGCAAGCCTGGCCTCGATCTGCTCGAGGTCGGCGCCGTGGCGCCAGTCGCCCGCGATGAAATCGACGTCGAGCTTGAACTTGTCGGCAATGCCGTGCCACAGCACGGCGAACTGCCCGGTCTCGCACATCAGGACCTTGTCGCCGGGCTGCAGCGTGTTGACGATCGCGGCCTCCCAGGCGCCGGTCCCCGAGGAGGGGTAGATGATCACGGGCTGCTTGGTGCGGAACACGCGCTGCATCGCGGAAAGCACGGCAAAGCCGATCTCGGCGAATTCGGCACCGCGGTGGTCCATGGTCGGCATATCCATGGCCCGCAGCACCCGGTCCGGCACGTTGGTCGGTCCCGGAATCTGCAGAAAATGCCTTCCAGTATGCACGGTCATGAGCGTCTTTCCCGGTCTTGCCTTGGTCTTGGTAAGCCGCTCGCATATCACTATTCGCCGGGTTTGTCCTAGGCCCGGCGAGGGGCCGTCATGCATATCTGACGGCGCTGCAACGGGGCCGGCAGCCCCTCATTCGGCGGCCACCACCTTGCCCGGCATCACCTGTTCGCTCGCCTCCTCGAACGGCCGTTCCGGGTGCATCAGAAATGCCGAGAAACCACCGAGCAGCAACAGGCCCATCGACATCAGGAATGGCAGGTACCAGTTCCCGGTGGCGTCGATGACGAAACCGGCGACCAGCGGCGAGACGATCGCCGCGAAGGCAGAGCCGGTGTTCATGATTCCCGCGGCGGTGCCGGAATATTTCGGGGCGATGTCCATCGGGATCGACCACATCGGGCCGATCACGAGCTCGGCGCAGAAGAAGCCGGCCGACAGGCAGAGCGCGACCACCGTAATGTCGTGGACGAACAGGATCGGCATCAGCGACAGCAGCGCGCCGGCGAAGCCCACAACGGTCACGCTGAGCCGTGCCAGGCGCACATTGCCCGTGCGCTCGAGGATGCGGTCGGAGATGACGCCGCCGATGCTGTCACCGATCACGCCGGCGAAGAACACGCCGGAGGCGAACAGCGCCGAGTTCTTCAGATCGAGGCTGTAGTTGTTCTTGAAGAACAGCGGCAGCCAGTTGAGGTAGAGCCACAGGCACCAGCCGTAGCAGAAATAGGTCAGCGTCACCGGCCACATCCGCTGCAAGAGCGGTCCCCACGGCACTTTCGGCCGCTCGCCTTTCGGCCGCGGCGGCAGCGTCGCCAGTTCGGCTTCCGTGATCGAGCCATGATCCCTCGGCTCGTTGCGGAAGTACCAGACCCACACGACGCCCCAGATCAGGCTGACGACACCGAGCACGACGAATGCGCCGCGCCAGGTCAGCCAGAGGATCAGCAGCGCGACGACCGGCGGGGTCACCGCATTGCCGAGCCGCGCGAACGAGTGCGTCAGCCCTTGCGCGAAGCCGCGGCGGTTCGCCGGCGTCCAGTACTGCATGGCGCGCGTCGCCGTCGGGAAGGTCGCTCCTTCGCCGAACCCCAGCGCGAACCGCGCGACGAACAGCGCGGCGAGACCATGGACGAAGCCGGTCATGATGGTCGCCGCCGCCCAGATCATGCCGCACCAGAACAGCGTCTGGCGCGGCCCGAAGCGATCGCCGACCCAGCCGCCGATCACCTGGAACAGCAGATACGGATAGGCGAACGCCGAGAACACCAGGCCGAGCTCGGTGTTGGACAGGCCGAGCTCCTTCTGGATCTCGCCGGCCGCGGTGCCGATGTTCACGCGGTCGACATAGGTGATGAAATACATCACGCAGAGCATGGCCAACACGACGTGGGTGGCCTTGAACCGAAGCCTCATATCCCCTCCCTGGTCTGCGATTTTCTGGTTGTTGGTGTCGCTAGGTGCCGACCACTTTCAGATGCGACGGTGAGTTGCGCTGGTCCCGCTGTTCGAGCAGCTTCATCGCAACCGCGACGCCGCCCGCGCGATGCGGCACGCCGGCGACCGACAGTCCCATCTCGACCCCGGTGAGCGCCCCGAGCAACGTCAACTCGTTGCACTCGCCGAGGTGACCGATGCGGAACACCTTGCCGGCGACCTTCGACAGGCCTGAGCCGAGCGACATGTTGAAATTGTCCAGCACGACCTTGCGGAACTGGTCGGCATCATGGCCGGGCGGCATCAACACCGCGGTCAGCACCGGCGAGAACTCCGAGGGCTCCTGGCACAGCACCTCGAGTCCCCAATGATTGACCGCGGCGCGCGTCGCGGCGGCGAGCCGCTGATGGCGCGCGAATACATTGTCGAGCCCCTCCTCCAGCAGCATCGCGATGGCCTCGCGCAGCCCGTAGAGCAGGTTCGTCGCCGGCGTATAGGGGAAGAAGCCCTTGGCGTTCGGCTTCAGCATTTCCTCCCAATCGAAATAGGAGCGCGGCATCTTGTTGGTGCGTGACGCGGCGCGGGCCTTTTCCGAGATCGCGTTGAAGCCGAGGCCGGGCGGCAGCATAAAACCCTTCTGCGAGCAGCTGACGCTGACATCGACCTTCCACTCGTCGTGCCGGTAGTCGACCGAACCCAGCGACGAGATGGTGTCGACCATCAAGAGCGCCGGATGCGAGGTGCGGTCGATAGCGGCACGGATATCGGCGATCCGGCTGGTCGCGCCGGTCGAGGTCTCGTTGTGGACGACCATCACCGCCTTGATGCTGTGCGCGGTGTCGGCGGCAAGCCTGGCCTCGATCTGCGCGGGGTCGGCGCCGCGCCGCCAATCGCCGGCGATGAAGTCGACCTCGATGCCGAAGCGGCTGGCCAGTTGCCGCCACAGGGTGGCGAAATGGCCGGTCTCGACCATCAGAACCTTGTCGCCGGGCGACAGCGTGTTGACGATCGCCGCTTCCCAGGCGCCGGTCCCCGACGACGGGAAGATCACCACCGGCCCTGTGGTCTGGAAGATCCTGGCGCTGCCCTCGAGCACGGTGCGGCCGAGTTCGCCGAACTCGGCGCTGCGGTGGTCGATGACCGGCATATCCATCGCGCGAAGAATGCGATCCGGAACGGGGCTCGGCCCTGGAATCTGCAGAAAATGGCGCCCTTGATGCATCAGAACCTCCCAATCGCCGGATGTCGGCCGTTCTCCACGCCATTTTGCATTCATTTTTTGTCTTTTCAATCTCATTTTGGTATTCGATTGAGGACATCGACGCGACCGCACCGGCAAACTATTGTTCAGAATATGAAATCCGCGATTCCCGAAACCGGGGTTCCGATCACCCCACCCGCCACCGGCAACGGCAGCGACCGCCAGGAAGCCTCGCTGCACGGCGAGATCCTGCTGCGGCTGCGCGACTATGTGGTGGAAGGCAACATTCCCGACGGCGCCCGCGTTCCGGAACGCCAGCTCTGCGAGATGCTCGGTATATCAAGGACGCCGCTGCGCGAGGCACTCAAGGTGCTGGCCGCCGAAGGCCTGATCGAGCTGTTGCCCAATCGCGGCGCGCGGGTGCGCCAGCTCAGCCAGCGCGACCTCGAGGAATTGTTCGACGTGATGGCCGGACTGGAAAGCCTCGCCGGACGACTGGCCTGCGAGGCAATCACGGACGAGGAAATCGCCGCGATCGAGCGACTGCACTACGAGATGTACGGCCACTATCTGCACCGCGACATGCACGGCTATTTCCAGACCAACCAGCAGATCCACGAGAGCATCGTCGCGGCCGCGCGCAACGCGACGCTGAAGACAACCTACGCCAACTTCGCGGGCCGCATCCGCCGCGTGCGCTATTCCGCCAATTTCGCCCGCAAGCGGCAACGCTGGGCCGAGGCGATGCGCGAGCACGAGGCAATCCTCGATGCGCTGCGCCGCCGCGCCGGCAGCGAGCTCAGCGACATCCTGTTTCAGCACCTGCGCAACAAGCGGGGCGCGGCCATCGAGCACCTCGCGGAAGGGCCAGACGGCACCCCGGCGACGACGCCTCAGGGGGACTGAAGGGCCATCGGACTACCCTTCGCCTTGCTCGTTTTGAATTCATAATGTAATTCTCGAATCGAAAGAATGTATAATCCATGAGCAGCCTCGGTTGCGCCATGGATCACATCGGATCTGGGATGAAGAACGCCTCATCGCTCGAACAGCGCCTGCGGTCCGACCTGACCGGCGACGTGTTTTTTGATGCCTTCAACCGCGGCCGGTACGCGACCGACGCCTCGTTCTACCAGATCATGCCGGCCGGCGTGGTGGTGCCGCGAACCGTCGACGAGGCGCTGCGCACGCTTGCGATCGTCCGCGACGCCGGGCGGATCGTGACCCCGCGCGGCGGCGGCACCTCGCAATGCGGCCAGACCGTCAATGACGGCATCGTGGTCGACCTGTCGAAGCATCTGAACAAGATCATCTCGCTCGACGTCGAGAACCGAACCTGCGTGGTCGAGCCCGGCATCGTGCTCGACGACCTCAACCGGCAACTCAGGAAGCACGGGCTGTGGTTTCCGGTCGACGTCTCCACGGCGTCGCGTGCCACCATCGGCGGCATGGCCGGCAACAATTCCTGCGGCGGCCGTTCGCTGCGTTACGGCACGATGCGCGATAACACGCTGTCGATGGATGCGGCGCTCGCCGACGGCACGCTGCTGCATTTCGGCGAAGTGCCGCGCGATCTGACCCGGGTCAATGCGTCCGATGGCGGCTTGAGGCTGTTCCGCGACATGCTCGATCTCGGCGAGCGCGAAGCGCTCGAGATCGCGGATAAATTCCCCAAGGTGCAGCGCCGTGTCGGCGGCTATAACCTCGACGCGCTGGTGCCACGCAACGCGCCGAACAATCTGGCGCATCTTCTGGTCGGCTCCGAGGGCACGCTTGCCTTCACCACGCAGGTCGAGCTCAAGCTGTGGCCTGTGATCCGCAACAAGGCGCTCGGCGTCTGTCATTTCGGCAGCTTCTACGAGGCGATGGACGCGGCCCAGCATCTGGTCAAGCTGCGGCCGATTGCCGTGGAGCTGGTCGACCGCACCATGATCGCGCTCGGGCGCGAGATCGCGATGTTCCAGCCGATCATCTCGGCGGCGGTGCGCGGCGATCCGGACGCGATCCTGGTGGTCGAGTTCGCCGAGGAAGATCAGGCCGACAATCTCGCCCGCCTCAGGCAGCTCGGTGAACTGATGGGCGACCTCGGCTTCGGCTGGGACAAGCCGCAGCGCAAATGGGGCGGCGTGGTCGAGATCATCGAGCCCGCGCTGCAGACCGGCATCGCCGATTTCCGCGCCGCGGGCCTCAACGTCATGATGTCGATGAAGCAAGAGGGCAAGCCGGTCTCGTTCGTCGAGGATTGCGCGGTGCCGCTGCCCCATCTCGCCGACTACACCGAGCGGCTCAATGCCGTGTTCGCGAGGCACGGCACCCGCGGCACGATGTATGCGCACGCCTCCGAGGGCTGCCTGCATGTGCGCCCGGTGCTCAATCTCAAGCTCGAGAAGGACGTCAAGGCAATGCGCGCCATTGCCGAGGAAGCCTTCGCGATGGTGCGCGAATACAAGGGCTCGCATTCCGGCGAGCATGGCGACGGCCTGGTGCGCTCGGAATTCCACGAGACGATGTTCGGCGCGCGCATCGTCGCCGATTTCCGCGAGGTCAAGCAGCGCTTCGATCCCGGCAACACGCTCAATCCCGGCAAGATCGTCGATCCGCCCAAAATGGACGACCGTTCGCTGTTCCGTTTTTCGCCGGACTATCGCGTCGGCGAATTGAAGACCGCGCTCGACTGGTCGGCCTATCCCGGCGCCGGCGGCGGTTTCCAGGGCGCGGTCGAGATGTGCAACAACAACGGCGCCTGCCGGAAGCTCGAAGGCGGCGTGATGTGCCCGTCCTATCGCGCGAAACGCAACGAGAAGGACGTCACCCGCGGCCGTGCCAACACGCTGCGGCTTGCGATCTCGGGCCAGCTCGGGCCGGATGCCCTCTCCTCCGACGAGATGATGGACACGCTGAAGCTCTGCGTCTCCTGCAAGGCCTGCCGCCATGAATGCCCGACCGGCGTCGACATGGCCAAGATGAAGATCGAGGTGCTGGCCGCCCGCGCCGCGACGCACGGCCTGTCGCTGCGCGACCGGCTGGTCGGCTATCTGCCGCGCTACCTCGATCTCGCCTCGCGCTTCGCCCCGATCGCGAACTGGCGCAACAGCAGTCCGCTGCTGCGCAGGTTGTTCGAGACGCTCGCCGACATCAGCGCCAAACGGGCGCTGCCGGCGTTTCGCAGCGATACGTTCCGCCCCGAGGCCGAGGTGCTGGGCGCGCCCGATGGCCGCGAAGTGGTGCTGTTCGCCGATACCTTCAACCGCGGCTATGAGCGGGAGAATCTCGACGCCGCAATCGAGGTGCTGGTCGCCGGCGGCTATCGCGTCCATCTGCCGAAGCCATCGGATGGCGGCCGGCCGCCCTGCTGCGGACGGACGTTCCTGTCTGCCGGACTGGTGGAGCAGGCCCGCGCCGAGCTCGACCGGCTGGTCGCGACCTACGCGCCGTTCGCGGCACGCGGCGTGCCGATCATCGGCCTCGAGCCGAGTTGCCTGCTGACCCTACGCGACGAGCTGCTGTCGCTGCGTTCCGATGACACCGCCAAGAGCGTCAGCGCGCACGCTTTGCTGTTCGAGGAATTCCTGGTGCGCGAGGCCGAGGCTGGACGCCTCACGCTGCCGCTCGGCACCGTTGCCGGCAAAGCCGTCGTGCACGGCCATTGCCACCAGAAATCCTTTGGCGCGTTCAAGCCGGTGGAGAAGGTGCTGCGCCTCGTGCCCGGCCTCGAGGTGAAGACCATCGAGTCGAGCTGCTGCGGCATGGCCGGCGCCTTCGGCTACGGCGCGGACACCTATCAGGCCTCGATCGAGATGGCCGAGCTGTCGCTACTCCCAGCGGTTCGCAGCGCCGACCGGGACACGCTGATCGTCGCCGACGGCACCTCCTGCCGGCACCAGATCAAGGACGGCAGCGGCCGCACGCCGCTGCATGTCGCCAGCGTATTGGCGATGAGCCTGAAACGTGCGAAGTCGAATTCCAGCAGATCATTACCGACAAAGGAACAGGCCCATGGCTGAGCTCACTCTCGACACCGCCCGCAAGATTCTGGATGCCGCCCTCGCCAAGGGCGTCGAGAAGAAGCTGAAGCCGCTGGTGGTCACCATCCTCGACGCGCGCGGCGCGGTGAAGGTGACGGCGGCGCAGGACGGCACCAGCCTGATGCGGGCCGAGATCGCCCACGGCAAGGCCTATGGCGCGCTGGCGCTCGGCATGGGATCGCGGGCGCTGTTCCAGCGCGCGCAGGAGCAGGCCTATTTCATCGATTCCGTGAATACGCTGGCGCAGGGCCGGCTGGTGCCGGTCCCCGGCGGCGTGCTGATCATGGACGGCACCACCCTGCTCGGCGCCGTCGGCGTCAGCGGCGACACCTCTGACAATGACGAGATCTGCGCCGTGGCCGGCATCGAAGCCGCCGGCCTGAAGGCCAACGCGGGCTGATACGCGACGGGTCAGCGAGCGGGCGCCCAATTTCGGAATATTAGAAATATACCCCTGAGTTGCCCGGCGTGTCAAGTTGACTTGTCCGACGCCGGCCGCCGCCCGCTCCTTTGCATGGGGTTGTTTTCAATATTTTGGTCGTGCGCGCCTGCGACGGCCGCAGGCGGCGCGGCGCGGCGTGAAGCGGCACCGCGATGCCTCAGCGTCCCGTCCAGGTCGGCTTGCGCTTCTCGCCGAACGCCTTGAGGCCTTCCTTGGCGTCCTCGGTCATCGCCAGTAGCGCGATCTGGCTTTCGGTGTAGGCGATGCTTTCGTCGAACGACATCGAGGCGATGGCGCGCATGGCGTATTTGCCGCGACGGATCGCGGTCGGCGACTTGTCGACGATGCGGCCGATCAGCCAGTCGACCTTGGCGTCGAGCTCGGCCGCCGGCACGACATAGTTGAGAAGGCCCGCGGCCTGCGCGGCTTTGGCATCGAACGGCTCGCCGGTCAGCGCCCATTCGTTGACGAGACGCGGTGGCGCGATCGATTGCAGCAGGCTCAGCACCTGCATCGGAAACACGCCGACCTTCACTTCAGGCAGACCGAAGATCACGCCATCGGCGGCGACCGCCATGTCGGTCATGCACAGCAGGCCCATGCCGCCGGCCATGCAGACGCCGCCGACCCGCGCGATCGCGGGCTTGGTCGCGTTCTGCGACAGCCGTAGCAGATCGGCGTAGTCGACATTCGGCCGCGAAAAATCCATCGAGAATGCCGCGCCGCTGTTCTGCAGATCGGCGCCGGCGCAGAACGCCTTGTCGCCCGCGCCCGTCAGCACGATGACGCGCACGTCCTTGTCGTCATGCGCCTCGCGATAGCCCCTGGCGATGCCCGCGATCACGCCGGCATTGAGCGCGTTGCGCTTGTCCGGGCGGTTGATGGTGATCCAGTACGCCTGCCCGCGCTTTTCGAGAAGAACGCTGTTATCGGTCATGTTTCCTGCCTTGTGCGCCGTTTCCTGCCCACATTTGCGGCAGGATCGGCGCCGACTGCAAGCAGGATTATGCGGCGGCGGGCGCCTTCCTGATCCAGACCTTGTTGTCGTGGAACGCAGCGCCGCCGACCGGAGCGACGGCTTCAGCTCCGGTCAACATGTTGATGCCGCGGCCGCCAATATGCGACTTGTTCGGATGGATCGACTCGGCAATCAGCACGCCGCGGCGAACGCCATCGAACAGTTTTGCGGTCAGCGTGGTCTCGCCGCGCGTGTTGCCGAGCGTCACGGCGTCGCCATCGGCGATCGAGAGCGCGGCCGCATCGTCGGGGTGGATCATCACGGTCGGTGCGCCCTCGCGCGCCTGCGACGACGGCGTTTCGTTGAAGCTGGTGTTGAGGAAGCTGCGCGACGGCGACGTCGCGAGCCGGAACGGATGCTGCGCATCCGCTTCCTCGATGATCGTCCAGTGATCGGGCAGCGAGGGCATCTTGTCCCAGGCGCCCATCAGCCCGCCCGAACCGACCGGCACCTTGCCCCAATCGACCTTGAAGTGGAACTTCTTGTCGGCATGGGCAAAGCCGTCGAGATAGTGCGAGGTCCGGAAATCGGGCTGCAGATCGCGCCAGATGTCGGCCTCCAGCGCCGCGATGTCGCCGTGTCCGCTCTTCTTCAGCGTCGCATCGATCAGCTGGCGGGGCGTCATGTCGAAGCCGGGATGCACGGCATTCAGCCTGCGGCCGAGCCCTTGCAGCACCTCGTGGTTGGAGCGGCACTCGCCCGGCGGATCGATCAGCTTGGGACCGACCGAGATGTGCTGATGGCCGCCGCCGTAATAGAGGTCGTCGTGCTCCATGAACATCGTCGCCGGGAGCACGATATCGGCCATCTGCGCCGTCTCGGTCATGAACTGCTCGTGCACCGCGACGAACAGATCCTCGCGGGCGAACCCCTGGCGCACCAGCGCCTGCTCGGGCGCCACCGTCATCGGATTGGTGTTCTGAATCAGCATCGCCTTGACCGGCCCGCCGCCGCGCAGCGCCTCGGCATCGCCGGTCAGGATGCGGCCGATCTTCGACTGATCGAGCACCCGGGTGGTGGGATCGATCGCGTCGTGGCCTTCGATGATCGACTCGTCGAAGCGCCAGAGCGCTGCATTGTTGAAGAAGGCACCGCCGCCCTCATATTGCCAGGCGCCAGTCACCGCGGGGATGCACAGCGCGGCGTGCATCTGGGCGGCGCCGTTGCGGCTGCGGGTGAAACCGTAGCCAAGACGGAAGAAGGAGCGTTGGGTGGTCCCGACCAGCCGCGCGAACGCCTCGATCTCCTCGACCGGCACGCCCGAGATCGCCGAAGCCCATTCCGGCGTGCGGGTCTTCAGATGCGCCTCGAGCTCGTCGGGGCAATCGGTGTAGCGCGCCAGATAATCGCGATCGGCAAATCCCTCGCGGAACAGCACGTGCATCACGGCGCAGGCGAAGGCGCCGTCGGTCCCTGGCCGCAGCAGGATCTTGATGTCGGCCTGCTTCATGGTCTCGTTGTTGTAGACGTCGACCGCAGCGATCTTCGCGCCGCGCTCCTTGCGAGCACGCGACGCATGCGTCATCACGTTGACCTGGGTGTTGACCGGATTGGTGCCCCAGATCACGACGAGGTCGGAGACCCCCATCTCGCGGGGATCGACGCCGGCGATCTTGCCGGTGCCGGCCGTAAAGCCGATGCGCGCGATGGTCGCGCAGATCGTGCCGTAGAAGCGCGAATATTTCTTCACATGCGACAGCCGGTTGAGGCCGTCGCGCATCACCAGCCCCATGGTGCCGGCGTAATAGTAAGGCCAGACCGACTCGGCGCCGAACTCGCGCTCGGCGGCATCGAAACGCGCGGCGATCTCGTCCAGCGCCTCGTCCCAGGAAATCCGCGCGAACTGGCCCGAACCTTTCGGCCCGGTCCGGCGCAGCGGGTGCATCAGCCGTTCGGCATGATGAATGCGCTCGGCATAACGCGCGACCTTGGCGCAGACCACGCCTGCCGTATAAGTCTGCTGCTTGGAGCCGCGCACCCTGCCGATCGAACGTCCGTCGATCACTTCGACGTCGAGCGCACATGCCGAGGGGCAGTCGTGCGGACAGGTGGAATGGCGGATGTCGACCTTGGCATGCTGGTTCATGCCAAATTGGTAACATCAAACACCGGCCCCGCCGAGGGGCATTATTGACCCGGTCCGCGCGAAAACCGAGCATATGCCATGCGTCAAACGCCCAAATGCTCGGCTACCGGCCTCAACCGTCGGTCAAACGTGGAAGATGCGGGTGTAGCGCGCCTTGATCGATTCGCCTTCCCGTTCCACCGCCACGGGATCGTCCTTCATCGTCTTGATGTCCTTCAACGGCTTGCGCCCGGCTTTCTCCTGGGCCTGCGCATGGACGGACCTGAGGCCGCCGATCTCGACATTGAGCTGCTGCCCCTCACGCCCGAGCGCGAACGACTGAAACAGCCTTGCCGCGTTGGGATGCGGACAGTCCTTGAAGATCCCGTTGGGGCCGACGATGATCGGCGACCCCTCGGTGGCATAGACCGGCTCGACCGGGCGGCCGGCTTCCTTCAGCTGAAAGATGTTGTACTCGTTGCCGTCGGCCATCACAGCCCGCTCGCCGAGGTCGAGCTTCTTCGGCGGATCGGTCGAAGACTGCACCTGCATGATGTTCTGCTTGGCGAGCTGCTCGAAGAAGCTCCAGCCGAGATCGCGCTGCATCTGATAGGTCGCGGTCATGATGGTGCCGCTATAGCCGGGATGCCCCTTCACGATCTTGCCTTTCCACTTCGGATCGAGCAGATCGGCAAAGCTCTTCGGCGCCTCCTCGGCCTTCACGAGATTGGTGTTGTAGGCAATGATCGACAGCCAGACCCGGAAGCTTGCGAACTGTCCGTCTGGATCGCGATGCTCGTCCGGATAGTATTTAGCGACCTCCTCCGGGACATAGGGCGCCAGAATGCCGTCGCGCTTCCACACGATGAAATGTGCGGCATCGGAGGAATTGACGACGTCGACCGCATGAATGTTGCTGGAATATTCCTGGCCGACCCGCTGGAACACCCGCTCGGCGCCGGTGCGTTCGACCCGTACGGTGATCCCGGCATATTTCGCTTCGAATGCCTTCGCCAACTTCTCGGCGACCGGCAGATCGGTCGAGGTGTAGTAGACGATCTGCCCCTCTTTCTTCGCCGCCTCGATCAGCGCCGGCGTCACCGGTTCCGCAGGTGGCGCGGCGGCCATCACGCGCGTCGACAATGTGGCGCCCGCCAGCACGGCGCTGGAGCCCTTCAGCAGATCGCGGCGCGATAGCCCGGAATGTTTCCTCATCTGATTCCCCGCACGTGATGGCGAAGTTGGTACACCGTCTTCCCGCCGATATTCCGATGCGTGAAGACAGAGTCTGTCGTCGACAGAGCCTTCAGGTTGCAGCTAGACTTCTCGTCAAGAAAGAAGACTAAAGTTGGGGGAGACGATCAATGGCGCGCTTTCGGTACGCCTTGATGTGTGTCGCGGCATTGCTGACCGTGTCGATGTCGGGCTCACATGCCGACGCCGAGGACTATCCCGCGCGGCCGGTCAGGATCATCGTTCCTTTTGGCCCCGGCGGTCCGGCCGACGTCGTTGCGCGGCAGATCGGCAGCATCTTGCAGGAAAGCCTCGGCCAGCCCTTTGTGGTCGAGAACCGCACCGGCGCCGGCGGCGTGATCGGCACGCTCGAGGTCGCGAAGGCGCCGGCCGACGGCTACACCCTGCTGATGATGTCGAACACCCAGACCGCGAATGAATCGCTGGTGCCGCAACGCAAATACGAGCTGATGCGCGACCTGACCCCGGTCGCATCCCTGAACACTTCGGATCTCGTGATCGTGGTCCACCCCGCCGTGCCGGCCAGGACGCTGCAGGAACTTATCGCGCTCGCAAAGGCAGAGCCCGGAAAGCTGAACTACGCCTCGTCGGGCCAGGGGACGCCGTACCACATGGCGGGCGAATTGTTCAAAGCCATGGCCGGCATCAACATCGTGCACGTGCCCTACCGCAACAGTGGCGAAGCCCGCAGCGGCGTCATCGGTGGCCAGGTCCAGATGATGATCGATGCCGTTCCGGCGATGGCGCCGAACATTGCTGAAAACCAGGTGCGCGCGCTCGCCACAACCGGCAAGACGCGTTCCGCGGTGCTGCCCAACATTCCCACCGTCATCGAGGCGGGCGTGTCCGGCTATGAAGCGACGATCTGGCTCGGCCTGATGACGCCAGCGGGGACACCGAAGCCGATCATCGACAAGCTCAACACGGCCGTGAGCGCTGCGATCAAGCGGCCGGAGGTCGAAAGGCTCTGGGCCGAACAGGGCGCGGTGCCGATGACGATGACGCCGGAGGCATTCGGCGGGTTCCTGCGCGCCGATATCGTGAAGTGGGCCGACGTCGTCAAACGACTGGACAAGGCCGAATAGGCACGTGGCGGCAGGACCGGGGTGATGGAACAGGGCCTATGAAGACGTTGAACATCCTGAGCGGCGGCGCAGCGCAGGGCCTGGTGCGCAGCCTTGCGCCTGCGTTTGAAGCCGAAACCGGCCTCGGCATTGCCGGTGACTTTGGCGCGGTCGGCGCCATGGCCGACAGGTTGCGGGCCGGTGTTGCAACCGACATCGTCATCCTGACTGCCGCGCTGATCGCGACGCTTGCCGACGAAGGGCTGGTCTTGCGCAGTTCGATCGCCGACATCGGCCGCGTTGAAACGGCGCTCGCGGTCCGCGCCGGCGATCCGCTGGCGCGCGCCGAGGACCCGGCAAGCCTGCGTACCGTGCTGCTCGCTGCAGACGCGATCTTCGTGCCGGATACCAAGGCGTCGACCGCCGGAATTCATGTCGCCAAGGTGCTCGCGCAACTCGGCATCACTGACGCCGTCGCCGACCGGCTGAAGATCTTTCCGAACGGTGCGACGGCGATGCGGCATCTGGCCGAGTCCCGAGACAAGCGGCCGATCGGTTGCACGCAGTCGACCGAGATCATCAGCACTCCCGGTGTCGTGCTGTCGGGCACGTTGCCGCCGGGATGCGCCCTCGCGACCATCTATGCGGCTGCCGTTGCAACGCAGGCCTCGGCTGCACCGCAGGCGCAACGCCTGATCGCGCTGCTGACGTCGACGGATGCATCTGGCCTGCGCAGTCAGGCCGGTTTCGTCTCCAACACCACGTCGTAGCTAGCGCGCCAATTGGGTGAGACCCGTCGGCGGTCCATCAACCGCTGTCCAGCCGCCGTCGACGAACAGCGTGCTGCCGCTGACATAGCTCGCCGCGTCGGATGCAAGATAGGCAACGGCGGTAGCCACTTCGTCGGCGCTGCTCCAGCGATTGAACACGGTGTGGCCGGCATAGAGATCGTAGATGTCGGGTCGCTGCTTGAACGGGCCGGTCAACGCGGTCTCCGCGATGCTCGGCGCGATGGCGTTGACGCGGACGCCGGAGCGGCCGACCTCGGATGCGAAGCCCTTGACCAGGAGGCCGATCGCCGCCTTGGTCGAACCATAGACCGCAAGCCCCGGCTCGATCGTCACGGCGCGCACCGAGGAGCAGGCGATCAGGCTGCCGCCTTGCTGCTTGACCATGATGCGGCCGAACGCCTGGAAGAACCAGACCGTGCCCTTGATGTTGAGGTTGATGACGCGGTCGAGATCCTCCTCGGTGTAGTCGAGGATGGTCTTGCGGATGTTCAGCCCCGGCGTGGTGACCGCGATGTCGACGCGCTGCAATTCCGCGAGCGCCTTCGCCGCCAGCGCCTCGACGTCCGCACGGTCGGCCGCATCACAAGCGGCGGCCGTTGCCGATCCGCCTTGCTCCCGGATCGCCGCGGCGGTCGCATCCGCGCCCTCCTGCGTACGATCGGCACACAGCACGCGGGCGCCAAGCGACGCCAGCGCTTCAGCCGAGGATTTCCCGATACCCGAGGCGGCGCCAAGCACCACGGCGGTCTTGCCGGTGAGATCGAACAGCTTGCGGTAGTCGGTCATGCGGACCTCCCGGTTTGCGAGCGATGCGTGTTTGCCTTCAGCGAATGCTTCATATACTAATATATCAATTCCGGGAGCAAGCATGCCCGCCCGCGCGCCGAAAAAATCGGAGCTTCGCCGCCTCGCCGGCCAACGGCGGACCGGTCGTCCACGGACCGCAACGGCGGCGGCGCGGATCTATGCCGAGCTGCGCGCCGAGCTCGTCTCGTTGCAGCGCAGGCCGGGCGATCCGATCATCGAGGCCGAGATCGCGCGCTCCTATGGCGTCAGCCGGACCCCGGTGCGGGAAGCCATCCTGCGCCTGTCGGACGAGGGCCTGGTCGAGATTTTCCCGCAATCCGGCATCTTCGTCTCGCGCATCCCGCTCGCTGCGCTTCCGGAGGCGATCATCGTCCGCAGGTCGCTGGAGGAAACCACGACCCGTATGGCGACCGAGCGCGCCAGCGCCAGCCAGATCCTCGGCCTGCAAGCGATCCTCGAACGCCAGCGCGAGGCCGACAAGGCCGGCGACCGCGAGGCATTCCATCAGGCCGACGAGGCCTTTCACGCCGCCATCGCCGAAATTGCCGGGCACCCCGGCATCTGGAAGCTGATCCTGCAGGTCAAGGTTCACGTCGACCGTTTCCGCTGGCTGACGCTGCCGCAGCGTGGGCGGATGGCCGAGGTCATCGCCGAGCATGAAGCGGTCATGGGCGCGATCGAAGCACGCGACCCGGCAGCCGCGGGAGCTGCGATGACGAGACATCTCGAACGGCTGCTGGCCGACATCTCGGCCACCCAGCACAACAATCCGGAGTTCTTCGACGCGCAAAGCCAGCCGCCATGACCGCGGCCGGACTCCGGCAAGGCATCTTTGGGAGGAAATAACATGAATCGTACAGACCGATCGCGGACCCGCGCCGCCGGGCTCAACCGTCGCGACATCATCAAGATCGGCGCCGGTCTTGGCGCTGCTGTTGCGACCTCGGCGCAGACCGCCCTCGCCCAATCGAAGGCCGTGTTCAAGGCGTCAGACGTGCAACCGCCGGGCTACCCGACCGTGGTCGCGACAGAAAGCTCGGCAAGAAGCTCGCGGCGGCGACCAACGGCCGCCTGTCGCTGCAGATGTTCCCCTCGATGCAGCTCGGCGGCGAGAAGGAAACCATCGAGCAGACCCAGATCGGCGCGGTCCAGATGCTGCGTGTCAGCGCGGGCTCAATCGGCCCGATCGTCGACGACATCAACGTCGTCAACATGCCGTTCCTGTTCAAGAACATGGCGCATGCCGAGCGGATGATGGACGGCCCGATCGGCCAGGAGCTGCTGGACAAAATCACGGCAAGCCCCAATGCCGGGCTGGTCGCACTGTGCTGGATGAATTCCGGCGCTCGCAGCCTCTACAACACCAAGCATTCGATCAAGACAATCGCCGATATCAAGGGCCTCAAATTCCGCGTCATCGGCAATCCGATCTTCATCGACATGATGAATGCGCTCGGCGGCAACGGCGTCGCGATGGGTTACGACCAGGTGTTCAGCGCGCTGCAGACCGGCGTCATCGACGGCGCAGAGAACAATCCTCCGAGCTACGTCTTCAGCAACCACTACACCGCGGCCAAGCACTTCTCGCTCACCGAGCACCTGATCGTTCCCGAGGTGCTGGTGTTCTCGAAGCGGGCATGGTCCGCGCTGTCGGCCGACGACCAGACGCTGATCAGGAAGCTTGCTCGCGAGGCGCAGATGGAAGAGCGCGGGCTCTGGAACACTTACGAGCAGCAGGCGATGGAAAAAGCGAAAGCCGCCGGCTGCGAGATCATCGAGATCGCCGACAAGGCGCCGTTCCAGAACGCGGTGAAGCCGGTATGGGACAAATACGGCCCGAAATACCAGGACATGATCGGACGCATCCAGTCTGCCTGACACGCCGCCACACGGGACATCGACATCCGACAGGACATGACATGGCCGGATCATATCGCCGCGCGATGGACTATCTGTATCTTGCCTGCGTCATCACGGGCTCTGCCGCGCTGATCCTGATTTCAGCGGTCATCCCCTGGGCGGTGTTCACGCGCTACGTGCTCAACAGCGCGGCCTCCTGGCCCGAACCGCTCGCGGTGCTGCTCACCATCGTCGTGACCTTCATCGGAGCGGCGGCGGGTTATCGGCTCAACCTGCATATGAATGTCGGCTATTTCGCCGGCAAGCTGCCTGACCCGCTCCGGGCGCTCGCCGACCTCGTCGTACAGCTCCTGATGGGCCTGATCGCGCTCTTCATGATCATCTGGGGCTACCGGCTCGTCGACGTGACCTGGCACAACACGATCGCCGACTTTCCGTCACTGTCGGTCGGCGTCACCTATCTTCCGATTCCGATCGGCGGCGCCTGCCTGCTGCTGTTCATCATCGAACGGATCTTCCTCGGTGCGCCGCCCGACCCGATCGGCTCGCACCAGGACGCATCGATCGACTGACCCCGCGAGGCCATCATGGACATCTCCATTCTGCTCGCGACCATGCTGCTCTGTTTCCTGATCGGTATGCCGATCGCCTACTCGCTGGCGATGGCGGCCATCGTCGGCGCCTTGTGGATCGGCATTCCGCTGGAGGCGGTGATGCTCAAGATCTCCGACGGCGTCAGCAAGGTCGCAATGCTGACGATCCCGTTCTTCGTGCTGGCCGGCGCGATCATGGCAGAGGGCGGCATGGCCCGCCGCCTGGTTGCGTTCGCCGACGCGCTGGTCGGGCTGACCCGTCTGCGCGGCGGCCTCTCGATCGTCAACGTGCTGGCGACGACATTCCTGAGCGGCATTTCCGGATCGGCCGTCGCCGATACGTCCGCGATCGGCTCGGTGATGATCCCGCAGATGGAGCGGAACGGCTATCCACGCGTGTTCGCGACCAACCTGACGATCACCTCGTCGGTGCAGGCCCTTCTGGTACCGCCGAGCCACAATGCAGTGCTCTACTCGCTGGCGACGGGCGGAACGATTTCGATCAGCGCCCTCTTCATGGCCGGCGTATTCCCCGGGCTGCTGCTCGGCTTCTCGCTGATCATCCTGTGCCTCGCCGTCGCCTATCGCGAGAAGCATCCGCACGGCCAGACCGTACCGGCCAAGGACGCAATCCGGATCGCCATCGACGCCTCCTGGGGCCTCGTCACCCTGGTCATCATCCTGGGCGGCATTCTCGGCGGAATCTTCACCGCGATCGAAGCCGGCGCGATCGCGTGCATCTGGGCCTTCTTCGTCACGATGTTCATCTATCGCGACTATCGCTGGCGCGACCTGCCGGTGCTGCTGCATCGCACGCTGCGTACCGTCGCGATGGTGATGACGCTGATCGCCTGCGCTTCCAGCGTCGGCTACATCATGGCCCTGACCCAGATGCCGGCCAAGATGACCACCTTCTTCCTGTCGATCTCCGACAACAAGTACGTCATCCTGCTTCTGATCAACGTCCTGCTGCTGGTGCTCGGCACGCTGGTCGACATGGCGCCATCAATCCTGATCGCAACGCCGATCCTGCTGCCGGTCATGAAGAACTTCGGCGTCGATCCGGTTCATTTCGGCATGATCATGCTGCTCAATCTCGGTATCGGCCTGTGCCATCCGCCGGTCGGTGCGATCCTGTTCGTCGGCTGCGCGGTCGGCAAG
Organism: Bradyrhizobium viridifuturi; assembly: GCF_001238275.1. Taxonomy (GTDB): domain Bacteria; phylum Pseudomonadota; class Alphaproteobacteria; order Rhizobiales; family Xanthobacteraceae; genus Bradyrhizobium; species Bradyrhizobium viridifuturi. The sequence continues at coordinate 109,071 of NZ_LGTB01000036.1, forward strand.
GTCACCATCGAGCAGGTCATGCGCAAGATCTGGCCGTTCTACACGGTGATGTTCTTCGTCCTGATGTGCGTGACCTATCTGCCGGAAATCTCGCTCTGGCTGCCGCGGCAGCTTCAGGTCCTGCACTGAGGGCAAGCGGCATCTTGCAGAACAGCCGCAAACGCGTCAGCATTGCCGCAGAAGCGCGCCTGCGCCAGCTCCGTCAAGAAAGGGCACCGCCGTGAGGATCATTGACCTGAGCCGGGAGCTCTATCACCGCACACCGAGCTATCCCGGCCATCCGCCAATCATGCACGGGATGTGGAAGAACCACGAGGAGGCGTTGGCGGAGTCGCGAAATGTCTATGGGCTGGCATCCATGTTCATTTCGATGCCCGACCACGGCGGAACCCACATCGACGCACCCCGGCATTTCGGCCCGAGCGGCATCCCGATCAATGAATACCCGCTGGAGAAGTGCATCGTCCCCGGCATCTGCCTCGACCTGCGCCACATTGCGCCGCGTGCCGAGATCACCCCATCTGATCTCGACACGGCGGCGAAGGCGGCCGGGCAGCCGATCCCGAAGGGCGGCACCGTGCTGCTCTGCACCGGCCATCACGCGCGGACCTTTCCGCGCAAGGAATATTCGACCGACAATTCCGGCGTCAATGTCGCGGCCACCGAGTGGCTGGCGAAACAGGGCATCGTCCATTTCGGCATCGACTCGATGCGGCCGGGCCCCGACAGCGACGAGAACCTGCTCGTCCACAAGGCCTGCCTCGACCTCGACATCACCCACATCGAGAGCCTGTGCAATCTCGAAGCCCTGCTGGGCGAAGGGCCGTTCACCTTCATCGGTCTGCCGATGAAGTGGCGCGGCGGCACCGCATCGCCGATCCGCGCGGTGGCGGTGTTCGATCTGTAGAAGTCGGGATGCGGATGAGGGATCTCCGATGACAGGCAGCAGATCGGCCCCTCCCTCGCGTCGCACGATCCTGACGGCCGCTGGCGCGCTGGCGATCGCCGCCCTCACCCGGCAAGCAGTCGCCGCCGGCTATCCGGACCGTCCCGTCAAGATCATCGTGCCGTTCGCGCCGGGCGGACCGACCGACATCATGGCGCGCATCCTCGGCAGCCATCTCGGCGAAGCGCTCGGCGCCACCATCGTGGTCGAGAACCGTCCCGGCGGCGGCGGCAATATCGGGATCGGTCTTGCGGCGCATGCCGATCCCGACGGCTATACCCTGCTGATCTCGTCGAGTGCCTTGGTCGTCAACCCGGGCCTCTACAGCAAGATTCCGTACGACCCCGACAAGGATTTTGCACCCATCGCCGAACTCGGCACCTCGCCGAACGTGATCCTGGTCGACCCGAAGCTCGGCATCAATTCAGTCGCCGACCTGGTTGCGCGCGCGAAGGCCAACCCGGACGAATTGAACTATGCGAGCCCCGGCCTCGGGACGACGCCGCATCTCGCCGGAGAGTTGTTCAAGATCATCGGCCGGATCCAGATGACGCACGTGCCGTTCTCGGGCGCCGGTC